>NZ_JBQXYA010000029.1:0-255 GCF_052645115.1 Vreelandella sp. V005 | reverse complement strand
GCGATAAACTGGCCGCGCTCTTTGTCGATGGCGCGCAGCATTTCGTCGACCCAGTGCTTGTGGTGCAGCACATAGAGCCCTTCGTCTTCCGGCGAGGCACCGCTGAGCAGGGGTTTCATGTCGATCGTCTGAGCGTCTTCATCGGCGCCTTCGATCCATTGCTGGGCCCCACGGGAGAGGTCGTTCCACTCGGCCAGCGCGCCGTTGTAACCTTCCTGGCAGGCGCGGAACTCTTCGAGGTCGTCGGGCGTGCCC
>NZ_JBQXYA010000028.1:0-261 GCF_052645115.1 Vreelandella sp. V005 | reverse complement strand
CGGTAAGTGAAGGTGAAAACCTTCGGTTTGTCAGGCAGTTAGCGGTTTTGGATGTGGTCAGGTTTGCATCGAAAACAACGCCCTTGACAACCGCCAGGAAATGCGTAGAATACGCCTTCCTCGCTGAAGCAAGCCAAGTCAACGGCCAGTCAAGTAGCTTAATTAGTTAGCTATCACAGCGAAACAGCTCTTTAACAATTTGATCAGGTAATTCATGTGGGCGCTTGCTGATGTTAGTGACAAATCACTAAATATCAAGGC
>NZ_JBQXYA010000027.1:0-282 GCF_052645115.1 Vreelandella sp. V005 | reverse complement strand
GCGCCCGCCAGTTGGCCTTCATGCAGGTCGGCAAGTACCAGAATGCTCATGAGATCCGCTCCTATTAAAGCACCTTGGCTTCGTTTTTCAGTTTGTCGATTAGCTCGTCTACCGAGGCCACTTTGATGCCGCCTTTGCGCTCAGCGGGGGATTCCACCTTGAGCAGCGTGACCTTGGAGGCCACGTCGACGCCGTAGTCGGCGGGGGTTTTGACATCCAGCGGCTTTTTCTTGGCCTTCATGATGTCCGGCAGCTTGGCGTAGCGCGGCTCGTTGAGGCGCA
>NZ_JBQXYA010000026.1:0-305 GCF_052645115.1 Vreelandella sp. V005 | reverse complement strand
CAGCGCGGCGAGCATCTGGCCGGTCTGGTTATTGTCGGTGTCGATGGCCTGCTTGCCCAGAATGACCAGGCCGGGCTGCTCTTCGTCCACGACTTTGGCCAGCAGCTTGGCGACCGCCAGCGATTCGGCGCGCTCATCGGTTTCAATGTGGATAGCGCGATCCGCGCCCAGCGCCAGCGCGGTGCGCAACTGCTCTTGGGCGGCCTTGGGACCCACGGTCACAGCCACCACTTCGGTCGCCACACCCTTCTCTTTCAGGCGCACGGCCTCTTCCACGGCAATTTCGCAGAAGGGGTTCATGGCCA
>NZ_JBQXYA010000025.1:0-369 GCF_052645115.1 Vreelandella sp. V005 | reverse complement strand
CCTTGGAGGCCACGTCGACGCCGTAGTCGGCGGGGGTTTTGACATCCAGCGGCTTTTTCTTGGCCTTCATGATGTCCGGCAGCTTGGCGTAGCGCGGCTCGTTGAGGCGCAGGTCGGTGGTGACGATCGCGGGCAGCGTGAGTGCCACGGTTTGCAGGCCGCCGTCGATTTCACGCGTGACGTTGACCTTTTTATCACTTCCGTCACCGCTAATTTCCACTTCCGAGGCGAACGTGCCCTGGGGCAAATTGGTCAGCGCGGCGAGCATCTGGCCGGTCTGGTTATTGTCGGTGTCGATGGCCTGCTTGCCCAGAATGACCAGGCCGGGCTGCTCTTCGTCCACGACTTTGGCCAGCAGCTTGGCGACCG
>NZ_JBQXYA010000024.1:0-416 GCF_052645115.1 Vreelandella sp. V005 | reverse complement strand
AGTGGCGGTGAGGCTGACCGGGGGCAGCGTGGTGCCGGCGTTGATGGCGTCGACACCGGCCTGGGTCAGGGTCACGTTCTCGCCGTCAAAGGCGTAGTAGCCGTCACCGTTGGTGCCAGGGGTGAAGGTGACTTGGCCTGCACCGGCGGTGAGCACACCGTCTTCTTCGTCACTGGCGGTGAAGGTGGCGACGGTTTGGCCGACCACGGCGTCATTTTCGTTAAAGGTATCCACCGCGGTGACGTCGATCGTCGGGCCATCGTTCTGGGCGTTGTACGTCGGGGTGTCGCTGTCAGTGGCCGTGAGCGCAGGCGTGCCGCTGTCAGTGGCGGTGAGGCTGACCGGGGGCAGCGTGGTGCCGGCGTTAATGGCGTCGACACCGGCCTGGGTCAGGGTCACGTTCTCGCCGTCAAAGG
>NZ_JBQXYA010000023.1:0-472 GCF_052645115.1 Vreelandella sp. V005 | reverse complement strand
ACCGCGGTGGACACCTTTAACGAAAATGACGCCGTGGTCGGCCAAACCGTGGCCACCTTCACCGCCAGTGACGAAGAAGACGGCACGCTCACCGTGGCCAACGGCGGGGTGGACTTCACCCCCGGCACCAACGGTGACGGCTACTACGCCTTTGACGGCGAGAACGTGACCCTGACCCAGGCCGGTGTCGACGCCATCAATGCCGGCACCACGCTGCCCCCGGTCAGCCTCACCGCCACCGACAGCGGCGGCCTGACTGCCACCGACAGCGACACCCCGACGTACGCCGCCCAGAACGACGGCCCGACCATCGACGTGACGGCCGTCGCCGAGTTCAATGAAAACGACGCCGTGGTCGGCCAAACCGTGGCCACCTTCACCGCCAGTGACGAAGAAGACGGCACGCTCACCGTGGCCAACGGCGGGGTGGACTTCACCCCCGGCACCAACGGTGACGGCTACTACGCCTTTG
>NZ_JBQXYA010000022.1:0-475 GCF_052645115.1 Vreelandella sp. V005 | reverse complement strand
CAGAAGTGGTTAGCCTAACGCAAGAGGGCGATCACCACGGTGTGGTTCATGACTGGGGTGAAGTCGTAACAAGGTAGCCGTAGGGGAACCTGCGGCTGGATCACCTCCTTAAACGATGCGTCACAGTTAGTAAGCGTCCACAATGAATTACCTGATCAGAATGCTGTTACTACGCAGTGATAAGTGCTCTGTTTTTTTTACGTTAAAAAGAAAAAATAGCGTTTAAAGGTCTTAAGGACGTTTAAAGGTTTTTTTCTTTTTTAAGTCGAAAGAACACTTATCACTGCTTCTAGCAGTCGCTCTTTAACAATGTATATCATGCTGACAAGAACACTTCTTAGGAAGTGGTCTTAAATTGTGATACGTCTCAAGCGTATCCGGCAAAATGAAACGTTATCATTGCGAACTCCAGACTCCTTCGGGTTATAGGGTCAAGCAATGAAGCGCACACGGTGGATGCCTAGGCAGCCAGAGG
>NZ_JBQXYA010000021.1:0-868 GCF_052645115.1 Vreelandella sp. V005 | reverse complement strand
CAGAAGTGGTTAGCCTAACGCAAGAGGGCGATCACCACGGTGTGGTTCATGACTGGGGTGAAGTCGTAACAAGGTAGCCGTAGGGGAACCTGCGGCTGGATCACCTCCTTAAACGATGCGTCACAGTCAGTAAGCGTCCACAATGAATTACCTGATCAAGCAATAGAGCAAACGGTAGTTAATTTAGCTGCTACAGGTTCCCAAGATCTGTAATGGCTGAATAGCCGGGTCTGTAGCTCAGTTGGTTAGAGCGCACCCCTGATAAGGGTGAGGTCGGCAGTTCAAGTCTGCCCAGACCCACCAAATTTGCGTGATACGTCGTTGCTTCACTACTCGCATAGCAGGCTATGCGTCGCACTGAAGCGCCTAGTCTCACACAAATTATATTTTATCCAGCACTGCGTTATTTTATGACTCGCATAGCAGGCTATGCGTCGCCATAAAATGCCTTGTTCTGAATAAAATTTCCCGGAAAAGTTATGTATTAATGGGGCCATAGCTCAGCTGGGAGAGCGCCTGCCTTGCACGCAGGAGGTCAGCGGTTCGATCCCGCTTGGCTCCACCATTATGTGACTACCCTGATTAACCCTAAATACCGTTTGTGAATGTTTCGTGACCATTGATAAGTCGCTGTGTTGTCGCTGTTGTTTTCGTTATCGCACGCCGCCTTATCACTGTTCATTGAACAGCTGCTCTTTAACAATGTATATCATGCTGACAAGAACACTTCTTAGGAAGTGATCTTAAATTGTGATACGTCTCAAGCGTATCCGGCAAAATGAAACGTTATCATTGCGAACTCCAGACTCCTTCGGGTTATAGGGTCAAGCAATGAAGCGCACACGGTGGATGCCTAGGCAGCCAGAGG
>NZ_JBQXYA010000020.1:0-907 GCF_052645115.1 Vreelandella sp. V005 | reverse complement strand
ATCAAAGTGGCCTCGGTAGACGAGCTAATCGACAAACTGAAAAACGAAGCCAAGGTGCTTTAATAGGAGCGGATCTCATGAGCATTCTGGTACTTGCCGACCTGCATGAAGGCCAACTGGCGGGCGCCACCGCCCACGTAGTCGCGGCCGCTCAGGCCATCGGTGGTGAGATTGATATTCTGGTCGCTGGCGAAGGCGTCCAGGCAGCGGCAGACGCCGCTGCAAAACTCGACGGCGTCAACAAAGTACGTATTGCCGATAACGCCGTGTACGCCCACCAGCTTGCCGAGCCCATGGGCGCGCTGCTGGGCGCGCTGCTGGTCGCGCTGGCCGATGACTACAGCCACGTGCTGGCCAGTGCCTCCACCACCGGCAAAAACATCCTGCCGCGTCTTGCCGCGCTAAAAGACGTTAGCCAGCTGTCGGATGTGTTGGGTGTGGAAAGTGCCGATACCTTCCTGCGCCCCATCTACGCCGGTAACGCCATCGCCACGGTGAAAAGCGATGACCCGCTGAAAGTCATCACCGTGCGTACCACCGGCTTCGATGCGGTGGGCAGTAACGGCAGTGCAACGATCGAAGCCGTCGATACCGTGGTGGAAAACACTCAGTCCAGCTTTGTGAAGCAAGCGCTGGCGCAGAGCGACCGTCCAGAACTCGGCGGTGCCAAGGTGGTGATCTCCGGCGGCCGCGGCATGGGCAACGGTGAGAACTTCAAACTGCTGGACGGCATTGCCGACAAGCTCGGCGCCGCCATCGGAGCCTCCCGCGCGGCGGTCGACGCAGGCTTTGTGCCTAACGACATGCAGGTCGGTCAGACCGGTAAGATCGTCGCGCCCGACCTGTACATTGCGGTAGGCATCAGCGGGGCGATTCAGCACCTGGCGGGCATGAAAGACTCCAAGGT
>NZ_JBQXYA010000019.1:0-1204 GCF_052645115.1 Vreelandella sp. V005 | reverse complement strand
CGACGTCACCCCATCTTCAGTAGCAGCTAGGTTTAGAGTCAGAAGTAACTTTATCGTGTTTTATCACCAGTTGCTCGGCATAGGCTGAAGGTGTCAGCCCACCAAGACTTTTCTTCGGTCTTTCTTCGTTGTACTCCCGCCGCCATGCTTCGATGACAACCTTGGCGTGATGAAGACTGGTGAACCAATGCTCATTCAGACATTCATCTCGAAAGCGGCCATTGAACGATTCGATGTAGGCGTTTTGATTGGGTTTTCCAGGTTCGATTAAAAACAGGGCAACACCGCGTAGATGCGCCCACAACAGCATGGCGCGCCCACAAAATTCCTTTCCATTATCCGTACGAATGGCGCTAGGTAGGCCACGTTGTAAAGCCAGTTGATCTAGAATCCGTGTTAACGACAGACCGCCAATGGCCCGTTCAGGCACGATCGCCACGGCTTCATGGGTAGCGTCGTCGACGACGGTGAGGTTCTTTATCACGCGACCTTCTGCGGTACGGTCAAACACAAAATCCATTGACCAGACCTGATTGGCGGCGCAAGGGCGACCCAGTGGCTTACGCTCAGATGTGGGAACCTTCTTGCGCTTTCGTCGTTTTACCTGCAACCGAGCCGCCGTATAGAGGCGCTCGACGCGCTTATGATTGACCTGTTCCCCGGCTTGACGCAGCTTCAGGTAGATCATGCCAGCGCCGTAGCGACGATGCCGATGTGCCAAGGCAACAATGCGTTCACGCAATGCCTCATTGCGGTCAGGGGCCGATTGGTAGCGCAATGCACTGGCACTCATACGGATGACACGGAGCGCTCGGCGCTCACTCAGGCCACGTGACACCATAAAGCGCACCACATCTCGGCGTGCAGGGGCACTCACCACTTTTTTCTCAGCGCCTCGCGAGTGGCCTCCATTTCCAGTAGCGACTCCGCGAGCAGCTTTTTCAAGCGTCCATTTTCGGCTTCGAGTTCTTTGAGTCGCTTGGCATCGGGCACGCTCATGCCGCCAAACTTGCTGCGCCATAGATAGTAACTGGCTTCTGAGAAGCCGTGCCGACGGCATAGCTCCTTGATGGGCAGTCCCGCTTCGGCTTCGCCCAGGAAACCAATGATCTGTTCTTCGCTGAAACGCTTCTTCATGTCCAATCTCCTTACCCATAGGATCGGACTCTAAAGTGTAGCGCTACTCAATCAGGGGGAGACGTCG
>NZ_JBQXYA010000018.1:0-1546 GCF_052645115.1 Vreelandella sp. V005 | reverse complement strand
ACTGTGACGCATCGTTTAAGGAGGTGATCCAGCCGCAGGTTCCCCTACGGCTACCTTGTTACGACTTCACCCCAGTCATGAACCACACCGTGGTGATCGCCCTCTTGCGTTAGGCTAACCACTTCTGGTGCAGTCCACTCCCATGGTGTGACGGGCGGTGTGTACAAGGCCCGGGAACGTATTCACCGTGACATTCTGATTCACGATTACTAGCGATTCCGACTTCACGGAGTCGAGTTGCAGACTCCGATCCGGACTGAGACCGGCTTTAAGGGATTCGCTGACTCTCGCGAGCTCGCCGCCCTTTGTACCGGCCATTGTAGCACGTGTGTAGCCCTACCCGTAAGGGCCATGATGACTTGACGTCGTCCCCACCTTCCTCCGGTTTGTCACCGGCAGTCTCCTTAGAGTTCCCACCATTACGTGCTGGCAAATAAGGACAAGGGTTGCGCTCGTTACGGGACTTAACCCAACATTTCACAACACGAGCTGACGACAGCCATGCAGCACCTGTCTCTGCGTTCCCGAAGGCACCCCGGAATCTCTTCCGGGTTCGCAGGATGTCAAGGGTAGGTAAGGTTCTTCGCGTTGCATCGAATTAAACCACATGCTCCACCGCTTGTGCGGGCCCCCGTCAATTCATTTGAGTTTTAACCTTGCGGCCGTACTCCCCAGGCGGTCGACTTATCGCGTTAACTTCGCCACAAAGTGCGCTAGGCACCCAACGGCTGGTCGACATCGTTTACGGCGTGGACTACCAGGGTATCTAATCCTGTTTGCTACCCACGCTTTCGCACCTCAGTGTCAGTGTCAGTCCAGAAGGCCGCCTTCGCCACTGGTATTCCTCCCGATCTCTACGCATTTCACCGCTACACCGGGAATTCTACCTTCCTCTCCTGCACTCTAGCCTGACAGTTCCGGATGCCGTTCCCAGGTTGAGCCCGGGGCTTTCACAACCGGCTTATCAAGCCACCTACGCGCGCTTTACGCCCAGTAATTCCGATTAACGCTTGCACCCTCCGTATTACCGCGGCTGCTGGCACGGAGTTAGCCGGTGCTTCTTCTGCGAGTGATGTCTTTCCTACCGGGTATTAACCGACAGGCGTTCTTCCTCGCTGAAAGTGCTTTACAACCCGAGGGCCTTCTTCACACACGCGGCATGGCTGGATCAGGGTTGCCCCCATTGTCCAATATTCCCCACTGCTGCCTCCCGTAGGAGTTCGGGCCGTGTCTCAGTCCCGATGTGGCTGATCATCCTCTCAGACCAGCTACGGATCGTTGCCTTGGTAGGCCTTTACCCTACCAACTAGCTAATCCGACATAGGCTCATCCAATAGCGGGAGCCAAAGCCCCCTTTCTCCCGTAGGACGTATGCGGTATTAGCCTGGGTTTCCCCAGGTTATCCCCCACTATCGGGCAGATTCCTATGCATTACTCACCCGTCCGCCGCTCGTCAGCATCCCGAAGGACCTGCTACCGCTCGACTTGCATGTGTTAGGCCTGCCGCCAGCGTTCAATCTGAGCCATGATCAAACTCTTCAGTTTA
>NZ_JBQXYA010000017.1:0-2264 GCF_052645115.1 Vreelandella sp. V005 | reverse complement strand
GTTCAAGACTTCATCAAAACCGTCGCCGGCTTTGACCAGTCAGGCGGTAACGACCGCGCCAAGCAGATCGTGCACCGCCTAGTCGGCGACCTATTCAAGCTGATCGATGACTTCGACGTCACCGAGGAGGAGTATTGGGCGGCGGTCAACCTGCTCAATGCCCTGGGCAGCCAGACCCAGTTCGGCTTGCTCTCGCCCGGGCTGGGCTTTGACCATTTCCTCGACCTGCGCCAGGACGCCATCGACGCCGAAGCCAAGCGTACCGGCGGCACCCCGCGCACCATCGAAGGCCCGCTGTACGTGGCCGGTGCCCCCGAGGCGGAAGGTTTTGCCCGCCTGGACGACGACGCGACCGAGGGCGAGACCATGTGGCTGACCGGCCAGGTGCGCGACGTGAACGGCACCCCGATTGCCGGTGCCAAGGTCGAGATCTGGCACGCCAACTCCCAGGGTGGCTACTCCTTCTTCGACCCCTCGCAATCCGAGTACAACCTGCGCCGCACGATCTATACCGACAGCGACGGCCGCTACACCGCGCGCAGTATTATCCCCTCCGGCTACGGCGTGCCCGAAGGCGCACCGACCGATGTGGTGCTCAAGTCCCTGGGCCGCCACGGCGAACGCCCGGCGCATATCCACTACTTCGTCTCCGCCCCGGGCCACCAGCATTTGACCACCCAGATCAACCTGGCGGGCGACCCCTACACCTTTGACGACTTCGCCTTTGCCACCCGGGAAGAGCTGGTGGTGCCCGCCGAGCGGATCGAGGATCCGGCCGAGATCGCCAAGCGCGACCTGGACGGCCCGTTCTCCCACGTCGTGTTCGATGTGGAACTGGCCAATACCGACGCTGCCGAGCTGCAGGTTCGTCACGCCCGCCCACGGGCCAAAGAAGATGAGCAGGATCTCGCCAGCCAGCTCGCCGGTACCGCCAAGGTTTAAAGCCCCATAGCCTCACGCTAACGACTGGCTGACGTCCACCGTCCGATGCGTTAGCGCCTAACACCCAGGTTATGCCTAAGTATTTGAGGAGAGAGATCATGACCACACAGCTTGATCAGCTCGAAGCCCGCGTGCGCGGCGCCGTCCAGGACGACCCCGCCCAGGGCATCTTCCGCTGCCACCGCAGCATGTTCACCGACCCCGCCTTCTTTGAACTGGAGATGAAGCACATCTTCGAAGGCAACTGGCTGTTCCTGGCCCACGAGAGTCAGGTCGCGGAACCCGGTGACTACATGACCGTCACCATGGGCCGCCAGCCGGTGATCATCACCCGCGACAAGCAGGGCGAACTGCACGGCCTGATTAACGCCTGCGCCCACCGCGGCGCCACGTTGTGCCGCCGTAAGCGCGGCAACAAGGGCACCTTCACCTGCCCCTTCCACGGCTGGACATTCAAAAACGACGGCCAACTGCTCAAGGCCAAAAACGAAAAGAACGGCGCCTACCCGGACCAGTTCAAACAGGATGGCTCCCACAACCTCAAACGCCTACCGCGCTTTGAGAACTACAAAGGCTTCCTGTTCGGCAGCTTGAGCGACGACGTTCAACCGCTCGAACAACACCTGGGTGAAACCACCAAGGTCATCGACAACATCGTCGACCAAGCCCCCGAAGGCCTGGAAATCCTGCGCGGTACCTCGTCGTATACCTACACCGGCAACTGGAAACTGCAGGCCGAAAACGGTGCCGACGGTTACCACGTCAGCTCCGTGCACTGGAACTACGCCTCCACCATGGAGCGCCGCAACTACGATGCCGGCGGCACCAAAGCGGTCGACGCCGACGGCTGGTCCAAAAGCAAAGGCGGCTTCTACTCCTACGACAACGGCCACATGATGCTGTGGACCCGGCTGCTCAACCCAGAAGTGCGCCCGGTCTACCAACATAAGGACTGGATCCAGGAGCAGCTGGGCGATGCCCGCGCCGACTCCATCGTCAACCAGACGCGCAACCTCTGCCTGTATCCCAACGTCTACCTGATGGATCAGTTCTCCACGCAAATCCGTGTGATTCGTCCGGTCGCCGTGGACAAAACCGAAGTGACGATTTACTGCTTCGCCCCCAAAGGCGAAGCCGCCGAGGACCGGCGTGTGCGCATCCGCCAGTACGAAGACTTCTTCAACGTCTCCGGCATGGGCACGCCCGACGACCTCGAAGAGTTCCGCGCCTGCCAGGAAGGTTACAACGGCGCGCTGGCCGAGTGGAACGACCTCTCCCGTGGGGCCCAGCAATGGATCGAAGGCGCCGATGAAGACGCTCAG
>NZ_JBQXYA010000016.1:0-3261 GCF_052645115.1 Vreelandella sp. V005 | reverse complement strand
GGTATAAGTGCCTGACGATGACCTACTCTCGCATGGGGAGACCCCACACTACCATCGGCGCTAAGCGGTTTCACTTCTGAGTTCGGCAAGGGATCAGGTGGTTCACGCGTGCTATGGTCGTCAGGCGTAACTGGCTATGTACATCATGCTGACTAGCGTTTGCTAAATGGTGATCGTCTCATGGTGCCGCCCTCGCGTTCTTTTGTGGGGGCCACACGCTGCGTCTCCGGCTTTCTGTTGATCTCTCAACCTTCACGTCATCATCACGACCAGACCCCTTGGGTGTTATAGGGTCAAGCCTCACGGGCCATTAGTACACGTTAGCTCAACGCCTTGCAGCGCTTCCACACCGTGCCTATCAACCAGCTGGTCTCGCTGGGCCCTTCAGGAGGCTCTAGGCCTCAGGGATGTCTCATCTTGAAGGGGGCTTCCCGCTTAGATGCTTTCAGCGGTTATCCCGTCCGACCATAGCTACCCGGCAATGCCACTGGCGTGACAACCGGAACACCAGAGGGTCGTCCACTCCGGTCCTCTCGTACTAGGAGCAGCCCTTCTCAAACATCCAACGCCCACGGCAGATAGGGACCGAACTGTCTCACGACGTTCTAAACCCAGCTCGCGTACCACTTTAAATGGCGAACAGCCATACCCTTGGGACCGACTTCAGCCCCAGGATGTGATGAGCCGACATCGAGGTGCCAAACACCGCCGTCGATGTGAACTCTTGGGCGGTATCAGCCTGTTATCCCCGGAGTACCTTTTATCCGTTGAGCGATGGCCCTTCCATACAGAACCACCGGATCACTAGAACCTGCTTTCGCACCTGCTCGACGTGTCTGTCTCGCAGTCAAGCACCCTTATGCTCTTGCACTCAATGCACGATGTCCGACCGTGCTGAGGGTACCTTCGTGCTCCTCCGTTACTCTTTAGGAGGAGACCGCCCCAGTCAAACTACCCACCACACACTGTCCTCGATCCGGATAACGGACCTGAGTGAGAACGCCAATGATGCCAGGCTGGTATTTCAAGGTTGGCTCCCTCCGAACTGGCGTCCGGAGTTCAAAGCCTCCCAGCTATCCTACACAGGCAACATCAGCGTCCAGTGTGAAGCTATAGTAAAGGTTCACGGGGTCTTTCCGTCTAGCCGCGGGTACACCGCATCTTCACGGCGATTTCAATTTCACTGAGTCTCGGGTGGAGACAGCGTGGCCATCATTACGCCATTCGTGCAGGTCGGAACTTACCCGACAAGGAATTTCGCTACCTTAGGACCGTTATAGTTACGGCCGCCGTTTACCGGGGCTTCAATCAAGAGCTTCGCCTTGCGGCTAACACCATCATTTAACCTTCCGGCACCGGGCAGGCGTCACACCCTATACGTCCGCTTGCGCGTTAGCAGAGTGCTGTGTTTTTAATAAACAGTTGCAGCCACCTGGTATCTTCGACCGGTTCGGGCTTAGAGAGCAAGTCTCATCACCCTACGCCGGCGTGCCTTCTCCCGAAGTTACGGCACCATTTTGCCTAGTTCCTTCACCCGAGTTCTCTCAAGCGCCTTGGGATTCTCACCCTGACCACCTGTGTCGGTTTGGGGTACGGTCGCACATGATCTGAAGCTTAGAGGCTTTTCCTGGAAGCGCGGCATCAGTGACTTCCTGACCGTGGTCAGTTCGTTTCGTGTCTCGGCCTTAAAGGATCCCGGATTTACCTAAGATCCAAGCCTACTCACTTTCACCAGGACAACCAACGCCTGGCTCACCTAGCCTTCTTCGTCCCCCCATCGCAACCATGTCCGGTACGGGAATATTGACCCGTTTCCCATCGACTACGCCTTTCGGCCTCGCCTTAGGGGCCGACTCACTCTGCTCCGATTAGCGTCGAACAGAAACCCTTGGTCTTCCGGCGAGGGAGTTTTTCACTCCCTTTATCGTTACTCATGTCAGCATTCGCACTCGTGATACCTCCAGCGAACTTCTCAATTCACCTTCATTGGCTTACACGACGCTCCTCTACCGCTCATCCTAAGGATGAACCCGTAGCTTCGGTACCTGGTTTAGCCCCGTTACATCTTCCGCGCAGGCCGACTCGACTAGTGAGCTATTACGCTTTCTTTAAAGGATGGCTGCTTCTAAGCCAACCTCCTAGCTGTCTGAGCCTTCCCACATCGTTTCCCACTTAACCAGGATTTCGGGACCTTAGCTGACGGTCTGGGTTGTTTCCCTTTTCACGACGGACGTTAGCACCCGCCGTGTGTCTCCCACGCGTTACTCACCGGTATTCGGAGTTTGCCTCGGGTTGGTAAGTCGGGATGACCCCCTAGCCGAAACAGTGCTCTACCCCCGGCGGTACTACGTGAGGCGCTACCTAAATAGCTTTCGAGGAGAACCAGCTATCTCCGAGCTTGATTAGCCTTTCACTCCGATCCACAAGTCATCCAAATCTTTTTCAACAGATCCTGGTTCGGGCCTCCAATTGATGTTACTCAATCTTCACCCTGCTCATGGATAGATCGCTCGGTTTCGGGTCTATATCCAGCGACTGTGTCGCCCAGTTAAGACTCGGTTTCCCTACGGCTCCCCTATACGGTTAACCTCGCCACTGAATATAAGTCGCTGACCCATTATACAAAAGGTACGCAGTCACAGAACAAGTCTGCTCCTACTGCTTGTACGCACACGGTTTCAGGATCTATTTCACTCCCCTCTCCGGGGTTCTTTTCGCCTTTCCCTCACGGTACTGGTTCACTATCGGTCAGCCAGGAGTATTTAGCCTTGGAGGATGGTCCCCCCGTCTTCAGTCAAGGTTTCTCGTGCCCCGACCTACTCGATTTCACATGATCAGATTTTCGACTACGGGGCTATCACCCGCTACGGCCGCGCTTCCCAACGCGTTCGCCTAATCAGTCTCATGCTTAAGGGCTGGTCCCCGTTCGCTCGCCGCTACTAGGGGAATCTCGGTTGATTTCTTTTCCTCAGGGTACTTAGATGTTTCAGTTCCCCTGGTTCGCCTCGTACATCTATGTATTCAATGCACGATACTCATCTTATGATGAGTGGGTTTCCCCATTCAGAGATGTCCGGGTCACAGGTTGTTGCCACCTCACCGAACCTTATCGCAGGCTACCACGTCTTTCATCGCCTCTGGCTGCCTAGGCATCCACCGTGTGCGCTTCATTGCTTGACCCTATAACCCGAAGGAGTCTGGAGTTCGCAATGATAACGTTTCATTTTGCCGGATACGCTTGAGACGTATCACAATTTAAGA
>NZ_JBQXYA010000015.1:0-4211 GCF_052645115.1 Vreelandella sp. V005 | reverse complement strand
CCTCGGTGACGTCGAAGTCATCGATCAGCTTGAATAGGTCGCCGACTAGGCGGTGCACGATCTGCTTGGCGCGGTCGTTACCGCCTGACTGGTCAAAGCCGGCGACGGTTTTGATGAAGTCTTGAACATCGGGAGTATCGAATATCTTCACGGTCATGGTGAAACCCTATCGTTGGTTTTCTTGTTGTCTTGGAGCCCGGCGATAGTGGTAGTACATTTTGGAGAGCAAGTACGCCTATCAAGGGCCTAAAGACGACAGTTGTTGTTATGTTCGTCACTAATATCGACCATGCTGTGACTTCCAGACCAATATCGTTTGAGTTCCTTTCCATACTTGGTAGGTATCTCAGAGAAGCGTTATGTTGAATATTCATGGCTTAATTAAAATCAGTAAAAAATAGCTAACCTTTTATTTTAAAAACAAAAACATCAAACATTAGTACCAAGCCTGCTAATAACACTCACTCAGACTCTTCATTAACTTAACCTTTAAACCGATATAGTGGTTTTTGTGAGGCATAACACTCACCTGACTCGCTCCAAAGGAGTCACCATTGATTTCAGCTTGCGACAAAAGGATAAAGGGAGTGCCAGATTCAGGATGAAAAAAAGACCCGCACTGCAAAGCAGCCACGGGTCAAGGAGGATAGCGACTATAAAGCGTAAGCTGTTGCGTGAGATCAGCCGCTCTTTTTGGCTATCTCACGGGTAAAGAT
The DNA here is from genome assembly GCF_052645115.1 of Vreelandella sp. V005. Taxonomy (NCBI): domain Bacteria; kingdom Pseudomonadati; phylum Pseudomonadota; class Gammaproteobacteria; order Oceanospirillales; family Halomonadaceae; genus Vreelandella; species Vreelandella sp. V005. Next base: position 3,495 of record NZ_JBQXYA010000015.1, on the reverse strand, counting down.
GAACTCAAAGTCCTTGGTCTCGAAGATAGCCGACACCATCACACCCAGCACTAACGCCCAGAACGTGGCGCCTATGCCGAGAATCTGAATGCCGGATGCAGCAATCAGAAAGGCAAACAGCGCGCCTATCTCATGCTTTTTGCCTGCAAAGGCGATTGCCATTGAGGAGGTGATGACCCGCATGAGTGCCAGCCCGGCGATAATGGCGATAAAGTAGCGCGGCGTGGCCTCCAGTAGACTAACTACATAGCCGTAAAAAGGCGCGGCCACCACAAAGATAGCCCCGGCAATCACCGCCGCAACCCAACGTTTGTCATGAGCGCCCGCTTCCGGTGAGGCGCATACACCGGTCATGGGTGCGGCAATACAGGTACTGTGCAGGTTGAAGAAAGCCGACACCATGGTGCCGACGCCGCCCACCGCAGTGATCGCATTAGCAGGCACCTCTTGGTAGCCCATTCCCTTCACTAAGCCAACGCCTGCTGGTGTTTCCATACCCACCAAAATGATCGCAAGCGGTAAGCCATAGGTTAGAAAGGCGCCTAACGTGAACTCGGGAACGATGAACTCGGGAAAACGGATCGTCGCCTCAATACCGGACAGATCGACACCGGTTGCCATCAAGTAAACAATACCCGCCAGCATCGCAACAACTAGCGGTGGAATTTTACGAAAGAGGCGTGCGGAGATGAAAAAAGCCAGGATCATAACAGAGGCTGGCACAATAGCACTCTCCAACGGTTTTACCATGTTGAGGCCAAAGCTAAGTAACATACCGCCCACCATGCCCATCACTATCGGCATCGGTATCAAACGCATAACGATACCCATCACCCCGGTCACTCCAGCGACCAGCGTGATAGCCCCCGCAATCAAGCTTGCACCTAATGCGGCCTCCAGCCCTATCACAGGAATCACCGCTGCAAACATCAATGCGCCGGGAATGGAGTTGGCCATTGGCAATGGCAAGCGGTAATAGGCAGGCATGAAAAGCCCAAACAAGCCATTGATCATCAGGTAGCTGATGACCCAAATCATGATAAAAGAGGAGTCGAGACCGGCAGAGGTACCGGCGCTAATGTGGACGACCCCAACGCTGAGCCCTAAGATTCCCGCGACGACACCTGTACTGGCATTTTCGACATTGAGGTCACGCAGGAAATCGCGGGGCGCATACCTTAGGCTGACGCCTTTCTCAATATGTTTCACGGTTTGCTCCAGGGAATTACTGTACTTAGCGTTATCGTTAATACTTCTTTAGAATTGTCTTAGTTAATCTGCTAATAGCCCTGGTCGCCACCGCCCACTGGCAGCACGCTGCCGGTGATGTAGCTCGCCTCATCGGAGGCCAGGAACAGAATTGGCGCGGCCATCTCGTCGAGCGTGCCGTAGCGTTTCATCAGGCAACTCTGCTTGGTCTGGTCGATATGCGCCTGGAACCATGCCCGCTCGGTATCGTTGCGAGGTTCGGGCGTGCCGCGGGAGATCCGGCGCGGCGGTGCTTCGGTGCCCCCGATGGCAGCAGCCGCCACGCGGATGCCAGCATCAGCGTATTCGAAGGCCAGCGACTCGGTCAGCGCATTGACACCGCCCTTGGCCGCCGAGTAAGGGATCCGATGGATGCCCCGCGCCGCCACAGAAGAAACATTAACGATCACGCCGCTACTCTGCGCTACCATCGTCGGCAGTGCCGCGCGACAGCACCAAAGCGTGGACATTAAAGAGCGGTTAATCTCTGCGATAATTTGCGCTTCAGTGAACTCGGTAAACGGCTTAAAGTTAATCGCACCACCTACGTTGTTCACTAGAATATCGATACGACCAAAGTGAGAGAGCGCCGCCTGCATCACTTTATCAGCACCTTCCCAGGTCTCCATATCCGCTTGTACCGCGATCACGTCACACCCCTGCTGGCGGATTTCAGCCACCACTTCATGGATGTAATCAGCGCGATCTACCAAAACTAGACGTGCCTCTTCCGCGGCTGCGCGCTCAGCAACTCGCTGCCCAATTCCCTGAGCAGCACCGGTAATCACCATTACTTTGTCTTGAAAGCGGTGTGTCATGATGCGCTCCCTGCTTCATTGGGGGTGAACTTCTCATAGTGAAAACTTTGTGGCTCAATCCCTTCTGCGTCGAAGTACTTCAACACGGCATCTACCATGGGGGGCGGGCCACATAGGTAAACATCCACATCGCCGTCATGCATGACCTCGGCGTCCATGTGGTGCGTTACATACCCTTTACGCGGGTGCTCGCTAGCCTCGTCGACCACCACGGTGGTGTAGGTGAAGCTGGGAATTTTGTCGACGAAGGCATCTAACACATCGGTTTTAACCAGGTGGTCATCTTTATTGACGCCATAAATCATATGGATCGGCGCATCACAGCCCTTCTCAACCAATTGCGCCAACATAGACAAGAACGGAGCCAGCCCTGTGCCGCCAGCCAGCATCAGCACTGGACGCTTCACTTCTCGCAGATAGAAGCTGCCCAGCGGGCCGGTCAAGGTAAGCTTTTCGCCCACCGCCGCCCGCTCGGTTAGGTAGCCACTCATTACCCCGTTGGGAATATTGCGGATCAAAAAGGTGGCACGCTTATCGCCTGGCAGTGAGCTGAAAGAGTAGGAGCGGTGCACCTCAGTGCCGGGTACATCAATATGGATATATTGTCCCGGCAGAAAGGCAAGGCCCTCTTCATCGTCCAGATCAACCGCTAGCTCAATGCTATCCTCTGAAAGCTGCTCCACCGCCGCTACCGTCGCCTCAACCTTACCCACCGCTGTTTTACACAGCGTGGAGGCGACCGGCACTTGGATCACGCAGTCCGAAGAGGGCACCATTTGGCAGGTGAGCACCTGGCCTTCAGCGGCTTCTTCATCAGAGAGCGCATCCTCCAGGTACTCGTCACCCATATCGAACTCGCCCTGCTCGCAGTGGCCTTTGCAGGTGCCACAGACACCGTCAGAGCAGTCCATCGGTAGGTTCACTTTTTGCCGATAAGCGGCATCGAGAACGGTTTCCCCCGCCTTACAGCCAATGAAACGGGTCACGCCATCTTCGAAGTTGAGGGCAATGGTATAGCTCATGGTTAATTCTCCTCTTCCACCCGGTCACACGTGATACACGTCAATAACCTGATGGATATAGTCGTTATTCAGCTGCACGACTTTTCTTGTGATCAGGGGGTGCTCACCCGATACGTCCAGGGTGTAGAAGCAGGTGCCAAAGAAGCTGTCGGTCTTCTTGTAGCGGTGGTTGAGCGTGTGCCAGTTGAAGCGCAGTTCCACCGTGTCGCCCTCTTCGGACAGGATCTCCAGGTTAGTTACCTGGTGGGTGGTGCGCGGCTCCGGCGTGCTCGCCCCGCTACGCTCGGTCTTGATCCGGTAGACCCGGTCTTCCAGCCCGTCGCGGTTGGGGTAGTAGATGAGCGAGATTTCGCTGTGCGGGTCGCGGGTGAGCTGGTCGTCGTCGTCCCAGGCGGGCATCCAGAACT
>NZ_JBQXYA010000014.1:0-31396 GCF_052645115.1 Vreelandella sp. V005 | reverse complement strand
CGCCTGACGACCATAGCACGCGTGAACCACCTGATCCCTTGCCGAACTCAGAAGTGAAACCGCTTAGCGCCGATGGTAGTGTGGGGTCTCCCCATGCGAGAGTAGGTCATCGTCAGGCACTTATACCACAGAAAACCCAGCCAATCGGCTGGGTTTTTTGTTGCCGGGAAGAAAACATCTTACGTTTAGTATTCACACTAACGTGCGGTTTTCTGGCGTTTTATGTCAGAATGCACTCCTCAAGGAGGACTGCCCATGACTCAGATGCGCTGGGAACAGCTACTTTCCCCTCGTCGTCTTCACGACCAACGTTCAGCCAGTAACCGCGAAATCGGTCGCAGCCCATTTCATAAAGACCATGACCGAATTGTTTTCTCAGGCTCGTTTAGGCGTCTCGGGCGTAAAACCCAAGTGCACCCGCTAACAGAAAACGATCATATCCATACGCGCTTAACCCATTCGTTGGAAGTGGGCTGTGTGGGTCGTTCACTAGGGATGATTGTCGGCGAGTTACTACACGACCGTTTGCCAGACTGGATAACGCCTGCCGATCTCGGGGTTATTGTACAGACAGCGTGTTTGGGCCATGACATCGGCAACCCTCCTTTTGGTCACGCAGGTGAGTATGCCATTCGCGACTGGTTTCAGCGCGCTCAGAGCAGTGGCCTATTAGAAGGGCTTTCTGAGGCTGAGCGCGAAGATCTATTGACCTACGAAGGCAATGCTCAGGGCTTTCGGGTCATTACCCAGATCGAGTACAACCAGTTCAATGGCGGTATGCGCCTATCAGCTGCCACACTGGGTGCGCTGCTCAAGTATCCCTGGACAGTTCGTTACAGCGGACGCGCAGGCAAGTTCGGCGCCTATCAATCCGAGCAGGTACTGCTCAAAGAGGTGGCTGAAGCGGTAGGTTTATTGCCCAATGGAGAGCAGCGTTGGTGCCGCCACCCGCTGGCTTGGCTGGTCGAGGCCGCCGATGATATCTGCTATGCCTTGCTAGACCTGGAAGATGGTTTAGAAATGGGGATACTGCGCTATGAAGAAGTGGTTGAAATACTTCGTCAAATTGCAGGAGAGTTCCCCCCTGAGTATGACGATATGCAAGCCCGGAATGTGTCCCAGCGCCGCCGCATTGCGCTGTTACGTGGCGCCGCTATGGAGCGTGCCGTCAATGATGTCGGTGCAGTGTTTGTCCAGCACGAACAGGCATTACTAAGCGGTACCTTAAGTGACGATCTATTAGCGCTATGCCATCCCGATTTGGGCTGGGGAGTACAGGCGGCCAAGCAATTGGCTCGAGAACGAATTTTCCAAAACGAGCGTAAAGCGAAACTGGAAATTGGCGCCTATACGACGCTGGGTATACTGTTGGAAGCTTTTATTGGCGCTGCTCACGAGCTTCACCATACCGGGCACTCATCGTTTAAACATCAGCGTGTGCTGGCTCTTATTGGCGAAAATACGCCGCTGCCTTCTTGGCCTCTCTACGATAGCTACCGTCGGATGCTGGACTTTATCGGGGGAATGACGGACCACTACGCCGTCGATTTGGCTCAAGAGATGGGAGGGCGGCTGCGCGGTGATTAAGCGGCAGCCGTTATACCGAAGGTTGGCGCAGGTGCTTTAGTTCCATCGACTTGGCGCGTTCTAGTAGAACATTGATCACCTTGTCGTGGATCGCGTCGGTGAGTGGACCTGGCGTGAGTTCCGTTATCTGTTTGGCTAGCGTATCTCCGCTGACCACTAAAATATCTGGGGCGGCCTCACTGCTATCTATTTCCCAGCCTGGCAGAACCAGCACGCCTCGCACGGGCACATTCACGCCACAGCGCTGTTCTAACCAGTGGGTAAGCCAACTGACGCCTTGGCGTGTTTTATGAAGCGGTCGGCGCTCTTGCCAATGGGGGAAACGTAGTCGCTCGCGCTCTACCGCCACCGTGTTGAGTTCGTTGCCATCAGGGCCGATAGCCAATGTTCTTGCCCGTGTTTCAACGACAAACACGCCGTGGGGTGTTACCACGACGTGATCGATAGTAAAGCTATCGGTAGGCACATCGTGAAAGACGTAGTAAGGGTGAGCATCGGGGCGAACTAAACGCTCTAACTCTTGGCCAACCGCAAGCTCGCAAGCGAGCCCTAATTTTAGCCGTCGAATACGTTGATAATCACGCACCAGTAGCAATGAAAACGTGAGTACCAGTAACGTGCTCATCAGTCCATACAGGGCCCATTCCACCCAATCCTGCCGATCAACAAAGAGCATTCTGCCCATGCCATATACCAGCGGTGCCAAGCTGATGATGGGCCCTAATGCCCCGTTTAAAAATAGGCTGGAAAAAGCTTGGTCAAGGCGATGGCGTAGCGCTTGCCCCGGTTCGTGAAGAGGCGCATTGAAAGGCGAACTAACACGCGCATCATGGAGGCTACGCAGCGCCAAGACGATACTGGCCATAGCCGCCATAGGGAACAGAAAGATGAGGGGTAGCAAGTATTCCAGCCAAGCCATTGCAGTGCCTTGCCCTTTGGTGACTTACCAGACGGCAAGCCATGGTGGTGCAGAGGCTTAACCCCCTGCGAGTTTAACCTGATAGCCGAGTGCGCTGAGCGCTTGGCGCAGAACATCGCGATGGTCGCCTTGAATTTCAATAATACTGTCTTTAACGGCACCGCCCGTTCCACAACGCTTTTTAAGTGTCTTTGCCAGCGTTTTTAACTCATCATCGGATAAAGGAATGCCGCTAATAGTGGTAACGCCTTTCCCTTTACGGCCACTGGTTTCACGCCGAATGCGTACAATGCCATCCAGAGCCGCCAAGCGCTGCTGCTCATTCATATCATCACAATGGCAGGCGTCGAGTGCTTCCCGGCAGGTGGGGCAGGTTTTGCCATGCTCGGTGGAGTAAACCAGACCGCCAAGTTGATCACGTATAGAGGCCATTATTATCCTCCAATAGAGTGTTGAGGCACGGGTACTTGCCAATATTCACGTGTGAGACGCTCTACGATGGCGGGTAATTGATACATGTTGCTAATCATAATAGCGTTTTCGGGTGTCTCTTCGGCATCTGGAAAACGGTTTAAATGAATCACTGTCATTCCCGCTTGCAGTGCTGCACGTACACCTACCAATGCATCGTCTATCGCAATACAGTCACGCGCTGCATATCCCATGATACTGGCTGCATGTAAATGTAAACAGGGTTCAGGTTTCCAACAATTGGCAGTATAACCGCTGAAAAAACGTTTCCCAAAGTAGTGAGTAAGCCCTGTGGCTTCCAACGCCGTTAGTATTTTAGTTTCAGGCCCGTTAGAGACGACTGCGCTGGGGTAGGCATCTAATATATCCAACGCTTCTCGAGCGCCGGGTATAGTCGTAAGTTCTTGGGCAAGTCGCGTGGCGAGCTTGGCTCGCATTGAGGTTTCCATGCGCTCAAGCCTGTTGGGATCAACGTCACCGTAACGCTGTTGCAGTTCAGCAACGATACGCCGAAAGCGTGCTCCGCGAAATTCACCAAGGTAATCAGACACGGCGAAAGGTAGCCCAACAGCGTTAAGGCCGGCGGCCATCTCTTCGGCCAACAGCGGTTCACTATCAACAAGGGTCCCATCACAGTCAAACAGCAAAAGTGGGAGCGGCATTGTGTGTCCTTGCAGCGGCTTTAGCGCTGCCAGTGTTAGTTAAAGCCATCCATACTCCTATTGAACGGGATTCTACGCTATTTGTGAACACTGTTTTATTATTTTTTACTTGCGTACATGATACGTTTGAGCCAGCTTAAGCGGCTACGCTTGTTTTAGTGCCTACCCGTGGAGGCAATCTAGCGTCAGAGTCGGCGGGTGATAGCGTTGAAATGCCCAAGCTGCGCTGAAGAGATAGTAGGGATACACTATGCTGTCATAACCATAAAATGGAGAAAGCCTAATGCGCTTAACCCCTTGGTTCCTAACTTTTGCAATGAGTGCTGCCTTACTGACAACGGCTGGCTATACGTTTGCTGATAATCATGAGTCAGAAGGTGAACAGCATAAGCCGCTGGATGATCAAGCTCTTGAGGAAGAGTACGGTATTAAAGCGGGGTCGGTAAAACGCGAGGAAGAGGTATCATCAAGCAATTCAGATGAGCAGGTTCGAGTTCGCGAAGAAGAGGAAGAAGAAGAGAAGGTTGAAGAAGAAAAGAGCGGAGAGGCGACCCGTGCTGGTGAGGATGACGTAGCGCTTGAGCCTGGAAAAAGTGAAGAAAGAAGCCCTGCGGCGGGTACCGGTGGTACGGGTAGCCCAGAAGACGCCATTCATAGCAGTGAAGAAGAAAATAGCGACAAAGATAACAGCAGTGACACTGACGATAGTGAATAACGTCAGTGTCTGAGGCCTTATTTAGCTAGACGGCGTGAGTTAGCGCTGCTGCGCTGGTGATAAGGCTTCATGGTGCGCTGGCTAGTTATCCACCAGGGGGCTAGTTGGCCATTCATTGAGTTAACCAATGCTTTCTGCATTTCGAGGCCAGCTTCCATGCTGGCTTCGAGCTTTTCAGTGACCATCTTTTGATTTTCTTTCATCATATTCGCGCTGAAAAAAGGCTGTGTTTGCCATAAATGGTGGCGCATCGTGATGGTCGATAAAGAAGTGGACCATAGTTCAAACGCCATTAAGCCTGCTTTCCACATATCGAACATGGCGAGCGGGGTGGTCGGCAACAGTGGGAGCATATTGGTACTTTTCATGGTAGTGGTCTCTCTCTAGGAACACGAAATAGCGTGGACTGGTTATCAGTGTTGGCTGATTAATGCTGCAATGCAATATGTATTTCTTTGAGCATAACGTAGGTTAGGTAAAAAAAAGACGACCGATTGGTCGTCTTTATATTGAGCAGCGTCAGTAGCAGAGTTACTTGATCTTTGAAGCCAGCTCTCCACGCTCGTAGCGTAAGGACATTTGCTCAAGACTAACCGGTTTGATCTTGCTGGCATTACCAGCCGTTCCGAAGGCTTCGTAGCGAGCGATACACAGGTCGCGCATTGCCGTTACGGTTTCCTTGAGGAATTTGCGCGGATCAAATTCAGCGGGATTTTGAGCCATGAAGCGGCGAACCGCCCCGGTGGATGCAAGGCGCAGGTCAGTGTCGATATTAACCTTGCGCACACCGTGCTTAATGCCTTCGACGATCTCTTCCACAGGAACGCCATAAGTTTCGGAAATCTGGCCGCCATATTGATTGATCACTTCCAGCCACTCTTGCGGCACGGATGAAGAACCGTGCATGACGAGATGGGTGTCTGGGATCCGCGCATGAATCTCTTTAATGCGCTGGATAGAGAGCGTATCCCCAGTGGGTGGCTTGGTGAATTTATAAGCGCCATGGCTGGTACCAATCGCAATGGCCAACGCGTCGACGTGGGTGGCTTTGACGAATTCGGCGGCTTCTTCGGGGTCGGTTAGCAGCTGCTCCATATCCAGCTTGCCTTCCGCGCCAATGCCGTCTTCTTCACCGGCCATGCCCGTTTCCAGGCTACCCAGGCAGCCTAACTCGCCTTCCACCGAAACACCGCAGGCGTGCGCCATTTCGACGGCACGACGCGTAACGTTCACGTTATAGTCGTAATCGGTAGGGGTTTTGCCGTCTTCGCCCAGTGAGCCGTCCATCATTACCGAAGAGAAACCAAGCTGGATAGAGCGCTGACAAATCGCCGGGCTAGTGCCATGGTCTTGGTGCATGACCACCGGGATATGCGGGAATTCCTCGACGGCTGCTAAAATCAGATGGCGTAAGAACGGGGCTCCCGCATATTTCCGAGCACCAGCAGAGGCTTGCACGATCACCGGTGAATCGGTGGCATCGGCAGCTTCCATAATCGCGCGCATTTGCTCAAGATTATTAACGTTAAACGCCGGTATGCCGTAGCCATACTCAGCGGCGTGGTCGAGCATCTGGCGCATGCTGATCAGAGCCATGAAATCACCTTATCTAAGTTATAAAAAAACATGTTGTCACAGGGGGCTATTAACGCCGCGGCTGTACTGCACTGCACTGCGCGCGGGCGGCTCAAGTCGCCCAATATTAACCGCGTTTGGCGGCCGCTTCGAGCGCTGCTACGGCGGGTAGCTGCTTACCTTCGACATACTCAAGGAAAGCACCGCCGCCAGTGGAGATATAAGAAACACGATCAGCAATGGCATATTTATCGATTGCCGCTAACGTATCCCCGCCACCGGCAATCGAGAAACCTGCGCTATCGGCGATAGCCTGGGCGATCACCTGAGTGCCTTTGCCGAACTGATCGATTTCAAATACCCCAACGGGGCCATTCCATAAAATGGTACCGGCATCTTTCAGCAGGCTGGCCAAGTGGGCGGCGGTGTCAGGGCCGATATCTAAAATCATCTCGATGTCAGCGACTTGATCCACCGGCTTGACTATCGCTTCCGCCGATTCAGAGAATTCCGTCGCCACGACGACATCCGTGGGTAGTGGTATCGACACCTTCTCCATCAGCGCTTTCGCTTGGCCTACTAAGTCGGCTTCATGTAACGATTTGCCGACATTATAACCCGCCGCGGCAATGAAGGTGTTGGCGATACCGCCGCCAACAATAAGTTGATCGCATTTATCTGCTAGCGCGGTGAGCACATCCAGTTTAGTGGAAACTTTGGAACCACCCACGATCGCGGCCATGGGGCGTGCTGGATTCGCCAGTGCTTTCTGTAACGCGTCGAGCTCTTGGGCAAGGAGCGGACCCGCACAAGCGCTGGCGGCAAAGCGCGCGACACCATGGGTGGAGGCTTGTGCACGATGGGCCGTGCCGAACGCGTCCATGACAAAGATATCGCAGAGGGCGGCGTACTGTTTCGCTAACAGCTCGTCATCTGCCTTTTCGCCACTGTTGAAGCGTACGTTCTCTAGCAACACGACATCGCCATTGGCGAGATCCAGCGTTTCGCCGAGATACGCCTTGATGAGGGGGACGGGGCGACCTAACAGCTCTCCCAAGTGCTCAGCCACTGGCGCAAGCGAGAATTCATCGCTGGGTTCGCCTTCGGTAGGGCGCCCCAAATGGCTCATTAACATCACTTTGGCACCCGCTGTCGCGGCCGCTTCAATCGTCGCGAGTGCCGCCCGCAAGCGGGCATCGCTGGAGACGCGGCCATGTTTGATGGGCACATTCAAATCTTCACGGATCAGCACGCGTTGCCCTTCCAAGGGAAGGTCAGTCATCTTGTTCACGTTCATGTGAGCGGTTTCCTCGTGTGTATGCCGTTGGACAATAGGGCGGCAGATAATGCCAACAGGTTACGTCTCTGCCGAAAGTGTGGCCAATCGTTGGCTAATGTCGAGCATCCGATTAGCAAACCCCCACTCGTTATCGAACCAGCAGAGCAGCTTGATAAGGCGCTTACCGGCCACTCGGGTTTGGGTCGCATCGAGAATGCCTGAGCGCGGGTCATGATTAAAATCAACCGATGCCATGGGGGCTTCAGTATAGCCAAGCACGCCCATTAAGCGCTGTTGAGCGGCGGCCTGGAGCAGTGCATTCACATCATCCCGGTGTGTATCACGGCCAACCGTCAGCGCGACATCCATCGCAGAGACATTGATGGTCGGAACACGCACGTGCAGGCACTCAAAGCGGCCCGATAGATGCGGCATTAAGCGACTTATGCCGAGTGCCAAACCGGTGTCTACGGGGACGATAGAGTGCATCGCCGAGCGGGTTAGACGCAGGTCGGTTTGGTGGTAGGCGTCAATCACCGGCTGGTCGTTCATGGCCGAGTGAATCGTTGTAGTGACACCGTGTTCAAGACCGAGCGCTTCATCTAAAACGGTCAGTAGCGGTACCAGGCAGTTGGTAGTGCAGGAAGCCGCAGAGAGAATACGCTGTGACAACGACAGTTCATCTTCATTAATGCCCCATACGATGGTGGCATCGACATCATTTTCCGCTGGCTGAGAAAACAGTAGCCGTTTAGCGCCAGCCGCTAAATGCAGCTCGGCGGTAGCCCGATCTTTAAAGCTTCCCGAACATTCAAGCACCAGATCGATATCGAGTGCCTGCCAGGGCAGTCGGCTAGGGTCACGTTCACAGAGCATTTGGATACGCTGGCCGTTGATCACTAGGTACTCGCCGTCGTTATCCACTTCACCTGGGAAACGGCCATGGGTGGTGTCATAGCGGGTCAAGTAAGTGATCGTCGCAAGGTCAGACAGCTCATTAATGGCAACGACTTCAAGCTCGGGGTGGTGTCGCTCGACCAGTGCGCGAAGCACGCATTGACCAATGCGTCCGTAACCGTTGATGGCGATGCGATACCGGGGAGCAGGATTAGCCATGCAGAAGGGCGGCTCTTAAAAGTGGATCAAAGGTAAAAATGACAGCGGAAACGATGGAATGATAACGCATTTCCGCCAGCGATTCTTATCGGTTGTCGGTATCTATCAACTGCCTATACCTAGCAACCGCCAGGCGACGGGCAGCAGTACAGCGGTAAAAATGCCGGTAAGGCTCATCCCCAACGAGGCGAATGCGCCGGCGGCCGGGCTGATCTCAAAAGCCCTTACCGTACCAATCGCATGGCCGTTCAGCCCCAGCGTGAAACCAATTAAGCGCTCGTCATCGATGCGTAAAAAACGGGCGGCTAGACTAACGCAAGGGATCGTGACCACACCAGTTATCAACAATGCGCCCATTAGTAGCGCTACCGTACCGCCCAACTGTTCGGTGATCCCCATCGCGATGGGTGCTGTCACCGATTTAGCCGCAATGGAAGCGAGGATGATGTCGGCGCTGCCCATGAGCCAAGCAATCGCCAGTGCATAAAAGGCCGCCAGGGTCGCGGCGATGGGTAGGCAAATGGCCAGTGGTCGCCATAGTTCAGCAATGCGTGGCAGCTGTTGATAAAGCGGCATACCTAACGCCACTGTGGCTGGCCCCAATAGAACCGTTAGCCAAGAGGCGCCTTGATGATACGTCGCATAAGGCAAGCCGATGAGCGCTAATGCCCCTGCCAGCAGCAGCGCCGCGATTAAGATGGCGGGCAGCCAAGAAGGACGTTTCAGGCCTTGGAATAGCCCGTTACCGATGAGGTAAGCGGCAAGCGTTAATCCCACCGCAAACAGCGGGGTGGTGGTTAACAGGTCGAGTAGTGATGATTCAGCGAACATCCGGTTGTCCGATTAACCGCTTAAGCAGCCACAGCGTGGTTATCACGCTGAGTAATGTACCCACTACTAACGCAGTGAGGATGGCGCTCCACTGGCCGGCTAGCTCACCAATAATAAAAAACACCCCTACCACGCCGGGCATTATCAGCATCGCGAGCAGGGCAATCAGTGGCTGGGCGGCAGCGGCAATGGTACTAGGAACGCGGCCTCGTAGGGCAAGCGTTGCGCACAATAGCAGCATGCCGATCACGCCTGATGAAATCGGCAAAGCGGTGAAGTGGATCACCACTTCACCGATCAGCCAGTAGCTAATCAACCATAGAAAGCCACTGAGTGCGGGCATGGCTTAGCCGAGTAGTTCGTTGGCGTGCTTGACTACATTTTCGACGGTAAAACCGAAGTGTTTAAACAGATCACCTGCCGGGGCTGACTCCCCGTAGGTGGTCATGCCGATCACACGGCCGTCCAGACCTACATACTTGTACCAGTAGTCGGCGTGAGCCGCTTCGATAGCGATACGCTTGGTCACCGCTTTGGGCAGTACGCTTTCACGGTACTCGGCATCCTGGCCATTGAAGCGATAGGCCGACGGCATAGAGACCACGCGTACCGCTTTGCCCTGTTGTTCAAGCTCGTCGGCGGCGTCCATCGCTAGGCCGACTTCAGAACCGGTGGCGATCAGAATCAGTTCGGGCTTTTTGGGCGTGCCTTCGCTGTCTTTAAGCTCCGGGTCTTTAAGTACATAGGCGCCGTTCTGAATCGCTGCCAGCTGCGCTGTAGTGCGCTGCTGGTGGGGCAGGTTCTGGCGTGACAATACCAGTGCCGTGGGGCCAGAGTGACGCTTGATGGCCGCATCCCAGGCGGCAGCGGTTTCGACCGCGTCACAGGGGCGCCAAGTATTCAGGTTCGGCGTGGTACGCAGGCTGGTGAGCTGCTCAATGGGCTGGTGAGTCGGGCCATCTTCACCCAGGCCGATGGAGTCGTGAGTAAACACGTAAATCACCTGCTGACCCATTAGCGACGCCATGCGAATCGAGTTGCGCATGTACTCCATGAAGATCAGGAAGGTCGCGCCGTAAGGTACCAGGCCGCCGTGCAGAGCGATGCCGTTCATGACCGCGCCCATGCCGAATTCTCGCACCCCGTAGTGCAGGTAATTGCCGTTGGCATCTTCGGGGGTGATGGCTTTAGCGCCTTTCCAGAACGTCAGGTTAGACGGCGCCAAGTCGGCGCTGCCGCCCAGCAGTTCTGGCATTTGCGGGCCAATCACATTGAGCGCTTCAAACGACGCTTTGCGTGAGGCGATCGTCTCGCCACGCTCCTGGGCCTGTTGAATCAGCGCTTCGGTAGCAAGCTCAGTGGGGAGCTGGCGCTTCATGCGGCGCTTGAATTCCCGTGCTTCGGTGGGGAAGGCCTCGGCGTAGCGCGTAAAGCGCTCTTCCCACGCCTGTTGAGCAGACTTGCCGGCGTCACGAGCATCCCAAGCAGAGTAGACCGGTTCAGGGATATGGAACGGCGCGTGGGGCCAGTCGAGTTGGGTGCGCGCCCGCGCCACTTCTTCGTCGCCTAATGGCGAGCCGTGAGCGTCCTCTTTGCCCTGCTTGTTCGGGGCGCCAAAACCAATGATCGTTTTGCAGATGATCAGGCTTGGCTTATCGTCTTGGCTCTTGGCCAATTCAATAGCGGCTTTTACTTCTTCCGGCTTATGGCCATCGACATTGGGCACCACGTGCCAGCCGTAAGCCTCAAAGCGTTTGGCGGTATCGTCGGTAAACCAGCCTTCTACTTCACCATCGATAGAGATGCCGTTATCGTCGTAAATAGTGATCAGTTTGCCCAACTGCTGGGTACCTGCGAGCGAGGCTGCCTCATGGGAGATACCTTCCATTAAGCAGCCGTCACCGACAAAGCACCAAGTGTGGTGATCAACAATCGTATGGCCCGGGCGGTTGAACTGAGCCCCTAGCGTCTTCTCTGCAATGGCGAAGCCGACCGCGTTGGCAAAACCCTGGCCAAGCGGGCCAGTGGTGGTCTCAATGCCCGGGGCGTAGCCAAATTCCGGGTGACCGGCGGTGGGAGAGTGCAACTGACGGAAATTCTGCAGCTGTTCCAGGCTCAGCTCGTAGCCGCTCAAATGTAGCAATGAATAGAGCAGCATGGAGCCATGACCATTCGACAGCACGAACCGGTCACGATCGGCCCACTTGGGATCTTCGGGGTTATGCTTGAGGTAGTCATTCCATAGCACCTCGGCAATATCCGCCATACCCATGGGGGCACCAGGGTGGCCGGATTTAGCTTTCTGAACGGCATCCATAGAAAGGGCGCGAATGGCATTGGCTAGCTCAAAACGGGACGGCATGGGGGTGCTCCTCGCCTGAAAACAGAAATTATAAAGGCGCTATTGTCGCTGACTTCCCATCAGGCGGCAAATATGACGGTAAATTCTGATAAGCGCGTTCTGGGAAGCGTCGCCGACAGCGTGTAGACTCTGCCTCCCGAAGTGGTAGTGAAAAGCGTGCTACCACTTCTTTTACGGGCAGGGGACACCTGCCATGATTTCCTGCTGATGCTGTGGATTACATACAGCCGTCATACAGAGGGTCGAGTGCGCGATGAGCGAATATTCCCTGTTTACCTCCGAGTCCGTCTCCGAAGGTCATCCCGATAAGATTGCCGATCAGATCTCTGACGCGGTGTTAGATGCCATCATCGCCCGTGATAAACAGGCCCGGGTTGCCTGTGAAACCATGGTGAAAACCGGGGTGGCGATCATTGCCGGTGAAATTACTACGTCCGCGTGGGTCGATTTAGAAACCCTCGTGCGTGACGTGATCACCAGCATCGGCTATACCTCGTCGGACGTGGGATTCGATGGAGCGACCTGTGGCGTGATCAACTTGATCGGCAAGCAGAGTGTCGAGATTGCCCAAGGCGTTGATCGTAGCAAGCCAGAAGACCAGGGGGCAGGTGATCAGGGCCTTATGTTTGGCTATGCGACCAACGAAACCGATTCGTTTATGCCTGCGCCGATCCACTACTCGCACCGTTTAGTCGAGCGTCAGGCCGAATTGCGTAAAAATGGCCTTTTGCCATGGCTGCGGCCAGATGCCAAGAGCCAGGTGACTTTCCGCTACAATGCCCAAGGCCAGCCCTGCGGTGTCGATGCCATTGTGCTTTCTACCCAGCACGATCCTGAGATCGATCAGGAAGACCTGCGCAAAATGATCAAGCGCGAGGTGATTGAGCAAGTCATTCCCGCCGAGTGGTTGGATGACAGTACCCAATACCACATTAACCCGACCGGCAAATTCGTGATTGGTGGCCCGGTGGGCGATTGTGGCCTGACGGGACGTAAAATCATTGTCGATACCTACGGCGGCATGGCGCGCCACGGCGGTGGTGCGTTCTCAGGCAAAGACCCGTCGAAAGTGGATCGTAGCGCGGCCTATGCAGGACGCTATGTAGCGAAAAACGTCGTAGCGGCGGGCTTGGCCGACAAGTGTGAGATTCAGGTCTCTTACGCCATTGGTGTTGCCGAACCCACCTCGGTCTCCATTGATACCTTCGGTACCGGCAACATTGACGATAAGCAGATCGTGGCGCTAGTGCGCGAGCATTTCGATTTGCGTCCCTACGCCATCACCAAAATGCTCGACCTGCTACACCCGATGTATCAGCTCACCGCTGCTTACGGCCACTTTGGCCGTGCACCGTTCGAGCACAGCTACACGTGGAGCGATGATAAAGGCGAAGAGCATACCGAAACCTTTACCGCTTTCCCGTGGGAAAAAATTGATAAAGCCGATGCACTGCGTAAGGCGGCTAATTTGTAAGACATTCGCTACCCCGTTTGTAAGCAATGTATTAAATCGCCCCGCTGGCGCCAGCCAGGGGGCTTTTTTTATGTCCGTTACGTTAGGCTAAGCCATCAACTGATGGGCGCATGCAAAGGGGGATGTGATGGGTTTGGGAGTACAAGCAGGGCTTGTGGTGGGGCTGATTTGGCTTGTCACTTTTTCCGCACAGGCTGCCGACTGCCCGGATTGGCCTGAAGAGCGTCTCACTCGCGAAAGCCAGGCTCTGGCCGAGCAGGTTCAGCGCTGGGATACCGCCTACCACGACGAGGGCGTTGCGCTGATTGATGATGCCCTCTATGACCAAGCCGTAGCGCGCCTAGCCGCTTGGCAACGTTGCTTGGGCCATGCACCCGATCATCGCCCGCTTTCGCGCGTTACCCGAAGCAGCGGTACTCTCGATCATCCGGCGGCGCAGCGCGGACTCACTAAAGCTGATGAAGACGGTGTCCGGCGCTTCACCAGCCGCCGCGAAGACCTATGGATTCAGCCCAAAGTGGACGGCGTGGCGATAACGCTGCGCTACCGAGACGGCGACTTGGTAGAAGCCGTTAGCCGTGGCGATGGCGAGCGGGGCCAGGACTGGACGAGTCGGGTGCGCCAGTTACCCGCTGTGCCTAATACGTTGCCTGAGCCTATTTCGGCGGTGCTCCAAGGCGAATTGTACTGGCGGCTAACCCAACACGTGCAATCACAATCGCCTGCGTCGGGGGCACGGGGCGCCGTGGCGGGAGCAATGGCGCAATCCTCACCTACCGTGGAAACCCTTGAGCGTATCGGCCTATTCGTATGGGACTGGCCCGATGGGCCTACTGGGATGGACGAGCGTTTAACGCGTCTTACTAGCCTCGGTTTTGATACTGCCACCTATACACAACCGCTTGAAGAGCGTCGCGACGCCGCTTACTGGCGCGATAGCTGGTTCAATGGCACGTTGCCGTTTGCCACCGACGGCGTGGTGATCAAACAGGCTGAACGTCCTGGTGTTCGCCGCTGGTCGTCATCGCCTCCGGAGTGGGCGATTGCCTGGAAATACCCCGCCCAGCAAGCGCTCGCGGAAGTGCGTGGTATTGAGTTTCGCGTTGGGCGTACCGGACGCGTGACGCCGCTGGTGTGGCTTAATCCGGTGCTGCTAGAGGGGCGGCGCATTAGCCGCGTGTCGTTAGGTTCACTGGAACGCTGGGAGTCACTGGATGTGCGCGCCGGTGACCAAGTAGCGATCTCCTTGGCGGGATTGACGATTCCCCAGTTAACCGACGTGGTCTGGCATACCCAAGAGCGCTCGCCGCTGAGTGTTCCCTCGCCGCAGCGTTATCACCTGCTCAGTTGTTTTGAGATTACCCCCGGTTGCGAGACACAGTTACTGGCACGGCTCACTTACCTGGGCGAGCAGTTGGGTATGCAAGGCGTTGGTGAAGGCACTTGGCAAGCGCTAATGGAGGCAGGCGTCGTCACGCAATTACTGGAGTGGCTGGGCGCTGAGCCGCGTTATCTGGAGAAGGCCTACGGTATTGGTGAGGTCACTTCCGCCGCGCTCACTGAGCAGTTTCAAATCGCCCTTAGTCGACCATTTTCGGCATGGCTCAGTGCGCTGGGCGCGCCACCGGGTAGCGAGTCGGTTCGCGGAGATTGGGCAACGTTAGCGGGCTACCAGCGCGAGCAGTGGCAAACCGTTCC
The DNA here is from genome assembly GCF_052645115.1 of Vreelandella sp. V005. Taxonomy (NCBI): domain Bacteria; kingdom Pseudomonadati; phylum Pseudomonadota; class Gammaproteobacteria; order Oceanospirillales; family Halomonadaceae; genus Vreelandella; species Vreelandella sp. V005. The sequence continues at coordinate 16,707 of NZ_JBQXYA010000014.1, read as the reverse complement.
AGGGGTTGGCCCGGTTCGCGCTGACGCGCTGGTAGCCTTTTTCAGCCACCCGGCCGTACAGCGAATGGCTAGCCAGCTTAACCAATCGGGTGTGGCTGGTTTTTAATTACGCACGTTTAATGACTAACCAAGCCCGGTAAGACGCAGCATCAAACCCAGGTAGAGGGGAATCAGCAGCGGTGCGAGTAAGGTCGTGACCAGCACCGCTAACGCGCCCTTTTGCGGCTGAATGCCCAACTCCATCGCCACCACCACCACGTTAGCCGCCATGGGCACCACGCCGAGCAGCAGCAGCGCCAGGGCTAGTTCCGTAGAAAGGGGCTCCATCCATTGCACGATGAAAACGGTCAATAGCATGGCTAGCGGCCACATCAAGTAGCGCAGGCCCACGCAAGTGGCCACAAAGCGCGTATCCCAAGCGGTAAGCGTCACTTGGCTAAGCGTCATGCCAATAATCATCATGCCCAGCAGGGTATAGGTGGCGGGGAATACCGCCAGTGAGTTCATTACTGCGTCGGGCATCGTGACATCAAGCGAACTGAGCAATAGCGCCAACAAGAACGCATAGATCAGCGGTAGACGTGAAATTTTAAGCAAACTTTCGCGTACCGAAAAACGACCGCGAGCGCTAAGGTAGAAACCTACGGTGAATTCGTAAATATTGATCCCCAGCATGCAGAACAGATAAAGCGTCACGCCCTCAGGGGGAAGTAGAATCAGCGCGATCGGCAAGCCAAAATAGCCGGTATTGCCCGTTCCTGACGAGAACGCTAATAGGGCGGCTTCTTGTTCACCAAAGCGTTGCCGAGCTAGGCGTTGAACCACCAGTGCCATCAGGCTTGCCAAAATGAACAGCGCTAATGTCAGCAGTAGGTAGTTTGGCGTGGGGCCGCCGTTCATCAGTGCACGAAAAATGGTAAAGGGCGCAATCAGATAAACCAGTAGTGTGGCGATCGGGCGAGGATCCAGTTTTAGCCGTTGAGCGGCGAGCCAGCCTAACGCCACATAGCTCAGTAGCATCAGTAGTGGTCCAACCAGTGCCCCAGGTGAAAGATCCATTGACCCTCCCGTAAAATGTGTAATGACGAACGAACATGAGTCGAATTAAAGGCCGAGCGTGGAATCTTTCATTAGCCCCAGCGCGATGGAAAAGCGAGAATACCCCAAAATATCATTACTATTGAGCAAAAAAGGAAATCCCATGAGCAGCCACGAGCATCCGTTAGGTATCAGCTTTGAGTTCTTTCCGCCCAATACCGATGCCGGGCGCGACAAGCTAATACACGTTCGTGATGAGCTGGCTGCCCGCAAGCCGCGATTTTTCTCAGTGACCTACGGTGCCGGCGGTTCGACTCAGGCGCGTACCCGCGAAGTGGTGCGAGCGGTGAGTGAGAGTGGCATTACCACAGCTCCGCACCTCTCCTGCATCGGTAGTGAAAAAGCCCAACTGCGTGACCTGCTGGCGCAGTATCGCGAGGAAGGGGTCGATAGCTTAGTCGCGCTGCGTGGTGATATGCCTTCTGGTATGGCGAGCATTGGCGAGTTGCGGTATGCCAATGAGCTCGTCGAATTCATCCGCGTAGAAACCGGCGACCATTTCGACATCGCCGTCGCGGCCTATCCAGAGTCTCACCCACAGGCACCCAATCTTGATAAGGATGTGGAAAACTTTGCTCGGAAAATGAAGGCGGGGGCCAACATGGCGATCACCCAGTACTTCTTCACCGCCGATGCCTATTTCAATTTCGTTGATAAAGTGCGCGCCCTCGGCGTTGAGCAGCCGATTATCCCCGGCATTATGCCAATCACTAACTATACCAAGCTGGCGCGCTTTTCCGACGCCTGCGGCGCCGAGATCCCGCGCTGGATCCGCAAACAGTTGGAGTCTTACGGTGACGACAGCGAAGCGATTGCCGCTTTTGGCACCGATGTGGTGAGCCGGCTTTGCCAACGTTTGCTGGATGGCGGTGCGCCGGGGCTGCATTTTTATACCCTTAACCAGGCGGCACCGGTGCTCAAGGTCGTCGATAACCTAACGGATTAATCGGCTATTCAACCAGCGTTGCACGCATTAAAACCCCGCCCAACGATCGTTGAGCGGGGTTTTTTACTTGGCTTCGCGGGGTTAAAAGCGCTTAGCCAGCCTGTGGTGCTTTGCTACCGCCACCGTGCACCTTTCGCTGCATCATAAACAGCACGATACCAATCGCAAGGCCTGCAATGTCGGTATAGATACCGCCGTAGATCAAGAACAGTGCGCCTACCAGCATAACGATACGCTGCACTGTGTTAACGGGGCCAAAGAACCACTTCTGTACCATGCCCGATAGCAAAACAATGCCTAACGTCGCGGTTAACCCAACGCGCAGGATCTGCATCGGTGAGCCTTCCATTAGCATGGCCGGGCTGTAGAAGAACATGAACGGTACGATGAACGCGGCCAGGCCAATCTTGAACGAGGCCACCGACGTGCCCATGGGGTTGTCGCCAGAGATACCCGCCGCTGCATAGGAAGCCAAGGCAACTGGCGGAGTGATCGCCGACACCACGGCGAAATAGAACACGAAGAAGTGCGCAATCAGCGGTTCAATGCCGATATTGATCAAGCCGGGTGCGACCACGGAAGCGGCTACCGCATAGGCGGCAGTGGTGGGCATGCCCATTCCCAACAAAATGCTGATCAGCATGGCAAACACGAGTGCTAACAATTGGCTGACACCGGCAAGACCCAGCAACAGCGATGAGAAGCGCGCACCAACTCCTGTCAGCGAGATAACCCCAACGATCAGGCCCGCACAGGCACACACCGCGATGATTTGAATCGACATGGTGCCCGCAATCTGCAGCGCTTTAAGAATCGCACGAATACCCATCTTATTGGGAGAAATCCAGCTCACCACGGCAGCTGAAGCGGTGGCTAGGGTACCGGCGCGGATGACCGAGTAGCCCATGAACAGCGCGACAATCAGAATAATAATCGGCGCAAACAGATAGACCTGCTTCACTAGCTTGGAAAATAGCGGGATTTCATCCTTACGCATGCCGCGCATGCCTTTACGGGCGGCTTCAAAGTCGACCATAAAGTAGATGGATGCAAAATAAAGGATGGCAGGAATGATCGCTGCAATGGCTATTTCGGTATACGGAATACCGGTTACTTCCGCCATGATGAACGCGCCAGCACCCATAATTGGCGGCATGATCTGCCCACCGGTTGAGGCGGCCGCTTCGATAGCACCCGCACTACGAGCGGGGTAGCCGACTTTCTTCATCAGAGGAATGGTCAGGGAGCCGGTGGAAACGACGTTACCTGCCGATGTACCGTTGATCATGCCCATCAGGCCTGAGGCGAAAATAGCGACTTTAGCAGGGCCACCACGGGCACGACCCGCTGCGGCAAAGGCGAAGTTGACGAAGTAGTCGCCCACTTTGGAAGCCTGCAGGAACGCTGCAAAAATAATGAACAAGATGATATAAGTCGATGATACGGCCGTGGTGGGTCCAAGAATACCGGCGTCGGTATACACCTGACTGAAGAAGCGCTGCAGTGACAGACCTGGATAGCCTAAGAAGCCTGGCAAGTAAGGGCCAGCAAATACGTAGGTGAGGAAGACAGCGGATATCACCACCAGGGCTAAACCAGCCACCCGGCGAGTAAGCTCTAAAATCAGCAGGGAGCCCGCAATGGCTGCCCAGGAAATACCCGATGGTGCAAAGGATGTACCCGTCGACATACGGATATTGGTGTTATAAGCCACGAGCAAATAGCCTGCGCTCGCCATGGCGCAAACCATCAGCACCAAATCGGCAGGGTTGAAGCGGTGTCGGGCCTGACGATAAAACCACGATAGAACGATAGCACTCGCCGTGGTCGCCATCAGCGGATAGCCGTAGTGCCAATTCTCGACACTCGGTTCGATGCGCATGGCACTGCCGCTAAGCGTCTGATACATAACGAACACTTGCGCCAAGGTATAGGCGGCAGGAATCAATAGTGCATAGCTCACCCACTTGATCCAGTCACCTGATGCTGGCTGGCCATCCTCGGCAAAGCGGGCGCCCGCAAAGAGCCCGTAACCGAGAATAAGTGCACCGGCAATGTGAACGATTCGAAACGACCAGGTTTCCATCGGATACACGTTGAGTGAAATCAGATGGAAACTTGAGTAAGCGATCGCTAATGCCGCAAACAGTAAAAATTGCCAGCCCGTAAACAGGCGACGATTAGGTTCAACAACATCATCATCGACACCATCGGCAATAGACTCTGGTACCGCTGACGCCGCGTGAGCATCATCGTTGAGACCATTGGGGTCTTGGTCGGTTTTGTGACTCATTAGAGTTCACCCTCACAGCAAAAGCAGACAAAGGGGTAGTAGCAGCGAAAGCTGCCCCGCCTGGCAGGGCCAGAAGCGGGGCAGTTGGAACGGAGGAGGTTGCTTAGTTGATCATGTCATCAGCAATTTCATAACCGTTCTCTTCATACCAGCGTGCAGCGCCAGGGTGGAACGGCAGCACGGTGTTGTGAACGATGTTTTCTGGAATGGTGGTTTCAGCACTGCGGTGAACAGAACGCATGCGATCGTTGTTTTCCATCGTGGCTTTGGTCACTTCGTAAACAAAGTCTTCCGGCAGATCACAACCAGCGATGGCGAAGTTCCACATGGACACCGCGCGGGCGTCTTCTTCCAGGGTGGTGTAAGTGTTTGCTGGAATCATGAATTCAGCAACCGGGAAGTTTTCCAGAACAGTGGCCAACTCTTCTTCGTTAAATTCGATGATGTTGACGTCTGTTTGTACTTCCAATTGGCTAACGGCGGGGATCGGGATGCCAGCTGCGAAGGCGACAACGTCAAGTAGGCCATCCTGTAACTGGCCGCCCAGGTCTGACCAACCGCCATTACGGCGCTCAAAGTCAACGCCCAGGGTTTCTAGGATCGCAGGGAAATAGGTGTCAGAGGTTGAAGCTGCCGGGCCAAAACCGATGCGTGCGCCATCAGGAATGTCGGAAATTGATTCAATACCGCTGTCAGAAAGCGCGGTAATGGAGAACGGCGTTTCGTACATGGGGAACATGGCGCAGACGTTGTCCATCTTCATGCCAGGTGCCAGTGGGCTTTCACCTTTAACGGCATCAGACGCGGGGCCCATCGTAGTTAAACCGAACGCCATGTCGCCTGTGTGCACGAGCGCCAGGTTTTGAGTAGGACCACCGGTGACTTCACCGCCGCCCGATACACCCAATTCATCAGCAATAAAGTTCGCCCAGCCTGAACCGTAAACGAAGTAAGTGCCGCCTTGGCTTGCGGTACCCACCGTGAAGTTGTCGGGCCAACCGGCGCGGTCTTCTTGCGCTTGGGCACTGCTGGCTGCCGCGACAAGCAAGGCGCTGCTGGCGAGAAGAGTGAACGTTTTAGGCATTTGTTTGCGCATGGCGAAAATTCCTAGCTGTTATTGGGGTTATAGTCCGATGGTCTGATCGATACCGTCCGTTAAAAGGGATTGATCAGACTATGCAGTAATTATCACAGCGATAGTTGTGCCATTTAAAATTTATTAATTTATAAACAAAGGATTATATTTTTATTATTCAACTTTGGTGGAAGGGGGTTTTTGACATTGTGTCCGGTTGTTCGCACGAAAGTAGCTCTACTGTGTGCGGATAGCCGCACACATCGAGATTGACTAGGCGCGAGCAAATATAAACCCGCGTTAGATGCGCGGGTCTTGCCGAGTAAGAAAGGCAATACACGGAGAGGCGTTAGCGCGAAGGCTTGCCTGGGTCCAGAATACGTACAGGCTGCACATCCTGCTGGCGTTGATCATCGCGTACCTGATTGACCCGAGTGGTCATTTCGGTAAGCGCGTCTTCTTCGATGGGCAACTGCTCAAAAAAATCACAGTTAACGCATTCGCGGTAGCGAATTCCGTTCTGCTCCCAGGCGCGGATCCGATCCATCGCCGCACAGCGTGGGCAGGTAACGCCCGCAATAAAACGTTTAACAGTCGACATGCGAATCTCCAAACGCACGACGCCCAAGGCGCCGTGCACGGGGAAGTGGTTTTAAAAGCTTAAGCCGCGCGAATGCCGCTATGACGCAGCAGCGGTTCAACGCTCGGTTCGCGGCCACGAAAGGCGACAAACAGTTCAGCTGCGTCTCGGGCGCCGCCTTGTTCGAGGATCTCGTGACGGAAGCGCTGCCCCGTTTCGGGGTCAAAGATACCGGCCTCTTCAAAAGCGCTCCAGGCATCCGCCGAGAGCACTTCTGCCCATTTGTAGCTGTAATAACCGGCAGCGTAGCCGCCGGCAAAGACGTGGCCAAAGCTATTCTGGAAGCGGTTAAATAACGCCTTCGGCAGTACCGAAACCCCATCGCGTACCTCGTCCAGCAGCGCTTGCACATCGCTGGCGCTGGGGGCGCTGAGTTCATGGTGCAGACGCAGATCAAACAGCGAAAACTCGATTTGGCGCATCATTCCCATGGCGGACTGAAAATTTTTGGCTGCTTGCAGACGCTCAAGTAGGTCGGCGGGCAGCGTTTCACCGCTATCCACGTGTTTGGCGAGCAGGTCGAGCCCTTCGCGCTCCCAGCAGTAGTTTTCCATGAACTGGCTGGGCAACTCGACTGCATCCCAGGCAACGCCGTTAATACCGGAGATATCGGCAATGTGCTGTTTGGTTAGCATATGATGCAAGCCGTGACCAAACTCATGAAACAGTGTGGTGACTTCATCGTGAGTGAGCAGTGCAGGGCGGCCGCCGACCGGCGCTGTGAAATTGCAGGTCAGAAACGCAACCGGTAGCTGCAGGCCCTGCTCTGTTTGGCGCCGTACGCGGCAATCCGCCATCCAAGCGCCGCCACGCTTGCCTTCTCGGGCGTAAAGATCCAGATAAAAAGCGGCGATCGGCTGGCCATTTTCGGTGATGCGGAAATAGCGTACGTCAGAGTGGTAGCGAGGCGCCTCGGTATTTTCTTCAAAGCGCACGCCATACAGACGCTCGACCACCTGAAACAAACCATCGACCACGCGTGGCGCGGGAAAGTAAGGGCGCAACTGTTCTTGAGAAATGGCATGGCGCGCTTCGCGCAGCTTTTCACTGGCGTAAGCAACATCCCAAGGTTCTAACGTTTGCAGGCCGAGCTCATCACGGGCGTAACTACTTAGCTCAGCAAATTCTTCTTTTGCCTGGGGAAGCGCACGGCGGGCTAAGTCGTTAAGAAAGTCGAGCACCTGTTCGGGTGACTCTGCCATTTTGGTGGCTAGCGAATAATCCGCGTAGGTATTAAAGCCGAGTAGCTGGGCAATTTCGCTACGCAACGTCAAAATCTCTTCCATGATCGCGGCGTTATCAAACTTGCCCGCATTCGGGCCCTGGTCTGAGGCGCGAGTAACAAAGGCGGTATACACTTCGCGGCGCAGCTCACGGTTGTCTGCGTAACTCACGATCGGGAAGAAGCTGGGGAAATCCAGGGTAATACGGTAGCCCGTCACGCCTTTCGCTTCAGCGGTGGCTTTTAACGTTTCAAGGGCGCTCTCCGGTAACCCGGCTAATGCTTCCTGGCTATCGATATCTTTGTGCCATGCCTGGGTGGCATCCAGCACGTTATTGGAGAACTCGTTGGAGAGCAGGGAAAGCCGCGACTGTATTTCACCGTAGCGGGCTTTTTTGTCTTCGGGCAAGTCGACACCGGCTAACCGGAAGTCGCGCAGAGAATTCTCAACGGTGCGCCGTTGGGCGGCATCTAGGTGCGGCCATGCGGGGCCATCTTTCAGCGCTTGCCAGCCATGAAACAAGCCTTCGTGTTGGCCTACCCAAGTGCCAAAGGCGGAGAGTTTCTCCAGACACGCTTGATACGCTTCACGCAATTCTGGCGAATTCATGGTGCCGTTGAGGTGCGAGATGGGAGACCACACTTTCGTCAGCCGATCATTGACGGCTTCCAGAGGAGCTGCAAAATTTTCCCAACTAGGCGGGGTGGCGGCGGCCTGTTCGGCGAGACGGTCAATGGCCTCGCGGCTTTCGCCTAGCAATGTTTCCACAGCGGGCTCCACATGCTCGGCGCGAATCTCAGTAAAGGGGGGTAACTCGTGCGTTTCAAGCAGCGGATTGGTGGACATAGGCACCTCAAGTGACATCGATTTTAAAACAGTTCAGGGAGCGCAAAACGCGCGATAATAATGACACAGTGTGGGCGGCGGGGCTGTGTTTCAATGTTAGCCGTGATAACAATGTCAGCGTTAACCATTACGTTTAATGATTGGCTTTGCGCTTAGGGTTTGGCCTGCACGCAAGCGCCTGCTAGTCTTGCCGCCTTTTAATGCCACCAATGGCAGGAGCATGTGATGAGCGAGACGCTGGAGCGCTGGGGGTCGAAGCGGGCCTTTATCTTGGCGGTAACAGGTGCTGCGGTGGGGTTAGGCAACATCTGGCGCTTTCCTTATGTGGCGGGAGAGAACGGCGGCGCCGCTTTTTTGCTGATTTACGTGGCGTTTGTGCTGCTACTGGGTATACCGGTGATGATGGCGGAGATATTGATTGGCCGTGCCGGGCGGCGTGGGCCGATGCAGGCGTTGGGTGCCTTGGCAGCCGAGGCGGGCGCCTCATCTCATTGGCGCTGGCTGGGGTTGTTCGGGGCGTTCACCGTGTTCTGTATCTTGTCGTTCTATTCGGTGGTCTCCGGCTGGTCGATTGAGTTTTTGGTGGCCTCCGTCAATGGCAACTTCAATGGCGCGAGTGCCGCTGAGATTGGTGCTGGCTTTGACGCATTCTTAGCCAATCCAGGTCTGCTGATTTTTAATCACTCGCTGTTTTTGTTTATGACGATGACTGTCGTCGCCGCGGGTGTTTCCAAGGGACTCGAGCGGTTAAACAACCTGCTAATGCCACTGTTGTACCTGTTGTTGCTACTCCTGGCAGGCTATGCCGCGACCACCGATGGGTTTGGTACGGCGCTGGCGTGGCTGTTTCTACCCTCTTTCGAAGCGCTGACACCCTCGGTCGTCGTGCATGCCATGGGCCATGCGTTCTTTACCTTGGCAGTGGGTGCTTGTGCATTGATGGCGTACGGCGCCTACATGCCGGAAGAGCAAAGCCTGCCTAAGGCGGCCGTGGCGGTCGCGGTGCTCGATATTAGCGTAGCGCTATTGGCGGGGATCGCTATTTTCTCAGTGGTGTTCGCGCAAGGCATGGACCCGGCTGACGGCCCAGGCTTAATGTTCGTTACGCTGCCTATCGCGTTTTCTGAGCTGCCCGGGGGGGCGGTGTGGCTAAGTGTCTTCTTTTTACTGTTGTTATTAGCCACCTGGACATCCGCTATTAACTTGGCAGAACCCATGGTCGCCACGCTGCAAGGGCTGGGACTGCGCCGGAGTATCTCGACGGCTATCGTCGCGCTCAGTGTTTGGTTGATCGGGCTATTATCTGCCTTCTCTTTTTCCTCTCTGGCAGAGTTCCGACCGCTGTTCGGGCGCAACGTCTTTGAGCTTGTCAGCAGTATTCCGCCCGATGTTTTTCTGCCGTTAGGCGGCCTATTAATCGCCGTGTTTGCGGCCTGGGTGATGCCGCGTGAAAGGGTTATCACTGCGCTAGGCGCGGGTGAAAGCGGCTATTTGGTATGGCGCAATATCATCCGCTGGGTGTCTATCCCATTAACCTTTATTGTTCTACTGGCCGGGTTGCTATAGTGAGGGCTTTGGTCTTCATAAGTCCGTTACGCCATGCAACAGACCCTAGGAGCGAGCAATGAGCAGTGCATTAAGACGCCATCAAGGTGTCGAACCCCAGTTGGGCGAACGCGTTTATATTGATCCAGCCTGTGTCGTTATTGGTGATGTGGTACTGGGTGATGATTGTTCCGTATGGCCGATGACGGTGATACGAGGCGATATGCACCGTATTCACATCGGTGCACGTACCAGTGTGCAAGATGGCAGCGTGCTTCATATCACCCATGCCAGTGACTTCAGCCCCGAGGGGTTTCCGCTCACCATTGGCGACGACGTCACCATCGGCCACAAGGCAATTTTGCATGGCTGTACCTTGGGTAATCGAATACTGGTCGGCATGGGGGCGATCGTGATGGATGGCGCAGTCGTCGACGACGAGGTCATCATTGCAGCGGGTGCTGTTGTCACGCCTGGCAAACATCTGGAAAGTGGCTTTGTCTATGCCGGTAATCCAGCCAAGGCGCTGCGCCCACTCAAAGAGAAAGAGCGTGCCTTCTTTCCTTATACCGCTGGCAATTATGTCAAACTGAAAGATCGCTTCTTAGCAGAGACGTCGCTTTGAGGTTCTTTCTCTAAGCGATTGCTGAGCCACCCTTTTTTCTACATAAGTCATGTCGCGCATGGCGGAAATCTGTTAATTTATACAGTTTTCTGTAGGCAGATTCTGGGATGCCGCGTCATGGCTAATTTTCGCACGCATATTACGGTAGCAGCGGCGGGCGGCATGCTGATAGCTTACGCTGGCTGGAAAGGCCAATGGTGGCCGCCTTCTCAGGCGGTAATGATGATTGCGCTGGTCACGTTCGGCGGCATTTTGCCCGATATTGATGCCGACCGTTCACACTCCATTCGTTTGATCTTTAATCTGCTTTCGGTACCCGCGCTGGTGCTGGGAGCGCTCGTGCTCCAGCCATGGTTGACGCCGGGAGCGCTGTTGATGGCGTGCGGTGGCATTTATTTCTGTGTGCGCTACTTGGCAGGCATACTTTTTTCACGCTTTACCGTTCATCGCGGCATTTGGCATTCACTGCTGGCGGGTGGGCTATGCAGCTTAACCACCGCCGCGTTAAGTTTTAATATGCTCGGTCAGCCTGCGTGGCTAGCCTGGTCTCACGGTGCGGCCACCTTGGTAGGTTTCTTGATTCACCTAACGTTGGACGAAGTGTACAGCGTTGATCTTGAAGGGGCGCGGCTAAAGCGTTCGTTTGGCACTGCGCTCAAGTTAGGCGATAGCCGCCGACCAATGTCCAACCTGTTGATGCTGATTGCGACGTTAACGCTGATTCCATGGATACCGCCCTGGTCGGTGTTGGGGGAGTTAATTTATCAGGGCTCGCTGTTATGGCGATAATCGTCAGCATTGAGGCCATGCTTTTTAAGCTTGTCGTAAAAGGTTTTGCGTGGAATGCCTAGGTGGCCACATACATCGGTGACCCGACCGTGGTAGCGCGACAGTGATTGGCTGATCAGGCTTTTTTCGAACAGCTCGACTTGGCGCGGTAGCGTGGGCTCTTCGGTATCCGCACTGACCCCCTCTAGTAGCGCATCCAGGCGATAGTCGAAAGCCGCGCCCAGCAGCACATAGCGTTCGGCCAAATTACGCAGCTCGCGTACATTGCCGGGCCAGTCATGGGCGAGGAGGGCGGCAATGGCCGGGCTGTCGAGGGTGGGCGCTTCCAACCCGCTGCGGTTGGCCGCGACGACAGCAAAGTGTTGGAACAGTAAGGGAATGTCCTCACGCCGCTCGCGCAGCGCGGGCAGGGGCAGAGTTACCACGTTCAACCGATAGTAAAGGTCTTCGCGAAAGTAGCCCTCTTCCGAGGCAGTTTTAAGATCGACTTTGGTAGCCGCAATTACCCGAATATCAAGGGGGACGGTTTCATTGGCACCGAGCCGCTCGACGCTGCGCTCTTGCAGCACGCGCAGCAGCTTGACCTGCAGCGCCATCGGCATCGACTCTATTTCATCTAAAAACACCGTGCCGCCATTGGCGTGCTCAAACTTGCCGATGCGCCGCTCTACGGCCCCCGTGAAGGCGCCCTTTTCATGACCAAACAGTTCAGATTCGATGGTGTTTTCGGGCACGGCACCACAGTTAATGGCCATGAAGGGGCTATTGCGTCGCCCACTGCGCTCGTGAATAGCGCGCGCTACTAGATCTTTACCAGTGCCAGTTTCGCCAAACAGCAGCACATCCGCCTCCACTTGACTGATGCGCTGAATCATCGCGGCCAGCCGTGAAATGATCGGCGTGCGCCCCACCAGGCGTGGCCCCAGTGCGGCTTGTTGCACTTCCAGTTCGGCTTTAAGGCGATGGTTTTCCAAGCTAAGCTGGCGCTTTTCAATTCCTCGACGTACCACGTCTAGCAGTTGATCACCGGCAAAGGGCTTCTCTAGGAAGTCCCAGGCCCCGGCGCGCATGGCTTCTACCGCGGTAGAAATATCGCCGTGGCCGGTGATCAGAATAATCGGTAGGGTAGCGTCGCGGTTATGTAGCTCATGCAGGAGCGCCATGCCATCCATCCCCGGCATGCGAATATCGCTGACAATCACGCCGGGGAAGTCCGGCGTTAATGCCGCCAGCGCTTGTTCTGCCGATTCAAAGCAGTAAGGCGTGTAGCCCGCCAGCTCGAGCGTTTGGCTGGCGGTGATCCGCAGGTGCGGTTCATCGTCGATCACTATGACCGGTAGTATCGACGGCTCATGCATAATGGGAGCGCTCCTGGGCGTGTGTGAACGTTGAGTGGGGCAGGGTAATGGTGAAGCACGCGCCCCCTTCGGGTTGATTGGCCGCCTGTAGCTTGCCGCCTAAATCGTCCATGATACGTGACGAGATGGAGAGTCCCAGTCCTAAACCGCTTCCCGGTGCTTTGGTCGTAAAAAAGGGTTCAAAAATCTGCCCTAGGTGCTCTTCTGGGATGCCAGGGCCATTATCGGTAACGCTAATAATGACCTGCTGCTGGTGGGCATAGGCGCCAAGTGTTAGCTGGGGGGCAGCGACGGTTTTCATGGCCTGCAGTGCATTACCAATCAAATTCACCAAAACCTGCTCTAGGCGCACTAGGTCACCTTTTACCCATAGCGTCTCATCGGGCCAATCTTGAATGATTGTGATATTGCCTTCGCGCAGACGGCTCTGAAAAAGGCGTAAGGCGTAGTCGATACAGGCTTGTACCGAAATAGCCTCCTGGCGCTCACTACTCTTGCGTGAAAACTGGCGCAGTTGGGCGCTAATGTCTGCCATGCGCTCTGTTAGCTCGACAATTTGCTCCAGATTGGCATCGGCTTTGTCGTGGCGGGTTAAGGTGATAAAGCGGCGGGCGTTTTCTGCGTATGCGCGAATAGCCGCCAGCGGCTGATTGAGCTCATGGTTGATGCCCGCGGCGAGTTGGCCTAAGACCGCCAATTTGGCGGCTTGAATGAGCTCGTCCTGGGTCTGGCGAAGGTTAGCTTCCGCCCGGCGGCGCTCTTCAATTTCATCAGAAAGGCGTTGGTTGCTGGCCACCAGGTCGCGTGTGCGGTGCTCCACGCTGACTTCCAGTTCGTCGCGAACGCGGGCCAGCGTGTTGCGCTCTCTTTCAGCAAACGCTTCCCGTTCACGGCGTAACCGTAGGCGCTGCCAGCCGATGCCAGCACCCAGCGCTACTACACCATAAAGACCGCCTGCCATCAGCGCGGCTATCCACTGGGCGCTGATTACAGGCGTCAGCGGCTTTAGGATATGCATTTGCCAGCCAAACTCTGGGATAGGTCGGGTCAAGCTGAGGTAGTCCCCCTCGCTTAATGGACCTTTAGAAAAGCTTACCAACTGACTACCCAGGCCATAAGGCGCATTGATCTCAATACCTGAGGGTGACAGTGGTTCCATGGCGTAGCGACGGGTTTCGTGAAGGTTTTGGCGCTCTTCATCACTGAGGGGGTAGAGTGCATTCATACGCAGCTCTGGGTGGCTGGCCATGAAAATGATGTTGTCGCTGTCAGTGACAAACAGTTCTGCGTCCTGCTCTGCCCAGCTCTCTTCGACATCATCTAGCAGGACTTTCACGACTAGCACCCCGTCTGGCTGTGAATCGGGCGACGTATCGTCCAGCCACACGGGGGATGAGAAATAGTAGCCTCGCTCTAGAGACTTGATTCCTAAGCCAAAAAATCTCCCCTGGCCACCTGCAATGGCATCGGTGTAGTAGGAGCGAAACGCATAGTTCTGGCCGATAAACGTGTTGGGGCGATGCCAATTACTGGCGGCGATCGTGTCGCCATCGCGGTTAAGTAAGTAAACATCCGATACGCCTGCGGTAAAGCGGAAGCGATCTAGCAACATATTGAGCGGCATTGGATCTTGACTATCCGGAGAGGCTAAAAAGCGTTGCACGCCTTCCCGAGTAGCCAGCATTTGCGGCAGATAATCATAACGCAGCAGGTAGCCATTTAAATTGGCGGCCGACAGCCGTAACTCGTTTTCTGCATCATCTTGTAAGTTGGAAAGCGCTTGTTCCCGTGACAGTTGGGCGGCCTGCCACATACATAGTAGCAAGCCGAATGAAATAACCAGCAGCCATAAGCTTCGCCAACGTGCTGGTAAAGGAGGAGGTACTTGATTGCCGTTGCCGGAGCTGTTCATGCCAGCGTCTTACTGTTGCCTTGAGCACGACGAAGGGCGCGCTGGGCGCGGGTCTCAGCTTTGGCCATCTCGAGCAGTCCCTCTTCCACAAACACAAGATGTTCATGGGCGCGAGCACGGGCGTCTTCTGCACGCCCTTCCAAAATGGCATTGAGTAGGGCGCGGTGTTGCTGCATTAATTGGCTGCGCGAGCCTTCCTTGGCGAACAAGTGAGCCAAGTTGTTCACGATGCTCTTCTCTAGCAGGTGAAAAATGCCGCGAATGGTATGCAGTAGCAGTACATTGTGGGCAGCCTCGGCAATAGCGAGGTGGAACGCTGCATCAAGCTTTGCTTCTTGGATGGGATCGGCGCCGGCAAATCCGCCATCGAGCTCTTCAAAGCGCTGGATCAGAATGGCCTTGTCGGCAGGCGTTGAGCGCAGCGCAGCGTAATAGGCAGAAATGCCCTCCATGGCGTCGCGGAATTCGAGCAAATCTAGATTGAATTCATCGTGGCGGGAAAGCATTTCCAGCAAGGGGTCGGTATACCCATTGCTGAGGTCGTCATTCACAAAGGTGCCGCCACCTTGGCGGCTGGTCAGTAACCCACGCGCCGCAAGCTTTTGGATGGCTTCACGTAAAGAGGGGCGCGAAACGCCAAAGCGTTCGGCCAGTTCACGTTCAGGGGGTAGGCGCTGCCCGGGTTTTAGGCTGCCTTCCAACATCATGGCTTCTAGGCGCTCGGTAATGACATCAGCCAAACGCTGTTGGCGGAGCGGTGGATAGCTCATGTTGGTTAGCTCCTTAATTGGTAAGACCAATATTAAAAGCTTTACCAGTTTAGCTCAAGTGCTGGTAGGGCTGCGTTTAAGGCATTCAATCTTCTTTTTGAGTGGCTTTAAACTAAAGTATAGCCCATTGGCGCCCTATAATAGAGGATCTGTGTTTGACACGCTTATGTCAGCTCACTAGTGTTGACACTGCTTTTTTGTCAATTGGTAAAACCAATTACCACCTTGGGCGGTGAATATATCGCATCCATTGCATAGGGCTCACCATGATCATCTCAGCATCCACCGACTACCGCCAAGCAGCAAAGCGTCGTATCCCGCCCTTTTTATTCCATTACGCCGACGGCGGCTCCTATACCGAGCATACGCTGCGGCGTAACGTAGACGATCTTGCCGGTATCGCTTTACGACAGCGCGTGTTGAAAGACATGTCCACACTTTCACTAGAAACGACGCTGTTCGGTGAGTCGCTTGCCATGCCCATCGCGCTCGCGCCGGTAGGCTTGGCAGGTATGTATGCTAGGCGCGGTGAGGTGCAGGCGGCGCGTGCCGCTACCAGTAAAGGCATTCCTTTCACGCTTTCAACCGTATCGGTATGCCCAATTGATGAAGTGGCTTCTGCCATCGACCGTCCCATTTGGTTTCAGCTATACGTACTAAAAGACCGCGGCTTTATGAAGCATGCTCTGGAGAAAGCAAAAGCCGCGGGGGTCAAAACGCTGATCTTTACCGTGGATATGCCGGTGCCTGGGGCGCGTTACCGCGATGCTCACTCGGGTATGAGTGGTAAGTATGGGCCGGTTCGGCGCATGGCCCAGGCCGCGATGCATCCTTTCTGGGCTTGGGATGTAGGCGTTAATGGTCGCCCTCATGACTTGGGTAACGTGTCTGATTATCGCGGTAAGCCAACAGAGCTCGAAGACTATATTGCTTGGCTTGGCGACAATTTCGATCCTGCTATCTCTTGGAAGGATCTTGAGTGGATTCGAGAGTTCTGGGATGGGCCAATGATTATTAAAGGGATACTCGACCCAGAGGATGCACGTGAGGCGGTTCGCTTCGGTGCGGATGGCATTGTTGTGTCTAATCACGGCGGTCGGCAGCTTGATGGCGTCCCCTCTACTGCGCATGCTTTGCCTGCGATTGCAGACGCCGTCAAAGGTGACATCGCCATACTGGCCGATTCGGGTATACGCAGTGGGCTTGATGTAGTGCGTATGATTGCCCTAGGGGCCGACACCGTACTGCTAGGGCGCGCTTATATTTATGCCCTTGCGACTGCCGGTGAGGCAGGGGTTGCGCATTTGCTTGATTTGTTCGCTAAAGAGATGCGGGTAGCAATGACCCTAACCGGCGCACATAGCATCGCCGACCTGGGCACTGAATCACTGGTGCCCAACTCGATACCTCGCCTCTAATTCGCTTGGTTGCGACCTTAATAAAACCAATTTCAAAAACCCCTTGCCAACCCGGCCGCGAATCCGTAAAGTACGCATCCGCTGCCGGGGACGCCAAGCGTTACCAGCGGTAAGTGAAGGTGAAAACCTTCGGTTTGTCAGGCAGTTAGCGGTTTTGGATGTGGTCAGG
>NZ_JBQXYA010000013.1:0-45416 GCF_052645115.1 Vreelandella sp. V005 | reverse complement strand
AGGTTCAAACGAATTCACTGTGATACTTCGAAAAGTATCGATATGTTCGCTTGCCTTGATATTTAGTGATTTGTCACTAACATCAGCAAGCGCCCACATGAATTACCTGATCAAATTGTTAAAGAGCGGTTTTCGCTGCGGTGGCTCCGTGAGCTACCCGGCTGGCCGTTGACTTGGCTTGCCTCAGCGAGGAAGGCGTATTCTACGCATTTCCTGGTGGTTGTCAATCTGCAATTTTCGTTATCGATACAACCCTGATACGAAATCGCTAACTCTTTGACAAACCAAGGCTTTTACACCTTATGCACCGCTGGTAACGCCTAGCGTCCCCGGCAGCGGATGCGTACTTTACGGATTCGCTGTCGGGTTGGCAAGGGGTTGTTGAAAATAAGTATGAAAACAGCCCGAAAAGGTTAGCTCTTGGGTTTTGCTTTGCGCATAGCGGCGAGAACCGGGCCTGAAGCGACGTAGGTACCAAACAGCAGTAACAGCATTACTGAAGGTTCGACAGAGATCAGTACGAAGGCTAGTACGATGGCTAACAGCACAACAAAAGGTACCGGCTTCTTAAAGTCGAGATCCTTGAAGCTGTAGTAGCGGATATTACTCACCATCAGCACACCTGCCGCAGCGACGACTACCAACATCAGTAGTTTGAAACCAAAAGCATCCGCATCAAAACTGTGGAAGGTCCAAACACTTGCGGCGACTAAAGCAGCTGCCGAGGGGCTGGGTAGACCAATAAACCATTTCTTATCGACGCTGCCAATCTGGACATTAAAGCGCGCAAGACGCAGTGCCGCGCATGCCACATAGAGAAAGGCCACCACCCAGCCCGTCTTACCAATGTCTTGAAGAATCCAGGTAAAGGCAACTAAAGCGGGTGCCATACCAAAGGAAATCATGTCAGCCAAGCTATCGTACTCGGCGCCAAACTCACTTTGCGTATTGGTCATTCGTGCTACACGGCCATCCAAACCATCCAGCACCATGGCGATGAAGATCGCGACGGCTGCCGAGGTAAACTCACCGTTAATACCGGCAACCACGGCAAAAAAGCCAGCAAACAGTGCCGAGGTAGTAAATAAGTTGGGCAGTAAATAGATACCTTTACGGCGAATTTTTTTGCCGTCTTCTACCGCCTCCTCCACCACTTCGGTTTCGCGCAAGAAAGCGGTCGCCAAATCTTCATTGCCGCCTACTTCTGAACGATCAGCGCCACTGGGCTGCTCTGAGCCTTTGGGGTCTGGGCTTGCCTGACCTGATGTTGACTGATCTGAGCCTGAATGCTCTTGATCGCGAGCGTCCTGTGTCATAGGTTTCATCCATTAAAAGTGAAGTCACGGGAACAGTGATCGCCTTCATTCTACACGGTGAATGCCACTCAGCCAGTCAATTGCTATATTCGTATCCTACAGGCTGCCAGCGTCAGCGAGTTTTAGTCAGCTAACACAAAAAAGCGCCGCTCCCGGAAAGAAGCGACGCTTATGCTTGCCTTGAAGTGCTGGCAGTAAAGGCTAGGTACTTTAAAGATAGGTACTTTTGTATTTAGAGCGACAAGACCTTATCGCCGCGGGCAATACCTGAAACCCCAGTACGCGCGACCTCCAAAATACCGACCGGCGCCATGGCTTGCAGGAATGCATCCAGCTTGCCCGCATCGCCGGTAATCTGCACCGTATATAGGCTTGGCGTGACATCGACGATCTGCGCGCGGAAGATATCTACCGTGCGTTTCACTTCATCGCGGGCGGCCCCTAATGCCTTCACTTTCACCAACATCAGCTCGCGTTCGATATGGTTACCTTCGGTGAGATCCACCAACTTCACCACATCGATCAGCTTATTGAGATGTTTGGTAATCTGCTCAATTACCCGGTCATCACCCACGGTGGTGACCGTAAGGCGCGATAGCGACGGGTCTTCAGTAGGCGCTACGTTAAGCGTTTCGATGTTGAAATTACGCTGGGAGAACAACCCGACTACACGTGACAGCGCACCCGGTTCGTTTTCTAGCAGAATCGAGATGATATGACGCATCAGGTACGCTCCGTTTTAGACAGCAGCATGTCGCGCATAGCGCCTAACGGCACCTGCATCGGATAGACGTGCTCAAAGGGGTCGACCTTCACGTCAAGGAACACTAGTTCGTGCTTATCAGCAAACGCACGCTCTAGCGCGGGCTCCAACTCGTCAAGCGTATTGACGGTAATGGCCTTAAACCCGTACGCCTCAATGAGCATATGAAAATCGGGAAGCGACTCCATATACGAATGTGCATGGCGGGACTTGTAGTTCAAGTCTTGCCACTGGCGCACCATTCCTAAGGACGCATTGTTCAAGTTGACGATCTTGACGCCCACGCCGTACTGCTTACAGGTGGAGAGTTCCTGCATCATCATCTGGAAACTGCCTTCACCGGTGACGCACACCACATCGTCATCCGGGAAGTTCTGCTTGATACCCATGGCCGCTGGGAAACCAAACCCCATGGTGCCCAAACCGCCGGAGGTAATTAGCCGGTTGGGCTTGTCGAACTTGTAGTACTGGGCGGCAAACATCTGATGCTGGCCAACGTCGGTGGTCACATAGGCTTCGCCGCGTGTGACCCGACACAGCGCTTCAATCACTTCCTGAGGTTTGAGCGCCTCACCCGGCTTGGAGGGCTCATACAACTTCCCTTCGCGGTCGGCGCGCCAGCCGTCAATTTTTTCCCACCACTCAGTCAGTGCTTCGGGATGGGCAATTTTATGCCCCTGTACCAAACTAATCATCTCATTGATAACGCTCGAAGCCGGGCCCACGATCGGCACATCGGCACGTACCGTTTTAGAAATCGAACTCGGATCAACATCTACATGAATGATCTTGGCAGTGGGGCAGAACTTCGACGTACTGTTGGTCACGCGGTCATCAAAGCGCGCCCCGATAGCAATAATCAGGTCGGCGTGATGCATGGCCATATTCGACTCATAAGAGCCGTGCATGCCCAGCCAGCCTAAACACTGCCGATCGCTCTGCGGATACGCGCCGATGCCCATCAGCGTGGTGGTAATCGGGTGACCCAACTGTTTGACCAGATCAGTGAGGCCTTCGCTGGCTTTACCTGTGACCACACCGCCGCCGGTATAAAACACCGGGCGCTTGGCCTTCAGCATCATCTCGACAGCTTTTTTGATCTGACCGGTATGGCCACGCGTGACCGGGTTGTACGAACGTAGCTTTACCTTTTTCGGGTAGACGTATTCGTAGCGCTCGGTAGGAGCAGTCATATCTTTGGGGATATCGACCACTACCGGGCCGGGGCGACCGGTCGAGGCTAGGTAAAACGCCTTTTTCAGCACTTCCGGGATTTCAGAAGGATGGCGGATCGAGAAGCTGTGCTTCACGATCGGGCGTGTCACGCCGACAATATCGGTTTCCTGGAAGGCATCTTCACCGATCAGGTGGCTGGCCACTTGGCCACACAGCACCACCATGGGAATGGAGTCCATGTAGGCGGTGGCAATACCGGTAACGGCATTCGTAGCACCTGGGCCTGAGGTGACGAGCACACAGCCCGCCTTACCCGAGGCACGGGCATAGCCGTCGGCCGCATGAGTAGCCGCTTGTTCATGACGCACCAGAATGTGCTTCACTTTGTCCTGGCGGAAGAGTGCATCGTAAATATGCAGCGCTGCACCGCCCGGGTAACCATAAATGTATTCGATGCCCTCATCTTGCAAGAAGCGGGCGATCATATCTGCGCCGGAAAGCAGTTCCACTGTATTTCTCCCCTGGAGGTCTCGAGTGCGATCCGCGCCAACACGGCACGGTGTCGAGTGCGGCGGTATGCCGCTGCCGGCCCATGCCGGCACCTGATGCCAAACCCTGGCAAGTGGCCCGGTTAGGGCCTGCACTCTCATCGGGAACGCTGATTTATGTCAACATAAAGCAGTCATTCCCTTTCACGGCGGTTCACCGTGTCGGGGCGTTGGCCAGGTTGAGCGGTTAGCTCAAGCCCGGAAGTCCTTCGGCGGGTAGAGGCCTTCGCCTACCCTTCACGCGGGAAGTAGGGGTTGCCCGTTGAGTCCGCGCCCGCAAATCAGGAACCGACAAGATTCCATTAGCGCCCTCAGCCTGTCAACCTCCGATCAGGCCAAACGCAACAAACGTCGCAGGAAGCCATTAAAAAAGCCCCACTAGCAACACTAGCAGGGCTTTTTCTCTATTCAATTGCGCAAAGTGAGAACCTTCACGATTAGCTGAACACGAGCTTGCCCTCTTCTGCGGTGATATGGATGGTATCACCAGGAGTAAATTTCCCCCCCAGCAGGTCTTGCGCCAGCGGATTCTCAATACGGCTTTGAATGGCTCGCTTGAGAGGCCGCGCCCCATACACCGGATCGAAGCCGACGACCGCCAGTTGCGCCATCGCTTCAGGGCTTACCTCAAGTTTCAGGTCGTGCTCAGCAAGGCGTAGCTTCAAGCGCTCCAACTGAATACCCGCAATTGCCTGGATCTGCTCTTGGCCGAGTGCGTGGAATACAACGACTTCATCGATGCGGTTAATGAGCTCAGGCCGGAAGTGATTGCCCACCACTTCCATGACCATATTTTTCATGACCTCATAGTCCTGACCTTCGTCACCACTAGGATCACCGCCCATGCGCTGAATAATGTCCGAGCCCATGTTGGAAGTCATCACGATGACGGTATTGCGGAAGTCCACGGTGCGCCCCTGGCCATCGGTTAAGCGGCCATCTTCCAACACCTGCAACAAGATATTGAAGACATCCGGGTGTGCTTTCTCTACTTCATCCAGCAGCAGCACGGAGTAGGGCTTGCGCCGCACGGCCTCGGTTAAGTAGCCTCCCTCTTCGTACCCTACGTAGCCAGGGGGCGCACCGATCAAGCGAGCCACGGAGTGCTTCTCCATAAACTCCGACATATCGATGCGCACCATCGCCTCTTCGGTATCGAACAGGAAGTTGGCTAGCGACTTACAAAGCTCTGTTTTGCCCACCCCGGTGGGGCCGAGGAACAGAAATGAACCGTTGGGGCGGTTAGGATCGGAAAGTCCCGCTCGTGAACGACGCACCGCATTGGCGACCGCTTCGACAGCTTCATCCTGACCAATCACCCGCTCATGCAGCGCCTCCTCCATGCGCAATAGTTTGTCGCGTTCGCCTTCCAGCATTTTTGAGACGGGGATGCCCGTCCAGCGTGAGACGACTTCCGCGATTTCCTCTTCAGTCACGTTAGAGCGAAGTAACTGGTGGCTTGAGGTATCTGCTTCACCCTCACTGCTTTCGGCAATCTTCTTTTCCAGTTCGGGAATTTTTCCGTACTGAATTTCCGACATCCTTCCTAGATCGCCTTGTCGACGCGCCTGCTCAAGGTCAATACGCGCCTGCTCCAGGTCGGCTTTAAACTGAGCCGCTCCCTGAATACTGGCCTTTTCCGCTTTCCAGATTTCATCCAGGTTGGCGTATTCGCGCTCTAGCTCATGAATCTGATTATTGAGTGCTTCCAGGCGCTTTTTGGTGGCTTCGTCGGTCTCTTTTTTGAGCGCTTCACGCTCCATCTTCAATTGGATCAAGCGTCGATCCAGGCGATCCATCTCTTCGGGCTTAGAGTCAAGCTCCATACGAATCCGCGATGCTGCTTCGTCGATCAGGTCAATGGCCTTATCGGGCAATTGGCGATCCGTGATGTAGCGCGTTGAGAGCTTAGCCGCGGCAATGATCGCTGAGTCGGTGATATCCACTCCATGGTGAACTTCGTAGCGCTCTTTCAGGCCGCGTAGAATCGCCACGGTGTCCTCTTCGGTAGGCTCATCCACCAGCACTTTTTGGAAGCGGCGTTCAAGGGCAGCGTCTTTCTCGATGTACTTGCGGTATTCGTCCAGCGTCGTGGCGCCCACGCAGTGCAGCTCACCCCGAGCCAGGGCGGGCTTAAGCATATTGCCTGCATCCATCGCACCTTCGGCTTTGCCAGCGCCGACCATGGTGTGCAGCTCATCGATAAACAGGATCACCCGCCCCTCTTCCTGAGAGAGCTCTTTGAGTACCGCTTTCAAACGCTCTTCAAACTCGCCGCGAAACTTGGCGCCAGCAAGCAGCGAGCCCATATCCAGCGAAAGCACGCGCTTCTCTTTTAAGCCTTCAGGCACTTCACCGTTAACGATGCGCTGAGCCAGCCCCTCGACAATAGCGGTTTTACCCACGCCCGGCTCACCAATTAACACCGGGTTATTCTTGGTGCGCCGTTGCAACACTTGGATAGTGCGGCGGATTTCATCGTCACGGCCAATCACCGGGTCGAGCTTGCCATCCAGCGCGCGCTGGGTAAGATCCATGGTGTACTTATTGAGCGCTTCGCGCTGATCTTCAGCATTGGCGTCGTCGACAGTAGCACCACCGCGCAGGCTGTTAATGGCGGCTTCGAGGGATTTACGGTTTATCCCCGCCTCTTTAAGCAGTTTGGTAATCGCCGAATTCATTTCCAGCGCCGCCAGCAGTACCAACTCACTGGCGATAAACTGATCGCCGCGCTTCTGCGCTTCGCGATCGGTTAAGTTAAAGAGCTTGATAAAATCCCGTGACGGCTGCACTTCACCATCAAACTGGCCTACCTTGGGAAGGTTTTCGAGCTGCTGCATCAACCCATCACGTAAACGCGAGGGGCTGCCCTCGGCTTTTTCAATTAAGGCTTTAATACCGGTGTCTTTGGTATCGAGCAGGGCCAGCAGCAAGTGAGCGGGATCTAACTGATTATGGCCGCGACCAACGGCCAACGACTGCGCTTCGGCAATCGCACTTTGGAGCTTAGCGGTGAATTTATCAAAACGCATGAAATTCCTCCTGGGGGTGCCGTGCGTTTGGACGCACCGCGTTACCCGACAACCTGTCATTGAACGTGCTAAATCACGATTAGCTTGACAAGTTAAATGGCGTCAATTCCATGCTTTTCAAGAGGAGAGACAGCAAACCGAGGGTTTACTTGATCCAGATCACGCTCGCCATACGGCCGGTTTTACCGCCATCGCGACGGTAGGAGTAGAAGCGCGACTCGCAGGCAGTGCAAAAATGACCTCCACTAATATTATTCACCCCTAGCGCTTCCAAACGAAACCGCGCCAGTCGGTACAAGTCGGCCATGTAATGGCCCAGCCGGTAGGGGCTATGGTCAAAGGCGTCGGCGGTGTCAGGATGCACGGCGACAAAAGCACCGTAGACTTCCGGGCCAACCTCAAACTGCGCGTTGGAAATCGCCGGACCAAGCCACACCAAGATGTCGTCAGGATCGGTGTTCATCGCTGCAATCGTCGCTTCCAGCACACCACCGGCTAAGCCGCGCCACCCCGCATGTGCGACGGCTACCTGCGTACCGGTCCGGTTGCACAGCATCACGGGCAAACAGTCCGCGGTGAGCACGACACAGGCGTACTCGTTGGACGTGGCAATGGCAGCATCTGCATCGGCGGCATTGGGCTCAAATACCTGCTGCACTCTCGCGCCATGGGTTTGGTTAAGCCACAGTAGCGGCCGCTCATCGCCGATCTCTTTTTGCAGTAAGCGGCGACACAGCGCGACATGATCAGGGTTATCGCCAACATGGGCCGCCGTATTAAAGGCCGCAAAATCACCCTGGCTTGGACCTGACTCCCGTGTGGTGACAAAGGCATGTACATTCGCTGGCGCAGGCCAGTCAGGCACTAGAAGCGTCGGCTGCAAATTAATGGCATCGCTCATCGCATTGTCTCGCTGTCTTCGCGCAGGTAATCCAATAACATTAGCAAATCATCAGGCAGATCAACCTGAAAAGTCATGTTTTCGCCACTCACCGGATGCTTGAATATTAATTTTCGTGCATGCAGCGCCTGGCGGGGAAACTCGCGCAAGATCTCTTTTAATGGCTCGGCGGCACCGGGCGGCAGCTTGGCGCGACCGCCATACAAAGGATCACCAATCAACGGATAACGGGCATGGGCCATGTGCACCCGAATTTGGTGAGTGCGCCCTGTTTCAAGTTTGCAGCGAACATGAGTGTGGGCACGGAAACGTTCAACCACGCGAAAATGGGTAACCGCCGGCTTGCCCGATGTCGTCACCGCTTGGCGCTTACGGTCCTTAGGGTGACGACCGATCGGCGCGTCAATAGTGCTACCTGAGACCGGTTTACCAATCACCACGGCATCGTATTGGCGTGACACGCTGCGCGCCTGTAGCTGTGCGACCAGTGCCGTTTGAGCAGGCACCGTTTTTGCCACCATCATCAAGCCGGTAGTGTCTTTATCCAAGCGATGGACGATACCGGCTCGCGGTACTTCCGCAAGGGCGGGATGGTGATGGAGCAGCGCATTCAATAGCGTACCGTCAGGGTTGCCAGCGGCAGGATGTACCACCATACCGGCGGCTTTATTGATGACCATCACCGTGTCGTCTTCATAAACAACGTCGAGCGCAATGTCTTGCGCTTCAAAACGCGTATCGTCCTCAATGGTGGCCTGCAGTGCCAGCACTTCATCGCCATGTAGCTTGGCTTTCGGCTTGGCTTGCACGCCATCCACGGTTAATTCACCGGCATTTATCCACGCTTTTAAGCGTTCACGTGAGTAATCGCTGAACAACTCCGCCGCCGCTTGGTCTAATCGCGCACCGGCCAATGTGGCGGGCACACGCTGCGTGTCTTCAACTATTCGAGACATGAAAAACCTCTTTAAAGCGCAAAAAAACTAACCCCAGCATGGTAAAAACAATATTGACGACGCCTGACAAAGCGTCGCTAAGCCTGCGTTTTATGCCGAGGTGTTTTATAGTGGGCGGACTGCGACCTATTCTACCATTTCTACTTATGGCCATCGCCGCTTTTTGGTGATTGAGGCTTGTTTGCAACGAGGATGATGATGCGCGTTTTTTCAGCTGCCAACCGCTTTGGTGCTCTAGCCCTAAGCCTAGCCCTTTTAGCGGGCTGTGCGAATAACGACACCAGGGAAGAAGAGGAAGATGAATTTGCTGGGGTTCAGGAGCGCGAGCTCTATGAATTGGCCCGCACAGCCCTCGACAGCAACCGCTATCCGATTGCGATAGAGCGATTAGAAGCGCTCGATACCCGCTACCCTTTTGGCGCCCATGCTGAGCAGGCACAGCTTGAACTGATCTATGCCTACTATGAAAACAGCGACTGGGAAGAGGCCCGGGCAGCGGCCAGCCGCTTTATTCGCCTTCATCCCGACCACCCCCAGGTAGACTACGCCTACTATCTTCGCGGCCTTTCAGCTTGGCAAGCGGGACGTTTCAGCTTAGAGCGCCTGCGCCTAATCGACATCTCCAAGCGCGACTTGGGCGCCTCGCGAGATGCATATAATGACTTCCGCGAGCTGATCCAGCGTTATCCGCAGAGTGAATATGCGCCTGATGCTCAGCAGCGTATTGTCTACCTGCGTGAATTGATGGCTCGCCATGAGCTACATGTCGCCGATTATTACCTGCGCCGTGGCGCCTACCTGGCCGCCGTTGAGCGTGGTCGCTGGGTCATCGAAAACTATCCTGAATCCAATGCCACCCGGGATGCCCTAGCCACCATGGTGGAAGGCTATCAAGGGTTGGACATGGAAGATCGCGCCAATGAGGTGCTAGCGGTATTACGTGAAAACGCGCCCGACCATGAGCAGTTAGAAGGCAGTCGCTTTGTGCCCAAGCATTTGGGCCAAAATGATTAAGGAGGCACGTGAATTTCGCTGCTAAAAGCTGTACAAACGCTTCTTACTAAACCACGCCCCGGCGTGGTTTTTTATTGGTCATCAAGACAACTCTTTGACGACATGGTCAAAATCCAATAACAGAAATATTGTACAAAAAATATTTTCCTATTCAATTATTGTACAACAAGCTATGATTTGCTCGTCTTACATAATAAAGCGTCTAAAAGACGCCTGAGGGAGCAATTGATGCCACTTTTTAACGCCCGTTCCAGCAATACCAAAATCAGCACCCGCTTAGCGATAGGGTTTTCTGCCCTACTTGGGTTAATAATCTTGTTAACCACCGTCGGAATTTACCAAGTCAACCAAATTGATCGCAGCCTCACTACCATCAACGATGTCAACGGCACCAAACAAAGGTTTGCGGTGGATTGGCGTGGCAGCGTGCACGATCGCGCTATCGTATTACGAGACATCGTCATTACTTCAGGCAATGGCAACCTGGGGTCACTAGAGAGCGAGATACAGCGTCTTCGGGATGCTTACAGCGTGGCAGAAACCGGTATGCAGCAGGTGACCAGCGAACATGCTGGCAGTCCGCAAGAGCAGCAAATCGTGAGTAGTATTAACGACCAAGCCGCCATCACACGTGCTTTAACCGAGCAGGTCATCGCCGCCCGTCAAGCGGATGAGTATGAGCGTGCTCAAACGCTGCTGCTCGAACAAGCAGGTCCTGCTTATACCGAGTGGTTAAATCGTATTAATCAGTTTATCGATCTTCAGCAAACGCTAAACAATGCAACCACGGCGACCGCGCGCGATACCGCCTCCGGCTTTCAAATGCAGATGCTGGGTTTGACGCTGTTTGCCCTGCTGGTAGGCGGTTTGATCGCGGTATTTTTATCCCGTCAGCTATTGCGGGAATTGGGTGCTGAACCCCACCAGGTTAAAGCGTTTGCAGAAGCCATTGGGCGTGGTGAGCTGAACAGCCAAGGACGCCTCAAGGTGGGTGATACCCGTAGCATCATGGCCTCCCAGGTGGCGATGGCGAATCAGCTTCAGAGCATTGTGACCCAGGTGCGCGCATCGGCTGAAGCAGTGGCTAGTAATAGCGAGCAAATTGCCGAAGGCAATAATGACCTATCCTCACGGACTGAACAGCAGGCAAGCGCACTAGCCGAGACGGCCTCGGCAATGGAACAGCTCAATAGCACTGTAAAACTTAACGCTGAAAACTCAGCGCAGGCCAGCCAAGAAGCGACCAGCGCTTCACATACCGCTACCCGTGGCGGAGAAGCGGTTCATCAAGTCGTGAATACAATGAACGACCTTAATAAAAGCTCGCAGGAAATTGCGGGGATCATCTCGACGATCGACGCAATTGCCTTTCAAACCAATATATTGGCGCTTAATGCCTCGGTCGAAGCTGCCCGCGCTGGCGAACATGGACGCGGCTTCGCGGTCGTTGCAGAGGAAGTCCGTCGATTAGCGCAGCGCAGCGCCGACGCTGCGCGTGAAATCAACACCCTGATTTCCAGTAATCTGGAGCGGGTTAATCATGGTAATGAGCGCGCCGAAGAAGCCAGTAAATCAACCGTTCAGATTGTGGCGGCCATTGAGCGTGTCACCAGTATTATGCAGGAGATCAGCCACGCCAGTGCCGAGCAGAGTACCGGGGTTCAAGAAGTGGGCAGAGCAGTGACAGAAATGGATCAGGTAACCCAGCAGAACGCTGCACTGGTACATGAGAGCGCGACTGCTGCCAATAACTTGCGTCAAAACGCGCACGCTTTGCTGCATGCCATGGAAGTCTTCAAACTGCCCAACAGCCACCAAAACGCCCAGGCGCCACGCAACGCATTGGCCCCTGGGCGGGTTCATTCAACGAACACGCTGAGCAAACTGCCTGCGGCCAAGTCGCAGCACGCCACGCCTGAGTGGGAAAGCTTTTAAGATAGCTTGTCCGTATCGTTGTTTATCGACCGCCATGCTTAATCACGCGCCGGGCTGCCAGCCACTCACAATCGGGTAGCGGCGATCCCGGCCAAACCCCCGCGGCGTCACCCGGACGCCGATGGGGGCTTGACGGCGTTTATACTCGCAACGGTCAACGAGCTTAACCACTTTATAAACGTCTTCCTCGTCAAAACCCGCGGCGATAATCGCCTCAGCGCTCATGTCGCCTTCAATGTAGCTGACCAAAATAGCGTCGAGCACATCGTAATCGGGTAAGGAGTCGCTATCTTGCTGATCGGGCGCCAGCTCGGCACTGGGTGGGCGCTCAATCACCCGCTCAGGAATGGCCGGTGATTGCGTGTTGCGCCAGCGGGCAAGGCGATAAACCCAGGTTTTATACACGTCTTTAATGGCATTGTAGCCACCCACCATATCGCCATATAGCGTGGCGTAACCCACCGCCATTTCGCTCTTGTTGCCGGTGGTCAGTACCATCAAGCCTTTCTTGTTGGAGATCGCCATCAATAGCACACCGCGACAGCGCGACTGCAGGTTCTCTTCGGTGGTATCGCGTTGCGTACCGGCAAAGCTTTCAGCCAGTGTGGTCATAAAGGCGTCGACCATGGGCTCAATGGGCATGATCTCGTAATGAACGCCGAGCATATCGGCCTGTTCTGCAGCGTCCTGTTTGGAAATATCCGCCGTGTAGTGATACGGCATCATCACCGCCTGCACCCGTTGAGGGCCTAGCGCATCCACCGCAATCGCCAGCGAAAGCGCTGAGTCGATACCGCCGGAAAGCCCCAGCACCACACCGTCGAAACCGCTTTTATTGACGTAATCACGCAGCCCGGTAACGAGCGCGCAGTAAAGGCTCTCTTCCGGTGCCACATCGGGGTCTATTTCACCGGGCTGAGGTTCCCACACCGTCGCGCTGGTTTGTAAAAACTGAACCGGCATCAGGCCAGCCTGCCAATACGGTGCCAGCACCTGAAGCTCACCGTTGGCGTTAACACAGCTGGAGCCCCCATCAAACACCAGTTCGTCTTGGCCGCCAATGGTATTCACGTACACAATCGGTCGTTTGACGTCTTGAGCATGCTGCTCCAACAACCGTAACCGCTCCGCGGGCTTATCTTGATGATAGGGCGAGGCATTCAGGCTAATCAGTATCTCCGCACCTGCTTCGGTGGCGGCTCTCACCGGGGCGCCATCCCACAAATCTTCACAAATCAACAGGCCCAGCTTGGCGCCTTTGTGCTCGTAAACCAGGGGTTCAGTGCCGGGCGTGAAGTAACGCTGTTCGTCAAAAACCTGATAGTTAGGCAGCGCTTGCTTAGCGTATTCGGCTTCCCACTGACCGTTGAAAAGCACCCCGGCCAAATTGTAGCAACGGCCTTCGCGAACCCCAGGGTAGCCAATAATCACCAGCACATCGCGGGCAACTTTCGATGCCATCAGAGCGCGGGCTTCACGCAGGCGGGTTTCCATCGAAGGGCGCAGCAGTAAATCTTCCGGCGGATAGCCCGACAAAAAAAGCTCAGGAAAGACAACAATATCTGCACCATGCTCGATCCGTGCTTCACGCACCGCCTCGATGGCGCGTGCGGCATTGCCAGGAATATCCCCGACCAGAGGATCGAGTTGGGCCATTACCAGCGTTAAGTCTTGCATGGGCGTTAAAATCTCTTGAGAATCTTTAAAATAGGGTGACACCGTCATACACGCATTGTCCCGCAAGGGCCGCCAACTGGCAAAGGCCATGCGTCTATCCCAAGCCTAGTTCCCTCATTCGGGAGACAAAATAAGGATGAACCTCTTGATCATTCGGTTGATTATCTTCGCCGTTGTATTTTATGCCGGTTTAAAGCTTTACGGCATCTATCGACAACGTAAGCTTGCGCATGAAGCACAGCATAAACAAGTCAACCGTCACGAAGGCGGTAAAATGGTGCGCTGCCGCTGGTGCGAAGTGCACGTACCTGAAGAGGAAGCGCTGCGCGACCACGAGCAGTGGTTCTGCTCCAGCGCCCATCGCGACCGCTTTTTACAAGAGCAGCAGGACAAAGACGAAACGCATTAAGCCTGAATAAGTCGTTCGGGCGTGGGCTGATAAGGCGCAGGGTCAATAAGCGGCTCGCGCTCAAGCAATTGATCCACCAATAGATGCGTCGATGCAGGTGCCAAAACCAAACCGTTTCGGTAGTGGCCTGCATTGACGAAGACGTTAGGCCATTCTTGAAGCGCACCAATAAACGGTAACCCCACAGGGGAACCGGGGCGTAATCCTGCCCATTGGTGTACCACCGGGCAGGTTGCCAACGCAGGCAGCATGGCTTCAGCGCTCTGTTTCAATGAAGCAAGGGCCGTTTCATCGGTGGTCTTATCAAACCCCGCTTCTTCCAATGTGGATCCGACCAACAGCAAACCGTCTGCCCGAGGGATGATATAACGCCCATCTTTCAGTACCACGCGCTGCAGAAGGCCTTGGGGGGCTTGGTAAGCGATCATCTGCCCTTTTACCGGCCGTACGGGTAGCCGCACCTTCAACTGCGCCAACAGCTGGGCAGCCCAGGCACCGCCACACACAATGATTCGCCCGGCCGTGATTGGCCCCTGTGCCGTCACCACTCCTTCGATGTTGCCTTCTTTTTGAAGAAAGCCACTGACCTCGCACTGCTCTTTCAGTGTTACCTGTGGCATAGCCGTTAGCCGTGCTTTTAACGCTTTGGCTAATCGTGGGTTGCGCACACTGCCCAGCGTTGGCATCCACAGCGCACTGTGGCCTGCCATTGCTACACCAGGTTCTTTAGTGTGAACGAAATCCGCCCCAACCCGTTCGAGCGGTTTACCCAACTGGCGCGCCCAACTTAGCGCCTCATCGGCATCATCGACGTTTAAGTAGAGCAGACCTCTTTGACGGTACTCGGGGTCGATGCCCGTCTCTTCTAATAACCGCAGTGCCAACGAGGGGTAAGCACCTTCCGACCAGCGTGAAAGCTGCGATATCGCCGCATCGTAGCGCCAGGGGTAGAGCGGAGAAACGATACCACCACCGGCCCAAGAGGCTTCTTTACCGCATTCGCCCCGTTCGACCAGCGTCACTTGCTGGCCGGCGTCAGCTAATTGCAGCGCCGTCATCATCCCCATCACGCCGCCGCCAATAATTAAGAAATCGCTCACAAGATTGTCCGTTTTGGCTTACATAAAAAAAGCGTTGTACCGCTTAGGGTGACCTATTAACCAAAGCGTGTTCGCGGTGGACAACGGACAGTGAGCATAGCGCGGGCAATAACAAGGTCAAGTGAGGAAGGCGATGAGCAACGGTCGTATCAACACACACATCCTGCCTGAAAGTGGTTTTACGCTACTTGAACTACTGATTACGCTGCTATTGGTGGGCATTATCGCCGCCTGGGGCTTGCCTAACTTTCAAGCACTAGGGGAACGCACCGCGCAGACTAGCGAAGTGAATCGCTTACAAAGCACTTTTTCGTTAGCACGAAATACAGCCATCAGCCAGCGTCGCCAAATCACGCTTTGCCCTGCTGATGAAGAGCGCAGGACCTGCGTTAGCGAATGGAGCGGTGCGCTTATGATCGTCAAGGGGGACAAAACAGATAACGTTAAAGCCGACGATATTTTGCGCATTATGCCTGCCGAGCAAGGCACCCAGGTCACGTATAGCCGGGGCTGGTCACGCATTCGCTACAGCCCGCTAGGGTACACGAGCGGTTATAACGGTAGCTTTAACGTTTGTTCGGGAAACAGCAGCCATGCTTCGCAGGGGAAAAAGCTGGTGCTTAGCCAGTTGGGGCGTTTGAGAATCGATGAAGCGCCTATTGATTGTTAGACGCTTCAAAGCAGAGGGCTAGGTTACCCGGCAATACCGTCCAAATAGCGCTCGGCATCCAACGCCGCCATGCAGCCGCTGCCCGCCGAGGTGATCGCTTGGCGATAGATATGATCCATGACATCGCCGCAGGCAAACACGCCGGGCACGCTGGTAGCGGTTGCATTACCTTCAAGGCCTGACGTCACCTTGATGTAGCCGCCGTTCATGGCTAACTGACCTTCAAAAATACCGGTATTGGGGCTGTGGCCGATGGCGATAAACAAACCAGGCGCATGGATCTCTTTACTCGTTCCATCCTGGGTGGATTTCACGCGCACCCCAGTGACGCCCGAGTTATCGCCAAGCACTTCCTCGACTTCCTGGAACCACTCCAGGGCGATCTTGCCCGCCTCAGCCTTCTCATGCAGTTTGTCCTGCAGGATCTTTTCTGCGCGCAGCGTATCCCGGCGGTGTACCAGGGTGACTTTGGAGGCAATGTTAGAAAGATAGAGGGCTTCTTCCACCGCAGTGTTACCGCCCCCAACTACAATGACTTCTTGATTACGATAGAAGAAGCCATCGCAGGTAGCGCAGGCCGACACCCCTTGGCCCATAAATTGCTGCTCGGTCGGCAACCCCAGGTAGCGTGCGCTGGCACCGGTGGCCACAATGAGGGCATCACAGGTATAAATGCCGCTGTCGCCTTTCAACGTGAAGGGTTTTTCGCCTAAGCTGACCTCATGGATATGATCAAACAGCACTTCCGTATTAAAGCGCTCCGCGTGCTGTTTCATACGCTCCATCAACTCGGGACCTTGAACGCCTTGAGCATCGCCCGGCCAGTTATCCACGTCGGTAGTAGTGGTCAGTTGGCCACCTGCCTGAATACCGGTAATCAGTAACGGTTTCAGGTTTGCCCGCGCGGCGTAAACGGCAGCGGTGTAGCCTGCCGGGCCGGATCCAAGAATAATCAAACGCTCATGACGAGTTTCCATGACACCACCTTGTAAAGATCTGACGGATAGCTGTGTAGAAGGCTTTATAAAAAATTAGGCACAGAGTCTGCCTGAAATGGTGCCAAGTACAAGCTATTGCAAGGTTTCGTCTACGCTATTAGGCGAAGAAACCTTGAAAGCCCGTGAGTAAACACCCATGTGTTATTACAAAATCAGCGTCATACTGAGGTAAGCCAAGCTAGGGTAATCAATACGACAGGAAGATCGTGACCGTCACGCTGGGGGCAACACTCAGCAATCAGAGGAGAGACACATGAGCAAGACACCCGACACGCTAAGTACCTTAGAGGTAGGCAGTAAAACGTACCACTACTACAGCCTACCTCAAGCGGCAGAGGCACTGGGCAGCATTGACCGGCTGCCCAAGACGCTCAAAATTCTACTCGAAAATCAGTTGCGCTTCGGCGATGACGAAAGCGTGGCTGAAGAAGACATGCAGGCGCTGGTCGACTGGCAGAAGGAAGGTAAATCCAGCCGTGAAATAGGCTACCGGCCAGCCCGCGTCTTAATGCAAGACTTCACTGGCGTTCCTGGCGTCGTGGATTTAGCCTCCATGCGCGCGGCGGTCGAAAGCCTTGGCGAAGACCCAGCGAAGATCAATCCGCTATCACCGGTCGACCTGGTCATTGACCACTCGGTCATGGTCGATAAGTTTGGTAACCCCGCCGCGTTTCAAGAGAACGTTGATATTGAAATGCAGCGTAACCGTGAGCGTTATGAGTTTCTGCGCTGGGGCCAGCAAGCGTTTGACAACTTTAGCGTAGTGCCCCCCGGCACCGGCATCTGCCACCAGGTCAATCTGGAATATCTAGGTAGAGCGGTATGGACCAAAGACGAAGATGGCAAAACGTTCGCTTACCCGGACACCCTTGTAGGCACTGACTCCCATACCACCATGATCAACGGCCTGGGCGTGCTTGGCTGGGGTGTGGGCGGTATCGAAGCCGAAGCAGCCATGCTTGGTCAGCCGGTATCCATGCTTATCCCAGAAGTCATTGGCTTCAAATTGACGGGCAAACTACGCGAAGGCATTACCGCCACGGACCTGGTACTGACCGTTACCGAAATGCTGCGTAAAAAAGGCGTTGTCGGTAAGTTTGTTGAGTTTTACGGCGACGGCTTGAAAGACCTCCCACTGGCGGATCGCGCGACGATTGCCAACATGGCGCCTGAATATGGCGCGACCTGCGGCTTCTTCCCGGTCGACGACGAAACGCTCAACTACATGCGCCTCACCGGGCGTGAAGATGAGCAAATCGCCCTCGTTGAAGCTTACAGCAAGGCCCAGGGCCTCTGGCGCGAGCCCAGCGATGAGCCGATCTTCACCGATGCCCTGGAACTGGACATGACTGAAGTGGAAGCCAGCCTGGCGGGCCCCAAACGCCCGCAAGACCGCGTTGCGCTTCAGGACATGGCAGCGGCTTTTGGCAAGTTTCTGCAGGAAGACAGCAAGGCCAAACCGACCGAAAAAGGCAAATTCTCCTCTGAAGGCGGCCAAACCGCGGTCGGCGTTGAACGTAGCTTCGAACATGATACGAGCCAGAACGTTAAACTCAAAGATCAGGACTTTAGCCTGGATCCCGGCGCGGTAGTGATTGCGGCCATTACGTCCTGTACCAACACTTCCAACCCAAGTGTGATGATGGCGGCGGGCCTGCTCGCGCGTAAAGCACGCGAAAAAGGCCTGACCACCCAGCCCTGGGTGAAGACGTCACTGGCCCCCGGTTCCAAAGTAGTCACCGACTATTTGGAAGCCGCTGGGCTCAACGATGACCTGGATGCACTGGGCTTCAACTTGGTCGGCTATGGGTGCACCACCTGTATCGGCAACTCAGGTCCGCTGCCTGATGAGATCGAGCAGGCCATTGACCAGGGTGACCTTGCCGTCGCATCCGTGCTTTCAGGCAACCGGAACTTCGAAGGCCGCGTTCACCCGCTGGTCAAAACCAACTGGCTGGCTTCACCGCCCCTGGTGGTTGCCTACGCCCTGGCCGGAAATGTTCAGCGCGACCTCACCAAGGACCCGATTGGCAAAGACAGCAGCGGCGAGCCGGTCTATCTAAAAGACATTTGGCCCACGCAAGCAGAAATCGCCAGCGCCGTTGAGAAGGTCAATACTGCGATGTTCCGTAAAGAGTACGGCGCGGTGTTTGAGGGTGATGAGGTCTGGAAAGCGATCGACGTTTCAGAGAGCAAGGTCTATCAGTGGCCGGAATCGACCTACATTCAGCACCCGCCTTTCTTTGAAGGCATGGGCCGTGAGCCGGATGCCATCGAAGATGTGCACGACGCCCGCGTGCTGGCGATGCTGGGTGACTCGGTCACCACTGACCATATCTCCCCGGCGGGCGCTATCAAGCCTGACAGCCCGGCTGGCCGCTACTTGCAAGAGCACGGTGTTAAACCGGTCGACTTCAACTCCTACGGCTCGCGCCGGGGTAACCACGAAGTCATGATGCGCGGCACCTTCGCCAATGTGCGGATCAAAAACGAGATGCTTGATGGCGTTGTCGGCGGTGAAACCCGCCACGTACCCAGCGGCGAACAGATGGCCATTTACGACGCGGCCATGAAGTACAAAGAGGAAGGCAAACCGCTGGTCGTGATCGCCGGTAAAGAGTATGGCACCGGCTCCTCACGGGACTGGGCGGCCAAAGGCACACGCCTGCTGGGCGTTCGCGCGGTGATCGCCGAATCCTTTGAGCGTATCCACCGCTCCAACCTGATCGGCATGGGCGTTGTACCGCTTCAGTTTGCCGAAGGCGAAAGCCGCCAATCGCTAGGATTAACCGGCGATGAAGAAATTTCAATTGCCGGTTTAAGTGATTTGACGCCGGGTGGTACCGTCAAGGTTGTGATCAAAAATGCTGATGGTGAACGTAGCGTTGATGCCAAGTGCCGAATTGACACGGTAAACGAGCTGGCTTACTACCGCCACGGTGGTATCCTTCACTACGTGCTGCGCAAGATGATCGGCGCAGCCTAACGGTAAAACCTACCAATGCTTGCTGCCCCCACCTCGGTGGGGGCTTTTTTTTGTTTAGAAAGCGCGGCGGCGATAGGTGCGGTAATCAGGTGACCAGGACGCCTTTTCAATCAACTCTCTTAGCGTCGTACCGCTGGTTTTCAGTGCCACGCCGTTCTGCTGCGCCTGTGCAGCCACTTCAAAGGCAATCGACTTACTGATATCACGAATGCGCCCCAGTGGGGGCAGTAGCGCGCCTTTGCCCTCTTTTACCAGCGGTGCTTCACGGGCTAGCGCGCGCGAAGCACTCATTAGCATCTCATCGGTCACGCGGGTCGCACTCGCAGCAATGACGCCTAAACCGATGCCTGGGAAGATATAGGCGTTATTGCACTGGGCAATCGGATAAGTGCGGCCGTTGTAAACCACCGGCGCGAAGGGGCTACCGGTGGCTACCAGCGCTTGGCCATCGGTCCAGCGGATAACATCTTCCGGCACCGCTTCCGCTTGCGAGGTCGGGTTGGAGAGGGGCATGATCACCGGATGCTCACAGCCCGCATGCATGGTGCGAACGACCTGCTCGGTGAAAATTCCGCGCTGGCCGCACACACCAATCAATACCGTTGGCTTGATCTGTGCAATCGTCTCCTCCAGGCCTTGGCCATTCCAGCCAACCATCAAGGAGGGGTCGTGGGCCAGACGGCGTTGGAAGTCGCGCTGCCATACCTGATCGCTGGTCATCAACCCATCTCGGTCGACGATGAAAATGCGGGCCCGGGCTTCGCTCTCGGTCAACCCTTCTGCTTCCATGGCCACCACCACCTGCTCGGCAATACCGCAGCCTGCCGAACCGCCGCCCACGAACACGACACGTTGCTGTGCAATGGTTTCTTCGCGCGCTTGGCAAGCGGCCATCAAGGTACCGACCACTACTGAAGCGGTACCCTGTACATCGTCGTTGAAGCAGCACAGGTCATCACGGTAACGCTCTAGCAACGGCACGGCGTTGGCCTGGGCAAAGTCCTCAAACTGTAGCAGTACGCTAGGCCAACGGCGCTTCACGGCGGCAATAAACTCTGCCATGAAGGCGTCATACTCTTCCTGCCCTACCCGCTCATGGCGCCAGCCCATGTACATCGGGTCATCCAACAGCGCTTTATTGTTAGTACCCACATCAATCATGATGGGTAGCGTGTAAGCAGGGCTGATGCCGCCACAGGCGGTATAAAGTGCCAGCTTGCCAATCGGAATGCCCATGCCCCCGATGCCTTGGTCGCCAAGCCCCAATATCCGCTCGCCATCCGTCACCACAATCACTTTGACGTTATCTTTAGTGGCGCTGCGCAGGATGTCGTCCATGTGCTCGCGATCCGGGTAGCTAATAAACAGACCGCGGTGATTACGGTAAATATTGGAGAATTCCTGGCACGCTTGACCGACCGTGGGGGTGTAAATAATCGGCAGCATTTCTTCCAAATGCTGAGACACCAAGCGGAAATAGAGGGTTTCGTTATCGTCTTGAATGGCGCGCAAATGGATGTGTTTTTCAAGATCGCTATGGCACTGCTGGTACTGGCGATACGCACGCTCTAGCTGGTCTTCAATGGTTTCCACTTTTTGGGGCAGCAAACCAATCAGGTTAAACGCCAAGCGCTCCTGTTGAGTAAACGCGCTGCCTTTGTTCAATAGCGGCATTTCGAGCAGAGAAGGACCGGCGTAAGGAAGGTATAGGGGGCGTTTACTCTGGGTAGTCATAAGCACTCTCTTTTTATGTCAATCACTGCTGCGATGCAGCAACATCGGGCGTTTGCGGCGTTTGAAGGTAATGTAACATGCTCCTGCTACAAAGGTAGAAGAGAGCGACAAGAAGAAATAAAAACGCCCCGGTTTAATGTATTTAAAACCGAGGCGTCATCTAACTATCTTAGCGCTTTTAAACTAGCGTCAGCTCGTTTTAGCGGTGGGTTTGCGGCCTTCTACGCCGCCGAAAAAGAAAGGCCTTAACTTAACACCCAGCATGTTGCCCGCGAAGGCAGCCACCAACCAAACCCAGCCATGCAGACTGCCAGAAGCGATGCCACTGAAGTAAGCGCCGATATTGCACCCAAAGGCCAAGCGGGCGCCATACCCCAGCAGAAGCCCCCCTACGATGGCGGCTAAAAGTGATTTCAACGGAATTCTAAAGTTAGGCGCAAAACGGCCCGCCAGGCTTGCAGCAGCAAGCGCACCCAGCATGATGCCCACGTTCATGACCGTGGTGATATCGCTCCATACGCTGGCTTCAAGGGCTGCCGCATTGCCCGGTGCCTGCCAATAGCCCCATTGGCTAACATCACCACCTACCAGCCCATACGCCTTGGCACCCCACAGCGCAAACGCAGAGGTAATCCCCCATGGGCGACCTGCCAGTGCCAAGGTGACAAAATTTAGGAGTGCCAACGCCACGGCCCCCGCTACTAAAGGCCAAGGCCCTGTTAGCCAGCGCTCCACACCCTGCTTATCGACAGCCGGTGCCTGCTCTAACTGCCCGTGCCGACGCTTCTCCATCACCCAGGTAAACGCAGCAATAGCACCAAACAGCACCAAACTAATCCCTATCCCGCCGCCCACCCCGGCGACATTAACCAGTGATACCGGCTGAAAGGCAGGCAAACTCTGCCACCAAGCAAAATGCGCCGAGCCAATTACCGAGCCGACAATAAAGAAGGCCAGGGTAATCAGCATGCGTGCATTACCCCCGCCCGCGGTAAACAGCGTGCCCGAAGCACAACCGCCGCCTAGCTGCATACCTAACCCAAACAAGAACGCTCCGACCAATACTGAAATACCGATTGGTGCTACAAACCCCGACACTTCATTGCCAAATAAGGTGCCCGCCCCAAGTGCCGGGAAAAACAGCACCACGGCGATCGCCAGCATCACCATCTGGGCACGCAAACCACGCCCCCGCCGTTCGGTAATAAATACCCGCCACGCAGAGGTAAAACCAAATGCCGCATGATACAGCGCCATGCCAAACAGCCCGCCAACAATCATCAGCAGGCCCGTGTTGGCTTCAAAGACTACCCCTACCAACAATGCGCCCAACACAATCGCCGCCGTGGCTATCAGCGGTACCCGATAGCTTTGTGGCGCAGCCACCGTCGTAGTCGACATACATTCACCTTTAGCAATGCCAGAAGCGCCTGTTCATCAACAAGCGCTTCCAACCAGTTTGAGTAGTGATGACAAGCTTAACGCTGCCTATAATCGACGTACAATTATTTGTGCGGCGTTATTTACCACGATTAACTTTTTCTATTAGCTCTCTTCCTCACGTGTCACGTACAGACGGTTCACCAACACAAAGGCCACCACGGTCAGCGGTGCGGCCAAAATCAGGCCGGCCAAGCCAAACAGAGTGCTGGCAGCAAACAACGAAAACAGTAGCATCGCAGGCGGCAAGTGAACGGCCCGCTGCTGAACCAGTGGCTGTATAATATTGCCTTCTACCTGCTGAATAATCGTATAAGCAATCAGCACAAACAGCGTGGTTTGAGGGCTCACCGTAAAGGCCAACAATAATGCAGGAATAGCGGCAATCATCGGCCCTACCAGGGGCACAAAATCTAATAGACCCGCCACTAAGCCCAAGCCAAGCGGGGCGGGCACCTTTAACAGCCACATGGTGATGCCCACTAATACACCAGTGACCACCATGG
Organism: Vreelandella sp. V005; assembly: GCF_052645115.1. Lineage (NCBI taxonomy): Bacteria > Pseudomonadati > Pseudomonadota > Gammaproteobacteria > Oceanospirillales > Halomonadaceae > Vreelandella > Vreelandella sp. V005. The sequence continues at coordinate 22,255 of NZ_JBQXYA010000013.1, read as the reverse complement.
CGACTAATTGCCCACCCAACCAATAACGTAGTGCCTTCCCGCTATCATCCAACGCAGCTCCCAATTTTGAGCGGCTTTTAACCGGCGCTAGTAGCAACACCCCTCGACGGTAAAGCCCCGGCTGCGCAGCAAAATAAACCATGCCCACAATAAGCGCGAAAAAACTGACAACACTGCCGCCCATTGAGACCACCATCATCCCAATTTGCGAAATGCCGTTTCCAAATAAATCACTTGCCCGCCCAGCCGCGTCATCCAGCAGTGGTGCTAGCTGTGAGCCTTCAAGTCGTTCCTGCAGCTGTTCCCACGCCTCGGGTAATAGCACCGCCAACGACTCCAACTCAGCAGACACTTGAGCACCAAATGCCCAGCTCATTAAGGCTAATGCCAAGGTCAACGCCACAATCACCGTTAACAACGCCAGCCACCGTGGTGCACCTAGCTTTAAAAGTGGCGCCATACACGATTGCAATATGCAGGCACCGACGACCGCCCCAAAGATCAAAATCAGTAGCCCTACCAGTTTCCATAGCATTAACGCCACCACCGCCAGCGTTAATGCTATCAATGCACACTCCGTAAACGCCTGATGCCGATTCCTTGATCGCATTTATTACTCCCTGTAGACCCGTTGACAGCGGCAAGCTAACGTCAAAATAGAAAACATACTTGCCATAGATGACAATCACTATAGGTCATTAGCAAACCTGATGGCCCGCAATCTACGGCAGTAGCTCTGCCTTCATACAAGATTGGTTGAAGCAATTTTTTTGCCAGGACTAATGGTTCTGGTTAATGACACGCCCGGCAGATAAAAGGCTTTCGCAAGGGGGAGCTGAGTCGGGGAGATAGGCAGGCCAGCATGGGAAATGTCTATCCTGTTGTGGATACTCCCGCTGAAAGAAACCTCCGTTTCATTACCAGAGGCAACAAGCCAGTAAATGCCCCCCAAGAGGCGACCAGCGCTGTTCCGATAAGGGCTTTACAGGTTACTTATTTAGATATTCAGTGAACGTGGGCGGTAGGCACTCATCAATATAGCTATCATTGAAGCCTGCTAGCTGCGCCAATGCCTCGGGGTCGGGCAGCGTCACCTGCTGGCGATCTCGGATAACCAGCCCCTTTTCACGCAGCATCGAGAAAGTCCGGCTTAAGTGAACGGGGCTCATCCCAAGCGCGTCGCTAATCAATTGCTGAGTGAGTGGCATCAGGAAGCTATTGTTCTCCACAGCCTCGTTCCGCTTGAGCCGCAGGTAAAATTCATAAAGGAAATGAGCCAGTTGCTCGTGGGCGGCATACTGGCCGAGATAGATCAGCCGTTCGGAAAGTATCGCCTGCTGACGAATCGCATTAGTCATGATGCCGACGGCCAGGCTTGAACGTCCCAAAAGTTCAAAAAGCTGCTGATAGGAGAACGGGTACACCACTCCTTTATTAATCATGGATGCACTTGAAAGGCGGCGTGCGAAGCCAAAATCGCGCATGCCGATGATATCGCCGGGTAGGTAGAACTTAAGGATCTGCTTAGACCCGTTTTTCAAGTTGCGATAGGAGTAAGCCCAGCCTTCCTTGACCACGCAAAAAAGATCAGCCTCTGCACCCTCCTGCCATAGCACCTCTCTGGCAGAGACGAGCCGAGGGCTGAGTTCAAGGCCCAGCAAAAGCGCCTTGTCTTCAGGAGACAGCGCACCTTGAATGCTAAGGGCCCGCATCACTACTGTATCGAGGAGAGCCACTCTGTTACCCCTTAGACGAATGATTTCTTCGCATCATTCTAAAACACATGCTTACATCAATTACTTATATTATGTTATGGATAATGTTTATTATCATAAGGTTACGTGAGCTACCAGTGGGCTCCGTTCGTTAGTACTGCATTATACTTCACTTGACGCTAGCAGCTTGCCGGTTGGTAAGTGGGCATAACAGAGAGCAACATCCCGTTTCTTTACAGCGAGATATTGGCGATTTTTTATACAAAAACCGCTGAAAGCGGAGGTTTAGAAGGTATACGCAGGATAACCTTATTACGTATTGCCGCTATCGGCCAGAAGCAGCCTATTAGTTAAAACTGATGCAATGGCTGATTATAGGAGAAAACCTTATCCGAAAACTCAAATTGACCGCTTAGGCAATCCCCTCGAACCCAAATGAAAAAACAAGTGGCGGCTAGAATACCCAGTGCAATCCAAGCAGCACCTACGCATATACACGGGCATTCCATTTACGCCCATGAGCGGCATTCACCAAACACCGGTGCCTCTTACTCTCTAATGGATGGCACGTGCGAATAAAGGAAACGTCACCAAAACAGCCTCATTTTTGTGCCTACATCATCAAAAGCCATTGTATTTCGCCGCTATCTACGTAGAGCGTGATGAATACTCTAGGATGCCTTATTCTCACTGAGTCGTGCCGGGGCACTGCTGTTGACGTAGACTACAGACTGCAGTTGATTCTGGATTACGATAGCCTCGACTCATGACTTGCTCCTGACCTAACAGATCAAGAGGCAAACCGCAATGTAATGCGGAAAATCGATGCGAATCGAACATTGGTCTGTTAGTACTGTTGTAAACAAATCTCCAAAAGGACAAGGCGGCAAGCTGATTAAACCTAAATAGCCTTTTACTCTCGCGGCAGGCAGGTTTATTCAAGAGCTATTTCTATTATGGCAAAAAAAGCTATTTATAATTATCAATGAATGTTTGTAAGCGTTTATTTTTTGTCGCATTCACTATTCTCAACTATCTTTCTAAGTGATGGCTGTTATCCACGAAAAAGTAATTCCTGACTGTATCAAAAGATTTTCATCTGTCGATATTCAGCAAAATGGATAATAAAATATGACTGAAAATTTTCCAGATACCGCCGAAACGCTAGATAGTGAGATGGCCACATCGCTGTGGCTCAAAACACTAAACCGCGCCGATTATGAACCACACCATTGGAATGAATGGGTCAAGGAAAACCCTCTTTACAATGTGACATTCGCAAATGTAGATTTTGGAGCGCTACGCGAGAAAGTGCCGGATAGAAAAGTTACGTTTTCAGGATTCAAATTCCCAATGGGTAGGGCCAGCTTCGTTGATACCAATTTTGGCCATGGTCCGGTTAATTTTAGTCGTACTAATTTCGGCGCTGGCGACGTTAATTTTTTCGGCGCTAAGTTCGAACAAGGGGATGTTCTTTTCGAAGAAGCTGAGTTTGGCGATGGAGATGTACAATTTACAGCTGTGACATTTGGTGAGGGAGTAGTTAGTTTTTTCGGAGCTAAATTTGGCAATGGAGAGACGAAGTTTAATGGCCTTAAGGATGAGAAAAGAAATGGTGATTTTATCTTTGAGAAGGTAAATTTTGGCGGTGGGAAGGTTGATTTCTCAATGTCTAAATTGGGCAAAGGGGTTGTGAGTTTCTCTGGCGCTGAGTTTGGTAACGGCCCTATTAGTTTTGAGGGAACAAATTTTGGAATGGGTGCTGTTTCATTTTTAAAAACACAGTTTGGTGATGGCAATGTTAATTTCCATGCTGCTGAGTTTCGTAATGGTAGAATAGAAGAAGACGGAAAAGAAAATGGACATGTTCTTTTTGATGATGCGGTTTTTGGTAAAGGGAATTTGAGGTTTGATAGGGCTCTTATAGGTAGTAGCGGTCAACCTCTTAAGTGGCCAGATAAAATTAAGTCTGGAAGTGAAAAGCTTGATTACATGAATGTACTCTTTCGAAGAACAAGCTTCGGCGAAGGCGACATTAGCTTCGAGAATGCTAGGTTCGGTAACGGCAAAGTACTTTTTGAGTACGCCAAAATCGGTGTAGGTAACGTTTCTTTCGAGAGAACCAGCTTCGGGCTTGGAAAAATAGAATTCTTTAATACCCGAGTCGCAGCGGACTTCATTTTTATGCCATCGAAATTGACTGGTCCCCATCCTCTCCACTTCAGATACTGCAGATTCTTGGAAAGTTTCCAGTTAATTAGAGGGCATGAAGACAATGAGTGGAAAAAGCCAATTTCTTTTGAGGGCTCTTCTTTTAATGGTGCCACTGATATACGAAACATCCACTTCATAGATATCCCAGATTTCCTATCAACTTCTTTTGCACACCACCTATCTTTAGACGATATATCATATGATCCCAAAATCCGCTACAAAAGCTTTGGACCTATCAGGATTAAAATGGAGAAATGTCGCGAACCTAAAAACGCTTGTAAACTACAGCGGCTTAAAGATCTGTCCGAGAAAAATGGTAACCATTCATTAGCACTAAGGCTTCACGCTGATGATCTTCGAACCAGACGCTGGAACCAAACCACGATGTTCCCGTCAATTATAGATGCTTTATACGATGAGTTTTGTGAATATGGACTAAGTATTTGGCGCCCATCACGTTACCTGATCTACTCCACACTTCTGTTCACCCTAATTTATATGCACTTAGCTTCCAAACCTTTTAATGAGATCGGCTACGCTGACTATCTTTTATTTTCAATCAGCAATAGCATTCCGTTTCTTGCTATTAGCCGAAATGTGCGAGACTTAAGCTTAAAAAATTTATTCGAAGTAGGTGATCTTTCAACTGTTTTGTATGCGTTGCTTTCTGCTCAGGGTCTCATCGCGGCAATTTTTTTATTCCTGATCGGCCTTGGTCTGCGAAACCATTTTAGAATTTAGTCTAAATCCTAGGCCAGGTTTCCCCTGAGGCATTTTCCGGTTGTTTTACTGAGCATTAGATGTGTCTTCTCTGGCGGTAGGTTGCAGCCACACAAAGGCGATTCAATTTCGTTTCGGCGTATGTCCGCTCAGGGTCGTGAGCAGCCCTACCTCACAATACGCTTAGTGATCCTAGAGCTACCCTGCCTTGCTGTCTGTTTCTCATCTCGATAGCCTCGCAACCACATCTATCCTAAATTAAATGTACTTCAGCCTATCGGATTTTCTCCGTTGATAACAAGAAAAAGGTCGCCCGAAGGCGACCTTTTTCATATTACCATTTTTTCAGTGCTGCCTGACTCGGATGACGCGCCCTTTCTCGCTAAAGGGGAAAATCAATCAACCAAGCTAGAAACCATATGGATTTAAACAAACCGACCAAGGCCAACCGCTGAACGTAACCGATCCATTGTCAAAGCCGCCTCTTCCCTTGCACGCTCGGCACCTTTCTGCAAGACCGTTTCAATGTGGGCGGGGTCTTCCATCAGGGCGTTATAGCGTTCACGCGGCGCGCTCAAGTGGGCGTTCAAGTACTCAAACACTTGATCCTTAGCAGCGCCCCAGCCAATACCGTTTACATACTGCTCACGCAAGCTAGCAGTCTCTTCAGACGTCGCAAAAGCGGAGTAGATTTGAAAGAGCGTGCAGGTGTCTGGATCTTTTGGTTCACCAGGTTCCAGCGAGTTGGTCTTGATTTTACGTACTAGCTTCTGCAACTTTTTCTCTGCGGAAAAGAGCGGAATCGTATTATCGTAGCTTTTGGACATCTTGCGCCCGTCCAAGCCGTTCAGTAGCTGTATCTTGTCGTCGACCACCGCCTCAGGAAGCGTAAAGTGCTGTCCTTTGTACAGATGGTTGAAACGACCGGCGATATCTCGGGCCATTTCGATATGCTGAATTTGATCACGCCCTACCGGCACCTTGTTGGCGTTAAACATTAAAATATCGGCCGCCATTAGCACGGGGTAACCAAACAGCCCCATGGTGATGCCTTTATCTGGGTCTTGGTTCTCGGCCTCTTCGTTCTCAGCCACCGCTGCTTTATAAGCGTGAGCGCGGTTCATTAAGCCTTTGGCGCATACGCAGGAGAGCATCCAGGTAAGCTCAGGGATTTCTAAAATATCTGATTGGCGATAGAAAATGGCGTTGTCGGTATCCAGCCCCAGGGCCAGCCACGTGGCAGCAATTTCCAAGCGTGATGCCTGCACACGCTTGGGGTCAGGACACTTAATCAAGGCATGGTAGTCAGCCAAAAAGTAAAACGACTGAACGTTGGGGTCCTGGCTCGCCTCGATGGCAGGCTTGATCGCTCCAACATAGTTCCCCAAATGGGGCGTACCGGTGGTGGTAATACCGGTGAGAACGCGGGTTTTGTCAGTCTGACTCATGATTTCAAGCTCTTAAGCAAATAGCACTATGATAACGTGCGCCCAGCCGTGTGGCGAATGGCGTTATTGCCAACCGACTAAACGCCACCCACCAGCGCCTCCTGCACCGGGAGTACTATTCGGCCTTCCAAATGTGCTTACAAGCAACTCATCATAAACGATACTGCCGCTACCACTCACGTTAACGCTACGTCCTTTGACACTGCCGAAAAAGCCCGCACCGGAATTAACCGACACATGGGCGTATGGAGCATATACATTAGCAACGACTCGGTTACTGGAACTGAAATTGACCCCGGTGTCTGAGCCGTTATAACCTGAAAATAAAGAAAACGTTGGCTTCCCTCTGCTGTTAATCGAGTTTGATTCGGGCATATTGAGTACGCTGCCAAAATCAATTCGCCCCGACACAAAGACCGTTAAGCTACTGTCTGGATTGATAACCAACCCTGGCCCCCCCCCCCCCATCGTAAAATCTCCATCTACTACAATAACCACATCGCCGCCACTCACGGTTAAAGACGGCGAACCCGTTAGGTTAAGGGTATTCATTCGATAAATAGCAGTTTGATCGCCGAACAGCGTATTGGATTCCGGAGATGCATGAGTCACCCAGCGGTTAACGTTCCAGGTTTGGTCATAGCGTTCTATTTTTTGCGGTGTAAACCGCCACTCGGCGTTAGGATAAGCACCAACTGTAATATTACCTATTGTTGTTAGCTCTGAACGATAACGCTTAATTTCTTCATTCAACGTGTTATCTGTGAAGCGCAGGGAGTCGCAGAGCTGTTCTTCTACTTTATTAACTAAAACATCACTGCGTTGAAAAAAATTAGCCCTATTACTTTCATCTATATGATCCGAAGCAGGATTACGGCTTGAAATAATGTTACCGCCTGAGTAAATCCCCCTCCCAACGCTGGCTGACCAACTTTGAAAACGCACATGGCGCATTGCTCTTACAAAGCCATCCACCCTTGTACTACTATCAAAAATAATATCTCTAAGACTTTCTACGTTTCCGCGTACACGGCCACCACCAGCATTCAAATTAATGGTTTGATTAGCAAGAATACTACCAAATACCTGCGATGAACCGTTAAGGGTGACAGAACCCAGCGCATGTATCCCTCCATGAATTTGCTCATTTCCCCCTAAGACTACATTTGCTTTCTCTGCCGTTGTCCGAATCAAAGGAATATCGTTTTCAGCAAAGCTGCCAGGCTGCCCACTCCAGCTCCCCTCGCTGGAGCGATAACTACTAATTGTGGAGCCACCTCCAGAAGTCACTCCTTCACAGCCAACAATGGGTGACTGAAAAGGCATAGGGCTTCCGCTTGAGTCTTCTCCCAGGGCATAAATCAGACTCGACTGACCTCGGGCATTTCGACGTAAGCCATCATCTAAAGCACTAATAGCGATTTGATTATTTTCTAAGCGCTCAAACCTCAATACAAAGTTTTCAACCAAAGCATTCCGTATTGTGTTTTTATCATCTTCGCTTAATTCGTCATAATTGCTAGGGAGCAGTTGTTTAAAAAAGCCATCCAGCGCTCCATCTCGGAGCAACGCCTCCACCTCACTTCCACGTAAGTTTTTAATATCCCCAATAGTAGAAAACTCGTCACTATTTATTAAACTGCTCAGATATTCATTTCTGCGATCCGAATTTTGCAAATCGGCCAGGGAAGAGGTGGTATTTTCTGCCGTCATTTGCGCTTGCACAGATGCCCGATAATTGCCCGCCAAACGCTCATCAATCAACGCGCTTTGCATACCTGACATGCCAAGCACCAGCGCACCAGAAAGCAGTGCCATCACAATCACTAATGCAGCGCCTTGCTGCTGTTTCATGGCGTTGCCCCTTGTGAAGTGATCACTTTGTTTCGCTCTGTGATGATGAAAACAATTTCATCGCAGCTAGCATTGGCATCCATCCGACAGTCGCCTACCGGTAAGGTGACTGTATGCGATACACCATCGCTATTAGCTTCTGAAAGCGCGGGGCAATCGGCTTCATCGTCTACCTGAGCTAGATCGACAACAGGCTGGTTCTCTGTCTGATCTTGCAGAACGCAGTAGTGATGTATCCCGTTTCCCGAACTACGCTGATCGCCAATAATGGCATAGTGACCGAAATCTCCCTGGCGCCCTTTTTCAGTCAGCGCACTGACGGCAAAGACTAATGCCTCTTGCTTACGGCTAACCTTGTCAACATTCTGGAAGGTTTGAAAAGTAGTCAGGAATAACTGACCAGCCCCCAATATAATGACGGTGCCAATCGCCATCGCCACCATCAACTCGACTAAGGTGAAGCCACGTTGCGAATGCATCATGGCACACGCTCGATACGCGGGAGACTGAAGGTATAGTCAAGCAGGTCGCTTTCATCCTCGCTGAGCATCAGGGTGACAGTGAACTGGCAACTGTCATCACCACTACCACGCTCAATCTCGCTCTGTGCTTCAATAGCGTTGCGCAGGGGTGTGGCATCATCGCCACCTTGAAACCAGTGTTCCCTCCATTCAGCCTGAACGGCAGAGGTAGTGATATCTTCACAGGTTTGGCCTGTTTCAAGTGCGGCGAGCGTTGCCCAAAGCCGCTCCTGAGCATCCACGGCAGCCACGCTGGCTACTGAGCGCTGGTAACCCGCATTAGCACTTTGTAGCGCTTTCAGCTGCATGGCTGCCACGCCGATAAGGCCGATGGAGAGCACTACCAGCGCGATCAGTGCTTCAACTAAGCTAAAGCCACGCTGGCGCGTCATTGCGCTGTCTCCTGCCTGCGGATACTACCGGTAATATTGACGGCAAGCGTCACAGGCGCGATGCCATCGCGTTGCGGCGTTAGCGTAATCTGACACGGAGCAGACGAGGTCGCACGGCAATCTCCAATATCAGCGTCGCCTAAGCTTTGAAAGGTCAGTGAGAACGCTTGATCACGCGTCGTTATATTGGCCACCTGCCCCACGCGCATTGTCTCGCCATCATCACGCTCCACCCGATAACACCACTGCTGCTGATCATTATCCCCGTCTACCCCTTCAACCGCGCCGCATTCATCCGGTGGCAAAAACGTTACCAGCATCGGTTGGCGCTGTTTTATCGCTTCACTACGCGCAAAACTCAGTACGGAGATCAGCTCATTTACATCGCCCGCTAGTTGCTGGCGGGCCATGAAACCGGCAAATGCAGGCACCGCTATGATGGCAATAATCGTCGCAATCATTAATGTGATTAGCAGCTCAATCAAGGTAAACCCGCGCTGCTGTTTTGGATTACCAGCAGTCATTGGGTAGCCTTTCACCGCTCGAACTTAAGGTAATATCACCTTCACACCCATCATTCTGATCTGTTGTTGCAGTCAGTAAGTAGCCATTACCGCCAATACTCTCCTCAATTAGATAGTTGTTTTCTGGAGAAGACTGACTAATAGTGCAGTCGCTATACGTGTAAGAGCGCGTATAACAGCGCTCTAATTCAGAAGCAGCCTGCATCAGACCTGCGTGGGCATCTGTGCGCACTGATTTTTGCACGTAGCGGGTATAGCTGGGGTAGGCAATAGAGGCGACAATGCCGATGATCACCAGCACGATCATTAATTCAATGAGGGTAAAGCCGCGCTGGCCGTTATGAGAAAAACGGCCAGAAGAAGGATGAGTAACGTAAGGCACGCGGCTTTGCTCCTGTATTAGTTGGCTCATACCGTTTCAGTATGTCGCAAACTAATACGCTTTGCATCACACAGCCTAAGATCAACTGCTGGCAATCACCTTTTCACGTAACTCTTTGGGCATCGAGAAAGTAATGGTTTCTTCACGGCCCTGTAGCTCTTCGGGTACGGCAGCGCCCAGAGATTGGAGCTTGCTGATAACGCCTTTGACCAGCACTTCCGGGGCACTGGCACCCGCAGTAACGCCGATACGGCCCACATTTTCCAGCCACTGGGGATCAATCTGCTCGGCATTGTCGATCAGGTAGGCAGGCGTGCCCATCCGTTCAGAGAGCTCTCGCAAGCGATTCGAATTGGAACTGTTGGGGCTGCCGACCACCAGCAGTAAATCGCTCTGGGAGGCTAGCTCACGCACGGCATCCTGGCGGTTTTGCGTGGCGTAACAGATATCATCGTTGCGCGGCCCCTGAATGTCGGAAAACTTCTCACGCAGCGCATCAATCACCTTGGCGGTGTCATCCATCGAGAGCGTCGTTTGCGTCACAAACGCCAATTTGGAAGGATCACGCACCTCGAGTTTATCGACGTCTTTTTCGTCTTCGACCAAGTAAATGCGGCCGCCGTGGGAAGTGTCGTAACGCCCCATGGTGCCTTCTACTTCGGGGTGGCCCTCATGGCCAATCAGTATGCACTCCTGGCCGCGCTTGGCGTAGCGCAATACTTCCAAGTGCACTTTGGTGACCAATGGGCAGGTGGCATCAAACACTTTCAAGCCACGACGCTCGGCATCGGCCTGCACGGCGCGGGAAACACCGTGAGCCGAAAAGATGACGATGACATCATCGGGTACCTCATCCAGCTCTTCGACAAACACAGCCCCGCGGGCACGCAACGTTTCAACCACAAAGCGGTTATGAACCACTTCATGACGGACATAGATGGGAGGACCAAACACATCGAGTGCACGGTTAACAATATCGATCGCGCGATCCACCCCAGCACAAAAGCCACGTGGATTCGCCAATTTAATTTCGATGGGTTGTGTTTGCTGCGTACTGGGTAAGCTCATAGTAACGCCTTGATGCGCGCGGCATCTGCTTAGTAAATTCAATAGCCAGTGTAGGCTTTAAGTGAAACGCCAGCGAGCGATGACCCGGCCAGGGTTAGTGGGTAGTCACCGGTTTAACGTCCAGCACTTCTACTTCAAAGGTCAGTGTGCGACCCGCTAATGGGTGATTGAAATCTACCTCGATGCGATCACCGTCAATGGTTTTGACCACGCCTGGCAATTCAGTTCCCGCCTTGTCGGCAAACGACATCACCATGCCAATTTCTGGGGCTTCATCGCCAAAATCGGCCCGCTTCAACGTTTGAATATTCTGCGGATTATGCTGGCCGAAAGCATGCTCAGGGGTTATCTGAAACGTGCCCTCTTGGCCCGCGGCCAGGCCTTTAATAGGATGTTCAAAGCCGGGCGGCAGATTGCCATCACCAAACTCGAAAGTGGCCGGGGCTTTGTCTTTAGTGGAATCCACTAAGGTGCCATCTGCCAGCTTTAAGGTGAAGTGCAGCGTTACTTCCATGCCATCGTCAATACGGTAGTCGCTCATTACCATCCTTACCTGTCTATAAATGACTTTTCGTGAATGTCTTAGCGTTAGGGCAGACCGCTATTAACAGACCTTCATGACCAGAGCATTATGAAACGTTGCCGGGCGCTTTTTTGCGCCGCCGCTCACCCATAATAGATTCCCAGATTAAAGCGACTGCTCCCAGGGTAATCGCAATATCCGCCACATTAAACGCCGGGTAGTACCATCCAGCGGCGTGGAAGGAGAGGAAATCGACCACATAGCCGTGCACCAGGCGGTCATAGAGATTTCCGAGTGCCCCGCCAATAATCAACGGCAGCGCAATCGCCAGCAGTTTTTCATCATGCTTAATACGCGTCAGCCACACCGTTAAACCTACACTCGCTCCCACCGCGATAATGGCGAAGAACCAGCGCTGCCAGCCTGGGTGCGTGGCTAGGAAGCTGAAGGCTGCCCCTGTGTTGTGCAGAAGGGTTAAGTTAAAGAACGGCAACACTTCCACCGGCTGCGCATAACCCAACTGGCTACTGGCCACGTACTTCGTGGCCAAATCCAGCACAATCACCGCGACCGATAGCCATAGCCAACGCAGCGGCTGCTGCATCGTCGGCCGCGCGTTTGGCTCAGGCGTATTTCCTTCTTTAAGCATAGTAACGAATCTCACCGCTGCCTTCGGGAAGGTTGCTGATACAGCGCCCACATAGATCAGGATGCTCGGCATGCGTGCCTACATCCGGGCGATGGTGCCAGCAGCGTTCACATTTGCTGTTGTCGCTGGCGTTGACCGCTACTTTCAAGCCTTCAAGCTCCGTCGCTTCTGCCTCTGCTTCACCGGCTGCAGCCAGAGGTTTCAACGTAACTTCGCTGGTGAGCATGACAAAACGTAGCTCGTCGCCCAGCTTGGCCAGCGTCGCCTGCAGCTCATCGCTGACAAACAGCGTCACTTCGGCCGCCAAGCTGCCTTTGATGACTTTGGCATTACGCGCATCTTCCAGGCATTTATTGACCGAATGTTTGACCTCCAGCACCTGCTCCCAGAAAGCACGACCCAGTTCAGCATCGTCTTCCAGGCGGCCAAGGCCGGTGTAGTAAGTCTCTAGTAGCACACTGTCGCCGCGCTTACCGGGGATATTCTCGTGGATCTCCTCAGCAGTGAAAGAGAGAATCGGCGCGATCCAGCGGCTCAGTGCCTCCACGACATGGTAAAGCGCGGTTTGCGCACTGCGGCGCGCCAATGAGTCGGTTTGCGTGGTGTACTGGCGGTCTTTGATGACGTCCAGATAGAAACCACCCAGTTCCCGCGCGCAGAAGCCGTGTACCTGCTGATACACATCCAGAAAGCGGTACTCTTCATAGGCTTTTTCGATCCGCGCTTGAAGCTGAGCCGCACGATCCACCACCCACTGATCCAGGGCGAGCATATCGCCAAACGCCACTTGGTTTTTCTCTGGATCAAACCCGTTAAGGTTCGAAAGCAAAAAGCGTGCGGTGTTGCGAATCCGCCGATATACATCAGACGTACGCTTCAAAATTTCGTCTGAGACAGCCATTTCGCCGGAGTAATCGGTCGATGCTACCCACAGGCGCAGAATATCGCCGCCTAGCTTGTCCATCACTTCCTGGGGGGCAACCACGTTGCCCAGTGACTTGGACTGCTTGCGGCCCTGGGAATCGACGGTAAAGCCGTGGGTCAGCAACTGGCGGTAAGGCGGATGGCCATCAATCGCAGAGCCGGTCAACAGCGACGAGTGGAACCAGCCGCGGTGTTGGTCAGAGCCTTCCAGGTACAAATCAGCCCTTGGGCCGCTTTCATGGCCATGCGGATGTGAACCGCGCAATACATGGCGATGCGTGGTGCCGGAGTCGAACCAGACATCGAGTGTATCGGTGACTTTGTCGTACTCCGCCGCTTCCGCGCCGAGTAACTCGGCAGGGTCAAGCTTGAACCAAGCATCGATGCCCGCTTGTTCAACACGCTTAGCCGCCTCTTCCATCAGCTCGACCGTGCGCGGGTGTAGTTCACCGGTTTGCTTATGCAGGAAGAACGGGATCGGCACGCCCCAGTTGCGCTGGCGGGAAATACACCAATCCGGCCGGTTGGCGATCATGCTGTGCAGGCGCGCCTGCCCCCAAGCGGGCGTAAACGCCGTGGCTTCGATGCCCTCCAGGGCACTTTCGCGCAAGGTCTTGCCCGTTTTACCTTTGATATCCATGCCCACAAACCACTGCGCCGTTGCCCGGTAGATCACCGGGGTTTTGTGGCGCCAGCAGTGCATGTAGCTATGTTTGATGGGAATATGCGCCATCAATGCGCCCACTTCGCGCAGTTTTTCGACGATTTGGGGGTTGGCTTTCCAGATCATCTGGCCGCCGAAAAACGGCAGATCATCAGCGTAAACGCCGTTGCCCTGCACCGGGTTGAGCATGTCATCGAACTCCATGCCATGCTCACGGCAGGTCAAAAAGTCATCCATGCCGTAAGAAGGCGCCGAGTGAACGATACCGGTGCTGCCCACTTCTGACTCGACGTACTCGGCCAGATAGACCGGTGAGAGGCGGTCGTAAAACGGATGACGGAAATTGATCAGGTCAAGGTGTTTGCCTTGCGTGGTGGCAATCACCTCACCCTGCAAACCAAAGCGCTCCAGGCAGCTCTCCACCAGCTCTTCCGCCAACAGCAACAGGCGCTCACCGGTATCGACCAGGGCATAGGTGAACTCAGGGTGAACGTTGAGCGCTTGGTTGGCGGGGATGGTCCACGGCGTGGTGGTCCAGATCACCACCGCTGCGGGCTTGTCCAGTTCGCTTAACCCAAAGGCAGCCGCCAGCTTGTCGGCGTCTTCTACAGGGAAGGCCACATCAATCGCATCGGACTTCTTATCCTGATACTCGACCTCCGCTTCCGCGAGCGCCGAGCCACAATCAAAGCACCAGTTGACCGGCTTCAAGCCCTTGAACACGTAGCCTGCGTCCACCATTTCGGCCAGCGCGCGAATCTCGCCCGCTTCATTGACGAAATCCATGGTGCGATAAGGGTGATCCCAATCACCGATGATGCCTAAACGCACGAAGTCGGCCAACTGCGTTTCCACCTGGGCGCCCGCATACTCCCGGCAGAGCTCACGGGCGTGATCCGGCGATAGGTGCTTGCCATGCGTGGTTTCGACTTTGTGCTCGATGGGCAAGCCATGGCAGTCCCAGCCCGGCACATAAGGGGCGTCAAAACCGGCCAAGTTCTTTGACTTAACGATAATGTCTTTAAGGATTTTATTAACGGCGTGACCAATATGAATACTGCCGTTGGCGTAAGGAGGGCCATCGTGCAGCACAAACAGCGGCGCACCGGCGCGCGCTTCCCGCAGGCGCTGGTAAATATTCATGTCCTGCCACTGGGAAACCCGCCCCGGCTCCTGTTTAGGCAGCATGCCGCGCATGGGGAAATCGGTTTCAGGCAAATTCAGCGTGTGCTTATAATCCATGGTCTGGTCAGCCGTCGTTAGCATCGGCGGCATCATCCGCCGAATATGAATCAGAAGAAATCGTATTAGAAGAGATCGCCTCACGCCCAAGCGGGGCCGAGGCCAGCGGAAGAGAATAGTCTTGCTCAGCGCGCTCTCGTTCAGCGCTGTTTTGCCCATCTATTGCCGCCGTTAAATAGTCACGAGCGCGGGCCTGATCACGTTCAATTTGCGCTTTTAGCGCCTCAAGGCCGTCAAACTTGACCTCACCCCGCAAACGCATACAGGGGTATACCGTCATACGCTGGCCATAAAGGTCGCCGGCAAAATCCAGCAAATGCACCTCAAGCGTTGGCCTTTCTGAGCCTACCGTAGGGCGAAAACCGACATTGGCAACGGCCGGGTAGCGCTCACCGTTTTCAAGTTCTGCTATTACCGCAAACACGCCTCGCAGCGTTAATGGCTGAGGCAATAGAGGGAGGTTGGCGGTAGGCACACCAAGGGTGCGACCCAACTGCTGGTCGCGTACCACACGGCCATGTAATGAATAGGGGCGGCCCAGCAAACGCGCCGCAGCGGAAAAGTTGCCACTGGCCAGCAATGTGCGCACCCGCGTACTGGACACACGTTCGTCATCCACGGTAAACGTACGCGTATGCTCGACGCCAAACCCCTGTTCGCGCCCTACTTCCGCCAGCAGCGCAAAGTCACCGCGGCGGTCACAGCCGAAACGGAAGTCATCGCCGACCACCAAGTGCTTAACGCCGAGCCCATCGATCAACACCTGATCAATAAATTCGCGCCCGGTAAGGCTGCGCAACGCGTCGTTAAACGGCAGCACCAGCACTTGTTCCGCGCCAAAGTCGCGCAGTAACCGCACCTTCTCACGCAAGCGTGTTAAGCGCGGCGGTGCTTGATCGCCAGCAAAAAATTCACGCGGCTGGGGCTCGAACACCACGACGGTAAGCGGCACGCGCCAGCGTGCGGCATGCTCGCGGCACTGCTGGAGAATGGCTTGATGGCCGCGATGCACCCCATCGAAATTACCGATGGTGGCAACGCAGCCACGCTGAGCCGCTCTCAAGTTGTGCAGACCTCGTATGACGTGCATGGCACCTCAGCCGTTAGAGGACATAAAGCCTCTGATTATAACGAACTCCTACGCCAGGATGCAGCGTTAAGAGTGCATTTTAAAATGACGAACGCGTAAACCCAACGCGGCCAGCCAGGCAAAGTAGAGTGATCCGCCCAACACGACCAACCCCGTGACCCAGCTTATGCGCTGCCAAAGCCCAAAGTTAAGCCACGCTTGCCAGTCGGGGGCAACAACGTAAAGCGCCACGGTCATCAACGTACTGCCGCCTAACAGTTGCACCGCATAGCGCTTCCAACCCGGCTGAAAAACCAACACCCGCTGCTTATGCAGCAGATACCCTAGCAGGCCAGCGTTCAAGAAAGCAGAAAGCGCGGTAGCCAATGCCAACCCAGCGTGCGCCAGCGGCCAAATGAGCAGCAGGTTGAACACCATATTAGCCACCATAGCGATAATGCCTACTTTTACCGGCGTTTTGGTGTCCTGGCGGGCAAAAAAGCCCGGCGCCAATACTTTGATCAGCATAAAGGCCACTAGACCGAAGGCGTAAGCGCGCAGGCTCATGGCCGCCATTTGAATATCGTTGTCGGTCATTGCACCGTAATGAAATAACGTAATCAACAGTGGCTCGGCCAACACGGCCAGCGCCAGCGCTGCGGGCAGCCCGAGTAGCAGCACGATGCGAATCGCCCAATCGAGCATGGCAGCAAAATGCGCTTTGGATTGTTCAGCATGGCGTTTAGAAAGCGCAGGTAGAATCACCGTGCCAATCGCCACTCCAAATACACCCAGTGGCAGTTCAACCAAGCGGTCCGAGTAGTAAAGCCACGACACGCTCCCCGCCGTCAGCAATGAGGCCAACACGGTATCCAGCAGTAGATTGATTTGCGAAACCGAGACCCCAAACAACGCTGGCCCCATTAACCTTAGTATGCGCCGCACGCCTTCATGGGCAAAGTTGGGCCAGGGCGTCGGCATCAACCCCAACCGCAGCAAGAACGGCACCTGAAACACCAATTGCGCAGCCCCGGCGATCAATACGCCCCAGGCAAGCGCCATGGCGGGCTCGTCCATTAACGGCATTAAGAAGAGTGCCGCGCCAATCAACGACAGATTCAGTAACACAGGCGTAAACGCAGGGACCGCGAAGCGGTTCCAGGTATTCATCACACTGCCGGAGAAGGCAGTCAGCGAAATCAATAGCAGATAGGGGAAGGTCAAACGCAGCATATCGGCTGTGAGCGCCAGCTTTTCCGGATCGCGCCCAAAGCCAGGCGCAAACACCCAAATCAGCCATGGGGCGCAGAGCATGGCCAAGGCGCTGATCAGCGCCAACACCGCCGTTAAGCTTCCCGCCGTCGCATTCAGCAGCTCGCGTATCTCTTCACGGCTACGCTGGGTCGAGTACTCTGAAAGCACCGGCACGAAGGCCTGATTGAACGCGCCCTCGGCAAATAGGCGGCGCAGAAAGTTGGGAATCTTGAATGCCACGAAAAATGCATCGGCCCCATTGCCCGCCCCTAATAAGGTAGCGACAACCACATCGCGCGCCAGCCCCAACACCCTCGACAACATGGTCATCGCACTGACCACAAGCCCCGAGCGCATTAACCCGCGGCGCACAACGGCGGTGCTTGGAGACGCATTGGGTGCTTTCTTCGCTGTCATAAGCTATCCAGAAAAACCATCTAGGAAAACTATCCAGAAAAACCATCCAGGCACAAAAAAACCGGCCGCAGCCGGTTTTTTAAGGGCGTCTGCCGACTTACGCCGCCAGTGCCTTAATACGCTTGTTCAAACGGCTCTTCAGACGCGCTGCTTTCTTCTTAGAAAGCACGTCTTTGTCAGCAATACGGTCAACGACCGGCTGCATGGCCTTGAACTCTTCCATTGCCTTAGCGTGGTCGCCGGTGCTGATCGCTTTCACTACACGCTTGATGTAGGTGCGGACCATGCTGCGCTGGCTGGATTTCAGGACGCGACGGTTCTCGGCCTGGCGGGCGCGCTTGCGAGCTTGCTTGCTGTTCGCCACAGGGTATCTCCTTGGAGAATAAAGGTTATCGATAAAACGACAACGAAATTAAATATGTGTCCGTCGACTGCGCTATCACAGCACGACGTTTCCGCAACAACCAATTGTATTGGCAGGCGTTTTTCCTACCAAAAAGTGTAACAGGCAGTTTAAAGAAGCTGCCCGCTCACGGGTCTTGTCTGAGAGGATGGCGTAGTCTATCACGCACTAAGCGTGCTTGCTAGCGGTTGTCAATACGGAACTGCACCCGCTAAACGCACCGCTCACCTCACTTACGCGTCTCGATACACTTCTCACTCGTTCGCTGCCCCCACACTATAAAATCGGGGTTAAGAAGTTGCTGAGGATTAGCGTAGCTTAACGGTTGATCGTCCAGCGTGACCACCTGCCCTCCGGCCTGCTCGACTATCGCTTGGGCGGCGCCGGTGTCCCATAGGCTGGTGGGCCCAAAACGCGGGTAAACGTCCGCTTTACCTTCCGCGATAAAGCACGACTTCAGCGAACTCCCCATGGGTTGCGTTTCATACTCCCCCAGTGCTTCTAACCATGCAGCCATGCGCGGATCAGGATGTGATCGGCTGCCCAACACACGCCAAGGCCGCCCCACCTGCGGAGGCAATGACGCCTGTATTGCCTGCCACTGACCATCAGCATTCACCTTAAAAGCCCCCAGGCCTTCAGCGGCTAAATAAGTCAGCTGCAAGGCAGGAGCAACCACCACCCCTAACACCGGCTTTCCCTGGGCAATCAAAGCAATATTGACGGTGAACTCATCGTTACGCTTGATGAACTCTTTGGTGCCATCCAGCGGGTCGACCAGCCAATACAAGCCCTCCGCGTTAGCGCCTTTGAAGCTTTGGGTATCTTCTTCAGAGAGTATCGGCACCTTTGGGGTAAGCGTCTGCAAGCCACGGGCAATCCTCACATGGGCTGCTTTATCCGCCTCAGTAAGCGGGCTGTTATCGGCTTTTAGCTCAACCTCAAAGCCGCGACGATACACCTGCATGATCGCCTCGCCAGCCTGGCCAGCTAATTGCTCGACACTGTTTAGTAACGCCTTGGAAATAGTGGGCATATCAACTCAGCATGCGTTAGCCAATCTTTTACAGCGCCGACTGCCCCGTGGGCGCTAGAATTTTGCGCAAAAAGTGACGCGTTCGTTCATCTTTGGGCGCGGTAAATAACTCCTCGGGCGGCGCTTGTTCGACGATGCCGCCTTCATCCATAAAGACCACGCGATCCGCCACTTCCCGCGCGAACTGCATCTCATGGGTGACCACGATCATCGTTTGGCGCTCTACCGCTAACTGCTTCATCAAGCCCAGCACTTCTTCTACCCACTGGGGGTCAAGCGAGGAGGTCGGCTCATCGAACAGTATGACATCGGCATTCGCCGCCATGGCGCGGCCAATACCCACCCGCTGCTGCTGGCCACCTGAGAGTGAAGCCGGGTAAGCATCGGCTTTTTCAGCCAAGCCGATACGCTCTAAAATCTCCCTGGCCCGGGCATGTGCTTTCGCTTTAGGCAGCTTGTCCACTACTATCATGCCTTCGCTAATATTCTCCAGCGCGGTTTTGTTGGCGAACAGGCCGTAATTCTGAAACACAAACGCAGTACGGCGGCGCAGTGCCAGAATATCTGCCCGGCTAGCGCGCTGGGTATCCACACTCAAGTCACCCACTTGCAAACGCCCGGCATCGGGCTTTTCAAGGAAATTAATGCAACGCAACAACGTGGATTTCCCCGTACCGGAAGGGCCAATGACGACAATGATTTCACCCTGGGAAAGGCTCAGATCGATATCGCTAAACACGGTATGGTCGCCAAAGCGTTTGGTGATGCCTTGCAGCGAAATCATCGTTGGTAGGCCTTATTCAGGTAAATTTCTAACCGACGCTGCCCCCAGGAGAGCACTTCTACCATCGCCCAGTAAATCAGCGCCACTAACAAGAACGCTTCTAAATAGAGGAAGCTGCCCGCGGCCTCTTTTTGCGTCGCGCCCATCAATTCAGTAACACCTAACGTGAAAGCCAGTGAGGTTGCCTTGATCATATCGATGAAGTAGTTCATCAGCGTGGGCGTCGCCACGCGGGTTGCCTGGGGCAGGATGATGCGACGCATCAGTTGCGACTGGGTCATCCCAATGGAGAGCGCGGCTTCGGTCTGGCTGCGGTCGATCCCGACGATCGCCGCTCGAATGGACTCGGCCATGTAAGCAGAGAAATGCAGCGTAAGCCCGAGCACCGCGGCGGTGACGCCAGTAATCGAGATCAACGCGCTGATCAGCTGCGGCAGGCCGTAGTAAAAAAGGAACAGCTGGACCAGCAGCGGCGTGCCGCGAAAAAACGAGATAAACAGCAGCGAAAGCCCGTTTAAGAATGGCACCTTCGACACACGAATCACCGCCAGCAGGCATGACAAAATCAGCGCAAAGAACATGGCAATCGTTGCCATTTGCATGGTCAGCGGCAAATAGCTAAGCAGAACCGGCAACAGCCCCCACATGTATTCAAGATTAAGCATGGTTCTTCAACTTAGTTCTTCAAAATAGTTATTCAACACAGCCATTCAAAATAGCCATTAACAGTGGCCGTATCGCTAATAAGCAAACGGCCGTGGCAATGCCACGGCCGCGTTACAACAGGATAGCCTAACGGTTACGGCTGGGTGATGTCGGTATCAAACCACTTTTCCGATATCTCACGTAACTCGCCGTTTTCACGCAGTTCAGAAAGCGCGGCACCGACACGATCGCGCTGCTCGCGGCCCGCTTCGTCATCGCGAAACGGTAACGCGTTTTCAATGGTCGAGAACGGCTGGCCAGCAAGCTCCAGAGGCAAGCCTTTTTCTTTAATGACTTGCGTCGCACTTACGCGGTCCATCACAAACGCCTCTACCCGACCCAACGCCACGTCCTGCTCGATGTTGGATTCGTAGGTACGGATGTCAATTTCATCGGCGTTTGGCTGCTCGCGTAGCAACTGCTCATAATTAGAACCCAAGTTCACCGCCACGCTTTTGCCGGAGAGGTCTCCAACGCCCTGGATAGAATCATTACCCGCACGCACGACGACCTGAGCACCGTCATACACGTAGGGCTCGGTGAAGGCATATTTAGCTTCGCGCTCTGGGGTAATAGTGATTTGATTGGCGATGGTGTCGATACGACCAGACTCCAGCATGCCCGCCAGGCCCGAGAAGCTCGCGGTAACGAATTCGATGTCATCACCGGTAATCTCACCTACGGCATTCATCACATCGACTTCAAAGCCCTTGAGTTCATCTTGCTCTACAAATGTAAAGGGGAAATAACCGCCGGACATGCCTACACGAAGGGTTTCGGCCTGGGCAGTGGCGGCGAACACACCGCTGGCAACGCTCAGCGAAAGCGCAGCGAGGGTGATATTTAGCTTGCGGGGTAGTGGCATGAGTCTAATTCCTCGTTGGTCGATAATCCGACGATACGCATAGCCGTACAAAAAGCGGCCTTGATGGCCGCTATCATACTCTTAACAGAAAAAGCGCACAAAAGAATAATAACGCCATTTTTTATTCTTTAATTGAATATGCATTGACACTATACCAGTGCGCTATTGATAGCGGATGGCATGAAACGTTTTAGCGGTGGCTACCTGTCGCTCAGCATCTAGCACGCTTCCGCCCAGCGCTGCCAACTCTTGAGTGAAAACGACAAATTTTTCCAACTGTACCTTATCAAATCCGCGCCTGCGCCTGGGCTTTTTGAGAATCACACTCACACCACTAATGAGGTGCTCTTCTTGCTGGAAAGAATCCGCGGGCGGCATCACCCCTGGTGGGTAAGCATTAGTGACCAATACTGGATTTTGTGGGGTAACGCCCGGCACGCTATAAACCTGCATCGCAGCATCGTAGTGGGCATCCCAGTTTTGCAGGCTCGTATGTAACTTTTTATTGAGTGGAAGATCAGCCTGGTCAAACATTACAAAAAGCACATGGTTAGCGCTATTGTCATCCGTTTCCTCACTTTCAGGCAGCACTTCCTCAACGCTATCGTTTTTAGGTAGCGTTGAGGAGGTATTCACCTGCTTAGTAACCATAGAGGGCTGAGTTGGCAACTCATCACTCTCATTAGCTGATGCTAATCGCGGCCCTTGCCTTAACCATTCGCCGCCCCGCCACATTCCCCCTTCCAGTATGCCCCCGACGTCTCCCCCTGATTGAGTAGCGCTACACTTTAGAGTCCGATCCTATGGGTAAGGAGATTGGACATGAAGAAGCGTTTCAGCGAAGAACAGATCATTGGTTTCCTGGGCGAAGCCGAAGCGGGA
>NZ_JBQXYA010000012.1:0-60410 GCF_052645115.1 Vreelandella sp. V005 | reverse complement strand
GGCAATTTCGCAGAAGGGGTTCATGGCCATCTTGACGTTGGTAAGGTCCACATCAGAATGATCCGCTTTGACGCGGATTTTGACGTTGTAGTCGATGACGCGTTTCACCGCGACGAGTACTTTCATAAGGCATGCTCCAGCGATTGAATCATCGGCATTTTATTCCGCATAGCAAAATAATATTTTACTTTATAAAGAGAACAATAAAAAAACGCCTGCCAAAGGTCAAGCGTTTCTATAAGAACGCCCCCTCAAAAAGGTGACCAACCAAACCATAGCGCCAGCAGCGGTATCGCCACGATCAGAAAGCGCCCGTTCCAGCGGTAGCCGATTCGAGTGGCGGGTACGCCGGTAAAGCGCGAGAGAATGAGCATGGAAGCCGTCATTGGTGATGACATCAGCGCCAGCGCCCAGCCCACCATTAACGATGCCCCAATCAGCTCAGGCGTTAACCCCTCGATGCCCAGCGTTGGGAGTAAGCCCACCAACAGCGTGACCGTGACAATGGGGTTTACACCTATTTGCGCCAGCCCCACTACCATGAGCATCGCCAACACTGCATTCAAAGTGCCCAGCGGGTCTAGCACTACCAATAGTGGCGCGAGCTGCTGAGTATCCACCAAGCCCACGCATAAATGACCCAAATAGCCTGCTGCCCCCAGCACCACGATCTCATTGGCGCTGGGAGACAGCAGCCAAGGTAGCTGGCGATGCACCGCCGTCATGGCTGCAGGTAGCCCACCGAAGCCAAGCCTACGCCGCTGCCAGGCAAGCCATAAAAGCGCCCCACTGGGTGCGCCCAGTAGCGCGGCAATGGGTAGGCGCAACGCCAGCAGCCAGGCAATGGAAAACACCAGTGCCACAATGCCGATAAGCAAAACGCTGAACTGAGCCAACGGGCGAAGCGAAGGGGTTACATAGGCTTTATTAGCGGGAGGATGTGGACCAGTGAGGTAATCGACCGCCCAGCCGGCCAGAAAAATCAGCGCGGCGGCCCCCAGAATATAGGGTGCCAGCTGTAGCCAGGTGACCTTGGGAAGGCTTGAAAGCACTACGGCCACCCCGATACCCATGGGCGAAATCAGCGGGGCCAGCGAAAATCCGCGCAGCAGCGCCAGCATCATGCGTCGTTGACGGGCCTCACGCACCCAAGCGCGCCCTTGGGCGGCACTGAGGGTATTGCTCTTTTCGATCATCGCAGCGAACAGATTTAGCACGCCAATGTTAAGAATAATGCCAAACAGCGCCGAGCCCAGGGATAAGATCGGATAACGGCGGCTAGGGGGCTGAAGCAACATGCTTTGCCCGCAGCGGCGCACTAAACGGGAGCGATAGGCAGGTAAGCGCAGCATACTCAGCGCCACTATAAAGGTGGCAAAAAACGCAAAACGCCCGCTCGCCTCAAACAGCAGCTGCCCAGGCGTGGGCGAGCGCCACAGCGCGAGCAGCGTGAGTACGCCAGCGGCACACAGCAGCCCCTTGGCCATGCGGGTGAGTTGACCTTTCAGGGTCATCAAATAGAGCAGCAGCGCAACAATGCCTGCGGCTTGCCACGCCACGCTGCCACCCACCAAATGGATCAGCGTGGCAAGCGTCACCAGTAGCAAACAGGAAACCCGGAAACGGGCTGGGCTCACTCGCCAGGCTCCCTCAACTGCGGGTCGGGAATGCCTTGTGACGATTCGCTGCCACTGCGGCGGCGAAACGAGCCTTCGCCCATAGCCACCAGATTGCCCCGCTCATCGACAATCTCACCGCTGGTCATGAAGGTTTTTTGCCCACCGCCACGCAGCGTGCCCGTGGCCCGCAACACGCCTTGCCGAGCAGGCCCGACAAAGGTGGTGGTGAGTGATAGCGTCATCCCACGGCGAATATGCCCTGGCACATCACAGTGCAAGCCCGCTAGACTTAAGGCGCTGTCCAGCATGGAAGCCAAGACGCCGCCATGCACATTGCCGCTGCGGTTAAGGTGCTTGGGTTCAATGGTGAGTTCCACCACCGCGCGCCCCTCTTCCCACTCCATCACGTGCATGCCCAGCAATTCGTGATAGCCCATCAGCGCCTGGGGTATTGTTGAGGTGTTAGCGCTGTCTGATTCGCTCATAAAGCGCTCTCCTGCTGGGCCAAGTCGCGTAGCCGTCCTTTTAAAATCTTACCGCTGGCGGTGGAAGGCAGCGCATCCATTAGCATAATCTGCGTCGGACGTTTATAGGGCGCAAGCCGCTCGGCAATAAAGGCTTTGAGTTCTGCCATATCGACTTCAATGCCCGGCTCACACTGCACAAATGCCACGACCTCTTCATTGCCAGCCACCTGCCGCCCGACCACTGCGGTTAACGTCACCGCAGGATGCTCATTAATCACTGCTTCCACATCCGGCGGGTAGATGTTGAAGCCCGAACGAATAATCAGTTCTTTACTGCGGCCCACGATATAAAGCTGATCGTCGTGATCCAGCTTGGCGATATCACCGGTATTGAGCCAGCCATCCTCGGTTAAAGTGGCACGGGTAGCGTCCGGCTGGCGGAAATAACCCTTCATGATATTAGGGCCACGCACCCATAGCTCCCCGATTTCATCGCCCGCATTTTCAGCAGTGCCGCTGCTGCCTAGGGGCTCTAACCGATACTCCAGCAGTGGCAGCACGCGGCCCACGGTGCTGCTCTGGTGGCGGTCATCGATTCGAGTTTGGCTAATCGTGGGGCTGGCTTCGGTGAGACCGTAGCCATTGTGCAGCGTTAGGCCAAAGGCTGCTTCAACACGGGTTTTGGTATCGCTATCCAGCGGCGAGCCGCCTGCGGAGATATAGATAAGCGCCGGCGCTTCTAACGCTCGCTGCTCACGCTTCAAATACTCCAGGGCGCGAGCGTACATGGCGGGCACGCCCTGAAGCACGGTAATGCGCTCCTCTTTCAGCGTTGCCAGCAGCTGTACCGCGTCAAACCGGGGTACGGTATACAGGCAAGCACCGTTATACAGCGAGCCCATACACACCGATGAGAGACCAAACACGTGAGACATCGGTAACACACCATACACCCGCTGCCCTTCACTCAGGTGGCGCATGCCGCCGGAAATAGAGGCGATATACAGTATGCCGCGATGGGTCAGCATGACGCCTTTCGGCGTACCGGTGGTGCCCGAGGTGTAGATCATGGCCGCGACCTGCTCAGCACCTCTGGCGTGCACAGGCTCTGGCTCGCTATCAAACAGCGGTGAAATCGCGAGGCCGCCGAGCTGCGGATGCTGATAGCGGTCAGCCGCGTGGCGCTCGGCGTGCTGGCTCGCCTCTTGGGAGGCTTCGCAGGTGTAAAACACTCGGCGTGGCAGGCAGTTGCCCTGAATTAAATCCACTTCCTGAGCGGAGAGGCGCGAATTGACAATCGCGACCCAAACATCCATTTCACTGGCAGCCAACAACAGCACTACCAGCGCACGGCAGTTTTCGCTAATCGTCATGATACGGTCGCCGGGGCGCACGTTCAGAGAAGCTAGCCACTGGCAGGCGGCATGGATCTCATGACCCAGCTCGGCGTAGTTCCAGCGAACGTTGCCATCCACAAGGGCGGGCTGGTCCGCTAGGTGCTTGGAATTTTCCAGCACGCGGGTGCTTAAGCGATCAGGCAATTCCGCCACCAGTTCGCTGGCCAGACGGCCAAAGATATTCTCGTCAGGCGCTTGGTAAGGGACCGACAGAGCCATTAAGACGCCTCCCGCACCATGTTCCGGGCGATTACCAACTGCTGAATTTGCGTCGTCCCTTCGTAAATGCGGAACAAGCGCACATCGCGGTAAAAGCGCTCAACGGCGTATTCCGACATATAGCCCGCCCCGCCATGCACCTGCACGGCACGGTCGGCCACGCGACCCACCATTTCGGCACAGAACAGTTTGCAGCAGGAGGCGAGTGTGGAGACGTTCTCGCCGTCATCCTTACGCCGTGCGGCATCCATCACCATGGTTTTGCCAGCGTAGGCTTCGGTTTTGCTATCCGCCAGCATCGCCTGAATCAACTGATGTTCAGACAGCGCAGCACCGAACTGCTTGCGCTCCATGGTATAGCGCAGCGACTCTTCTACTAAACGCTCGGCCACCCCCACGCACACGGCAGAGATATGCAGGCGCCCACGATCGAGTACTTTCATGGCGGTTTTGAAGCCTTGGCCCTCTTTACCGCCAATGATATTTTCAGCGGGCACGCGGCAGTTATCAAAAATGATGTCGCAGGTATGCGCGCCCTTCTGGCCCATCTTATTATCCGCCGGACCGCGTATGAGGCCTGGGGTATCACCTTCTACGATAAACGCAGAGATACCGCCCGCGCCTTTGTTGTCTGGGTCGGTACGCGCCATCACGGTGAACAGATCTGCTTCCGGCCCGTTGGTGATATAGCGCTTGGTACCGTTTAATACGTAGTGGTCGCCATCGCGCACGGCGGAGGTCCGCAGGCTGGCGGCATCAGAGCCTGAATCCGGCTCGGTCAGGCAGAACGAGCTGAGTATCTCGCCAGTGGCCAGGCGTGGCACGTATTTACCTTTTTGCTCGTCGGTGCCATCGATCAGAATACCCTGGGCACCAATGCCGTTGTTGGTGCCGAATACCGAGCGAAACGCCGGAGAAGTTTTGCCAATTTCCATGGCCACCAGGGCTTCCTCTTCCATGGTCAGCCCCAAACCGCCGTACTCTTCAGGAATCGATAGCCCGAACAACCCCATCTCTTTCATTTCCGAGAGGATCTCAGCGGGCACCGCATCCTCTTCTGCAAGACGTGTTTCGTTAGGAATCAAACGCTCGCGGACAAAACGGGAGATAGTATCAACAAGTTGATTGATCAATTCGGGATCGCGAATCATGACGGCTCCTGGTGATGATAGTTTGCTTTTTATCGTTGGAAATAGTGCTTGGATGAGATAGGGACACCGATTAAAACCGAACCTATTTCATCAGGCGAAATTAACGTCCACACTTCTTGTCAGGCACTTTTGCATAGCCTAGGATGGCAGTCAATAATTGAAACACCATTTTGCAATGCAAAACAAAGCAAACAAATAAACAGGCAGTAGAAGCCTCAAAGCAGAGAGGATTTGGCATATGGTTAGCGAATCAGCACCGTCTCCCTTCACCACGCTGGGTATTGTGGGCACCGGGGCCATGGGTCGCGGCATCGCTCAATTAGCCGCACAGGCAGGCCTAAACGTGATGCTTTTCGATGTTAGAAAAGGAGCGGTCGAGGAAGCGCAGCACTTTATTACTGGGCTATGGCTGAGAAGCGCTGACAAGCAGCGCATTAGTCAAGCGCAGGTACAGCAGTATAGCGAGCGACTGACTGAAGCCAGCGAACTCACCGCCCTTGCTACTTGTGATATTGTCGTTGAAGCGATCGTCGAGAAACTCGAAGCCAAACAGGGTCTGTTTAGCGATTTAGAAGTCATTGTCAGCCAGGATGCCGTGCTAGCGACCAATACCTCCTCCCTCTCGGTAACCGCTATTGCTGCTGCCTGTCAGCATCCCGAGCGCGTGATCGGTTTTCACTTCTTCAACCCCGTCCCACTAATGAAGATTGTTGAAGTGATACCAGGGCTGCGCACTGCTGACACCGTCACTCAGCGAGTCAATGCTTTGGGCACCGCCATGGGCCATTTTACCGCCCAGGCTACCGACACCCCAGGTTTTTTGGTCAATCACGCCGGGCGCGCCTTTGGCACCGAAGCGCTGCGCGTTCTCAGTGAGAGCGTAGCCGACCCCGCCACCATTGACCGTATTATGGTCGACCAAGGCGGCTTCCGTATGGGGCCGTTCACGCTGCTGGATTTGACCGGCCTGGATGTCTCTCATGCGGTGATGGAGTCGGTCTACCACCAATACTATGAAGAGCCACGCTTTCGCCCGTCCCCGATCACCCGCCAGCGACTCTCAGCAGGCCTGCTGGGGCGCAAAACCAGCGAAGGCTTCTACCGCTACATCGACGGCCAGCAGCAAATGCCAGATGAGCTTACCATTGTCGCTGCTTCCCCCTGCCCAGTGTGGATCAGTCAGGACGACCCTGATAGCGCCGCCCAGCTTGCTGAACTGGCCAGCACAGCGGGCTGGCCGCTTGAGCGTGCTGAACACCCTTCCGCCGAGGCACTTTGTTTGCTGACGCCGCTAGGCGAAGACACCACGTCGTGTGCACTGCGCCAAGGCTTGAACGCTGAGCAGTGTGTAGCTATAGACATGCTGGCGGGGCTGGATAAGCGCCGCAGCCTGATGGCCTCCCCCATTACCCGCCCAGACCTTATCAACGCGGCTGCCAGCCTGCTCAATGCCGATGGCACCCCGGTCAGTACGCTTCATGACAGCAACGGCTTTGTTTTACAGCGAGTGGTGGCGTGCATCGTCAATGTCGGCGCTGACATCGCTCAGCAAGGGGTCGCAGCGCCCGCTACTATCGACCGCGCAGTGGAACTCGGCCTGGGTTATCCCTTCGGCCCGCTGCGCATGGGCGACCACTACGGTGCTTCGCGCATCCTGACCATTTTAAACAATCTGCTGGCCGCCACCGGCGACCCCCGCTATCGCCCTAGCCCGTGGCTGCGCCGCCGCGCCGCACTGGACATGCCTCTCACGGATGAAACAACAGGCTTACACAAATAAGGAGAACAACCATGCAAGATGCCTATATTTACGATGGACTGCGTACCCCTTTTGGCTGCCATGGCGCTAGCCTGGCGGCCATTCGTCCAGACGAGCTGCTGGGATTGACCTTGAAAGCGCTGGTAGAGCGCAATCCTTTTGCGCCCGATAGCTACGAAGAAGTGCTGGCGGGCTGTACCAACCAGGCGGGAGAAGATTCGCGTAACGTGGCCCGTAACGGTGCGCTGCTAGCAGGCCTGCCCATTGAAGTGGCTGGCCAAACCGTTAACCGCCTGTGTGGCAGCGGCTTAGCCGCAATGATGGACGCCGCCCGCGCCGCCCGCTTAGGCGAAGGCGAGCTATTTTTGGCTGGCGGCGTGGAGTCCATGTCGCGCGCACCTTACGTGCTCGGCAAAGCCGACTCGCCCTACGCTCGCAACCAGCCAATGTTCGATACCGTGATTGGCTCGCGCTTCCCCAACCCGTGGATCGCCAAGGAATACGGCAGCCACAGCATGCCGGAGACCGCCGACAACATCGCTCACGACCTGAACATCGGCCGCGAGGCCAGCGACGCCTTTGCCGCTCGCTCCCAGGCACGCTATGCCACTGCGCTGGAGACCGGTTTTTATGAGGGCGAGATCTTTGGGGTCGAAGTACCCCAGGGGCGTAAGCAGCCTCCATTGTTAGTGAATAAAGATGAGCATCCTCGCCCAGAAAGCACACAGGACAAGCTAGCCAAACTCGGTGCGCTGTTTGAAGGTGGTGTGGTCACGGCAGGCAACGCCTCAGGCTTGAACGACGGCGCGGCGGCAATGATTGTCGGCACGCTTGCAGCAGGTGAGCGGGCTGGGCTTGCTCCGCGAGCGCGTATTGTTGCCAGCGCCGTGGCGGGCGTTGCTCCCCGTGTCATGGGGTTGGGGCCGGTACCCGCCTCGCAAAAAGCACTGGCACGAGCTGGCCTATCCCTTGAACAAATGGACGTAATTGAAATTAACGAAGCCTTTGCGGTGCAGGTGCTGGGCTGCGTTCAGCAGTTGGGGCTTTCAGCAGATGATCCGCGTCTTAACGCCAATGGAGGCGCCATTGCTATTGGCCACCCGCTGGGCGCCTCGGGCGCTCGCCTGACGCTGACGGCGCTGCGCCAGCTAGAAGCCACCGGCGGGCGTTATGCACTGGTGACCATGTGCATTGGTGTCGGTCAAGGCATCGCAACGATCATCGAGCGTCTGGATGGCTAATACGCCGTTAAAAGCAGGCGTTTTCGTTGATGAGCATGAAAGCTGCCCCTAAGTCGATATGCGATAATGAATGCCATAAGCCACCTATTGTTAGGAAATTGAATGCAATCCACCGACTCAGATGCTGAAGAGCCGCAACTGCCCGGAAAAGATCGTAACTTTGTGACCGCGCTGGCGCGCGGTCTTGAGCTGCTACGTGCCTTTGGAACCGGTGAGGAGTATCTAGGTAATGCCGAACTCTCCAATCGCACCGCTATTCCCCGCCCTACGGTGTCACGGCTGACTTATACGCTGACCCAGTTGGGTTATCTACAGCACAACACGCATCTTGAGAAGTATCGTCTTGGCCCCGGTGTGCTGGCGTTGGGCTATCGTTTCCTGGCGAACATGGGTATTCGCGAGGTCGCTCGACCACATTTACAGAAGTTTGCCGATGCCACCGACTGTAATGTCAGTCTGGGCAGCGCTGATCGTAGTGATATGGTTTACCTGGAAACCTGCCATGGTAGCGGGCCGCTTATCATTCGTCTCGATGTGGGGTCACGCTTACCTATCGCCACCTCAGCCATTGGTCGTGCTTGGCTTTGCGGCTTGCCCGCTGCTCGGCGCCAGCAATTAATGCATGAGCTGGCGGGCTTCCATGGTAGCGACTGGCCTGCGCTGGAAGCCGGCATCCATCAAAGTTTGAAGGACTATGCCGAATATGGCTTTTGTCTCTCCGAGCAGGATTGGCAGCGCGACATCAGCGCCGTGGCCATGCCGCTCATCCTGGAGGATGGCGCCGAGGTCATGGCCATCAACTGCGGCGGCTCTAGCCTGCGGCTGGATCACGACCGCTTGGTCAATAATCTGGGGCCTCGCCTTAAGGAGGTAGCAGAACAGATCAAACAGGAGCTGGCACCCCGTTACCGTTCTGCTAGGTAGCGTCTCCGAGCGATGATCGCCTGGTGGCTTCCCGCGGGTCGCGTGGGTAGTAGCGTTCTGGCTGGCTTGCCAAGTGGGTAAAATAGCGAGTGTCTTTATAGGGCATTTTCATATAGCCCGAGACGCCCAGCCCTTCAATCTGATTGACCGATGACAGGATCCGAGCCAGTAGACTTCGAAACTCGGCTTCTCTGGCGGGGTCGAGCAGGCGGTAATAGCTGTGAATCTTGAGGTGCTGAGGTAATGCTTCAAAAATGATCATGCCGGTATGGTGTATATCGTTGAGCTGCTGCAGCACGTGCATGATCGCCTCCGGCAACGCCAGCAGCTCCTCCGGATCGGGACCGTCTTCGAAGTAACTATGTTGACGGGTGCGGTCCTCCAGCTCAGGTACCGCGCTCAGCTCGTAGCCAATCGCCATGTTCGGTTCGCTGACAAACGCCTCCTCCGCACTGGCGCGCTCCAGATGAAGGGTTTGGCGGGCATTGAACAAACAGCTCTTGAACACCCCCTGACGGTGAATGGCACGCGCCAGATGCACCATGTTGTTGACCGCTTCAACGAAGGCGGGCTTCAGCACCGGGTCATGAAGGTTTAGCGAAGAGTCAATGTATACCCCTTCCCGCTCCCAGCGAACTGCTAATCCGCCTACCACTGGATACTTACCCAACCGGCTGACGGAGGCCAGAAAGGCTTTTTCGGTTTCCCCCATGCCCTGCATGAACTGCTTGTAGTAGCGGTCAAGCTGCACATCGTTGACATCATTGAGCGTTTCCTGGGCATTTGCTTCACGCAAAAAGGCCTTCCGTGAGCTATAGACCACCGTATCTATTTCCTGCCGGGCAGGTCGTGCCCATACCGGCACTAGCGGCACCTTTACCGATTCGGGGAGATCAATCATCACCACCTTAGCCATGCGTGTCATATTGGCCAAAAAGTAGTCGCCCGCTTTACGACGAGCTTGAGGATCGGTATCCAACATGCCATCCAGTGTACGCGCAAACTCCATGGGCAGCCCCAGCGAGCTGGCTGGAATGGCACGATGCCCAAAACGACAGGACTGGGCTGACGCCAGTGCGTACAAGGTGCCTGCGGTGCCCTGCTCATCAAAACGCGGCGAAGATAGCGCCCCATTGAGCTGCTCTTCACCAATAAAGTAGACATCGCCGAGCCGGGCATTGGTTTGCTGCAGATTATCCGACATTAATTCCATGACATTGGCGCTCACAAACTGCAGTTGAGCATCTAGTTGCGCAAAAACCGATGATCCCCAGTCAATCAACGCAATTGCTTCCTGCTCAGGATCGAAGACCAAATTGGAGGGTTTGATATCCCCATGCACGACAGGCCGCGCCTGGGGACCAGATTCGCGGCGCAAAGCGAGAAGGATATCAGCTAACTGCGCAGCGATACGCACGATCAAGCGGGGTGAGAGGCGCCCTTGTCGCAGCGACACTTGCTCGAGATTCCAACCCGGCGCACGCTCCATGACCAAAATAGATTGTCCTCGGGAGCGCTGATAAGCAACTAATCCGGGAATACGTGGGTGTGACACCTGGTCGAGCATGAACGCCTCTTCCTCAAGGCGTTCCTGGAGATGCGTCGGCAGAGTAATGCGCGAGAACTTAAAGACATAATGGTGGTTAGCGCCTTGCTGGGCGGTACTACCGGCAAATACAAAGCCGTAAGCGCCCTTACCGATCAACTCGATGCCTTGGTAACCCAGCTGGGTGAGCTGCGCTTGGCACAGCGCCACCCAGTCCTTGAGTTTTCGGGCATCGTGATGGCTCAGCAGATAAACCGACTGTTCTTCGGGTATATAAAACTGCTGAAGCGGTGCCTGGGACATAAGTCGCCTTGCTAGCCCAAGTGAAGCAACATGGTCTCGGGATCTTCCAGAAAGCCCTTCCAGCTATTACAGAAGCGCGCAATGGTGCCACCATCGATGAAGCGATGATCCCCCGCCCAGGTAATGGTCATGATGGCACGCCGCTGCACCTCGCCCTGCGCATCAAACCTTGGCAGCCACTGGGTTTTACCAATCGCGACAATGGCGGCTTCCGGCGCGTTGATGATAGGAGCCGCGTAGGTGCCGCCGAGCGCACCAATATTGGAAATACTGATGGTTCCGCCTTTGAGATCCGTTTGATCAACGCGTCCTTCCCGTGCAGCAGTGGTTAGCCGAGCCACTTCCCGAGCAATCTCCAGCAGAGACAAGCGTTCGACACTTTTGACATTGGGCACCATCAGGCCTGCCTTGCTATCCACTGCCATACCGATATTACACTGAGAAAAGTAGTGCAGCTCGTTACCCGCCGCATTTAACTGGGCGTTTACAATGGGTTCTTCTGTGATCGCTAACGCCATGGCTTTCATAAAGAACGGCATTAGCGTTATCCGCTCGCCTCTTGCCTCTGCTAGTGGCTTCAAACGCTCACGTAGTGCCAACAGCGCTGTTACGTCGATCTCTTCGCCGTAATGAAAATGGGGAATCGTGCTGGCCGACTCCACCATTCGCTTGGCCATTACCGCCCGCACGCCACGCAGTGGCTCCACCCTGGACACCCGCTCTTCGTCTTGAGTGGGTAAGGCTTGCGACGCTGGCGTAGCGGTCTCACTAGGCTGTTCAAGGTGCGCCAATACGTCTTCCTTGAGCACACGGCCATCTTTACCGCTGCCTGCTATATCCGTCAGTTTGAGCTGATGCTCTCGCACCAATCTTCGCACTGCGGGGCTGGCGGGTACTTTTCCGTGGGTGGCCAACATTGACGTGGTTGGCACTGCCGCTGTGTCCGTTGACGTAGCGGTACTTGTTGTTGGCGTAGACTGAGAGGCATCCGGAGTATCCTCCGGCGTGCTGGGCTCGCCGGATACTTCTCCTTCGGCCTGATAGGCGTATAAGGGAGCGTGTACCTTGGCAATCTGCCCCTGAGCCACATAAAGCTTGGTGACAACACCAGCTTCTGGGGCGGTAATTTCCACCAGCGCTTTGTCGGTCATGACTTCAACGATGGGCTGGTCTTCTTCAATTTGATCGCCTTCAGCGACGCGCCATTCGACGACTTCGCACTCGACAATGCCTTCGCCAATATCAGGCAGTAAAAAATCGCTCATTGTTGTTCCCCTCCTCAGCGCTAAAAGTTGACGCTTTCGCGAATCGCTTCAAAAATCTTCAGGTGATCGGGCAGATACTCTTTCTCCAGCACCAACGGAAAAGGCGTATCCAGCCCTGTCACCCGAGCAATGGGCGATTCTAGATAAAGAAAACAACGCTCCTGAATGGTGGCAGCAATTTCACCGGCAAAACCACCGGTTAAAGGTGCTTCATGGCTCACGACCAAGCGACCGGTCTTGAGCACTGATTCCACGACAGTGTCCGCGTCCCAAGGCAGTAGTGAGCGCAGGTCGATCACTTCACAGGCGATACCCTGCTCTTCGGCCAGCTCGACTGCTTTACCGATCACTTCCATCTGGGCACCCCAGCCGACCACGGTAATGTCGGTACCCTCTTTGGTAACTTCGGCCTCGCCAATGAGTAGCTGATAATCCTCTTCGGGCACTTCGCCTACCGCTGCGCGATAGAGGCGTTTTGGCTCTAGGAAAAGCACCGGATCCGGATCACGAATGGCGGCAAGCAGCAGCCCCTTCGCTTGATAGGGGTTGCGTGGCACGACTACTTTCAAGCCGGGAGTATGGGTGAAATAGGCTTCTGGAGACTGGGAATGATAAAGCCCCCCGGCGATTCCCCCGCCGTAGGGGGTACGAATGGTCAGCCCGCCTACATTGAAAAGATCCCCTGAGCGATAGCGGAATTTGGCGGTTTCGTTAACGATTTGGTCGAACGCGGGAAAGATATAGTCAGCAAACTGGATTTCCGCGACCGGTACCGAGCCTTGGGCCGCCAAGCCATTGGCAAAGCCGATGATGCCTTGCTCTACTAGCGGCGTGTTGAAACAACGAGCCTTGCCGTACTTTTCCTGCAAGTGACTTGTCGCCCGGAAGACGCCGCCGAAAATCCCCACGTCCTCACCAAAGCAAATGACCTTTTCATCTTCTGCCATGGCGATATCCAGCGCATTATTAATCGCCTGAAGCATGTTCATTGTGGCCATGTTACGCCTCTCCCTGCGAATCAGTGTCGGTGCCCACGTCCAGATCCAGCGACTGCGCCCCTCGTGGATAAGCGTCTGGATAGCGGCGAATATGGCGTTTCAGTTGATCAAACTGACGTTGCAGCGCAGGTGTAATGTCGGCATAGACATCGCTGATTAAACTCTCAAGCGGTGGCGAGGGACGCTTCTCGGCACGTTTTAACGTCTCGAGCACTTCCCGACGCAGAGTTTCTTGCTGGGTAGTCTCTTCTTCTTCGCTCCACCACTGCTTTTTTAACAGCCACTTTTTTAACCGCAGCACGGGGTCTTTAGCGCGCCATACCTCTTCTTCATCCTTGGAACGATAGCCGGAGGGGTCATCCGAGGAGGAGTGGGCAGCAAGGCGGTAACTCATGGCCTCGATCAAGACAGGCTGGTTGCGCTCAACAGCAATTTTACGCGCGTGACGGGTCGCTTCATAAACGGCCAGTACATCGTTACCGTCCACACGTATCACGTGCATACGGTAACCAAACGCCCGCGGAGCAATACCGTCGGCGGCAAATTGCTCGACGGCAGGCGTGGAAATGGCGTAGCCGTTATTGCGACAGAAAAAAATCACCGGCACCTGATGCACCGAGGCCATGTTGAGCGCGGCGTGAAAGTCGCCTTCGGAAGCGGCACCTTCACCAAAAAAGGTCAGCGTGCAGTGGCCGTTACCCGCCAGTTTCTGTCCATAGGCGTAGCCCGTCGCCTGAGGAATCTGGGTGGCCAACGGGGAAGAAATGGTCAGATAGTGGAGCTTGCGAGAACCATAGTGGATCGGCATTTGACGGCCTTTACCGTAATCCAACTCATTGCCGAACAATTGGTTCATGAATTCATCAATCGAGAAGCCGCGATACATCAAGGCACCCTGCTCACGGTACTGGGCCATGATCATATCGGCATCATCAAGCGCGGCAGTGGCGCCTACCACCGCCGCCTCCTCACCCGTGCACTGCATATAAAAACTAAGCCGCCCCTGTCGCTGGGCAGCCATCATCCTTTCATCCAGGATACGAGTGGCTAGCATGGCGTGGTAAATGCGCCGGGCGTGATCACGCTCAAGCGCCGGCTCGGTGGCGCCTTCATGCAGCTCGCCTTCCGGGCTCAGAAGGCTAAAAGTTGGAATCGAAAATTCATCGCCGGTCATGAAATCCGGCTGGTGCACATATTCGGTCATCATTATTGTCCTTGTTTCACCCCTTTTGAGGGCAGTGTTGCTGGTATTGATCGTTTTTGCCAGTGGATTTATCTGCCAAGATCAATACAACTACTGCGACAGTAACGCAGCACAAGCACTTTAGGGATACAACTTAAGGCGCAGAGGAGTGAAAACCGAGACAGGTTAAGGTGCCGAGAACCGAGAACGCAGCGAATGCTGCAATACTTCAAACAGGCTGTCGACCGTTAAGGCCAGTAGCGCAATGGTCAACGCTCCCTGAACCACATACGCCATATTACCGTTGACGATGCCAGAAATGATCGGGTCGCCAAGGTTACTGGCGCCCACAGTGGCCCCTAACGCAGCGGTGGCGATATTGATAGTCACTGATGTGCGGATGCCTGCCAGAATGATCGGGGCGGCCAGTGGCAGCTCGACCTGACGTAACGTCTGTGTCGGCGTCATGCCCATCGCATGCGCAGCAGATTTTATATTGCTGTCCACTTCCTGCAGCCCGGCCAGCGTATTACGCACAATGGGCAACAGGCCATACAGCATCAAGGCGACAATAATAGGTAGGGTGCCAAACCCAAGCACAGGTACCGATAGTGCAAGTACGGCCACCGGGGGAAAGGTTTGCCCCAGCGAAGCCAACTGGGCCACCAAGGGTAAAAAATCAGCACCTCGCGCGCGCGTCACCGCAACACCGGCAGCCACCCCCACCACAACGGTCACCACTGCTGCGATGCCTACCACCAAGAGATGACGACCCAACAGCACATAGAAATCGACGCGGTCATAAACCACCTGCCTGGCATCGGGTTCTATCCAGCGAAACAGTGGCTCGGCAGCAGACATGGCCACTACGCTAAGCAGCAGCAGTGCCCCCCATACCAGTGGCCAAAGCCAGGGTGAGGCATTTTTACGTGGCTGCAGGGCACTCAGCGAGTTACTCACGTACGTTTCCTTTATCCAGTTGCGCTTCCTTGATGATTCTTCGCAACGAGAGTTCGCCAATAGGGACATCGTGCTGGTCGACAACCGTCAGCCTATCGCTATGATCGCGTAGCATCATGGAAAGCGCTTGACGCAGCGAAAAATCTGCCGGAATGCGCGACTGGGCAGGCAAGGTTTGTCCCAGGGAGGTCATATGGTCTTTGACACGGGTTAACGCCGCCTGTTTGAGTCCCCGTTCAAGCCCTCCCAACATTGATTCGACAAACGGGTCGGCTGGCTGTTGTAACAGCGCCAGCGGGGATCCCTGCTGCACAATGCGCCCTTCGCGCATCACAACCAGATGATCCGCCAGTTTGAGAGCTTCATCCATATCATGGGTCACGAAGACCACTGTTTTATGCAGCCTCGCCTGCAACCTGGCCAGTTCATCCTGCAGCTTTTCACGGGTAATCGGATCGAGGGCGCCAAACGGTTCGTCCATTAACAAAATATCGGGGTCGGCGGCCAGCGCTCTTGCCACCCCTACCCGCTGTGCCTGGCCACCAGAAAGCTGGTGGGGGTATTTATGCGCAAACTCCCCCACCGGCAACCCCAGCAGGTCCATCAACTCTTCAACACGTGCTTGAACCTCTGTCGCTGACCACTTCAATAAGCGCGGCACAAGGCCGATATTACGCGCCACGTTCCAGTGAGGGAAAAGGCCGGTATGCTGAATGACATAGCCAATCCGGCGGCGCAGTTTGACGGGGTCGTATACCTCAATGGCCTGGCCATCCAGGATGATCTCGCCGTCGCTATGCTCGATTAAGCGATTGATCATGCGCAAGGTAGTCGATTTACCGCAGCCGGAGGTGCCTACCAGCGCACAGAACTTGCCTTTAGGCACGCGCAGTGAAATATCATCCACCGCGGTTTCTTCATCAAATCGCTTTGAGACATGGGAAAGCTCGATCATTGTGTTCCTCCGGGGCGCAGCGCTTCGGCCAGTGCGCCCAGGCTCGCATCGACCACCAGAGCCAGCATGAGAATAGGCAGTGCGCCGAGCAGGACCATGTCCATAGCCGCTTGGCCCAAGCCTTGAAAAATAAAGGTGCCAAGCCCGCCTGCCCCGATCAGTGCGGCAACAGCGGTAAGACCAATGGCTTGAACCGTGGTAATACGTACCCCCTCAAGCAGTACCGGCAGTGCCAACGGTAGCCGCACCTGCCAAAAACGCTGACCAGCGCGCATCCCCATTCCCTTGGCGGCTTCCAACGTATCGGGGCTGACTTCTTCAAGAGCGGTATAGGTATTGCGAACCATGGGGAGCAGGCTGTAAGCAATCAACGCGATCAACGCAGGCGTTGTGCCAATCCCACTAACGCCTAGCTGTTCTAAAAAAGGCACATTGTCGGCTAGCCATGCAAGCGGCGCCAGCAGTAGCCCAAACAAGGCAAGGCTGGGGATGGTTTGCAGGAAATTAAGTACTGCAAAAGCGCTTTTTTGAAGTCGCGTATAGCGTCGCATCAACATGGCCAGTATCAACCCCAGCACCACGCTAATGCACACGGCGATCCCCACTAGCCGCAAATGCTGACCAATAGCACGCACAAACTGCTGATCACGCGCTTTGAATTCCTGAACCAAGGCAAGGCTATCCAGCCAGAAGGCACCACACAACCACCACACGCAGGCCACGCCACCTAGCAGCAGCGTGGGCCAGAAACGCGTGAGGTGTAAGCGTAAGCGTATTTCAATCAGGCAAAGCAGTAGTACAAAGAGTACCACCCAATACGCTGCTCCCAGGCCCAAGCGCGCCTGGGGCAGCTCAGGGTCAATCATTAAATAGCTGCTGGCCATTAACCCCACGGGCATCAGTGCCATCAACATCATGACGGTAGCTAGCAGAGCGCGATAATGCCGGTGGCTCGGCTGCCAAGCTAACAATCCCAGAGTACTGAGCAACAGTGTCGCCAATACCGCGCCGGGCCAACCCAAGGCTTCAAGGGCACCGTAACCGGTACCCTGAACAATTCGGTTAGGCGCCATGGTGACCACGTCGAGGATCCAGAAAGCTGCCAGCATGATAAGGCTGAGGCTAACAAGCACAGCATTAGGGTGCCGACCCTCCCAACGAAGCCGTGGGCTGGGCAGAGCATCCAATAGCGACATTAATTAATTATCCCGAGCATGAGCATTGATAGTTTAACCCATCATGCATTAGTTATTGAGCTTATCAAGATAGTCGCTGGCCACTTGGGTGGGTGATAGACCGTTAACGGCAACGTCTGCATTGAGTTTTTGCAGTGTGACTAGGTCAAGAGAAGCAAAAACGTCGTTTAGAAGCGTTTCCATTTTGGGATAAGTTTCCAGCACGCTTTCACGCACCACAGGGGCAGGCTGGTAAACGGGCTGCACACCTTTCGTGTCTTCAAGCACGACCAGACCCAGTGCGCTTAAACCACCGTCAGTGCCATAGGTCATTGCGGCATTAACACCACTGGTTTGCTGTGCAGCAGCCCGCATGGTGGCAGCGGTATTGCCACCGGAGAGTACCAGCAATTGCTCATCGCTTAAGTCAAAGCCGTAGGCCTCTTGAAAAGCGGGTAACGCCTGTGCTGATTCGACAAATTCAGCGCTGGCGGCAAACTTGAAGTCACCTCCGTCTGCCAGGTAGGCAGAAAGGTCTTCTAAGCTGACCAACTCATGCTCTTTGGCCACGTCTTCGCGAACACTCATTGCCCAGGTATTATTAGCGCTAGCGGGCTCTAACCATACCAGGCCCTGTTCGGCGTCACGCTCCTTAACAGTTTCGAAAGCTTGATCAGCATCTTTCCAAACAGGACTGTCGGCCATGTCAAAAAAGAAGGCACCATTACCCGTGTACTCTGGGTACACATCGATTTCTCCCGCTTCCAGCGCAGTACGTACAACGCTAGTACCGCCTAGCTGTAAACGGTTTTCGGTAGCAATATCATTGCGTTCTAAGGTCTGAATAATCAATTCGCCCAACACCGACCCTTCCGTGTCGATTTTGGAGGCCACCACCACCGGCTCATTAGCGCTAGCCTGGGAGAGCATAATAGCGGACACGGCGCATGCAACGGTAAGCGGCTTGGCAAGGATAGAACTGGCTGAAAAGCGCATCTTTGAATTCCTTTTGAAGTGGGCTTTTTTTAACTGGGGCTCTTAAGCAGTATAAGAGCCAACAGCGTTTAAGTCAGAGCCTTCAGCGTTTAAGAAGAAGGTCTGCAGCTTTTAAGGAGAAGGCCTTTAACGTTTAAGGCGCCTCTAACACCCAAGAAGTACCTTCTCGTGAGTCTTTGAGAATAATACCCAGGGCTGACAGCTCATCTCGAATCGCATCCGCCTGAGCGAAGTCCTTATTCGCTTTCGCTTCAATACGATGAGCAATTTTCGATTCAATTTCGCTTTCGCTAAGCGGCATACCCTGTTGCTGCGTGCCTTTTAGGAACGCTTGTGGTGCTTGCTGAAGCAGGCCCAAAATAGCCCCTAGCTGCTTGAGTTCTCCCCCCAGCCTAGCGGCTTCATCTGGCTGCTCCTGTTTGGCGCGGTTGAGTTCACGAGCCAGCTCAAACATCACCGCCAGCGCCTCAGGTGTGTTGAAGTCATCGTCCATCACTTGCACGAAACGCTTCCGGTAGGTGGAGGCCTCTTGGCTGATAGGGGTTTCAGCTTCAACGCCCTCTAACGCCGTATACAAGCGTGTTAGCGATTTGCGTGCTTCGGTCAATGAATCAACAGAGTAATTGATCGGG
This sequence comes from Vreelandella sp. V005, assembly GCF_052645115.1. NCBI lineage: Bacteria > Pseudomonadati > Pseudomonadota > Gammaproteobacteria > Oceanospirillales > Halomonadaceae > Vreelandella > Vreelandella sp. V005. The sequence goes on along the minus strand of NZ_JBQXYA010000012.1, from coordinate 41,620 downwards.
CTGCGGTAGTGGCTGGCCACCAACAGAAAGCGCACCACTTCAGGGTCGTGCTCGGCCAGCACATCACGGATGGTAAAGAAGTTACCCAGGGATTTGGACATCTTCTCCTGATTCACCCGCACTGCCCCAGCGTGCATCCAAGTATTGACATAGGTTTTGCCAGTGGCCGCCTCAGATTGTGCGATCTCGTTTTCATGATGCGGAAAAGTAAGATCCGGCCCGCCACCATGAATGTCGAAGGTGTCACCCAAGCAGCATGTCGACATTGCCGAGCACTCGATGTGCCAACCAGGACGGCCATTACCCCAGGGGGAAGCCCAATGGGCCTCACTCGGTTTGGCAGCTTTCCAAAGCACGAAATCGAGCGGGTCTTTTTTATGAATATCCACATCAACTCGACTGCCTGCACGCATATCATCAAGCTGGCGATTATTGAGTTTTCCGTAATCGGCAAACTTGCGCACCCGGTAGTAGACATCACCATTATCGGCCGCGTAGGCATAGCCTTTTTCAATCAGCGTTTCAATCATCGCTACAATATCGCCGATATGGCCGGTAGCACGGGGTTCATGGCTGGGCGCAAGTACATTCAAACGCGTTTCATCTTCGTGCATGGCATCAATCATACGCTCGGTCAGCGCAGTGATACTTTCGCCATTTTCGTCGGCGCGCTTGAGGATTTTATCATCGATATCAGTGATATTACGCACGTAGTTAACGTCGTAACCACGCTCACGCAAGTAGCGAGTGATGACGTCGAAGGCGACCATCACCCGGGCATGCCCTAGATGGCAGTAGTCATACACCGTCATACCGCAAACATACATACTCACTTTGCCCGCCACAAGCGGGGTAAAAAGTTCTTTGCGACGAGTCAAGGTATTGTAAATGTGCATGTGGCTATCCATGTTTTCTTAGCCCTTCTGCTTGATTTTGGCCCAGCTATCCTTCAGCCCTACGGTGCGGTTAAAGACTAAATGCTCTGAGGAGGAGTCATGACGATCGGCACAGAAGTAGCCAATCCGCTCGAACTGGAAGCGTGACTCGGGGGTCGCCTCGGTAAGGCTTGGCTCACCAATCGCCTGACAAGCGACCAGAGACTCCGGATTAAGATGCTCTAGAAAATCGACATCTTTGTCGCGATCCGGCTGTTCAACGGTAAACAAGTTGTCATACAGACGCACTTCCATGGGTACACCGTGCGCGGCACTTACCCAGTGAATAACGCCTTTTACCTTGCGCCCTTCTGGATTTTTGCCCAGCGTATCGAAATCAACCGAACAGTGCAGCTCGCTAATCTCACCGGCGGCGTCCTTGATCACTTCGTCACAACGGATCACATAACTATTACGTAGACGCACTTCTTTGCCCGGCGCCAAGCGGAAGAACTTTTTGGGCGCATCTTCCATAAAGTCGTCTTGATCGATATACAGCTCGCGGGTGAAAGGCACCTTGCGTACCGTCATATCTTCACGTGCAGGATGGCCGGGCACGTCGTATATCTCTTCGTGGTCTTCTGGCACATTGGTTAGCACAACTTTTAGCGGCTTTAACACGCACATGGCGCGCGGCGCATTGTCTTCTAGATCCGAACGAATGGCGTGGGTCAGCATGGCAATATCGACCAAACCGCCGTCGGCACGAGTGACGCCAATCATTTCGCAAAATTTGCGGATCGATGCCGGCGTGTAGCCGCGGCGACGCATGCCCGAGATCGTCGGCATACGCGGATCATCCCAGCCATCGACAATTTTTTCATCTACCAGCAGCTTCAACTTACGCTTGGATGTTAGCGTGTAATCCAGGTTGAGCCTAGCAAACTCGATTTGCCGTGGTTTCGCGGGAACGGGCAAGTTATTCAAAAACCACTCGTACAGCGGCCGGTGATCCTCGAACTCAAGGGTGCAGATCGAATGTGTAATACCCTCGATAGCATCCGACTGACCATGGGTGAAGTCGTACGAGGGATAGATTTTCCACTTATCTCCCGTTTGGTGATGGCTAGCATGGCGGATGCGATACAGGATAGGGTCGCGCAGGTTGATATTGGGCGATGCCATATCAATTTTCGCGCGCACGACTTTTTCACTTTCACCAAACTCGCCTTCACGCATGCGTGCCAGCAGGTCGAGATTCTCTTCAGCACTGCGCTCTCGGTAGGGACTCGGCTTGCCCGGCGCCGTTAGGGTACCGCGATACTCGCGGATTTCATCCGGTGAAAGGTCATCCACGTAAGCTTTGCCTTCACGCATCAAGTGCTGTGCCCAGGCGTAGAGCTGATCAAAATAGTCGGAAGCAAAGCGCACGGGGCCTGCCCACTCGAACCCTAACCAGCTGACATCCTCTTTTATGGCATCAATATAGGCCTGCTCTTCTTTGGCCGGGTTGGTGTCGTCAAAACGCAGATGACACTCGCCACCCAGTTGCTCCGCCAGCCCGAAATTTAGACAGATCGACTTTGCGTGGCCGATGTGCAAAAAGCCGTTGGGCTCCGGGGGGAAGCGTGTCACGATTTTAGTGACCTGGCCGCCCTCGATCTCGTCGCGTACTTGGTTACGAATGAAGTTCGGCGCTGGGGTGGTCTCGTTGGTCATGGCGGTGTTAATTACCTCGTGGTGGATGGCGTGCTGCGCCGGGAGGACATGTTCTGAAAACCTGTCTTGAAAACATAGGATACTCCTATGACCCTTCGCGGCGCAGGGCAAAACCGCTATTATAACGTGACGCCGATGCACAGCGCCAAGGCGAACGCCTTTAATGAACAGGAATTTATCAATGATCGTATTACAGACGAACCACGGTGACATCACCATCGCTCTTAACCACGAAAAAGCGCCGATTAGCGCGGCGAATTTTGAGCAGTACGTTCGCGACGGTTTTTATGACGGTACGCTGTTCCACCGGGTGATTGACGGCTTCATGGTTCAAGGTGGCGGTTTCGATAAAGACTTTGAACAAAAGCCGACACGTGACCCTATCGAGAACGAAGCCGACAACGGATTAAAAAACACCGTGGGCACATTAGCCATGGCGCGCACCCAGGATCCGCATTCTGCCACCGCACAATTTTTCATTAACGTGGGCGACAACAGTTTTCTCGATCACAGCGGGAAAAGCTTACAAGGCTGGGGTTATGCGGTATTCGGCGAAGTCGTTGAAGGCATGGAGGTCGTCAACGAAATCAAAAACGTTTCCACGACACGCCGTGGAATGCACGCCGATGTGCCTGCTGAAGATGTCATTATCGAACGCGCTTATGTGAAGGAAGCGGAATAACACGGGGAGCCTTATGCGCACATTGCTTATTGCCGACCTGCATTTAAGTAGCGATACCCCTGATACCAATCAGGGGTTTTACCTTTACCTAGAGCATACTGCTCCAGGGGCAGATGCACTGTATATTTTGGGCGACCTTTTCGATGCTTGGATCGGTGATGACCTGCTCGACGCCACCCACCACCCCGTCAGCGGCATTGCTCATGAGGTCATTACGCGTCTGCGCAAGCTTAGCGACGACGGTACCGCTGTCTATTTAATGCATGGCAACCGTGATTTCCTGCTGGGCGAACGCTTTGTGAGTGCCTGCCAGGCAATGTTGCTAGCGGATATTGAACAAGTAGAGTTGCAGGGTGTGCCGGTGGTTTTACTTCACGGTGATAGCTTGTGCACTCAAGACGAAGCCTATATGGCCTTTCGTCTTCAGTCCCGCAATCCAGAGTGGCAGGCACAAATGCTCGCCCTACCCTTGGAGCAGCGCTTGGAGCTGGCGAAAAGCTTACGCATGCAGTCAGGTGAAGCCAATGCTAATAAGGCTGAGGCGATTATGGATGTCACTCAGCAAGACGTTGTCGCGCTAATGGAGCATTATGGTGTGGCTACGATGATTCATGGTCACACGCACCGGCCCCATGTCCACGACCTGACAGTGGAAGAAGTACCTGCTAAGCGTTACGTGGTGGGCGACTGGGATAGTCAGCATGGCTGGGACATTGTGATTGAACGTTCCGATCACACCGCTCCTCGGTTGCGTCAATTTGCGCTTTCAGAGCCACCTGACGCTTAGCCGCGCCATTTTTGCTCATATCAACCTCATCGTATAAAAAAAGCCGATCGCAATGATCGGCTTTTTTGGCTACCTAAGTACTTCAACCTGCACTTCTAAACCAGCACCTCTAGCGTTCGATGTCTGCATCACTACGCAGGTCATCGACTAACCCTTGCAGAACGGACTGAGCTCGAAGTTGTTCTGCCATCTGCGAGACAAATGTCTCCATCTGCTCATCGACTTCACCTTCTGAAACGCTATCCAACGCCACCACGGCGACTCCTTCCGGTAGCTCTACGGCCCGATAAACACTGCCATCATCTTCAGGACGTGGCATGCGGAAGGCTTCCTGAACAATGACTTGCGGTACCGTGGTATCTGCTTGACGGCTCACGTTATTGGCTTCAACCCAATTGATGTCGGCTTCCTCACCCGCACGCAGGTCAGCCATCAGTGATTGCGCTTCCTCAAGCAATGCTTGCTGCTGCTGCTCGGCGGCCACTGCCATTTCGACCTCTTCGCGAACTTCATCAAGTGACAGTACTGTCGCATCACGCTGCTCAGCAACTCGAAGCACCATGCGACGATCCTGGTCGAGTTCGATGACTTCACTGTTATAGCCCTCTTCCAGCACGTCGCCGCTAAAGGCTGCGGACATCACGCCAGGCTCGGATAAAACCCCTTCAGCTTCATCATCCCGGGCGAGCCAATCACTCTGATTCAAAGTCAGGCCAATGTTGTCAGCCACGCTTTGCAGGTCATCCGCGGCAAAGCTTTCATCAATTAACTGCTGAACCCGCTGATTAAATTCATCATCGACTTCACGTAAGGCCACTTCACGGGCTAATTCATCACGCTGCTCTTCAAAAGTAGGCCCTTGAATATCAGTCACTTGAATAATGTGAAATGCATTATCCAGCTCAACCGGTTCGGAAATGTCACCCTCTTGCAAACTAAATGCAGCGTCATCAAAACTATCGCCAAAGAAACCACGGCTAATGACCCCAAGATCACCATCCTCTTCGGCACTAGCCGTATCATCAGAGTAACGCACGGCAGTGTCTGCAAACGATTCGCCATTATCCAGCGCTTCTCTGGCTGTCTCGGCCACTTCCTGAGCCTCTTCACGCGTGCGCTCATCACCAAAAGTGATCATGATATGAGAGACTTGGCGATCCGCGTCTCGGTTTTGTTCGCGCCAAGCATCACGAAGCGATTCTTCATCGACATCGCGACCTTCTGCCATTGCTTGGCGATCAACTATCACATACTCAAGACGTACCTGTTCAGGACGCTCGTAGCGCTCCTGATGGCTATCATAATAGGCTTGAAGATCGTCCTCAGTGACGCCGATATCGGACTCAACGCCGTTTCCATCCAAAATGACGTAGCGTAAGCTACGCTGCTGACGCTGCAGTTCAGCCAGACGCGCCTGCTCACTGGGCAAGCTAAAATCGCTAAATGCTAGACCCTGCTGTAAATGCTGCCGCTGAATATCGACCCGTAATTCTTCACGGAAAGATAACGGTGTGTAGCCAGCGCCTGCTAAGCGGTTACGGAACACCTCAGCGGAGAAGCGGCCGTCCTGATCATGAAATTCGGGCAAACTAACGATCAACTGATCCAATTGCTCTTCGGAAACGGCAAAATCACCCTCTTCTGCATACTGTCCCAGCAATTGTTGGGTGATGAGCTCATCAAGCACATCGCTGCGCAAAGCCCGCTCTTGCTCGGGGGGCACCTGCCCTGAGCGTAATGCGCGCTGGACTTCGAGCTCAACCTGCTGACGCATGATGGGCTGTCCATTCACGCTTGCTACTTCGTCTGGGTCGCTGCCAAAAAGCCCAAACAGTGACTCAATTCCAAACAGCGCCATGGCCGCAACCATCACACCGATAATAATTTTGGCACCCCAGCTCCTGGAGCCGTCTCGAATACTTTGCAGCATGCTAGCCTCAGATAGTCACAGCCAAACACATCGACCCGCTAAAACCTAATAAATAGGGGGCCAGAAAATAACATGGGCGCATCGCCAATGCGATGCGCCCATAAGGTTACAGCAAACGCGGTCAAATTAGTTGACGGCGTCTTTCAATGCTTTACCTGCTTTGAAGCTGGGTACTTTGGCGGCGCTGATCTGAATTGGCTGACCCGTCTGTGGGTTGCGGCCAGTTCGTGCAGCGCGCTCTTTAATGGCGAAGGTACCAAAACCTACCAGTGATACGCTTTCGCCTTTCTTAAGGCTATCGGTGACAGACTCCACCATGGCATCCAATGCGCGGGTTGCCGCTGCTTTCGGAATATCTGCAGACGCGGCAATGGCTTCAATCAGCTCGGACTTATTCACTCTTCACCCCTTGACTGTTTCAAAAATGGCTCTGAACGGCATGGTCACCGATAGGTACGACGATCAAAGCATAGCTGCGTTTTATAGCAACGCCTTGAAACACCTGTCAAGCAACCATGCTGTGAGATACCCGCTACACAAAGCAACGAGCACAAATATTAAGTAAAATTAAAGACCATGAAGGGCTTTAACAGCTTAATGAGTACTAGCAACTACGGTATTACTATACGAGGCGTCGCTGCTTTTCAACGGCGCACCGTTTTCTACATTATTTGCTAGTGCTACGGCTAAGACGTCATCTATCCAACGTACCGGACGAATATCAAGTGCACCTTTGATATTGTCAGGCACTTCCTTGAGATCACGACGGTTTTCTTCAGGGATTAGCACTATCTTTATACCACCGCGGCGGGCTGCCAGCAATTTCTCCTTAAGACCGCCAATAGGTAACACTTCGCCGCGCAAATTGACCTCACCGGTCATGGCTACGTCACAACGGACTGCACGGCTCGTATAAGCGGAAACAATCGCCGTCACCATAGCGATACCTGCACTCGGGCCATCCTTGGGCGTTGCCCCTTCAGGCACGTGAATATGCAGATCCTCTTTTTCAAACCGTTCAGGATCAATACCGTATGCTTCTGCTCTGGCCCTAACCACCGTTTGAGCCGCGCTTACCGACTCTTTCATGACATCACCAAGAGAACCGGTTTTGTTGATACGGCCTTTGCCAGGCGTTACTACAGACTCAATGTTAAGCAATTCACCACCGACGGATGTCCAGGCAAGCCCCGTGACTCGGCCAACCTGATCTTCCTGTTCAGCGAGTCCATAGCTATAGCGACGTACACCTGCATAGTGCTCAATTTGCTCACTGGTTAGGTTCTGGCCTTCCTGAACATTGGCTGGATCTCGTTCTTTTTCAATACGCTCTCGTAGCACTTTACGCGCCACTTTGGCGATCTGGCGCTCAAGCTCACGCACACCTGCTTCACGGGTGTAATAGCGAATAAGCTCTAAAAGTGCGCTATCTTCCAGCGCTAACTCTTCATCTTTTAAGCCGTTGGCGGCCAATTGCTTCGGCAATAAGTAGCGTTTGGCGATGGCCAGCTTCTCATCTTCTGTGTAGCCCGGCAGACGAATAATCTCCATGCGGTCTAGTAGAGCGCTAGGGATATTCATCGAGTTCGCAGTACATATGAAGAGCGTTTCTGAAAGATCGTAATCAAGCTCTAGGTAATGATCGCTGAAGCTATTGTTCTGTTCAGGATCAAGCACTTCAAGCAGCGCAGAGGCAGGATCACCGCGATGGTCCATGCCCAGCTTGTCAACTTCATCCAATAAAAATAGCGGATTTTTGACGGCGGCCCGGCTCATACGCTGCATTAATTTACCCGGCAGCGACCCGATATAGGTGCGGCGGTGACCACGAATTTCCGACTCGTCGCGCACACCACCCAACGCCAAGCGCACATACTTGCGATTGGTCGCGCGCGCAATGGACTGGCCAAGTGACGTTTTACCTACCCCAGGCGGACCGACCAAGCACAACACAGGCCCTTTCATCTTGCGTACGCGCTTCTGAACCGCAAGATATTCAAGAATACGCGCCTTGACCTCCTCCAGGCCGTAGTGATCCTCATCCAGCACCTGCTGTGCTTTGACAAGGTCGTGCTTGACCCGGGTACGTTTTTTCCAGGGAACCGCCACCAGCCAATCCAGGTAAGAGCGAACAACGGTGGCTTCGGCGGAGTTTGAGGCCATCATTTTGAGTTTATTGAGCTCTTGTGTGGCTTTCTCAAATGCCTCTTTCGGCATCCCGGCTTCTTTAATCGCCAGCTCGTACTTTTCGGCCTCATTAGGCACATTATCCAGCTCACCCATCTCTTTCTGGATGGCTTTCATCTGCTCATTGAGGTAGTACTCACGCTGGGTTTTCTCCATCTGCTCTTTAACCCGTGAGCGGATGCGTTTTTCTACCTGAAGCAGATCAATTTCAGACTCAATCAGCGCCATCAGGTGCTCGATGCGATCACGCACCCGATCCATCTCTAGCAATTCTTGTTTATCGCCAATCTTTAACGATAGATGGGCACAAATGGTGTCCACTAAGCGACTTGGGTCTTCAATACCTGACAAGGAGTTAAGTACCTCGTTAGGGACTTTCTTGGAAAGCTTCACATACTGCTCAAACTGGTTGAGGAGTACACGAACGAGTGCCTCTTGCTCCCGGCTGGTGAGCGGCTCGCTATCACGGGGTGTTAGATGTGCTTGCGTGTAGCCCGCATCATTATCTTCAACACTTATGACATCCGCTCTAAAATTGCCTTCAATAAGTACCTTGACCGTGCCATCCGGGAGCTTAAGCAGCTGCATAATGTCAGCCACGGTACCCATCGAATAAAGGTCAGCGTTATCGGGCTCGTCCTGAGAAGCTTCACGTTGAGCCACCAACAAGACACGCTTATCAGCCTCCATCGCTGCTTCGAGCGCCTGAATGGACTTTTCACGACCAACAAAAAGGGGTATTACCATTTGCGGATAAACGACCACATCGCGCAACGGTAATAGGGGTAGACATTGTGTCTGTTCGGCGTTCTGCTGCATCGCAGACGTTCCTCGGCAAATCGGATGAATACTTAAAAAAGAGTACTTGCTAAAGTACTACATCGTCTTCAATAAGCTGTTGTAAACACGTAAGCATTGAGCGAACTAGGCAGTAACACCTCGCGACAACGCCTTTCAACAACAATGCTATTGGTAACCTGAGCGCTCTTCAGCGATGCTGCGCTTTAACGGCGTTGAGCCTCAACAGCAAGGGGTCGCCTAAGCGACCCCTTGAATTTAGCGCAAGCGGTTAAAGCGGGGCCGACATTTGACTAATCACTAGCCATCGGTGCCGTCGACTCGCGCTTCTTCCTGCTGAGAGTAAATTAACAGAGGCTCGCTCTCACCAGCGATCACTGAGCCATCAATGACCACTTTGCTGACACCTTCCAGTGATGGGATTTCATACATGGTATCAAGCAGCACCGACTCGAGAATAGAGCGCAATCCGCGGGCACCTGTCTTACGCTCCATCGCTTTTTCGGCGACGGCACGAAGTGCCTCTTCTCTGAACTCAAGCGCCACGTCTTCCATTTCAAACAACTTGACATATTGCTTGATCAAGGAATTCTTGGGCTCGGTCAGTATCTGGATCAATGCGTCTTCAGTAAGCTCCATCAGTGTCGCGATGATAGGCAGACGACCCACAAACTCAGGTATCAGACCAAACTTAACCAAGTCTTCCGGCTCAACGTCAGCTAGCAGCTCGCCCACACCACGAGAGGACTCCTTACTCTTGACGGCCGCATTGAAACCAATACCACCTTTCTCAGCGCGGTCACGGATTACCTTGTCCAAGCCCGCGAAAGCACCACCCACTATAAACAGGATGTTGGCTGTATTGACCTGGACAAATTCCTGCTGGGGGTGCTTGCGCCCACCTTGGGGTGGCACTGATGCAGTAGTACCTTCAATAAGCTTAAGAAGTGCTTGCTGGACGCCTTCGCCCGAAACGTCACGAGTAATCGAAGGGTTATCCGATTTACGTGAAATTTTATCGATCTCGTCGATATAAACGATACCGCGCTCAGCTTTTTCGACATCGTAATCGCATTTCTGCAACAGCTTTTGAATGATATTTTCTACATCTTCACCGACGTAGCCAGCTTCTGTCAGCGTGGTCGCATCAGCAATTGTAAAGGGCACATTCAATAGCCGTGCCATGGTCTCCGCCAACAGCGTTTTACCGCTACCAGTGGGGCCAATTAGCAGAATATTTGATTTACCCAGCTCAACATCGCCGTCGCGGACATCGGTCTTTAAACGCTTGTAGTGGTTATAAACCGCTACGGAGAGCACCATTTTGGCGCGATCCTGTCCGATGACGTAGTCATCCAGAGTATGACGTATTTCGCGAGGCGTCGGTAAACGCTCCTCGTCGCTCTCGGCATCGGCTTCGAGAACTTCCTCGCGAATGATGTCATTACATAAGTCGACACACTCATCGCAGATATAGACGGACGGGCCCGCAATTAACTTACGTACTTCGTTTTGATTTTTGCCACAAAACGAGCAGTAGAGCAATTTGCCACCTTCGTCCTTGCCTTTGCCGTCGGCCATTCGCATACCTCTGTCACTGCGGCGGCTCACGCCGCCGGAAAAGCTCGTTAGAAAAGCAGACTCCTATCACGCTATCAGGATGTAGGCCGCTTATCCAGCACTGCATCAATTAAGCCATACTCTTTGGCTTTATTGGCGCTCATGAAATTATCCCGATCAGTATCACGCGAGACAGCTTCGATATCTTGGCCAGTATGATGGGCAAGAATCTGATTCAGCTTTTCGCGAATACCCAGAATTTCTCGGGTATGTATTTCGATATCAGACGCTTGGCCTTGATAACCACCCAGCGGCTGATGAATCATGACACGTGAATTGGGCAGGCAATAACGCTTCCCAGCAGCGCCCGCTGTTAATAACAGCGCGCCCATGCTCGCAGCTTGTCCAATACATACCGTTGAGACATCAGGCTTCACAAACTGCATCGTGTCGTAAATCGACATTCCCGCGGTGACCGAACCACCTGGCGAGTTGATATACAGGTGAATATCTTTATCTGGATTTTCCGACTCCAGAAACAGTAACTGAGCGACCACCAAATTAGCCATGTAGTCTTCTACAGGGCCTACCAAAAAGATCACACGCTCTTTCAACAGGCGTGAATAAATGTCGTAGGCTCTTTCCCCTTTGGCGCTTTGCTCAACCACCATGGGCACTAAACCGCCGGCGTTTTGAATATCAAACTCACTCATTTAGGTGATTCCTTGCGTCCGGGAAGGGAAAGGCGCACCGACATAGAGGTGCGCCACGTTCCAGGGTGTTAGGCGCTCGCTTGCTCGCCCTCTTCAGCACCCTCTTCTTGCTCTGCCTGCTGCTGAGCAGCGGCAAGGGCTTGCTGATAAGACATTTCCACATCTTTAATGTTCGTTTGCTCAAGCAGTTTCGCAACCGCTTTTTCTTCGAGAATGGCAGATTTTACTTGGGTTTTCAGCTGCTCATTACCCATGTAATAGCTGACCACTTCTTCAGGATCTTGGTACTGCTCAGCAAGCTCGGTTACTTTTGCTTTGATGGCATCATCATCAGCATCAAGTTCGTTAGCTTTAATCACTTCAGCCAGCAACAAACCAACCTGAACACGGCCTTTGGCCTGCTCTTCAAACAGCTCGTTTGGCAGCTGGCTAACGTCGAAATCTTCACCTAAGCCAAACTGCTGGGCCGCTTGGCGCTTCATGCCATCCGTTTCTTGCTGAACCAGAGCGCTCGGCACAGGGATCTCATTTACTTTTTTCAACGCATCCAGCACTTGCTGCTTAACCCGGTTATCAACGGCTTGCGATGCTTCACGCGTCATGTTCTTCTTGATTTCAGCGCGGAATTTCTCCTGATCGCCGCCTTCAACGCCAAAACGCTCGATGAACTCGTCATCTACTTCAGGCAATTTCTGACGGCTAACTTTATGCACTGTCACTTTGAAGGTGGCTTCTTTACCGGCCAAGTGTTCTGCCTGGTAATCGTCAGGGAAGGTAACGTTAAGCGTCTTCTCTTCTCCTGCCTTGGCACCAATTAGCTGCTCTTCAAAACCTGGAATGAAGCTATTGGAACCAATGACCAATGAATGACCTTCAGCGCTACCGCCTTCAAACGGCTCATCGCCAATATAACCCTGGAAATCGATAGTCACCTGATCACCATCAGCGGCGGCGGCATCGACCTCTTCCCACGCAGCGTTTTGCTTGCGCAGCGTATCGATCATTTCATCGACATCCGCATCGCTAACTGAAACCACGGGGCGCTCAATCTCTGTGCCTTCAATCGAGTTCAGCTCTACCTGCGGGTAAATTTCCATCACCGCCACGAATTCAAGATCTTTGCCAGATTCATTAACGGAGGGTTCAATTTGCGGAAAACCAGCCGGGTTGAGGCCTTCATCGGTAATAGCGCGCACGTAACGCTCACGCATTACTTCGCTGACGACTTCGTTACGAACGTCCTGGCCGTAGCGCTGCTGAACGACTGCCATTGGCACCCGGCCCTGGCGAAAACCATTCAAGCGAACGTTCTTCGCGGTGTCTTTCAAGCGAGCACTAACGGCCTCGTCGATTTCGGCAGCCGGCACTTGAATAGTAATGCGACGTTCGATCTGGGAGGTCGTCTCGACAGAAACTTGCATGAATTGTCCTCTAACGGCTGGGCGTTGTGTTGATTGCATGTAATTTTGCTGATTGGATCTAATAAGATCAAAGGGGCAATTTTAAGAACCCCAACGCATGGTGGCAAGCGCCATGCTCGCAACATGGGGGCAGTGAATTCAAAAACAAGGTAATAAGTGTTTAATTAACTGCTTTAGGGTGTCGTTGGCTTCATTATTAGCCCAATGCTGCCGCATCAGGGTCATTCTACTGCTTTGTTGAGTCAGCAGCGACTTTTTCAATTTTTGACTTAGGCGCTAAATGCCACCTTATTCAGATTGAGGCTCACAAGACCACCACAGGCTGAGCGTATGAAGAAGCACCCCAAGCGTAGCACCATGAGAAATAAATACTTGCCAACTGATCCACTCGGTAAACAGCGCGTGCCAGCCAGCCATCAACGACATGCCTAGTAGCAGCATGATAACCAATCGTTTGCACAATGGCGGGAGCTTGCGGCGCATATCTGACGCTAATAAGCGCCACTGGAGAACGGCCGCAAACGCCACCAGTGCAAAAGCGAGACTAATCAACGTCTGGCGTGTTTCATGGCCACCCGCCATATAGCGAGGCAACGTGGCCAACATAACCACACAGATACCCAGTAAAACACTAATTCGCTCAGGCGAGGAAGGAGCTCGCTGCATCGATTAACCCACCTCCAACTGCTGAGCAACAATCCACTCCTCTACCCAGGGCAAAGCAGCATCGTCGGCCATAAAGGTCTCCATGGCATCGACTTCTAACCGCTCGCCTAGACGAGTCGCACCGTGATCTGCCAGCAGCTCATCAAGCGCACGCCCAGCACCGCAAAATGTATCTCCATAAGAGCTATCGCCCAAAGCAATGAGCCCGTAACGAAGAGAGCTAAGTGAAGGGCTTTGATCGCGCAACTGACGAACAAAGGGCACAAAACTACCGGGAAAATCGCCACTGCCAGTGGTTGATACACAAAACAGCGCTAAATCGGCATCACCAGTGACAATATCATCAATCGACGGCTGCTCATGAATCTCCACTGCATAACCGGCCTGTTCAAACAATGGCTTCACCTGTTCTGCAACATCCAAGGCGCCGCCGTACATCGTTCCCACTAAAATATTCAGCTTTGGCATCGTCACTCCCCTGCTAAAGTGTCACAGTGCCAACCGTCAAGTCGACAAATACCCGATGAATTTGCTCAAATATTAACATGACTGGTTAAAATGAAACACACAACGTCATGATCAGCTCATTACCGTCAACCAGGAGTCACTATGCAGCAAACCTTTGAGACTTGGATCACCCCGCTCATGATCGGGGGATTAATTATATTTATGTTTTTTATCATTTGGGACTTGGCTAAGAAATCTAACGCAAGCAAGTTTGGCACCATCATGCTGTTTGTCGTCCTAGGCGCCGGCATGCTGGGTTACGTTATCAAAGTCGTTATTACTTGGTTAATTGAGAGCGGCAATATTTAATCTCTGTGGTGTTTTTTATAAAGCAAGGCTGACCCAACGTAAAAAGGAGCGCTCGAAAGCACTCCTTTTAGAAGTAACACCTAGCAATTAGACACCCAGCGTATTGATTGAGCAGTTAAAACTATTCATTACCTGCATAATGTTCGACCTGCTGCTTGAGCTTTTGACCTGGACGAAACGTGACGACCCGCCGAGCAGAAATGGGAATTTCCTCACCGGTTTTGGGGTTTCGTCCCGGCCGTTCGCGCTTATCACGTAGATCAAAGTTACCAAAGCCCGATAACTTGACCTGCTCGTTCTCACGCAGGCAAGCCCGTATCTCTTCAAAAAAAGCTTCGACCATGGCTTTCGCTTCTCGCTTGGACAAGGCCAGCTCAGCATGCAAATGCTCAGCCAGCTCTGCTTTGGTCAACGCACCCATAAGGCTTCTCCTTATCCTTGAAGCAGATACAGCAGCAAGTAAGCGCTGTATCAACCGTATAGTAGTAAACGCATTGCCAAGAACGTGATAAGCATCGTGGCGAGGCCTAAGCATTTACTAGCTACTTATTTAGCCGCGCAGATCCGCATCCAGCTTGACACGCACTTGTGTCACGATTGAATCGACCAACTGATTGATTTCTTCATCGTTTAGCGTGCGCGATGGATGCTGCCAGGTCAAGCCCAACGCAATACTCTTGTGGCCTTCTGCGACCCCTTTACCCGCATAAACGTCAAATAGCTTAATATCCTGCAGGTAATCCCCCGCTTGCTCCCTGGCACAATCCAGCAATGATTGAACAGAGGTAGCTTCTTTGAGTATAAACGCTAAATCACGACGCACCTCTGGAAAGCGAGATAGCGGTTCAAAGGCTGGCACACTGCCTTGGCTTAGCATATCCAGGCGCACTTCAAACAACACAGCATCCATTTTCAAACCCAGCGTTGCTCGCACTTGCGGATGCAGCGTGCCAATCCAGCCTGCAGGTTTACCATTGTGCAGCAGCTGCGCACTTTGCCCAGGATGAAGTGCGGGGTGCTCTGCGGGCTCGAACCGCCAAGCATCTTCTTCACCACCCAGGGCGATGACGCTTTCTAGATCTCCCTTAAGGTCATAAAAGTCGACGCGATCTCTGACCCCGCTCCATCCTTCTGTTTCACGCGGGCCACACACTAAAGCACCCAGCATCGGTATCTGCGACAACGCATCCAATTCGCCATTAAATACTAGCCCGGTTTCAAATAATCGCACACGGGTTTGCTGCCGATTGAGGTTGTGCTCCATGGCACGAACTAGGCCGGGAAATAAACTTGCACGCATTACCGACAAATCAGCCGAGATAGGATTGGCAAGTACAGGCGTCACGGCATCGGGCAACAACGTCGCTTGCAACTCAGGCGCAACAAAGCTGTAGGTGATCGCCTCTTGAAAGCCACGGGCAACCATCTGCTGACGCAGACGTGACTGAGTGAGCGTCGCCTCATTCGCCGAACGCAGTGCTAAGCGTGCCGCAGGGCGACGCACCGGTAAGTTATTATAACCATGTATGCGCGCCACCTCTTCGATGAGGTCTTCCTCAATGGCCAAGTCGAAACGCCAGCTGGGCGCAGTCACTGCCCAATCTTCACCCTGCATGCTGACATTAAGACCTAGGCGCTGAAGAATATCGCTGACGTCACCGCTATCGAGAGTCTTGGAGAGGGCTTTTTCTAAACGCTCGCTGCGCAATACGATAGCGCGCTCGGCGGGCATATGCGCTGCACTCTTCGCTTCAACAGCAGGCCCTGCCTCGCCGCCACAAATCTCTATTAACAGTTGTGTAGCCCGCTCGACGGCAACGGGCGTTAACTGCGGGTCGACACCGCGCTCAAAACGATGCGATGCATCGGTATGCAGTCCGTAAGAGCGAGCTTGACCTGCAATCGCAAGCGGCGTGAAGAAGGCTGACTCAAGAAAAATAGTGTGAGTATTTTCATTTACGCCGGAGTTTTCGCCCCCCATCACCCCTGCCATAGCAAGCGGCCCAGAATGATCGGCGATAACCAGTGTTTCTGGGCGCAGCGCTACATCGTTACCATCCAGCAGCGTTAGCTTCTCGCCTGGCTTGGCCATGCGAACCACGATGCCACCCTGTAGATTGTCACGATCAAAGGCGTGCATTGGCTGGCCTAACTCCAGCATGACGTAATTGGTAATATCCACCACTGGATCAATAGAACGTACGCCACTGCGGCGCAGACGCTCAGCCATCCAAAGGGGTGTTTCAGCTTTAACATTGACGCCCTTGATCACACGGCCAATATAGCGCGGACACTGCTCAGGTGCTTCAATGTTAACCGTAAAGCTATCCTTAATTTTAGCAGCCACCGGCTCTATCATTGGCCCGTTAACCGGCAATCGGTTAAGAACCCCCACCTCACGGGACAACCCCTTAATACTAAGGCAGTCACCGCGATTGGGCGTCAGATCGACCTCGATCGTCATGTCGTTAAGATGCATGAACTCTCTGAAATCAATACCCACTGGCGCCGCTGACGATAGCACCAGAATGCCGGGCGAGGTTTCTTCTTCCAGCCCTAGCTCTGATGCTGAACAGATCATTCCGCGCGATTCAACGCCGCGTAGCTTGGCTTTTTTGATTTTAAAATCACCGGGCAGTACGCCACCCACCCGGGCAAAGGGAATTTTCTGACCAACCTCCACATTGGATGCACCGCAAACGACCTGCACAGGTTCGCCCGTACCATCATTCACGGTACATACATTGAGCTTGTCTGCGTCTGGATGCTTCTCTTTACTCAGCACCTCAGCCACGACGACACCGCTGAATTCGGTGGCTACCGCTTCAATGGCATCGACTTCCAAGCCCGCCATGGTGATTTGATCGGCCATTGCCTGCGTTTCAAGCTGCGGCGATACCCACTCGCGCAGCCACTGTTCTGAAAATTTCATCGTTGATCCTGTATTCGGCGGCGGTCTTAAGCGAATTGACGTAAAAAACGCAGATCGTTTTCAAAAAACAGGCGTAAATCATTTACGCCGTAGCGCAGCATTGCCAAACGCTCAGCCCCCATTCCGAAGGCAAACCCCGTATAGCGCTCAGTATCGATACCTGAATGCCTGAACACTTCAGGATGAACCATGCCGCAACCCATCACTTCCAGCCAACCGCTATGGGAACAGACGCGACAGCCTGACCCACTACACATCACGCACTGAATATCCACTTCCGCGGAGGGTTCAGTGAATGGAAAGTAAGAAGGACGGAAACGTACCGAAAGATCATCGCGCTCGAAAAATGCCTGCAAAAAATCTTCGATCGTCCCTTTAAGATCGGCAAAGCTAACGCCCTCATCGACCAACAGCCCCTCGACTTGATGAAACATGGGCGTGTGGGTCAGGTCTGAGTCGCTGCGATACACGCGCCCTGGGCAAACAATACGGATAGGCGGCTCACTGCTTTTCATCGTGCGTACTTGCACTGGCGAGGTGTGAGTTCGCAGCAGCCGCGTAGCATCAAAATAGAACGTATCTGCCATGCCTCGAGCCGGATGGTGGGCAGGAATATTCAGCGCTTCGAAATTATGATAGTCATCCTCAATCTCAGGCCCTACCGCTACATCATAACCAATTCGCGTAAACAGCCCCTCTATGCGCTCAAGCGTACGTGTCACAGGATGCAGACCGCCTTCGGCTTGGCCACGCCCCGGCAAAGTGACATCGATACTCTCAGCGGCCAAACGAGCATTCAGCGCAGTACTTTCAAGCTGCTGTCGCTTGGCATCAATTTCGTCGGCTAGGGTTTGCTTGGCCTGATTAATACGCTCACCCGCTGCCGGGCGCTCTTCGGCTGACAGTTTTCCCAGGCCTTTCAGCAAGGCAGTTACCTCACCTTTCTTACCTAAGTAGCGTACTCGTAACTCGTCTAGTGCGGCGACACTCTGCGCAGCCTGAATGGCGTCGCGAGCCTCAGATACCAGAGTAGGAAGGTGATCCATCCGTTTCACTCCGAATTAAGCGGTGTCCATCTCTAAAGATGGCGTGGCACGTTGAAGGTGACAAAAAAACAGGGGAAGAGCGGCTGCTCTTCCCCTGTATGGGCCACTCTTAAATGACCTCAGGCACGTTGCACAGGCAAAAGCCCAGCACAAACTACCTTATTGGGCAGCCTTGGCTTTTTCCACGATGGCAGCAAATGCAGCCTTCTCGTGTACTGCCAAATCGGCCAATACTTTACGGTCGATTTCGATACCGGCTTTCTTGAGACCGCCAACAAAGCGGCTGTAAGACATACCATTGACGCGTGCACCGGCGTTAATACGCTGGATCCATAGCGCGCGGAACTGACGCTTACGGTTGCGACGGTCACGGTACGCATACTGACCTGCTTTGATAACGGCTTGCTTGGCAACGCGGAAAACGCGCGAACGGGCACCGTAGTAACCTTTAGCAAGTTTCAATACTTTTTTATGGCGACGACGCGCTACTACGCCACGTTTAACTCGAGTCATAACACACTCCTGACTTTAAGGCTGAGACGAACAAATTTCGCACTCAGAAATACAAAAACCCGACTTATAGATTCGGCAGCATACGCTGGATGAGCGCTTTATCAGATGCGTGAATCTGCTTCATTCCACGCAATTGACGCTTACGCTTGGTCGTTTTCTTGGTCAGGATGTGGCTACGGTGAGACTGCTTGTGCTTAAAGCCTGTCGCAGTCTTCTTGAAGCGCTTAGCAGCGCCACTGTTACTTTTGATTTTCGGCATGAGGAAAACTCCGCTCGATATTTTTTAGAAAACCCAGGGCCGACCACCGTTTTAACGGCGGCCCGTTAACATCGCCGTTGGATCACTTCTTCTTCGGGGCAATAATCATGATCATCTGGCGCCCTTCCATTTTCGGGAAAGACTCTACCGCTCCGATCTCTTCCAGGTCTGCCGCAATCCTTTCCATCAGCTTACGGCCGATGTCCTGGTGCGCCATTTCGCGACCACGGAAGCGCAGTGTGACTTTGCCCTTGTCACCACCTTCCAAAAAGCGCGTCAGGTTTTTAAGCTTAACCTGATAATCGCCTTCGTCGGTGCCAGGACGGAATTTAACTTCCTTAACCTGGATTTGCTTCTGCTTCTTCTTTTGAGCCGCTTTCTGCTTCTTGGTCTCAAAAACGAATTTACCGTAATCCATAATCTTACAGACAATGGGATCGGCATTCGAAATTTGCACGAGGTCTAAGCTTTCAGATTCAGCACGCTCAAGCGCTTCGGTGGTGGGCACAACACCCAACTGTTCACCGTCACTACCGATAAGGCGCACTTCTTCTTCAACAATTCGCTCGTTCATTGGTGGACGTTTGTCTGCTGGACGCCCGCGCTGGTTGCTTCGCTTGATCGTTCTGTCTCCTTAGGCAATTGACGATGTCGCCAGGGCTGCTCTCTCGGCAGTATGACGGTCAATAAATTCATCGATCGTCATTGTACCGAGGTTTTCGCCGCTGCGTGTTCGCACGGCCACTGAGTCAGCTTCGACTTCCTTATCTCCAACCACAAGGAGATAGGGAATTTTCTGTAACGTATGCTCACGGATTTTAAAGCCGATCTTCTCGTTCCTCAAGTCCGCTTTGACACGCAAGCCACTTTTTTGCAGACGCGCTTCCAATTCAAGCGCATATTCACGCTGTGAATCGGTAATGGTCATAATCACCGCCTGCTGTGGTGCCAGCCATAATGGCATAGCGCCTGCATAATGTTCAATCAAGATGCCAATGAAACGCTCCATTGAGCCAACGATAGCTCGGTGCAGCATGACCGGAGGCTTTCGATCGCCCTCTTCGGTCACATATTGAGCACCGAGTCGCTCTGGCATCATGAAATCTACCTGCATGGTACCCACCTGCCATTCGCGACCCAGGCAGTCTTTCATATGATATTCAATCTTGGGGCCATAGAACGCACCTTCACCAGGAAGTTCCTGCCAATCCACATCGCAAGATTTTAACGCACTACGCAAGGCGTCTTCCGCACGATCCCAAACCTCGTCGCTTCCGATACGCTTTTCGGGACGAAGTGCAATTTTAATAGCAATGTCTTCAAAGCCAAAATCACTATACACCTTCAGCGCTTGGCGATGGAAATCCGTTACCTCTGGCTCAACTTGAGCTTCGGTACAAAAAACATGGCCATCATCTTGAGTAAATGCTCGCACGCGCATGATACCGTGCAACGCACCCGAAGGCTCATTACGGTGGCAACCGCCAAACTCACCAAAACGCACCGGTAGTTCGCGGTAGCTGCGTAAACCGGAATTAAATACCTGAACATGTCCAGGGCAATTCATGGGTTTAAGGGCATATTCGCGCTTTTCTGACTCAGTAAAGAACATGCCGTCTGCATAGTTATCCCAATGCCCTGACTTCTTCCACAGCGACACATCCATTATTTGAGGGCAGCGAATTTCCTGGTAACCCCCCTCTTTATAAACACCGCGCATATATTGTTCGATCTGCTGCCATAACGCCCACCCATTCGGGTGCCAAAAAATCATGCCTGGCGCTTCTTCCTGCATATGGAAAAGATCTAATCGACGCGCTAACTTCCGGTGATCACGCTTCTCTGCCTCTTCGAGACGCTTGATATAGGCCTTGAGCTGCTTTTTATCGCCCCACGCGGTACCATAGATCCGCGTCAGCATCGTGTTAGCGGCATCACCACGCCAATAGGCACCTGCCAGCTTAGTTAGCTTAAAGGCTGCCAAGTGGCGCGTATTCGGCACGTGCGGACCACGGCACATGTCGGTGTACTCTTCGTGATGATAAAGCCGAATGGTTGCATCGTCGGGAATATCGCGGATTATTTCCTGCTTATACGGCTCATCACGAACTAAAAAGGTCGACATTGCCTTGTCACGGTCGACATATTCGCGCACCACATCATATTCGCGCTCAATCAAAGACTGCATGCGCGCTTCTATTGCTTCCAGATCTTCCGGCGTAACAGGTTGGCCAAACTCAATATCGTAATAAAAACCGTCTTCTATGACCGGCCCAATCGCCATTTTGGCTTCGGGGTACATCTGTTTAACGGCGTGACCAATCAGGTGGGCGCAAGAGTGACGAATAATCTCCAACCCTTCAGCGTCGCGTGCGGTGATGATAGCGACACTCGCATCTTTTTCGATTAAGTCAGCCGCATCTACCAGCACACCATCAATCTTTCCAGCCACGCAAGCCTTAGCCAAACCAGGGCCAATGGATTCTGCGAGCTGCATGATAGTTAGTGGCGCTTCAAACGTTCTTTGACTGCCATCAGGCAGAGTAACAATAGGCATTCAGGTTCCTTGAGCGCAGTGGTGATCCATACCAAGGATCACATTTCGCTATCAATGGTCTTGGGGGCGCAAACGTAGTAATAAAACAGCGGCAAGATTAGCAGAATTGCCGATCGCTTAAAATAAAAACGGGAGGCATAAGCCTCCCGTTTCTGTTGCTGTGATTGGTAGTTAGCCGATTACGGATAACCAGCAAGTCTCAGCTGATAAGTGAACTTAGTTCCACTCATCCAGTTCAACACGACGGTTCTGGAAGCGACCTTCTTCAGTTTCGTTAGAAGCGATGGGGCGCTCTTCGCCGTAACCTACTGCACGCATGCGGTTAGCATCTACACCTTGGCTCGCAAGGTAAGAGGCAACAGATTCGGCACGCTCTTGTGACAAGTTTTTGTTGTACTCGTCAGAACCACGTGAGTCTGTATGACCTTCGATGCTTACACGCACGTCAGGATTGCTAACCAAGCGCTCAGCAACACCGTTCAGTACGCTGCGGGCGTTAGAAGTCAGTTGAGCAGAATCAAACTCAAAGTTAACTTCTTTTAGAACAACGCTGTCCGGGCAACCCAGAGCGTTAACTTCTACGCCTGCCGGGGTGTTAGGACACTGGTCACGGTAATCCGGAACGCCGTCGTTATCAGAGTCAAGCGGGCAACCGTT
The DNA here is from genome assembly GCF_052645115.1 of Vreelandella sp. V005. Classification (NCBI taxonomy): domain Bacteria; kingdom Pseudomonadati; phylum Pseudomonadota; class Gammaproteobacteria; order Oceanospirillales; family Halomonadaceae; genus Vreelandella; species Vreelandella sp. V005. The sequence continues at coordinate 19,502 of NZ_JBQXYA010000012.1, read as the reverse complement.
GGCATTAACTTCAACGCCGGCCGGTGTACCTGGGCACTGATCACGGTAATCCGGAACGCCGTCGCCGTCAGAATCTAGCGGGCAACCTTCAGCGTCAACAGCAACACCAGCAGGCACTTCGCCGTAGCTCGGGCACTGAGGAGCAACCGGCTCAGGCGTGCGATCAGCACATAGCAAACCGCCGATAGCAGCACCAGCAACAGCACCCGTTGCAGTACCGCTCTCTTCATCAGAGCTGCTGCTAGTGGCGTAGCCAATGCTGCCACCGATAAGACTGCCTGCCAGACCGCAAACGGCAGGGTGCTGGTACCAGCTACGGTCGCTGCTAGCGCTTGATTGGCTAGAAGACTGTGATGCTGAGCTGGCACAGCCAGAGAGACCTACTACCAGTGCGGAACCGATTAGCAAGCCAGTCGTTGATTTTTTCATGCAAGACTCCTTCTTGATCCAATGCTGAAATGGCCATGAGTGACCAAATCTATCCAATGCTTCTTATTGCGAGAGCATCCATTTTTCGCCTGCTCTGCACCGCTGGTTTTATACGCTGGCATAGTACTTATATAACGTACTAGATGCCCAGCATCCAGATAATACAGAGCTGTGTGCCTATCATTAACGCTTATACGTAAGAAGGCAACAATGCCGAGATATCAACTTCTTGCCAATACCGACATTCTGTAGCATAGCAAAATTGCCCCAATGGGCACTACAAAATAGCATGCTATACTTTTTGGCGACTAAAAGTCGCTCAAAATCGTTATTTAATGTAATGCACCTGACCCTTTGGCACGCCATTTCAACACTTCTTTGGCCGCTTCTAACACCGCTTCTCGCATTTCATTTTCTACCATTAACCGCTCTTTGTCTTCTTGCATTCGAGCTTGAGGTGTCAGTTGTTGACGAGCAGAATGCGTTTTCAAATGCTGTGTGCGGCTATAGTGTTCAGCAAATGCCTGAAATTCACGCCGCTCAGTTAAGCTAGGGTCAATAATTTCAAGTAATACTTTACAACGCCACGCCCCTTCAGTGATATCTACCTGCTCCTGAACTAGTGCACTGGCTACATAATCAAGATTTTCCAAGCTATTTTGTTGAGCACGAGTATCTTCATCGCGTCGGTAGGCTTCCCGGCGACCCACCTCTTGGCGTAAAAACCAAGCATAGGCACCGAGGGCTACGATGACCGCTATGGCCACCGCCAATAAAATCAGTGCTCCCGTCGAGTTCATGAAACTCCTTACTTTCTCTATAAATTGCTTGACGAAAATTGTACACCCTTATACCACTATTAGCACCGCAGCATCCAGGCTTGCGTTGCATCTTGCTAGACGTTTACTTATTTGACGTATGAACGCTGTAATTACCAAGCAATACCCATCGAGTAATGATCAAGCAGCAACGCCGAAAACACACCCAATAGATAGCGAATCGAGAACCAGAATGCACTGATAGGCGCGGTGGAATCCTGACCACGCCAAATACGCCAATTCCAGAACATAAAACGCGCATTTAGCGCTAGCACAATGACCAAATAAAGCATTCCGCTCATGCCGATCACTACTGGCAGCAAGGTAGTTACTACAGTGAGCCAGCCATAAAGCCAAATTTGTAGCCTAGTAAACGGAATGCCATGGGTAACAGGCAACATTGGAATGCCTGCCCTCGCGTAATCATCACATTTATGAATAGCCAGTGCCCAAAAGTGCGGCGGCGTCCAGGCAAAAATAATTAGCATGAGCAACAAAGGCTCAGGAGATACATACCCGGTAATAGCCACCCAGCCAAGCAATGGGGGTGCCGCGCCAGCCACGCCTCCGATCACTATATTTTGAGGCGTTGCACGCTTAAGAAAAGCGGTATAAATCAATGCGTAGCCAATTAATGAAGCAAACGTTAGCAAGGCGGTCAATGAGTTCACCTGCCAAGCTAAGATCGCCACACCAAGTGCAGAAAGCACCACTGCCCAGCCTATCGCTACTGGCACGGGCAGACGTTTGCTGGCGACCGGCCGACGCGAAGTTCGGGTCATGACAGCATCCAAGTGACGGTCAATGACATGATTAAAAGCGGCCGCTCCGCAGGAGGCTAAACCGATTCCGGCGAGACCGAATATCACGTTGGTTAGCGGTGGCACTCCAGGCGTTGCTAATGCCATCCCCACTGCCGCACATACCAGCATTACAGCGACGACTTTCAGCTTGCACAGGCCAAGCAGTTCTCTCCAACCCCACACCATTGAAGGCACTGACGCGGGCAGCATTATTGTTATATTTCGCATGCCATGCTTCCCTTTTATTGAGTGATAATGTGGTTATAAGGTGACGAGGCAGAAGCTGAATAAGCGATATCCGCTTGATAGCGCCAACGCCACCATGCCCAAACGATCACGGTGGCCAATATCATGGCACCAGCCGTGTGCAATAAGGCCAACCAAAGGGGCAACCAAAACACCACATTGGCAATTCCCAACGCGGCTTGCAGTGCGTACAAGCCAATCACTATCGCAAGCGGCCTTGCAACAACAGGGAAACGCCGGTGATGCCACCAGAGCGCAATTAGCCCCATACCCAGCAATAACGCTCCTAAGCGATGAACTACTTGAATAGCGGTGCGTGCATCGGCATGCAACTGGCCATGAAGATAATTTGGCCCGACCGTCTGGGTGAGGTGAAAGCCTTCGCTAATATCCATCGGGGGCAACCATTGGCCATTGCAAGTTGGGAAACCTTGGCAAGCTATACCGGCATAGTTGCTGGAAACCCAGCCGCCTAGAGCCATTTGCGCAACCAATAAACTTGCCGCAATTATCCACCACACGTTGGTACGCCGAGGCGTACTTACCTTCACTTGCGTTAAAGCTAGCCTTAAACGCAGGTGCAACCAAAGGAACAGCAGCAGGACACTTAACCCACCCAACAGATGCAGGGTGACCACTTGGGGCCATAACTGGAGGGTAACGGTAAAAGCACCAAATGCCCCCTGGAGCACAATAATGATTAACAATACCCAACTCAGGTGCCAGGGATAGCCTCGGCGACGGTGCAAGGGCCAGCCTAGTACAACAACGCTTATTACGAGTAAACCTAACAAGCTAGCAATGTAGCGATGGACCATCTCTACCCATGCTTTAAAGGGGACTAAAGGTACATCGGGATGGCGTAGCGTGGCGTGTTCATTATCGGGCACCAGCAGTTTACCGTAGCAACCTGGCCAATCAGGGCAGCCTAAGCCCGCGTCCACTAATCGCGTCCATGCACCCACTAACATCACCACTGCTGTAAAAAGAGTGCCTATTAACGTTAATCGCACTAGCCAACGTAACCGGCGCTCGTATGAATCATGCATGGTGCTTTCCTTAGCAACAGGGTTCATTGCGCTTTATAGGGGATTGACTTTAAACAGGTGCTGTATGTCGTCGAGCATGTACTTAGTCGCGATACTTTCATCAAATGCTAACGCCGGCCGTCCTGAAGGGTCGAGTAACCACACCGCATTTTCCTTTCGCCATGCAGGTAGACGTTGCCACTGACTGGCCACTTCTCCTGGCAGCGGTTGAGCATCTCCGCCAATACGTAAGCGCGTTAGTCTTGGGGCCTCACGCCCTAAAGCACGGTGCAGCCGCCAAAGTGCGTCTTGGCGTGTTTCGCATTGCTGGGTGCAGTCGTAGGCAAGAATCCACTCGTCTTCGTTCCCCACGGCAAAGGGGGTCAAAGGCCATTCATCCAAAGCAGGTAATGCCAGTTCTACATCGCCATGCGCCGTATGACGATCAGGAATGCCAATACGAAATTCGACCATCCCCCAAGCAGCCACCATCGGAGCCGCAAATATCGCAAAGATGAGCATCAACTTGAGCCGCTGTCGGCGATCATGGTTCGCATTCTGCTTCATTATTCACCCTGCTTATTTTTATTCAGTAATAACGCTTGTTGCGATGCATCGCAACGCAACCTTCGCCCACCCAAAAACATTACCACCAAGGCCGCCAATGCCAACGCCCACCATTGAAATGCGTACCCCATATGACGACTGGGCGGCATAACGTTGGCTTCCCACCAAGGCGTTAGAACGCCATCACCCTCGCTAGCATGCAGCCAGCCTGCATAGCTAAAAGAGCCTAGGGCAGTACGCCATGGCTCAAGGCTTAACTGTTGCAATCTGACACCCTCTTGATTGGCTCCGTAAAGCGGACCACCTGCTTGCACATCCTGCCATTCACCGATCAACTCAACGTAGCCTGTTGGCGTAGTGGCTTGAGGCGGTTCGCGCTGAGGACCAGTGGGTAAAAAGCCCCGCTGTACCAACCAAAGCTGCCCAGCGCTGTCACGCAAAGGCGTTAGTACGGCTACACCTAACTGACCGTCTACAATTCGGTTGTCTAAATAGAGCGTATGCTCTGCCAAGTACTTACCTTGCAGGGTTACCTTGGCGCCTTGCTCTGGGTGCACCGCCGGCTGCACCAATGTTGGCGCCTTGGCACGAAGCGCCAAGGCTAAGCGCTTGTCATCGGCCCTGTCCCACTGCCATAGTCCTAGACAGGCCCCTAGGGCTACCAGCAAACTCCAGAAAATACACCAACTATAAAAACGCCATTGCCGAGAGGTTTTCATCATGTGGTTACAACTACTCATTGCTGCCGTGTTTATTGCCATGGTCGCCAGTCTAGCGATGGGAGCTGGCTTTCTTTTACGTGACGGCGCTTCTTCTCGCCGGCTATTGGTGTCTCTTAAATGGCGTATCGGTCTCGCGTGTGTGCTAATGGCACTTATCATTTTTGGGTTTTGGTCTGGTCAGCTAGGTTGAGCGGGCTATAAAACGTAAACGAAAATAAATAGCCCTACCCATACCACATCGACAAAGTGCCAGTACCAACATGATGCTTCAAAGCCGAAATGATTTTCGTCAGCGAAGTGACCTTTAACAATTCTTACCAGCATTGTGGCAAGAATGATCGTGCCGATGATCACGTGTAAGCCATGAAAACCGGTCAATATAAAGAACGTCGCACCAAAAATACCGGCTTCTAACGTAATGCCGTAGTGTGCATAAGCCTCATAATATTCGACCCCTTGAATCATTATAAAGCAGCAGCCTAGTAGCACGGTTCCCGCCAACCAGTTACGGCATGTACGCCGATAGCCGACTTTTAAGGCTTCATGAGCAACTGTTAGCGTAATACTGGAGGTAATCAAAATCAGGGTGTTAACGAGGGGAAGTTGCCAAGGACTAAATACTTGCTGAGGACCGGCAATGGAATCATCTGGTGGATTCAGCAAGGGCCATGTCGCCACAAAATCAGGCCATAATAACGCTGACACGCCTTTTGCACCTTCTCCCCCCAGCCATGGAAGGGTAAACATCCTCACATAAAATAACGCCCCAAAAAAAGCGGCAAAAAACATGACTTCTGAGAAAATGAACCAGCCCATGCCCCAGCGAAAGGAACGATCCATTTGTTCATCGTATAGCCCACCACGCGACTCACTGATCACATCACGGAACCAGAGTCCCATAACAGCCACGATACCCAGCACACCTATTACCATTAGTGGGAGCCCAGTGTCGTAAACAAGCTTGATACCTGTGCCTACCATCATGGCACCGAGTGCTACCGAACCGAGAACCGGCCACCGGCTACTCGCTGGAACGTAATAGCTACCACTGCTCATATCGTCTCTCCCGCCGCTTTATTGTTTTTTAATTCATAGTTGGGATTGTTCATCAGGCGCGTATTCGTCATCGAGGCATTTTGCTCAGCCCGGTCAACTGGATACAGGGTATATACCAGCGTAATGGTGTTGATCTCTTCGGGTAGGTCTCGCGCCAGCTGGAATACCAACGGAATGGTCAAGCGCTCATCGCCTTGCAAGCGCTGCTCCTCAAAGCAGAAACAGCTCACTTTGCGCAAATGACGGGTCGCGTTTGAAGGAGAAACGCTCGGCACCGCTCGCCCCCAACTTTCGCTAGGACTATTGTTAGTAAAGGTAAAATCGACTTCAGCAGTTTGCCCCGGGTGCACGCTCATTTGACGCATTTCAACACTCATTTGCCATGGCAGACCTGCGCTACCCCGCGTTATAAATTGCACATTCACGTAGCGAGATTCATCTACCTCTTCGTGAACGATACTTTGCGCCGTTGCATCGACTTTGCCGTTAATACCGGTAATTTGACAAAAAACGTCATATAGCGGCACTAGTGCAAAAGCAAAGGCGAACATACCGACCAGCACGGCCAGCGTTCTAATGACCGTACGGCGCACACCTACCTGGTTTTGCTCTCGACTATCCATATCACCTCTCCTATCCATACCCCTTCTCGGGACTATTGGATGGATGCCACTATGAGTGAGAAGTACGATGAAAAACGGGCGGCGTCTCAAACGTATGCAGCGGCGCTGGAGAGGGAACGGTCCACTCTAAATCTTCGGCCCCTTCCCAGGCTTTTGCTGGAGCTTTCTTCCCACCGCGAACGCACAATATGATCCCTAAAACAAATAGCAGCTGGGATGCTCCAAAGAAGAAGGCACCGATACTGGAGAGCAAGTTAAAATCAGCAAATTGAAGCGCATAGTCAGGAATGCGACGAGGCATACCTGCCAAGCCAGCAAAATGCATCGGGAAAAAGGTTAAATTCACACCAATAATGGAGAACCAGAAATGCCACTGAGCAAGCCGCTCGTTAGGGTAATGCCCAGTCCACTTCGGCAACCAATAATAGACCCCAGCCATAATGGCAAAGATCGCCCCTGGCACTAATACATAGTGAAAGTGAGCTACCACGAAATAAGTATCATGATATTGAAAATCGGCTGGCGCGATGGCCAGCATTAATCCCGAAAAACCACCAATGGTAAATAGCACCACAAACGCAAGGGCAAAAAGCATTGGCGACTCAAAACTGATGGAGCCCCGAAAGAGCGTAGTGACCCAGTTAAACACTTTCACCCCAGTCGGCACGGCGATTAACATAGTGGTGTACATAAAAAACAGCTCTGCCACCAAAGGCATTCCCACCACAAACATGTGGTGTGCCCAGACTAAAAACGATAGAAACGCAATGGCAGCTGTGGCGTAAACCATCGATGCATAACCAAACAATGGCTTTCTTGCAAACGTGGGTATGATCGCGGAGACAATTCCAAAAGCAGGCAGAATCATGATGTACACTTCGGGATGACCAAACGTCCAGAAGAGATGCTGAAACAGAACTGGATCGCCCCCGCCCGCCGCATCAAAGAAGCTGGTGCCAAAGTTAATGTCCATCAGCATCATGGTGATGACCGCCGCTAAGACCGGCATTACCGCGATTAGCAAAAAGGCCGTAATCAACCATGTCCATACGAAGAGCGGCATATCCATTAGGCGCATGCCCGGTGCCCGCATATTCAAAATAGTGGCAATAATATTGATGGCCCCCAATATCGAACTGATACCGGCAAGGTGTAATGAGAGAATAAAAAAGGTGGTGGAAGGAGGCGCATAGTTGGTTGACAGCGGCGCATAAAAAGTCCATCCAAAATTAGGGCCGCCGCCAGGCATGAAAAGGGTTGAAAGCAGTAAAATAAAAGCAACAGGAAGCAGCCAAAAGCTAAAATTATTCAATCGCGGTAACGCCATGTCTGGCGCGCCAACTTGTAGCGGTATCATCCAATTAGCTAACCCAGTGAATGCCGGCATCACCGCGGCAAACACCATGATCAACCCATGCATAGTGGTCATCTGATTGAAAAACTCAGGCTCTACCAGCTGCAGTCCTGGCTGGAAAAGTTCGGCCCTGACAACTAAGGCAAAAATGCCGCCAATGAAAAACATCGTTAACGAAAAAATTAGATAAAGAGAGCCAATCTCTTTGTGATTGGTGGTCAACAGCCAGCGTAAAATACCTTTTGGCGGCGCGGCATGACCATGCGCTTGCCCATCGGCCACGGCCGTGGAGCTATGCTGCAAAGGAGGTTGAGGGGGCAGTTTGGGCGACATGGTAATCTCCGCAATATTGTTGTTGTCTGGTTGAGTGGCACTTCAACTTCATTGGGCGATTAACTCAGCCACTAAAGAAGGCTGCACCACCTCACCTGTTTCGTTACCCCAGGCATTTCGCGTATAGGTCACTACAGCGGCAATTTCCACTGGGTTTAAGGTGCTGCGAAACGCTGGCATTGCAGCACCCGAGACACCGTTAATCACTTTATTGAGATGCCAATCCACATCACTAATAAGCTGTTCATTATTGGCCAGCGCAGGAAAAGCGGGCGGAGAGCCTTGCCCTTCTGCTTGGTGGCAAGAAGAGCAGATCGATTGATAAATGGCCTGACCCCGCTCCATCAATTCATCCATGCCCCACTCACGGTCAACACCCATCGCTTCTTCCGCAGCAGCTTCTTTGCGCTCGGCAAGCCAGCCATCGAACTCATCCTCTTCCATCGCATGTACCACAACAGGCATAAAACCGTGGTTAATGCCGCATAGCTCAGTGCACTGCCCACGGTAGATACCCGGCTCATTGATCTTTACCCAATTTTCATTAATAAAGCCGGGAATCGTATCTTGTTTGACTGCTAAATCAGGCACCCACCACGAGTGGATAACGTCGTCGGATGTCATCAAAAAGCGTACTTTGCGATTGACGGGTAGTACTAGCGGCTCATCTACTTCTAATAAGTAATGCTCTCCCCGGGTCTCAGCCCCACTAATTTGTGTCCTAGGCGTGCTCATATTAGAAGTAAACGCAACATCCTCTCCCAGATACTCATAGCGCCAGCGCCACTGCTGCCCTGTGATCATGACGTCTAATTCTGCATCTGAAGAGTCGTACATATTTTTAAGCGTGGCTGTGGCGGGAACTGCCATGCCAACCAAAATCAACACAGGAATGGCCGTCCAAAGTACTTCCACGCTGGTATGCTCATGAAAATTGGCCGCTTTTGCACCTTTTGAGTGGCGATAGCGAAACAGGGAGTAAAACATAGCCCCAAACACCACGAGGCCAATCACGACACATATCCAAAAAATCGACATGTGTAGGCCAAAAATATCGGCACTTACATCGGTTACCCCGACAGGCATGTTCCAATCGCTTGCATAAGCCTGCGACCCGCTTGCAGAAAGTGAAATAACGAATAGCCACCGCCACACTGATCGCATAAAACCTCCGTACTTATTGTTGTTATCACCTGCCTTTAAAGTAGAGCAGGATTAAATAAGATATTAGCAGTATAGAAAATATGTGCCATTCGTCACGGTTTGCTCGGTTAACGCTATCAACGTTTCTTAGCGGGCAGCCAACGATGCGAGAAAGATGAGCGCTACAACGAATAGCAGCGTAACGATGAACCCCGTCAGAAGGTAGGCTGCTGGTTTCCCACTACTAAAGTCCTGCTGCCGCTTTTGGTTACTCTGAACCCCCAGCAAGGCCGCTAGCACTGACTTCACCACTGACCACATAAAACCTCCGGTTGAGATTCGCAGAGCTACATGCATTTAGGATTCACGGTTCTCTTCCACTATCATAGACAGACAAAGGTATTAGGCAGGGATAAATGAAAGAGATCTAAGCATTTACAGACAAGTTAATGGCAATCTATAGTTCTGACTATGCGATACTACGTTTCCTACAGGATCTAGCATTACCCAATGGAGTGACTGATGTTCAAGCGCCTTGCCCTCCCACCAGCAATAAGCCTGTTAGCTTTTATTCCACTGTTACTACTCGTGGGTTGTACGACTTACACATGGCCCGACGGCTCAAAGAAAACTGTGATTGGCGTGGTGCCTGAAGAAGAAAATCAACGCTACGAAGAAGAGCAAGTAAACGGCGTTCGCTACCGGCTTCCAGATGAGATCCCAGAGAAACGTAGTGAATAGAAGCGACCGATGAAACGCTTATAGGTGGTTAACGCAACTTTTGTTTTGTGCGCGCGGTAGCAACGGCAGTCATGGGATCTTCTGGCCAGGGGTGTTTGGGGTAACGCCCGCGCATTTCTTTACGCACCTCAGAGTAGCCATTTTGCCAAAAGCTGAGTAGATCCTGGGTAACTTGCAGCGGCCTTCGGGCTGGCGATAGCAGGTGAATCATCACAGCAATGTCGCCATTTACGATCGTTGGTGTTTCCCGCCAACCAAATGCTTCTTGAAGCTTTAGGGCTAGAACAGGTGGGTAGTGGGAAAGACAAGGTAAATAATCTAGCGCGATCTCTTTTCCACTAGGTACTTTAAGCGCTTTAGGTGCTAAGCGTTCGAATTCACTTTTCTGTTCCCACGAGAGTGAGTCAAGCAAATAGTCGAATAACGGTAATTTCTCAATCTGACTTAGCCGATTAATATCGATAAGGTAGGGCGCTAGCCAGCTATCTAACGATGCTAGTAGCGTTTTCTCCGACCAGTCTGGCCACGCTTCTCCCAGCTTTTCGCGTAGTAGCGTCATACGCCCTTGTAACTGCTGTAACTTATCGCTAAACAACCTTTCTGGCTGCTGGCGCAACGCGATTAATAAGGCCTCTCTTACCACCTCCTCGGGCATGTGGGCTAAATGCCGTTTAGCAATGACCAGACTTCCATGTGTTTGCACCTCCTCCCCGATCAAACGGCCATGATCTTGCGACCACATAACGCGCGGGCGCCAAGAGCGAATATCGGGATAAAGCGAAAGTAGCGATTCGAGCGATAACGGCTCGCCGGAAAGCATACGCGCCTGTTCATTACCTTCACTGTTTAACGCAACGGCGACTAGATATGGCTGGTGCGCCAACGTATCTTTTAATGGCAGCGTCGCCGTCTTGCCATTTGCTAGCCGAAAGTTACCTGGCGCTATTTGTTGCCCTATGCGATCAGGAAATACCAGCGACAAAAGCGGCCCAAGCAACTCAACCACCGCATCGTTCAACGCTACCCCAGCCATTTTCGTTAATCGATGTGCTTCACGCTGCCAAGTGGGGAAACGCGAAGGCTGGCGAAGCCGTAGAGTCAAAGCATCCTGCAACGAGCGTTCGCTACTGTCACGGCTTTCCAGCAACGCAGCTAAGCCACAGGCAAGCGGCAGCGCATTCATTTCACAGGCTCTTTCCAGCATGACGGCGATGCGCGGCGCGACAGGCCACCGCGTACTGCGAACACCCAAAGCGGTCAGTTGATGCTGATCATCCAGCACACCCAACTGCACCAGCAGCGCTTGGCCACTTCGCCAAGCGCCCTGTGGCGGCGGCGTTACCCAACTCAATGCCTGGGGGCACTTGACTCCCCAGCTCGCCAACTCAAGTACTACCGAGGCGAGATCAGCTTGCTGGATCTCAGGCTCACCGAAAGGCGCCAGCGTCTGCTCTTGTGCCCAAAGTCGAAAACATAAGCCTTCACGTTGACGCCCTGCTCGCCCCCTTCTTTGGTCTGCGCTAGCACGGTTAATACGTCGTGTGGTTAACCACGTTAATCCCGTACGAGGCTGAAAAAGAGGCACTCGCTCTAATCCTCCGTCGATCACTACGTTGACACCATCGACGGTAATACTCGATTCGGTAATGGCGGTGGAAACAATAATACGCTGTTGTGACGTGTTCGCTGCCAATGCCGCCTGCTGCCGTTCGATACTCATCCTGCCGTGCAGGGGACGTATGTCGATATGAGGCAAAGCCTGCTGGAGCGCTTGAACCACGCGATTTATCTCGGCAACCCCCGGTAAGATCACGAGGATATCCTGGGTCTTTGGATTTGCTAGCACTTCATTAACCACTCGAAGCGTATGGCTACTACTCTCCTCACCGCTCTGGCGTGGTCGGTAAGCGGTTATCACTGGATACTGTCGGCCATGGCATTCGATGGTGGGCGTTTGCGCCCCTAAAACCCGCCGAAGCGCTTCTACATCCAACGTTGCCGACATCACCAGCAAGCGTAGGTCGTCACGGATACTCGTTTGTACATCCAACGCCAACGCCAAACCCAGGTCGGCTTCGAGACTACGTTCATGAAACTCGTCAAAAATAATACCGGCCACGCCTTCTAACAGTGGATCATCCTGCAACATGCGGTAAGAACACCTTGGGTCACCACCTCTAAACGAGTTTGTGAACCTACGCAGCTGTCGCCGCGCATGCGATAGCCCACCGTCTGCCCTACGCTTTCCCCTAGCTGCTTAGCCATAAAGCTAGCCGCCAAGCGGGCCGCTACTCGTCGTGGCTCTAGCAAGAGCAGCTTTTTTCCGCTAGCCCACTCCGCTTTCAAAAGCGTCAGGGGCACGCGTGTCGTTTTACCCGCCCCCGGCTGGGCAATTAGCATTGCTCTATGATGGTCGCTAAGAGCGGTATTGATCTCGTATAGATGCTCATCAATAGGCAATGTGCTCATTGAATGATCACCTGTCGGCCTGAACAACAGGGGTATGCGTTTGGCTAACACCGCAGCCTTTGAGAATGACGTGTTCAAGGAAGGCGCAGATTGACGCAACATCTTCGTCGCTTAACGTATCGCGGCCTAGAATACCGCTAACCTGCGCGCTATATTCAGTGTAGTGCTGGGTAGCTGACCAGATTAAGAAAATAAGCCAACGGGGGTCGAGATCATCCATTTTGCCCTGAGCAGACCATTGGCGAATAATGGCGGTCCGTGAAGCCACCCACTCACGCAGCTCTCCGGCCAAATAGCCACTCAAGAAAGGCGCCCCTGCTAAAATTTCTGCCGCAAACAGCTTCGAACCTTCAGGGTAGCGCTGACCAAGCACCATTTTAGTGCGGATAAAATCGCTGAGCACCTCCGCTGGATCGCTGTCGGGCGTAATGTCTTCCAGTACTTCATTCCAGCGACGCATCATGCGATCAAGCAGCCGTACATAGAGCGCTTGCTTGCTGCCCATATAGTAAAGAATATTGGCCTTGGGCAGCCCGGCCTGATCGGCAATCACTTGTAAGCTCGCGCCCCGGTAGCCGTGCTGTGAAAACACTTGCTCCGCAGCCATTAGAATACTTGCTTCTATTCTTTCACGGCTTGGACTTTCATGTGTGGCGGATGCAGCAGTCATTAACGGTGTTCCTTTAGCAAGAGTCTTGGACAGGCCAATCGCCCCAAATGATGGCATTTCGCATAAGCTTGCCCCACTCCCGTGCAGCGATCAAATACTTGCAAGATACGGTGTTTTGTTCCAAGCTCAACACATATTGACCGATCGGTCAGCATTATTCCGGTCTATACAATCACAATGGAGTTTGGCATGGCAACGATTGCGTTCCTGCTCAATGGCGTCCCTCAGCGGTGCGACGTTTCACCGGACACGAGCATCTTAACCTTATTGCGCGAGCACTTGGGCCAAACAGGCACCAAAGAGGGCTGCGCGTCGGGTGATTGTGGCGCCTGCACCGTGGCCATTGACGATTTAGCGGGCGATATTCATGCGTTTGCCAGCGCCAATGCTTGCATAACACCGGCTCACCAGCTTCAGAACAAGCACATGGTAACCGTTGAGGGGCTAGCGAAAAGTGGCAATCTTCATCCGGCGCAGCAAGCAATGATTGAGTGCCATGGGAGCCAGTGCGGATTTTGTACGCCGGGTATTGTCATGTCACTTTTTACGCTGCACAGCGATCTTGCCCAACGCCCTGCGCCGCTAACCTCCGAACGCCTTGAAGCCACTCTAGGCGGTAATTTGTGCCGCTGCACAGGTTATCGACCTATCCGCGATGCAGCGCTGCGTATGAGTGATATTCCTTACGAGCGCCCCCAGTGGTTCGACGCAACATTACCAGAATCAGAACGCCAACCCGCTTTAACCACGCCAGCCGATGCCAGTTCTTTTTTTGCCCAGCCGCAATCGCTGGAAGAGCTGACGCAACTGCGCCAATCAGCCCCCCAAGCACGCCTTGTGGCGGGAGGCACCGATCTTTGGCTGGAAAGCACTCAGCGCTTGGCCCCGCTTGATCAGTTGATTGACGTTTCTCAAGTTACCGAACTATTAGCGATTGAAAAGTATACCTCTGCACATCAGTCCGGCTGGTGGGTAGGCAGTGCGGTCACCTACACCCAGCTTGAGCCCTTTTTTGAAAAACACTTTCCCTCTTTCGCCCATCTTCTACACCGGCTTGGCTCCCAGCAGATTCGCAACCGAGGCACCCTCGGTGGCAATATCGCCAATGCTTCTCCCATTGGCGACACGCCGCCTGTGCTTCTTGCCCTGGGTGCCCAGATCGAGCTTGCCAGCGTAAACGGCGAGCGCTGCCTAGCCCTTGAAGATTTTTTTCTGGACTATAAAAAGACGGCCCTAGCGGCTAATGAAGTCGTTTCGCGGATTTTCATTCCACAGCTGGCTGAGGGCAGTCAGCTGCGCGTTTGGAAGCTGTCCAAACGTCGTGAAGATGATATTTCCGCAGTATTGGGCGCCTTTAGCTACCGAATCGAACACGATAGGCTGCTTAACGTGCGCATCGCCTTTGGAGGCATGGCGGCAACGCCTAAACGCGCACTGGCAGTAGAGGCGGCACTTGAAGGCATCCCTATCGGCCAAGCGATTTTTCGCGCCGCCCAGCAGGCTCTAGATGAAGATTTTCAGCCAATGAGCGATGTGCGAGGCAGTCAGCATTATCGCCAACAGGCCGCCAAGAACTTGCTTGAACGCCTCTATCTTTCTCTTTCAGCGCCCGATCAAGAGGTGATGCTCAATGCGTACGCTCACTAAACTGGACAGCGACAGCAGCCGTGCCCGCCGAGAGCTCGACGATCACATTCAAGGAGACGGCCCTCTGGCGCGTCATACGATCGATGTAGCTGGCCAGCGACAGGCGGGTAGCTCAAGCTTTCATGAAAGCGCTGAAAAGCACGTGACCGGCAAAGCCACTTATATTGACGACCTGCCAACCACTGCCAATGAGCTGCATGTGGCACTAGGATTATCCCCGGTTGCGCACGGCGCCTTAACGAAGCTTGACCTTAGTAAGGTGAAACAGGCGTCAGGGGTGGTCGATGTGGTTACCTTTCATGAAGTACCTGGGCACACCGATATCGGCCCGGTTTTCCCCGGCGACCCTATTTTTGTCGATCAAGACATCAGCTACGCAGGCCAATGCTTATTTGCGGTCGCGGCGACGACCTTCCAAGCAGCACGTAGGGCCGTGAAATTGGCCGTGGTCAATATCGATGAGCAGCCTGCTAGTCTTGACCCGGTGGGCGCAGCCGAGCGCGAAGAGTTCGTGCGTCCGACCCATGTTCAGAGCCACGGCGACTGGCAGCAAACGCTTGATCAAGCGGGTCAGATTGTCGAAGGCCAACTGTTTATTGGCGGCCAGGAGCACTTCTATCTGGAAGGTCAAGCGTGCGTTGTGCACCCCACCGAAGACGAAGGGGTTATCGTTCACACCTCCAACCAACACCCGAGTGAAACCCAAAAGCTAGTGGCAGAAGTGCTCGATATCCCTTTTCACTCAGTTACTGTAGAAGTGCGGCGCATGGGCGGTGGCTTTGGCGGCAAAGAGACGCAAGCCTCTGCTTGGGCCTGTATCGCGGCGCTATTAGCCCGCCGCACGGGTAAAACCATTCGGCTCCGCTTGCCCCGCAGCGAAGACATGCGCACCACGGGAAAACGCCACCCCTTCCATGATCGTTACCGATTAGCCATTGATGATAAAGGCATCATTCAGGGGGGAGAGATCACTCTGATCGGCGACTGCGGCTATTCGCCGGATCTTTCTGACGCTATCGTCGATCGCGCCATGTTTCATGCGGATAATGCTTATTCGCTAGGGAAAGCACAGGTAGTGGGTCATCGTGCTAAAACCCATACTGCTTCTAATACCGCCTTTCGGGGTTTTGGCGGCCCCCAGGGCATGATGATCATTGAAGCTGCCATGGATGATATTGCTCGTCAGATTGGCGAAGATCCACTCACGGTGCGTAAGCGCAATTTCTACCGTGACGGCCGCGAAGTGACTCATTACGGTCAGCAAGTCGATCAGCGAAAGTTACTGCATACGCTGGTCACCACGCTCGAACAGGACAGCGATTACTGGGCTCGGCGCAGTACCATTAGCCAATTCAACGCCACCAGCACAGTGATCAAAAAAGGACTTGCTCTTACCCCGGTCAAGTTCGGCATATCCTTTACTGCCCAACACCTTAATCAAGCGGGCGCCCTGCTGCATGTCTATACCGATGGCAGCGTTATGATCAATCACGGCGGCACTGAAATGGGGCAAGGTCTCCATACCAAGATTTGCCAAGTGGTAGCACGGGAACTGGGGCTGGATCTAGACAAGGTACGCATCACGGCTACGCGAACCGACAAAATCCCCAATACCTCGCCGACCGCCGCCTCTAGCGGTGCCGATCTGAATGGTATGGCGGCCAGAGACGCGGCCACCAAGCTTCGTGAGCGTCTTTTTGATTTCGCAGCGGGTCACTTCGCCGAAGGCCTGGATCGTGAAGGTATGCATCTGAAAGATGGCATGTTGATAGCGGGATTAGGCGAGAGCCAGCGACGCATTCCTTGGGGGGAGCTGATACAAACCGCCTATCTCAATCGTATTTCGTTATCTGAAAAGGGCTTTTATGCCACACCCTTGATCCATTATGACCGCTCGACAGGTCAAGGACGGCCTTTTTATTACTTTGCCTTTGGCGCGGCAGTGGCTGAAGTCAGTGTCGACACATTAAGTGGCGAGTACCAGGTGGATCGAGTGGACATTCTGCATGATGTAGGCGATTCATTGAATCCAGCGATTGATATCGGGCAAGTGGAAGGTGGCTTTATTCAGGGGATGGGCTGGCTGACCAGTGAAGAACTGATCTGGAATGATAAAGGCGTGCTGGTAAGTGATGGCCCGGCCACTTATAAAATCCCCACCTTTGGAGACTTGCCCCCTATTTTCAATGTCTCACTTTTGGAGGGCCATCCCAACTCAATGGCCAGCCTCTATCGCTCCAAAGCCGTTGGCGAGCCCCCTTTTATGTTGGGCATTAGTGTCTGGTCGGCGCTGCGTGACGCGCTATCAAGTCTTACCGATTATGCCGTCTCTCCCCACTTAGATACCCCAGCTACCCCCGAGCGGGTCATGTTGGCCGCAAACGCCATCAGGAAAAAAGCGCTGTGAGAGATATTCAACCTCCAGAAACGTGGCATGCAGCGCTGCACCGCTTGCAGCGCGACGGCATACCGCATGTATTAGCCACGCAGGTAACCAGCCTGGGTTCAACGCCCCGCGAGCCTGGTGCGCGCATGGTTGTTACCGCTGATGCGATTTTTGACACTCTGGGGGGCGGTACGTTTGAGTGGCAAACCATTGACGCAGCACGCCGCTTATTAGCCGAGCAGCGCTTCGGCCTTAGCCTGGAAGCCTTCTCTTTGGGAGGGCGTAGTGGTCAGTGCTGCGGTGGTTTTGTGAATATTTTACTTGAAGCCTTTCCAGGTGCGACCGCGCATGTGGCTATCTTCGGTGCTGGGCATGTGGGCCATGAAATTATAAAACTATGCATGCCACTCCCCTGGCAGTTGCATTGGTTCGATAGCCGAAACGATGCGTTTTCTGCGCGTGAGCAGCAGCCGCAACTTACCTGTTATTCACTCCAAAACATACCACAAAGTGTTGCCGCTTTGCCTGCAAACACGCATGTGCTGGTAATGACCCACAACCATGATGAAGACTATGCCATCATCTCAGCGCTGCTTGACCGGCCAGATATAACAACCATAGGACTCATCGGCTCTGACAGTAAATGGGCAAGCTTCGAAGGACGGCTTAAACGCGACGGATACAACGGCGAACAGAGGGCTCGTGTGCGGAGCCCGATCGGTCGTATTCATTCCACTAAGCTCGCCAACAAGACCCCTTATGCAATCGCATTAACGGCAGTAACCGAATTGCTCTGGCTGACAGATAAACCACTTACTCAACAAAATCGTGGGCTTGATGCCGATACACTGCGAACCCTTTTTACCGACGCTACAACGACCACGAGTTAATATGAATTCCTCTACTGACACATTTATTCGTGCCGAACTGATTAGTTTTACCCGTGACCCAGGTGATGGCAATATGCCTGAATCAGGCAGTTTAGAGCATTACGGTGACGGTTTGCTCTGGTTGAAAGACCAGCATATTCACGCTGTCGGTCATTTCGTTGAAATCTCCCCTTCGCTGCCAGAGGGTGCTGACGTTCTCGATTATCGTGACAAGCTGATCATGCCGGGGTTTATTGACACCCATGTGCATTACGTTCAGTTGGATATCATGGCCTCTTATGGGCGCCAATTACTCGACTGGCTAAACGAGTACACCTTCCCAGAAGAGTGTCGGTTCGCTAATCATGCCCATGCAGAAGCCCTGTCCGCTGCCTTTCTGGACGAAATGTTACGCGCAGGCACCACCACTGCCCAGGTTTTTGGCTCTAGTCACCCCGGCTCCGTCGATGCTTTTTTCACCGCCGCTAATAAGCGGCAGTTACGCATGCTGGTCGGCAAGGTATTGATGGACCGTAACGCGCCAGAGGCACTGATGGATGGCGCCTCGGGCATTGCCGATAGCGAACGACTTATTGAAGATTGGCACGGCAAAGGCCGGCTAGGCTACAGCGTAACGCCGCGTTTTGCCCCCACTTCGACCAAAACACAGATGGACGCCGCTGGCGCGCTACTACGCAATGACCCAACCCTTTGGTTGCAGACGCACTTAGCTGAAAACAGCGGTGAGTTGGATTGGGTAGCCGATCTTTTCCCCGGTAGCCGTGACTATTTAGCGGTGTACGAAGCATCAGGTCTTGTTGGGCCACGTAGCACCTTCGCGCATGGCATTCATCTTGATAATGGCATGCGCAAACGGCTGGCAGATCGCGGCGCCAATATTGCTTTTTGCCCGAGCTCCAACCTGTTTCTTGGTAGCGGACTGTTTGATCGGGAAGCGGCGAAAGAGACGGGGATGGCATTTACCTACGCCAGTGATATTGGCGCAGGCACCGATTTATCGGGCTTTGCTACGCTGAAAGCAGCCTATCAAGTAGGCCAGCTGGGTGGACAACCTCTTACTGCCTGGCAAGGCTTTTACGGCTTAACCCGGGGTAATGCGAAAGCACTCTCGTTGGATAACCATATTGGTCAGCTAGCGCCTTCCCTTGAGGCGGATTTTGTCGTTATTGACCCTCAAGCAACATCATTACTAGCCAGACGAATTAGCCGATGCACAACACTTGGCGAACGCCTATTTGCCTTAATGATACTGGCCGATGACCGCGCCATTTTTGAAACCTGGGCAGGCGGGCAATGCCAACATCGTAGAGATAACGTCTAATCACGGTGCAACGGTGGCAGCTTCAGGTTGAGATGGCTGGGTGCTACCGAAAGTCGAGATGGCCACGTCGCTGCGCTCCTCGCCATGACATAGTTTTTCTTTCTTCCCGGCAACAAAAAACCCAGCCGATTGGCTGGGTTTTCTGCGGTATAAGTGCCTGACGATGACCTACTCTCGCATGGGGAGACCCCACACTACCATCGGCGCTAAGCGGTTTCACTTCTGAGTTCGGCAAGGGATCAGGTGGTTCACGCGT
>NZ_JBQXYA010000011.1:0-115044 GCF_052645115.1 Vreelandella sp. V005 | reverse complement strand
CCCGCTTCGGCTTCGCCCAGGAAACCAATGATCTGTTCTTCGCTGAAACGCTTCTTCATGTCCAATCTCCTTACCCATAGGATCGGACTCTAAAGTGTAGCGCTACTCAATCAGGGGGAGACGTCGAACACACTTCAACTAAGTTTAGAGACTCTCTGTAGTAAATGGTGGCGATACGCTCTGGCAAACATATTGCCTGAGAAATATCATCACCACTACTTGATAAATATCTTGCTAAGTTTTCAGCGCTGCCTATATTTCGGCTTATTAATTTTTCAGCATATAGATGAGAAATGAAAATTAAATTATTTTTCCATGTTTTATATTTTAGGTTTCTGATCTTTGCTTGATCTATAACTTTTCGATAGTTTTTGTCTTCGTCAATGAATTCATATAAATACCCATTGCATGCTGTTATACATTTTTCAAAAATAACTGCCCCTTCAATGATGTTTTTAGTAGCACTTTTTTTAGATTTGAGGGTTTTGTTTGTTATGACCTTATATACAAGATGTTTAGTGGCTTTTTTGAATTCTCCTGACAGCCTGGAAAAAGAAACATCGAAGCTAAGTGACCACAAAATCCATTTTTCTGAGTGGTAGTAACTATAAGGTTGTCCGTTAGAATCATAAGAGATAACAATATCTTGGATAGGCTCTATTGACTTTAAGTTTTTAGTATTTGTTGTTTCATTCATTAGTAAATTTCCAGCATCAATTCAATGTCACTAGTATCTTGCCAAAGCGGGTGTGGTGTATCTAGATATTTTTGATAAGCTTCAGAATAAACAGTTGTATGTTTAGTTTTCATGCGTTCAATAATAACCTGAACAGTATTGTGCACCTTATGTATTAAGTTTGTTGGCTTTGAATTGATAGATGGCGTAGTGAGAGACTCTAATATAACATCACTGAATGATAGTAATAACCATATGTCTTCTACTTCTGCGACCACGGCATGATGCATACAACCAAAGCACTCTAAAAACTTATGACAAGCAACAAGATCAGATTCTTTTGCAATCCCTTCTTTAATTAATGTGCTTTTTATCTTAATTGATTTTTCTCCAAAGGCACCGCCGCACCTTAAACCATTGGATAATTTTTTATATTTAGTGTTTGCGCCGCTTTCTTTGATTGGATCATTGAAAACAAATGTACTTTCTTTTATTGCGTTATCTAATGGTACCCCTAGTGCAGTTTGCTCACGGATATATAGTGCTGAGGCTAGTGAAAGTTCAGTGGTTACTGGATCTCCATTAGCGTAATACTTGGATGCGGTTGCTACAGAATTGTTTAGCCCTTGAGCAACCATGAATATGCTTTCAGTCGCCCTCATTATAAGAGAGGCCTTCGTTTTTCTAAATCTTTGGTTGCTAAATGCAGGAATGCCAAAGCTATTTATGTATTTATTAAGGGAGCTAGTGTTACTGTTAGTCATTTTAGATGGCTTGTTGCCAGAAAAATTTGGGAATATATAGCCATCCTTATATGAGTTTAGTTTTTTGCTAATTCTTAGCCACCTATCAAAAAAGGTTTTACCTTTTTTGGTAAAGCCAGCTTCTATTTCATTTATTTTTCCTGATTGTCTTCTTTTGATCGTTCTAAGCTTGTAGGTTCCACGAGTAATATCTTGAAAAGTCTCTTCAGCTATATCTGATATTTTTAATTCAAGAAGAGGGTTAGAGTTTACACCTGTATGTAAACTGGTGATGAAGTATGCTGCTCTAACTAAGTCAGTTTTCCATGTGCTACAGCTGTTTCTATAGGTCGTATGTCTTACTGAGCTACCGTTGCTTATGAATTTATAGGAGCCATCTTCATTTTTTTCAGTGTAAAGTGGAAATGTTGTTGGGGTGGTATCGTTCTCTAAATGTTTTGCGTAATTATTAAAGATGGTGTAAAGAGCTAATGCTATTTTCTTAAGCTCATCGTCTGTGTATGGCTTTGTAGGCTCACTGTCTGATGGGAAAGCTATGAATATATATTTACATTGCTCATACAGCTCGATATCTAGCTCTTTTAGCAACGATTTAATAGAGTTCTGGCGAGAAGATAAGCTTTTTCCTTTTATACCTTTTTCATATAGTTTTGTTAGCTCGTTAACATATATGGATATGGAATCATGGCAAAAAGTGTCGTTAATTCCTTCAGAGTCCATTTTTCTTATAAATGATACAGTTTCTCGAAATATATTAATCTTTGTTCTTTCAGTTTTATCCATACCATGGATTGCATTGCAGATTTTTACTGCCAACTCTCTTCGATTGGCATCAATAAGATCAGTCTGATGCTTAGGCTTGTTTGTACGTCTTTCTTCCATTGAAAGAATTGGACATCCTTTATAAAGAAGGCGCACAAAATTGGCCGTGCCGTGTCCATCAGTGATAAACCTATCCTTCAAGTTTATGCTGACTACATTTTCAAAATTTGTTTGTCGTGCTGCCGATGTTTTTCTTTTGCTTTCTTTTAAAAAAGCCATTAATGTTCACCGCTCTCAAGAATTATGTCTGTGGCTATTTCATGAATCTCATTAGCTGTAACTACCTCCTCTGAAAGCTTGAGATAGCCCAGTAGTGTGGCTCTGCTTTTGTGCCCCATCACTGACTGGAGATAGTCGAGGGCTTTTCCTTCTTTTATTCCTGAATTCAATAATTCTTTTAATCTTTCAACAGCATAGGTCGAGCGTAAATTATGAAACTTATGGCTAAAATTTGGAAGCTCGCTTCTAATGGCATTTCTTAGCTCACCCCATCGTGCATCAATACTTTTAGGTGAATATGGTTTGCCTAGTTGGTTTAAAAGCAGTGGGGGGCCATACTTGTCTTCAGTATTACTTTCCTCATATAGCTTTCTGCGCTGTATGTATCGAGCTGAGTTTGTGTACTCGTAGATTCGCTGCATCAATTCAGAAGTAATTTCAGCTATCCTTACCGTACCATTTTTAGTCGTCACGCCTCGCCTTGGGTCAAGGTTCAAACCATCGGCGTTGATTAGGTATTTCTTTGTCAGTTGTTTTGAGTTGGGCTTGTAGATTGCGTTTATCCGAATGCTTATGATTTCTGATCTTCTCAATCCACAGTACCGACTTAGCTCGATTGCAATTTGGAACTCCTGCGATAGCGCAACTGTCTTTGTATTATTGCTTCTATTAGAAACTCCAGTTTGAAGCTCCTTGTAGTATTTTTCAGCCACGCGCCATTCCTGATGGTTCATTGGGAGCAGTTTGCGTGATAGTCCATAATAGCTCGTATCATTTGGTAGCTTTAATCTTAGATCAGTGGTGTCGACATGAATCAACTTGTTTCTCATGTACTCATGTGAGCCACTCGTACTGACTTTGACTATCTCATACTTAAACGGCGGGTGCTCAAATGGATGATTTCTAGCTAGATAGAATTTATAAAACTTGATCACTATACTCATATAGCTGCTGGCAGTAGATCTAGCTATATTTCCGTTTTTATACGCTTCACGCAAATGCTTCTTAAACCCATAGGTAGGTCTTTTTCTCAGGGCGGCAGGCATAGTGTCCCAAGTAATGCCTATATCTTCAAGGAAGGTAAAGTAGTGGAGCAATGCTTGTGCTTGAGTGTTAACCGCTTTCTTACGCAAATTGGCTTTTAAATGGATCAGCCAAATATTCGCGACTCTAATGCTGCTACCGTCTTCCTTGTATAAGAGAGGAAGTTTGCCTAGAGAATTGCCAGATCTTTCAAAGCATATTGATAGCTCTCCGGTGGACCTATTAATCTCTCGTTTAATTGGCTGATCTACAACAAAGTCAGGAATTTCCCATAGCTCTATGCCCACATGACCACCCATGCTGTTATTTCACTATTTCATAGATTGTAAACGTAACAATCGCTTTCAATAGAAAAATCGTAACAGTGCGCGGTCGGGGTCGCCAGCATGCACGACATCGGTGGCTTGCTTGATCAGCTTTCGTATCACCGCGAGTTGCCCACGTGCTTTTGGGCGCGGCATCAATTTCCATTGCAGCGGCACGATGGGCAGTCGGTCCAGTCGCCACTGCTTATCGGCGGGGTCGTAAGCTTCTGGAGGTGCTTGCTCCAATAAGTGGCCGAGGCACCAGGTGACCGTTGTGTCACCACATACCATGGCGCCATCCTGGCGTTTACCCGTCCCTGGGAGCGCGCTCGCAATGGCTTGGGCGAGGCTGGGTTTTTCGGCAATTATCAGGCGCATAGCAGCGAAGCCTTCATCGTATCCGTTGATGGCGCCTATGGTAGCAGACGGCGCCCAGCATTGGCGTCAGCGGGAGCTGCTCAATAGAGTGATGCGGTAAATGGTTATTGCTGTTAAGTTGTATAGATTGTGTATAAATATTTTTATTAATAGCAAGCGGTTTGATAGCCATGTGCTTGGTAAACGCTTTGCTGGTTAAGGGGCGTCAACAATGCGCGATCGAGGCAGAACACGGCGTTTAATGGGCTTGGGCGCTCGCACCGGTGGGGCTTTGCTGAAAACGCGGCTGGGCGGTCAGGCGGATTGGCGCGCTTTGGGCGAAGCGTTGTTTGAAGGGCTTTCAGAGCTTAAAGGCCCCGCCATGAAGCTTGCCCAGATCATGTCTCAGTGGGATGACTTGCTGCCCCCTGATCTTGCCGAGGAGCTGGCCCGCCTACAGCGCCAGGCCGAGCCCATGCCGTGGCCGGGTATTCGGGAGGCGTTGGAATTACAGTATGGCGACATTGATCACTATTTTAGTCAGATTGAAGAGCGCCCATTCGCTAGCGCCTCAATGGGCCAAGTTCACCGAGCGACGACCCACGAAGGTGAAACGATCGTTCTCAAGGTGCAATACCCAGGTCTTGCCGATGTGTTAGAAAGCGACCTGATACAGGTGCGTCGCATCATGCGCTTGGGCCGCTGGTTCAAAGTGCCGCAAGCACGTCTGGATGCGCTATTCGAGGAACTCGCCGAAAGCCTGCGCGGGGAGTTGGATTATCACGCCGAAGCCGCCGCGCTAGCGCGCTACCGTGAGCGTTATCAGGATGATCCGAGGTTGGTGATCCCCGAACCGCTGCCCGCGCTTTCCGGCCAGCATGTGTTAGCCATGCGCTATGTGCAGGGCACGCCGCTGCGTGAACTAGCAGAGGCTGATGATGCCACGCGCCAAGGGATCGCGCAGGCATTGGCGGACTGGATTACCCAGGAGCTGTTTACTCACGGCGAACTGCACGCGGACCCCCATGCGGGCAATTTTGCCGCTGATGCTGAAGGGCGGCTGGTGATTTACGATTTAGGGGCTGTCATTAGTGTGCCAGAGGGGCGCATTAAGGCAATGATGCAACTGCTCGACGCCACGCTAAAACACGACCCCATGGGAATGGATGAGGCGCTGATGCAGATGGGCGGACGCCAGGGGCAGGGGGCACCGCTGTCTCTCTATCGGGAATCTGCTGAGTGCATCGCCCCGTTGTTTGCACCGGGCGAACAGGATTTCAGCGATGTGCGGGTGCATCGTCAGTTACGCGAATTGACTCCGAAAGTATGGGCGGCGATGGATCGCCTGCAGCCACCTGCGGATACGCTGCTGCTTTCACGCGCGTTGAACGGCCACTACTGGAACTTAGTTCGATTAGGCGCGCGATTGGATATGTATGCGCGCACCTTACCGCTACTAGCGCGTGCCTACTAACGAACAACCGATTGCCGCTGCGATGCTGTCTGCCTTCGTGATAAACTATGTCGCTTTCATTTTAGTCATGGTTATTGGCAGACATCGTTTAACGCAGTGGAGACGGCAATGCTGGCGGTATGGGTCGATCAACTGCTGGGATTCGCCTCCGGGGCACTCTCGGCAATCAGGCAACAAGAACACTATCCGGATTTTATGACCTGGGTGCGCGCTAAGGGGGCGGAATCCTTCGAAGGCGATGTATCCATGGCGCAGGCGCTGGCGCCGGTATTGTGGTCGCAAACGCCCCTGGAGCGGCTCAGTTTCGCCTGTGAGCCCCTGGCCACGCCGGGCCGCAATGAACCGTGCTGGTGTGATTCCGGGCGTAAATTCAAGCAATGCTGTTACCAAGTCGAATTTCCCACCGACATCCCCGAACAGATGATGTGGATGCTTTCGCTGCGGGAATGGAAAGGCACCACCCTGAAAGCGGCGCTGGATAGCCAACATGCACCGCCTCAAGCGCTGCTGGAAGCTGGCCTTATCGCCGCCGAAAGTGGCCAGACGGGGCGTGCAATGCAAATTCTCGAATCGCTGTTTGATGGCAGCGACTGGTCACGCCTGCCCGAGCAGGCCGAGCCTGCCTTTGAAATCCTATTGGATATTTATCAAGAGCGCGGCTTCAACCGCAAACGTGCCGACCTGCTTGACGATGTGATGGAGCGCGGGCCGCTGTTTCTGCGTGGCGTAGCCCTTGAGCGTTTGTGCTTGATGCACCTTGATAAAGATGATTTGGACAGTGCTCGGGGCGCTTTTGTCAAAGCCCAGCAGGCACTGCCCGATTCTCCCACGCTGGCTTACATTGAAGCCATGTTGCTATTGCATGAAGGCCACGAGCAGGAAGCCAAAGAGCGCGCTAACTTCTGGTACCGCCGCCTTTTACGCCAGGGCGAACTCGATGAAGACCAACTGGATTTTCTGGCCGCGCTAGCGGAAAATCCGGGTGCGACGCTTGCGGATCAACTGCTCAGTGCGGAAGAGGATCTGGCCACACCGCTGGTATCACTTCAAGCGTTGCTGGCCGCGTTGCCCACTGCCCCCAAAATCGATATTCAAGCCGACCCTGACAGTGACCGATTGCTTTACAACACCAGCGCGCGTGAAGCGACGCTGTTTGCCGCTTGGCATGAACAGTTTCAGGTGCTGGTGGATGAAGACGTGGCGCTGGGGTTTCGTGACGATCCCTGGGGCAATGCCATTGAGTGGATGTCGGCCCTGTGCTCTCACCCGGAGTGGTTGGATGCTCCCCAGGTGGTGCAGGATTTGACACTGGCGCTCACCAGTCGTTTTGGCAGCTTGCCGTGGATGGCGCCGAGTTTGCTGGAACCCTTAGCGCTGCGCCTTTCCCGGTGGTTGGAGCAGGCCCGTGCCGAAGGGGATGGCAACCTGTGCTGGGACGATGCGGATAACGCTATTTTGCTGCGCACCGGCTTGGCGTTAGTGGTGGGCATGGAGCGAGGCGCGCGTCAGCACTCCCGCGAACTGGCCGAAGAGCTGCTGCTGATCGACCAGGAAGATAGCTTGGGGTTGCGCGAACTGGTGCTGGATCAGTTGCTGCGCGATGACCGAAACGAAGAAGCCTTGGCGTTGGCGGAAGAGAATGACGACGACGGCTCGCTGGTGCTTGGTCTGTTGATGGGAAAAACCTTGGCGCTCTATCGTTTGGAACAGCGTGAGGCGGCCGAGACCGCCCTTGGCGATGTAGTTGGCCATAATCGCTATGCTTTAGAGCTCATCTGCGCTGAGAACCCGCGGCCTTCCATGCCCCACCCGGATGGCCAGGTTGACCCTGGCTCACGGGCAGAAGCCTGGCAGTACCGTACGCTGATGCGCGATCAGTGGCGCACGACGACAGGTGCCCTCGACTGGCTGGAAGCGCACCGCTAGCCGAAATGATTAGCGCTTGCGCTTGCCCCTGGCCATTTAACGTGGCTTAGGGGCAGGCACTAGCTGCTTGTCTCGGCTGATCCAAATCGCCAAAAGTATGGCCGGTAGCCCCAGCAGTGTAGCGATCACAAAAAAGCTCGGGTAGCCCTGGGCCGTAACGACCAGCCCGCCAAACCCGCTCAAAAACTTTCCTGGTAGCGTCATTAGCGACGAAAACAGCGCGTATTGTGTTGCGGTATAAGCCCGTGACGTAAGGCTGGAAAGAAACGCGATAAACACCGCGCTGGCCAAGCCATTGGCGAGGTTGTCGCCAATAATCGTGACCACCAGCATGGGTAACTGGTTGCCTACCACGGCGAGGGCGGCGAACAGCAGGTTAGTGAGCATGACTAGCCCCGCACCAAAAATCAGCAAAGGGCCGATGCCATAACGCGCCACAAAAAGCCCGCCTAACATGCCTCCAGTAATGCTCATCGCAATACCAAATATATTGGTCACGTTCGCAATCTCAGCCAGCGAAAACCCCAAATCTATGTAGAGCGGGTTTGCCATGGAGGCCATGGCCAAGTCACTGATTCTAAAGACCGCAATGAAGACCAAAATCCATAGTGCTTTGACTCCGTAGCGGCTGAAAAAGTCGGTAAACGGGCAGACCAGTGCGCCGATACTCCAGGCGCCCAGGCGGCGTATCATCTTAGGTTTGCCGCGGCTGGCGCGAATAAAGGCGCGTACGCGCGGCTCGTGGATAAGCTGAATAGAGAGCGAGGCACGTTTGGGCTCAGGGCGTAGTAACACGGTCAGCACCCCAATACTCATTAGCGCTGCCATACTGAGATATGCCACGTTCCACGAGGCGGAGGCGGCGATATAAAGCGCCCCCGCGCCAGCGGCCAACAGGCCCCCCCGGTAGCCAATAATATAGGTAGAAGCCATGGCGGCCTGGACATCATCGTCGGCGGACTCAATGCGGTAGGCGTCAATGGCAATATCCTGGGTGGCTGAGCCAAACGCCACCAGCAGCGCAAACACGGCAACCCAACCCAGGTTACCCACCGGGCTTAAACCGGCGAGCCCCACCAAGCCGGCCGCTATCATCCCTTGCGCTAATAGCATCCAGCCACGGCGCTGGCCGAAAGCACGGGTCATCAGCGGTAGCGCTAACCGATCAACGACCGGTGCCCAGAAAAACTTGATGGAGTAAAGCATGCCGATCCAAGCGAAAAAGCCGATGGCCGCCACTTCTACGCCGTCACTGCGCAGCCAAGCGGAAAGCGTCGAGAACACCAGCAGAAAGGGCAGGCCAGCAGAAAAGCCTAAAAACAACATGGTAATCACCGGCGCACGACAATAAACAGCCAGCGCAGCAAGCCAACTGCGCTGGGGGGTGGGGTTGGGCATTAAGCGCTACTCCTGGGAAAGACGTTAGCAATGGCCAAGTGGTAAACTAGGGTATGTTTTTATCACAATGTTTTATCACAACGCCGACAGCTTACCGGAGAGGAGTTTTCCATGTCGATTACGGCGCATCAGGTCGTTACGCTGCACTATGTTCTTCGCGATGTGCTTAACGATGGCAGTAGGCAGGTACTGGATGATTCCCAGGCGCGCGATAAACCGCTGGAGTATCTACACGGTCACGACAATATTGTCCCCGGATTAGAGAGTGCGTTGGCGGGCCAAACCGCTGGTGCCGAGCTAAGTGTGCAATTGATGCCTGCTGATGCCTACGGTGTGCGCAATGAGGCGCTGGTTCAGGAAGTCAGTCGCGGCTCCTTTGGTAACGCTGAGTTGGTGCCCGGTAGCCGCTTTCAAACCGAAGGTGAAGCCGGGCCACAAATCGTCACCGTACTGGAAGTAAATGCTGATCGCGTTACCGTGGATACCAACCATCCGCTTGCCGGACGCACGCTTAACTACCAAGTCACTATTTTAGAGGTGCGTGATGCCACCCGGGCAGAACTGGCCAAAGGCCATCCGCTTCCGCCGGGCACCGAGCATAGTAAAGTGGAAGACCGCAAAGTGCTCTAAGCGCTTTCAGCGGCAAAAATTGACGCGCAACAACTTTCTACTCAGCCGCATTCCCGCGCCCCGCGTAATTTGATCCAGGTCAGCATTCTTCTGCCGTTGAGTGGCTAGTATGGGCTCATACATCACGGCGGGAGAATTCACCATGTATTGGGATGACACAGTTGTATTCGGCTTGGCTAGCGTCGCTTTGGTTATCGCTTTTATGGTTGGCTGGGTCGGCTTCGTCATTCGAGATCATCTGCGTAAAGATGAGCGCAAGAAATAGCCGATCTGATCCGCATTAACCTTGTCAGGGGAGGGGGTTTGCGCGCTTAGTAAGCCTCCTGTTGCCAGCCTTATTTGGGCTGACTTTTCCAATTCTGCCCACAAAGCCCTCTACCGAGTGAAAGCGGTCGGACGGGAGGCTGGCGGGGTTACTGAAGACGCATGACATCGCCGTGCATAGGGGCTAGCCTGCCCAGTAATTCATTGCGATTTCCCAGGGCAATGCCTTCCTCTTCCATCGCGGCGTCAAGGTGTTCTACCAACCGATTAAAGTGGACATCCGTCAATCCCATGTTTTGGTGGGCACGATCCATTGGTGGGCCTTCATAACGGCACGGACCGTCGCTGACATCGCATAGTTTGCTTGCCAGTGATTGGGCAAAAAAGTCGATGTTGGTGTTAGCAAAAAAGCCCACCATATCGGCGTCATCGGCAATTCGGTACAGGAAGTTTTCGACAACCGCATCGATAGTCGTCGCGCCACCCAAGCGTTCATAGAGCGTTGTAGAGGTAGTCGGCGCTGTCGATTGTTGCGCGCAGCCCATCATTGTTAAAGACACCACTGCAAAGAAGAGCGCTATTAACGGACGGCGTGAAAATGTGATTCGTGGTTGAATGGTCATGGCGTTCCGCTTAAAAAGCTGCTTGAAGAGAGAGATAGCCGCCGCGCTGAGAGGGCAGGCCAGCAATATCGCCTAAATCGAGCCATGCGCCCGTTAGCGATAGGTGCTTATTGAAAAAGTAGGCACTGTAGAGACTCTGCCAATCGTCCTCTTTGGCCACGCTTAAGTTATCGGGTTTCTGACGATACTCAGCGCCCATCACCCAGTTAGGTGTGATAAATAACCCCACGCTTCCTTCCGCAACCCAGGTGCGGTGACCCTGGTCGCCCCCGAAACCGAGTAGGCCACCTTGGTTGGCGTCAGTATTACGTAGGGTGGCGTTGAGCAGTACGTTGCGTCCCGCCACTGCACTAAATAGCAGTTTGCTCGCGCTCAGGTAGACGTCGGTGCCGTTTATATCGCTGGCGCCCAGCGCGGTGGGGATGGCACCATCAACGAGCCGTTTGTGCTGAATTCCCATGCTCCAAATACCCCAGGGGTGGTACAGGACATCGCCCCATAAACGTAATTTAGCGCCATAAATATCTTGGCCCAGCTCGCCACCCAGCGTTTCTAAATCAAGCGTTTGACGCGCGATAGAAAGCTCTGCTCGATCATAAACATTCAGGCTAGCGCCGGTGACCGTTAGCCGATAGTCATCTACCCAGGCGCGCGACGCAGATGCGGTAACGCCCATTTCTTGCTCGCTTGCCGTGCTGGCCAGCACTGCCCATGGTGACAAGCCGCCGCCTGCTGCGCCTTCGATAGCGCTCACTCCCCCGGTGCCTAAAATGCGGCTACCGGCAAAAGAAGGGGTGGAAGCAAGCGCTAAACAGATCGCTAGGCAGCCGCAAAGGGACGGCCGCAAAAGCGAGGGGGACGGTGAAAAAAAAGGTAGCAATGACTTCATGGCTTTCTCAGCAGGGTCTTTATGATGGACGACATAGGGTGGGGTAATGACAGGGTTGTAAAATTATCCAACCAAGCGGGGATGTCATCAGCGGGCATCGGTTTAGCAATCCAATACCCCTGTAAATAGTCACAGCCAAGCTTACTTAATAACTCGGCGCTGGCGCGATTCTCGACCCCTTCGGCCACTAAACGCAGGCCTAAACTGTGACCCATTTCGATGGTTGAGCTGACAATGGTTAAGTCGTCTTTTTGGGAGTCAATGGCCAACACGAATGACTTGTCAATCTTGAGTTCATCCACGGGCAGTCGTTTGATTTGCGCCAGGGAAGAGTAGCCTGTGCCGTAGTCATCAATGGCGATACGCAACCCTAATTGGTTGAGTTCCATCAGTGTCTTCATCGCAGCATCGACATCCTGCATCACGGCACTTTCAGTGACTTCGATACTCAGGCGGGCAGGCGCCAAGCGATAGCGTTCCAGTAAGCTGGCTACGTAAGCGGCTAATTGGCGGTCTACCACGTCACTGGCGGAGAGGTTAACGGCAACCGATAAGTGGTAACCACGTTGCTGCCAGTTATGCAGCTGAGCGCAAACATTGGCTAACATCCAATGGCTAAGCATGCTGATACTTCCCGAGCGCTCGGCTAAACTAATGAACTCATCGGGTGGCACAAAACCCAGCGATGGGTGACGCCAGCGCATCAACGCTTCGCACTGATCGACACGGCCGTTACGGGTGTCTACTTTGGGCTGGTAGGCCATCCAAAGTTCACCGTTGCCCACCGCGTCCTGCAGGTCTCGAATCAAGGTGAGTTGACGCAAGTGGTGCTCGTCCTGACCCTCTAGGTAGCGTTGGTGTGAGTGCCGGTGACGACGCGCCATGTCCAGTGCTATATCCGAACGCCGAAGCAGCAGTTGCGGGCTGTCGCCATGCTCGGGATAGTTGGTTTCACCAGCTGAAATGGAGGGCGTAATGGGAGATTTATCGAGATCGATCGGGTGATGCAGCGTAGTAAACAGCCGGGTTCGCCAGGCAAAATCACTTCTAGACTGATTGAGGAGCAACAGTAGCTCATCGCCATCCAGCCGGTAGGCAGTGCTCTCCGCGTCATCTAAATGCTGCAAGCGCTTGGCGAGTGTGACCAGCATATGATCCCCCAGGGCATAGCCAAAGGTGTCGTTAATGTCACGAAAGTTATTAATCGCGATTCGCAACAGGGTAAATGGATCGCCGCGTTTGATTAAAAGGCTAATATCCTCTTGCGCGCTGATGCGATTGGGAAGGTCGGTGAGCATGTCGTGGCGAGACTGGTGATGAAGCGTTGACTCGCGCTGAGCGATGCCTTCCTGCATGGCCATTAGGGTAGATGCCAGCAGCCCGGTCTCGCTGCGCCCTGTACCGACCGGTATCTCAGTAAAACGCTCTCCGCGCCCAATGCGCTGCGCCGCTTTCGCCAGCAATATGAGTGGTTTGCTCATGCTTCGCGCACTCCACATGGCAACCAAAATGGTAAACACCAGAATTAATGCAATGATAGCCAGTAGCTGCCACTGTAATGAGCGATAAGCACCCAGAAGGTCATTGCGCGACAGTTGCAATAACGCATAAGTTTGATTGGCATCATCGGCATAAAGCAGGCTGGCATAGGAGAGATACTTTGCATCCGGGGTCATTTGGCTGCTCGACAAATATTCCCCCTGCATAAGCTCATCACCATTCCCGCTCATTAATCTCATGGCCAACTGTTCTTGGTGGGAGCTGGCGAGGTAGCTGATGTCACCATTATGGCGATAGTTGACCACGCTTATATCAAGCCCCGTCAGCGCATTGATCTCTTCAGTGACCGCCTCACTGATTAAAAAACCCATACCCACCCAACCAATCAGATTGGGGGCGCGCACGGGTAGCAAGGCAAATTCATACGGTTCCCCCTCGGCGATGACTACGCTCACCGCTTCGCCTTCTTGGCGGGCTCGCTCAAACAGTTGGGGGAATGGCATCGGACTATTTTGGGCGTGGTGGCTGCTAGCCAAAATATTTCCATCCAGGCCGCTGAGTAAGACGATATCAGCCTTGGCTCGATCACCATGATTGGCCAGCACGGAATAGAGTGTCTCCGTATCCTGAGTCGAAACGGCACTCTTAAAACCAAAATCATCGGCAAGGATGGAAACGTTATCACTCAACTGTTCGCCGCGTGCATCCAGCATTTGCTGTAATACGTTGGCCCCCACCTCTAAGCGTTGAGAGCCTTTGGCGATGACGTCGTTTTGGGTTGCGCGCAAAAACGCCAACCCGGTAGCCAATTGCGAGAGAATCACTACCGTAAGCAGTACTAGCATCAGGCGCGTTTGAAAGCGCATAGCGACCTCAATAAAAAACGGATCAACAACCTATAGCCATGCTGTGTGTTTAGCTGGCATCCCGAAACCGCTGCTGCAGGGGCGACAGGTTTTGCACCGGTGGTGGCAGCGCATTAAGTTCTAACCTGACTTCTAACTGGTCAGCATTGTTAATATCGCCTTCCCACCATATTTCTTGATTGTTATCGAGACGTGGATGCCAAACACGCAAGCGATGTTGGCCAGGCGGCAGGGTGGGCAGGGCCAGCATGCCTTCTGCGTTAGTGGTCGCCGCATAGGGGGCATCGCTGACCACAATAAACGCCTGCATGTGATCATGAATATTGCAGCCCAGCACGACAATGCCCGCCTGGTCGAAATGCACGGGGGGGGGCGTCTCTTGTAGGTAAAGATTTAAATCAAACGTTTTAGCGGAGGAGAATGAGTAAACGTGATGGCGAGTAGTGTCTTGATTGGGAAAGGCCACATAGCTTCCGATAGGTACTGTTAGTACTTTCGGATGAAAGGCAGCGTTGCGTTGATAGATATTCTCTTTCTCTTGTTCAGGTGGGTTTGTCTCAGCGTCATAGTAAACCTCAACGACGGCATCCTTTAGCGGTAAGCCATCGCTGTCGAGTACTGTTATCTGCGCGGCGTTGGCGGTAAGGCTAAACAGAAGCGTCGCCAGCAATACAAGCGGGCCAGTGCAGAGAGTGAGCATTTTATTGAAAAGGCGGCAGTACGTATTTTTTGTTGGCATTGAGATAGCGTTCCACATGGGGCTAGTAAAGCATCGGGATTAATAGTGAAAGGATTATGCAAGAAAGTCATTCTTTTGGCTTAACGGTAAGCCAACACTTGCAAAAAAAGAGTAAACAATGGGGAAAGAGGCACGGCAACGTGGCGCTCACTGGGCATGGTGGTTAAAGTGAATACTGAAAACGGTGTTCGATAACTACGGAGAAGTGATATGAGCACTCAAGAACCTACCACTACCTTGCTTAAACAGCAGCGGTCGCGCCGACAGGTACTAGCTAGCCTTGGTTTTGGTGCGGCGGCGCTTTACGTAGCTCCTTCTTTACTGTCAATGGGGCAAGCTGAAGCCCATGAGCGTGGGCATTCGCGTCCTCACGGTCATCACCATCAACGGGTCGGCCGGGGGCGCTCTAAGCCCAGTCATTCTCGTCCTAGCCATTCTCGCCCAAGCTATGCAAGGCCCGAATACTCTCGCCCTAATTACTCTCGCCCTAATTACTCTCGTCCTAATTATGCAAGACCTGAGTATTCTCGTCCGGACTATTCCCGCCCTGAATATTCGCGCAACGGCTATTCACGCTCGCCTTATCCTCACCAGAGAGATTCGCGGCCCTATCGTTACGATGAGCGTCCTCGCTGGGAGCGGGAGGGTGTGATTGAATTACGCATCAGCCGTTTACTCCCGCATCGCTGGTGAAAAACGATGACGACGCTTAACACGACGACAAGCGATTATGCGCTAGCCGGTCTTGGCCCTTGCTTACGCTTAGTTAATGCTCAGCCGCTGCTGTCGATACTACAGGCAGCCATGCCCGGCTGGCCGTTAACCGAATGCACGCTTCAGCAAAACCAGCCTGCTATTTTTGTTAGTCAGCAAGAGGCCGGTTATTGGCAGCAAGCGCCCGCGCTCCCAAAAGGGGGCATATGGCTCGATACGCCAGTGAGTGCCGCCTGCAGTGTGATAGCGGATCTGTCGGGTGCCTATTTACGTCAACACTCGAACGTTATTGGCTTACACTGCGGCGCGGTTGAGATAGAGGGTCAATTGATCATTTTTCCCGAATCGCACCGGGCCGGTAAAAGTACGCTCACCTGTGCCTTTGCAGCCGCTGGCTACCGTGTCTTTGGAGACGATGTCGTGGCGCTCACTTCTCAAGGCAGGGGCGTTTCGCTCGGAATCGCGCCGCGCTTACGTTTACCCCTTCCTCCCTCGCTTGCAACTGAGCTTCAGGACTTTATTGGCCAGCATAAGGGGCCAAGTGATGATCGCTATGGCTATGTGGCGCTGGATGAAACGCTGCTGGCCAGACATGGTGAGCAGCGCCCCATCAGTGCCATCGTATTGATTGACCGGGATCGCAAAGTGACCACGCCACAACTGACGCCACTTCAGCATGGGGAAGGATTATGGCAGCTGTTAAAGCAGAACTTTGCCGATAGGCTGACTGACCAACAACTGATTGAGAAATTCTGGCCGATGGTGGAGGGGATGCCTTGCTTTCTGCTGCGCTATTCAGACGCCTACGAAGCGGCAGCGTTTGTAGGGCGTGAGCTTGGCTCAGCACTCAATGATCAACCCACCCTCTACACGTCTCCTTCCCAGGCAGCGGCCATGCCTGAAGCGGCGGCGCTTAATAGGAGTGATCAGCGCTATTGGCGTGCTTGTAAAACGGCCCATGAGTACCCCTTAGGCGATGAGCTATTTGTCATTGTTGAAGAGGGCGGTGCGATTCATCGGATGAACATCACAAGCCGTGCAGCGTGGGCCTTATTGCAGCATGAAGCGCTGACGATGGAAGAGTTAAGCCAAACCTTAGTGGCGTTTTTTATGCCCGTTTCTCTTGAGCAGGTGCGTCGGGACATGGCTGAACTGTTGGGGCAGTGTTTGGCGGTGGGTTTGATTGAGCCTAGTGAACAGCAAGATTAATGCCCCACTGGCTGACGCCACGTATCGCGCCAGGCATGCATCACCCGCTCTGGATACCAGGTTTTTCCTAAACTGCCGTTATAGCGCGCTAGGGCGCGAGTAAAGTCGCCACTTTCGATGGCTAAATAGTGCGCCAAGATGGTACAGCCATAGCGCAGATTGCGCGGCGGGTGGGTTAAATCATCGATAGGTAATCCCAACTCGCTAATCCAGAAGGGCATGATTTGCATCAAGCCCACCGCGCCGGCCGTTGAGATCGCGTCAGCGTTGAAGGCGCTTTCCACTTGTATCAACGCCAAGACTAAATCGGGTGGCAAACCTGCCAATCTGGCTTCCTGATAGATGCGCGTGAGGAGTAACTGCCGCTGCGCTGAATCAGGAATAAAACGCGCCAGTGGCGCGTCCATTTTTGCCCGCCACTGGCGCGCCACCCACTGTTGGTGAGGGGTTTGGTGCTGCTGGTTAGCCATTTCAAGGGTAGGGCGCAGTGCCGGTGGCAGCGGCTGTGCTGTTGCGGGCCCCACCTGACTGAGCAAGAGCACGCTCAGTGCCAGTGTTAGCCACCGCGCGGCGCCAAACAAGCGACTGGGCGCGGTGGCTATTTTGGCGATATTAGCGGGTTTTCTCACGCAGAAAGTCGATAATTTGATCGGCAGGTACCATCGTGGCCTCGCTGTCTCGGCGACCCTTGTACTCCAGTTCACCGTTATCCAGACCGCGGTCGCCGATCACTAAGCGATGCGGCACGCCCATCAGTTCCAGGTCGGCGAATTTAACACCGGGGCGCGTATCACGGTCATCCAGCAACACATCCATACCGGCGGCGCTTAGCGCTTGGTAAAGGCGCTCGGACTCTTCGCGAACACGTTGAGACTTATGCGCGTTCATGGGCACCAGTGCTACCTGGAACGGGGCGATGGCATTGGGCCAGATAATCCCGGCGTCGTCGTGGTTTTGCTCGATGGCAGCAGCGACCACACGTGTCACGCCGATACCGTAACAGCCCATCCAGGGATGGCTGGTTTTACCGTTATCGCCTAGCACGTTGGCATTCATGGCCTGGGAGTACTTTTGACCAAGCTGGAAAACGTGGCCGACTTCGATTCCGCGCTTGATCGAGAGCGTGCCCTGGCCATCTGGAGAGGGGTCGCCTTCCACCACGTTGCGAAGGTCAGCTATCTCGGGCAAGGCAACGTCACGTTCCCAGTTAATCCCGAAGTAGTGCTTGTCATCGACATTCGCGCCCGCGCCAAAGTCGCTCATGAATGCCACGCTGCGGTCGATAATCACCGGGATCTTGAGCCCAACCGGACCCAGTGAGCCGGGGCCTGCACCTACCGCTGCGCGAATTTCCTCTTCGCTGGCCATGGTCAGTGGCGCGGCAACGTGGGCCAAGTTTTCGGCCTTCACTTCGTTCAGTTCGTGATCACCACGTACAAGCAGTGCAATCAGTCCGCCCTCGGCGGCATGTACCATCAATGTTTTAACGGTTTTCTCAATCGGTAGATCGAACTGTTCCACCAATGTAGCGATGGTTTTTGCATCGGGCGTATCGACTAGGCGCATCTCCTCGCCGGGTTCGGCACGGGCAGCCTGGCTGCCAAGTGGCGCAGGTAGCGCCTCGGCTTTCTCCATGTTGGCTGCGTACTCGGAGGAGTTGGAGAAGACGATATCGTCTTCTCCGGAATCGGCGAGCACATGGAATTCGTGAGAACCGGTGCCGCCAATCGAGCCGTTGTCAGCGATAACGGGACGGAAGTTAAGTCCTAAACGCGTAAAAATGCGCGTGTAGGCATCATACATATCCTGATAGGTTTGCTTCAGAGACGCTTCATCCAAGTGGAAGGAGTAGGCGTCCTTCATAATGAATTCGCGTGAGCGCATGACGCCAAAACGCGGACGAATTTCATCGCGGAATTTGGTCTGAATCTGGTAGAAGTTGACCGGCAACTGCTTGTAGCTGGCGATCTCTTTGCGCACCAAATCGGTAATGACTTCTTCGTGGGTAGGCCCAACGCAGTAGTCGCGGTCATGACGATCTTTTAAACGTAACAGCTCCGGGCCGTACTGCTCCCAACGGCCAGATTCCTGCCAAAGCTCTGCCGGTTGAACGGCGGGCATCAGTACCTCTTGAGCGCCTGCACGGTTCATTTCTTCGCGCACAACGGCTTCTACTTTACGCAACGTGCGCAGGCCAAGCGGTAGCCACGTATAAAGCCCTGAGGTCAAACGGCGAATCATCCCGGCGCGGAGCATTAGCTGGTGGCTAATGACTTCGGCATCGGCCGGGGTTTCTTTCAGAGTGGCAATCAATAGTTGGCTGGCGCGCATGGGTTAGAGCATTCCTTAGAGCTTAAAATAGTGTTTATAAGAGCGGGTGCTGGGAAGAAGCCTTACTCACCTTCGGGGCTTGGCCCCATTAGCGTTGAATTGGGCCATTGTACGGCCTAGTCGTTAAAGCGGCAAAATAGTGCTTATCGCTAAATCATCTATGCTTTTGGCAGGCTGTGCTAGACTACGCTGGTTTAGGGCGCGATGGTCGGCAATGAATAGTCATAAAAAAACGCTGCGCCACAGCAGGTTAGGCCGACTATGGTTACTTTTCTGATTGAGGGATCTTTCCATGCATCAAGCAGTTCGTCGCTGGTTGACAGGCGCCGTAGTTGGCGTTTCCATCGTGTCATTAAGTGGTTGTGGTACGTTGTTTTACCCTGAGCGGAAAGGCCAGATGAGCGGTGATATCGATCCGGTTGTCGCTATCGCCAATGGGGTAGGTTTACTGTTTTTTATCGTTCCGGGTGTGATTGCCTACGCCGTGGATTTCTCTAATGGCACCATCTATTTGCCAGGCCGTAACAGTGCCTCCATAGATGTTCACCACTTAGACGACGCTATGGATGTGGCTTCCCTGGAAAAAATACTCTCCGATACGGCTGGCCAGCCGGTTAGCTTAGAGAACGAATTAATTATGATTGAAGAAATGGACAATCTTGACGAAGCGTTGGCCATGGTGCGCATGTCGGGCGTGTTGGATGAAGAGAAGCTATCGGCGATGTAGTGCTGAAGCGTCTATTCAGGCCAATTGGTAGCTAACAAAAACCCCAGCCTTGCTGGGGTTTTTGTTGGTGGGCATCACTAAAGCGATAAATGATCAAGCGAGCTGGGTAGGGTTAGGGGCGCTGGGAAAACGCGGGGGGTGCGCTTCCATATAAGCGTGGCAAGCGCGTAGCACACGGATGTCATCAAATTTCCCGCCCGCGAGTTGAAAGCCGACCGGCAACCCTTCATTGGTAAACCCGCAGGGGACCGAGGCGGCAGGCTGCTGGCTGAGGTTAAAGGGATAGCTAAACGGTGCCCACTCTTCCCAATCCTGCATGCCGCTGCCAGGAGGCACTTCCTGATTAATCTCAAACGGGCTGACGGCCACCGAGGGCGTCATTAGCAAATGATACGTTTGGTTAAAGTGTTCCAGTCGCTGGGTCAATGCTGCCCGGTCGGCGAGGGCACGAAAAAGTTCAACGGCTTTCCAGGGTTCTGCTTCGCGGGCATTTGCCACCATACCGGGGTCCAGTAGGGGGCGTTGATCTTGCCCCGTTTGCGACCACTGTTCTAAAGAAGCGGTGAACCACAGCTTACGAAAGGTATCCAGTGGCGATGAGAAGCCGGGGTCTATCTCGACTATTTCAGCCCCTAACGCTTCCAAACGAGTCGCCGCTTCACGCACACGCTCGGCAATTTGCGGGTCCACATTTGCGTAACCCAGATCCGCCGAGTAGCCAATCCGCAGCCCGGCCAACCCTTTATCCAAATCGACACCCCAGCACTCAGGCTGCCCGCGTGTGGCGTAGGGGTCACGGTAATCGTAGCGGCCAATAACGTTCAACATACTGACCGCATCACGTACTGTGCGGGTCAATGGGCCCAGGTGTGAAAGGCTGGGCTCCTTGGCGGGGGGCCATTGAGGGGTCCAGCCGTAAGTGGGTTTGAACCCAAACACCCCCGTAAATGCTGCGGGAATGCGTATCGAACCACCCGAATCGCCGCCTTGGTGAAGCACGCCCATATTAAGCGCGGCGGCAGCAGCAGCACCGCCAGATGAACCGCCGGGAGTTAAGCGGGTATCCCAGGGGTTGGCGGTGGCGCCAAAAACGCGGTTATCGGTCACCGCTTTCCAGCCGAATTCAGGGGTATTGGTCTTACCCAGTATCACCGCGCCTGCTTCGCGTAGCATGCGTGCAGGCGGTGCATCGGTGTCGCATAACGCATCGGAAGCGGTGAGCGATCCTTCGCGGCAGGGCATGCCCGCTACCTGGGTCAAATCTTTCAGTGATATGGGGATGCCATCGATGGGGCTTAGCGGTTTCCCTTGCCCCCAACGCCGTGCTGAGGCTTTCGCCGCTGACTCTGCGCCTTCTGCATCCACATGCACATAGGCGTTAATAGCGGGGTTGAAGCGTTCGATGCGCTCAAGGGCGGCGCGGGTCGCCTCAAGAGGAGAGGCTTCGCGGCTTTTAAACAACTGAGCTAGGGTCTGGGCATCGAAACTGCCAAGATCGTTACCGCTCATCGGGCGCTCCTTACGTCGGCTGGGCTTGGGAAAGGAGTTTAAGGGTAGGCAAGCATCGCCTTGCGTGCAAAGGCGCAGCTACGACGGTAATGCTTATTCGATCGACGCTTTCGCTGCCTGGACACGCAGCCAGCTAATTTCATCAGCCCAGATAGCGGGTTCGATGGTTTCTAAAATCATCGGAATCGCGTTGATGCGGGAGTCCTGCATAATGGTGGTGAAAGCAGGCAGGCCGATATTCCCTTTGCCCAGGCTATGGTGGCGGTCCACACGGCTGGCAAAGGCACTTTTGGCATCGTTCAAGTGCATCCCGCGTAGATAGTTGAACCCCACTACGCTGCCCAGCTCGTCCAGCGTGGCTTGTGTAGCTTCTGCGCTGCGCAGGTCATAGCCGGCGGCAAACGCATGGCAGGTATCAATACATACACCCACCCGGCTTTTATCATCCACTTGATCGATGATGGCGGCCAAATGCTCGAAGCGCCACCCCAGGTTGGTCCCTTGGCCGGCGGTGTTCTCAATTACTGCTGTCACCTCTTGGGTATGCGCCAGCACTTCATTCACCGACTCTGCAATACGCTTTAAACAGTCGCTTTCGCTGATTTTGTTCAAATGGCTACCCGGGTGGAAATTGAGCAGGGTCAGACCAAGCTGCTCGCAGCGCTGCATCTCATCCAAAAACGCCGCTCTGGATTTGTTCAACCCTTCCTTTTCCGGGTGGCCAAGATTAATTAAATAGCTGTCGTGAGGCAGGATCTGCTCCGGCGCGAAGCGGTGTTCGGCGCAAGCCTGACGAAACGCTTGAATAGCCTCATCGGTGAGCGGCTTACCCTGCCATTGGCGCTGGTTTTTGGTAAACAGTGCAAAGGCATTAGCACCGATTTCCACGGCTCGATGAACGGCTTGATCCGCGCCACCGGCGGCGCTCACGTGAGCTCCCAGGTATTTCACAACGGCCTCCTTGTCACTGTTTGATCGGCTTCATAGGTAGGGTAGGGTCAATGGCTATCGAGAAAGCGCTTGAACGCGGCGGGTTCGTCGGTGATTACACCGGCGATGCCCCACCCCCAGCGGCTATGGAAGGCGCTGGGGTCGTTGGCGGTGTAACACAATATTTGGTAACCATCCCCTTGCATGGCATCGGCTTGAGCACGTTTCAAGCGTGGCCAGTCAGGGTGCACACTGAAGGCCTCAATGGCTTCACACTGTGCACGCCAATTTTTGGGTACGCTGCCGAACAGCACGCCCAGCGCCAAGCGCTCCTTACCTGCCAACTGACGGCAGTGGACGAGTGCTTCGGCATTGAAGGAAGAGAGAATCAGACGCTCGCTGGGCAGCGTATCCAGCATCTCTGGCAGTGCGCGCTCCACCAGGGCAATGGGATCGCGGCCGCGGTTGACTTTAATCTCCATGTTGACGCCCATTTCAAGCTCATTAAGCAGCGCCAGCATCTCACCCAGGTGGGGCATTTTTTCACCGGCAAAGCGATCGCCAAACCAACTGCCCGCATCCAGCGTTTGCGCCGTTGCCCAGTTCATTGAGGCCAAGCTGCCACGCCCGTTTGAGCAGCGCGCCACATCGGCATCGTGCCAGATGACCGGTGTGCCATCTCCGAGCAATTGAACATCCAGCTCTACCCAGGTCGCTCCCGCTTGATGGGCGGCGCGCACGGCTGCCAGGGTGTTTTCGGGAGCGGCGGCTGAGTAGCCGCGGTGCGCAATTAGGGCGGGAACTTGAATAGCGGGATGCGTCATGACAAATCTCTACGCCTTAGACGATAAAAGGGGTGTAATTTTAGCATGGGTGTATGACAGCGGCGTTTCATCACGCTAGTCGTCAAGTCCGCGCGGTCCAATATGTCCGCTAAGTCAACAAAGGCACTAGCATGCTAGCTTGATTTAAACGCGGTGACGCGCTTGTATAGCGGCACCTATTGTCTTGTCTATTATTCATAAACCCACTAATGAAAGGAAATCTCAATGTCTCAGCGTATCCAATTTGCCCAGACTGGCGGTGCCGAGGTGCTAGAGCTGGTTGACGCGACCCCCGCTGAACCCGGCCAGGACGAAGTGCGTATCGCCAACAAAGCCGTTGGCCTCAACTTCATCGATATCTACTTTCGCACCGGGCTTTATCCTGCCCCGGCGATGCCTTCTGGCCTTGGCACCGAAGGCGCGGGTGTCGTCGACGCAGTGGGGGCTGGCGTGAAACACCTTTCTGTTGGTGACCGTGTGGCTTACGCTCAAGGGCCCTTGGGCGCCTATGCCGAGCTGCACACGCTGCCAGCGGCGAAAGTGGTCAAGCTCCCCGACTTCGTTGATTTCGAGACGGCAGCGGCCAGCATGCTCAAGGGCCTGACCGTGCAGTACCTGCTGCGCCAGACCTATGAGTTGAAAGGCGGCGAAACCATTCTGTTCCATGCGGCTGCCGGTGGGGTAGGGTCGATTGCCTGCCAGTGGGCGAAGTCGTTGGGCGTCAAATTGATTGGTACCGTCAGTTCCCAGGAAAAAGCGGATCTGGCCATGGCCAATGGTGCCTGGGCGACGATCAATTACAGCGAAGAGAACGTGGCCGAGAGGGTGCGTGAGCTGACTAATGGCGAAATGTGCGATGTGGTGTATGACTCGGTAGGCAAGGATACCTGGGAGATGTCATTGGACTGCCTGAAAACACGGGGTTTGATGGTGAGCTTCGGCAACGCTTCTGGCCCGGTGGATGGTGTCAATATCGGCATCCTCAACCAGAAGGGCGCGCTTTACGTGACTCGCCCAAGCTTGAACGGTTATGCCGACACGCGCGAGCGTCTGGAAATGATGTGCCAGGAGTTCTTCGCCATGCTGGAGAGCGGCAAGGTCAACATCGATATCGCCAACCGCTACCCGCTGGCAGAAGCAGGTAAAGCCCAGGATGCCGTGCAGAGCCGCAAGACCACCGGCTCGACTATCCTGTTGCCCTAATTTCTACCCTACTATATACGCGCTTTACATCGCCATACCTCCTCAACTGGCGCATTCGGCTTTCAACGCTTGCCACGTTATCGACAAGCTGGCCTGGGCCGAATGCTACGCACTGTACCAGTAGGGCTTAAAAGACTATCGTAACTGTGTTAGCTCGGCTTTGCCGGGCTTTTTTGCTTTTAAAGTTAAGTGTTTATGTGTTTAGCGTATGCAGGGTCTATACGCATGTATAGTAAACGTCTAATGTGCGTAAGAAATAGCCATGCTGAAAAGGTTGCGTGGATCAATCGTATGCCGCCGCTATCAAGCGGTGGCAAGGGAGTAGGAAAAGGATGTCGGTTGAAAACTTAGTGGGTGAAAACCTTAGCATGGACACGTTAGGGCTAGGGTGGTTGGCGCTAACGCCGAGTACGTTGGTGTTTATTGTGCTTGGATTGACGCTTGTCGCGTTTATATGGGGGCGATTTCGCTACGACTTAGTCGCGTTGGCGGCTTTGCTGGGCTCGGTCATGTTGGGGCTTGTGCCTGCAGAAGACGCCTTCACCGGTTTCGGACATCCTGCGGTGATCACCGTTGCTGCGGTACTGGTGCTTAGCCGCGGTTTCGAGCGCTCCGGGGTGGTCGATATTATCGCCCACCAAGTACTCAAAGTGGGGGAAAACCTACTGCTGCAACTGCTGGTATTAGTCGGTACCGTCGTTCTGCTGTCGGGAATTATGAACAATGTGGGCGCTCTGGCGCTGCTATTGCCGGTAGCGATGCGGTTGGCTCGTGAACACAACACCTCACCCTCTTTACTGTTAATGCCGCTGGCCTTCGGTTCATTGCTTGGCGGCCTGACCACGTTAATAGGCACCCCGCCGAATATCATTATCTCCAGCTACCGGCGCGATGTGACAGGCGATGCGTTCAGCATGTTCAGCTTTTCACCCGTCGGCATTGCGGTGGCGTTGGCGGGGCTTGCGTTTATCGTGCTGGTCGGCTGGCGCCTGACGCCCAAGCGCAGCGGCCAGGCTTCTACCGAGGAAATGTTCGATACCGCCAACTATTTGGTGGAATTGAAGGTCGGTGAAGAGTCAAAAGCCAAAGGTTTAACGTTACAACAATTGCGTGACGAGCTGGATGAGACCATACCCGTGCTAGCGGTCGTCCGCGATGATAATCGTCGTGCTGGCTATAACTTCCACGGTGCATTGGAGGAGGGCGATATTCTCCTGTTGGAAGCAGGGCCCGATGAACTCCAGTTGCTGGAAGACAAAGTGGGGCTCAGCGCAATTGCCGAACTCGAAGAGGAGGCGAAAGACGTGGCGCCCAGCGCCGATGGTGAAGAGGGCGGTGGCGCGAATACCGCTAAAAACAAAGAGTCTGCACAGGATCATCAGCCCGTCGA
Source organism: Vreelandella sp. V005 (assembly GCF_052645115.1). Classification (NCBI taxonomy): domain Bacteria; kingdom Pseudomonadati; phylum Pseudomonadota; class Gammaproteobacteria; order Oceanospirillales; family Halomonadaceae; genus Vreelandella; species Vreelandella sp. V005. Next base: position 89,711 of record NZ_JBQXYA010000011.1, on the reverse strand, counting down.
TACCGAGGGCTTGCAACTAATTGAAGCCGTGGTGCGTAATGACTCCATGATGATCAACCGCAGCGTACGTCAACTACGCTTGAACCATCAGTTTGGCCTTCATTTGGTCGCTGTTGCCCGCGATGGGGGGCGCCTGAAGCAGCGGCTGCGTGATATCCGCTTTAAAAATGGCGATGTGTTGTTGCTTCAGGGCAGTGAAAACGAAATTTCTGAGAGTTTGGCCTCACTGGGCTGTCTGCCGCTAGCAAGTCGCGAATTGCATCTTGGGCAGCCGCGTAAGCTTGCTATGTCGATTGCTATTTTTGCCCTAGCAATCATTGCCATGCTATTTGATCTTCTGCCCGCCGCTGTGGCCATGAGCACTGCAGCGCTGATTTCGCTACTGATTGGCGTATTGCCATTGCGCGAAGGGTATCAAGCCATTGATGGCCCTGTGATCGTGTTGCTGGCCGCCATGATACCCGTCGGGGAGGCGCTAGAAACCAGTGGAGGTGCTGACCTAATTGCCGATGCGCTGCTACGCTTTGGCAGTGACTGGCCGGTCGTGGTCACTATGGTGGGGCTGTTTCTGCTCTCCATGCTACTCTCGAATGTGGTCAATAACGCAGCGGCAGCTCTGCTGATGGCGCCGATCGCGGTAAGCCTAGCCAATGGGTTCGATGTTTCGCTCGACCCGTTCCTAATGGTGGTGGCTGTGAGTGCATCTTGTGCATTCTTGACGCCGATCGGACATCAATCGAATACGCTGGTGCTGGGCCCTGGCGGCTATCGGTTTGGCGATTACTGGAAATTGGGGCTACCGCTTTCGCTAGTGGTATTAGCGGTCGCTATTCCGCTGATTCTTCTGGTATGGCCGCTTTAGAAGACGCCTAACGATTCGGCCTGTCGGGGTGGTGGAAGTGAAGCGCTTGATGAGTGCTATTAGATTTCGAAAATTTTGCTACCCTAATACGTTCAGAAACCAATAAAAATCGAACAGGCTGGGCTTATGAATCAACAATTTCGCCAGGATGCCATTGTCGAGCTAGTTCGCCAGCACGGCTATATGAGTATCGAACAGCTCACTGACCACTTTGCGGTAACGCCGCAAACTATTCGCCGTGATTTGAACACGCTGGCTGACGAAGGTCGGGTGCGCCGCGTGCATGGCGGCGTAGGCATCGAATCGAGCACCGTCAATACCGCCTATAGCACACGCAAGACGCTCCACTTGGAAGAGAAGGAGCGTATAGCCCGCTGCCTGGCGCAACACATCCCCAACCACGCTTCGCTGTTCATCAATATCGGTACCAGCAATGAAGTGATTGCCCATGCGCTGTTGGAGCATCAGGGGCTCGAGATTATCACCAACAACCTCAATGTGGCGGCCATTCTTCAGCATAAAGAGGATTTTACCGTGATCATCGCCGGGGGGCAGGTGCGCTCGCGCGATGGCGGGATCATCGGCGAAGCCACTATCGACTTTATCAATCAGTTCAAAGTGGATTACGGCATTATCGGTATTAGTGGTATTGACGAGGATGGTTCGCTGCTGGAATTTGATTACCAGGAGGTGCGCGTCGCTCAAGCGATTATTGCCAACTCGCGGCGTATCTACTTAGCCGCAGACTACTCCAAATTTCATCGTAACCCCGTGGTTCGGCAGGGCAACCTGGAGCAGTTGGATGCACTATTTACCGACCGCAAACCGCCAGAAGCGATCCAGCGTTTGCTGACACAGCACGATGTCGCTTTGCATATCGCTTAGGTGGGCGATTCCTGTAGCAGTTTCACCCTTGAGCATTTCGAGCGGCTGGAGTAGCCTTAAAACATAATAAAGCGAAAGCAATTAAACAAAATCGAAAGACACTACAAAAAAGCGAACTCGATATGTCCTCTTATATACTTGCCATTGATCAGGGTACCACCAGCTCACGCGCCATTCTCTTCGACCGCCAGGGTCAAGTGGCTGCCGTTGCTCAGCAGGAGTTCACCCAGCACTTCCCGCATGATGGCTGGATCGAGCACGACCCTGAAGATATTTGGGAAACGGTGGTGGCTACCTGTCGTGATGTAATGGCGAATGCGGACGTTACGCCAGAACAGATTGCTGGGATCGGTATTACCAACCAGCGGGAAACCACCCTTTTATGGGATCGAAAGACCGGCAAGCCGCTTTATAACGCCATTGTCTGGCAGGACCGTCGCACTTCGGATTTGTGTCAGGCGCTGCGCGATAAAGGGCACACCGACATCGTTCAAGCCAAGACAGGCCTGCTGATTGACCCCTATTTCTCGGCGACCAAACTTGCCTGGATTCTGGATAATGTGGATAGCGCACGAGCGCGCGCCGAGCGCGGGGAGCTGGCCTTCGGTACTGTCGACAGCTTTCTTATCTGGCGGTTGACCGGTGGCCAGCAGCACGTCACCGATGCAACGAACGCATCACGCACGGCACTGTTCAATATTCATACCCAAGAGTGGGATGACGAGCTACTAGCACTGTTCAATATTCCCAGCAACTTATTGCCCGAAGTGAAAGATTCCAGCGATGATTTCGGAACCACCGAGGCGCACTGGCTGGGCGCACCTCTGCCTATCGCGGGGGTAGCAGGGGACCAGCAGGCTGCCTTGGTCGGGCAGGCGTGTTTTCAGCCAGGTATGGGCAAGAGTACCTATGGCACCGGCTGTTTCATGATCGTCAACACCGGTGAAACGCCATCTCTCTCCCGCAACCGCCTGTTGACCACCATCGGCTACCGTCTTAATGGTAAGCCGACTTATGCAATGGAAGGCAGTATCTTCGTGGCCGGCGCAACGGTGCAGTGGCTGCGCGACGGGCTTAACCTGTTTGCCGATGCCTCGGAAACCGAAGCACTGGCCCGGGAAACACGCAGCGGCCATAGCATTTACTTGGTACCTGCCTTCACCGGTTTGGGTGCGCCGCACTGGGATCCCAAAGCGCGAGGAGCGATTTTTGGATTGACCCGTGATACCGGTATTGCGGAAATTGTCGCTGCCGGGCTACAGGCCGTGTGCTATCAAACCCGCGACTTGCAGCACTGCATGAACGACGATATGGAGGCCCCCCCCGGCACGCTTCGCGTCGATGGTGGCATGGTGAAGAACAGCTGGGTGATGCAGTTTCTGGCCGATATGCTCGGTGTGCAGGTAGATCGCCCCACCATATTGGAAACCACCGCGTTGGGCGCAGCTTACTTGGCTGGACTGCGTTTGGGCTGGTATCAAACCCTGGAAGAGATCGAGCAGCTATGGCGCTGCGAGAAGAGCTTTATGCCCACTATGGAAGAGGCCACACGTGAGCAGCTTTACCAAGGTTGGTTGGATGCAGTGTCTAGAGTCCGCTCTACGCCTTAGATAATGACCTGAATTCAACTAATCAGTGCAGCACCCCTACTTAAGCACACTATCTATTGTTTCTTTCGATTCTTTATAATATAGCGGCCAATTAAACAGTTGGCCTCCTATATTCGCTTTTAGCGCCCCTCTTGAAAGTCTTTAACAACATTATCGCTTATTGCGCGGTTATGTAGTCGAGTTACAACCATGCCTGCGGCCAATGACGCATTGTTAGCTTTGTGCCTGTGACCCATAGTGAAGTCATGGATCAGGGCGGTGTTTCGTTATCCCGAACCACTAACCTCATTCTTGCTACAGAACCATAGCGCTTCAGTATTACCCAAGTGCTACAAGGCGAAGGTCTTAACGCTTGTGACCGTTTCGCAGTTACCGAACTGGGCACTTACCCGGCCCAGCATGAGTAGCAACGTCACCATACGTCGTTAACTAAGATGGCTGCTTTAAACTGATTACCGGTTGGGCAGCGGATGACCATACCATGAGGTATTACTAATGAACTGCATCGAACTGAGCCAACAAGCCAATAGCATCGCCAGCTCCTTCAGTAAGCAAGACCTCGCCAGGCTAGTGGTGGCGCTGAAGGGCAACCGTGAGTCGCTGCAACATGCGGTTGAGGTTATCGATACAGTGGATAGTCGTTCAGGCTGCACACTGGAAGAGGCCTGGGATGAAGTGCTCGCGGGAGACTCCCAACTTCGTATTGAAGATGAAGAATAAAACAATTAAATCGGTAAAAAAATTAGCCCCCTCATTGCGTTGAGGGGGCTTTTTACTTTTTACGCTTTAAAAAGCTTAACCTTTAGCCGCGGGTGTAAACGGTAATGAAGTATCTCGGTGGTGTTCGAAGTAGTTGTTTAAGCGCTTCTCGGCATCATCGCCAAACAATACCCGACAAGCCTCTTTTAACCCATTTGAATGGCGTAGCTGCTCGTGGGGCACGACCAGCGAGACCTTAGCACGACGGCGCAAAAAGTCTTCAAGCTGAGTGATCATTTCGTGATCACGGGCATGCTCAAGCTCGCAGCGAATATACTCGGTGCCCTCGATTAAAATTTCGCCTTGGGCGGGATCCTGGCGAATTTTCTCTAACATCTGAATGGCTTGGTCGGCGTAGCGCCGCCAGAGCCTTGTGGAGAGCAGTTCAGACGAGGTGGTGGCCGTCATGGCATTCAGGTTCATACGCTTGGCTTGATCCATAAACTGCTGTTTAACAGCCTTGGGGGGTTCGCCGTACCAGCGGAAATTGGGGTCTGTCAGGTTAACGCCCAATTGGCTAATTTCTTCGGCAATCTCATCACCTACGTTCAAGCAGTCGGTCAGCTTGCCCCCAAAGATGCTGATATGCGCGCTTTCGGCGTTGGTATCGACCACGTGCTTACGCGAGAGCTGCAGAAAGTCGCGATCGTTGCCCTGATTATCTTTGATGGCTAATGGCCGTACACCGCAGCGCGTTGAGATGATGTCGCCTTGGGTAAGCGGTTTAGCGAGCGTTAGGCGCTTATTGATATTTTCCAGGACAAAGGCGATATCGTCAGCGGTGACCTCCACCTCTGGATGTTCCATATGAGTATCGGTCGTACCAATGCAGGTGCGGTTGCCCATGGGAATCACAAAGAACAGCCGACCATCGTCAGCAAAAAACGCCAATACCCGTTGTGTGTCGGTCAATTGGGGAACGATAAGGTGGATGCCTTTCGAGTAGAGATGGTGATGCGTGGTTTTTTGACCTGTCAGCTCATTATGCTGATCTACCCACGGGCCGGCCGCATTGATGAGTACCTTGGCGCGGATATCAAAGGTGCTGCCATCCATCACGTTGCGCGCCTTGGTGACCCAAAGGCCATCCTGGCGCTCAGCGCCGAGCGACTCGACGTAGTTAGCGGCAATTGCTCCGTAGTTAAGCGCTTGGCGTACAAAGTTGAAGACAAACCGAGCATCGTTATCGTGCAGGTAAGCGTCGGAGTATTCGAATCCGCCCACCGCACCCTTAATATCGATGATAGGCTCTTCTTGCTTGATTTTGCTGGGTGAAAGCAGACGCGGCAGTTTAGTGAAGCCGTTGCCCATCAGCCAGTAAAGCCAGGTTCCCGCCCACAGGTAACGGGGAGAGTGGCGGAAACCTTTTGAGATAGTGGTTAGGAAACGAATTTCCTGCACCGTAGAAGGGTAACTTTTGATTAAGTGGTTGCGGCTTTTGCACAGTTTGCGAACCAGTGCAAAATCCTTACTTTCCATATATTTAATGCCACCCCATACCAGATTGGAGGAGTGCATGCTGGTACTGCCGGCGAAGTCGCCACGGTCAATTAAGGCTACTTTTACGCCTTTACCCGCCAATGCCGCTGCGGTGGCCGCGCCATTGATACCGCCGCCAATGATTAGGGCATCAAAGGTTTCAGTGGGTAACTTCTCAATATTTCGATTTCGCAGTTTCATAGCGGATCCAATTAACCAATCAATAGCCCGGTTGCAGTGGGTGTCGTCTCTTTAGCTCTGGCATACCGCCAATGAAACCCTTGGCAGGGCGAGCCAGAGCCCGCCCTGCAAGTTTTTGACGCGTCGTTACTGATAAGCTTAATTACTCTTGGCGTGTACCAGCTTCCATCCAGGCTTCCATCATTTCATCGTAAGGAACGGTGGTGCCTTGCGGCATTTCGTTATCAAGCTTGGGTTTCGGGGCGCCTTCCTGGTCCAGCCAGTACTGGGGATCCCGCTCTTCGTTAAGAACAGGCGCGTAGCTGTCGAAGACATTGGCGCGGGCCAGACGATTCATGGTGCTGTCTAGGTCTGCCGCCAGCTTGTCGAGACCCTCCTGGGGCGTCACTTCACCACTCATGACCGGTGCAAGGTTCTGCCACCACAGCGGCGCCATGCGTGGGTAGTCAGGCACGTTGGTACCGGTCGGTGTCCAGTTCGACTCGTTGGGGCTACGGTAGAATTCCACCAAGCCACCCAGTTTCGGTGCCATTTCGGTCATCTGCTCAGAGAAGATGTCAGACTCACGAATCGGCGTTAAACCGTGCATCAGTTTTTCCAAAGACACCGTTTTAGACACGGTGAACTGGCCAAACAGCCACGCCGCCGTGCGACGATCTTCAGGGGTAGAGTCAAAGAACGTCCATGCGCCTACGTCCTGATAGCCCACCTTCATGCCTTCTTCCCAGTACGGGCCAGTAGGTGAAGGCGCCATGCGCCATAGCGGGTTGCCCTCGTCGTCGGTCACTGCAACCGCAGGATCGGTCATGTCAGCAGTAAAGGCGGTGTACCAGAAAATCTGCTGGGCAATGTGGCCTTGTGCCGGCACCGGGCCTGCTTCACCAAAGGTCATGCCCTGGGCTTCTTCGGGGGCAAAATTCTGTAACCAATCGACGGCTTTCTGCATCGCAAATACGGAGGCCGGTGAATTGGTGGCACCGCCACGGCTGACGCTGGCGCCTACCGGCTGGCTCTCTTCGTTTACGCGAATACCCCAGTCATCCACCGGGTTACCAGAAGGAACGCCGGGGCTACCCATACCTGCCATAGAGAGCCAGGAGTCATGGAAGCGCCAGCCTAGTGAGGGATCACGGCGACCGTAATCCATGTGACCGTAAATCTTGGTGCCGTCTATCTCGCCTACATGCTCAGTGAAGAATTCGGCAATGTCTTCATAAGCGGTCCAGTTGGTGGGTACGCCTAAATCATAGCCGTAGATTTCCTGAAACTGCTCCTGTAAGTCTTCACGCTGGAACCAGTCATGGCGGAACCAATATAGGTTAGCGAACTGCTGAGTAGGTAGCTGATAGAGACTGCCATCCGGCCCGGTGCCGTACTGCAGCCCAATGAAGTCGTCTAGATCCAGGGTGGGCAGCGTGTAGTCGGCCCACTCGTTCTCCATCGCTTCAGAGATATTAATGGTCGTGCCGTAGCGGATATGCGTGCCGATGGCGTCGGTGTCATTGACGAAGCCGTCGTAGATGCTGTTACCCGACTGCATTTGGTTCTGCATGGTGTCCACGACATCGCCTTCGCCGATGATGTTGTGGGTCAGGTTGATGCCGGTCAGTTCGCTGAAGGCTTCAGCGAGCACTTCACTTTCATAGACGTGAGTGGTTAAGCCTTCGGCGACGGTCTGGATGTCCATACCGCGAAAGGGCTCGGCTGCCTTGGCAAACCACAGCAACTCTTCGATCTGCTCTTCACGACTTAGTGTCGAGTCCTGGAAGTGCTCGTCGACCAAGCGTTCAGCAATGGCGCGGGCATCCTGTTCCTGCGCTGACAGTGACCCCGATGCCAGTAACAGACCGGTGGCGAGGGTTGTCAGTTTGAACTTAGTCAGTCTGGACTTGTTGTAGTGCTTTTGCATGGTGACCTCGTTTTGTTGTGCTCTTCCATGATGGCTTGGCCGTCCTTGATACCGTTAAGCGCTAGCGCGCCCTTTACATCTCTCTAAAGCGCTGTTGCTTACGCTTTTCGAGTGTTTCCCAAGCGCTATCCCCAGCGCATCAACACCAGCAGCCATACAGCGGATACCGCTAGTGCAATCCAGATGGATAATGAGGTGAAACCAATCACTCCCAGGTGGATAAAGGCCGCCGAGAGCAGGCCGATAAACAGCCGGTCTCCGCGAGTGGTGGCAATAGGCAGAAACCCTTTGCGCTCTATGGTGGGAGATAAAATCTCCCATACCGTCATCCCCGCCAACATGGCGGCAATAGATGAAAAGAATATGGCGGTGGGCATGGTCCATACCATCCAAGACATGGTGCGCTCTCCTCAGGTACGGCCCAGGGCAAAGCCCTTGGCGATATGGTTACGGACGAAATAAACCACCAGAATGCCGGGAATAATGGTCAGTACACCGGCGGCGGCCAGGGTGCCCCAATCAATCCCGGAGGCGGTTGAGGTACGCGTCATAATCATGCCGATTGGCTGGGCATCAGTGGCTGTTAATGTGCGCGCCAGCAATAGTTCCACCCAGGAGAACATGAACAAGAAGAACAGCGTGACGCCAATGCCGGAGCGGATCATGGGGATAAAAATCTTGACGAAGAAGCGCGGAAAGCTGTAGCCGTCGATATAAGCCGTTTCATCAATCTCCTTGGGCACGCTGCTCATAAACCCTTCCAGAATCCAGATGGCCAGCGGAATATTAAACAAACAGTGGGCCAGAGCGACGGCAATGTGTGTATCGAACAGGCCCACCGAGTAGTAGAGCTGGAAGTAGGGCAGCAGGAAGACCGCCGGTGGCGCCATCAGGTTGGTCAGCAGCCAGAAAAACAGGTGCTTGTCGCCGATAAAGGTGTAGCGGCTAAACGCATAGGCGGCCGGTAGTGCCACGCAGATCGTGATCAGCATGTTCATGGCCACATAAAGCATGGAGTTGACGTAGCCCATGTACCAGCTTGAGTTGGTGAAGATGCCAATGTAGTTGTCAAAGGTGAGGTTTTGCGGCCACAGCGTCATGGAGCCGAGAATTTCGCTGTTGGTCTGCAGCGACATGTTGATCAGCCAGTAGATCGGCAGGATCATCAGTGCCAAATAAAGGCCGAGCAGCAACCGCGAGCGCAAGCGAGAGCGGGAAGAGCGGTTACGCCGCTGAGCCGGTGTGATCTTGCTATAAATAGTGTTGTATTTTTCGCCACGCTGGGTGTTTTCGATTTGGTAGCTCATATCAGGCACCTCCATGCGGTGGCTTGTCTTTCTGCATGTGCATGATGGTGGTGTAGAACACCCAGCTCACCAGCAGAATGACTAGGAAGTAGATCAGCGAAAACGCGGCAGAAGGCCCCAGATCCTGTTGGCCGATTGCCATAGTGGCCAAAGATTGGCTCAGGAAGGTGGTCGAACTGCCGGGGCCGCCGCCGGTCAGCACAAAAGGCTCGGCGTAAATCATGAACGAGTGCATGAAACGCAGCAGAACGGCGATAACGAGCACGTTGGTAAGCTTAGGCAATTGGATATAGCGAAACACCGCCCACTTGGAGGCGCGGTCGATGCGGGCGGCTTGGTAGTAAGCTTCAGGAATGGAGCGAAGACCGCTGTAGCAAAGCATTGCCACTAGTGGCGTCCAATGCCATACATCCATCAGGACGATCGTGACCCAGGCGTCGCTGGCATTGCCGGTAATGTTGTAGTCGATGCCCAACTCACGCAGCCCCCAGCCCATAAGGCCAATGTCACCACGGGTAAAGATTTGCCAGATGCTGCCCACGACGTTCCAGGGAATCAGCAATGGCAGGGTGATTAATATCAGTACCGCCGAGGCTTGCCAGCCGCGTTTAGGCATGATCAAGGCAATCCCTATTCCCAACGGTATCTGGATAGCCAGTATAATCAGTGAGAATGAAATTTGGCGCAGAAAAGCTGACTGCAGTGCCTCGTCATTGAGCATGGTTTTAAACCACTCGGTGCCCGTGAAAAAGCTCGCGTTGGGGCCTAGCACATCCTGAACCGAGTAGTTGACCACGGTCATCAGGGGAATGACGGCGGAAAATGCCACCAATACCAGCATGGGAAGCACTAGCAGCCACGCTCTATTGTTGGGTACCTTATTATTATTCATGGCCGGTCTCCACGAGGTATTCATCGATATAGAGGGCGAGTTTGGTCGTATCGAACTCAGCAAACGCCGCGTCTCCCACGGGGGGATGCCCTTCAGGTAGGCGTGCCTTGAAGGTTTGGCCGTTGAGCCTATAGGTCAGCAGGGAATACGTGCCTAGATCTTGCACACTAATGATCTCGACGGGCACGCTTTCAGCGCTTGGGCTTGAGCTAATGCCGATAAACTCGGGACGGATACCCAGCTTGATGTTGTTACTGCTGGCATGGGCAATGGCACGCTTGATCGGCTCACTGACCGGCAGTGATTGGTTGCCGAACATGGCCTGTTCATCTTGATACTCGACGGCCATGAAGTTCATGCCGGGACTGCCGATAAAATAGCCTACAAAGGTGTGGGCCGGGCGTTCAAACAGCTCCCGTGGCGTGCCGAACTGCACCACTTGGCCGTCATACATCACGGCTATTTTGTCGGCGAAGGTGGACGCCTCCAACTGATCGTGCGTGACGTAAATCATGGTGATATTGAAGCGCTCGTGAATCTCCTTGAGCTTGCGCCGCAGTTTCCACTTGAGCTGCGGGTCGATCACGGTCAGCGGTTCATCAAATAGAATGGCCGTCACGTCGTCGCGAACCAGCCCACGCCCCATAGAGACCTTTTGCTTCTCGTCGGCGGTCAGGTTCTTGGCTTTGCGGTCCAGCAGTGGCGTCAGCTCAAGTATATCGGCGACTTCCAGTACCTTGGGTTTCACCCGGTACTCGGGGGTATTCATATTGCGCAGGGGAAAGGCTAGGTTGTCGAACACCGTCATGGTGTCGTAAATCACCGGAAACTGGAAAACCTGGGCAATGTTACGCTCTTCGGGGGGCAGTTCGTTGACGCGCTGGCCGTCAAAAAGAACGTCGCCTTCAGACGGTTCGAGCAGCCCGGAAATAATATTGAGCAGGGTGGATTTACCGCAACCCGACGGTCCCAATAGCGCATAGGCGCCGCCTTGATGCCATACGTGATCCATCTGCCGAATAGCGTAATCCGCCGCACCCTTGGGCGTTTTTTCATAGGAGTGAGCCAGACCTTTTAAAGTAATCTCAGCCATGGGCAGCTCCTCCCTGACGCGCAGGAATATGCACCGTGTGTCCCTGTTTGTCGAAGGCGTAAAGTTGATGGGTAGGGAAGTAGACTTTCAGCGGTTCGTTGACGCTAAACTGGTGAATGCCGGCCAGATGGAGCACGAGCGGAAAACGTTCGTGGTGAACGTGTAGAAAGGTTTCAGAGCCGCTGATCTCCGCCACATCTACATGAACATCCAAGGCTAGATCATCGGGCTGCTGCGGTTGCAGGGTAAGATGCGATGCGCGCACGCCAAAGTCGTAATCACCGGGTTCTAGGCGTTTCAGCTTTTCGTCGCAGGGGAAGTGCAGCGTCTGATCAAAGGTGATTTCAGTATCGGTAAGTTGGCCAGGAACGATGTTGATCGGCGGTTCGGAGAACATCTCTGCACTGAAACGGCCGTTCGGCTCACGATAGACCTGCTCAGTAGGGCCGTACTGCAGTAATCTGCCTTCATGAAGTACGGCGGTGTTTCCACCTAGCGCAAGTGCCTCATTGGGTTCGGTAGTGGCATACACTGCGATACAGTTGCGCGCTTTAAACAGTTCACGTAGCTCATCACGCAGCTCTTCGCGCAGCTTGTAATCCAGGTTGACCAGCGGTTCGTCAAACAGGATGACGTCGGCATCCTTGATCAAGGCGCGCCCCATAGCGGTGCGCTGCTGTTGACCACCGGAGAGTTCTTGCGGGTAACGGTTGAGCAAATGCTCGATATGCAGCATTTCGGCAATTTCACCCACGCGCTTCTCAATGTCACTTTTCGGATGCTTGGCGAGCTTGAGAGGCGACGCTATGTTGTCGTACACAGTGAGGCTTGGATAATTGATAAATTGCTGATACACCATGGAAACATTGCGTTTGCGAACGGAGACGTTGGTAACGTCCTTGCCATCCATGATGATCTTTCCGCGAGTGGGAGGTTCGAGCCCTGCCATGAGGCGCATTAGAGTGGTTTTTCCGGCCAGCGTTCGCCCTAGTAGTACATTGAATGAGCCTGGCTCAAGCGCTAGGTCTATTCCACTGATATGAGGCACACCGTTAACGATGTGATCAATATTTTGCAAATGTAAGGACATGCCGATCTCGCTAGCGTCATTGTTATTGGATCATGCTGTTAGAAAAGCGACAAAAAAGAAGAGGTCGCTTTCGTTTACGAAAGGCTAGTTGATCACTTGCGAACTTGCAACGCGTTTTTAGGCGATAAGGCTAGGCATTTAGGCGTAGAAAGCGAACACAAAAAAGCCGACTACCGGTGTGCAGTAGTCGGCTGTGTTTGTCAGCAACTTATTGAATCATAAGAGTTACTTGATGTTTTCTTCTGCCTGTTGGGGCGCAGGTGCAGGTTTGCCATTGTGATCAATTAGCGTCGACTTGTTTTTGGCAAAGGCATCGTAGGCGAAGTCGTCTACGGTAAGCATCTCCAGCACCTCGGTTTCGAAGGTACGCATGAAGTCGGCATCCTCAGCACTGATCAGGCCTTTCTCCAAGCCAGCTTCAACGCGTGCTTCAGGGTGCAACGCTGTTTGCGGGAGCTCTCCTTTGGCATACGCTTTATTCAACGTACGATAGATCGCTTCGGCACGGTCATAATCAACCAGCAGAGCGTTATAGCGCGCCAGCGGATTGCGCTGTTCACCGTCATCAGCGTCCCAGGTGTTTTCTAGCAGCTTGGTGCGCAGGGCACTGTGGGTAGAAACGCGCTTGGCAATATTGCGGGCCAAGTCGTCGTGAGGTTTATTCCAGCGACGACCGGTAGGCATCACTACTGCGTTCAGTGTCTTACCTAGCGCGCGATTAGGAAGATTATCGAATATCTCGACAAACGCCTGCTCGGCACGCTGCAGCAGAAATCGGCAGCTGTAATGTAGAAGCGCTTCTTCGCCTTCCACCTTACTGCCTGACTGCCACTGCTTGAGCACCATAGAGGTCAGGTAGAGGTTCGATAGCACATCGCCTAAGCGAGCAGAGATCATTTCACGCTTCTTGAGCGCTGAGCCCAGGCTTGCCATGGCAGCGTCAGCACACAGGCCAAACCCAGCAGAGAGGCGGGCAATATCCTGGGCATAAGCCGCTGCAGGGCCATCGAAGGGTACGCTGGTTTTGCCGATACCAAAGCCTAAGGTAAAGGCGCGGGCGGCGTTACCAAAGATCAAGCCCGCGTGGCCGAAGAAGGCTTTATCGAACGCCTTCATATCGTTGGTATCTTTGGCGGCCAACTCATCAAGCACATAAGGGTGGCAACGAATAGCGCCCTGGCCAAAGATCATTAGGTTGCGGGTCATGATATTGGCGCCTTCCACGGTGATCGCGACCGGGTTGGCGCTATAGCCGATACCGAGGTAGTTGCGTGGGCCAAGCGTCACTGCCTTGCCGCCGTGTACGTCCATGGCATCGCTAAGCAGCACACGCTGGAACTCGGTCAACTGGCTTTTTAGAATCGCCGAGGGCACCGCCGGCTTTTCGCCGTGATCGATCATGTTGGCGGTTTGATACACGGTGGCCTGTGAAATATAGGCCAGCGCCGCCATGCGAGCGAGAGGCTCTTGTACGCCTTCCATTTCGGCAACCGGTACATTGAACTGGCGGCGTACACGGGTGAAGCCGCCGCTCCAACCCAGGGCATAACGCGCGGTGCCGGTAGCGCCCGAGGGGAGCGTGATGCAGCGACCAATCGAGAGGCACTCGACCAGCATCCGCCAGCCCTGGCCAATCATGTCCGGACCACCAATGATGGTGTCCAGCGGTACAAAGACATCTTTGCCGATAATCGGGCCATTCATGAATGGGCTGCCGATAGGGTGGTGGCGACGGCCGATTTCCATGCCGTCGGTATCACGGGGAATCAACGCCAGGGTAATGCCGCGATCTTCTTCATCACCCAGCAGTTTTTCAGGATCAAACAAGCGGAAGGCCAAGCCGACGACAGTGGCGATGGGGGCCAGGGTTATCCAGCGTTTTTCGAAGTTAAGGCGCAGGCCAAGTACTTCTTCGCCGTTAATGGTCTGCTTGCACACAACGCCGGTATCAGGCAGCGAAGTGGCATCAGAGCCTGCGCGGGGGCCGGTCAGGCCAAAGCAGGGAATTTCACGGCCATCGGACAGACGCGGCAGATAATGGTCTTTCTGCGCTTGGGTACCGTATTTAAGCAACAGCTCGCCAGGGCCGAGGGAGTTAGGCACGCCCACGGTCACCATCAGGGTTTCATTGGCTGAAAGCTTTTGCAGCACCATGGACTGTGCTTTGGCCGAAAAGCCTAGACCGCCGTACTCCTTCGGAATGATCATACCGAAGAAGCCCTCTTTTTTCAGATAGTCCCACAGCTGCTGGGGCAGGTCGGCACGTTCTTGAGCAATATCCCAAGCGTTACACATGCCAGCGGCTTTCGCACACTGATTGGCCAAAAAGGCTTTCTCATCGTCGCGTAGGCCGTCATCTTTAAAGGCCAGCAGCTTTTCCCACTGGGGCTTGCCTGAAAACAGCTCGCCATCCCAGGAGACGCTGCCTGCTTCCAAGGCGGTGCGCTCGGTGGCCGATACTTTAGGTGCGACCTTTTTGAACATGGCGAACAGACGCGGCGTCAGCCACATGCGACGCAAGGCGGGCAGGCCGGTAATAGCAATCGCGGCGGCACCCATTAGGAGCAATACGCCGATCACCTCGGCATCAAACAGCAGGCCAACAAGGCCCAGTACGCCAAGCACCGCTAGCGCCGCGGGGGCGCCTGCTTCGCGCCGCATTACCACCAGCAGGCCGGCGATGGCGAGCACAATAAGGAGTAGGGTGAGCATAGGATTTCTCTCTGTTTCAGGCCTTTATATCCAGCCTGCTGTTGTTAATAAGCGCATCAATCGAACACTTGTTTGAATATTGGCAGATGGACGCCGCCTCACGCAAGTATTTAGGCATGTTTAGCGATGTAAATGTGATCGACTGGCTAAAAAAACCATACCCGTGAAATGGCCTTTAATGGCTAGCCAATTTTAGTCACTCCTCCAGCAGTGGTTTTTACGAATGGAGCGTTCTGCTTTTTTCAGCGGTTATCAAGGCTATTACGCGTTATGCTTTTGTTATTATTATGTTCGCTGTTCTATAGCGATAAACAAGGAATGAAAAAATGTGGCGAAATAGTCGCAGCGGATGGGGATTAATCAGTATTCTGTTTCACTGGCTAAGTGCGCTAGCCATTATTGGTCTGTTTGCACTGGGCTGGTGGATGACTGACCTGGGCTATTACGACCCTTGGTACAATCAGGGGCCATGGGTACACCGCTCGATTGGCATCCTGCTATTGATGACTACCTTCGCGCGATTGGTATGGCGCTTCGTCCAGCCAACGCCCCACGCCGAGGGGAGCCGATTAGAAACTATTGCCGCCCATGCCGGTCATATTGCGCTCTATGTGCTTTTACTAACCGTTATGGTGAGTGGCTATTTAATTTCAACGGCCGATGGCCGGGGTATTACTGTTTTTGGCTGGTTTGAAGTACCTGCCGTGCTGTACGACTTGCCCAATCAAGCTAGCTTGGCGGGTGAGATACACTGGTACAGTGCCCTGGCATTGATGACCTTAGCGGTGGGGCATTCGCTTGCTGCCTTTAAGCATCACTGGTTAAGTCGGCATAAAACCTTGGTACGTATGCTAAACCCAGCGCATAGCCAAGCAGGCCATTAAAGCGCATCAAGATAATGACGTTGCCTGTAACAATTTTTCTAAACACTGCGGGTAAGATAATTGACTGCCCGCAGTGCCTATTAAGTAAAGCAAGGAGCAATTCACTATGTTCAAGAAGACAGCATTTGCATCCGCAATCGCCGCTATAGCGCTGGTACCTTTGAGCCAAGCCCAGGCCGCTGATTACCAAATCGATACCGAAGGTCAGCACGCCTTTGTTCAGTTCAAGATTTCTCACCTGGGCTTCTCTTATATTCTAGGCAGTTTTGAAGAGTTTGAAGGACAATTTGCCTACGACCCTGAAGATATCGATGCTTCTTCTGCCGAAATCGAAGTACAGATTGATAGTTTGACCAGTAACCACGCTGAGCGTGATCGCCATATTCTCAGCGATGACTTCTTGAATGCCAGCGAGTTTCCGACCGCTACGTTCACCTCTACGGGCTTCGAATCGACGGGCGATAATGAAGGTGTGTTATCAGGTGACCTGACCCTGCACGGCGAAACCCAGGAGATTGAAATGCCAGTTACCCTGTTGGGTGAGGGTGAAGACCCTTGGGGCAACTATCGTGCCGGTTTCGAAGGCAGCACCACGTTGACGTTGAGCGATTACGGAATCGACATGAGCGATTTCCCTGAGTCCATGCATGAGCTTGAGCTCTACGTGACGTTTGAAGGCATTCGTCAGTAAATTTTTACGGCTTTCCTTACGCCACTGCCCTTCAGGGGCGGTGGCGTTTTACGTTACAACCGATAAAGAGTTAACCACTAAATAAGGAGAGCGTGCTTGGCAGCTGTCATGCATCAAAAAGAGTTGGCAATAACCCTATGGCGCCAAACTTGGCCAATGGCCATTGGGGTGTTGGCACTATTGGGTTTTCAACTTGTAGATAGCGCCTTTATTGCCCGCTTGGGTACTGCGCCATTGGCCGCTCAGTCGTTTACCTTTCCGCTTTCGTTTCTGATCATTGGTATCCAGGTAGGTATGGGTATTGCGATAGCCGCCTTGATTTCACGCGCTCTGGGTGCCGGTGAAGAAGCGCGAGCAAGGCGTTTAAGCAGTTTGGTACTGATGGCGGGTGGGGGAGTGATCGGCCTCTTGGCGATTATCTTATGGTTATTTCATGTGCCCATTTTTCAATTATTGGGTGCAGACGAAACCACACTTTCGTATATCCGGATTTACTGGGCGCCTCAATTGCTATCGGCTTGGTTGGGCGCGCTGCTCTACTTCAGTTACAGCGTATTTCGCGCCCATGGTGATACCCGCTTGCCGGGTAAAATGATGATGCTGAGTAGTCTAATCAATCTTGTGCTCGATCCGTTGCTGATTTTTGGTGTGGGTGATTGGGAAGGTTGGGGACTGCCTGGTGCCGCCTGGGCGACGGCCATTGCTTTCTCCGTTGGGCTTTTGATTACCACTCGTAAGCTACTCACGCGCCAGTGGGCATCTCAGCAGGGGCTGTGGCAGGAGGCCAAGCAGTCTTGGCGGCCATTTGCCGGTATTGCCGCTCCCGCCATGGTCAGCCAATTGATGCCGCCCTTGGCTGCTATGTTGGCCATCTCAGTGGTGGCGGGTTTGGGCGAAAGTGAAGTGGCAGCGTGGGGCTTGGCAAGCCGGCTGGAGACACTTTCGCTAATGGTGATTCTGGCCATGACCATGTCGCTTCCGCCCTGGCTAGGACGCTGTTACGGCGCCGGTGACTGGGGGCAGATCCAGCAACTCATGCGTTTAGCTACCAAGGTCGCGCTAGTGTGGCAACTGGGGCTCGGCGTGATATTGGCATTGGGAGCGCCCTGGCTGTCGATGGCGTTAGCGGGCAACCCCGATGTGCAAAGCGAGCTGACACTGCTCATTCGGTTTCTTTTGCCAAGCTACGCAGCGCTAGGGGTCTGCATGCTGGTGGTTTCGGCAGGTAATGCATTGGGCTGGCCGTTGCGCGCGATGTTGCTCTCCAGCGCTCGGCTGTTTATCTGCTATTTGCCTTGTTTATGGTTAGGCTCGCAGTTCTTTGGTTGGTGGGGGTTAGCGGCGGGCGCAGCCATAGGCAATGTGCTGGCAGGCTTTCTGGCGTGGCAAGTGATGCGGCGTATTTTATCCCGCCCGCACCGGCAGGCGGGATACGTAAATTAATGCTTGTATGAAGCTTCCTGAATAGAGAAATACATAAACAGGAGCGCCATGCCCAAGTAGCCCATGACAAACTCAGGGGCGGCATTCAGTGACAGCTCTGGGGCGTGCATTAGTCCGACGAATGAGAATCCCGCGGCAACGGCTGCAAAAGCGGCGGCGCGTCTGAATTGATGATCGATCACCGACACCGTCATGGCGCCGAGCAGTATGGCCATAAACATGGCGCCTTGGCCCATGACGACAATGGCACTGGAGATATCCGTGACCACTTCGCCCGCACCGCGATTGAAGCGTGTCATCACGTAGTTAGCAAAGTAGGGCAGCATTGCCAACGCCACGGCAGGGTAGTAGCGCGTGTCGTTGGCTTGAAACGCCGTCGCAATCATCGACATACCCACAAAAACCAAAATCGGTGCTACCACTGAAACGGGAATAATCGCGGCCAGGGCGGCAATCAAGCCGAACATGGTGGCCAGCGCATAAACCGCGCCGTTGAGAAGGCTGTAACCACGTCCAGCGCCCATCCACTTAGCGCCCACGGTGGCGATATAGACCGTGGTAGGAAAGACCCCGCCAAACAGGGCGCCAATCATTGTGCCTGCGCCATCAACCGCTTGGCACTCGCGCACATCGTACTTATCGCCAGCGGCTTCCATTGCTTCCACGTTATTCATGGTTTCAATGGCATTATAAAGAGTAATCGGCAGCACCACGGTGAGTACCGCGAGCATGCTGGTCAGCAGTAAACCCAGCCCTTCAAACCACGCTAGGTTGGGAAGCAGCGGATAAAAGCCCAGGTGAGTGAATGCATCGCTAAAGCGTTCGGCGCCCGCATCGCCTATCAAATAGGCCATGGCGGTGCCGACGATAATGGCAAATAGTGAGGTGGGCAGCTTGAACGGCATACTCACTCGTGCGACCAAACCAACGATAATGATCGCTAACACCAGCAGGCCAATAATGGGCATTTCGAGCGTTTTAAACAACATTTCACCGGCGATAAACGTCAGTGCGACACCAGCCACGGCACCTAGCATGGCGGCACGTGGCAGGTGGTACTGCACCCAGCGGCCAATCACGCTGATCGCGGCTTCAATGGCACCGCTAATGAAGCAGGCGGCAACGGCTACTTTCCAGGCCATTTCCGCGTCGCCAGTAAGCTGTTTAGCAGGTAATAAAACACCAAACAGAAAGACGAACATCACCGGCGTTGAGATACCGTAAGAAAGTGCCGTCACGTCGGCACGATTCTCTTTACGCGCTAATCTGGCTGCGCTCCACGCATAGTAAAAATTACCGACCATTACCGCTACTGCCGCACCGGGCAGCACTTGCCCATAGACAATGGACGAGGGGAACCCCATGCCCAGCATGGTGATGGCAATAATGACAAAGTTGGCAATGTTGTTTTGAAACAGGGCGAAGAACGCGTCGGTGTCTTCTTTTTTGTACCAGGGGTAGTGGGTGCTGGCAGCCGCCATGTCAGGCCTCTTGATTATGGTGTGTTGTATACAAGGCAACGTTGAGTGTGCCGAAGGGTTGACTAATCGGTCAAGCGCCTTGCACACAAAAACGCCCAGGGAAGCCTGGGCGTTTGTTGTGCGATAGTGCTTGGACGCTATCTAGTCGTTGACAGCGGCAATCGCTTTAGCGAGGTAGGGGAGATTCTCTTGGGAGAAGCCCGCTACGTTGGCACGGCCTGAACGCACCATGTAGATACCAAACTCGTCGCGCAGACGATCAACCTGCTCCGGTGTTAAGCCGGTGTAGGAGAACATGCCGCGCTGTTCGGCAACGCAGGCATACTTTTCGTCCAAGCCATAAGGCTTTAGTGCTGCTACGAAATCACGACGAAGGGTATTGATACGGTCGCGCATTTCGGTGAGTTCTTCACGCCACAATGCGGTTAGCTCGTCGTCGTGGAGGATTTCACTGACGATGGCGCCGCCGTGAGCAGGCGGATTTGAATAGTTTTCACGGGCAACGATAGCGACCTGAGAGCGAATGTTATCCATCTGCTCGCTATCTTTGGCGACCATGATCAAGCAGCCGGTACGCTCGCAATAAATACCAAAGTTCTTGGAGCAGGAGCTGGTGATGATCGCTTCATCGAGGTTTTCGGCCAACAGGCGCACGCCATAGGCATCTTCATCCAAGCCTTCGCCAAAGCCTTGATAGGCAAAGTCGATCAGCGGCAGTAGTTTGCGCTCGCGAACAATTTCCAGCACTTCCTGCCATTGGTCATGGGAAAGGTCAAAACCGGTTGGGTTGTGGCAGCAGGCATGTAGCACGACTACGTCGCCTTCCGGAATGTTTTTCAGCGCTGCGCGCATACCATCAAAATCGAGACGGTTGTCAGGATCAACGTAAGGGTACTTATGCAGTTTAATACCCGCCGCGGTAAAAATACCGTGGTGGTTGGGCCATGTGGGGTCACTCACCCAAATATCCTTGCCCGGCAACTGGGTAGCAACGAAATCAGCCGCCAGGCGCAGAGCACCGGTACCGCCAGGTGACTGCGTCGCGCTGGCGCGGTTAGCTGCCAATACCGGCGATTCCGTGCCAAACACCATAGGCAGCACGACTTCGCCATAGCTGGGGGCGCCATGAGAGCCAATATACGTTTTCGTTGTTTCATTCTTGAGCAGGCGAGCTTCTGCTTCCTTAACAGCGCGCATTACCGGCGTATTGCCTTGGGTATCGCGGTAAACACCGACACCTAGATCCACTTTCTGTGGGTTGGTATCTTTCTTGAAAGCTTCGATCAGCCCGAGAATGGCATCTCCTGGGACTCGCTCAATATGCTCAAACATTTATTCGGCTACCTCGTCGGTTCTGGCGGCAAGAATGAAGTCATTTAGATGCAGGCCGTTAATAGCATGCGTCCACCACGTAACGGTGACGCTGCCCCACTCCGTCACAATGACAGGATGATGGCCAGCCTGCTCTGCAATATCGCCAACGGCTTGGGTAAACGCCAAAGCGCTGGCAAAGTCACGAAATTTAAAACACCGCAACACCTTCATGATGCCATCGTGATCGACAATCTGCCACTGGGGGAGGCTTTTTAGCCGTTCTTGAGCGTCCGCTTTACTCAGCGGCTGAGCACCTTTGCTACACGGTTCACAGATAGAGTCGGCTAGCGTGGTCATCGTTTGGCTCCTAAGCTTAAGTGCTAACCTTTAGCGTAGAAGGCAAACACAGTCGCGACCATCGTCTTTGGCGCTATAGAGCGCTTTATCGGCCCGTTCGATCAGGCTGTGAAGGGGTTCGCCACAGCGGTACTCGGCGATACCGATGCTCAGTGTTACTTGACCTGTGCCAACACCAAAGTCGCGAGCGCTGATCGCTTGGCGTATGCGTTCGGCGAGTGTATGGCATTGTTGCAGCGGGGTGAGCGGTAACACGACCATAAACTCTTCGCCACCCAGTCGAGCAATCATGTCTTCCCGACGCAGTAACGATAGCGCCTGTGTCGCCAGTTGCTTGAGCACGTCGTCACCATGTAGGTGTCCCCAGCGGTCGTTAAGGTGTTTAAAATGATCAATGTCGATCATCATAATAGAAAGCGGGGTGCCATGGCGGGTGCTCAGTGACGCGACATTCGTTAAGTGCAGCATCAATTTGCGGCGATTGGGTAGTTCTGTAAGCGGATCCGTATCGCACAATTTACGAAGCCGCTGCTCCTCGGACACCTGATCGCTAATATCCATCATGATGCCGTTCCACTGTACGCCATCAGCGACGGGAGCGGGCTTAGCGCTAACGGCAATCCAGTGCGGCTTCCCCTTTGGGAACGGTAATCTGAAGCGGGTGGTGAGTGGCAACATCCAGCGTGCAGAACGCTCGATTGCCGACATGATTTTGGGGTGATCTTTACCCGTTAATTGCTCGACTAGCTGACCTGCGTTATGAGCAAGCAGCTCTCGATCAATATGTTGAAGTGCTACACCACCGCCCTCTAGGTAGGGAAAGCGCATATGGCCGTTGCGCGCGCGGTGTAATTGAAAGATGACACCAGGAATGTGAGGGACGAGGTGATCTGCACTGATTCGCTGGGGTGCGTCTACATCATTCACGGGCATGCGTGAATCTCCAAGCATATACCAATTAAATTTCGATCGTGAAGATTAGCGCTATTTACGTAATCAGGATGTAAGCCATTGCAGACAAATTGGCTAAAATCCATACTTATTTTGAATAAGGTTATTCGTTTTATACATGTTTGCGATTAATTTTTTAACCAGCAAATAAAGCGTCATCACTATTTAATGATAAAATTAATTACTTTTTCGAATATTAAACACTTTTTTTATTCCTGAGGTGATTCCTTGGAAGCAGGACAAGCGCTAACGTCTGCACCACACGGTCTAGTTAGTTTAATGGGAGCCGGCCCTGGCGATCCAGAGTTATTAACGCTCAAAGCTTACAAGCGTTTGCAGGCCGCAGAAGTGGTCTTGTATGACCGTTTAGTCAGCGAAGAAATTGTGGCGTTTATTCCCCATGGTGCGCAGCGTTTTTACGTTGGCAAGGCGCGCTCCCAGCACAGCGTACCGCAAGACGGTATTAACCAAGCCTTAGTCCAATGGGCGCAGCAAGGTAAGCGCGTGGTAAGACTTAAAGGTGGGGATCCGTTTATTTTTGGGCGCGGAGGCGAAGAACTGGAGGCGTTGGTGGCCGCGCAAATCAGCGTGGAAGTTATCCCCGGGGTGACGGCAGCTTCGGGGTGTGCGGCCTATGCGGGGATACCGCTCACGCATCGCGATCATGCGCAGTCGGTGCGTTTCGTGACTGGCCACTTACAGCAAGGCGAGTGCGAGCTTGACTGGGATGCACTGGCACGGCCAGGGCAAACGCTGGTCTTTTATATGGGGTTGGGTAGCGTCAACGTTATTAGCCAAGCGTTGATAAAACACGGCTTAGCACCACACACGCCCCTTGCCTTGATTGAGCAGGGCACGACGCGCCAGCAGCTTACCCATGTGGGGTGTTTGTCAGCGCTGCCAACTGCTTTCTTGGCGGGGAAGATTAAACCGCCTACGCTTTTAATCGTAGGGAGTGTGGTGTCGCTACACACCACGCTTCGCTGGTTTGATGCACATGAGGGACAAGCATCGGGTTTTCACGAAGGTAAGCACCCAGCTTCGAGCTAGCGCATTTCAAAATAGAAGATGCTGGTAACATTACAGCAACATTTATATACGATTTTACTAACAGACTGGCTAGATACAGTGAGCTGTGTATGCTGAAAGGGAGTTCATCCACGGCTAGCGCATTTCATCGTTGGCTGATGACCGTTAGCTTGGGCAAACGTTAGTTTTGACCATTGAGGAATGCATAATGACAGAAACAAATCATTCGGATAGCCCGACACCTGCCAAGAAGCCGGAGCTGGCCAAAAAAACGGACATGAAAACCCTCTTTCAAGATAACCGGGTGAAGGCGATTGCCGGTATCGCGGCGATTGCAGTTATTTGGGCCATCATGGCGCAATCTAACGCAGGGTCTCGTCAGGAACAGGTGGATCGCTTGGAAGAGCAGCTTGCCAGCGCTGAGCAAGATAATAGTCAAATGAGTCAGCGTATTGCCGAAATTGAAGAGGCGGAAACTAATTTAGCTGCGCTTCAAGAAGAAATGGCCTCTTTGGAAGCTCAGCAGGAAGAGGCGAGTGCTTCGCTTGAAAGCGCCCAGGGGAATGTCACTAACGTTCAGTCCCGCCTTGAAGAACTTGAAGCAGAGCGAAGCTCGCTAGAGGAAGAGATTGCTTCCCTAAACGATCAGGTATCAACCGCTGAGAGCGAGATGAGCGCACTGCGTGAAGAGCGCGACGAGATCACCAGCACACGTGATGAGGCGGAAAGCACCCTTCAGCAAGTAGAAGAAGCGCGTTCTAGCGCTGAAGAAGCCCGTCAGGAAGCAGAAGCCGCTCGTCAAGAAGCCGAGGAGCAGCGCCAGCAAGCGGTTGAAGAGCTGGGCAACACGGAAGAGGAGCTGTCCGGGCTAGAAGAGCAGATTAGCCAGTCAAATGAACAGCTAAGTGGTTTAGAAGAAGAAATATCAACTGCCCAAAGCGAGCTTGATGAGCTAAAAAGTGAGCGTGACTCCATCTCTAGCGAACGCGATGAGCTGCAAAACGAAGTTGATTCGCTAACGGCGCTTCGTGAAGAGGAAGAACAGAGCTTGAGCGATGTGCGCACTGAGCTTGATGATGTCATGGTCGCTTTGGAGATGGGTCGCGAGGAAGTGTCGAGCGTTGAAAGCGATATTGAAGAGCGTGAGAGCCAACTGGAGCGTTTAGAGGGCCAGTTAAGCGAATGGCGCAATGAGCTGTCGACGTTAGATAGCCGTTTGGCCGATGCAGAAGAGTCCGCTGCTGAAGCGACTTCATCCTCACAAGAGAGTGAAGGTAGCGCCTCTGAAGGCAGTTCTTCAGAAGAAAGCTCCTCTGAAGAGAGCTCTTCACAGAGCAGCTCCGCTGATGAAAGCGCCAACGATAGCGATGGTGGCAGTGAAGAAGCGCAGCAAAATGCTGGCTAAAATGTTTGCAAGCAATGGTTGGAAGCTGCTGCCGTAATAGCTTAGCTATCACAAGAAGAGAGCAAGAGCGGATGTTGGGCAACCGGCATCCGCTTTTTGTTTGTTGGTTTATGATTGAGCCCCCGAGGAGTATCATTCACGCAACGTTACCGATTAGCCTAAATGAGGAGTGCCATTGAATGGATGGGGTTAAACATATTATTGCAGTGGCATCGGGCAAAGGCGGCGTGGGTAAATCCACGATTACCGTCAATTTGGCGTTAGCCCTGGCGAAGGAAGGTTACCGTGTAGGTGTGTTGGACGCGGATATTTACGGCCCGAGCCAAGCGCAGATGTTAGGAGTTAAAGAGGGCGTGCGTCCCCAGGCGGCGGCCAATGATAAATTCCTACCGCTAGAAGCGCATGGTATTCAGGCCATGTCGATGGCCTTTATGGTCAATACCCGCGAGCCGATGGTATGGCGCGGGCCAATGGTAGTGGGTGCATTCCAGCAAATGTTGACGCAAACCCAATGGGACAATCTCGATTTTCTACTGATCGACATGCCTCCCGGTACGGGCGATATACAGCTGACGCTGGCCCAAAAAGTACCCGTGGCAGGGGCGGTGATTGTGACTACCCCGCAAGATATTGCCTTGTTAGATGCCCGTAAAGGGATCGAAATGTTTCGGAAGGTTAACGTACCGGTACTGGGTGTGGTTGAGAACATGAGCCTCTACCACTGCGAAAATTGCGGCCATGAGGCGGCTATTTTCGGTACGGGTGGAGGCGATAACATCGCACAGGAGTACGATACTCAAGTACTTGGACGGCTTCCCTTGACCCTCTCCATTCGCGAACTGACCGATTCAGGGCGTCCCAGTGTTGTGTCTGAGCCGGAGGGAAGCGTGAGCCAAACCTTTGCCAGTATCGCCAAAAAAGTCGCTGAATCAGTCAACGCGAATCAAGGCGATAGCCCCACTATTTCTTTCAGTGAGTGAAGACGACATAAATGAGTATCAAATCTGATAATTGGATTCGTCGCATGGCCAAGAGCGACGCGATGATCGAGCCGTTTGAAGCCGAGCAAGTGCGCTATGTCAATGACCAGCGCGTGATTTCCTACGGCACGTCCAGCTATGGTTATGACGTGCGCTGCTCAGATGAATTTAAAGTCTTCACCAATATTCACTCTGCGATCGTTGATCCGAAGGCATTTGATGCAAAAAGCTTCGTCGATATTAAAGGCGATGTGTGCGTTATTCCGCCCAACTCCTTTGCACTGGCACGTACAGTAGAATACTTCCGTATTCCACGTAATGTGCTGACTATTTGCTTGGGAAAATCCACATACGCCCGCTGCGGCATTATTGTCAATGTGACCCCGCTGGAGCCCGAGTGGGAAGGTCACGTGACACTTGAATTCTCTAATACGACGAATTTGCCGGCGAAAATCTATGCCCATGAGGGCGTCGCGCAAATGCTGTTTTTAGAGTCGGACGAAGTGTGCGAAACCTCGTACAAAGATCGCGGCGGAAAGTACATGGGGCAACGTGGCGTTACCTTGCCGCGGACCTAGCTTCACTGTGCTGCAAAAAAATGCCTGACGGTGATAAAGCCGCCAGGCGTTTTTGTTTCCACCAATAGAAGTTGTGCAATTTACAATGTGCTTTCAGTCTTGCTGGTCGTCATCCAACTCCTCGTCCAGCTCTTCAGCAGCATCGGCGTGAGAAAGCCGCATGCCGTGTTCGGGTAGCAGATGACCATCCATCTTGGCACCTTCAGTGCTGAACTGCAGCCTGCCTTCCAAAAACCACTGCACCGCAATCGGGTAGATCAGATGCTCGCGGGAGCGCACTTTTTCCTGCAGCGTTTCCACGGTGTCATCAGGGCTGACCTGGAGTTCCGCTTGCAGCACGACAGGGCCTCCATCTAGCTCTTCGGTGACAAAGTGGACGCTGCAGCCATGACTGGTAACACCCGCTGCCAGCGCGCGCGCATGCGTATTCAATCCTTGGTACTCAGGGAGTAGCGAGGGGTGGATATTCAGCATACGGCCCAAAAAACGCTGAACAAAGCGAGGAGTCAGAATGCGCATGAAGCCTGCCAACACGATTAGGTCGGGTTCATGGCGTTCGATCACTTTGATCAAGGCGCCATCATAGGCTTCACGGCTATCGTATTCGCGGTGGGGCAGGGCGACCGCTTCAATGCCCGCTTCGTGGGCACGCTTTAAGCCGTAAGCATCCGCCACGTTTGAAATAACGGCAACAATCTCCCCGCCGCCGAGGCGGTCATGGGACTGCGCATCTATCAATGCCTGGAGGTTGCTGCCGCTACCCGACACCAGCACCACGATGCGGCGAGCACCAAGGGGGTCTGGCGTTATATCTTTAATGGTATCGCTTTGGTAGTCCGTATTGGTCATGCCGAGAGATTCTCCAGAATGACGGCTTCCCCTTGGCGTTTGACGATCTGTCCAAGACGATAAACGGATTCGCCTTCGCCTTGCAGGTGAGCGATAGCCTGCTCGGCCTGTTGCTCAGGTACGACAACGACCATGCCAATGCCGCAGTTAAGTACTCGATGCATCTCGGTTTCGTTGACATTACCCTGGGCCTGTAGCCAGTCGAAGATGGCCGGACGCTGCCAGCTATTAATATCGATATGCGCCGCAAGATCATCCGGCAGAACGCGCGGGATGTTTTCAAGCAAGCCGCCGCCAGTAATGTGGGACAGAGCGTGAACAGGAATATCGCTACCACGCATCAAAGAGAGCAGTGATTTGACATAAATCCGGGTGGGCGCCATCAGTGCGTCGCTCAGGGGCTGGCCGTCCACGTCAGTGGTCAACGATGCGTTACTGACCTCGAGTATTTTGCGAATCAGCGAATAGCCGTTGGAGTGAGGGCCTGAAGAGGCGAGTCCTAAAATAACATTGCCTTCGGCCACGTTACTGCCATCCAGTATGTCTGCTTTTTCCACGACACCGACACAAAAACCCGCTAAGTCGTAATCGCTCCCTTCATACATGCCCGGCATTTCAGCCGTTTCACCGCCCACCAAGGCGCAGCCAGCTAGCTCGCAGCCAGCGCCAATGCCGGTGACAACGTCAGCGGCAATATCCACATCGAGCTTACCCGTGGCATAGTAGTCAAGAAACAGTAACGGCTCGGCGCCGGCCACTATCAAGTCATTGACACACATTGCGACTAAATCGATTCCAATCGTGTCGTGTTTGCCCAGATCCATTGCTAGGCGCAACTTGGTGCCGACGCCATCGGTGCCAGAGACGAGCACGGGCTGGCGGTAACCCGCTGGAATTTCACACAGTGCACCAAAACCGCCAAGCCCACCCATTACTTCTGGGCGAGTGGTGCGTTTGGCAACATGTTTGATGCGGTCAACCAGGGCATTACCGGCATCTATATCGACGCCCGCGTCCTTGTAGCTGAGGGAAGGAGTAGCCGAAGAGGAGGAGGTCTCGGTCATGACAGATCCTGTGAGGCAATTAGCGGTGCTGGTAGTGCTGGCGACAAGGCCAGTGCTGGGCTTAACTTGAGCGGATTGTAACACTCAGAGGCCCGACTCGCACCGCCGTCACGCATGATGAAAAGCATCCGAGCGGCTTTTGCTAATTTGCGGCATAGTAGAGGTAAGTAAAAATAGTAGCGTTTAAATGAATATGGTTTGATTCGATCCGCGTTTGAGAGGGAACTATGCGCAATTCTTGGTGGGGTGTTCTGTTTTTAGTGGTGATCGGTGGTTTAATTTATTTGTTAGATGCCGTATTGATGCCCTTTATTGCAGGGATGATTCTCGCTTATTTAGCCGATCCATTAACTAACCACTTCCAACGCTGGGGCATGAACCGGCCGTTGGCAGTAAGCAGTGTGTTTCTGGTCTTGCTGATCGTGCTTGTGGTGAGTTTGCTGATCTTGATTCCGCTCATCGTCCAACAGCTTAAACAGTTAGGTGAGGCCATCCCCAGTATCTTTATCTGGGTAGAAAATATCCTTGCCCCGCAGGTGCAAGAGTGGACCGGCTACGATGTAACGGCAGAACTAACTAACGTGCGAGAAACACTGGCTGAAAACTGGCGGGATGCCGGTGGTTATTTAGCTCAGGCCTTAGGCCAAATTGGCCGTTCGGGCATGGCCTTTGTTTCTTGGATTACCTATGTCGCCTTGATTCCCGTCGTCACCTTTTATTTGCTTTTAGACTGGGACCGGTTGCTCAATAACATTGCTAATTTGATTCCTCGCCAGTGGGCAGATGACAGCTTTCGTTTAGCACGCCGCTGCGATGAAGTGCTTTCATCTTTTTTGCGTGGTCAGTTGCTTGTTATGCTCTGTTTAGGCGTTATTTATGCGGTGGGGTTAACGCTAATGGGGCTCAATTTTGGTCTGCTCATTGGCTTTGTTTCGGGATTAGTAAGCATCGTACCGTTCTTGGGTTTTATCGTCGGCTTAGTGATTGCACTGGTTGTTGCGCTTTTCCAATACGCTACTTGGTGGGCAGTGCTCGGGGTCATTTTGGTATTCGGTATTGGTCAAATGGCAGAGAGTGTAATCCTTCAACCTAAGTTGCTCGGTGATAAGATTGGTCTTCATCCAGTGGCGGTCATTTTCGCTGTACTGGCGGGAGGTAATCTCTTTGGTTTGACTGGGGTGCTATTAGCATTGCCCGTCGCGGCGGTTATCTTAGTACTCTTGAAAGAAGTGAAGGTGCGTTACCAGCACAGCGAATTGTACGACGATAAAAACACCGACAAACCGCCAGCGATCATTGAAGTCAGTTCCTCCTATCATGAAGAGCCAGGCCGTGATGCGCATGGTCGTAAGGATTTTGGGGAGTCACCATGAGCCGAATACCGGCACAGCTTCCACTTGGCATTGGGCTTCGTGACGACGCTACTTTCGATAACTATTATTCGGCGCGTTCAAACGCGCCGCTTTTAGAGCATATTACACGGCAGTTAACGCCCCAAGGGGAGCCGTTTCTTTATCTGTGGGGCGCGCCTGGCGTAGGCCGCAGTCACCTGTTACAGGCAGCCTGCCATGCCGCTTCAGATGCCGATAAGCGTGCACTTTATTTACCGTTGGAGGATTTAGGCCATTTCCCGCCGCTAATGCTCGAAGATATCGAGCGTTTAGACCTAGTGGCCATTGACGATTTGGAGTGTGTCATTGGGCGTAAACGCTGGGAGGAGGCGTTATTCCATGCGTTTAACCGACTACGTGATGCCGGTAAAAAACTGGTCATTGCGGCGAGCGCTTCTCCGCGCCAGTTGAATGTGGTGCTACCTGATTTGGCGTCTCGACTGTCCTGGGGAGTGACCTTTCACATACACCCGTTAGAGGACGATGCTGAGCGTTTGGCGGCTTTAAAGCTACGCGCGAGCGTAAGAGGTATGCAACTGCCCGATGATGTCGGTCGCTATATTTTGCACCGTGGCCCGCGCGAATTGGGCGAGCTTTGCCGTGCAGTGGAAACGCTGGACAAGGCGTCGTTGTCGGCCAAGCGAAAACTAACCATTCCCTTTGTAAAATCGGCACTTAACTGGTGAAACAGTCAATGAAAAACAGAGGATCCAGAGTCAAAAACGCCACCGCGGGCGGGGCCGACGGTGGCGTTTTTAGCGTCATGCTCGACAGAGCATACGGCTCACGTAAACCTTGATGGTTTAGGCAGTTTTGGTCATTTTGCTAGCAGCAGTTTGTGCCTGCTTGACGTTGTCTTCGGTAATTTTCTGGCTTTTTTGAATAAAGTCTTGCTGTAGAGATACGACCTTATCCGCATCACCTTTTGCACGCTCGGCTAGGTCTTTAGCGACTTTTTGCTGGCTTTCCATGTAGCTACGAAGCCCTTCGGCATCTTTGACGTCCATCATCTGACGCATTTGGGCAACGCCTGTGTCGAAATAGGCTTTGCTGGCATCCATCTGCGCATTGACCATTTTTTCAGTGTAATCGACGCTCAATGCCATGTAGGCGCGCGCCGGTGCCATAAAAATGTTGTCGAATTGCTGAGTCATTTCATTAGTATTGAATGTACGCATCGTCATACTCTCCAGGGTTTAGTCTCGCCAGAAGTAGCTATCCAGAGGTTGGCGCTGCTACTTCATTGGCTAGAATGGCTAGCTCAATAAGCAATACTGCTTTCGAGCTATCTTGCGGTGCAGCATAGCAAGCCTATTTGTGCAGTGCAACATTTGGCTTTTTCTTTGCTTGTTTTTCGCGTTACCTGGATGAGTGTTGAACGACGAAAATCGCAACGGAAGCACTCGCATATTTACCCTTGCGTGCTAACCAGCTAGCTTGAAGTTAACGGCGTGAACCATAGCCAATGATCTAACTGCTTTTGCTCGGATAAAGCAGCCTTACACAGACATCGATGGGAGTAATAGCAATGGCAACACGGATGGAGCGCGATAGCATGGGCGAGCTAGAAGTGCCTGATGACGCCCTTTACGGTGCGCAGACCCAGCGTGCAATCAATAACTTCCCCGTCTCTCATAGTCCTATGCCGACGGCGTTTATTTATGCAGTCGCCCGCATCAAATTGGCGGCGGCTCGGGCGAACCAAACGCTGGGAGGGCTTGATAGGGAACGCGGCGAAGCGATTCAAAAAGCGGCTCGTGAAGTGCTAGCTGGCAAACACGACCATCAGTTTCCCATCGATGTTTTTCAAACCGGCTCCGGTACGTCCACCAATATGAACGTCAACGAGGTGCTGGCAACATTGGCAAGTCGTGAAGGAGTCGAGGTAACGCCTAACGATCACGTTAATATGGGGCAGTCGAGTAACGACGTGATTCCAACGGCGATCCATCTTTCGTCGGCCATTGCCGTACATGAATCGCTGCGTCCCGCGCTGATTCATCTGCGCGACACGATTGATCTGCGTGCTAGCGAACTCACTCACGTAGTAAAAACCGGTCGTACCCATTTGATGGATGCGATGCCGCTGCGCATGGATCAAGAACTTGGCGCTTGGTCGAGCCAGATCAATCAAGCCATTGAGCGTTTCGACAGTGCAATGAAGCGGCTGTGCCGCCTGGCACAGGGCGGAACTGCCGTAGGCACCGGTATCAACGCGCCTACCGGCTTTGCTGAGCAGGTTGCTCAAGAGCTTAGCGAACAGACCGGATTAATGTTCACGCCCAATGACAGCTTTTTCGCCAGCCTCTCGTCACAAGACGCGGCGGTCGAGCTTTCCGGGCAGTTGAAGGGGTTGGCCTGTGTCATTATGAAGATCGCTAATGACCTGCGCTGGATGAATTCCGGCCCATTGGCAGGGCTGGGAGAAATCGAACTTGAGGCATTGCAGCCGGGTAGTTCCATTATGCCGGGTAAGGTGAATCCTGTAATCCCTGAATCAGCGGCGCAAGCGGCCGCCCAAGTCATTGGCCTGGATACGGCGATCACGGTTGCTGGGCAAAGCGGCAATTTTCAGTTGAATGTCATGCTGCCGCTGGTGGCGTCTAATTTGCTTACGTCCATCAGCTTAATGAGCAATACCGCCAGACTGCTGGCCGATAGGGCGATTGCGACCTTCAAAGTTCGAGAGGATAACTTGACAGGGCCGCTGGCGAAAAACCCTATTCTGGTAACGGCTTTAAACGGGGTGATTGGATATAACGCGGCTGCAGCGATTGCTAAAGAGGCTTATCAAGCGGGCAGGGCGATTATTGATGTTGCCGAAGAAAGAACCGACCTGGATCGTGAAACCTTGGAGCGCCTGCTGGATCCAGCGGTGTTAACCCAGGGAGGCATCCCTGAGTAACACGGCGCTATTTCGATGGGTGTAGCTAACAGAAGCTTAGGTCTCTTGTTCTTCCGTTTTGCCTTCTTGAATAGTGTCGTTTGCTTCACTTCGCTCTTCAGCGCTTGCCTCTGGCGTTTCGGCTTCGTCCTTACGCGA
Source organism: Vreelandella sp. V005 (assembly GCF_052645115.1). Classification (NCBI taxonomy): domain Bacteria; kingdom Pseudomonadati; phylum Pseudomonadota; class Gammaproteobacteria; order Oceanospirillales; family Halomonadaceae; genus Vreelandella; species Vreelandella sp. V005. The sequence goes on along the minus strand of NZ_JBQXYA010000011.1, from coordinate 57,452 downwards.
GGGGCGATAGCAAAACGTTGCTAAAATCGGGAAATGGTCGGAGCCGAAGTAATCAAGCCGTTTCATACCGACCAGCGTGAAGTGTTCGGTCACGAAAATGTGATCCAGAGGCCAGCGCAACATTGGGTACTTAGCGTGAAAGGTGCTGAACAGCCCACGTCCCCGACGTGGGTCAAGCATACCGCCAATGCGGCAGAACAAGCGGGTAGTGCGAGACCACGCCACGTCATTCAGGTCGCCAGCGACCAAGGTTGGCTGTGGGTCTTCGTGTATCTTTTTTCCCACCAGCAGCAGCTCGGCATCACGCCAAAGCGATTTTTCACTCTCGCTGGGCGCCGGTGGGCGAGGGTGGAGAGCAAAGAGGCGAATAGAGTCGCCGTTAGGCAGTGTCACTCTGGTGTGAATAGAGGGTATATCGTCCTGAATCAACCATTTGACGGATGTATCGGTAAGCTCAAGATGGGAATAGAGATGCATGCCATATAGGTTGTCTAGGGGGATCTTAACGCTGTTCGGCCACTGCTCTGCTAGCGCTGGATCTAGCTGGTCTTGCCACCACTGATCGGATTCAAGGGTGAGTATTACGTCAGGCTGATGCTCTTTGATCATGTCGATTAGCGGTTGAGCTTGCCGGTTAGGCGTTAGCACATTAGCGATCAGCAAGGTAATGGTTTTATCATCATCATTGCTCTTAGCCGTTTTAACCTGTATCGGCCATAGGCGAGTAAACGGCATGATGTAAAAAGTTTGTACCAGAAAAGTGATACCTGAAGCGATTAGCGCTAACCACTGCCAGGGGCCCGTTCCGCCAAACAGGGCTGCTAAAAGCCCCGTTGTTAGCGCCAAGCAAGCGATCTGCAGGCGTGGAAACTCAAAACTGCGAACCCACCACCAGTGCAATTCAATGCGCGCAATCAGCGTCGCTATCAATAACACGATGGCTATGCATCCTAGCAAAATACCCAGCATGGTTTATCACCCTTAATAAATGTCAACCTTATTAAGGTACCCAGCCTAGCGCTATAAAGATTATAAAGATAGAAATGCGCTCTAAATGGCGGCTTTTTAACCGGCCGATAGGCGAGAAGCGGCGTTGCTGGTGAGGGGAAAATAGCTTGCAATTCAGCCATGAAAGCGTATTATATGCATCCGTTGCTTGGCGGGCGTCAATCCCTGTCATTGCTTAGCTGCAAGCTTTAGTGACGTTAAGTGATAGCAAGCTGATGTAATAGGACCATAGCTCAGTTGGTTAGAGCGCCACGTTGACATCGTGGAGGTCGGCGGTTCAAATCCGCCTGGTCCTACCAGTCGTTACCAGCACCTATTTTCAGGACCATAGCTCAGTTGGTTAGAGCGCCACGTTGACATCGTGGAGGTCGGCGGTTCAAATCCGCCTGGTCCTACCAGTTATCCTCAAAAATACCCCAACGCTCTCGGCTTGGGGTGTTTTTGTATGGGCCTTATTTGTATGGGCCTTAAGCGGTAGCGAATCGTTAAATTAGGGCGTCGTTAAATCGGGCAGCTCGGTTTGGCGTATAAATGTGGCGACTAGCGCTTCAATGCCTGCTTGATCTTGGGAAGTAAAGCGAGCGTTGAGCGGGCTATCGAGATCAAGGACACCCCACAGGTGGCCATTTGCCACGATAGGAACCACCAGTTCAGAGCGTGAGTTAGCATCGCAAGCGATGTGGTCGGCAACGGCATGTACGTCGTCGACTCGTTGAGTGGCTTGCTGGCGGGCAGCTGCGCCGCAAACGCCCTTACTAAAGGGAATCGGGTGGCAGGCTGGCTGTCCCTGGAAAGGGCCCAGACCCAAAACGCTGGGCTGGCGCTGAACATAAAAGCCGACCCAGTTAAGATCACTGATCTGCTGATTGATAAATGCGCACGTTTGGGCGCTGTTGGTGAGCCAGTCCCGTGTGTCGAGCAGTGCTTCGAGCTGACGATTCAGGAGTGGGTAGTCGACGCTGTTTGGCATGAGATCTCTCTTGGTGCTTACGCAACAGGCCGGCACTGTTGCAGGGGAATTACCCGTGCGTGCCGGCCTGTTGCTATCTATCGATGATGGCGTTGACGTTTTATTCAATCCAGCCGGGTACTGCCGCGCCTTTGAAGAGCTCTTCCGCTTTTTCGATCACTTCGTCGCGCTGATAAGCGTCGACCAGTTGGCGAATCTCTTCACGCTCTTCGTCACCGCCGCGCACAGCGATCAAATTGACGTAAGGCGACTCTGGGCCTTCTTTGATCAAGGCATCATCCAAGCTCAAGCCGGCTGGCTGGGCGAAGGTGTTGTTGATGAAAGCCATGTCCACATCAGGCAAAACGCGTGGAAGCTGGGCGGCCTCGATTTCGCGGAAGCGGAAGTCATGGGGGTTTTCCGCGATATCGATCGGTGTCGATTCGAGGAATTCTGGATCGTTAAGCGTTATTAAGCCTTCATTATGCATTAGGATCAGCGCACGGCCTTCATTGGAAGGGTCGTTGGGTAACGCAATTTGCGCGCCGTTGGGCAGGTCTTCAATGCTGTCGTATTTTTCTGAATAAGCGCCGATCGGGTACACGAACGTATAACCGGCAATCGCTAGGTCATAGCCGCGGTCTTCTACCATCGACTGTAAGTAAGGTTCGTGCTGGTAAGCGTTGGCGTCCAGGCTGCCGTCAGCCAGTGCGGCATTGGGTGTGACGTAATCGGTGAACTCGATGATTTCAACATCCAGGTCGTACTCTTCTTTGGCAATACGCGCCGCCACTTCCATTACTTCTGTTTCGGGGCCGGCAACCGTGCCCATCTTAATGCTACGCGTTTCAGCATTCGCGACGTTAACGGCCAGGGCTAGAGCGGTAAGGCTACCGATAATCAATTTTTGCATGTGTCTCTCCAATGACGTGGTACAGAGTGGTGCAATGATGAGGCAATAAGAATTCGTTGTCTAATGCGTTTTGGTTATAACTGATGGTTTCGCTGTGGTGCTTTTATTTACGGTCACTTTTGCGTACTAGGTAGTCCCCCAAGCTTTGAAAGACCTGCACCATCACGACCAGAATCACCACCGTAATCAACATGATGGTGGGATTAAAGCGGTTATAGCCATAACGGATGCCCAGGTCACCGAGTCCGCCGCCGCCAACAGCGCCTGCCATGGCGGAGTAGCTCACCAGGGTGACAGCCGTAATCGTCAAGCCTGTCATTATCCCGCCGCGAGCTTCGGGAATTAGCACTTTGCAAATAATCTGCCAAGGCGTTGCGCCCATGGCCTGCGCCGCTTCGACTAACCCTGGGGAAATTTCGTTGAGCGCGCCTTCCACTAGCCGAGCAACAAACGGAATGGCTGCAATGGTAAGTGGCACCGAGGCGGCGTTAATGCCAATCGAGGTGCCCACTAACATGCGCGTAAAGGGAATGATTGCGACCATTAAAATAATAAACGGAATCGAGCGACCTACATTGGTGATGATGCTCAGTGCCTGATTGAGCACCGGCTTCGCCAGTATTTGCCGTGGGCGGGTGACGTACAGCATCACGCCTAGCGGTAAACCAATGAGGGTGGAGATAAGCCCGGAAACGGCCACCATGTAAAGGGTGTCCAGCGTGGCCTGTAAAATAAGATCAATCATTGCGCTGGACATGGCCGAGTACCTCTACCTGTAGTTGATGAGATTCAAGATAGGTCATGGCTTGCTGGGTTTGCGCTGGGGTGCCCAGCAGTTCAGCGATCATCAGACCCAGGGTGCGTTCCTGAATCGACTCTACCTTGGCTTGCAGGATGCTGACATCGACACCGCACTCCCGAGCGAGACGAGAAATCAGCGGGGTGGAGACCGCGTCACCGGAAAACGTCAGCCGAACGACCGGATGGGTGTTTTCGCCCGGCGCATCCACGAGTCTTTCAATAAGTTCTTTGGGGGGTGTGAGCTGAAGGAAGTCATTTAGAAACTCACGACCTAGCTGAGTGCGGGGGGCGGTGAAAAAGTCGCCGACTTCTGAGTCCTCTACCAGCTCGCCGTCCGAGATCAGGCTGACCCGATGGCAAATCGACTTCACCACTTCCATTTCGTGGGTGATCAGCAGAATCGTGATCCCCAGTTGATAATTGATGTCGCGCAGCAGCTCAAGTATCGAGCTGGTGGTTTGTGGATCTAATGCCGAGGTTGCCTCATCGCACAGCAGCACCTGCGGCTTGCTTGCCAGCGCCCGTGCAATGGCGACACGCTGTTTTTGACCCCCTGATAGCTGGGCAGGGTACTGATTGGCTTTGTCTGCCAAGCCGACCATTTCCAATAAAGGAATGACGCGATCGCGAACGGTGTGGCGTTTTTGCCCCATGAGTTCAAGCGGTAGGGCAACGTTATCGAATACCGTCCGCGTGGTCAGCAAATTGAAGTGCTGAAAAATCATGCCGATGCGGTGGCGTGCCCGGTTTAGCGCGGCATTGTTTAGCCGGGTCATCTCTTGTCCATCTACTATAACGCTGCCGCTGGTGGGGCGCTCTAGGAGATTGACGCAGCGAATAAGGGTCGATTTGCCTGCACCAGACAAGCCAATGACGCCATGAATCGTCCCTTTGGGAACGATGAGATTGGCTTCTCTAAGTGCATGAATGGCATTCGAGCCGCTGCCCTTGGCGTTCGTGTAGTAGGTTTTACTGACGTTGTTAAGTTCAATCATAGCGTCTGCCTTAACGGTAGGCCGAAGACGGCGTGCGGGGTGCAAGCATTGGGCGGGTCAGTATAGGGTGGGCCAGCATCGAATGAGAAATAAAAAAGGCCACCCTAATGGGCGGCCATCAACGCTGGACACACCCTTTTAGCTGTACTTCGCCGGGTCGATGACTCGGTGGACGCCCGCAATCTGGGTACAAATCGGCGTCATTAAATTTGCGGCAGAAGCTTAGAGACACAGCGCTGTTTTGTCAATTATAAGGGTCTGATTTCATGGTTTAAGTGGCTAAGATAGACTTATTTTCTACTATTTATGATTTTTTGGGTGTTTAGTTCTAATCGGCGCCTGCAAAAGCGCCATCGACGCTATAAAAGCCATGTTGACTGAGACCTAGTATTTACCAGTCACGTAGAATAGACAGACAACGCTTTTGTGGCGGGTGACTATAAGCGATGTCCCCACCGATGAGAGTGCGCACATCGAGCGTCAGGGGATAGGTTTGTACCGATCGAAGAGCAATGTTATTGAACTACGTTTGACGCACTTAGCTTTTATCAATGAGGAGAATGAGCCAAATGTTTACTGGCATTGTGCAAGGGGTTGCTAAAGTCGTCGCAGTGCGTGAGCTGGATGATTTTCGGGTGCATGTGGTTGAAATGCCGCGCGAGATGCGTGAGGGGCTTGCGTTGGGGGCTTCTGTTGCCCATAACGGCGTCTGCTTGACGGTCACGGCTATTGAGGGGGATAGCGTTAGTTTTGACTTGATGCGTGAAACGCTAAGATTGACTAATCTTGGTGCAATCATGCCAGGGCAATGCGTCAATATAGAGCGTGCGGCGCGCTTTGGTGATGAGATTGGCGGGCACTCCATGTCTGGGCACATCATTTCCATGGCAGAAGTCGTGGCCATCGAAGAAGCGCCTAACAACCGTCGATTGTGGTTTTCTCTGCCAGAACGATTAGGTCGATTCGTATTCGAAAAAGGCTATATCGGTGTGGATGGTATTAGCTTGACCATTGGAGATGTGCGACAAGCGGATAGCGGCGGCATTGAGTTTAGTGTCAATTTAATCCCTGAGACGCTGTCACGTACCACGCTCCAAGACCGTGCACCGGGAGACTACGTGAACATTGAAATCGATCCGCAAACCCAGGTGATCGTTGAGACAGTGGAGCGCGTGCTTTCGCAAAAGCGGGGGTAGTTTAAAGATAACCGTTAGCGTCATCGTCTGCTGAGTTGACCGATCGGTTAGTTTCTGGCCTAAAGATTGCTTGGTATTCAGCGACGGGACGGATTCCGTTTCCCTTGGTCGCCAAGCTGAGGCGCTCGCATCACGATGAGCGTTTCGGTACTATGTGCGGCTTTTCTCAGCACCAGAACGCATACTCGTGCGCCGTTATCGCTAAGGATAATAAAATTCATGAAACGTCTGGATAACTACTTCAAGCTCACCGAGCAGAAAACCAATGTAAAAACAGAAGTGATCGCCGGGATTACCACCTTCCTGACGATGGCCTACATTATTTTTGTTAATCCGAGCATCTTGTCTGAAGCGGGCATGGATTACGGCGCGGTATTTGTGGCGACTTGTGTCGCCGCTGCGATCGGCTGTTTCGTGATGGGTTTATGGGCCAACTACCCGATTGCTCAGGCGCCCGGTATGGGCTTGAATGCCTTCTTCACTTACGGCGTTGTTTTGGGAATGGGGTACACATGGGAAGCCGCATTAGGGGCTGTGTTCTTCTCGGGGCTAACGTTCTTCTTGCTGAGTATCTTTAGAATTCGCGAGTGGATTATTAACTCTATCCCCATGACGCTGCGGCTAGGAATCGCTGCCGGTATCGGCCTTTTCTTGGCAATGATCGCGTTGAAAAACGCCGGTATCGTGGTCGCTAATCCCGCTACCTACGTTTCACTCGGTGATCTTTCTCAACCGCCAGCCATCTATGCGCTGTTGGGCTTTTTCGTGATTACCGCGCTTTCTTACTTGCGCGTTACCGGTGCGGTGATGATCGGTATCTTGGGCGTGACGGTAATTGCCATGGTACTGGGTCATAATGAGTATGGCGGTTTGATGTCGATGCCACCGTCGATTGCGCCTACGTTTATGGCCATGGATTTAATGGGCGCTTTAGATGTTGCGATGCTCAGCGTCATTTTTGCGTTCTTGTTCGTGGATCTGTTTGATACCTCAGGCACACTAGTGGGCGTTGCTCACCGAGGCAAGTTGCTGGATAAAGATGGCAAGCTTCCGCGCCTTGGCCGCGCCATGATGGCGGACAGCACCGCGTCGATGGCGGGCGCCGCCTTGGGTACTTCCACGACCACTAGCTATATTGAATCAACCGCAGGCATTGCATCGGGCGGGCGTACCGGCTTAACGGCTGTGGTCGTGGGTATCCTTTTCCTGGTCAGCTTGTTTTTTGCACCGCTGGCAGGCTCGATTCCGGCCTACGCGACCGCAGGCGCGCTGCTTTATGTGGCGGTTTTAATGGCGGGTAGCCTGGCGCATGCCAATTGGGAAGATCCTACCGATGCTGCGCCGGTGCTTATTGCTGCGCTGGCGATGCCGCTGACGTTTTCGATAGCCGAAGGGATTGCGCTCGGTTTCATTAGCTATGTAGCGATCAAAACGCTATCGGGAAGATTTAGCGACCTGAATCCGGCCGTGATTATTTTGGCGCTACTATTTGCGGCAAGGTACCTCTTCCTGGTTTGAGCGGCCTTTGCGCATTTACTATTTATTTTTACTACTCAATGAGAGACGCGATGAGCATTTACGGCGACTACATTAAGTCCGTTATTCGCACGGTTCCTGACTGGCCCGAGAAAGGCGTGAATTTTCGTGATATCACCCCTTTACTGCAAAATAGCGCTGCCTTTCGCAAGCTAATCGATAGCTTTGTGCACCGCTATCAGGAAATGAACCTGGATGCTATCGCGGCTATCGATGCCCGGGGTTTCATTATTGGCGCACCGCTGGCCTACGAATTAGGGTGTAGCTTTGTGCCGGTGCGCAAGAAAGGCAAGCTGCCGTTTAAAACCATTAGCGAGACTTATACATTGGAGTACGGGCATTCGGAGGTTGAACTGCACTCGGATGCTTTCCAGAAGGATGACCGTATCCTACTGATGGATGATTTGATCGCCACCGGCGGCACCATGCTGGCAGCGGCTAACCTTATCCAGCGCAGCGGCGGGCAGGTAGTGGAGACGGCCACGATTATCGATCTTCCTGAACTGGGCGGGTCACAAAAAATCCGCGATGCGGGTTACAGCGTATTCGCTGTTTGTTCATTCAACGAAGACGAGTAATCCCCATGAGCAGCGACCGTTATCACCAGCACTTTACTGTCTCCTGGGATCAACTTCACCGTGATGTGCGCACGCTTTGCCACCAGATGATCGAGCGGGATTTTAAAGGTATCGTGGCGATTACCCGCGGCGGTTTAATCCCCGCCGCGCTCATAGCGCGCGAGCTTAATATCCGCTTGATTGATACGGTGTGTATCAAAAGCTACGATCATATGGATCAAGGCGGCCTGGATATAATGAAAGGTGTCGATCATGACGGTGACGGCTGGCTGTTAGTCGATGACTTGGTAGATACCGGCAAAACCGCGCGCGCGGTGCGCAAAATGTTGCCTAAAGCCCACTTTGTCACGATCTACGCCAAGCCGGATGGCCGTCCGTTGGTTGATCAATACCTAACGGAAGTAGCACAGCAGTGCTGGATTCAATTCCCTTGGGATATGGGCGTTGCCTACGTTGAGCCACTCGTCGATCAAATGAAGAGGTAATGATGGTTAACCCACTTCCTAATGATTGGAGTCAGTGGCTGGGCGATGAATTTAACGCTGACTACATGCTGGCGCTAAAGGAATTTTTGGCCCAGCAGAAGGCGGCTAAAAAAGTCATTTACCCCCACTCAACGCACTGGTTTCGCGCCTTTGAGTTAACGCCTCTCAACGAAGTGAAAGTCGTCATCTTGGGGCAAGACCCGTATCACGGTCCCAACCAGGCACATGGCCTGGCCTTTTCTGTACAGCCCGGTGTGCCAATACCGCCGTCGCTGGCCAATATGTATAAAGAGCTGGCTAGCGATGTAGGTTTCAAACCGGTTAAGCATGGCTATTTGGAAAGCTGGGCAAAGCAGGGGGTGTTGATGTTAAACACCTCGCTAACCGTAGAGCAGGGCAACGCCGGTTCTCATCGCGGTAAAGGGTGGGAGGCGTTCACTGATCGTGCCATTGCAACCATTAGCCAGCATGCGTCACCCAGCGTGTTTCTTTTATGGGGAAGCCATGCACGTCAGAAGAAGGCATTGATCGACCAGCAGCGCCACTTAGTGCTGGAAGCCCCGCACCCTTCACCGCTCTCCGCACACCGGGGATTTTTTGGTACTCGCCATTTTTCCCAAGCGAATCAGTTTTTAGCATCGCAGGGGCGAACACCCATTGAGTGGCAATTACCGGAAACCCCTTAACCTCATAAGCGGTTGCGGGTAGAATGTGCGCAATTTTGCGCCTAGCGATACATCCAGGTTGCCATTTTGAATCCCCCCGCAGTGAGGAAGTCCCATGAGTGTTTACGCCATTAACCATCCGCTTGTTCAACATAAGCTGGGACTGATGCGCGAAGTCGATCTGAGCACCAAGAGCTTTCGTGAGCTGGCAGGAGAGGTAGCTAAGCTATTGACCTACGAAGCAACCAAAGGTCTTGAGCTAGAAGATCACGAAATTCAGGGATGGAACGGCGAGCCGATTGCGACACGTCGGCTCAAGGGTAAAAAAGTGACCGTTGTACCGATTCTGCGTGCAGGCCTGGGCATGTTAGAAGGGGTAACCGACTTGATCCCCAGTGCTCGCGTCAGTGTGGTCGGTCTTTATCGCGATGAAAAGACGCTGCAGCCAGTACCGTATTTCGCCAAATTCGCCAATGACATTGAAGAGCGGATGGCCATCGTCATTGACCCAATGCTAGCCACGGGCGGCTCGATGGTGGCGACGTTGGACATGCTTCGTGAGCGTGGCTGTGAACATATGAAAGTGATTGTGCTCGTGGCTGCCCCTGAAGGGATTAAACGGGTGCAAGACGCCTATCCCGACATCGAAATTTACACCGCCTCTGTCGATGACCGGCTCGATGAAAATGGCTATATCGTCCCCGGCTTAGGTGACGCTGGCGATAAGATTTTCGGAACGCGCTAGGCACTCTGCACAATATTGCCCCTTACGCTTTGCGTTGGGGGCATTTTTTTGTCCAACCACTCTCTAATAAATACGGGGAAATTTCTAATGCGTGATGCTGTCAGCCAGGCCGAGTCGTGGCCTAAAGTCGTGTTAACCGGTGCACAAATGCTCTTCGTCGCTTTTGGTGCCTTGGTATTAGTACCGCTTTTGACAGGGCTTGACCCGAGTGTCGCGCTGTTTACTGCCGGGGCTGGCACGTTGATATTTCATGCCGTGACCAAGCGGAGTGTGCCGGTATTTTTGGCCTCGTCGTTTGCCTTTATTGCGCCTATTCAGGGGTCGGTCGCAAGCTTTGGTGTGTCGGCTACCATGGGGGGGTTGATGGCGTCTGGGCTTGTGTACGTGGCAATTTCCCAAGCGGTGCGATTGAAAGGTACTGCTTGGCTGCACCGTTTGCTCCCGGCCGTCGTGGTCGGACCGGTGATCATGGTCATTGGTTTGGCCCTGGCGCCAGTGGCGGTCAGTATGGCGACCGGTGAAACCAGTGACAATATCGGCTATGGCCCGGCCATTTTTCTTTCCATGGCCAGTTTGCTGGTAACGCTAGTGCTGGCTGTGTTTGGGCGTGGCTTGCTTCGCCTAGTGCCTATTATGGGCGGTATCGTCACCGGTTACAGTTTGGCGCTATTAATGGGCCTGGTGGATTTTACGCCGGTACGCGAAGCAGCCTGGCTCTCGGTGCCCAGTTTTACCACGCCCAGTTTTCATTGGGCCGCTATCCTGTTTATGATTCCGGTCGCTATCGCACCGGCGGTGGAACATATTGGAGATATGGTGGCCATCGGTTCGGTGACACGTAAGAACTACCTGGAGAAGCCTGGCTTACATCGCACGCTGCTAGGCGATGGCTTGGCGACCAGCGTGGCGGCGCTATTTGGTGGGCCGCCAAACACTACCTACTCGGAAGTGACCGGCGCCGTCACGCTGACTCGCGCGTTTAACCCCACCTACATGATCGTGGCTGCCATTCTTGCCATTGTGCTGGCCTTCGTATCCAAGCTTGGGGCGTTGCTGCAGACCATCCCCGGCCCGGTGATGGGCGGCATCATGACATTACTGTTTGGCTCTATTGCGGTGGTCGGTATGAATACGCTAGTACGCGCAGGACAATCGTTGACCGCGCCTCGCAATTTAGTCGTGGTCTCGCTCATACTGGTATTTGGTATTGGCGGTATGCAGTTTGGGGGTGGTCAATTTACGCTGCAAGGCGTTAGCTTAGCCGCATTGGTAGGCATTGCGTTGAACTGGTTACTACCCCGCGAGCAAGAGGGAGAGTAACGTCTTTCGTATCAGACAGTGTGCGCCATTGGAAATGGTAAGTAGGAGTGTTGCCAGTATGGAAAACGAACTAACGGCTTCCTTTCCCGTGTTGGGGATTGCTGCCTGGAGCGGTACCGGCAAAACGACGCTGTTAGAAAAGCTGCTGCCCCAATTAGCGGAACATGGCTTGCAAGTGGCGGTCATCAAGCACGCACACCACGCGTTCGACGTCGACCAGCCTGGCAAGGATAGTTATAAGTTGCGCACGGCGGGGGCGGCCCCTGTTTTAGTCGCTTCCCGTCAACGTTTTGCGCTAATGCAAGAGACGCCTGACCAGCAAGAGCCTGATTTAGCCGAGCTTTTAACCATGATGATGCCGCACCATCCGGATTTGGTCATTGTCGAAGGCTTCAAAGCTTGGCCGTTCCCTAAGCTGGTGCTTTATCGCGAAGGGGTGGGCGATTCGGCCATTTTAACCGGCCCTTGGGTCGAAGCGGTCGCGCTGAGCGGCCCTTCGCCTATCGAGCTTGGCAACGTGGACCAGTTAGATCTCGATGACAGCGAAGCGATTTCGCGCTGGATAGTGGCCTGGGTAAACGCTAAAAAAACCACCATCGCGCCAAATGCTATCTCTTTATAAACCGTATCTTCACAAAACATGCCTTCACAAACTGTGGCTTCAAATAAGGAAAGGTGACCAACATGCATCTAACCCACCTCAACACTCGGGGCGAAGCCAACATGGTCGATGTCGGCGATAAGCAGGAAACACGTCGCGAAGCCGTCGCCTCGGGGCGCATTGTGATGCTGCCTGAAACGTTGACGCTGCTCAGCGAAGGTGGTTTGCCCAAAGGTGATGTTCTGGCTACCGCCCGGATTGCGGGCATCCAGGCGGCAAAACGCACCCATGAGCTCATTCCACTCTGCCATGCACTGGCGTTATCAAAAGTATCGGTTGAGTTCGAGATCGACATGATGGAGTGCTGTGTCCATGTGACGTCGCTATGTCGTTTAAATGGCCGCACAGGTGTCGAGATGGAGGCGCTGACGGCCGTTTCAGTCGCCTGCTTGACCCTTTACGATATGTGCAAGGCGGTCGATAAAGGCATGTGTATCGAAGCGATTCAGCTCGACAGCAAGCAGGGCGGTCAACGGGGGGATTATCAGCGTCAGAACAGGCAGTCGCCTATCGTGACCGGCGATGGCATATCAGGAGAAGTCAGCCTGGGAGAGCGTTGCCCTTCACCCTGCGTGCGGGTGAAATTTCTGGCCGAACTGCGTGAGCGGGTAGGCGAAAGCGAGGCAACGGTCGGGCTGGATCAGCTTGCCAGCCGTGATATTGGCGGGTTAAAAGCGGCGCTTGCCGAGCGCGATGGCCGGTTTAAACTACTTGCCGACCAGCGTACGTTATGTGCGATCAATCAAGTGATGGCAAACGACGACACATTAGTAACCGATGATGACGAAGTGGCTTTCTTTCCACCCGTAACAGGGGGTTAACGTTGGACATTAACGTGGCGGTTCAAGCAGCGCCTTTTTCAATGGACTATGGCTATAGCGAGGTATTAAACGGGCGTAGCGATATTGGCGCGGTGGTGAGTTTTACCGGGCTGGTGCGTGATTTCAATGAAACGCCCGATGTCACCGGGTTAACACTTGAGCATTATCCGGGGATGACCGAGCGCTCCCTAACGGCAATCGGTGAGCAGGCCTGGCGGCGCTGGTCGCTACAGGCAGTGCGGATCATTCATCGTGTGGGTTACTTGGCGCCAGGCGACCCCATCGTTCGCGTGCTGGTGGCCAGCGCCCATCGCCGAGAGGCGTTCGAGGCGTGTGATTTTATTATGGACTTTTTAAAGACTCAGGCGCCATTCTGGAAGAAAGAGCACTCTACACACGGCGAGTATTGGGTCAAAGAGCGTCACTCCGACCAGCAGGACGCAGCGCGCTGGAATTGAGATCCAGCGTCTCTACGTCTTCGCAATAAGGCAGCCGCCCTAGCGGTGGGCGGTATTGTCTAGGGTGATGGCCTCGGGCATTTCGGCGGCCATAATTTGCAGGTGTACATCAGGCAGATGCTGCATATGCTCTGCCAGCCAATGTACCAGGCGCGGCTGCAGGGCGTGGCGAAGATCTGCAAGCGTCTCAGCCGCAATCTCTGCGAGCTGCTCATCCAGCCAATCGCTAAAGCTATCCTCATCCAGCGGGCTTGCGCCTGTGGCATCCAACATTAATCGGCCAATGCGCGCCCACCCGGTATCGGTCGCGGTCACCGGCAGGGCTAGATATAAACTACCGCGGCGTGCCGTGCTGGCATCTTTGACTTCTAACCCTGGATGAGGCACCACGCTGTTTTGGCTGACGATGCAGGGGGGCTGAGGGTAGCGTGCCTCGCAGCGCAGTCCTTGGTTATCGAAACTAATTAAATCGCCGTTAACGGGCGTGAGGGGCGCACTAATCCCTAATTGGCTGGCAATGGCCTGATGTGCCTGCTGATGCCTTGCTTCGCCATGCACGGGAATCAAGTGCGCGGGTTTGACCCATTGATAGAGTTTCACCAACTCATCCTGCGCAGGATGACCTGTAGCATGCAGTTCGGGGTGGTTGTTTTCGTCGTAAACCCGCACGCCCAGCTGTGTAAAACGCTTTTTAAGCTGTTCAATAGGGCGCTCGTTGCCCGGAATGGCTTTGGCTGAAAAGATAACGTTATCGCCTGGCTGCAAATCCACGAAGGGGTGCCGGCCTTGTGCAAGGCGCTGTAGCGCGGCACGGGGCTCTCCTTGGCTGCCAGTCGCGATGATCATCACTTCATCCGGAGGCAAATAGCCTAGGTCATGATTGGGTACCAGTGGCGGTAAGTCATCCATATAGCCAAGCCCACGCGCAACGCTCACCATTCGCTCCATTGAACGGCCCATCAAGCTGATGCGTCGGCCACACTGATGCGCGGCGCGCCCAATCGCCAATACTCGCGCAAGGTTGCTGGCAAAGCAGGAAACAACCACACGGCCCTGGCATTGGCTAAGCGTTTTTATCAGCGCTTTCGCCACATCGCCTTCACTGCCGGAATGGCCTGGCATAGGCGCGTTGGTGGAATCGCCCACCACTAAATCGACCGGTGCAAGCGCTCTAAACTGCGCCGGGCTTACCGGTGTACCAATCAGTGGTTCAGGATCGAGTTTCCAGTCACCGGTATGCAACACACGATAGCCGCCGGCCATCAAGAGAATGGCGCAGCTTTCGGGTATCGAATGCGTCAGCGGCAGATAGCGCAGCGTAAACGGCCCGCTTTCAAGCGCTTCGCCTGGTTCGATGACGTGGATCGCCGCACTGCTCAGTTGATGTTCAGCGAATTTGAGTCGTAACAGTCCCGCCGCTAATGGGGTGGCATAAATAGGGCAGTTCCACATCGGCCACAGCCATGCGACGGCGCCAATGTGATCTTCATGTCCGTGGGTAATAAAGAGTGCTTTCGGCACGATGCCGAGTGCCTTCGGAGTATCGAGGTTAGGCACCTGCAGCGGTGAGTTAGGAAGATCCTGTCGAATCATCATGCCGCAATCGACGGCAATCCAATGATCGTCATAGCCATAGAGCGTTAGATTCATGCCAATCTCACCGCATCCCCCCAGCGGCAACATGCGCAGCGGTGGACGGCGACGGGGACGAATTTGAACGCGTGTAGAGTGCATCAGTTATGAAAAGCCTAAAAAGTAGTGACTTAACTATACGGTAAGGCGGGGTCAGCTAACAATGATCCGTGTCCTTCCGATACACTATGCAGACCAAGCCATTGGTTGTCATAAATACCTTAGAAGTAGGTCAAGAGTCGCTCATATGTCTCATTATTACCGTTTAGTTGTATCCTGCCCTGATCGGGTGGGTATTGTTGCCCGGGTATCGAGTTTTATTGCTCAACAAGGCGGGTCTATCACCGAAGCTAGCCAGCACTCCGATTTAGAAACGGGCTGTTTCTTTATGCGTTACGAAATTCTGGCGGATTCGGTAGGTATGTCGGTAGAGGCACTGCGGACGGCCTTTGAACCGGTGGCGGATGAGTTCAATATGCAGTGGTCGTTGGTGGATACGCAGCAGCGTCGCCGTGTGGTCCTGATGGTTTCCCGCGAGTCTCACTGCTTGGTAGATTTGCTGTATCGCTGGCAGGCGGGGGAGCTAGATTGCGATATCGTTAGCGTTATTTCCAACCATGACGATATGCGTTCATTGGTGGAGTGGTACGGCATTCCTTACCAGCATGTGCCCGTCGACGCCGATAACAAGCAGGCCTCGTTTGCCAAAGTGCAAGCCGAAATCGATAGCGCCCGGGCTGATTGCGTCGTGCTGGCGCGTTATATGCAAATTCTTCCGCCTGACTTGTGCGCGCGCTATGCAGGCCGAGTGATTAATATTCATCATAGTTTTTTACCCTCCTTTGCGGGCGCTAAACCCTACCATCAGGCTTACCAACGTGGGGTTAAACTGATTGGCGCGACGTGCCACTATGTGACGGAAGAGCTCGATGCGGGCCCGATCATCGAACAGGATATTCATCGCGTGAGCCACTGCCACACGCCGACCGATTTAGTTCGTTTCGGCCGTGATGTTGAAAAGGCCGTGCTCGCTCGGGGTTTACGCTGGCATCTGGAGGCTCGCGTCCTGGTGCATGGCAACAAGACCGTCGTGTTTAGTTAACGCCCGATAAGATGAGAGGCCGCTATGTCATTTGCGCAAAATGTATTGGCGCCCTGGGCGCTGATACTCACCTCACTACTCTCGCTGAGCGTCGTGGTGTGGGCGCTTTGGGGGCGGCCTTGGCAAGTGTTGATCGAGGATACGGCGCTTCAGCACCGATGGTTAGGCGCAACGCTGGCCGTGGTACTGATGTGGCAACTACGCGCTCAAGCGGTAGATTGGCTAACGTTACATCTGGTCTTTACGGTTTTGATGACGCTGGTTTTTAAAGCGCCATTAGCGCTGATCAGCAATGTACTTATCAACGTGGCAATGGTGGCTATTGGCCGCAATGAGTGGATGCTGCTGGGGCCGAATGTGCTGGTGACGGGGATCATTCCGGCGGCCATCACGGGCACGGTTTGGCGGCTGGCAGATCGTCGTCTGCCGGATAATTTAATGGTGTTTCTATTTGCCTGCGGCTTTTTTGGCGCGGCATTGGCAACGCTGGTGGCGGGGCTATCAGCCGTGTTGCTGATCACCATTGCCGGCACCGATCCTGACGCTATCTATTTGGCCCAAGAGTATGCACGGTTCTTGCCCTTGTTGATGCCTTCGGAGGCGTTTATCACCGGTATGCTGCTGAGTATTCTGATGGTCTATCATCCCCATTGGGTGGCCACGTTTAATGACCACCGTTATATCGATAGGCAGTAGCGGCTATTACTAGCCAACATTAGCCAAGCGCTTGGCCACTGCCACCGCGAATGACGCCAACGCCGACACCTTCGATGTCCAGCGACTGTGAGCGCAGGTCGATCTCAATGGGCGCAAAGTCGGGATTTTCCGCGAATAGCGTGACCTGATGTCCCTGACGCTGGAAGCGTTTGACGGTCACTTCATCGTCTAAGCGTGCCACCACAATCTGGCCATCGCGCACTCGCTCGGTGCGGTGAACTGCGAGTAGATCTCCTTCCAAGATGCCGATGTCCTTCATTGATAGCCCACGCACGCGCAGCAGGTAATCAGCCTTGGGCGTGAAGTATTCAGCGGGCAGAGGGCAGTAGCGGTCTATATGTTCGGCGGCGAGGATAGGGCTCCCCGCGGCGACTTCTCCAATCACTGGTAGCCCCGTCGGCGCTGGGTCAAGGGTGGCAGTGGGTGATTCGATCAGCGTGTTGTCGATTACCTCTTGGGGCTCTTGGTTGGGCAGTCGAATACCGCGGGATGTATTGCGGATGATGCGAATAACGCCTTTGCGCTCGAGTGCGCGCAGGTGCTCTTCTGCTGCGTTGGGTGAACGGAAGCCCAACGCTTTAGCAATTTCAGCGCGGGTCGGAGGGTAGCCAAATTCGCCCATGGTTTTAACGATAAAATCAAAAACGTGCTGTTGGCGAGCGGTTAGCGGACGCGACATACCAGACTCCAAAATAGTGAATAGACGGTGACTGTTTAAATGACGACTTAATCGATAAGTGGTTAAGTATACAGTATGTTCCTCTGTCCAGTATATGGCTTGTCAATCCGTGGATATCAACTCAGCGAAATTTTAATAATCGTTTGAAACTAAGTTTCTACTTATTTAGACAGCCACATTTCATCAGAAAATCAAGCGTTGAGCCTACCTGCGTTATGGCATAGTATTTTGCGATGTTTAAAACATCCGTTTCCCCGGAGAGCAGCATGGCTCAATCTGATACGGTAACTCGAATACTCGACACTGCGGAAGTGCTGTTTGCAGAGCGTGGTTTTGCTGAAACCTCGCTGCGCAACATCACTAGCAAAGCGCGGGTCAATTTAGCCGCTGTGAATTACCATTTCGGTTCGAAAAAAGCCTTGATCCAGGCTGTTTTTTCGCGCTATCTGGACCCCTTCACTCAGCGCTTTCACACGGCACTCGATGAGCTGGAAGCCCAGCATGCCGGGGGCGTCATTCCGCTTGAATTGCTGCTCGAAACAATGGCGAATACCGTGCTGGCGGTGCCGGCGGAGCGCAATAGCTTAAAGGTGTTCATGCGCTTGTTAGGGCTTGCCTATAGCCAAGCCCAGGGGCATCTTCGGCGTCATATTCAGCAGGAGTATGGGGATGTGTTCACGCGCTTCACTGAGCTAGTGCGACAAGCCACACCCGACTTGCCTGACGCTGAGCGCTTTTGGCGACTACACTTTATGCTTGGCACTGTGATTTTTACGCTTTCAGGGCTCGATGCGCTTCGCGATATCGCCGAAAAGGATTATCACGAGCAAGTGACCGTGCGCGATTTGGTGAGACGCTTGCGCCCGGTCGTGGTTGCCGCCATGAATGCACCGTTGCCCTCAGCGCTTGAAGAAGGAAAATATGCGAACGCCCAGGCTCGCTGAGCTACCCCCTATAGAGAACATTTGGTTAGACATAGATACCACTCAACAGCGGTTACGCTGCTGGCGAGGGCCAAAAGTGTTGCATGAGTGTGACATATCGTCAGGTGTCGCCGGTGTCGGAGAGCGTAACGGTAGTGGTAAAACCCCTCATGGCTGGCACTATATTCGGGCGGCGATCGGCGAGGGGGCGCCTGATAATGCGGTATTTCGTGGTCGTCGCTGGACCGGCGAGGAATTTTCTCCTGCGCTAGCGAAGGCGCATCCCGAGCGTGACTGGATTTTGACGCGTATCCTGTGGCTGTGTGGGTTAGAAAAAGGCGTTAACCGCGGTGGCCAGGTAGATTCCCAGCGGCGTTATATTTATCTGCACAGCACGCCTTCTGACCAGCCTATGGGCGTTGCTGCTTCTCATGGCTGTATTCGTTTACGCACCAATGATTTGCTGTATATCTTTTCATTAGCGCTGCCAGGCACTCCCGTTTGGTTGCACGGCGGTCGTCAATCGTTTGACTGATCAGTTTTGACTCCGCTAGACGATCGTCTAGAATCATCGCCCTTTTAAATGGACCTGTCACGATGACTCAACCGCTAGGCCCGGTCATGCTCGACCTTGAAGGCCCGACATTAACGGCTGCAGAAAAACGCTTACTGCGGGAGCCGAGCGTAGGGGGCGTCATTTTATTTGCGCGCAATGTCGAGAATGGTTATCAAGTTCGCAAGCTATGCAGCGATATTCGCCGTGTGCGGGCGGACTTACTGCTTGCCGTTGATCAAGAAGGGGGGCGCGTTCAGCGCATTAAGGAGGGAATGACGCGCTTGCCTGCCATGGCGCGCATTGGCGAGTGGTATCACGCGAACCCGAATGACGGTCTTGTGCTGGCAAAAGATGCGGGCTGGCTACTGGGTATGGAAATGGCGGCCTGCGGCTTGGATTTGAGCTTTGCGCCGGTGCTCGATGTCGAGAGCGGCGTATCGAGCGTTATTGGTGACCGAAGCTTCAGCCGTAACCCTGAGCATGTGGCGCAATTGGGTGGCGCTTTTATTCAAGGGCTCCACGAAGCCGGTATGGCCGCTGTAGGCAAACATTTTCCCGGCCATGGCGGTGTTGCCGCAGACTCTCACGTCGCACTGCCGGTGGATGATCGCCCCTTAGACGTGATCAAACAGCGCGATCTTGTACCCTTTACCCAGTTAGCAGCAGCATTAGACGGGGTAATGCCTGCACACGTCATCTACAGTGCTTTTGACACGCGTCCAGCAGGCTTTTCCCCTCATTGGCTAGGGATGTTACGCGAGTCGTTGGGCTTTAAAGGCTGCATCTTTTCGGATGATTTGAGCATGGCGGGTGCCCACGAAGCAGGCGGGCCCAAACAGCGTGCCCAGGCTGCGCTAGCGGCGGGCTGCGATATGCTGTTGGTGTGCAATGATCGCGCCGCCGCGCTGGAGGTTGTTGAAGCCTGCCGAAGTATCGAAACTAAGCGCCCCGCCAAGCTTCGCTACAGTCGCGCACGACCCGACCTCGACGCCTTAAGTGCGCTGGGACGCTGGCGGCGTGCCCACGCTAAACTCGAAGCACTGGCTGATAAACCGAAACCCAATACGTTGTGAATATCCGTGTTACTGCGATTAACGCTTTCAACCCGCCTGGAGTTTAGATGTCAAAGTTGGATAAAGAAGCATTAGAGTCATTGGATTCAATGCGTGAATTGATGGATAACGCCGACTGCCTTATCTCTCAGCAAGAAGTAGAGAAAGCGCTTGATCGTATGGCGGAAGCGATCACACATGATTTAGGCGACAAACTGCCGGTTTTTTACTGTGTCATGAATGGCGGCTTAATCACTACCGGCCATCTGCTGACCCGGTTGGGTTTCCCGCTGGAAGTGGATTATTTACACGCCACCCGCTATCGCAATGAGCTACGCGGTGGTGAACTGTTTTGGCGCGTTTCTCCTGAGGTGCCCATGGCGGGGCGCCATGTGGTCATCGTCGACGACATTTTGGACGAAGGGGCAACGCTTGCGGCGATTTTAGCCTACTGTGAAGAAGCTCAGGCCGCCAGTGTGACCACGGCCGTGCTGGTCGATAAGCAGCACAACCGCAAAGCTGTCCCAGGATTAAAGGCCGACTACTGCAGCTTGGAAGTCGCCGACCGCTACGTGTTTGGTTTTGGTATGGACTACAAAGGCTATTGGCGCAATGCGCCGGGCATATTTGCCCCAAAGGGAATGTAAAGTAGCCGTACTAAATCTTAGCGGGGCGAAAAGCGCCTCGCTAAACCCGTCTCAGCAATCATCCGCGTTGATATCTCTTCCACCGAGAAGCGTGTCGCATCAATAAAGGGAATATGCATGGTGCGGTACAGCGACTCTGCCTGTTCGACTTCCTGAAGACACTGATCAATGGAGCTGTAACGGCTATTCGGTCGGCGCTCATTACGTATCGCGGATAAACGCCGCGCATCAATGGTTAACCCAAACAGTTTTTGACGATGGGGCGCTAGTGCCTTCGGCAGCTTTAGCATGCCATCTTCGTCTAAATCATCTTCCGTTAGTGGATAGTTGGCCGCGCGAATTCCAAACTGAAGCGCTAGATAGAGCGAAGTGGGTGTTTTACCGCAGCGTGATACGCCAACCAGAATAATGTCAGCTTTGTCGTATTGATGCGTGCGCGCCCCGTCATCGTTATCAAGGGCAAAATGCACCGAGTGGATGCGATCCATATAGACATCATCGCTACCAATCGAGTGCGTTCTTCCCACGCTGTAGGAGGAGTGAGTATTGAGCTCCTGTTCCAGTGGCTCTAGAAAAGTAGAAAAGATATCGACTTTGAAACCCGACGCCTGACGAATGACGTTACGAATCTGTTGATCAACGATAGTATCGATGATGATGGGGCGCTGTCCGTCACGGTTAGCGGTTGCTTCGATAATCGCTGCTAGCGCCTGGGCTTTTTCCAACGTATCGATATAGGGCTTGGTCTGCATGTCGATTTCGACATCGCTGAACTGGGCCAGCAGGCTGCGCCCCAAGCTTTCCGCCGTGATCCCGGTACCATCAGAGATAAAAAAAGCCGTACGTTTCATAGTGACATCCACTGGTAATTAACGGCGCCATTGTGTGCTGAGACGCTAGCTAGAGCAACTCGCGAAAGGTCGTGGTGAGGTGGGCGCCAGAAAGCTGACTACACAAATGTCTTCAAAACACTGAATGTTGTAAAAATCCTCCCTGCCCTTCGCTATTAGACCAATGGAGAATACATTGGCGCGGTGCTAGGGTGTCTCAATGAATAATCCATGATCCTAGCGCTAATGACATTGCTAGTGATCATGTCGATGTCTTTGAGCGAGGGGGTTACGTGGAAGAGTACATTCTGTGGTTCGATCAGTTGGGTATGTCAGACGTCGAACGCGTGGGTGGTAAAAACGCCTCGTTAGGAGAAATGATCTCCAATCTTTCGGGTGCTGGCGTAACGGTGCCTGGCGGTTTTGCCACCACTGCTCATGCCTACCGCGAGTTTCTCTCCCACGAAGGGCTTAACGAGCGTATCAATACAACGCTTGCGCGCTTGGATGTAGACGATGTTAAAGCACTTGCCGAGGCGGGCCGTCACATCCGCCAATGGATTATTGATACGCCGTTGCCGCCTAACTTTGAAACAGCCCTCCGCGATGCTTACGGTCAACTGCAACAGCAACACCCACAGCTAAAAGTAGCGGTGCGTAGCTCTGCCACCGCCGAAGATTTACCCGATGCTTCCTTCGCTGGGCAGCAGGAAACCTTTCTCAATATTGAAGGTTTCGACAATATCAAGCGTGCGGTGCATGAAGTCTTTGCCTCGTTGTTCAACGATCGCGCTATTTCCTATCGCGTGCATCGCGGCTACGCCCATGAAAACGTCGCCTTGTCTGCCGGTGTTCAGAAAATGGTGCGCTCCGAGATTGGTGCGTCCGGCGTCATGTTTACCTTGGATACCGAATCCGGTTTTAAAGATGCCGTTTTTGTTACCGCCTCATGGGGGTTGGGCGAAACCGTCGTGCAAGGTGCGGTAAATCCCGACGAATTTTACGTCCATAAGCCGACCTTGGCGGCAGGGCGCCCGGCGGTGCTGCGTCGTAACTTGGGTTCCAAGCTGATCAAGATGGTTTACGGCCAGGATACGAGTGCTGGCAAGTCGGTTGAGACCGTCGATGTGCCGCACCAGGACCGCGGTCGTTTCTGTCTGGACGATCAGCAAGTCATGGAGCTGGCGCGTCAGGCCATGACGATCGAACAGCACTATCAGCGCCCGATGGATATTGAGTGGGCGCTTGATGGTGACGATGGTGAGTTATATATCGTGCAGGCTCGTCCTGAAACGGTTGTCTCCCAGCAGGAAGGTGGCAAGCTCGAGCGTTTCCAGCTGCGTGAAAAAGGTCGCACCTTGATTACCGGGCGAGCGATTGGTCAGCGCATTGGCCGGGGCACGGTCAAAGTTGTGCTGAGCCCAGATGATATGGACAAAATTCATGATGGCGACATTCTGGTCACTGATATGACGGACCCGGATTGGGAGCCCATCATGAAGCGAGCTTCCGCCATCGTCACCAACCGGGGTGGGCGGACCTGCCATGCCGCCATCATTGCGCGTGAGCTGGGTATTCCCGCCGTTGTTGGCTGTGGCGATGCGACGACGCAGTTGCAAGAAGGTATCGACGTGACGGTTTCATGCGCGGAAGGCGATACCGGCAATGTCTACGAAGGGTTGCTCGAGTTTGACTGCAAAGTTTCCAGTGTCGACGCCATGCCGGAAATCCCTTTCAAGATCATGATGAATGTGGGCAACCCTGATCGTGCCTTCGGCTTTGCCAGCTTGCCCCACGCAGGCGTGGGGTTGGCGCGGCTGGAATTCATCATTAACCGTATGATCGGCGTTCACCCTAAAGCGCTGCTGGAATACGCTACGCTGCCGGTGGATTTGCAGCAGGTGATCGATTTGCGCACGGCCGGCTATGCCGACCCGGTTAATTTTTACGTCGATAAGCTGGTTGAGGGTATTTCAACGCTGGCGGCAGCGTTCCATCCTCAGCGTGTAATCGTGCGACTGTCAGACTTTAAGTCCAACGAATACGAAAACCTGATTGGCGGTAAGCTCTATGAGCCGGGTGAAGAGAACCCGATGTTGGGTTTCCGCGGTGCATCGCGCTACATCTCTGAAGCATTTCGGCCCTGTTTTGAACTCGAGTGCCGTGCGCTCAAAAGAGTGCGCGAAGAGATGGGCTTTGAGAATATCGAAATCATGGTGCCCTTCGTCCGTACTACCGATGAAGCACGTGAGGTCGTGGAGCTGCTTGCGGCGAACGGCCTGGAGCGGGGCGGCGCGACGGATCTAAAAGTGATCATGATGTGCGAGCTGCCTGCGAATGCACTGCTGGCTGATGAGTTTCTGGAATACTTTGACGGTTTTTCTATTGGTTCCAATGATCTAACCCAGTTAACCTTGGGGTTAGATCGTGATTCGGGCATCGTGGCACATCTCTTTGATGAGCGTAATGGCGCCGTTAAAAAGCTACTTGCCATGGCTATCCAGGCCTGTAAGGCGAAGGGTAAATACGTCGGCATTTGTGGCCAGGGACCCTCAGACCACCCCGATCTGGCCAAGTGGTTGATGGAACAGGGCATCGACTCTGTATCGCTCAATCCCGATGCAGTGCTGGAAACGTGGTTTATGCTCGCAGGGCAAAAAATCGAATAGGTGTGTTGTTCCAAGCGTACCGCTTGCGCCCGGCCATTGTGCCGGGCGTTGCTATTTTTATAAGCTACTCTTGGGGTAGATAGCGAGGGTGGCTGGCGCTGGTTGTAGCAAGTATTGCTGATCGGTCAGCGGCATATGGCCACTCTGTTATAGAACGTGTTTAGGTCGTTTTTGATAGATCGTTTGTTGTTTCACTAGCCGCAGGAGAGCGTCAAGATGTCCCCAAAACGGATTAGGTTTGTATTGCCAGGCTTACTGGTATTGCCGATTTATAGCTGGGGGTTTAGCTACGAAACGCCCTCAATTTCGCCAGAAAGCGAGTCTGGCTATGAAGAAAAACCGGGTTGGTCCGCTGAGTCATTTGCGGTTGCTGCGGCCAATCCGCTCGCCACGGATGCTGGTTATCAGGTGTTAAAAGCAGGCGGTAATGCTATTGACGCCGCTATTGCGGTGCAGCTGGTGTTGAACTTGGTAGAACCCCAGTCGAGCGGCATCGGGGGCGGTGCTTTTCTGATGACTTACGATGGCGGCGAAGTGCGCGCCTATGACGGTCGCGAAACCGCACCGCAAGCTGTCAATAGCGACCTATTTTTGCAGGATGGTGAGCCACTCGAGTTTAACCAAGCGGTGGTGAGCGGCCTTTCAGTCGGTGTGCCGGGCACGCTGCGGATGCTTGAAAAAGCCCATGCGGAACAGGGCGAGCTGGCTTGGGCAGAACTATTTACCCCGGCGATCACTTTGGCCGAAGAGGGCTTTGCTGTCAGCAACCGATTGCATACCAGCTTGGCCAATGATGAGTTCCTGCGCCAAGACCGGTTAGCTAGTCAGTTTTACTATGATGCGCAGGGGGAGCCTATTGCCGTCGGTGAAACGCTAAAAAATCCGGCCTTGGCAGAGGTGCTTCGGCGTGTAGCCGCTCAAGGTAGCGCAGCCTTTTATGAAGGAGAAGTGGCTGAAGATATCGTTGAACGTGTTCAGAATCATCCTGAGCGGCCAGGGGCCTTGGTGCTTGAAGACCTGAGCGGTTATGAGGCGTTGAACCGTGAGCCGCTTTGCACGCCCTGGCAGCAGTGGGAAGTTTGCGGGTTTCCACCCCCGTCTTCGGGCCACCTTACTGTCATGCAGATTTTGGGCATGCTTGACCAACAGCCGCTGCTTGAAGCCCCGTTGGATAACGGCGCTTCAAGCAGCGGGTGGTTACACCAATTCCTCGAAGCATCGCGGCTTGCGTTTGCCGACCGTGGTCGTTACATCGCCGATCCTGATTTTGTCGAGGCGCCGGGGGGCGATTGGTCATCGATGTTAGCGCCTGATTACCTTGAGAAACGCAGCGAGCTGATCGATGAAATGAGCATGGGCGAGAATGCCGAGCCGGGTAACCCGGGTGAGCTAGCCGTGAGTTGGGCCAGTCAGCCGGAACAGCCTGAATACGGTACCAGCCATATCAGCATCGTGGATGATGAGGGTAACGCGGTGGCCATGACCACCACGATTGAGCAGGCGTTCGGCTCTCGGATTCTGTCCGATGGGGGCACAGGTTTAGCGGGTGGTTTCTTGCTCAACAATGAATTGACTGATTTCTCTTTTGTGCCTGAAGTAGACGGTGAGCCTGTGGCTAATCGCGTAGAGCCCGGTAAACGCCCGCGTTCCAGCATGAGCCCGACGTTAGTCTTTGACCAAGAAAGCGGAGAGCTAGTGGCCAGCCTGGGGTCGCCGGGCGGGGCAGCGATCATCCATTACACGGCTCGTACTCTAGTGGCGCTGCGTGACTGGGGATTGAGTGCTCAGGAAGCGCTCAATCTGCCGCATGCCATTACGCTGGGCGGCGATGTCTACGTTGAAGAGGGGCGTTTTCCAGAGGCAACGATGGACGCGCTGCGCGAGCGGGGGCATACGGTCAGCGAGCGGGAGCTTACCAGCGGCCTCCAGGCCATCATGCGGCTTAACGACGGCACCCTGTTTGGCGGTGCCGACCCGCGGCGTGAAGGCGTGGTAATGGGCGATTAATCGGCTTCACTGACGCAGCCAGTTGCGTAGTTTTACCAGCATAAGCGCACCATCACTCAACGCGCGACGGTCTTGAATGAGCGCGGTTAAACGATCTGGGTAGTCGGTGATAATGGCATCGACACCCAGGTCAATCAGCGTCGACATTCTGGCGCGGTCATTAACCGTCCAGGCGTGTATTTCGTAACCGTACAGCCGCGCTAGGCGAATTTCTCCCTCTGTGATGCGGTTATGGCGCAAGCCCAGTGCGTCAAAGCCTCGACGATTCAGGGTGCCGGGAAGAATTAGCTGTGCCAATAACGTTACTCGCAGCTCGGGCGCCTGCGTATTGATATGTTCAAGTAGCAGCGGCGACATGGTTGCCATGCGCATATCTAACAAGGCACTGGGAAAGCCGCAGGCCGTATAGCCATTGAAGGCGTTTTGCTGGGTAGCCCAGCAACGATAGCGAATGTCGCTCTCGGCGTTTAAGGTATCGATTACGGCATTGGCGAGTGCCTGTTCCTGCCCGGGTAGCGGCTTAATATCAATCATTAATCCCGCTTTGCCTCGCACACGCTCGAGCGCTTGATCGAGGCCAGGAATCGCTTCGCCTTGAAAGGCATCACCAAACCAACTGCCTACATCGTATTGGCTAAGTTGTTCGCGGGTTAACTCACCAAAATCATCTCGGCTACCTGTTAGGCGAGCCATGCTTCGGTCATGATAGAGCATGACCTGCTGATCCTTGCTTAGGCGCACATCGATTTCAATATAGTCCGCGCCATCGATCAGCGACTGATTCAACGCAGAGAGCGTATTTTCAGGGGCGACCATTGAGCTGCCCCGATGGGCGATCACGGCGATATTATCGCGAATCTCAAAGCTGTTAAGGATCCACCATGCTTGAAGTCCCGCGAAAATAAGCACGCTGAGTTCTACCGCCCAGGCCCATTTACCAGCATTGGCCTCCTCAGGAGGAGGCGCCGGGCGATCTTCACGGTGTGCCAGCTGCATATATAAGCAGGCGGAAAGAAGCGCATTGGTCGCAATACCCAAAAAGGTAATGGCCAGCGTGATCAGTACATAGCCCACCAGGTACGTCAGCATGGCCGGTATGAGGACGGCGTTGAGCTCAGGGAGCCACCACAGTAGCGGCGTAAAGAGGCGATCGAAGAGCAGCGTAACCAGTAGCGGTAAGCAGATAATAATTACCAACAGCAGCAGCACCGCAGCGCCAATCGAGCGCCGCCAGCCGCGCGTTAGGCTCACGCTACGCTTTAATGCCCGCCAGGGGCTGCAGTGCTCTAGCGCCACTAACGGTAGTGCCAACAGCCAACGCAGGTAGAGCCATGATGCAGCCCATACCCAGAAGAGAATCAGCGGTAGGGCGCAGCCCATGAAATACCATAGCGAAGGAGGGCGCACTCGCTGTAAATAGTAGGGGTCGATTCCGCTGAGCCAGAAGTCGTATAACCAAGCGAGCCCGGCCATGAAAGGGGTCAGTAGCAATAGATGCGTACCTACCTGCAGAATGACCAGGCCTGCTAGGGCGGGTAGTCGGCGGGTACTGAGCCAAAGTGCTTCTAGGGCTAATCGATAGTGGTTGTCGCGGGGCCTAATCGCGACTTGCAGCATCCCTGCCTGTTGCCAATAAATAATTAAAAAAGTGAAGCCAAGCCCTACCAACATACCCATTAACCCGAGTGGACTAAACAGCAGGGTAATTAGCTCATCATTGGTAACAACGGTTCGGTTTAGTTGGGCAAGTAGAACGCGTATCACCCAGGTAATCGCGGGCAGCAGCAAGGCGGAAGCAAGCAGCGTAAAAAATAGGTGGTAGGCGATCAATGGGCGAAGATGATCGCGCAGCGTGCGCAGTAAGGCGGAGCCAAGGTAGGTCAAAGGCTGCATCGTCACTAAACGGTAAGAATGAATCACCAGGGTGGCAGCAAGCACCACGCCTGGCAAGCGGATCGTTACCTCGCTTTATGGTGAATAAAGGAGAGATCAGGAGAGTGGCAGCTCGTGCTCGGCCACCAGGATGCCGTTGTTATCTGCATAGAGCCACTGGCCTGGTTGAAACGTAACGCTGGCGAAAGTGACGGCGATGTCGCGTTGTCCTTCGCCATGCTTTTCGCTTCGTCGTGGGTGGCTCCCTATGGCCTGAATACCGATGGGTAGGGCGGCAAGGATATCAACATCGCGCACGCAGCCATACATCACCACTCCCGCCCAGCCATTGGCCACGGCCTGTTCGGCAAGCATATCACCCAGCATGGCGCAACGATGCGAACCGCCTGCGTCGACCACCAGCACCGCGCCATTGCCAGGCTCGGCGACTGCCTGTTTCACCATGGAATTATCTTCAAAGCATTTGATGGTGCGAATCGGGCCGTAAAAGGCATCTAGCCCGCCATAATTGGCGAACATGGGTTCCAGCACCGCCACCTCTGGGTACGCATCGCAGAGATCGGGTGTCACTATATCAATCGAATTCGTCATCACACGCTCCTAAGGTTAAATACGCTTGGATTACCGATCAGTTTAGAAAGATAGAGCCTAAAAAAACGCCCCGCCCTGTAAAACAGTGGCGGGGCGTTCGGTCATCGACTCAGAAAATGCAACAGGTCACATCTTCTGCGATGGTGCGAGCATCGGCGATGGGGCGGCCTCAATGGCTAAGTATTAACTAAGCTTCTTGAGCGACCGGAATCACGTTCGAGGCGATCTTTTGGTACTCCTCGATTTCGTGAAAATTCATATAACGATAAATCTCGCCCGCCATGGCGTCAAACTCACCCATATAACGTTGGTACTCTTCAACGCTGGGTAGGCGTCCTTCTACCGCGGCAACGGCCGCCAGTTCCGCTGAGGCAAGGTACACATTGGCACCATCGCCCAGGCGGTTCGGGAAGTTCCGTGTAGACGTAGACACCACGGTGCTCTTGGCAGCAACGCGGGCCTGGTTACCCATACACAGTGAACAACCCGGCATCTCCATTCGAGCGCCTGCACGGCCATAAATGCCGTAGTAACCCTCTTCGGTCAACTGGTGTTGATCCATTTTCGTCGGTGGTGCCAGCCACAACCGTGTTTTCAAACTGCCGGCCGGCTGCTTCTCAAGCAACTTGCCCGCCGCACGGAAGTGGCCGATGTTGGTCATGCATGAACCGATAAAGACTTCGTCGATTTTTTCACCGGCGACTTCAGACAGCAGGCGTGCATCGTCTGGGTCATTCGGTGCACACAGGACCGGCTCTTTAATTTCAGCCAGATCAATTTCGATCACTTCGGTATATTCGGCGTCCTGGTCGGCCCGCATTAGGCTAGGATTCGCCAACCAGGCTTCCATCCCTTCAATACGGCGACTGATCGTGCGCTCGTCACCGTAGCCGTTGCCCATCATCCACTTCAGCAGTGTAATGTTGGACTTCAAGTATTCGGTTACGCTCTCTTCCGAGAGGGTAATGGTACAGCCAGCAGCTGAGCGTTCAGCAGAGGCATCGGAAAGCTCAAAGGCTTGTTCGACTGTTAAGTCTTCCAGGCCTTCGATTTCCAACACGCGGCCCGAGAAGGTGTTTTTCTTGTTGGACTTATCTACGGTCAGCAAGCCTTGCTTGATCGCATAAAGCGGAATGGCGTGAACCAAGTCGCGTAACGTAACGCCTGGCTGGCGCTTGCCTTTGAAGCGAACCAATACTGACTCTGGCATATCCAGTGGCATTACGCCGGTGGCGGCGGCAAAAGCAACCAGGCCTGAACCGGCTGGGAACGAGATGCCGAGCGGGAAGCGGGTGTGCGAGTCACCGCCGGTGCCCACCGTGTCAGGCAGCAACATGCGGTTTAGCCAGCTGTGAATGATACCGTCGCCTGGGCGCAATGAAACGCCGCCACGGTTCATAATGAAGTCGGGCAGGGTGTGGTGCGTATCCACGTCAACCGGCTTCGGATAAGCGGCAGTATGGCAAAAGGACTGCATGACCAGGTCGGCCTGGAAGCCAAGGCAAGCAAGGTCTTTTAGTTCGTCGCGCGTCATTGGGCCGGTGGTGTCTTGTGACCCAACGGTGGTCATCTTGGGCTCGCAGTACATGCCCGGACGAACGCCGTCCAGGCCGCATGCTTTGCCGACCATTTTCTGCGCAAGGGTAAAGCCTTTGCCGTTATCTTTAGGCTGGTCAGGAAGGCGGAAAACGTCAGAGGTAGGTAACCCCAGAGACTCACGCGCCTTACCGGTTAGGCCACGGCCAATGATAAGTGGGATACGGCCACCAGCGCGCACCTCATCCAGGATCAGCTGCGTTTTAAGTTCAAACGTAGTGATGACGTCGTCGCTATCGTGCTTGCACACTTTGCCCGCATAAGGGTAAACGTCGATGACATCGCCCATGTTTAGGTTGGTGACGTCCATCTCAACCGGCAGGGCGCCAGAATCTTCCATAGTGTTAAAGAAGATAGGCGCAATTTTGCTGCCAAAGCAGAAACCGCCAGCGCGTTTGTTGGGCGCGTAAGGAATATCGTCGCCGAAGAACCACAGCACAGAGTTAGTGGCTGACTTGCGTGAGGAGCCTGTGCCTACGACGTCACCGACGTAAACGACCGGAAAGCCTTTTGCTTTAACGTCTTCGATCTGCTGGAGCGGACCCGTTGTGCCGGGGATCGCAGGCTCGATGCCATCACGCTCATTTTTAAGCATGGCATTGGCGTGCAGCGGAATATCAGGACGTGACCAAGCATCTGGCGCCGGAGACAAGTCATCCGTGTTGGTTTCGCCAGGTACTTTAAACACGCTAAGGGTGATCTTTTCAGCCAGTGCGGGCTTAGAAAGGAACCACTCTGCTTCTGCCCAGGATTGAATGACCTCTTTAGCAACGTTGTTGCCATTTTTGGCGCGGCTTTCGACATCGTGGAAAGCATCGAACATTAGCAGTGTGTGCTTGAGCTGCTCGCCAGCTTCACGGGCAAGCTCCTCGTTATCGAGAAGTTCGACCATTGAAACAATGTTGTAGCCGCCCTGCATGGTGCCGAGCAGTTTGACCGCATGGCCTTTATCGATGAGCGGAGAGCTGGCTTCACCTTTAGCAATTGCGGTTAGGAACCCCGCTTTTACATAGGCGGCTTCATCAACACCTGGGGGGACGCGGTTGGTGATTAAATCGAGGATAAACTCCTCTTCACCGGCGGGTGGCGTTTTAAGCAATTCAACCAGTGAGGCGACTTGTTCGGCGGTCAGGGGTTTGGGCGGGACGCCCTCAGCTGCACGTTCCTCGGCATGTTGGCGGTAAGCTTCAAGCACGTTGGGGCCCTCTCATCTACGTTCTCATTTACTTTATGGTGACGGCTTACACATAAGCATCCTGGTGGCTGCGCAGTGTTGGGAAGTGGGCCAATCACATATGACATACGCTTGACAAACAGCATATGGTTGGTTGGCTGGGATTCTACGGCAAACTGTCGACAATGTTAAGCTGGCAAGATGAGACATACCTTGTACTTTATGTTGATGCCGCGACATAAACGCATCAAAAAAGCGCGCTTTTTTAACCCATTAGCGATAAGCCAGAAAATATTTTACGAGATTCTAATTGAATGTCGGTGTGTTTGGGTGTGATTGGCGTTACAGCGCGTTACCATAGGCCTTAATTGATAACCGTACAGTCCTCCTACTAGGGCGTGCTTATAAAGTGTGTGGAGCATTTTTGGGCGTATGACGTTTTTAGTCATCGGCGAAAGGTCGATGTGAAGAGGTGGAAACAACAGGGACAAAGCGCCTTGCGCGCCTATTTGTTGTACAATAGTGAAATACAAGATCGGTAATGGTGTTATGTTGATACAACCTAGTGCTTCAAAAGACGATATTTTACAAACGAGCGACCTGCCACCGGCGTGTCATACATTGAATGCGGATGATTTGCTGCCAGAAAGTTTGCATCAGTTTTTAGCCTGTGAAACTCCTAAGGCATGGCTGCAGTGGGCGCTGGAAAATCCAGCCACTTTATTAATCGATCATGCGCAATGTGAAAAAAAAGCGGCTTCCACAGCCATGAGTTTGTTATATCGCTATGTGGATCAACCGCTGCTGCTCAGCAAAATGTCACAACTGGCCCGCGAAGAGCTGCTTCATTTTGAACAGGTGGTGGCGCTCATGGAAGCTCGTGGGGTTGCCTATCAGCATTTAACCGCCTCACGTTATGCTGAAGGGCTTAGGCGGCACCTGCGTAGCAATGACCCCGAGCGGCTGATTGATGTGCTCATTATCGGTGCCCTGATAGAAGCGCGCAGCTGTGAACGGTTCGCTTGCTTGATTCCTTACTTAGACGAAGAGCTTGCCAAGTTTTACCGCACGTTGGTGAAGTCAGAAGGCCGTCATTTTGAAGACTATCTCTTATTGGCGCGCCAACAGACATCAGATTCGATCAATGAGCGGATCGCTTTTTTTGTTGCGCGTGAAGCGGAACTGATTACTTCGCCCGATACGGCTTTTCGTTTTCATAGCGGCGTACCAGCATAAGCCGCTTAGCCTGGCAGGATGTTCAACATGCGCGATGCCCGAGAGACTGACCAGTTAACTCTATTTGGCCACTTTTCGCTTACTCAGGGTGAGGATGTATTAACCCACTTTAGCTACGACAAAGTGAAAGCGCTGCTCGTTTATCTTTTGCTGCATCGTCAGCCGGTTAATCGGGCAGCATTAGCCGAGTTGTTATGGCCTGATCAAGGGTTGTCGTCAGGCAGAACCAACTTGCGCCATGCGCTCCACTGTTTGCGTCAGTCGCTAGGGGAGATCGCCGATCAAGTGTTGAGCGTCTCTCGGCAGACGATTGCTTTCCAACTTCCCAACCACTGGCAGGTTGATCTGCATACGCTGCAGCAGCTCTTAGAAGGGCCGCGCGATTTAGATACCCTTGATGCCTTGATGGGGTGCTACCAGGGTGACTTGATTGAAGAGCTGCAGTTGGCTAACTGTAGCGAATTTCAGCGTTGGTTGGTCCAGGTGCGAAATGAGTGGCGTCAACGTGTCATTCGTTTCGCCGAGCAGGTGTTGGAAGCTCACACCGATCTACCCGACCCCATTTTAGAAACATTGGTTAGTCGGTTCTCAGGCTACGCCCCCTTCCACGAGCGGTTGGTTCGCCAGCTGGCCGAGCAGAATCAAATGGCTGCCGCCCACGAGCAGTACAATAGCTATTTGCAGCTATTGGCCCTGTCGGGCCAACAGCCTGAACCGAGCTTTTTGCAGTTAGCAAGCTTCTGGTCGGATGGTCACCATGACCCGCGCATGATGAGCCCGCAGGGCGCTTTTTCACGTGCGTTAGCCGCGGATAGTAAGCCGCTGCGTGAAGACGAAATAGAGCTGCGTCAGCTCTCAGTGATGGCTATACGCCTGCATCTAAAAGGGGAGTGGCAAGATCGCGCAGCCACTCGCCACTGCTTGACCCTCCAGTTGGAGCTACTGCGTTGGCTAGAGCAGCAGTGCCATCATTTAGGCGGCTTTTGGCTACCGGGCGCAACAGGCGGCTTGGGTTTAGCCTGTTTCGGCACTCATGGCCCCGCCCATCAATTAGCCGAACTTGTGGCGCTTTATGAGCATTGCCGTCAAGCGCTTCCCCAAGAGAGCCTGCGCCATTGGTCCGGTGAGGGTGATACCCCGCACTTCGAGCTCGCTGCTGGCTTGCACAGTGGCCGCGTCGTATACCTACCAGAGCGCCAGCTGGCAGACCCTCTGGGCCAAGTCACACAAACCTCCTTGGAGTTGATGAGTGCTGCCGAAGGGAGTGAATTGGTCATTTCCCAAGAAGCCAGTCAGCACATGCCGCCGGCGTTGGATTTACAGCCTCGGCTGGTGTCGCGTTTGGTCGCCAGCGATGGGCGCATCCGCTTGCGCGCTTTAGTGCTGGGTGAGAATGAAGGCGGTCGGGATGCACTGCCACCCAGTTTAGTTGGCCGGGAGACATCGCTGAGAACGCTGCGCGATGCGCTGGCGCGAGCGGGCATTGGTTTGCGTCAAAGCGTACTGGTACGTGGTGCATCGGGCATGGGAAAGTCGGCATTGATGGTTGGTTTTCGTCAATTAGAGCTTAGCCGCGATGCGGCGATTTGCTGGCAGCCCACTACGCGCCTCTCGGTATTAGATCCTTATGGCGTCGCCCGAACGCTGGTGGGCTGGTATCTCAAGCAATCGCTGGCCGTTGAGTCTATTCACGAACTTCAGGAAACGCTGGAGTTCGATCAGCTCACCCCAGAGCGGCAACATTTGCTAGAGCAAGCGCTTGGCGTTCATGAAGTGCAGGAGATTACCCAGCTTGCCCAAAGTGGTGAAGCGGTTGAACTCGTCGTGATGCTGTTACACCGACTCATCGAGCGTCAGGCGACCACCCACACGCTGGTGCTAATGATCGATGATCTACAGTGGCTCGATGAACCCTCGTTTAAAGTATTAGCCGGGTTGCAGGCACGTTTGCCGATTAATACTGCCTTTATGCTCGTTGCCAGTCACCATGGCAGAGAACAGTTGCCGGTGAAACTGCACTGGGATCAGCAAATTAGTTTAGGCAACCTGGATGCGCTGCAGTCGTCGCGGCTTTTGTCTCAACTTTCTCGGCGCTACCGCATTCATTTAAGCCCGCGGTTGCGTAACCAAATTATTGAGCGTTGTGATGGCGTACCGCTGTACATGCAGGAGATTTGCCGTCGTTTGGATATGGATCGCCGCGAAGGGCGCAGCGTGCAATTTGATGAATTACCAAAAGGTTTGTTAGGGCTATTGGCAAGCCGCATTGATCAATTGGAAGGCGACCGGGAAATTGCCCACGTGGCCGCCGTGCTAGGTAAACGCTTCCGTTTGGATTTTTTACTGGAGTGTAGCGGTTGGGAAAAAGGTCGACTCAATCAAGCGCTCGAACATATGCGCGCGCTGGAGATCGTGGAGCCTGTCGATAAAGAGAGTGGCGACCATGAGTTTCAGTTTAGCCACCAATTGCTACAGGAAGCTGCCTATCTATCTTGCCCACGGGACGTGCGCGTCCAGTTACACCAGCAAGTAGTTACGTTGATAGAAGAGCGGTTTCCCGTTTGGATTAGCCGTCATCCGGGCGATTTTGCTACTCACCTGCGCCGCAGCGGTCATTACGCTCGCGGGGCGCGCTACTTTGAGCTGGCTGCCCGTGAAGCGCTAAAAGTAAGTGCCAACCGAACTGCGCTGCGCATGGCTGATTTTGGCTTAGCCAGTCTGCGTCACGTTGAGCATGAAATCGAGCGTGAAGTCAGCCTGCTTACCGTGCGCGGGCAGGCGGCCTTTTCATTAGAAGGTCACGGTTCGCCAACTGCCCACGAAAGCTTTGTTCGCGCCCGAGAGTTGTTGAGGGAGTCAGGCAGTGACAGTCTCGAAGACCCGGAAGATTTAGAGCAGATTTTCCTCGTCAAATGGGGGCTCTGGGTTGGGCGTAGCCAGCGCTATGCCCATGCGGATGCGTTTGCCTTGGCTTCGACGCTCGCCGATATCGCTTCGCGTCTTGCGGACCCGCGTTACCGCCGTTTAGCCGACTACGCGCGGGCTAATTGCGAGTATTGGGCAGGGCGCATTCAGCAGGCGCATGACCACCTGGATGAAATTGACCCGCTCAATGCGCAAATGATGATCGAATGGCTGCCATTCTCTGATCATCCGCAAGTCTCGGCAGCCTGCTTCCAGGGGTGGGCGCTGTGCCTGCGTGGCGATTATCAGCGCGCGGAGCGTCAAGTCTCGGCGGCGATTCGGCTGGCGGAGAAGATTGCACACCCGGGGACCCTGGCCATGGCGTTGCTGTTTGCCGCGGCGCTTTATCGTCAATTGGGGCATGTTCATCTAGCTGCCCGACACGCCGAACGGGCGGCCAGTATGACTGGCACACCCGATTTGCAGCTTTGGCAAATTTCCACGCAGAGCATTCTCGGCTGGCAACGAGCGATGGCAGGCGATACCGCCGGGCTCACCCAGCTGCGTGATAGCTTGGATCAAATGGCCGAGTTAAATGGGCGTGACCGCTATCAGCGACCAGTCCTTTGGTACTCGGATGCCTGCATTGAACTGGGAGAGTTAAATGCTGCGCAAGATTACCTTGAGCAATGTTTGGTGATTGCCCGCGAAAGAACAACGTTGTTTTTGCCGGAATTAGCCACGCAGCTAGCCAAGGTAAGGGACTTGCAGGGGCATCCCGCCCATGAGGTCAAAGCCCTGGCAGAAATGGCGATCAATCAATCCCGTGAGCATGGCAACCGCCATCAGGAATTGGCGGCACTTGAGCTATGGCTGACCCGCATTGAGCCTAACGACCAACAGGCCAAAGATAGCTTCCGGCAGTTGCTCAGCGAGGTCAGTCACAGTGATGCCCCGGTACTAACACGCTGGATCAGCTTGTTGGATCGCCGCTTGCCCCACCCGGTAAGCATCGAAAACTAGCAGCGATAAACGCTGCTAGTCAGTAAAAGAGGACGCGCGTTTTTGAACGCGTGTCCTCTTCTAGCCAAGTCAGTGTCGCGAGCGCCTCGTCGCGGTGATCGCGACATACGCTGGCATCAAAGTTAAACCGTTCGCACACCTGGGGGCGGCTTGGGTCGCCAAACAGGCGGCACAGGTTGTGCTCATCCAGTTGCACACAGCGAACACCCGCCGGCTTGCCGTCTGGCATGCCGGGGATGGCCGAGCTGATGGAGGGCGCGATGCAGCAGGCGCCACACCCGGCACGACACGCTTCACTCATAGACCACACTGGGTGAAAACTCAGCCATAGCGCCTTTGTTGATGCCTTCAAATGCTTGAACGCGCGTGGCGTGCCCGCTTTGCGTGGCCACTTGTTTTGCCAGCCATGCGGCGATATTTTCCACCGTGGTAGGCCCAGGTAGAACGGCGCAGAGTGACTGGGGTAAGGTAATCGAGAAATCACCCTGAGCGGCGCGATAGCGACAGGTGAGGAAGTCGTTATCGCTTGTCGCAATGTCGGCTTCCTCAAGCAGGTAGCGATTATCCAGCCAGCTAGCCCACAGCTGTTCCAACTGCGGTTGCTGTTTTCCTTGCTGCCAAATGGCCAGCCGTGACCGATGGCCATGAGCAATGCGCTGGCAGTTACCGGCATGTCGTTTCAAGCCATGGCTATAGCCATAGGCCGCACCGTCTTCAGACTCATCACTTAGCGTCAATGTGACTTGATGAACATTGGTA
Source organism: Vreelandella sp. V005 (assembly GCF_052645115.1). Taxonomy (NCBI): domain Bacteria; kingdom Pseudomonadati; phylum Pseudomonadota; class Gammaproteobacteria; order Oceanospirillales; family Halomonadaceae; genus Vreelandella; species Vreelandella sp. V005. The sequence continues at coordinate 20,331 of NZ_JBQXYA010000011.1, read as the reverse complement.
GGGCGCTGCTCGGTGAGTTGCTGACTTAAATGCTCCGCGATCTGATCAAGCGTTATCTCGTGCCAGGGCAGTAGCGTAAAGGCTTCTTTGGGACCGCGTACTTCCATCGGATAGGGCAGCGTGGTCTTAATACACACGCCTTCAGGACAATCGGAGACACTGATGCCAGGGGCATTCGTAGGCACCAGCAGGGTATGGTCGAGCCCACCGTCCAGGGTGCGCTTGATCCACGGCTTCACCTCACCAAAATCGAACAGCATGCCATCTTCACCCAGCTCGCCCTCCAGTACTGCGTCTACCTGCCAGCTACAGCCGACCAAGCCACGCTGGGAACACCAAAGAGAGACGTCGATATGTGTCAGTTGTTTAACGAATAAAGCCATTAATCAAAACCTGCTAATTTGTGCATTTGCAGCGAAAGACGCCATTGCGGGTTGGCCATGCAGTAGGCGGTTGCTTCAGCGACGGTGGTCTTTTCTAGGTTTAGCGGGGCAAGGTCCATCGGCTGTAAAAAGAAGTGGCTAAAATCCAAGCTTGAAAACTGTTCTGGTGGAGCATCGGCTTGGGGGAAAACCAGCTTTAACTCATCGCCCTGCGTGATCGTCAGCGAGTTATTGCCCTTGGGGCTAACACAGAGCCAGTCGATGCCAAGCGGCGGGGCAAGCGTGCCGTTGGTTTCGACCGCCACCTCAAAACCATGCCGGTGCAGCGCGGCAATCAATGCCGCGTCAAGCTGCAGCAGCGGCTCGCCACCGGTAAACACCACATAGGGCGTTGCTTGAGAGGTCGTCTGTGAGATTGTGTTGGGTTGTAAAGCGCTGCCATGGTTCGGCCACAAGGCGGCAATGTGCGCCGCAAGGGCATCAGCGCTAGCAAATTTCCCACCGTTGACGCCGTCGGTGCCAATAAAGTCGGTATCGCAAAAGGTGCACTTAGCGGTTGCCCGATCCGCTTCGCGGCCCGACCATAGGTTGCAGCCGCTAAAACGGCAGAACACGCTCGCTCTACCGGCTTGCGCGCCTTCTCCTTGCAGGGTGTAAAACGCTTCTTTAACATGGTACATCAGCGTTCTCCAGCGGGATCAGGGTCATACGCTAATGGGTCAGTGACATCGTTCGCGGCAAAGGCTTCCAGCCGCTCGCGGCAGCTACCGCAAACCCCACAGGCAAGCTCTCTGCCTTGGTAACACGTCCAGGTGTGACGGTAGTCCAAGCCCATCGCCAGGCCTTCTCGTAGAATGTCGGCCTTGCTCGAGGAGAGGTAAGGGGCGTGTAGCGTGACGGGTTCAAAGTTGGCGATACCTGCCACATGATTCATTGCTTCGACGAACTCGGGGCGGCAGTCTGGATATAGCACGTGATCGCCGCCGTGAGCACCGTAGTCGACGCGCCCGGCGCCAATATTAACCGCTTTGGCAATCGCCAGAGAGAGTAAAATCATATTACGATTAGGCACCACTGTGGCGCGTAAATTATCAGCAGCGTAATCGGCCTGCGGCATGGGCTGTTCTGAATTAGTTAGTGCCGAATTATCGATGAGACCGTGTATGGCGCGAATATCCACTACTTGATGGGGCACACCAAGCGTGGAACAGACCTGACGCGCCGTATCGAGTTCGCGGGTATGGCGTTGGCCATAATCGAAGGAAAGCGCATGCACGGTAAGCCCTTCACGCAGCGCGCGGTGAAGCACGGTGTAAGAGTCCATTCCACCGGAATAGATAACGACAGTCGTGGCATTGTCGGTTGCCACTGGGGAGTTTGATGACATCAGAAGATACTCGTTGTCGGAGAATTTATTAATCGCGAGCAGCATTTCGCTGGTGCGGCATTCCGGGGTCCGGTCCGGAAGGACGGCAGTTTACGCAATAGCCATTAATCTGACCAGCGCTTGCGCGTATTGTGGTAATCACGGCATTGGCGGGCAGCATTAATATCAACATGCTACGCTAATCATCCACGCTGTTAGAGGGCAACCAATGGCTACCATTGAACACAGTGAGATTGTTCACGCTCCCCCTGAAAATGTGTTTGAGCTACTTCGCCGCGTCGAGGATTTTGCAGAGTACTCAGATCTAATTCGCTCCATCGATATTTTGGGCGAGAACCGCTATCGATGGCACGTGCGTGCAGTCGGCATGGATTGGGCGTTTGATGTGATGGTCACCGACATTGAACCGCCTCATGTGCTTGCCTGGGAATCGTTGGATGGCGTTAAAAACCAGGGGCGATACCGTCTTCGTGAAGTCCCGGAAGGGACGGAAGTGGCGCTGACACTAAGCTATGAAATTCGCAACCGCTTAATGGAAAAGGCCGTCAATAAAGCGGCCAAGCCGCTGGTAGGAAAAGTCAGCCGGCAAATTCTTGACCGCGTTGAAGCGCGTTTGAACGGTTAGGGCGCCGCTTTTTAACGGCGCACCCCAACCCAACGGGTGGCTGCCGAGGTTAGTGGGGCTTGTGCATTGAAGCGTCAAGATGATCCACAACTTCGGCCCAATCGGCATCTTCATCCACCGCTTCTTTTAGAAATGCCGCTTGGCCTTCGTTCCAACAAGGCGCTTCTGCCAACGGCATTGACTCCGGCAACGGCGCATTACGCTCAATGAAGCGCTCAATGGAATCCGCGTCAGACGCGAGGCCAAGCTGCTCAAACAGTTCGCTGAAATGATGCACTGGTTTTTCCATAATCGGCTGTTCCTTCAATCGGTTAAGTTGACTATCTAAACCATAGCTTGAATTTCAAGGGATGCCAGCACTGCCTGTCAGCTGGCAGGTTAACGTTCGCCGACAAGCGGCGTTAAAAAGCGCTGACGCTGATCCTCTAGTGAGAGCGGCTGGGCAAGTAAATGCACCAGTTTGGTGAATGCAGCTTCGGGAGTCATCGCATCGCCTTCCAGAACGCCCGCATCGCTGAGGCCGTGGCCGGCCGCATAAGCGCCCAGGTGGACACTGCCCTGCGGACACTGGCTGATGGCAGCAAGCAGTTTGCCTTCACCGCTGGCGCTAGCGAGAACGTTAAGCAAGCTGGGGTCGGCGGGAAGATTGCCAGCTCCCCAAAGCTGAAGTAAGGCACCTTTCACTCGTGAATCACCCAGCCAAGCCTCCAACTGCCACGCTGTTATGCCCGGCCACAGGATGATGCGAACCACTTCTCCTTGGTTGACTAAGCGGTAGTCGGGCAGTTCGAAACGCGGCGCCCCCCGTTGTTGCACGCCGAGCCCTCGGCTGGGGTAATAGACGAAGTCATTACCCACTCGTTCGCCGAGTAAAGGGTAGTTGGGGCTCGCGAAAGCATCGATCGCTTCGCTGTGCTGTTTAGTGGCGCGGGCACCCCGGAACAGCTGCCCGGCAAAGTAAACGGCCACTTCCTGTAGCGCTGGTTTTGCAGCGAACTGAAGTGCGCCATGCAGATTATCTAACGCGTCACCGTCGGGCGTTTCCAATGGTTGCATGGCGCCCGTCACTATCACAGGGCGGTCAAGTCCCTGCAGTTGATATGCCAGACTGGCAGCCGTCCAGCTTAAGGTATCCGTGCCGTGAACGATGACAAAGCCTGTATAGGACGATAATTGACGGCTGACATCGCGGGCTATCTGCTGCCAGGTAAGCGGCGTGGCGGCGCTCGAATCAATTAAGGTCGCGTAACTAACCACGTCATAAGCTGGCAGTGCCTGCTGGTGAGTAAGCGGCAACTGAGTAAACGCAGCAGCCATTCGAGCGGCAAAATCGCCACCGGGTGCCAGGCCATTAGCATGCTGTTGCATGCCAATGGTTCCCCCAGTGTAAATCACCAAGATGCGCTCCTGGGGAGCGAGGCTGCTTGCTAATGGGGAGTAGGGGGACATAACCATCTCCTGGAGTATTTTTACGCTACCTGTTAATCAATAAGCGTGTTTGACGCGCTCTACCACCAGTTTGCCGCTCTGGTCGTCAAGATATCGATTACGCCCAGCCAGCAATGCAAAGCCACCGCATACGATGATCAACGCAATTAACAGCCAGGCGATATGTGACGTGCTGGCACCGGTTTGCAGCATTATCCCCACGCCGAAAGGCCCTAGCGCGGCTAAGGTATACCCGCCGCCCTGCACCAAGCCAGAAAGTTGCCCGGCAAGGCGCGAAGTAGCAGTGCGAAGTACGAGCAGGCTCAGCGCCAAGCTAAAGCTTCCGCCTTGGCCGATGCCGAGCAGGGCGGCGCCTGGCCATTTCCACATCAACGGTGCGATGAGTAGCATCCACAGACCAACGCCGGTACTCAATAGCACCAACAGTAGCGCGGGACGCTGATCTCGACCCAGGCGTGCCAGCCAAGGAGCGCCCAGTGCAGAGGCGAGCTGGCACATAATCGACACCGCCATTGTCCAGCCTGCGTCGGCCTCGTTATAGCCGCGGTCAACCAACAGTGTGGGTAACCAACCAAACACGATATACGCCATGGAGGACTGAATCCCCATAAACAGCATAACGTGCCAAGTAAGCGGCTGCTTCAGCAGGCGTAAAAGACCACTTTTGGGCAAATTAGGCGTGTTGGGTAGGATGGTGCGGGGCATTTGAAAATGCCATAAAACAAGTGCAAACAGCGCTAGCAGCGCCCAGCTCATTAAGCTGGCCTGCCAACTGCCCAGCCACTGCGTTAGCGGCACACTCAGCCCAGCGCCTAAGGCGCCTCCAAGGCAGAGTGCCATGGTATATAGGCCGGTGAGTAGGTCGGCGCTCTGAGGCAATTCACGTTTCACCAGCGCGGGAAGCAGGGTACCACTGATGCCAATTGCGCAGCCTGCCATGGCCGAGCCGACGAAGAGCACGCCAGGCAGCGGTAAGCCTCGTACGGCAAGGCCTGCGGCGAGAAGTATCAATGCCGCGCTCAACGCTCTTTCACTGCCTAGGCGCTTTGCCAGTGCTGGGGCTAACGGGGCAGATAGCCCTAAAAAAAGCACGGGAAGTGTGGTCAGTAGCCCCGCAGCGGTGGCTGAGAGGCCTGCGCTCTCTTGTAAGCGCGTCAGTAATGGGGCAACTGAGGACATGGCGGGGCGTAAATTTAGCCCTACCACGACCATTAACAGAATAAAGGTAACTGGACGATGGGATGCCATATCGATGCTTATTTCACGCCAACATTTATTTAAGGTGAGGGCGCAAGTCTCCGCGAACAGCATCGAGTAGCGTGATGAAATGATAATCCTGTGAGGAGTCCAGGCTATCTACCCTGACATTAGTGCGCATGCCTTTATCCATCAGCAGCTGGTCAAATATTTCTAACGTGAGCTTGCGTGCAGGTTTATCGCCTGGGGCCATAATGCCGTCTTCCAGAGTAAACGTTTCAAGTAAGGTGACACGCACACGGGTACTGTTACCTTCACTCAGTACGCGACGCACAAATAGCCAGCCTTCGCAGGGCAGTGCATGGTTATCATCGCGCTGGCGTAAAAAGATCGTGCGGTAACAAGCGCCTTCAACAGACGCCTTTTCAGCCATGCTGCGATAAGCCTGGGAGACTTGATTCGCTGAGGCTCGTGCATCCTCTAAGCGCTGCACAATTCCTTGATGTTCGCGGCTGAGCTGCTCTTGACGCTGAAACGTCAGCCATTGGCGGTAATCGGCCATAAGTTGAGAAGACGCCATAATCACTCCATGAATAATTTGTTCATGCCTAACGGCTAAAAATAACTGCTCGATAAAGGTGGGAATATGCAAAGGCGACACCTTCGCATATTCCTGTATACCAGGCTAGCGCCGGGCGCGACGTTTGCGCTCGCCGCCGGTATTAGCGCCCTGGCCTTCGGGCTTACGCTTGGCGCGAGGCTGGCGCTGATTGCGACGGCCATTCTCGATGGGCTCAGGTTTTATGCTCGGGTCCGGCTCAAAACCGGGCTCTATATGCTTGGGGAGGGTCTGTTTGATCAGTCGCTCAATATTGCCTAGCAGACCATCTTCATCGACACACACCAGCGAGACGGCTTCGCCATTGCTACCCGCCCGCCCGGTACGCCCAATGCGGTGTACATAATCTTCTGCAACGTTGGGTAGGTCAAAGTTGACCACATGGGGCAGCTCGTTGATGTCCAGCCCACGGGCGGCGATATCGGTAGCTACCAGTACCTGCAGGTCGCCACTCTTGAACGCAGTTAGTGCGCGCGTACGCGCCCCTTGGCTCTTGTTGCCATGGATCGCCATCGAAGGAATGTCTTGCTTGCTTAGCTGTTCGGCAAGGCGATTGGCGCCATGCTTGGTACGGGTAAATACCAGCACTTGAAACCAGCCATGTTGCTGAATTAAGTGAGCGAGTAGCTCGCGCTTTTTCTCGCGGTCTACGCGGTAAATAGCCTGTTCGATCTTCTCTGCGGTCGTGTTACGCGGAGCTACTTCAATCATTGCTGGGTTATCGAGCAACTGTTGAGCTAGCGTTTGGATCTCATTTGAGAAGGTTGCCGAAAACAGCAGGTTTTGACGCTTTTTGGGCACCAGGCGCAGAAGGCGCTTGATATCATGGATGAAACCCATATCGAGCATGCGATCAGCTTCGTCCAACACTAGAATCTCAACGGACGAGAGATCCACATGGCCCTGCTGATGCAAATCAAGCAGGCGCCCTGGCGTCGCCACCAATACATCTAAACCGGCTTTTAGTGCATCGATTTGCGGCTGTTGGCCGACACCGCCAAAGATAATGTGCGAGCGCAATGCTAAATGTTGGCCATAGGTGGTGACGCTTTCGCCTACTTGGGCGGCGAGTTCACGGGTCGGTGTCAATACCAAGGCGCGAACCTGACGTTTGCCCGGTCGCTTGCCTGTGTTTAAGCGTTGCAGCATGGGAAGTGTAAAACCAGCCGTTTTACCGGTGCCGGTTTGGGCGCTGGCCAACATGTCACGTCCTTCTAGCACGACGGGGATAGCTTGTCGCTGTATCGGGGTCGGGACGGTATAACCTTGCGCTGTAACAGCGCGCAATAAATCGGCGTGCAGGCCAAGTTCAGAAAAGCTCATGCGTTCTCCGCAGTCACCTAGTGAGTTAATACCGATAAGTGGTTGTTCACTAGATGTAATGTTCAAAAAGCGAGGTTGATTGACCTTCGCGGCAGCGAAGTGTGCCAGATATCTCAACATGCCGCGATGGTCGTTAGTTAGCCGTGGATGACCGTGACAGGAGACGTGAAGACAACAGCGCTAAAAAGCACTGAGACCGATATGCACGGGCACATCAGGAAGCTTACGTATCAGTAATTAGCCGAGCAGTGTAACACGAATATAGGATGCCAGCCTGTTTAGCTGGCTCGTGTCAGCGTAGGGTGTTGAGCATGCAGGGGGATCAATCGGGCTAGAGTGGCCGGTGGTAGTTGAAGCTGGGCTACTTCACCCGGCGTTAACATGAAAAATTGTTCAGGTGTATAAATTCCTAACTGAAAAAGCTGATGCGCGGTAGCTGGCCCCAGCCCCTCAAGGGCGAGTAGGCGTCGCGCAAAGAGCGATATAAAGCGATTGCTTTGTTTGTTATCGAGCTTCGCGATAGCGCTTTGATAGTAGAGGCCCGCATGCTGAGTAATAAATTGTTCGATACGTTCAAGCGCCGCTAGCGTTGACGCGTCAAGTGAGTGAATGGCTAACTGATCGAGTAGCGCATCGTGACTTTTTAGGGCCGTTTCAAGGGTGGCGAGCGACGCTTCACCTTCCAAAAGGGTAGTCACTGTGTGCATTAGCGCATTGACGGCATCGCGCAGCTGCTCGGCGGGCAGTTCTTTCGTGTTGTTCGGTTGATCTGTCATAAGAACGTCCCTGAAATGGCTGATAGTAAAAGTAGTTCAGCAAGCTGCCCTTAGAAAGCCTTGAATTAATAAAAATAATTGCCTTGGCTTATTTCACTGGCGATTGTCTCAGCGGCTTGATCCCAGCTTTTACTTAGAGCGCGGACGAGTGCTGGGTAGCCATCTGCTTCAAGCATTGTTTCAGCATGAAAGTTTTCCATTACCATCAGTTCACCCGCGCTATCGACTAACTGCCACTGGCCACTCGCGACAGCTACCCCATCGAAACGGCCTTGGAATTGATCAATGGTGAGGCGTAAGGTCAATGCATCCGTGGGTTCGCTTTCCGCGCGCATTACTCGGAGCGTGGGTAAGGCGTGAGATAAATTAGCCAGCATTCGACGCTCTAACTGCCGGTCTAATCCTTCTGCCCACTGGTGTTCGCGCGCCGCATTGAGCGTAATGTCGTCTAGCTGCATCACGATGCCATCCACATCCAGGTAATGCGCCAGTCGTGGGTCACTGACCACGAGCGTACCCTCTGGTTGGGTGGCCGGGCTACTGATCGAATCGCTTGGCAGCATATAGCGCGCAGGCGGTGAAACGCTACTGGCGCATGCTGTCACCATAGCGCAAAGCGTTAATAGCAGCGTTCCCTTGATCCATGTCACCCTGCGTCTCCCTGCCTGCGTCTTCTTTCTAATCAACATAGTGGGCTCCTTAGTCTCGTGGTGCACGGGGAATGGGGTCTTGAGCATCCAGGTTATCGAATAGCAGCGCCCGTGGATTATCGTTCAGTGTGCGCGTAAGCGGTTGCAAATCACGCATTAAACGATCCAATCGTTCGATTGCCGTTGTCAGTTCCTGATAGGCGGGCGAAGAGGGTGATAATCCCTGAAGTGTGCTGCGTAGCTCTTCCAGCGTGCCATTTAAATTGCCACCAATGGCGCGAGTTTCAGGATCATTGAGCAGTTGATTAATCGAAGCGCTTACCTCACGTACTTCATTGAGCACGCTTTCCGATGCTTGCAAGTTGCGATCAAGGCCTGTCAATAACGGCTCAACCTCTAGCCCATTCAGCTTCTCAAGTAGGTCGGTGACTTGTGCCTGTATCTGCGCAAACCCTCCAGCCACCGTTGGAAATACGGTGCGCTCAGAGAATCGCTCGGCGACATACTCGTCGGCAAGGTCGCGCTGAAAATTTAAGTCAACAAACAGTGCGCCCGTCAGCAGGCTGCCACTTTTCAGTGACGCGCGCAGTCCAAGCCCAAACATGCGCTCAAAACGCGCTTCCCACTCATCGAGATTAATGTCGCTATTTTCAATGCCCAAGCGTTGCGGCTCTATCCTAATCAGCACGGGGATGGCAAAGCGTGCGCGCGAGTCGGGCTGGGGAGCAGTGAAATTCCAAGGGACAGCAGCAACGGTGCCCATGCGCACGCCACGAAACTCCACCGGGGCTCCTTTTGAGAGTCCGCGAACCGTTTCATCGACCAGCAGTACATACTCCAAGTAACGATTGAAAGTGCCTTCACGTGCCGCGTCCTCGTCGGCATAAAGCGTGAAGCGCGTGTTGGCCTCGACGGGTTGCCCCATGGGCAGGTCTTCGGGCACGCCAAACGTAACGCCGCCACCCAGTAGTGCTTCAATGGATTCCACGTTGACGCGCACGCCATCTGCGCCTAAGCGAAAATCCACGCCACTGGAGGTCCAGAAGCGTGTGCTGTCGGTCACTAAATCGGTATACGGTTCTTCAATGAACACTTGGTGCTGCATAGTGCGTGATTCTGGCTCAAAGCTATTCTCTTCGATACGCCCAACGGTGTAACCCTGGTAAGAGACAGGGTCGCCTACACGCAGGGAATTTCCCAACTGACTGGTCAGGCTAAGCCGTAACCCTGCTTGGCCTGCAGGGGCGACGGGGGGAATATCACTCACCGGGAACTCGCGTCTGGGCGCTTCTTCAGTGCCGGGCTCAAGCTGAATATAAGCACCCGAGAGCACAGTGCCCAAGCCACTGATCCCTTCACGCCCTATGCGTGGTTTGACCACCCAGAAGCGACTGTCTTCACGCAGCATGTCTTCGACTTCCGGCTGGATGCGTGCGGTTAACACCGCATGAGAGAGGTCGTCGGAAAGACGTACACTCTGCACCCGGCCAATCTCGACATTGCGGCTGCGGATCAGTGTATTGCCTGCTTCGATACCTTCAGCATTGTCCATGGTGAGCGTTACTTCGGTGCCACGGCTGGTGTAGTTGTCGTAAACCAGCCATAGACCGATGGCAATAGCCACGATAGGGACCACCCAAATAGGCGACAGGCGCGTTTGGCGCGAAGTCTTCGCCTTGCTCAAGTCCTGTTCGTTGCTTGCTTCTGTGCTTGATTGGTCATCAGTCGGCGGTGTTGTTTCATTAGCCATCAACAGGTTCCTTGGTGGCCGTTTTACGGCGGAGAATAGGGTTGCGAAGAGCGTTTGGAAGAGAGCGTCGACGTGGGGAAGAGGGATCCCATATCAAGCGCGGGTCGAAGGTCATCGCTGCCAACATGGTTAACACCACGACTGAGCCAAAAGCGAGTGCCGCGGGCCCCGGTGTAATCGACATTAATGAGCCCGCTCGGATCAACGCTACTAAAATGGCGACCACAAAAACATCCACCATCGACCAGCGGCCGATGAATTCCGTTAAGCGATAAAGCCGCGTGCGACTTTGCGCATTCATCTCACTGCTTCGTCTCACTACCAGGCATAGCCAGGTTAAGGCCATTAGCTTGCCCACGGGAACGATAACGCTGGCGATAAAAATAATGGCGGCAATAGGCCAGGAGCCCATCTGAATGAGTTGAACCACGCCCCCTATAATGGTCGAGGGTGAGGAGTTGCCCAAGCTGGTGGTCGTCATAATAGGGTACACATTGGCAGGGATATACATAATCGCCGATGCGCCCAGCAGTGCCCAAGTGCGCTGCAGGCTATTAGGTAAACGTTGATGAAGTTTTTCATGGCAGCGCACACAATACCCCCGGCCGTTGGGCGAGAGGCGATTAATAAGTCCGCATGTTGGGCAGCCGGTTAATCCTTGGCCAGAGGCTGGCAGCCCCGTTTGCGTTCCGTCGGGCGCCAAGGGCTCTCCCTCTAGTGAAAACCACATCCAGTCAGCATCGATCGACTGCGTTGTCAGCAGTAGTAAAAACGCAAAGGCACAAAACGCCCAAAAGGAAATGCCTAGTTCGACGTCGGCTAATCCCGCTATTTTTATCAGACTTACCAGCGCGCCAATAATAAACACATCCGCCATCATCCACGGCGTTAGGTGCGCTAATGTGCGGGCAATATCGCGGCTAAAGGGTAGTGGATCATCGCGCAGTAGACCAAATTGAAGCCAGAGTACGCCAATTAAGTAAACCGCAGGCAACACCACAATGGTCATGATGATGGCGATGGCGACAAGAGGCTGATGAAAGCCAATCAGTGTGGTTGCCGTTTGAGTCAATTCAATGCGGTTACTAACCCCGCTAACCGTGAAGCTTATAAACGGGAAAGACACTGCGACGATCAGCGCGATTAACGAGGCGATGGCCAGTGCCATACTGCGCTGCGCTGGATAGCGATGACGATTCACTAAAACATGCGAGCAGCGTGGGCAACTGGCTTTCTCACCAGAACTCAGTGGTGGTAGGGCTGAGACCCAGTCACACTCATGGCAAGCACGCAGGCGCCGTCTCTGAGTTCTTACCTCAGGCGGCGAGCGGTCAACGAGTGGGGTGTTAACCGGTAATGTGGGGCGTTTCATTAATTTTTGTGGTGGCAAAAACCAAAACTCTCAGTGCGAATCCCTAGCTAAACTACTAGGATGTGGCGAATTAAGCTGGTAATTGAGCATTAAAGCAAGCCTATGTGGCTGAAATAATGCTCGAAAACTCCGGTAAGCCGCTTGACCGTAGCGTCAGTTTAGACAACGATGCTGCGGCGCAACGGTGAGCAGTGATGTTTAATGAAAACACTGTTTGCTTCCTGCAGGATAGCTCTCCAGCAAGAGGTCGCAATGTGTTAGTCAACATTGCTGGTAAAAGCAGCTTACTGTCACTGCTATGACGTAGCGCTAAAATACAAAATTTTGAAAGTCGTGCCGATCATCATGTTATGAAGGAAAGGAAATGTTGCTTCCCACATTAGCGGTTGTGTTTGGATTGATCTTATTGGTTTGGAGTGCTGAAAAGTTTATTGACGGCGCTGCAGCAACGTCTCGTTGGCTTGGGCTATCCCCCTTGTTGATTGGCATGCTTGTCATTGGCTTTGGTACGTCGGCGCCGGAAATGATGGTGTCGGTGCTGGCGGCCATAGAGGGTAATCCCGGTTTGGCGGTGGGTAATGCTTACGGCTCCAATATTGCCAATATTGGTTTGATTCTTGGCTTGGTCGCGCTTATTGCACCGTTGGCCGTGCATTCAAGCGTTATTCGTAAAGAAATGCCGCTACTCATGCTCGTCATGCTGGCAACAGGTTTGATGTTGCTGGATGGTTTTGTAGCACGTTGGGAAGCTGTTTGTCTGTTATTGGCCTTGGTGGCTTTTATCGTGGTGAGTATCGTTCGCTCGCGTAATCAGGCTGACGATCCGCTGGTAGCGGAAGTGGCTGAGACTCTGGATAGCAAGCCGATGTCACGAGGTAAGTCCGTGATGTGGACGCTCGTGGGGCTGGTGCTTCTCATTGCTAGTTCGCGTTTATTGGTGTGGGGTGCGGTTGAAATTGCAGTGCGCTTCGGTGTGAGCGACTTGATTATTGGTTTGACCGTGGTTGCCATTGGCACCTCGTTGCCAGAGCTTGCTTCTTCTATCAGTGCGCTGCGTCGTAAAGAGCATGACATGGTATTGGGCAATGTAGTCGGCTCTAATTTATTTAACAGCCTTGCCGTTGTTGGCCTTGCCGGTGTAATTGCGCCTATTGAGTCAGGTCGGGAAGTGCTGGTGCGTGATTGGAGCGTCATGACAGCCATGACCCTATTGATGATTCTATTCGCCTTCTCCTGGCGTGGGCGCCCGAGGCGCATTAATCGTCTCGAAGGCGGCGTATTGTTGGCGCTGTTTATCGCTTACACCGGCTATATGGTCAGCGTGGTCATTATGTCTCGTTAGCGCTTGGGTTATCCCTGATAGCCCAACGCTATGGGGCATGGTGCGTCAATGAGACTCATCTTAGGCGTTGGGCTGGCAAGGTATGATGACGCTATTAATAATCGTCAGTTAAAAATTAACATAGTTAAGAAATAAGCTTAGTGCTTATAACTAAAAATGCATGGCCATAAAGGCTCAACTAAGCTTGTGTTAACCCATTGATGGGATACCGATTCAGGTCTTAGGAGAGTAAAATGGAACTTGATCCGCTCGTATTATCGCGATTGCAATTTGCATTCGTTGTGTCGTTTCACGCGATCTTCCCCGTATTTACTATTGGGCTGGCGTCCTACATTGCGCTGCTTCATGGCCTATTCTTCAAGACCAATAATCCTGCTTGGGACCGTCTTTCACTTTTCTGGACAAAGGTGTTTGCCGTTGTCTTTGGGATGGGGGTCGTTTCCGGCATTGTGATGTCGTTTCAGTTTGGTACTAACTGGAGCAATTTCTCCCAAGCATCCTCGAACTTCCTTGGCCCTATGTTGAGTTACGAGGTAGTAACAGCATTCTTCTTGGAAGCTGCATTTTTAGGCGTGCTTTTATTTGGCCGCGGTAAGGTGCCTCAAGGTGTGCATCTCTTTGCCTCCATTATGGTGGCGATAGGGACGTTTATTTCGGCATTTTGGATTCTCTCCGCCAACAGTTGGTTACACACACCGGCTGGCGTGGAGCTTGTCGACTTTCGTTTCCACGTTACCTCATGGCGAGAGGCGATTTTTAACCCGTCATTCCCTTATCGATTTATGCATATGGCGGTTGCTTCCTTCTTAACGGGTGGCTTTGTGGTTGCGGGTGTTAGTGCCTGGTTTTTGTTGCGTGATCGCGATCCAGAGGCCAATCGCCGTGCGCTGTCGATGTGCCTTTGGTTGCTGCTTTTTTTAGCTCCTACACAAGCGGTCATTGGCGATTTTCATGGGTTGAATACGTTAGAGCATCAACCGACGAAGGTTGCTGCTATGGAAGGCCATTGGGAAACATCCACCAATGTGCCATTGCTACTCTTCGCTATTCCTGATCAGGAGGCACAGACCAATCGCTTGGCGCTCGGCGTACCTAACCTGGCAAGCCTTATTCTTACCCACTCAATCGACGGTGAGATTCCGGGTATTAGTGAAGCGCCACCGGAAGAACAGCCGCCCGTTATTATTGTGTTCTGGGCATTCCGGGTAATGGTGGGCATTGGTTTATTAATGATCGCGGTAGCGTTCACAGGTCTGATTTTGCGTCGTAAGGGGCGTGTCTATGAGCAGCGTCTGTTTTTAAAAACCCTCACTGGCATGATCGCGATGCCTTTTGTGGCTGTGTTGGCGGGGTGGATCGTTACTGAGTCTGGTCGGTCGCCATGGTTGGTTTACGGCATGATGACCCACGAAGAGGGACTAACGCCTTCGTTGACAGGGCCCATGGCGTTATTCACGTTAATTGGTTACGTCCTCGTCTACGGTGTGGTGTTTTACGCCGGGGTTTATTACCTCACCAGGGTCGTGCGCAACGGTATGTTACCCGAGGAGCAGGACGCGACGACCGATGACAACTTCAAGCGTCCGATGCGGCCGATGTCGGCTGCCCATACCCCTTTTGATGATGACGTAGAACCGGTGAGGAGCTAAACATGGAAATGTTTGATTTAACGTTGATATGGGCCTTTATTATCGGCTTCGGCATTATGATGTACGTGCTCATGGACGGGTTTGATTTGGGGCTGGGTATTCTTTACCCCTTTGCCCCTGATGAAGATGCCCGCGATGTCATGATGAACACGGTGGCGCCGATATGGGATGGTAATGAAACGTGGCTCGTACTAAGTGGGGCGGGTTTACTCGGTGCATTTCCGTTGGTCTATTCGGTATTTTTGCCCGCGTTGTACATTGGCGTTTTCTTGATGCTCGCAGGCTTGATTTTCCGGGGCGTTGCTTTCGAGCTTCGCTTTAAATCGCGCCGTAATCGGCATTGGTGGAATCGCGCTTTTTGCTGGGGGTCAGCGATCGCTGCCTTTGCGCAAGGGGCTGTAGTAGGGGCATACATTCAAGGCTTCCCTGTTGAAAATTTTGCGTACGTGGGGGGGGCATTTGATTGGCTGACGCCGTTCTCTGTCCTGACCGGCCTTGGTTTAATGGCAGGTTACGCGCTACTGGGCGCCACTTGGCTAATACTTAAAACAGAAGGGCATATTCAAGATTGGGCCTATAAGATAACGCCGCTACTATTGGCGCTGGTGCTGGTTGTATTCGCGATTATCAGCATATGGACACCCTTTGTTAATCCGCTGGTCTGGGATCGTTGGTTTGGTAATCTGCAGCTGATTTGGATATTCCCTGCGCTGGCATTGCTTTCAGCATTTATGGTGTATCGTTCGGTTAAGCGTCGTGACGAAGGTATCCCTTTTATCGCGACTATCGGTATTTATCTGTTTACCTATCTAGGCTTGATTGTCAGTAAATGGCCAGTGATCGTACCGCCGGACTATACGTTGTGGGATGCTGCCTCAGCACCTGAGTCCCAGCTCTTCCTATTGATTGGTATGCTGTTCGTTATTCCTATTATCCTGGCGTATACCTCCTGGACGTACTGGGTGTTCCGCGGCAAGGTGCGTGTAGGCGAGGGATATCACTAATCACATGGTAACTGAAGAGCCGCTCTCCCTGACGTCGCGTGATTGGTTGAAAGCACTCGCTAAGGGGGAGCGCAAACGCCTGCTAGGTTCTGCGCTTTTTGGCGTGCTGGCAGGCAGCCAAACGATCATCCTATTAGTTGGCCTTGCCTGGCTTATTGACCAATTGATCGTGCACGGCCAATCACCTTCCTCACTACTGCCGATATTTGCCTTGCTGGCGGGTTGTGTATTGTTACGTGCTGCCTGTCAGTGGGGGCATGAAACCTTGAGCCTGGAAGCAAGCCTTCGAATACGTCAGCGGGCCCGTGCTCAGCTGCTGGATAAATTATCCGCTTTAGGGCCAGTCTGGTTAACCAGCCAACACAGTGGTGCTTTAGCCAACCAAGTGGTCGAGCATATTGACGCGCTGGAAGGGTATTTTGCGCGCTTTTACCCACAGTTGCGTATCACGCTCTGTTTGCCGCTATTGATATTGGCGGTAGCGGGATGGTTGGACTATTTAGTGGCGCTTTTTTTACTGCTTTCTGCACCGCTAATCCCGCTCTTTATGGCGCTGGTCGGTATGGGGGCTGAACGTCTTAATCGCGACCAGTTCGTGGCCGTCTCTAGGCTGTCCGCCCACTTTATTGACCGGGTACGCGGAATGACCACGCTGCAACTGTTTGGCCGCACGAAGACGGCGCAGCAGGATGTCTGGTATGCCACGGATCACTACCGCCGCCTGAGTATGCGTACGCTTCGTTTGGCCTTTCTCTCCTCAGCAGTGTTGGAGTTTTTTTCCTCGGTAGCGATCGCCGTTGTGGCTATGTATGTAGGCTTTGGGCTGCTGGGCTATATCGAGTACGGGCCGTCATCTTCACTAACGTTTTTTTCCGGCTTGACCGTACTATTGTTGGCGCCGGAGTTTTTTCAGCCGTTGCGAACCCTGTCTCAGCATTACCATGATCGTGCCGCGGCGCTAGGGGCTGCAGAAAGCGTGGTGAATATATTGAATCAGCCCGCAGTGGTGGCCAAAGAGAGCGATCTGACCGTTTTATCGGCGTCATCGGCAATTGAAGTAGTGGATGCTAGCGTTGCCTATGCCTCGCGTGGCCACGTGATTGGGCCTATTAGCTTAACGATTCTATGCGGTGAAGTAGTGGCGCTTAGCGGTGCATCGGGCAGCGGTAAGTCGACCCTGCTGGCCCTGCTGGCGGGTTTTGTTGCGCCCAGCACGGGAGAGTGTCGTCGGCAAGTAAATCATCAGTATGCTTGGTTAGATCAGCAGCCTTGCCTCTTGCACGGCAGCTTAATCGATAACCTGCGATTGGCGGCACCAGCAGCTACCCATGAAGAGATGATTGGCGCCCTGAAGCGTGCAGGTTTTGGGCCGCTTTTGGCTCAGTTGCCTCAGGGGCTGGAGACCTTAATCGGTGAACGCGGGGTAGGTTTGTCGGGAGGGCAAGCGCAGCGCTTAGCCCTCGCGCGGATTTATCTTAGCCAAGCACCGCTGTTGCTCTTGGATGAGCCGACGGCGAGACTAGATCTCGAAACAGAGCAGTTTGTGATAAAGGCTTTGCTTGAGCTTGCCCATGAAGGCCGCACGCTCGTCATTGCCACTCATCATCATGCCGTGATCGCTGTTGCGCGTCGACACTTTACGTTTGAGCAGGGTAAGCTGGTTGAGGTGCTCGCATGAGTCCTATTTACCGAGACTTCCGCCCTTGGCTGCTGCTTTTAATTCAGCGTCGGCGGCGCTTCGTGCTTGGCGCATTGTTGGTATGGGTCACGCTGCTGGCTGGCATCGCGCTGTTGGGGCTATCGGGTTGGTTTATTACCGCTAGCGCCCTAACCGGTATCGCCTTAGCCTCGGGGATCCCTGCGCGTCTTGATGTTTATGTACCCGGTGGCGGTATTCGTTTTTTTGCCTTGGTGCGCACGGTCGCGCGTTATGTAGAACGTCTTTATAACCACAACACGGTGTTAACGCTGCTAGCCGATCTGCGTTATCGCGTGTTCGGCTATTTAACGCAACTAAGCGATGCGCGCTTACACGGTGAGCGAGCCAGCGATTGGTTGAGCCGATTAACCGCGGACATCGACACCTTGGATAATTTTTATCTGCGTATCCTGGTGCCGCCGGTGGTCGCTTTGCTTGGCGTGATGGCGGTGTCGCTTTTTGTGGCGATCTGGTTGCCTAGCGTCGCCTTGTTGATGGCGGTAACGCTAGGCTTGCTTTGGCTGCTAGTGACACTGCTGGCGGCTGGTTGGGGTTTCTCGCAAAGCTTTCAGCAGGTCTTGGATCAACAATCCTTGCGGCGTTTAGTTGTCGATCAAGTGCAGGCCTCTGCGGAATTAATGAGCTATCAAAGTTTACGCTGGCATCGAGCGTTGATTGCAAGCCAAGAAGAGCAGGCGTTCAGCAATCAACGGCGTTTAGGGCGCAAGGCCGCCTTGTTAAATTGCCTGGTCAGTAGTGTTAGTGGATTGCTAGTGGTGGCGGTGCTATGGCTCGGCAGTGTGGCGTTTAGCCAGCAAATGGTGACAGCGCCCATCGTAGTAATGGCCGTGCTGATTGCTTTGGGAATGAATGAGGCTTTTTTGGCATTGCCTGCTAGCTTTGTGAAATTTGGCGCAAGCTATGCAGCGGTTCGTCGGCTAAATCAACTGACCGATGAGCCTGTTGTCCATACGCCAACCGCTGAGCTTCTAGGCAACGCGAATTTTGCCATTTGCACGCACCAGCTTTCCCTGCAATACGCACAGACGCTGCAGCCAGCGTTAAGTAATATTGATTTTAAGCTGCCAGCGGGTAAGCGGGCAGTCATTACCGGCAATTCTGGTGCCGGTAAATCATCGTTGGCCGGTGTGTTGATGGGCCGCTTAAAAGCGACTCAAGGCGAGGTGAGGGTGGGTGATGTAACCCCCTGGCAACTGTCGTCCGACAGTCGTGCCGTTCATTTGGCCATGCTTACTCAGCAAGTCGATCTGTTTGACGCCTCATTAGCTGAAAACCTGCGTATTGCCGATCCTGACGCTAGCGATGCAACGCTTTGGCAAGTGTTGGGCGCAGTGGCGCTTGATAATTGGGCCGAGCAACTGCCGCAAGGCTTGGCGACAGCTGTGGGTGAGAAGGGTCAGCAGCTTTCTGGAGGGCAAGCCAGACGATTGGCGCTAGCGCGCTTGCTATTAAGCGACCCCCAGGTGGTCGTCCTTGACGAGCCATTTGCGGGTGTTGATTTAAAAACAGCCCGACACATAGCCGTTTCTCTCGATCAGTGGCTTGCCAACAGAACCGCTATTTTCTTTATTCACCAGGTCAGCTCGCTTTCGCTATTACCTGGTGTCGAGTACCACTGGCATCTTGATGCCGGTAAACTTAACCAATGTCGGCTTAACGATTAAATAATGAGCGGCACTGATTAATTGATACGGCAGCAAGGAGCCCTTCATGCACGATTTTTTACGCGCCCTTCCAAAAGTAGAGCTCCATTTGCACATTGAGGGCTCGCTTGAGCCGGAGCTGATGTTCGTCCTGGCGCAGCGTAACGGGATTGAGCTGCCCTACGCTACTGTGCAGGAAGCTAAGGACGCTTATCATTTCAGCGATCTGAAAGGATTTCTGAATCTCTATTTCCAAGGCATGAATGTTCTTCGTCATGAAGAAGACTTTTACGACCTGGCAATGGACTATTTCAAACGTGCACGCGGCGAGGGGGTTGTCCATATCGATATGCATTTTGACCCTCAGGCGCATCTTCAGCGTGGTGTGCCGCTGGAAGTGGTAATGACCGGGCTCTTAAAGGCCAAACAAGAGGCTGAGGATACGCTTGACCTTTCCATCGGCATGATCATGGCTTTTCTGCGAGACCGTCCTGCCGAGGAGGCGCTGCACGTGCTTGAGCAGGCCGCTCCCTACTGGAAGTTGCTCGACGCTGTCGGCTTGGATAGTGCTGAACAAAATAATCCACCTGCAAAGTTTGTCGATGTGTTTCAGCGCGCTAAGCAACTGGGGCTAGTGCGTGTAGCGCATGCCGGGGAAGAAGGGCCTGCCGACTACATTAAAGAAGCTCTCGATTTGCTCGGAGTGCAGCGTATAGATCATGGCGTACGTTGTTTGGAAAACGCTGAGGTGGTTGAACGTCTGCGTAGTGAACAGATAGTCTTAACGGTCTGCCCACTGTCTAACGTGAGCCTAAAAGTGGTGGAAGAGCTTCGTGACCATCCGCTCCCAAAGCTGCTGGAAAAAGGGCTAAAGGTCACGATTAGCTCAGACGACCCCGCCTACTTTGGTGGCGGCATGCTGACCAACCACACTGCCTGTGCGGAAGCATTTGGTTGGGACGAAGCGGTATTTCGGCAGATAACGCGTAATGCCATTGATGAAGCGTTTATTACCGAAACGCGTCGCGGCGAACTATTAAATCGTCTGGCTGCCCTGTAATTCTGCGCAGTAAGTGTCGGCAGTATGCTCACGCAGTGCCAGGTTTTTACTCATAAATAGTTAAATCGCTGTTGACCTGGGCGGATATTCGGGTAGTATACGCACACGTCAACGGGGCACGGCTTCGGTGACAAGCTCTTTAACAATTTGATCAGGTAATTCATGTGGGCGCTTGCTGATGTTGGTGACAAATCACCCAATATCAAGGCAAGCGACTCAAGGAATAAGGTTTTAAAGATACGTTCTTTGAAATCGGTTTTGAATGAATTCGTTTGAACCTTGAGCCAAGTTTGGTTCGCTTCTGTTGCTTCGGTGACAGGCAAGAACCACATCGATCTTAAACTGAAGAGTTTGATCATGGCTCAGATTGAACGCTGGCGGC
>NZ_JBQXYA010000010.1:0-123542 GCF_052645115.1 Vreelandella sp. V005 | reverse complement strand
GAAGAAAGACCGAAGAAAAGTCTTGGTGGGCTGACACCTTCAGCCTATGCCGAGCAACTGGTGATAAAACACGATAAAGTTACTTCTGACTCTAAACCTAGCTGCTACTGAAGATGGGGTGACGTCGTGTTATCCCTATAGGCATGAAATATCTTCTGCTTATGGCGACTTCATTACTGAGTATGAAAGACTAACAGGTCGATATACTTCAAGCATAACACCCAGAAAACATGCGCTTAAAAAATTAAATTTTGATCCGTCAGCCATAGATATCGAATTTGATTATAGTGGTCATTGGCTTTCAAAACTAAGGGGAGCCTGCTACATTGTTATCGCTGCATTTACGGGCTGTAGAGACGGTGAAATAAAATCATTTAACTTGGACTCATATCAAGAGAAAAAATACGCTGGCATGACGGTGTCTGTGCTAAATGGAGTTCATACTAAACCTAACCTTGGTGGTGTCGAACGAACCACCTCATGGGTAACCATACCTGCAGTTAAGAAAGCTATTGAATTACTATGGGATGCTTTTAGCTTTGCACGCGAAGGATGGAAAAATCAGGCGTCGGATATAAAGCACGTAGATGAGCGTAATAAATTTCTAAAAGATGCGGATAGTTTATTCGTTACACTACCACACTCAACCGCAAAGAAGCCTAATGCTGGCAGACAGTCAATATTTCATTCGCTTAATTCCTTCATACGCTCACTAGATTGTCTTGCAACAAAAGATGACGTTTATGAATTTAATACTTTAAACCCATCCAGGAAAGGCGACCTTAAAATTGGTGAGAGACTTCATATTCACCCTCATGCTTTCCGTCGCACATTTGCTGTTTACTTGGTACGCAACAAACTTTCATCTTTACTAGATATTAAATATCAATTTAAGCATATGAATATAGCGATGACTTCCTGGTATGCAAACCAAGCTAACATTGCTTCTTATCTTGATATGATGATTGACAACGAGCTTCAAGACGAAATAGCAGGTGAAAACAAAAATTATATGACTGATATTTTCTATCATCTTTACAATGAAGCTGAAACGTTAGCAGGCCCTGAAGGTAAGAGGATTAAAAATCTTCGTACAGAAGGAGATGCAACAATCTATCTAAGCAAGGAAGAAATACGCAATCAAGTTGAGGAAGGACGCCTATCTATCATTGAGCACCCCGGTGGATATTGCACAAATCCAGATTGTGATAGAATTTGTGATATGACTGTTTGTCAATACAAGGTTGTGACAGTTGAAAAAGCCAAGTCTTTAACTTCTATAAGAGATAAATTAATTACAAAATATGAAGAAATTTATTCTAGCGGTATAGACATACCCAACATAATGTCAAAAATATACTATGAAATTCGGTCTATTGAAATAGTGCTTTCTGAACATAACCTCGACTTTGTAGCTTTTAGCAAAGAGGAATTTTAAACGTGAGCATTCAAAACACCTCTTCTGAGAGAGGTGAAATAACCAAGCAAAGACTTGAAGATGCTCTTCAGCGCTTAATCGATGGCAATCCTGAAAGAACTCCCAATGACGGAAAATTGAATTTAAGTCGAATAAACAAGGAAGCTGGCTTGAGCTCAGGGGGAATTTACTATTACAGCGATTTTGTTGAAAAGGCTCGCAAAGAAATAAATAGCCTTAAAACTAAAAATGCAAGCCTTACTTATAAAGCAGGAAAAATATCTATAGATAGGCTTAGAGCGCAAAGAGACAAAGAACGTGAGCTTAAAGAACGTTACAGGTTACAACGAGACGATATCAAAAAATTCTGTGACCAAGTTATCGCACGAAATGCCAATTTAGAGTTCTCCCTTTACGAGGCACTTGAGGAAATAGAAGCCCTTCAGGCTGAGCTGAACAAAGTGAAAGTCGTGGGAATTGAGCGAGGTAAACAGAGTTGATTCTATACATTGCCGAAAAGCCGAGTGTCGGACGCGCAGTTGCAGATGTACTTCCCAAACCTCATCAGAAAGGTGATGGGTTTATCAGGGTTGCTAATGGCGATGTTGTAACTTGGTGTATTGGTCACCTACTGGAGCAGGCTGAGCCAGATGCTTATGATCCTGAGTACAAAAAATGGAAAAAAGAGCACCTGCCAATTATCCCGGCCGAGTGGAAACATCAAGTCAAAAGCCAAACCCGCTCACAGTTTAATGCTGTCAAAAAACTGATCAAAGAAGCTGACCAACTGGTCAATATGGGTGACCCTGACCGAGTCGGGCAAATCCTGGTCGATGAAGTGATCAATTATTCAGGTGTCAATAAGGCAAAACGCGAAGCCACATTGCGCTGTCTCGTCAACGATATGAACCCTGCCGCTATCAAGAAGGCGTTGAATGATCTTCGCAAAAATACTGACTTCATACCGTTAGCAACATCAGCCCTGGCAAGGGCAAGGGCCGATTGGCTCTATGGTATCAATATGACTCGCCTTTGCACCCTTCTTGGCCAAAGCGCTGGGTATAACGGCGTTTTGTCGATTGGCCGAGTACAGACGCCTGTATTGGGATTGGTCGTTCACCGAGACCAAGAAATCGAAAACTTTATAACCAAGCCATTTTATGAGGTCTTCATAACCCTTCAGACAGTGGCTGGTGAGTCTTTTACAGCAAAATGGAAGCCTAGTACTGCTTGCGAGCCTTACATGGACGAGGAAGGCCGTGTGCTGTCACGAAAGCTTGCCGAAGTCGTTCTTCAAAAGGTAGTCGGGCATACAGGCAACGTCATCGCAGTTAAACGCGACAAGAAAAAACAGCCTGCTCCCCTGCCCTATAGTCTTTCATCATTGCAAATTGATGCATCAAAGCGCTTCAATCTTAATGCCCAGAAAACTCTGGACATATGCCAACAGTTATATGAACGCCATAAACTGATCACCTACCCACGTTCAGACTGTCGGTATCTGCCCAAAGGCCATTACGTTGAGCGCCAAACAGTGGCTCAGTCGATAGCCAAAACGTCGGCGGCGCTTTCTGATAGCGTTCGAAAGGCTGACCTCGAACTGAAGAGTAAGGCGTGGAACGATGCCAGGGTAGGCGCTCACCACGCAATTATTCCGACGTCCAGAGCAGTGCCAGGTGATCGCTTATCTCAGGATGAGAAGAATATTTACGAGCTAGTTGCCCGCCAGTACCTGATGCAGTTTTACCCACCGTTTGAGTACGCAGAGCACCAAATCGACAGCGAGGTGGAAGGCGGATTGTTCATCGCCAAACAGAAGTCAGTCATTTCTAACGGCTGGAAAGCACTGCTACCACCTCTAAAGACCCCAAAGCAAGACGCTGAGTTTTCGACAGTGGCTCTTCCTAACGCGAAGTCTGGAGATCCTGTTACCTGCATCGACGGCAAAATGGACGAGAAACAAACCAGCCCCCCGAAACGCTTCACAGACGCAACATTACTCTCTGCCATGACGGGAATAGCGAGATACGTATCAGATCCTGAAATTAAAAAAGTGCTGAGGGATACAGATGGGCTCGGCACGGAAGCCACCCGTGCAGGGATCATCGAGTTATTGTTCAAACGGCAATTTCTGACAAAGAAAGGTAAGGAGATCCACTCGACAGAGGCAGGAAAGCATCTTGTGAACAGTCTGCCTAAACGAATGGTTGTTCCTGATATGACCGCACATTGGGAGTCTCAGCTTGAAGCCATCAGCGAGAAGCGGATGCGATACGGGCAGTTTATGCAGCCCCTCACTGATGGCCTGAAAGCGTTAATCGCTGAAGTAGAAGGTGGTGATTTCTCTGCTCTACGTGGTATGGGTAAGAAGCCGGTGCGAAAAAGAAAAACAGCTAGAAAAAAGTAACGCAGCACAAACCACATACTGCGGCTGATTCAATGTTTATATGATTGTCGTCCTATATGCACTATAAGGACGCCCGAAGCAATATTAATTCATGCTCAAACGCTTTGTTCGTAAAGGCCACTTTGTTCTAAAATGTCGGCTAATCGGTAATCAAATCCGCGGTCGTCAGTGCCCAAAATCATATTGAAGATGACACGGCTCAATGAGGATTGCGGAAGATTATGGTTCCTACCAAATGGCTTCACCTCCCATTCATTGGCCAAGGCACGTTCCAAACTCCGTGAAATGTTCCCAACAACCGAGTTAGCGGCCTGCCGTTTGCTGATAGAGCTACGCATATAATAGGCAGCGGCGTCCTTGGCGGCCCGCCAAATGAAGTTATAAACCTGGGCTACACTAAAGTGCTCTAGGCACCTGCTGAGTATCTGGCGGCTTTTCTCCCCCGGCGACAAGTGCAGCTGATGCTCTTCAAGCATAACCTTCAAGAAACCAATGCACTCGTTCAGCTGGGCTTCCTTGCATAGCGCATTAAATTCCGGCGATTGCTTGACGCTGTGTGCGATTTCCTCATCAAAAAACTCATTGATTAGTGCAATAACCTGGTCAGCTTCAAATGAAATGCTAAATGAGCACGCTCCAAGATCAACACTAAACTGCCCATCCTCATGTAGCGCGACCACCTCAAGACGTGTAGCCAAGGAAATCAACAATAGGTTGTGATCAATCAAATGCTGAAGCACCTTATGATCATAGACAGGATCCGGCGACAGCGTGCAAGCGGGATAATCGCTAAGTGGTTCTATGGTAGCAAGTTGCTCATCGCCTAACGCCTGAATCGTTGCGAGTAGATAGATTTTGCTCGTTAGGTTTAGCGCTGCCAGGTCTGGTACGTTGCTTTTCGCTGACAGCCGCATTTTCAGAAGCAACTCTTGCTTTTCGTCAGCAATGGATTGTCGTTCGGCTTCCAAGCATGCACTACAGACCCGATCCCGAAGCCATCGGCGGTCTTGATACTGGCTGCGAGTACCAAAGCGGTATGGCTGTCTACAACGACCACAGCAGATATCTTCCAGCCATACGAAAGCATGCTGTTCGACGAACTTACTGACCTCGTGTGTTTTCATTGAATTAGCGGTCGCGATTTCGCTAATTTTGAAGACAAACTCGCTGTCTTCAGACTGCCTCCAGTATTCCCCGCAGATACGTGCGCCCTGCTCATCATTAGTGGTTATCTCCAACTTCATACAGGCCGCTCCAAATGGGAATCATAGTCCGTGGAATTGTATCCAGTGCCCCGTGATAGTTCCATCCTTTGGATGGAGCAGGACAGATGCGAAACGAGAAGCTGGTGGCGTTTGGCCAGAGGGTAAGAGAAATTCGTAAAAGTAGAGGGTTATCTCAAGAAGGCATGGCTGCACTGGCTGGGGTTGATCGCAGTTACATGGGCCACATAGAGCGCGGTGAAAAAAACATTACCCTGACTAAAATTTACCAGATCAGTGACGCGCTCGGCATTGAGGTCGCAGACCTTTTCCCCCGCACTGAAAATGTTATCTTTCCTACTTCTCAGTAGCTGCGGCAATTCATTAAAATCGGCCATTAACTGCTTAGTAGTGGATAAAAATCGCCCAGCACCATTTACTAAAATGAAGTTTCGCACTCCCTATCAAAAAATATATCGAACGAATAATGCGTATCGTGGATCAGCTTGCTTGAGAATTAGACTGAAGCTCAACATAACCTTGCATATCACGTGCTGGCAATCCCTGGGCCGCTATGCTCGGTGCATCGCACATCGAAACCAAGCGCTGGGATGAGCTAGTTAACGCTAGGCTCTAAGCGACAGTGTGCATAATTAAAAACTACTTAGAATGCTAAGTATGACTAGCTTTCAGGTGCTATGGTGGGTTAAGAATAAAGTAGTGCAAAATATTTCTGTATTTTAGGGTGCCATCAGGTGACGCAGCTTTGTAACATGAATTTCTGTATTACACATGTAACGGTGGCAGGTCACCCGTTGCTGCTAAGGATAACCTTAAATCACTGTCAGGTATTAGTTGAACACTACACCTGAAAGGGAAAATGGGCATGCCATAAGAAATGTTACCCTTGTACGTGCGCACCTTTAGTCTAACGCTGGTTTTCTATAATAAGGAAAGTTTTAATATGAGAAAAAATCTAACCTTCCGTGCTGGTGAACCATTCTGGGCAAATGCTTGCGTGGGGAGTAATGGGGAGCCTGATTACTATAATTACGCTAAAGGATTTTCAGAAGCGGCAAACTTACTTATTAAGTCAGCACTCAGTGAAAATGGTTGTCAGTACCCAGTTGATACCTTTATATATCCCATTTGCTTCAATATGCGACATTCAGTTGAACTGAGATTGAAAGGCGCTGTAGAGTGTCTAGCCGCGATTGCAGAGTTAAGAGACCCTTTGCCTAATTATAATCTTGAAGGGTCTCACGACATTGGCAGAATATGGGATTATTTCAAGCTGGGGGCTGCAAAGGTCGATAGTAGAATTGATCTCTACACTTTTATTTTAGACGATTACATTTTAGATATTGCTGAAGTCGATGCGACTGGGCAAACCTTCCGATATCCATATAATATCCTCAATGAAAAGCATCTGATGGAAATTGATAATATAAACATTAGATTGCTTTATGATCGATTTAAATCACTTGAATTATTTCTGGATTCTCTCAATAATTTTATGCTAGAGCTCAAGGGAGAATACAATTTAGGTACTTATACTAAAAAATTGGGACGCCCCCAGATACTCGATATTGCAATGCAATTGCCCGACAAAGAACACTGGGGAAAAGCCGAATTCAAGTTACTCAAAGATAAATTAAAGTCAAAATATTTAATTGGTAGCAAAGAGCTCTCATTAGCAGTTGAGAAAATTTTTTCTCTTTATAGATCAGAAAACTCTGGCATCCCCTCTCCAGATATAAAACATCTTGATATTTCAGACCTTAAAGAATTAACTGGAAGCTGGATTAAGCTAAATGCTTATGGCTATCAAGAGCCATCGAAAAATATCAAAATCGAAAGTAAAAACTGCTTAGACAGTATTCCCATTGATTTTAAAAGAATGAAACATAGAGCAGCAAACTTAGGTCAGGTTGTTGAAGATTTGGCAAAAGGACTCGATGCCAATAAGGTTTCGGATATCCATGCCATTTATGAGTCTGGTGATTGTAGTTATCCAGAGATATATCCATTCTTAGTTAATTTGTATCAGCGTCAATACCATGAGGAAACTTCCTATCATGATCGAGAAATAAAAACTTCGTTGAGCCGGCTTATGAGGAAGCCAGACTTCCTAGATAAAATGCTGAAATGCCTTTTTTTGATTGGCCACAGGTCAAAGGCAGAGGCCATTATCTCTGAGTTTAATCTGGAAGGATCTATTAAGTGGCTCGCCGAAGCAAGGGCGGAAGAGTTTTTTGTTCTCCCTTGTAATGGTATATTAGCATCTTGTGTCGAAACATACGTTTGGACCTTAGTTGAAAGCCGGAGCAACCAATTTGAGCACAAGGAATGACCGCCTTCTTGATTTCATCGGCAACGGATATTTTGTCTAAAGTAGTCCCCCTCATTGAGGTCTACTGCGAGAAACTTCTTGTGAATTGAACAGGATCAAGCGCTAGGCTATTCCTGGCAGAATGAAGGCGATAGTGACGAGTGGGATCAGGATGGAATCTTTCAGGTGAGCTAGGTAAAACAGGTCATCGATATAGATTCACTTAGGCTTCAACTCATGGAGACTATACTTCCGTTGATGTTGACAGTGGGAATGAAGAGGCAGCCAGCTGTTACTTCATACTAGATGTTGCGGCCGAAGGCATCGACGTCGGCCAGCTTGCAACACTAGCGAGCCGAAACTCTAGGCCCGGCTATCGACATCTGATATGGCTTCACGTGCGACTTGAAGTTTCCACCGACACATTCATTTAGCTACAAAGCAGTGTTGACTAGT
This sequence comes from Vreelandella sp. V005, assembly GCF_052645115.1. Classification (NCBI taxonomy): domain Bacteria; kingdom Pseudomonadati; phylum Pseudomonadota; class Gammaproteobacteria; order Oceanospirillales; family Halomonadaceae; genus Vreelandella; species Vreelandella sp. V005. Next base: position 115,728 of record NZ_JBQXYA010000010.1, on the reverse strand, counting down.
ACTGCTTGCTTAAAAAACCAAATGTGGCGGATATTGAGGACAGTCGCTACTGATGTTTTTTATTCATCTTCACTGCGATAGTAAGAGCAATGCCCATCAATATAGGGGTAAATAGTAAAAGGTAATGCATGCCCATAATTTGCCCTCCTTTTCTGTATCCGTCTTACTATAGACGCCGAAGACCGTTGCTGCATTTTTTACAATACATCACCCCTCGAATAATGACGTCTGTGACCAGCCCCTCCTCCCCTATCTAGACATTCTTCCGACAGTAAAACCATCCAAGGCCACCGCAACACTTGAAGCTTTGCCATTGAGAGCTTCTTTGCAGACTTTCTCTTTTGTGGGTGGCTGGTGAGCGAAAATTTATTGGTGGCCGACGTTCGCGCTCGGCACTAGCATTGGTGCCAAGCGCGAAGAAAATCGTTTAATCTTCTTGTGGCGGGACGAACGCTTTCACGAGAGACTCCATATCTTCATACGGGATAGTGCGCAGTTCTCGTCCACTACCGAGTTCCCAAACAGAGAAGCCGTCCTTACCGTCTGGCGTCCCATCAGACTTCCATGTTCCCTCGACTACAAACTTCACCTTCACTATCGTCGGTATGGCCGTATGAGGCTGGATGGAAAGCAGTTTACGACGCGCATCAGCTTCAACGAGGTGATTACCTTTCGTGTCAATGCAAAGCACAGTATCCCCTGCCCAAACCAGAAAGTCTGGGAAGAACCATACAGTCTGACCAAGCGTCACCAGAGGAATTTTATAGCCCGTCTGAGAACGATTTCTCGTCCAAGTAAGCCCCGTCTTATCGAGCGCGCGGGCGAAGTTTAGCTCGAAAAAATTGAGTCCGTCATACCCCTCGTGGAGCGCGTTACTGAAGCTTTCCATTGCCCCACGACGCACAAGAGTACTACCAATCTCATATGGCCTTGGTTTAAGTTGCTTGATAACAGCATGGCGAAGGTATTCATCCACAGCCTCGGCGGCGTTATCAGTCAAACTGGCATATGCACTGCTGCCTACACCCACCTTGGAGTCGAACTTCTCAGTGTCGGTGTTCATAACCATCAGCGCTGGCCGATATCGGCGAGCTACCTCACGTCGGAAAACCCAACGAGCATTGACACGGTTCGATTGTTCGAAAGCGACCCATTCCGAGTCTATTGACTCATTCACGCCGATCGCTTGCTGCACCGTCCTACGGCGGCCCACACCACGTGTGTTAATCATATCCTGTGAGTAGTCGTGAATCTTTGCCAAAACCTTCTCAACGGGCTTTACAGTCGCTTTGTTATCGATGGCCGTCCGCGGCACCGACCTCAACTCCTTCGGCACAAGGCTCTCCGGTTCATCTGTGCCTGGAGGCGATGTCAGAATACGCACCTCCGGCGCATCCCCACCCAGGCCCTTACGCACATCTTCGACGACCTGTGCGAACACCTCATTTCGATCCACACGCACATAAAAGTGCGCAGTGTTTAGGCGATCCGATTCAAAATGTGTTGCATTCGGCTGCCTGAGCACGCGGCCAATCACCTGAGTGATCTGTACCGAGGACTCCATCGTCTTGTCAACGTAAGCAAAGTAGACACTAGGATCGTCCCAGCCCTCCTGAAGGGTCTGGTTGAATATGATGTGTCGGTAGTCCCCTGCTACGAAATCTTCGTAGTTACTCTCACCACCGCTGAATAGTACGAAGTCCGAGGGTAGAGGGAAATTGCGGTCCGTCTTGAGATCTGCGTACACGGCGATCTCTTCGGGCGGCACCCTGCACTGCTCAGTGAGGTAGCGCCAAATAAGAATCGGTGGAGCTTGACGCTGACCGAATGGCTGCTTCGGATCATCGGTCTGGCTGGCGTCGTCAGCGAGGATATTCGTATTGCAGACGTAGATCGCTTTCGGCAAGAAGGTCAGCTTTTCCGCTTGTGCCGCCGCTTCGGCCTCGCGCATGTCTGAAAGCATCTCGGAAATGGTCTCTTGCATCGGTACATTCAGGCCGTTGAGCGAGATTATTCCTTTGACAAGGCCCGACGAGACAACGGTCGAGGACTTCACCGAGGTAATCAAATCATCGTCGGTGTAGCTACCCTGCGTCCTTAGTTGCTGTATAACCTCCATATCAAACTGAGCAGGGAACCGGAGAGTCGCGCTTGCAAGCAAGAAGACAGAAGGCTGTTGCTCAAGAAGCAGCGTGGTCTGCTGATCACTAAGATTTTGCGCCTCGTCATAGACAACAACCAGTGGACGTTTCTGACCGTCCACTGTCTCTCGAACCTTAAGCGCATCCCACCGAGTCGACTCTATGTTGTCTGTATCAATTGAGAATATCTTGAGATTGCTTTTCTCGCGATCCTTTTGGTTGAAGGTACCAACGGTTGCGAAGTAAAGCAGCGCTTCTTTCGAATTGGCAACGTCCTCAGGGTCGTAATCGCTGAGCAACCGCACTGTGATGTCTGAGAGTAGGTGATCGTACTTTCCGCCTTCAGCAAGGTTTGCATAACTTTGCTGGACGACGACTTTCCCTTTGGACAACCATAAGATCACTGGAGGAATCTTAGATAAGGCGACGATCTCACTGACAGCCTGGGCAAGAATAGGTGTTTTCCCTGAACCCGTTATTGAAGAAAGCGCCTGATAGAAAGGCACCTCGCGCCGCATCGAGCCTCGTCCGAATTTGATTGGGTCTGCAACATACTCGACATAGCGGTCGGCCATCTGCGACGCCGCATCTTGCTGAAACTGAAAGAGCTCAAGCCCCATTCTTACCTCTCCTCGGTGAAAGACTCGGTACGCACATCCAAACCGAAGTCAGACAAGATGCGATCAGGTATCTGGTACCAGACTACATCATCGGTGACGATCAGGTTGCGCCTGCTATAAACGTGGAAGACGGCTGTCAACCCGGCTGCTTCGGCTTCCTCGGTGATCGCCTCGTACACCTCCTCAGTGAAGTCGGTATTGGAGCCCGGGCCAGACCAAACCAAGTAGATGCCTTCGTTGCTCGCGTTCTTCGCGACAAGGTAGACATAAGGTTCGTTCTCGTCACAAACGGTGATGAGAGCCGCAGACCTTCGGTTACCAGTACTTGAGTGCGATGCGATTACGGTGTCGATCATCTCGTCACGCTCCATCAGCAGGAGTGTTTTCGAATCGACCTTTTTTTCTAATACTTTGAAAGTAAAGCCGCCGCCAAGGGCATGACCCTTGCCGTTGAACCAATTCCCATTAACTACCTTCTGAAGGCGTTCTGCCGTAAGTGCACGAGCATAGGGGTCGCCTCGTTCGGGACGACCTTGCTCTACGAGAATGAATCTACGGTCACTACCAGACATATGGTTCAACGCGAGCACCGCGTGCCCAGTTGTACCTGAACCGGCAAACGGATCAAGGACAGTTCCCTGATCCGGAGCCCACAACTGTATCAGCTTCATCATTAGCTTCAACGGCTTAACTGTCGTAAACCCATGACCTTTGCCAACCACCGACGTGAGCTCGCTCGATCCGTCGCTACTCCGCCCTGATTCCTCAAAGTCCCATGACGTCGAGCCGAGCTCGACGGGAAAATCCAACTCTTCATCCGCCCAATAGGTGACCGGAACCTTTCCCTTTTTGATCTTCTCAAGAAAAGTCTTTGTCCTCGGCCGACCCAACCCGTCTCTTCCGAACCAAATAAATGGCCACTCGCGTTCACTGAGCCGCTTCTTCGCGCGCTTCACAACCTCTGGGCCGAAACCCTCTTTCAGGACGAGCGCTTTGACCTTACCATCATCAATGAGCTTCTCGCAGTATGTAGACCCCCACTGCTCCACCCACTCCTTGATATTCCTCTTGGGATGCCGCCAAGCTCCCTCGCCTGCTGGATAGTGGAACTCTCCTGTGAACGGGGACTGGATTGCATAGTCACTGTTCTCAGACCACGTACGTGCCGTGAGGTTACCTTCGCGCCATAAACCTCCTGAATCCGAATCAGGATTACCATAACGTCGATTATCCGCTTCAGTACGCTCCAGGGACGATGTCTTAACGCGAGGATAATCTCGAGCGTAAACCAAGACATACTCGGTTGTAGCCGTGATGCCGTCCTTGTCGGAACGAGGGGCAGCCGTCTTCTGCCAGTTGATGATGGCAAGTCGGTTCTCCTCGCCGAAAAGTTCATCGAGCATCTGGCCGAGATGGAACAGCTCACGGCTATCAATGCATATTGCGAGTACGCCAGAGGGCTTGAGCATGGCCCGCATCATCTGAAGACGCGGATACATGAACTTCATCCATTTGGTATGCTTCGCTGGATCATCGCTCCCGACGAACTCACCCATGTCCGGGTCGTTCGGATCGGTGTCCCACTTATCGTTGTACCGGAAGTCATCGCCGGTGTTGTAGGGTGGATCAGTCAGGATCATATCAACCTGACCTCGTTCGCGATACAAAGACGCCAGCGCCTGTAGGTTATCTCCTTCAATGAGCAAGTTCCGCGAACGGCCGCGCTCATCGCCTGCGCTCCGGGCATTCACCGTGCGCTGGTTACGGGGACGCACGCGACGACCAATTTGACGCGCAAGAACCTTGCCGGGGAATGAGAGGTTTACCCCAGCCCCGGTCTTCTCACGAATCATCTTAATGAGCTGCTCGACGGGCAGTGACTCTAATTTAGTGATGTCGTCCATATGGGATGTCCTTCTAATAGCTAAGTGGCTCGTATGTTTTGGCGCTTTAGCTTCATTAATAAATTCGAAAACACCCCGTCACCCGTCCAAACAATTTCAGTTCTTCTTGCGGGCGAATGTCATCAAAGGCCTCGTTACCGGGCTTCAAGTAAAAGCTTCGGGCGTCTTTTGCGAGGTACTTCACAGTAAATTCGCCATCTACGATAGCCACCACGATATCACCGACCTTAGAGGGCACTCCGCGTTTAACAACGATCTTATCGCCATCAAGCAAGCCCGCGTCGATCATGGAATCGCCCTGAATGGTCACGATTACAGTACATGAAGGCTCTTCAACCAACAGGCGATCAATCAGGACTGGGTCGTTCCCGACGTCAACCATGGCTTCAGGAATACCCGCTCGGACAGACTCAGCAATCTCTAAACGCTCATGGAAACGCGGGCCTGGGGCGAGCCGCTTATCAGGCATAGAGACAAGAAAACCTGCTTCTTTGAGCCGTCCTACCATGACGGAGACTGCTGAGGTGGCTTTGAGGCCTACTAAAGAGGCGATGCCTGCGAAGGACGGCAATACGCCATTTTCGGCGTAGTAATCTCGCAGTTGATCCAAATATTGATTATCTCGTTTTTTCATAGCAATTATTATGGATTAAATGCTCTACTTTTACAATAAAACAGAGTGCGTGCTCGAAAAATAGCAACCATGTCGGTATAATAAAGCTATCGCATATGAAGCTATTTCTTTCCCCTCAATCACGTCTGCTATAACTTGGATACGTGCGTTAGACGAGCAGTAAAAGTATTAAAAACTCCATAAGGCCAAAGAAGCCGGGCGGAACCAACCTGCAAATGCAGATTTATACGCTAATTAGCGCCTCTGTTCAGTAGAGTTGAAAGCTCGCAAGGTCAATAACTATAGGCAGCAGTAGGCTGATATAAGATCATATGGTATCACTAGCTAAGCTCTGACACAGACTAGAACAGTCTCAAAAAAGCATATTTTATGAAATGTATGAAATGTATGAAATTATAAAAATGTCAATAGAATTAGATGATTACACTTTTTCACACATTAGCACTTGTAATAGTAATAGAGAAGGCCAACTGCTGGTTCAAGAAGTCATTGAGTACATGAAATACCGTGGCCCGGTACAGCGGCTCCTGATCAGCGACCTCAATAAGCCTGCCGTTAGCCGCGCCCTCGCCAAGCTACACCCCAACACCGAATACCAGCCGCTTTTTCAGGCGGCTCAGGCGCGTTCCCGTGCCGACTGGCTGTATGGCATTAATCTGACCCGCGCCTGGACGCTCACCGGCCGCCAGGCAGGGCACGATGGCGTGCTTTCCGTAGGCCGCGTGCAAACCCCAGTGCTGGGACTGATCGTACGCCGCGATAACGCCATCCGTGATTTCAAGCCCCATCCATTCTACCCGCTGTGGGTAGATCTCAAGGTTGCCCAAGCCCAACTGCGCGCTTGGTGGGCGCCCAAAGAGCACCAACCCCTCGATGATCAAGGCCGCTTGATTGATCGCACCCCTGCCGACGCTCTAGCGGCTCAATTGCCCGGCGCCTCAGGGCACCTGACCAAGCTCGACCAGCAGGAGAAACGCCAGGCGCCGCCGCTACCCTACTCGCTATCGGCCCTGCAGGTAGACGCCGCCCGCCGCCATGGGCTATCCGCACAGATGGTGTTGGATATTTGCCAGAGGCTCTACGAGCGCCATAAGTTGATCACTTACCCGCGTTCCGACTGTCGCTACCTGCCCGAGGAGCACCTCCAGTTAGCCCAGCGCAGCCTGACTAGCGCCTGCCAAAACGATTCAGCGCTACAGCAGTGGCTCAATGGGGCAGACTTTACGCTGCGCTCCAAAGCGTGGAACGACAAGCAGGTGGGCGCGCACCATGCGATCGCACCCACCGGCAAACCGGCGGATTTCAGCCAGCTTTCCGAGACCGAAGGCCATGTGTTCCGCTTAATCGTGCGCAACGTCATGGCGCAATTTTATCGCCCGCTGCGCACCTTTGAGGTCAAAGCGGAGTTTACACTGCTAAACGAGGCCTTCCGCGCCCGGGGCCAAAGCATTCTCGACCCCGGCTGGAACCCGCTCTTCACCACCCGCGATGAAACCCCGCCGCTGCCGCCGCTCACCCAGGGGGAGCCCTGCCAAGCACTCGGCGCAGGCGTTGAAGAGAAGGAAACCCGCCCACCGGAACCATTCACCGATGCCAGCCTAATCAAGGCCATGATGAACATTGGCCGCTATGTAGAAGATCCAGAAGTACGCCGCACCCTGCGCGACACCGACGGCCTAGGCACCGAAGCCACCCGGGCGGGCATTATCGAAACCCTGGTACAGCGCGGCTACCTAGTGCGCCAGCAAAAAGCGTTGCGCGCCACCAAACTCGGCACCGCCTTGATTGCCGCCCTGCCCAGCGCCGTCAGCACGCCTGAACGCACTGCGCTATGGGAACAACGCCTGCGAGCGATATCCGAACAGCAAGACGACCCTGGCGCGTTTCAGCAGGCGCTACTGGATGATCTACGTGGCTTACTGACCCACAGCGACGCTGCAAAGTTAAGGCAGAGCCTGCAGTACGCCCAGGGGGAAACCGGAAGCCCGGCGAAAACGAGAAAAAGCACTAAAACCAAACGCACCAGCTATGCAAAACGTAAACCTGCCAAACAATACTGATGGTGCTTGTGGCTACCGTAACGACTGGACATAAGCCAAGCGCTGTCCGCATCACACTGGCAAGAGGCCTTCTTTCAATAAAGCCTGTCATCCCTCTGTTTTTTTTATTAGAGTCAGGCCCCAATTTTGTCATCGCCCGTATAGGAAGTTCGCGCACACCATGAATGCTGACCAACTCAAACAGCTTGAAGATGACCTTTGGTCCGCCGCTGACAACTTACGTGCCAACTCGGATCTCAAGTCGAGCGAATATGCCACCCCGGTGCTCGGGTTGATCTTTCTGAAATTTGCCGATAACAAATACGAACAAGCTATAAAGGCCATTACCCAAGAGCATGCGGCGCTCTTGGGTACCCGTCGTGAAAAACCGATTTCTGATATTGCGATTCAAAAATGCGGTTTTTACCTACCGGATCATGCCCGGTACAGCTATTTGCTTGATCTTCCTGAGAGCGAAGATCTTGCCAGAAAGATCAAACAGGCAATGGAGGCAATCGAAGAATATAAGCCGGAGTTGGATGGCATTCTGCCTAAAGATGAATACGTCGCTCTTACCCGTACCAGCAATAGCTTACTAGGGGAGCTGCTGAAAAGTTTTTCAGATATACCCCGGGACGCCAGCGGCGATATTTTCGGCAAAATCTACGAGTTTTTCCTGAGCAAGTTTGCTTTAAGTGAAGGCCAGAAAGGCGGGGAGTTTTTCACGCCCACCTAAGTGGTCAAACTAATGGTCGAAATTATCGAGCCCCACCATGGCACCGTTTACGATCCGGCCTGCGGGTCGGCCGGGATGTTTGTGCAGTCCCAGCTATTTGTCGAACGCCACCGTAAGAAACTAGATGAGCTGGGCGAGGCTCACGACGAAGACCAGCTCTATGTTTACGGTCAGGAAAAGACCCTGGATACCGTCAAGCTGGCCAAGATGAACTTGGCAGTCAACGGCCTGCGCGGCGAGATCCGCCAAGCTAACAGTTATTCGGAAGACCCCTTTGGTGGCTTCGGCAAGTTTGATTTTGTGATGGCCAATCCACCGTTCAATGTGGACGACGTGCCTCTTGCCACGATAGAAGATAATTCACGCTTCAACAGCTATGGCCTGCCGCGCAAGAAAACCAAGATCAAAGCCAGCGAGAAGGGTAAGGAAACTGTCCCTAACGCTAACTATTTATGGATTAACCTTTTCGCCACCTCCCTGAAGAACAACACCCAGGACAGCGGCCGGGCGGCACTGGTCATGGCCAACTCCGCCTCCGATGCCCGCCACAGTGAAGCGGACATCCGCCAAACCTTGATCGAGAAAAACCTGATCTACGGTATGCTCACCCTGCCGTCCAATATGTTCTACACGGTCACCCTGCCTGCCACTCTCTGGTTCTTCGATAAGAATAAGCAGGATGACCGCATCCTGTTCATTGATGCTCGCAATATCTTTACCCAGATCGACCGCGCCCACAGGGAGTTCAGTAAGGAGCAGGTCCAGAACATCGCCATCATCAGTAAACTGCACAAGGGCAAGCGGGTCGATTTTATCCGCCTAGTGCACGGCTATTTCCTCGATGGCATGAAACAGCTTAAAGCCAACCAAGAAAAGGTTGAGCCGGTTTGTGGACAACTGCTCAATGTACTGGATGACGCTCAGGGCAAACAGGCCGTGGGCGAACTGATCAGCCAGTGGCAGGGCCTAAAAACTCTGCAGCAGGCCAGTGAGGTTTATACCCAATCGACCAATTTGCAGTTGATTACGGCGCGAGATATTGAAGCCACCAACCGCGCGCAACATGCACTGAGAGCGACGTTTGACCCCTTCTTTCAGCAACTGCATACCGGTCTCAAGCAACTCGACAAAGTGGTGCGTCAGCATGAAAAGGCCAGAGCCGAAGAAGCCAGACAAGCTGGTAAGCGAACCACCACCGACCGCAACGCCCGCCGTCTGAAGGAAGCGCTGGAAGAGCTGCACAAGGAAGTTCGCAGTGCGGAAGCCTATTATCAGTATATTCACTGGCTCCAAGAGCGCTTCCCGAAGGCCGAGTACGAAGATGTCACCGGCCTTTGCAAGCTGGCGACACCGAAGGAAGTGAAAGAGCAGGATTATTCCCTGAATCCGGGACGGTATGTGGGGGTTGTGATTGAAGAAGACGGGAAGACAGAAGAAGAGTTTATTGATGAGCTGATAAGTATGGGTGACGAGCTTTCCGAAATGAGCCTCGCCGCCTCTCACCTCCAAAAACAAATAGAAAAAATCTGAAGCAACTTGTGGGTGACCAATGAGCACATGGCAAGAAAAGCCGATCAGATCTCTAGGAAAGGTGATCACTGGTAAAACGCCTCCCAAAGCTGATTCGAGCTTCTTTAATGATGGCGAATACTGTTTTGTCTCTCCAAGAGATATTTCTTGGGGTCAATACTATGTCCATCAAACTGAAACCAGAGTAACTGAAGCCGCCATTCAGAAGTTTAAAAACCAAGTCATACCAAAAGACGCGGTGATGTTCACTAGCTTGAGCTTTGGATTTGGTAAATTAGCCTTGGCATCCAAGAGCTGCCTAACCAACCAGCAGATTAACTCGGTTGTCACTAATGAGCAGCACGACGCGAAGTTTGTCTTTTATTTACTTCAACAGTATCGACCCATAATTTTTTCATATAACTCAGGAATAGACACACCTATCGTTCCTAAGTCGGTATTCGAATCAATTCCAGTGAAGTGCCCAGAACTGAAGGGACAACAGAAAATCGCTGCTATCCTCTCCTCCTACGACGACCTGATTGAAAACAACAAGCGCCGCATCGCCCTGCTAGAAAAAATGGCTGAGGAAATCTACCGCGAGTGGTTTGTGCGGTTCCGGTTTCCGGGGTGGCAAGACGCCGAGTTTGAGAAGGGAAGTCCAAAGGGTTGGGAGTATCGAAAGTTTCGAGATTTGGTTACCCATTACATTGGTGGAGGCTGGGGAGAGGATGAGCAAAGCGCTGTCTTTTCGGAGGGCGCTTACGTCGTTCGAGGGACGGATATACCTAAACTCACTTCTGGTGATTTCAGTCCAAAAATTTTTCGGTATCACAAACCCTCAAATCTGAAAAGCCGCAGAATGCAGGAACACGATTTCGCTTTTGAGGCTTCGGGAGGAAGTAAAGATCAGTTGCTCGGTCGCAACTTGATGCTAACCAGTGGAATGCTGTCTGTGTTTGGCAACGAGGTAATGTGTGCCAGTTTTTGCAAGCACATTCGATTCGATAAAGAGAAAGTTTCGCCTCTTTTCATGAAGTACTTCTTGAAACTCTTCTATGAGCAGGACTTGGTTGGCATCTATCAGGTCCAGTCGACTGGAATCAGTAATTATCAGTTTGAGAGTTTCCTTGATAACCAGCATGTACTTGTTCCTGAGGAGTCGATTCTTGAGCATTTTGATGCGCTAGTTGAGCCGATTATTGCACAGCTAGATTATTTGGCGCTGGCCAATTTGCAGCTAGAACAGACGAAGAGTCAGCTCCTCCCCCGCCTGATCTCCGGCAAACTTTCCGTGGACAACCTGGATATCCAGTTTCCGCCTTCCATGCAGAGCGACCAGTCGCACAACGCCGACGAAGCCGCCGCTTGAACTCTCAATGCTAATCAGACAAGCTGTCACCAAATATCAATAAGTGGTGACAGCTTGTCTGACTCTGGCTCCGCCCGATCCTCCCGGGGGCAACTTCAAACCCTGTTCTGTCAGCACGGCGGGCAGCTTCGTCTGAACGAAGCACTGGCCCGGGGCTTTAGTCGGTACCAGTTCTATCAGCTCCGGGATGAAGGGCTGATTGAGCCTGTCAGCCGTGGCCTGTATCGGCTGGCGGATCTGCCGCCCATCGAAAATCCGGATCTGGTGGCCGCCGCTACCCGTTTCCCTAATGCGGTGCTTTGCTTGATTTCCGCGCTGGACTGGCACGGCATAACTACACAGATTCCCCATCAGGTACATCTGGCGGTAGAGCGGGATGCCCGCCTGCCGGTGCTGGATTATCCGCCGGTGGCCGGTTACCGGTTCTCCGGGCAGGCCTTCAGTGACGGTATCGAGCCGGTCGAGGTAGATGGCATCACGCTAAAGGTCTACAACCCGGAGAAAACCCTGGCGGACTGTTTCAAGTTCCGTAATCGCATCGGCATGGATGTGGTGCTGGAGGCTCTGGAGCTTTACCGCACCCGCAAAATCTTCATGCCTGGGAAACTGATGAAATACGCCAATATATGTCGCGTCGCCAAGGTCATGGCGCCTTATGTGGAAGCCAAGCTGTGAAGAAAGCCCACGGAAAGTGAAAGGAGATGATCGTGGCCCAAAACATCACCGCGTCTGTTCGCCAAAAACTGCTGAATAAGTCCCGGGAAGAAAAACGTCCCTTTCAGGAGTTACTACAGTACTACGCCATGGAGCGTTTTCTTTACCGGCTTAGCCAATCGACTCATAAACGCAGTTTTACCCTTAAGGGCGCCCTGCTGCTATGGGTTATGCAGGGGCCGGATATTCGACCGACGCGTGATATCGATATGCTGGGCCAAACCAGCAATCGCCCAGAGGCTATTCTGGCCCAAGTGAGCGATGTGCTGACCACGGGCGTTGTGGATGATGGTTTATCGTTTGATTCAAACACGTTGAAAGCCGAAGCCATTACCGAAGACGCCGACTATCAAGGGATTAGGGTGACGTTTACAGGGTTGCTCGGCAACGCCAAAATTCCCATGCAATTGGACATTGGCTTTGGCGACATTATTTTCCCGCTGCCTTCCTGGCAGACGTTTCCTGCCTTGCTGGACTTCCCCACCGACAGAATTCTTTGTTACTCACCAGAATCATCCATTGCTGAGAAATTTCAGGCGATGATTAAGCTGGGCGAACTAAACAGCCGCATGAAAGACTTTTACGATATTTGGTCACTCTCTCGGCAGCACTCTTTCACACTCTCTAACCTAGCTGGCGCAATAACCAGAACCTTTGCCAACCGCCATACGGAACTCCCTGAAACCAATCCTTTTTCTACCGCTTTTGTGGACAGCAAGCAGCCACAATGGCAGGCTTTCCGTAAGCGTCTTGGCCAACCCCATATGCCGGAGGCGTTTTCGGAGGTTGTCGCAGCGGTGTTGGAATTTCTTGCTCCCGTGATAGAGAAAACAGCCGCCGACCCCGTGCAGAAAATCTGGCACCCACCCGGACCATGGAGTCGGCAAGTCGATGGCTAGCTTTATATCAGAAGATAATCTTGAACAAGCGTTATTACAGCGCCTTCAGCATATCCATAGCTTTGATGTGCTGGATTGCTATACCGCAAAGCCGGAAAATTTGAACGATGGCTCCCAGCGCACTGATAAACGAGATGTAATACTCCCACTGCAGCTGAAAGAAGCCTGCGTGGCACTGAACCCAACCATTCCCGAACGCAATATTGATGACGTCATTGAACGGGTGATGAATCGGCGCACGGCCATGTCACCAATTGCCGCCAAGCGTGAATTATACGACTTGATTCGAGATGGCGTACCCGTCCAGTTTGATGATGTGCAAGGTATTAAGCAGTACGAAAAGGTTCGCCTTGTTCACTTTGATGACCCAAAACAAAACCACTGGTTGGCGGTCTCCCAGCTATGGATTAAATCGATAGGCCAAGCACCAAAAGCTACCTACCGTCGTCCGGACGTAATTCTGTATATCAATGGCCTGCCGTTGGTGTTTGTTGAGCTGAAAAACTCTAATGTAAAGCTACGCAATGCTTTCGAAGATAACCTTCGCAGCTATCGCCATGACATTCCTCAGCTCTTTCACTGCAACGCTTTTTGTATGCTTTCCAACGCGTTGGAAACTCGGATAGGTAGCTTTACGGCTGGATGGGAGCACTTTTTCAACTGGTTCCGGGTCAAAAGCGAAAATGAAGCGATAGATCGCAAGAAAATTACCGAGCAGGCCACTAGCCTGGAACAAGCGGCAAACGGTCTTTGCGAGCCTTCGCGAATGTTGGACTATATCGAGAACTTCATCTTGTTCTATAAGGGCGAAACCAAGATTATCGCCCAAAACCATCAGTTTTTGGGCGTCAATAACGCCTTTAAGCGGTTCCAAAACCGCCGGGAGCATGATGGCAAACTGGGGGTGTTTTGGCATACCCAGGGCTCGGGCAAGAGCTTTTCGATGATTTTCTACGCGCGCAAGATTTTCCGGAAGGCCACGGGTAATTTTAGTTTTGTGGTAGTTACCGATCGACAGGATTTGGACAGGCAGATCTACCGGAATTTCCTTAATACTGAAACGGTTCGAAAAGAGGATGCCGCGCAACCGGCCGATGCTGAAGAAATGCGTAAGTTTCTGGGGCAGAACAAGAAGGTGGTTTTCACCCTGATTCAGAAGTTCAGGTACGACAAGGGGCGTAAGTATCCCCCGCTGTTCGACCCGGAAAAGGAAAATCGGGAAATCATCGTGATGGTGGATGAAGCCCACCGCACCCAATACAAGAACTTGGCAGAGAACATGCGGGCAGGTCTTGCGGGTGCTCACTTCCTTGCTTTCACCGGCACGCCTCTCCTGGGCCGTGATCGCAAAACCAATAGCTGGTTCGGCGATTATGTATCTGAGTACAACTTCCAGCAGGCTATGGAAGATAACGCCACGGTGCCGTTGTTCTACGAGAAACGCGTGCCGAAGGTACTCATCCAGAACGATGATCTAGGTGATGAGTTCTATGAATTACTGGAAGACGAACATCTGGATGAAGCCCAGCAGGAAAAGCTGGAGAAAAAGTATGCCCGCGAACTGGAAGTCATCAAACGGAACGATCGTCTAGATACAATCGCTAAGGATATTGTGTACCACTTCCCCCGCCGTGGTTATCTCGGCAAAGGTATGGTGGTCACTCTAGACAAATTCACCGCCGTGCGTATGTACGACAAAGTACAGCAGTACTGGAAAGATGAACAGAAACGCCTGCTGAAGCTAATCAAAGAGTCGACCAACGAAGTGGAGAAAGCCCGCTTCAAAAAGATACGGGATTATATGAAAACGGTCGAAATGGCCGTGATAATCAGTGACCCAAAAGCTGACGAAGAAAAATTCGAGAAACAGGGACTGAATATCAATCCTCACATAAAGCGGCTAGCTCAGCTTGATGCAAATATGCACGATGTGGAGTACAACTTCAAAGATCCGGAACACCCCCTTCAACTGGCGTTTGTTTGTGCCATGTGGCTAACCGGATTCGACGCACCTACCGTCTCAACACTCTACCTGGATAAACCCATGAAGGGGCACAGTCTGATGCAGACGATTGCCCGGGCCAACCGTGTGGCATCCTACCGAATTAAAGGCCACAGCGGTGATCTGGTAGAAAAGAAAGGCGGCGAAATCGTCGATTATTACAATGTTTTCCGCAACATGCGCAAAGCTTTGAAAGACTATGCACAGGGAGCAGATGGCGATGAGCAGCCGGTTCAGGAAAAGTCAAAGCTTTTTGAATTGCTAGATGATGCCGTTGGCCAAACGCTGGAATTCTTGCGGGGGCGTGATATTGAGTTGAACTCAGTGTTCGAAAAACAGGATACCTTTAAAAATATAAGCGCCTTCTATCAAGCGGCAGATACGTTGCTGAGCAATGAAGAGTGGCGTAAGCAGTTCAATGTCTATGAGAACACGGTGACCGCGCTGTATGAGGCGTGCAAACCGGAAATTTTCCAGCAGCACGATAATCATCAGATTGCCGCCATTCAGTATCTTCGTGGTGTCATTGATGCTTTGGTCGAAAAGGCGGATATTGATGAGATCAGCCATAAGATTTCCGAGCTACTAGATGAGAGTGTGGTGGTTGATAATGCAGAAGCGTTCAACATCAAGGAGCACCGGGCTGAGTACGAAATCGTCCAGAAGGGCCAGGGTTGGGATCTGAGCAAGATTAACTACGACAAGCTTCGGGAAGATTTCAAAAAGGCTGAATACAAGCATATTGAGATTGCAGAACTTCGGGCCTTTATTGAAGACAAATTGCAGCAGCTTCTGGAGCAAAACCACACTCGAATAGACTTTGCTCAGCGTCTTCAGGAGATCATAGACCAATACAACGCCGGTAGTTCTTCAGCAGATGCTTATTATGAAGACTTAGTAAAGTACGTCAGTAACTTGACAGAGAAAGCCGAACGCCACAGACGTGAAGGGCTATCGGAGGAAGAATTAGAGCTTTATGACCTCCTAAAGAAAGACAAACTGACCAAAGCTGAGGAGCAGAAAGTCAAGCTAGCAGCCAAAGGTTTAATCATTCGACTGATTGAGGGCTCACCCAAAGTCTTGGTTCAGGACTGGTGGAAGGACGGCCAAACACAACGAACAGTAAAAGCAGCAATTGAAGAAGTACTCCACAATGATTTACCAGAGAGCTACGACCGGATGGTGTTTAAAGAAAAATGCGATAACGTGTTCGAACTGGTAGTTGAATTCGCGGCGAGTGGACGCAAATGGGTCGCTTAAGCCACATCAAGCATCGTGATAAACGCCATTGTTTTCTGAGCGTACCGCTTTCTTCTTGTTGATGGGTCGCGACAAGCAAAGCACAATATATAGCACTACCCGATCCAGTATCGTACCCAAAACGGCTATCAACTTGGGTCCAAGCCCATGGTCATTCTTTTGAAGGTTGTTCACTAAACCGTTGTACCCCTGCTCACCGCTCCTGGGGAACAGCGCCTACGGGCGATTTCCGAACAGCAAGACGACCCCGGCGCGTTTCAGCAAGCGCTGATGGATGATCTACGCGGCCTGCTCACCCACAGTGACGCGGCAAAACTCAGGCAGAGTTTACAGAGCGCACAGGGTGAGGCTGGCACACCAGCTAAGCGCACGGGTAAGGCAAGCAAGCGTTATACCAAAAAGAGAAATACCGGCAGCAGAAAAAAAATAAGTTAAAAATTTCGGATGAATTACCTGCTATTCAATCGATACACACTCGTGAGCTAGAAAGAAATCTTAGAATGCAACCCAAAAAGATAACGGTATAAAGTTGGTCTCGAATATACGTTTACTGCTTTGATTGCACACCCGGCACCGCCATCACCCACTCCCGGATAGCTAGAATGGTCGGATCGTTCCGGCGGCTTTCTGGATACACCAGAAAGAACGGCTTACCTTCCAACACTGGGCCGAAAGGCTGTATTAGACGACCTTCTTTCAATTCGTCTGCAATCAACTGGCGGCTCATCAGCGCTACGCCCTGCTCCCCAACGGCAGCCGAGATAGCGTGGGTCTCATCAGAAAAGACCAGCCCGGCACTAACATCCAGCCCAGGCACTTTTGCCTCTTTCTGCCATGCTACCCAATCCAGCGGTGAAGATATGGCCCCCTGACTGCTGAAGTGGATCAATGAGTGTGATGGTAGCTGCGTTACCTCATGCAAACCAAGACGCGGGCTACAGGTTGGGATAAAGGTATTATCAAATAGCTTTTCCGCTATTAACCCTGGCCAACGACCATCGCCATAACGAATGGCAATGTCTGCCATTACCCCGCCCAGCGCTACCGGCTCATGAGAAGCATGAATACGTAGATCAATACCCGGATGAGAGTCGCGCAGCATGCATACCCAGGGCAGCAACCAGCGCACTGCAACAGCTGGCGTTGTAGAAAGCGTTACGGTTTGGCGAGCAGGTGCAGCGCTTAGCCGCTCGACGACACTGCTGATGCTATTAAAGGCTGTTTCCAACACCTGCTGCAGCTCCCGGCCCTGGGGTGTTAGCTCCAATTGGCGGGGTTTACGCAAAAACAGGGAAACACCCAGCGCCTCTTCAAGCCCGCGGACTTGATGGCTAATAGCAGTGGCAGTCACCGACAGCTCTTGTGCGGCCTGCTTAGCGCTTTCATGGCGTGCGGCCGCTTCAAAAGCGCGAAGTGACGAAAGAGAGGGTAATCGGCGATGACTCATGAATGAATCTAACTCATCTATTGATGTAAGAAAAGATCGTTTGTTCAAGCTGAAAGGCAGCGCCTAAGCTAAGCCTATTGTTAATCATAGATAAGTTCAGCTCAGTTTAGGAGGCCACCATGACTCATATCCTTCATATAGACGCTAGTGCCCGCCCCGGTATTGCTGGAACAGATAACCACGGCTCACATAGTCGCCATCTGACCTACCAGTTTGTCAGTCAGTGGCAATCAAGCCGCCCGCAAGATACGGTCACCTATCGCGACATAGGACAAAACCCGCCATCGATTATTAGCCACGACTGGATTGCGTCTGCCTTCACCCCCGAAGAACGGCTAGAACCCTGGATGAAGGAGGCGCTAGCAGAAAGCGATCAATTGGTTGATGAGTTGATTGCCGCTGATATTGTGGTAATCGGCACGCCACTATATAACTTTGGCATGCCAGCCACCCTTAAAGCATGGATTGATCAAGTGGTGCGGGCTGGCAGAACAGTGGAGTTCGATGACTCCAACCCGCTAGACCCTTACGTACCCAAGCTCACAGACCGGGAAAGACATGCCGTTGTACTCACCGCTAGAGGCGGCGTAAATATGGCGCCAGGCGAAGAAATGGCCCATATGAACCACCTGGAACCACACCTAGCCACCGCGTTGACGTTTATTGGCATCTCTCGCGTTCACTACATCGCGATCGAAGGTCAGGAAGCGGGTGGGGAGGTATTGGCCAAATCGGTTGCTGACGCGATAAAGAAAGTCGAAACGCTCGTTGAAGAATTGCAGGTAACGTTGGCGAACGCGTCATCACCACAACCAGCTTAAAGAAAGTAGGTGGGCTATTTATTTACAATAGATGGGCCATGAGGAGCGGCTATTGCTTCGTTAGAATATTCGCAGCCTCATGCCCTCATGACTTCCTCTATGTCGTTGATTTAATCACAGCCATTAATTCGCTTAGTACGCCGCTCAAGATTGATGTTCTGAATTGAGTTTATGACCGTATAAATATACGTTTCAGTCAACTAGCTATTCATTGGCTCTACTTAACGTCAATTTAAATTTTTTAGATGCCCCACCAAACCAACAAAATAAGCGTATAAATCGCAAGAGAGATAAGCGTCACCGGCCCCAAAACGCGCACTTTCCTATTGTTAAAAACGGCACCATCGCTTCCCTCGAGTTTAATGGCACGATCAGCAAACCGCTTATAGTGGCAGCTTGCATATAGCTCAAACCATGCAAACAACACGACCACTGCCGTACCAATTAAACGAGTGTAAGCGGCTTTCTCAACACTCAATCCTAGCAGCGAATAGTGGGCTGTCAGCACACCTACCGTTAAGGCAGCACAAACACCCATCATCACAAAGCGGATTGCTCCTAAATGGCGAAGCTGGTTCATCAGTTCGGAAAACTGAACATCTTTTGAGATCGCTGACATGGTAAGGCTTTACTCGCTTAGCGAGGGTTAAACGACAACGGCATACCCTTCAATACCAGTAAACTAGCCGTATCACCATCCAGCCATAGGTAATTGATATGGTTATCAAGTTGATAAAACTCGTTCCTACCAAGTTTCATCAGCACCCGGTGGGCCGATGCCCATCGGCATATCGGGCGCAATATCCACCACCCCTTGCACATGCTTTAGCCGTTCAGCCGTGGCGTCATCGGCTGAGCCGGTAATGCAGCCAATCTCCTCAAGGATGTCTTTGATGCTTAACCCCTCCTCGCTGAGCCGCACGGCCATGTCTGTGATTGGTTGATCGTTGGAAATCGTGATGATCCATAGCGCAATAGTCGGCATTGATGCTATCCCTCCAGTCAGCGCCACTGCCAGTTCATCCGGCGGGTTCGAAGCGGCAGTAGCTTTACATTCATCAACCGTTAAGGAGCTTGTACTAAGCCTGCCCCGACTTGAGATTCCGTCAACGGCAATTCTTGCGCGGAAGCCAGCAGTCGTTGCCATAGCTTGTTTCCCCGCAATGAGGCATCAGACTGTGCCCACAGTGCCGCGCAGCCTGCCACGTGCGGCGCCGCCATGCTGGTACCACTGATCGCCTTATGGCGAGTGGGTCGGGGCCATGCGGAAAAGATATCGCGCCCAGGCGCAGCAATCTCTATCTTGCCATAATTTGAGAAATTGGAGGGCTTAAGGCTAGGATCAAGAGATGCCACCGACATCACGGAAGGTGAATTGGCAGGCGCGCCGGTGTTGGTCGCGGAATTTCCCGCCGCGGCAATAATTAGACAACCGTTACGCAGCGCTGCTTCACCGGCATGGGTGTAGGCAGCCTGCACAGGGCTCTGGCTGCCAAGCGACATTGAGATCACTTCACACCGGTTGGCGATGGCCCAATTCAGTCCAGCGAGCACACCCGCGCCGGTACTGTTGCCCGAGTTGTTCAGCACCTTGCCAACGAATACCTGCGCTTCATACGCGATCCCGTAACGCTGCGTGTTTTCGCCGGGCGTTTGAGGCCCACAAGCCGTGCCGATGCAGTGCGTCCCGTGCCCATTCATGTCTTGCACGGGCTCCCCAACAAATGAGCGGGTGACGAGCTCGCGCCCAACGAAATCCGGGTGACCAAGATCCATCCCGGTATCCAGCACGGCCACTTTAATGCCTGCGCCGCTCCAGTTGCTCTGCGGCACTTTGCAGCGGGTTAGCCCCCAAGTCGGCTGCTGGGCATTGGCCTCCTCTACGGTTTCATCTACATCAAGTTCGACCCCCAGGTCACGTGCGATGGTGCTCGCTGCCCGCAAGAAGCCACGCAGATACTCTGAGTTTTTAGAATCAGCGCTCTCGGAAAACACAAAGTACTCTGGCTCGATGATTTCGATGGGGCTATCCACCGACAGCTTATCTAATACGTTCATACCGTGGTGCTCTAAGGCATCACCGCCCACCAGCGCCACGCCCAGCTCTGGAAACACCATCGCTTCGGCATCCCCGGCGTCTTCCAGGCTGACGGCTTGATCGGTAAAGTCACGGGCATCGGCCACCCGAAAATTCTGGGCTTTTAACGATTTGAGGCCCTCTTCCACCCACCCTTCACGAAAGCTGATAAGAAAACGGCCTGTTTCCAGGCAACTGCCACCCCGTTCCAGTGCTGACAACAGAAGCTTTTCAGTGCTACAAGAAATGGTGGCAAGCGAAGGATTGACGCCTGAAGGGATGTTGCCGTTTCCGCGGCCTGTCGGTTTTTTCGCCATTGTTGACCTCCATTTCGCCTGGCTTTCATGCGTGGCTGCTCATAGCTTGCCTCCCAAAGGCACAGCCTCGCTATAGAGCCACTCGTGCTTTCAGCTTAACGCACCTAAGGATCTTCGCCAGATTGGTTGAAGTCAGCGGGGATACGCTCGTCATCCCGAAGCGTGAGCACCTCAAATCCGGAAGCAGTAACCGCCACCGTGTGCTCCCACTGGGCTGACAATGTTTTGTCGCTGGTCACGACCGTCCAGCCATCCCGCTTGGTTTTTATCTTGGCGCTGCCCTGATTGATCATGGGTTCGATGGTGAACACCATGCCCTCTTTTAATGCCAGGCCTCTGCTTTTCTTTCCGTAATGCAGCACCTGGGGCTCTTCATGCATCTCCCGGCCTATGCCATGGCCGCAATATTCACGTACCACGGAGTAGCCATGCGATTCGGCATGTTGCTGAATTGCATAGCCTACATCACCCAACGTGGCACCTGGCTTGACCACTTGTATTCCTTGCCACAGCGCCTCATAGGTTTTATCGACCAGCCGCTTTGCATAGGGAGTGACATCGCCAATCAAGTACATCTTGCTGGCGTCGGCAATAAAGCCGTCTTTCTCCAAGGTAACATCGACATTAACGATATCGCCCGACTTGAGGATTTGTGTGTCGGAGGGAATGCCGTGGCATACCACATTATTCACGGAGGCATTCAATACGAACTGGTAATCGTATTGGCCCTTGCTGGCCGGGCGAGCCTTCAGTTGATCGATGATGTAACGCTCGGCCCAATCGTTAATCGCCATGGTGGAGACCCCAGGCGCAATGCGTTGGTCAAGATGGCCGAAGACCAATCCGAGTAACCGGCCAGCTTCTCGCATTAAGCGCAACTCTTCCTCGCTTTTCAGCTTTACCTCACTCACCGACCACCTTCCTTACCTCAACATCGGCTTGCTTCATTTGCTCGCGCCTAATGTCAGAGAAGGTCATGCCCGGGTTGGCCTCAGCAAGCATACCCACCTTTATCCAGTACTCCGCCTGGGCATTGATAGAACGCACCATCACCGAGCTCGCTTTGCGAATATCTTCATGCAACTGATCACTGATTTTTACGATACCCATCACAGCACCTAATATATGGAATGGACATAATACATATACGGATCATATATTGGGTATGTGCTGGCAGCAAGGCTAGCCTATTACGTTAAGCTACCACGTTGATGAGGCTTCACCACAAACCAGCTCGCCAGCACCAAACTACCGAAAAGTGTATAAACCACCACAAACACCCACGCGGGCAAAGTGAAATAGAGGAGGCTATGCAGCCAGTACTGAATAAACGAGCCCGAATAGGTAGCGGCACCCGCCTCTGCCCTTAGCGCCATTTCCCAATTGGTTAACGGGCAAACCACGCCCAACCAGGCTTGGATCACCACATAACCAATCGCGCACAGGTGAACGATGCGGAAAACGCGATTGCGCACCCACCGCCAGTTGAGAAAATAACCTGCATACACTGCCAATAAACCCACCACTACGAAGGCTACGAACAGCACGTGGAAAATAAGGATAATGTCAGCGAGCAGGAGAAGCAGTACTGGCTGCATAAAGAATGGTTACCTGCTTTTGGGGCAATGGATTGAAACGTTGACAGCAGGCGTGGTGAGTGGGTTCTACAATTTTGTTGCGTTACTCTCCCTCGACTCCGTAGGCGCAATCTCAGTAAACAGCATGCAAGGCGTACACACATAGTAGGTAAACGGGCCCGCCCAACCCCCTAACAATAAAGACTAGAAGCAGTCAAAGCTGCTACCTCAATACGCCTATTGTGATCCACCACATTTCACGTGGCGGGCGGCAAGTGTGGTACCCAATCGAGAACGCCGAATGTCTCAGCGCTTATCCATACAACAAAAGCCGCGTAAACCACTAGCAGTACTGCACACTCCCACCGAGAGAGGATCATTTTTGTTCGCATCATCAGAAATAGCAGCACTGTCGCCGCCGTGAGTGCCGCCATCATCGGGGCCGTGATGGAAAAGTTGATAGCCGCGGTGCCAGCGATCAACACACCGGCAGGAATGCATACCAACAGATCGAACGTATTGCTGCCCAACACATTCGCAATACTGACAATGCCCCGCCCACTGCGTGCAGCGCGGATGGACACGAAGGCATCCGGGATCGAGGTGCCTGCGGCTACTACGGTGATGCCCCAGAGAAAGCTTGGCGTGCCAAAGAGGGTGCCGAAGTTGATAGCAGCCCTTACCAACCCTTCTACACCGATCACAATCACGACTAATGAGACCGCCAATAAGCACCATTCCCGGCCTGGGCGGATGTTGCGAGCATCCGTGTCTGTCTTATTGTCGAGGCTATCCTGGTATTGAACAAACAGGTAAAGCCCATAGAGCGCCACCGGCAAGAGTGCCAACCAGCGCGTCATCTCACCGCGGATAACGCCTTCGGTACTACTGGGCAACGGTTGGTAGATCACTGCAAAAGAAAAAGTCAGCGTAAGAACCGCCACCGCAATCATATAAAACTGCGCTTCTTTATAAACTAAATCTCGGTTGGCCTGAAGCGGTTCACGGCTTACCAACCCGGCTAACGCAGGAATCACTAATATATTGAAAAGTGCAGAACCAACGATAGCGGCTACACCGAGTTCGAATTCACCGTGGATAAGCGTAGAAATCACGGTGGTCGAGAGCTCTGGAAAGCTCGATCCCACTGCTGCCACGACCGCTCCCTGCACGATATCGGGCAACCGGTAATAAGCCGCCAGCCGCTCGCTGGAGCGCTCCAATAAGCCACTGCCCCGCCATACAACTCCTGTCGCTACTATCGCGACAAGCACCCAGAATAAAACCTCAGGCATGAATACCCACCTTTAGCATTGAATCGAGTTAGTCAGTGTAGCCTTACGCAGACAGTGTGTTGCATCGAAGGAACCGGCCATGGGCTATAACTCACTGCTTAAAGCCATCGGTCAATCAAACAGCCATCTCAGCAGGTTTATTCATTCGGGCGAGTAACTCTCGACAACCACAGCGACAGAGGCCATAGACGATCTCCCCGCTTTAACGCCTGGGGAGATACGTCTAGCTTGCGGTGATACGAGATATCGTTTGTTAAGGCGTGGCGATCATTCTGGCGTTTGCGCTGCGTCGCGCGTCACTCTGAGCGAAGTGATTTCTACGCTGAGCGCATCACGCGTTTCTTCTAATTCGCTTACCTGATCACCGACCGCATCCAGTTGGGTATTGGCCTCTTCGATATCGGCATTTAACGCTTCAAGCTCCCCTTCTATTTGGCTAAGAGCCTCTTCTGCTTCTTGACGCGCTTGTTGCGCGGTATCGCGGGCGGCTTCGGCCTCTTCAACCTCGGTGTTTAATGCTTCAAGCTCTGCTTCAACCTGGTTAAGGGCTTCTTCTGCTTCTTGACGCGCTTGTTGAGCGGCATCGCGGGCAGCTTCGGCCTCTTCGATTTCAGTGTTTAGCGCTTCAAGGTCAGCTTCAGCTTGGCTACGGGCCTCTTCTGCTTCTTGCTGCGCCTGCTGAGCGGCATCGCGGGCGGCTTCAGCCTCTTCTTTTTCAGCCGCTACCTCAGCATATTCTTCATTTAGCCCTTCAAGGCTATTTTGCCTTTCCTCTACCTGCTCGTTGAGGCTCTCTATTTCTTCTTCGCGGGTTTCACGCTCACCCCGTAAAGCAGTCAAATCTTCTTGGGCATTGGCAATCTCGGCGCGCGTTGAAGCAAGCTCAGCCTCAGCTTCCGTTTGCTCAACCTCAAGGGCGCTCATCCTCTGCTGCAGTGTTGCCAAATCCAGCTCTGCAGCTTCAACTTCCGACATCTGCGCCTGAATTTGCTGATGCTTGCGCTCGGTTTCAGCCAGCTGTGTTTCCAGTTCTTGCAAATTATCTTGGCGCGTCCCGGCGATGGTGTGCGCCACCATCGCCCAAACTAAAGCAATAACCGCGATGACCAAGACCACTCTGACGCGGTTATCGCGCAACAATGTTAACGTTGATGGCTTATAAGTCCCTGTCATTGGTGCAATCCTCTCGCTAAAGTGCCTTCGGTACATTGGTGGCTAACGTGTGGTCGTTAGCGGATCGTGATCTGACCCTGTTGTTAATATGAAGGAAAGTTCTTGGTTCGGCTAGAAACGGTTATTCAACACATGCCCAATTAGTTAAGCACCAGAGGTTTTTAATTTTTAAGTCTTGATACTGCTACTGAGAATGGGAGGACGCCGCCAGGAAAAGCTGTATCGTCCTGTTAAATAAGTTCGGCTGGCTGGTAACATCTGAATCCGATGCCATTGCATTTACCCAGACATGATCAGTTCAACTCTACTTCCTCAACGATTTGCCTGAACAATGTGGACGACACGGGGCGGCTCAGGTAGAACCCCTGTGCCTGATCGCAAGTCAGCTCGTTCAATTTGCCAAGTTGATCCTCAGTTTCGATCCCCTCGGCGGTAACGGTTAAAGCGAGAGCATGGCCCATGCTAATGATGGCATCGACCAATGCTTCACTGCTCCGTGACTGATCTAGGCCCATGATGAAGCTGCGGTCAATCTTGATTCCATCGAAAGGATAGCTACGCAAATAGCTGAGCGACGAATAGCCTGTTCCGAAATCATCTATTGATAAGCGTACCCCTAGCGCTTTCAGCTTACTCATCGTCGTCAGCGCTGACGCAGCGTCTTCGAGCATAACGCTTTCGGTAATTTCTAGCTCCAGCCGCTGTGGCTTGATGCTAGTGTGTTCTAGTACGGCTTTAACACGATCAACTAAATCGTTACGCTGAAACTCCACGGATGACAGATTTACCGATATCATCAAATTATCGTTCCAGCTAAGGGCGTTGAGGCAAGCCTCGCGCAGCACCCAATCACTGAGCTCGACTATCAGGCCTGTTTCTTCAGCGAGCGGGATAAAGTCATCGGGGTTCAGCAGACCTCGGGCCGGATGCTGCCACCGGACGAGCGCCTCGGCCCCAATAATTGTCTGTAACGACATACTGTATCGTGGCTGGAAATCAAGGCGGAACTCATGCCGATGCAAAGCAAGGCGCATATCCATTTCCAACTGACGCCGCTCCAGGATGCGCTGATTCATTGCTGGTTCATAGAAGCGGTAAAGATTGCGTCCACTAGCTTTGGCTTCGTAAAGCGCAATATCCGCGAAGCGCAAAACATCCATAGCATTTAATCCATGATGGGGCGCTGCGGCAATGCCAATGCTGGTACCTACGTTGACGTCATTCCCGTCAATTTGAATCGGTGCCTTGATTTGTTCAATCAAGCGTTGGCACAGGTGCTCTACCTGCTCATAAGTGCGGCAACCTGTCGTTACCACGATAAATTCGTCCCCGCCCAGCCTTGCCACCAAGTCACTCTCTCGAGTGCAACGCGTGATAGCATCAGCAACCTGTCTGAGTACCAAATCACCAGCGGCATGCCCGAAGGTGTCGTTGATAGGTTTAAAGCGGTCTAGGTCCAGGGCTAGGAGGAACAAAGGACAATCAATGTTGCTCTCCTCGTTCAGGTGATCATTGAGGTAATGGATGAGGCGGCGACGGTTTGCCAGCCCGGTCAGCGAATCATGATGGCTGATATGCTCAATGCGTGCCTTATCTTCAATTTCTTGGGTAATATCACAGACTGTGCCCTGATAGCCTACCAATTGATTACCCACTCGCACTTCACGAGCGAACAGTTGGCAGTAGTGAAGTTTATTGTTGCGATCACGCAGGTCACAAACAATTGGCTTCCGTCCAATTGCATTGCCATGCTTGGCCATATCTACCAACTGCGATGTGTCGTAAGCTAGGAATTCCTGCAATGGTCGTCCGATCCATTCGTGGTGAAGTAGCCCCGTTAGTTGAGTAAAGCGCTCGGACAGATAAGTTAGGATCTGATCAGGATCTGTCTCCCAGATCCAGTCAGATGACGCTTCCGCAATATTCTTGAAACGCTGCTCACTGATTCGTAAGTCACGCTGCGCCTTATCGAGCATCATGCTTGAATGGATAACTCTTCTACGGAGGTTTTTAACCAGCATGGCCACTAGCACGCCGAACAAGATTAGTATCGGCAGAAAATTGCTTAGTATCTTCCGTCCCAATGCTTGGCCTTTCCATTGCAATGTCACCGCATTGCCGATGTCCTCTTGCAACCTGAGTTGGGGTCTTTGGGAGACGGGAGAGGTTCCTAGACTCGCTTTAAGGTTGGGGAGTTCAAAGGCTACTTCAATCATTTTAAGCTCGGCATCGGTAAGTATGTCGACGTAGAGTAAATACGAGAGCTGATCGTATTGAACATAAGAACTGTCCGGCCGGATTATCGCGGCGGAGACGAAGGCGGGCTTACCTTTTACCGAAAAATACGCATACGCGATTTCATCTTCTACGGATCTAATGCGTGCTAGGGCAAGTAGGGCGGGAAGATCACCGGAAATCCACTCATTTGCAGCAATATTACTGAGCTTACCGTCGATGATGCCATAGCGGGTTGCCTCTGTCGGACCGAGGATGAATACGCCCTCCAGGCCGTAGGTTGAAAAGAGAGAGGGCCCGATGTTGTCGCGCTCGAAAGCCCATGCCTTATCGACGAAGCCTTGCGTATTGTTGTAAGCGTCACCCCAAAAGGCATAGTCAGCCAACGCCGTACTGACTTTGTTCTGTCTACTACTCATTCCAATGGCTGCATCGGCTTCGCTATGCTGAATTTGCTGTTCATTAAGTGAGTGGCTGAGATAGATAATCGAGAGCCCCGCCATAATAAATAAGGCGCAAATGACATAGATGAAGTTACGTGATGCTAAGCGTGCAATAGCAGTGTATGACGCTGCGTCATTGGATAATATTGGAGCAGGGTCTTGGGGCATTGATGTTTTCTCGATCGCCGACTGTTGGCGGAGTTATATTCCCCTCATTGACGGCAGCGATGGGGCGAAGCTGGCTTACTGAACTTTTAATCGGCAATAACGTTTTTTTCTTTAACGCTGCGCTATAAGTTTCTCATTTACGCCGTTTGTCGCCGCCCCCTTCAGGTGCGTCCAAAATGGAAGAGCATCGTGCCAGTTAAAAAACACTATTAATAAACCTTACCGGTCTCCTGTTAGAACTTTTGCAACTCTATTACCCGATATAGTGCTCCGTTGTCGTTACCTTACCGTAAGCAAACGCCAGGGCTGCCATTATCGTTGCGTGAACCTGAGACGCAGTCACTGTTACGCCTTCGAATTCAAGATCCATCGTGGCGCAGGCATCGTGGATAACCATCGTCTTATAACCGAAGTCCGACGCCGCACGGCTGGTTGCATCGATGCACATATGGCTCATAGCGCCTATGATGACCACCTCATCAATATTTTGCTGATCCAATAGCGCTTTCAAACCGGTCTCATGAAACGAGTTAGGGAAATGCTTCACCAATACTGTTTCCTGCTCCAGCGGTGCAACCGTGGGATGGATGTCAATTTCATGCGAACCGGGAATGAAAAAAGGGATCTCTGGGTCAGTAGACTCATGCTGAACATAGACGACAAGCTCGTTGGCTGATCGAGCGTGTTCAATGACTTTGGCAGCATTCGTTGCTGCCTTCTCAATCCCCTCCAGTAAAAGCTTGCCGCC
This sequence comes from Vreelandella sp. V005, assembly GCF_052645115.1. Lineage (NCBI taxonomy): Bacteria > Pseudomonadati > Pseudomonadota > Gammaproteobacteria > Oceanospirillales > Halomonadaceae > Vreelandella > Vreelandella sp. V005. The sequence goes on along the minus strand of NZ_JBQXYA010000010.1, from coordinate 87,597 downwards.
GGAGAAATATTCGTTCTGTATATCGACGACAATGATTGCGCGTTTACTCATGTGCTAAGCCTTTTTCGTTAGTGTTTAATAGATAGCTTGGTCCCGCTCGACTCACATAACAGCGTGCTCTGGCTCCAGTTAAGAGTAATGCGGAGACGAACAAGACCTTCCAAACTTGTGGGCTGCCAGAAACGGCCGCCCTAAAGAAGGTGGCAGCCATTTGGATCAGAAGGAAACGACTTCGCCGTCAGCGGGTGCGAATACGTGATCCTCAATACCCTCTTCGCGCACATAGTCGTTAAGCTCATCACGGCTTAGCGTCATATGGTTCACAGCATCCATATGCACCGCGATGATGGTGGCATCAGGGACGGCACGATAGGTTCGCAGCGTGTCTTCCTTCCCCATAATAATCGGGTCACCTTCAAAGCCGGTTACCTCGGCAGCGCCAGTATTCAACACGACCACCTGCGGGTTATATTGCGCCAGTGCCCGCTCGACCTCGTCACGCCACACGCTATCGCCTACCACATAGGTGGTCTTCTTTCCTGGCGCCTCAAAGACAACGCCCATCACCTCACCGAGTGATTGCGCCAGTTCAGGAACAGCGTAGAGGGTATCGGAGCCGTGCTGACCGCCTGTCTTGTGAAGCTGCACGCCGCCGAACTCGGCGCTGCCCTCCAGAACGCGCACATCGCTAAAGCCCTGTGAGCGAATCAGCTCGGCATCGGCGGCATTCTGAGCAAATAGTGGGATGTTCTTCGGCAGCAGCGCTTGAGCAGCATCGTCCCAGTGATCAAGGTGAGTGTGGGTGACGATGACGGCGTCTGTGCCTTCGATCACCTCCTCTGCCGACATTGGCAACCCCACCAGCGGATTACGTAACTCACTGCGGTAGGTACCTTCGAAGCCCGGATAGGCCCCCTGTTCGGCCAGCATAGGATCAATCAGAAAGGTGGTGTCGCCATAGGTGATCTTCACCGTAGCATTACGAATCTGCTGCACCTGATGCGTGACTTCTTGAGCGCCCGAGGCCGCAAATGCACTACCGGCAGTCAGTGCCGTGGCAAGGGTGAGTGAACTGGCTAAGGTTTTAAAAAACATCTACCTACTTCCTTCATTAGAGTGTTGGGTTGATGGAAAGCAGTGTAGAGGGCTTCAAATAACTTAAAAATTGGCCTGACAGCCATTGATCGACAATATTGGGCCAGCATCGTATTATTGATTGAATAAAACGTTAGGAGCCTAGCCTTGTCCCTGCCTCGTGTTGGAGTGATCCTCCACCCCCATATCAGCCCCTTCCATTTTTCGGTGCCCTATACGGTATTCGGCATCGCCTTAACCGAGCATCCTTTGTTCGATCTCTATATCGTAGCCATGCCGGAGGAGTCGGGGAGCGAGCAGGTGATGACAGTAAAACCCGACGGCGGCCTGGAACTTCTGGATAGCATTGATATTGCGGTTGTGCCTGGCTGGCATGACCTGAACGAACCCCCGCCCCCCGAGATGATTGAGGCGCTTGTCCGCTGTCATGCACGGGGGGCCCATGTGGTGGGGCTCTGCTACGGCACCTATGCCCTGGCTTATGCCGGGCTGCTTGATGGCAGGCGTGCATCGACGCACTGGATGGCCGAGCAAGACTTCAGTATCCGCTTCCCAAAGATCAAGCTGGACACGAATGCGCTTTACGTAGAGGAGGATCGGCTGGTGACGTCGGCGGGCACGGCTGCTGGCCTGGATTGCTGCTTATTCATGGTGCGCGAGTATTACGGCGCACAGATTGCCAACAAGATTGCTCGTATGATGGTAGTTCCACCGCATCGTGAGGGTGGCCAGGCGCAGTTTATTGAACAACCGGTTGCCGTCTCCACCCAGGATGCCCATATCAATCGCCTGCTCGACTACCTGCGCGAACACCTGATGATATCGCACACCATTGATGAGCTCGCTGCCCGAACGGCCATGAGCCGACGTACCTTTACGCGCCATTTCCACAAGGCCACCGGTATGACGGTCGTGGAGTGGCTGGTTAACGAGCGTTTACGGCGTGGTCGCGAGCTATTAGAAACCACATCATTGTCGGTAGAAGCCATTGCAGCAAAGAGCGGCTTTCATACGGCAACCTCGTTCCGGCAACATTTTAGGCAGCGCCATCAGGTCAGCCCTCGTAACTGGCGCAGAACCTTTGGCGACAACGCCTAACTACCCTGCTAAACGCCCTTAAAAGAACGTCATCCCGCTATATAAGTAAGCAGTTTTTCTCACGATTGATAACATAGGCACGATAGGATCGCCTGAATCGACGTAGCGTATCATTTATGAGTTGAATTCAGGATCAAAGCAAAGGAGTTGCAAATGAAACACTATGAAAGACTTGGACACGTTGGGCGCCATAGCTTGTCCCTGCTGGCTCGGCTTGGCCGCTATGAACTCGCCATGTTGTTATGCGTCGCGGTACTTTCCGGCGGGGTTTGGGGGTTCGTCGCGCTGGCCGACGAAGTCACCGAGGGGGACACCCAGACCGTCGATGAGAGCCTGCTGCTCGCCCTTCGCAACCCCGCCGACCTTAGCGACCCAATTGGGCCGGGCTGGGTCGAGGAAATGGGCCGTGACTTTACCGCGCTTGGGGGTGTCGGCGTGCTGGTACTCATCACGCTGGGCGCCCTGGGCTACCTGTTACTTGCCGGACGCTACCGCGCGGCCCTCTTTGCCTCGATCGCAGTGCCTGGCGGCATACTCCTCAGCACCGTGATGAAGATGGGCTTTGATCGCCCTCGCCCGGATCTAGTGCCTCATGAAGCGATGGTTTACACGGCGAGCTTTCCCAGCGGGCACTCAATGATGTCTGCCGTGACCTATCTCACCCTGGCAGCGCTACTCACCCGCGTTCAGCCCGCGCTGAGGCTGAAGGCTTACCTATTGATTCTGGCGATATTGCTAACCCTCCTGGTGGGTATAAGCCGCGTCTACCTTGGTGTCCATTGGCCCACCGATGTGCTTGCCGGCTGGACAGCCGGGGCAAGCTGGGCCGCGCTGTGCTGGATCGTGATGCGCTGGATGCAGCGGCGCGGGCAGGTAGAGACCGAAGTTAGCGGGTCGGGCATGGAATAAGTTGGCTCAAGCAGAGCTGGGCAACACAGTGGATGTTGTTCAGCCATCTGCGAGAATGAATATTCAGCTTTAAACCAATAACAGAAGCTAATGACATCTAGCCTAACCAGCAATGAAGGTTCACTAATCGCAAAATCGGCGCCCTTTTGGGACGTTCTAAAAGGCAAATAGCCACTTAAAAGCTAGCTTAGAAAATGACACGGCTCGTCTATCCGATAAAAAACATAACTGTATTTCAAAGCTGACAAATAAGCCTAACGCTTTAGAAACAAAGAATAAGCCTGCAGCGGAACCAGGTTCAGTCTGTCAGTCCTCTTGCTGCTTTCATAATTTAAACAGATAACTTACGCGCTAATCTTTCCGGTTTAATTGACCACCAAACAAACCAAACAAGGAAAAACTGTAAAGGTAAGCGAGTATGTAATAATAGCTTGGGCAACTCTGGATATTGCTCAGGATGTAACGCCATATTGATATTGGCAGGGTAGACAGCAACAATTAAGGCGATTAAACCACATGCGGCCCAAAAACGAGTTTTGGGTACCAAAATACCAATAGCTCCGGCTAGTTCAAAAATACCGCTAATCAGCACCAACTCTTTGTGATACCTCAGATAATCCGGCATTGCCATTACAAAAAAATCAGTAAAAGCAAAATGAGCAAGTCCACCAATAAAGAAAAACAAGGAAATGATGAGTAATGGAATTCTTGGCATATCATGCCCTGTATCGTGAGTACATTTGAGGTTAAGAAGTCATCTCGACGAAGAAAATAGCTGGGTGGGGATACTACACTTCAATGCGGCTTTTGGTGGCCACGCCGAACACCGTTACTAACATGCCCTCTCTTTACCACTGGTAGCATAAAACAACAGGGCGGCACCGTTAAGTGCCGCCCTATGACGTTTTACTGCTTTATAGCAACGATCGCTATGCCTCCTTGTGCACGCTGCATTTCTCAAGGGCACCGGCCAACTGACGCAGTAACTGGTCGTACAGCGTTGACCCGAGCGACAATTCAACGCCCAACGGGTCGATCACGCCCATCACAGCCGGTGTATCGCCAAAGACGTTTTCTACCATCGTAGCGTTGAATTGAGGCTCACTGAATACGCAATGGATATCATGCTCCCGCACATGCTGCTGCAAGGCTTCAATGCGCGCAGGGCTGGGATCAGAGGCATCACCAAGCGAAATAGCGCCTTCCGAACGTACGTCAAAACGCTGCTCAAAATACTGATAGGCATCGTGGAAAACCACAAAGCGCGGTGCTGGTTGCTCAGCAAACTGACTTTCCAACGCCATTTGCAACGCCAGCACATCGGCTTTGGCCTGGGCGGCGTTGCTCTGGTAGGTCTCGGCGTTTTCAGGATCCATCGCGCTTAAACGACCGGCAATGGCATCTAACCAGAGACGAGCATTTTGCGGGTCTAACCAACCGTGCGGGTCTTCCCCATCATGATGGTGGTCGTGGTCGTGGTCGTGGTCGTGGTCGTGGTCGTGATGATCATGACCATCATGATCGTCACGAACGCCCATCAGAACAATCGATCGATCGCGATAATTCAGTACCTGCGTTTCATCTAACGCCATCAGTTGCATATGCTCGGCATCTGACGCTAATGACGTCAGTGGGCTGGCAAGCCACGGTGTTAAGTTATTGCTGACCCAGACCACTAACTTAGCGTCATCCAGCGTTTGTGCTTCTGAAGGGCGCAGCGAGTACCCGTGGGGCGAGGCACCCTGCTGCATAAACAGCGTAGGCTTCCCTAACTCCCCCATCACCTTACTGACCAACGAATGCACCGGCGGTATGTCTACTGCGACTTTTGGCACATCGGCCATGGCAGCTAATGGAAATCCCAGCAGTACCGGTAACGCCATACGGGCAAGTGGTTTTTTCATTACATGCGCTCCTTTTAAGTTGTTTCGTTTGCTGATTCGTTAACCTCTGGCACCTGCATAATTTATGTTATAACATAACAATAAATCAACTCGGAGCTTGTTATGTTTTCTCGTCTATCAACAAAAGGCATACCAGAATCCTGCACTTCGTTGACAGACAATGCGTTGCTGAGAACCGACCAGTTGACGGTTAAATTTGGCCAGCAGCCGGTGCTGGAAAACATCAATCTGTCGCTAAAACCTAGTCAGATTGTCACCCTCATTGGCCCCAATGGCTCTGGTAAATCCACGCTGGTCAAGGCGCTAATAGGCGCTATTAAACCTTCCGCTGGCCACATTAACCGCTCTCGTGACCTTAAGATCGGGTATGTGCCCCAACGCCTATATCTCGATCCTACTCTTCCAATGACAGTGCATCGCTTTATCAATCTCCCCAAACGGCATGCCAGCCGTGACATTGCCGAAGCACTAGAACAGGCGGGAGTCGAACATCTGCTGAATGTGGCCATGAATCACCTTTCCGGAGGCCAGCTGCAAAGGGTGCTCTTGGCTCGCGCGCTACTATCACGCCCCTCTTTGTTGTTGCTGGATGAAGCTACACAGGGGCTAGATCACCGCGGCGTTGCCGAGTTCTACCAGCGCATTGAACAGATCCGCCAACGCTCCCAATGTGCGGTGCTGATGGTCAGCCACGACTTACATGTGGTCATGCGCACGGCAGATCACGTGATCTGCCTCAACAGGCATGTCTGCTGTGAAGGCCAACCCGAGAAAGTCGCTGCATCGCCTCAATACCATGCACTTTTCGGTGACCAAGCGGCTAGCACATTGGCTTTTTATCATCACCGACATGCGAACCCGCAAGATAAGGAGACACTGCGTCATGCTGGATGACTTCTTGTGGCGTGCTGCATTGGCAGGGCTCGGTGTGGGTATAGCAGCAGCGCCGCTGGGATGCTTCGTTGTTTGGCGGCGAATGGCCTATTTCGGTGATGCCACAGCCCATGCGGCTATTCTGGGGGTGGCTTTGGCGCTGCTATGGAATCTCTCCATTTTCGCCGGTGTGATGGGGGTTGCTCTGCTGATGGCATTTTGTGTGTCGACGTTAAGCGGCAAAGGCTATGCCATGGACACCTTGCTAGGGGTGGTAGCGCATTCTGCCCTGGCCATTGGGCTGGTGGCCGTTTCATTTGTTTCCGGCGTGCGTATTGATCTGCATGCTTACCTGTTTGGCGACATTCTGGCCGTGGGCAAAATTGACCTTGCGATTATCTGGACGGGTGCCGTTCTGGTGATCAGTCTGATGGTATGGCGTTGGCAGGCACTTCTAACCGCAACACTCAACGAAGAGCTCGCCTATGCCAGCCACATCAACCCGCGTCGTGAACAGCTGGTATTGACGGTGGCGCTCGCCATTGTGGTGGCCGTCGCCCTCAAGGTGGTCGGCGCACTCTTGATTGCTGCGCTATTGATTATCCCTGCCGCCACGGCGCGACCTTTCAGCCGCACGCCGGAACAGATGGCGCTTATTGCCGCCATGATGGCGATGGCAGCCACGACTGGCGGGCTTCGCGCCGCTTACATGTTTGACACACCGACAGGCCCGACCATCGTCTCTCTGGCCGCAATGCTGTTTATTCTTGCCATGCTCGCGACCCAGAGTTGGCGTTTTTTATGCAAACGCGGTGGCTGACCGAGCTGCGTAGGTTTACCGCTTGAACACTGATATCTCGTATTTACCATCGCTTATGGAGCCAGTTATGTCTTCGCTACCCGCTACTCACTTAGTGCTGCCAGAGCATGCAGCCATCGATAACGACATCAGCGTGTTACCGCGTATCTTTGAAGACGTCATTAATATCGCGATCTTTCAGCGCCCTCTTCCCGCCGATATCGCCTTTAGCGCGCAGGCACAATGCCAAACAGACCGCGCCTGGCAATATAGCTGGCTCGGTCATCCCGATGAAACGTTCATTGCCGACTTACGACGACGGCTTCCTGCGCCGGAAGCTGCTGCCCCGCTAATCGACGATATGGCGACCCTCGCTGAAGCGATCGCTTTTTTATTCGATACTCAGACCGTCGGCATCCGGGTGCGCCTGCTAAACAGTGCCATGTGTCCGCGCTTTCATTGCGACAACCTTCCCGCGCGCATGGTGACCACCTATTTCGGTCCCGGCAGCGAATGGTTGCCGGAGCACGCGATAAACCGTGAAGGTTTGGGCGCGCCACATATCAACCGACCCGACATCCCAACCGATGCCAGCGCTATTAAACGCCTTTCACCGGGTGACATAGCGTTACTCAAAGGAAGCGGCTGGGAGGGTTGCGAAGAGCGCGGCTTGGTGCATAGAAGCCCTGCGTTGGAACATGGTAGCAAACGGTTCTTGATGAGCATTGATCCGGCCTAGTCGCTGATACAGCAGCTCGCTTATTACCACCTTACCAATCAAGAAACGCCACTGGCGCTACATGGCGTGCAGCATATTTGTCACCCACCGGCGCCACTGCCAGCGGACAGCGTTCACGACCGTGTTTCACGATTTGTCTTCATCACCCAAAACGTGGCGCCGGAAACGGTCGCAGAGCTTTACACCTTCATAAAATCTGCTTCATGCTAGAACTACAAAACATAAACAGGTATTAGCTTGTCCATTTTATAAATGGATAAACGTGCCAGCAGGTTATTCGAGAAATGAAGACCGAATGTTTTCATAAATTAATGATTTATTTGAATTTAATTTTAATTTATTGAAAGAGAGGTAAACCGCCTAACCACGATCTGATAAACCAAAGGGCTCGACCTCAAGCGAACAAGCAGGCATGGTGAGTATGATTATTCACCATCAGCGAACCAACAGGAGGGTACGCCAATGCCGCACAATCTGACTCAAAACCTGTCTAAAAACCTATGCAAGATGGGGCTATTATCGCTCTTGGCGCTGTCTACCAGCGCCTTCAGCCAACAACCGGGGGCGGCCGGCAATGATGTTACCACCGAGTCGTTCCAGGATTGGGAAGTCCGCTGCCAGCGAAATGCCGAGGGCCCGACTCCGTGTGCGATGTCGCAATTGGTCACGCAACCTGACAGCAACCAGCCCTTGATGCAGGTAGTGCTCGACTATCCGCCCCAGATCGATGACCCAGTGATGAGCTTCTTCGTACCGCTGGGGGTACGCCTAGCCCCTGGTTTGCAATTGGTCGTGGATAATGGTGAGCCAATTCAGTTCCCCTATCAGGTCTGCCAGGAACAAGGCTGCCGTGCTGATGCCCCTATTGAACCAGCGATGCTGCAGCAACTCCGCAGTGGCAATACGGCAACCCTGAGCATGATCAGTCCTCGCGGTGAGCGCATGGATGTCGATATTTCGCTGATCGGCTTTACCGACGCCAGTACCCGCATCACTCGCTAATCTTAGGAGCCTTCCCCACGAAGCCGGCCCATAAGGGCTGGCAAGTCTACCCAGCCGTTGCCAGCAGAATTACGTTTCCGCCTGCTGCAGCGGAGTCAATGAACAAACTACGCTCTACCACGTCGCATTCCGGTGCGATGGCCTGAGTCACGAACGATATGGAAGCTGGAAAGCACTCTCAGATACCATGGGATAGAATTAGATGTCGCTTTAAAATGACAAAACTGGCAGCAGTTTGATAGGGAAACCACCTGCCCTGGCTGGAGCGTCGCTATCGGCCAAAAGCGGACTTTTTATTTATTTTCAATGTTCCTCAGAAATATGTGCATCCATATTACAGGCCTTACCAGAAAAACGCGCATTGTGGACTAAGGCTCCGTGAATATGTAATTTCATTGATAAACGCTTTGGGTAGAACATCAACTAATAATTAACCTTAGCTCATGAAGAGCTTGAGTTGAGCCATACTTTGATCTCAACCCGAGGGGATCATGTTCCAAACATTTCGACTGACCTCTCCTTTATACCTTGGAATAAAGGAAAGTTGGTTAAGCAAAAGACACCTATTCAACTGAGAAAAAATCTGGTGCACGAACTCTTCTACATTAAACAACAATTGAGTAGCGCTGGGGATGGAGGCATAACACTCTACTGGCGTATGCTGTTGTTGCATTAACAGTGACGACTAACAGTCTTGGGGAACGTGCATGCCTTTATCCATGGGAAAAGTCTCGCAGGTGACACCCTCCAACGAGAGACCGGATGGCAAGGGGCAGAAGCTTAGTGATCGTGTTTACGGCGATATCGTCGACCGAATTATTCAGCGTGAATTCGGTGAAGGTGAGCGATTGCCATCAGAGGAGCAATTGGCATCTCATTACGGCGTGTCTCGTCCGATCGTGCGTGAAGCATTGGCTAGACTGCGTGATGATGCACTGATTCGCTCGCAGCGTGGTGCAGGAAGTTTCGTACAACGGCGCCCTGATCGAGCCATGCTGGAGTTCGCTCCGCTGGAAAGCCTAGCCGATATCCAACGCTGCTTTGAGTTCCGCATCGCCGTGGAAACCGAGGCCGCACGACTCGCGGCCATAAAGGCAACAGAAGAAGAGCGCGTGGCACTGACCCAAGCACTGGCATTGCTTGAACAGCGTATCCGCGACAATGCGCTGGGGGTAGATGCCGATTTCAACTTCCATCTATCTATCGCTCACGCCACACATAACCGATTTTTCTCCGATACCCTTCTGTCTCTTAAGTCAGCCATCACGTATGGCCAGAACATGGCACGTGGTCTTGGCTTGCGACGCCCTGAACATCATGTCCCCGAAGTACAAGTCGAGCACCGTGCTATCCACGATGCCATCCTCGCTGAAGACGCCGAGCGTGCCGCTTTTTGTATGCAGCATCACTTGAGTAGTTCGCGTCGACGCGTCTTTGAAGGATAGAGATTTGACAACTTTTACAACTCGACTAGCTTGAACAGTAAGGTTGTTCACGCTGGAAAACAGTGGTGTGTAACGATCTGGTAGTACGCAGGCCGAGTAAAATAAAAACAATAACCACGGCGCTCATTGGCGCAACTACCGTTAACGACGAAGAAACGTACATAAAATAATACAACTAAGTCGGAGCATGCCATGACATTTACCTACAAGACGCTCGCGTTGTCCGTAACGGCTATCACTGCCATGGGGATTGCTAGTCTGGCCCAGGCCGAGTACCCGGAAGGCGACATCACCTACATCATCCCCTTCGACCCAGGTGGCGAATCCGATGTGACAGCGCGCTTCCAGGAGCCGGTCCTGGAAGAGGTGCTTGGCGTTTCGGTCAACGTTACCCACCGTCCGGGTGGCGGTGGCGCCGTGGCGTGGAGCGAGTTTCAGAATAACGCCGAGCCCGATGGCTACGAGATCATCGGCGTGAATATCCCGCACATAATCGGCCAGCCAATACAGCGTAATGATGCTGGTTACACGACTGACGATTGGCGAATCGTGACATTTTTCCACTCAACGCCCAATGCGTTGATCGTTTCTGACGACAGCCCCTACGATACCCTGGAAGACTTGATTGAGGACGCCAAAGAAAACCCTGAAGCTATCACTCTTGGGGGTAGTGGTACTTACAGCGCCAACCATCTGGACATGCTTCGCTTCGAGAAAGAAGCTGATATAGACCTAACCTACATCCCCTTCTCGGGCACTGGTCCCCTTAAAGGTGCGCTGGAAGGTGGTCATGTCGCCGGAATCTTTAATTACACCATGCTCGGTACTGAAATGGCCGACAGCGTTAAGGTGCTGGCCGTCGCCGCCGAGGAACGCGTCAAGGCACTGCCTGATGCGCCCACCTTCAAGGAACAGGGCTACGACATCGTCGGTGGTGCGTACCGCGGTGTCGCGGTGCCCAAGGACACACCCGATGACGTGGTGGCTACCCTAGAGGAAGCCTTTGCCGAAGCCAATCGTCAGATCACCGAGAAGCAGGAGCCCTTGGGCTTCGTGATGGAGTACATCACCGGTGACGAAGTTGATGAAGTAATGGCCATGCTACGTGAGGCCTACGGTCCTATCCTCGAAGAAGCCGAGTAACACTCCTCCCTCCACGGGGTCCTTGATTGGGCCCCTATTTTTCTTTTCACCATGCTGGCCGCGCACGCGTGTCCACAAGGAGGGTGACCCATGGATATGTTACTGGAGGCGCTGACCTCCCTTCTGACTTTCGAGAGCATGTTGACCGTCCTGATCGGGGTGTCGGCGGGGCTTTTTATCGGTGCCATGCCCGGTCTCACGGCGACGATGGCACTTGCCATGTTGCTGCCCTTCACGTTCTCGATGGAGGCCTTGCAGGGGTTGATCGCTTTAGGCGCAGTCTACATGGGCTCTATCTATGGCGGGGCGTTCACCGCCATACTGATCAATACCCCTGGGACCCCCTCGTCCATTGCCACTACTTTCGATGGCTACCCCATGGCACGTCAGGGCCGCGCCTATGAGGCTCTAGCGGCGGCCACCATCGCCTCGGTAGTGGGCGGTATTGTCGGGGTCATTTTCCTGTTGATCCTCGCGCCGCCGCTTGCGCGTCTGGCGGTCGCCTTCGGACCATCGGAGATGTTCTGGGTGGCGATGTTGGGGCTAACATTAGTCGCCAGCCTGTCAAGCGACTCCTTACTTAAGGGCCTGCTGGGCGGTTGTATCGGCATTCTGCTGAGTACGATCGGGGTGTCGCCAGTTGGCGGCGAGAGTCGATTCACTTTTGGCTACCCGCCATTACAAGGCGGCATCGAGCTGATCGTGGCACTGATCGGGCTCTTCGTGATTCCCGAGTTGCTGACCATGTCGGCAGAGGGACGCGGGGCCTTGCCCGACGGAGGCGAACTGCGCAAAAAAGAAGTCTCCATCGGCAAGATAGCGCGGCGTATTTTCAGCAAACCGGCCAATCTTATCCGCTCTTGTTTGATCGGTCAGGTCATCGCTATCATCCCCGGCGCCGGGGGCAATGTCACCAGCCTGGTGGCCTATAACGAAGCGCGGCGTTTCTCTAAGGACCCCAAAAGTTTTGGCAAGGGCAACGTCGATGGCGTGGTGGCCTCGGAATCGAGCAACAACGTGATGGTCGCCGGCAGCATGGTGCCTCTGCTGACGCTGGGCATACCCGGCGCGCCGCCTGATGCCATCATCCTCGGGGTGTTGCTGATGCATGGCCTGCGTCCAGGACTCGATCTCTTCACCCAGTCGGGCGTGCTGACCAATGGCTTTATTCTTTCCATGGGCCTGGCGGCATTAATGTTATTGCCGGTCGGGTTGTTGGGCGGACGCGTGATTCACCGTGTGGTCATTCGCACGCCTTATTATTTCCTAGTACCCAGCATCGCGATGGTGACTATTCTCGGTACCTTTGCGTTACGTAACAGCATGCTGGACGTCGGGATTATGCTGCTTCTAGGCACGGCTGGCTATTTCCTACGGCTGATCGGTATTCAGGCCGCCCCCATCGTACTTGGCTTGATACTCGGTGGGATAGCTGAGCAGGGCTATGTGCAAACGCTGATGGCGGCAGTCGTCGATCCGATTCCCTGGCTACGGTTGGTGAGCAACCCGCTCTCGATGGTCCTTGCTGGTCTAGTCGTGCTAGGCGCGGCGACTGCGCTGGTGCCCATGTGGCTGGCACGCAAGGGGCTGTTGGATAAGGTTGATGCCACTGACAGTGGAGGCTCGTCATGATACTGCGTCTTAATACCGATATCGCCTCGGGTGTTCTCGGCCTGGTGTTTGGCGCCGTGTTGTGGTTCCCACGGGGTGATATCGGGCGACTGAGCATCATCTTTCCACGCGCCATTCTGTTGGTCCTCGCGTTGATCTCGATCGCCCTCCTCGTCAAGGGATTCATCAATCCGAGCGGCCGCCAGATCGAGATCACTGGCAGTCCGCGGCGGCTAGCCACCGTCATGATCGGCTTTTTTGTTTGGTGGGCCGTGGTCGAGATCCTTGGCTTTCTGCTGACGACGCTGATCGCTTTCTTTGCGCTCACCTGGTATCTGGCCAGAGTAGAGACAGCGGTTACCTGGCAACGCATGTTGAAATGGACTCCGATGATCCTGGTACTGGTGGGTGTCTTTTACCTGACCTTCACGGAGGTGCTCAATGTGCGCTTGCCGTCGGGGATGTTCTTTTAGTAGGAGTGATACATGAAAATCACTGATATTCGTGAAGCACGGGTGTCAATCGCCTCGGACATTGCCAACGCCTACATCTCCTTCGCCAAGATGGATGTATCGGTACTGGCGATCTATACCGATGTCTGGGTCGATGGCCGTCAGGTAGTGGGCTACGGCTTTAATTCCAATGGCCGCTATGCGCAAAGCGGCCTACTGCGCGAGCGCTTCCTGCCCCGCCTTCGTGAAGCCGACCCACAAGCTCTGCTTGATGATAACGGTACTAATCTCGACCCTTTCCGGGTCTGGGACGTGTTGATGGCCAATGAAAAGCCCGGTGGACACGGTGAGCGTTCGGTGGCGGTGGGCATCATCGACATGGCTGTGTGGGACATCGTCGCCAAGGCGGAGAACAAGTCCCTGGCGCAGCTACTGGCCGAGCGTCATGGTGAAGGAACGGCCGATGCGAAAGTATCGGTTTATGCAGCAGGCGGTTACTACTATCCAGGTAAGCAGGTCAGTGCTCTCAAGGACGAGATGCGTGATTATCTCGACCTTGGCTACACCTGCACCAAGATGAAGATCGGCGGAGTGCCCTTAGCCGAGGACCTCGAACGGGTCGAGGCGGCGATCGAGGTTGTCGGTAACGCTTCGTGCCTTGCCGTCGATGCCAATGGTCGCTTCGAGCTCAAGACCGCGCTGGCCTTCGCCGAGGGTCTGGCACCCTATGGGGTTCGTTGGTATGAGGAGGCTGGTGACCCGCTCGATTACGCCTTGCAACAGCAGTTGGGTGAACACTATGCACCCCCCATGGCTACCGGCGAAAACTTATTTTCGCATCAGGATGCTCGCAACCTGCTGCGTTACGGTGGCATGCGAGCCGATCGCGACATTTTGCAGATGGATCCAGTGCTCAGCTACGGCCTGGTGGAATACCTGCGCATGCTCAAGGTGTTGAAGCAACACGGCTGGTCACCGAGACAATGTATTCCGCATGGTGGTCATCAGTTCGCTCTCAACATTGCATCCGGCCTCAAGCTAGGAGGAAACGAGTCCTACCCGAGGGTCTTTGCGCCGTTCGGTGGCTTCGCCGACTCGACCCCCATTGAGAGAGGATATGTTGCCATCCCGGCGATGCCCGGCATCGGTTTTGAGGACAAACATGAACTTATGAAAGTCTTCGATAAACATCTTCGCTGAGCCATGCGGTGAACTACCTAGCCGCTCAGCCACAACAATTTACAACAAAATTGTCTATCAAAGCTGGAGCTTAAGATATGCGCAATCATCGTGTAGCCGTTATCCCAGGTGATGGAATAGGTCTTGAAGTTATTGAGGCGGGTAAGCAGGTACTGGAAACGTTGTCGCAAAAAAGTGACGATTTTCAGTTTGAATTCGAAGATTTTGATTGGAGTTCTCAGCGCTACCTTGAGACGGGGGAATACATCCCCGAAGGTGGACTAGAAAAGCTGTCAACATTTGATGCTATCTACTTCGGTGCAGTGGGCAGCCAAGAGGTTCCCGATCATGTGTCGCTTTGGGAGCTTCGGCTCGCTATCTGTCAGGGCTTTGATCAATACGCCAATGTTCGCCCTGCCCGTGTGCTCCCTGGGGTTAATAGCCGTTTAAAAGGCGCCGAGAAAATTGATTGGGTAATCGTTAGAGAAAATAGTGAAGGTGAATATGCGGGCAACGGTGGCCGTGCTCATCGTGGGCATCCCGAGGAGGTCGGCACGGAGGTGGCGATATTTACTCGAAAAGGGATAGAGCGAATTCACCGTTTCGCTTTTAAACTCGCCCAAGACCGCCCCCGTAAAAAACTAACATTGGTCACCAAATCCAACGCTCAGCGATACGGCATGGTGCTATGGGATGAAGTGTTCTTCGAGGTTGCAAAAGACTTTCCTGACGTGACGATTGATCGAGAGCTTGTCGATGCAGCCACTACCCGTATGGTGCTTAAACCCGAGACAATGGATGTCATTGTCGCGACTAACCTGCATGCCGATATTTTGTCAGACTTGGCCGCCGCTCTGTCAGGCAGTTTAGGCATTGCGCCCACCGCCAACCTTAATCCTGAGAGGGCTTATCCCTCCATGTTTGAGCCGATTCATGGATCAGCATTTGATATTGCTGGACAAGGCATTGCCAACCCCGTGGGAGCCTTCTGGACGGCTGCCATGATGCTGGAACACTTAGGGGAAACGACAGCAGCTGAACGACTTATGGCGGCCATAGAGCGATTGACCGCCTCAGGCCTCCAAACAAAGGATCTTGGAGGTACGGCGACCACGCAAGATGCGACCCGAGCCATCTGTTCTGACATTGAACAACAGTAAGTACATTGCAACTGCTCCAAGAATGGCACCCTTGAAGCAGCTTAAAGAGAACTTCCATCAGCACTGCTTAACGGACTCTCTTATCCTCCAATTACAGTTTCTTAGATCGCATGAAGAGGTAAAAGAAGCAACACAGACCTTCTCTCTGCTTTACCGATCAAGGTGAAGTAGAAGGAGGTTTCCTTTAGAAAAATTGACCTTTATTCTGCTCTGAAAGGAATGGCTACATCAGTCTGTAAACTTCTCTATCGGAGGCAAGAATCGGCCAAGAGCAGACGATCATATGATTCTGATGTATTGATCCGTATCGCCATCGTTTCACCCGAGATAGGTGATTCGACTTCGGATACGAATTCTGCGCATGGATGTGCAGGTCAAGCTCGGTCGAAGCGACGGATTGCCGACCTCGCCAATACGGTCGACCACAGATACCTGAACTCCCACCATAACTACCACACTACCCCTTCGCATTGAGGCAGAACGATCTCCAACGCGCCGCAGCGCAGGGTGACAAGGTTACCTAGTTGGTTGACGGATTCCTCGTTGGTGACATCAAGATCTAGCACTTTCCCTTCGGCTGCGACTACTTTGCCATTGCAAGTGCTGCGCAACTCGACACTGAAGATTGCATAGCTGCTGGGTCGTCTACCTGCGCGCGATCAACCATTCCGGCGCCATTCTGACAGTGACTAACCTGCTTATGTTGACCCTCAATTCCTGCTATTCCGAACGAACGGCAATTTAACTCGGACGCACGGCAATTCCTAGTAATGCTGCTAACTCGTATGCTTGTGGCGTGCCCTCAAAAAGGGATTTACGACGGTTCCCCGTCATGACAGCTCCTCGCGCAGAAGAGCAATGAGCGCTGTCCCATCACTTTACCGCAACAAGAGAACGTCCATGCAACGTTATACGACCACTCTCCTGGCTGCCGTGATCTATATGCTCGCTCTTAAGGCGGGTGCTTGGCGTCCGGGGCAGTCCTCCCAAAAGGATCAAAACCATGACCGATTTTATTTTGAATACGCTCGGAGGCGGGACACGAAGCCTTCCTGACAAAATGATTTCGACGCTGCGCGCCGATATGACTGGCCTACTGCTGCTGCCTGACGATGAGGGCTACGACTCGGCCCGCAGCGTATGGAATGCGATGATTGACAAGCGGCCCGCACTGATCGCGTGTTGTGCCGACGCCAACGATGTCGCCGCAGTAGTTAACTTCGCACGCCAGACCGATGCGCTCATCTCCATCAAAGGCGGCGGGCACAATATCGCGGGAAATGCGGTTACGGAGGGCGGCCTGATGATTGATCTCTCCGTGATGAACAATGTCGACGTGAACCCTACGACACGCCGCGTCCAGGTGGGCCCCGGCGCCACGCTGGCCGAGCTAGATGCCGCAACCGCGCCCTACGGACTTGCGGTACCCGTCGGCATAAACTCGACGACCGGTATTGCAGGCCTCACTCTCGGCGGCGGCTTTGGTTGGCTGACGCGAGCGCACGGCCTCACGATCGATAGCCTGATTGCGGCCGATGTTGTCACCGCTGATGGCGCGCGACTGTGTGCTACAGCGGACGAGAATCCCGACCTCTTCTGGGCGCTCCGCGGTGGAGGTGGTAATTTCGGCGTCATCACTCGTTTCGAGTTCCAGGCAAGGGTTGTCCGTCCCAACCTGCTGTGCGGTCTACTCTTCCTGCCGCTCGAACGGGCGCGGGAGCTCTTCGCGCTTCAGCGGGAACTGATGGAAGGTGGTTCGGAAGAGCTGACGACGTGGATGGTGGTGCGCAATGCGCCACCGATGCCTTTCCTGCCCGAGGAATCGCACGGCACCGGTATCGCTTTGATGGCGTTTTGTTACGCCGGCGAACCCGAAGATGGTGAGGCCGTTATCGCCCCGCTTCGTGCGATCAACAACCCGCTCGCGCTTCTGGCTGGCATTCAGCCTTTTGCCGAGTTCCAGCAGATCTTCGATCCTCTCCTGATCCCCGGTGCACGCAACTATTGGAAGTCCCACGACTTACTCGAACTACCCGACACCGCCGTCGAAGCGCTTATCGAGGCCGTCAACCGCTTGCCCGACGCGGAAACGGAGATTTTTGTCGCTCATGTGGGCGGCGCATTGTCTCGCATCGCCCCGCATGAGACTGCCTTCGTTCAGCGCCGTCCCCATTACGTGGTCAATATTCACACTCGCTGGCAGGATCCGGCAAAGGACGACGCAGCTCGCGGCTGGGCGCGTGGCCTTTTCGAAGCGCTCTCCCCTTACTCCGCGGGCGTCTACGTCAACTTCATGCCGGCCGAAGAGAGCGCCCGCGTGGCTGAAGCCTACGGTGCAAACTATGCCCGACTCACAGCAGTCAAGGCCTGCTACGACCCGGATAACCGGTTCCGTCTCAATCAGAACATCTTACCCGGCTCTGAGGTACAGCTGGCCGGGTGAAGCTCCTAATGCGTCGCTGGGGATAGCCTCGGCGGCGCGATTTTCCGGAGCAGTCAGCGATGCTGCGCGTTTTGCCGCCAGTGCCCTGGCGATAGGCCCGTCATCCGCTTGAAGGCACGGCTAAACGAGGCCTCGGATTCATAGCCGATCTCGTCCGCGATCCGGGCGAGCGTTACCGTACCTGCACTCAGCAGACTTGCCGCTCGCTGCATCCGCCAACTCGTGAGATAGGTCATGGGCGGTAGGCCCAAAAGCGCTGTGAATCGCTCAGAAAGAATGGTTCGCGACATACCCGCCTCACGCGCAAGTTCTGCAACCGTCCAGTGGTGGGCGCAATCGCGGTGTAACAGGTGCAGCGCTCGGCCTACCGCTGGATCGCGCAGACCGGCGAGCCAACCATCCGCGTTCGAAGGCAAGGAAGCCGCGTGCCTGCGGATTGCCTCGATGAAGATGAGCTCACTCAACTTTACCAGAACCCCATCGCTGCCAGCGTCGGTCGCTCCCGTCTCTCGCACAGCGGCGCCGATCAGATGGCTAAGGAATCCGTCGCCGTTACCGTAGCCATCAGGTACATGGATGACCCGAGGGAGCGCCGCGATCAGCGGATTGAAGGGAGCCACGTCGCAGCCGAGGAAGCCACAAAGGAGCCGATTTGTACCCACTTCGCCGTCCCGGAAGTCAATGTGGAACGGCAGCGAGCGCCCGCGCGCGACCTCGTCGAATGCAGCGAGGTTCGGCTCCGCATCAAGGCCCGGATCACTGGCAAGCACATGCGTGTCGCCGTGCGGGAATACCACCACGCTTCCTGGCCCCAGCTTGATCGGCTGGCTGTCGGGATTGGTCAGCCTAGTCCAGCAGCTACCTTCGACAACGACGTGGTATTCGATCACGTGCTGTGCGCCAGACACCACTGTCTGCGCAATTTTTTCTTTGGGTGGCGCTGCCGCCACCCAGGGCGCTGCCGCGTCCACCTCGAAGAACACCGCGCCGGATAGACGGACACTGCGCAGCATTTCGGAAAGAAAATCGTGGTCGATCACATCCTTACCTCACTCGCAACCGCAGGCCGAAGGGCAGTCGACTGGACGGAAGACGATACGGCGTAATTCTAATTATAGAAACACGGTGGCACTTCGGTAACAGCGGCGTTCCGCGCACTGGAGTAGACCCTGAGACTAGTCTCGACACTCGCAACCGCAGGGCTACGTCCTATTTCTAACCTCATACTATCGAGGCGACCTTGACTGATCTGAACTCTAGCATGTTCCGCCATAACTGGTAGCCCTTGGCGCTGGTGATAATCAACCAGGGCGACAGCTAGGCGATCCTTGGCTTATACGACCTCAATATCTGGGCCCTCTGTAAGGAATACTAACAGGAGCAGGTCGGCGTGGATGTTGGCAATCGATGGGCCGATCAGGCTGTACTTAAAGACACGCATTGACGAACACGTGCAGCCGTTCCTGAGCACGGGCAGTATAGTTAGGGTCTCGCCCGTGCAGGCTTTTCCGACGTGGACGCGATGAAGGGAAGCATCCGCACGCATGCCGCATCGGCGTTTGCTTTCATCCAGCAGGTCTGGATGGAGGGCGCGATTCCTCTATGAGTGACGCGAATCTCCCACTCTCGCGGCGATGCACAGGCCCGGTGCCGCCCTGCCGTTTATGGCCGAGATCGGCCAAGAGCGGACTTTTAGACTTTTATTATTAACGCCAAGCTCAACTGCACATACTGCACATACTGCGGAGAGCGTATTTGTATAAAATGGAGCGCGGCGACTGACACAAATACGAGCTCAGTAATATGTGTCAGAGAGTAGCTTTTTGTTAGGCATTTACGCTCGTATTTTTTTGAACTTTTCACCTTTCATTTCGCTAATCCTGCTCTTCCGGATATACCCAAATCCAGAATCATTAGAAAAAACGAATCCATTATTTCTCCATCCTACTAGTTTCGGCCATAAACTCGACTTAGGATATTTCATTTGACAATGCATTAAAGCTTCTTCGTGCTCACCAGCGTCTTTTCTATCTATTGTCCTATAAAGTTTAAAGCCATTCTCAACACGGTCAAGCACCGAGTAAGTTATACTATGACGAAGAATAGGCTTGCGAAGCGCTATTTCCTCATAATCAGATATTAGTTCAGCCTCTATATCAGATTTATGCGAATATATGTTTGCGCGACAATTGAGAAACTGATGTTGGTTTATGGATCGAATGTCACGTTTATCTTTCACGTCAACCCAACCGTTCTTATGCTTAATACTATAAACGTCACCGTCATAGCCTAAACACAATATATTCGGAGTTAAAGGTAACAGAATAATATTACCTGCCGAACCAAGCCCAAACGACAATCCTGAAGATGACTTTTTAAAAATATGCCATTTATTGGACAGAACGGCAGGGTCATCCGATGTTATGAATTCAGCATCAGTTTTATTTTTAATAAGGCATACTTTCAAATCGTCAACTATATCCATATGCTCATAAAATATTTTCATTGATAGAGCAACGGCTTCGTCTAGTTCTTGTCGATACTCAGATGAATCAATACCGGCAACCACACCCATTTCATCAGACATTTCAACACTACGCCTTGAGGCTGCATCTGTCCTCATGTTTTGCAAGAGCCAGAAACGCTTAAGGAATGTCTTGTGTTCTTCTGAAAACCTGTACCCTGGTTCGATAATTTGGTTTATAACCGATGAGTATCCACCTTCAATTGGCTGTAATGCCTTTTCAATAACCAAATCCTTACCGTAAAAATACCCTTTTGAGCACTGCTTTTTTATAGGGGCATTCTCAATGAGTTTCTTTCTATCCAAATTAAAAAGGTTAATCGCAACCCCAGACTCAACAGATGAAAATCGCTTTAAGTAACATTGAGGGACGTAATGCTGATTCTTATTTGATGCCATTGAATAGATACCAATCGGTGCATAACGCTGCCAGCAGAGGCCGAGCGAAGCGACTGGCCTGATTATATATTTTTGGTGAACAGTGACTGATTTTCATCTTCGGATTCAAGTGGTTCAATCCTGTTAAATATTATCTTGGGGCGCCGCGCGTCTAATCGTCCTTTTTCGTCTTCACGACTTACTCGGCCATGCATTTTACATCGTAGAAATAGACTGGGTTTATAGCGCACAATGCTTCCGACTTCTGGAACTGCTGTTAGGACATGACCTTGGTAGCCAAGTCCCATGGTATTGGTCATTTCATTCCCCCGGGACAGCTCTCCCTCAAGAACGACTTCTTGGCCGTGTTCCAACTCAGGAAAGAGGAGGTTTTCGACCTCTTCTTTTTCATGGGTAAAAATTTGGCGGTGCCTCCGCGTCAGCACCTCTTCAACCAATTCTTCACCTTGATACAAGCCTACGATCAATGATCGCTCCTCCTCAACCACTTCAGATACTTTCTTAAGCAGCGCAGGCTTAGTCGATACGTAAAACTCTAGGAATTCCTTTGGAACATAGAGATACTCACCTTGGGAGTTTCTAAGTCCTATCAGATTATTGTTGTCTTTAAACTTAACGTTTTCGAATTTTTTGATTTCCAGATCACCCATGTGTTTGCCAATTCGGATCACCCATTGAATAGCGCTGATAGCCTTTTTAAAAACATCCTTGATGCCAATATCTTTAAAGTCATTCTCAGCCATTTTTTGAGCTGCCTTGACCCCATAGGCAAGTAAAATTCCGCCAATAACTATCTCCCAAGATCCCTTCTTTACTTTTACGGGAAATTCGAAATCGATCTCTCTGAGCTCCGGCGCTTGTTGGAGAACGAAGAACCTAACAGCTTCATCAACTCCCAGTAGTGCTTGCGCAGATTTTCGGGCATCCATGTAACCATCCTGAACAAGTTTTCCAGAATACTTGACATAACCGATCTGTTGTTCTTCTTTTCCCATAGTTTAGTCCATGCTTTGAAGGTATCTACTAGGCTGGAGGCCTGGGACACATAATAGTTTTATCCATGCGCATGCGCGTTTTTCTGGGAAGCCCCACCTTGCCAACAGGTGCCTAATTTACTGATAGAAAAGAGGTACATGCTTTTTTCTCGTAAGGCTCATTAGAAAAATGCGCATGCGCGTTAACTTTATGACCATTTTTTCAAGATGGCGCATAAGCATACAACGTATTCTTATAAACCATTGTTTTACCTAAACTTACAGCATGCTTTTCCAGAAATATGCGCACTCATAATGCAACCGTCACCAGAAATACGCGCAGTGTTGGCAAATGCTTCCGCAAATTACGGTTCAGTGAACGTCCGCTTTGGGTCGATAGCGGTCAGTCCTCAACGCTTTTTTAAAAGAAACACACCTAGCTCGACTACCCAACCAACACCCCATCCTCAAAATCTTCTTAGCTTTACGCTAGCAGACTATGCTTACCGGCGTCACTATCAAATAGTCCCGTGACTAATGCTTTTCCCTACCTTCGCCTCCCTCCACTGAACGCGGTAAGCTTGGCAGCATTTCCACTGCTGATGATATTTAGATAATGACGACCCACTGGATTCTTGGCCCTGGCGCGATTGGCCGATTATTGGCTCACTCGCTGGCCCCCTTTGCAGAGGTAGCGCTAATCGGCCGCCGTGACTTGCCCGCGCAGCAGAGGCTGACGACGCCGGAAGGCGAAGTGCGTGTGCAGCACTTAACCTCGTTTACCGTTGTGCATTTTGCGGTTGATGCACCTGAGCCGCCTGCGTTTGTGCATATCACTACCAAAGCCATGAGCGCTGAAGCGGCACTTGAAAGCCTTGCCAGTTTAATTCCCCCCTCTACCCCGCTGGTACTGTGGCAAAACGGATTTTTGTCTCAGCCGCGTATTACCCAGGCGTGGCCGGGACCGGTGCTTTGTGCGACCACTACTGAAGGGGCTTATTTAACCGGTGATGATGGCGTGGTGCATGCGGGGCGCGGGCATACTTTTGTGGGGGACTTAAACAATCAGCACGGTGAGTTGGCGAAAACATTGGCGGAATTATTGACCCAGGCGGGGCTTACTGCCACGGCGGTGACTGATATTCGCCAGCGTTTGTGGCAGAAGCTGGCGGTGAACGCGGCGATTAATCCGTTGGTGGCATTGAACGGTGTGCGTAATGGAGAGTTACGCGGTGAAGCTTATTCAGACCGTGTGGTGGCGGTGGTTAAGGAAGTCGCGGCAATTATGCTGGCCGAGGGTATTGCGCCTCCCAATAACGGTCAAGGAGAGGCAGCGTGGTTAGCGTTGGTGTGGCAGGTGGTTGAGAGCACCGCGAACAATAAAGCCTCGATGCTGCAGGATATCGAGGCCAAGCGCCCCACCGAGCGGGGGGCGATTTTAGGGCCGTTGATTGAGAGCGCCGAGCGGCATGGATTGGCGTGTCATAAACTACAGGCGCTCAATGATGATATAGGGCTGTTAGAAGCGATTTATTGATGAACGCTTCACCATTAAGGAGGCATGTTAGGCACTACCGAACCCAACTACTCCAGAATTGACATGACCTTTTCAGCGACGCCGACGCCAATCGCATTATGCGTTTCTGGAGAGAAATGAACGCCGTTTACTCCATCCGTGGTTGCCAGCGTGCCGACATCATAAAACTCCGCGCCAGCCGCCTCAGCAATTGCCTCGTACAAGGGTGGAAGTGCTTCCGTTTTCTCTACGCCGCCAGCAAATCTTTCGGCGCGCCCCTCAGGAGCCACATTTCCGAGTGGAGGCGGAGAGAGCACCAACACCTTTGGCGCTGGATAAGAGGTTCCAACCCCACCGCCTGTCTGTTCCACTATGTCGATCAGCTTTCCCATACCGATTGCAATTCGAAAAGGTGAGCGCTCAAACATTGCCTTAACATCATTCGTGCCAAGCATGATCACAACCAAATCGAGCGGATGATGAGTTGCTATGGCGGATGACAAATAGGCGGAACCATCAAGCTCAAGCATTACGTCACCGGAATCATCACGACTTTTTGGAAGCTGGGCAGCTCAGTGAGCTGTTGATACCAACGCTCAATGTGGGGTTGCGTCTTCCAGGTAAGGCCGCTGTTGAGCATGTTGTAAACAAAGGGCGCGATGGCGATATCGCCCAAGCCAAAAGCGTCGCCGGAAAACCAGGACTGATTTGCCAGTGCGTTATCCATGATGGCAAATAGCGCTTCGCACTCTTTCATCGCTGCTTCAATGGCGGCGTTATCGCGTTTTTCGGGTGGTGTTCTTACATATCCCATCAGGATCTTGCGGTGAGCTGGCGTCAACGTGCTGTTGGCCCACTCCATCCACTTTTCCATTTGGGCGCGCTCGGCGGGCGCTTCTATCCAAAGCTTGTTCTGGCCGTACTGGGCAGCCAGATAGCGAATAATGGCGTTGGATTCCCACAGCACGCTATTGGTGGCGTCGTCCTTGAGTAGCGGCACAAGCCCGGAGGGGTTCATGGCTAGGTATTCTGGGGTGTTGTTGACACCGTGATGAAGACCGGCTTGGATTTGCTCGAAAGGCAGTACCAGTTCTTCTAGCACCCACAGCACTTTTTTGACGTTGGTGGAGTTGTTGCGGCCCCAAAGTGTGACCATGGTCGTCCTTTATTGTTGGTGAGAAAGGATCTGAGTTTGCCGCGCGCGGCGGTGGGTGGCAAGTTGGTTGGGTTTGGAGGGAATGCAGGGGCGGCATTGCCGCCCTTCGCGGGTGCCTCGTTTCTCGCTACACTCGACACTTGTTACCCCGCGCTACACTCCCTCACCTATTACTCCTCTCGCCTCACACTTTAGGATTTATCTTGATAAAACTGCATTAGACTTGAGAAGTCGAGTTTGCCGTTGCCTTTGGCTTTATGGAGCGTGAATAGTGAGCGGGCGGCGGAGCCCATGGGTACCGCGGAGGCGCTTTGCTGGCTGACATCCATGGCGAGGCCCAGATCCTTGATCATCAGGTCGACTTGGAAGCCGCCCTGATAATCTTTGGAGGCGGGGGCGTTATCCATGACGCCTGGGTAGGGGTTGTAAACGTTGAGCGCCCAATTGCCGCCGGAACTCTGCTTCATGATTTCTGAAAGCACCGCTGGGTCGAGGCCGTTTTTGACGCCCATATTGATCGCTTCACAGGTGCCCGCCATTAGGATGGAGAGCAGCATGTTGTTGCATACTTTGGCCACCTGCCCTGCACCATGGTCCCCGGCGTGGAAGATGTTTTTGCCCATCACGTCCAGCACCCGTTTGGCCTGTTCAAACTGAGCCTCCGAGCCACCCACGATAAAGGTCAGCGTGCCCGCTTGCGCGCCGCCTACCCCGCCGGACACAGGCGCGTCGACAAAACCAATGCCCAGTTTTTCGCCTTCGGCGGCCACGCTGCGGGCGGTGTCGGCATCGATGGTGGAACAGTCGATCACCAGCGCGCTCTGCTTGATCACCTCGAACAGCGGCGCATCGCCCTCTACATAGAGGTCGCGCACGTGCTTACCTGCGGGCAGCATGGAAATGACGAAATCTGCACCGGTGGCAGCTTCTTGGGCTGAAAACGCGACTTCGCAGCCGTTGGCTTTGGCGGTCTCCAGTGTTGCTTCAGAAAGATCAAAAGCGCGAACGTCAAACCCCGCCTTTGAGAGGTTAGCGGCCATCGGGCCACCCATATTGCCTAAACCGATAAACGCGACGGTAGTCATGCGTATTGTCCTTATTATTCGTTGATGAGTAGTGACGTTAAGGCTGCTAACTATTTTAGTTCGACGAGCGGGTTGGTCTCCCATGGCGAGGCTAACAGCTCATCAATAAAGCCCTGCTCGACCGAAGCGACGTCCGGGTAAGTCCACGCGGGCTGGCCATCTTTATCGACCAGCAGCGCACGCACACCCTCGGGAAATTCGCGGTGGCGGCAGCACTGAACGGAAAGCGCCATTTCAAACTGAAACACTTCCGCCAGTGACATGTGTTTGGCGCGCTTCAGCTGTTCATCGATCAGTTTGATAGACACCGGGCTGCCGTGGGCCAGCGTTTTCTGCGCTTTGTTGAACCACTTGTTGTCGCTTTTTACCGCGGCAATGGCGGCAACCATCTGCTCAACGCTGTCGTGATCCATCAATTCGCGAATCAGCGTGGCGTGCTGATAAACGGGAGCTTCCAGCTCGGCAAAGACCGGCTGCGAGGTTTGCTCTAGCTCGCGCATAATGCGGTTGACCACGCCATGTGCGTCAGTGTCGGCGCCTTTCCCCCAACGTGCATCAATCAGTTGCTGCAGCAATGCATCCCGGTGGTGGCTGGCAATACAGCGGTCGGCCAGGCCAAGGTGAACGGCATCCGGCGCACTGACCTGACAGCCGGTCATGGCTAAAAAGCGGCCTGTGCCGTTGGGCAGACGATTCAAAAACCAGCTGGCGCCAACATCCGGGTAAAGGCCGATAGTGACTTCCGGCATGGCCAGGCGGGAGGTTTCGGTCACCACGCGGTGGCTGCTGGCACTCAATAGCCCCATGCCGCCGCCCATCACAATACCGCTCCCCCAGCAGATCACCGGTTTGGGGTAGGTGTGCAGCAGGTAGTCGAGCCGGTATTCGGTTTCGAAAAAGCGCTCGGGGAAACTGGGGTCGCCCTCGCCCATAATCGTTTTGTACAGATTGACGACATCACCACCGGCACAAAACGCCTTTTCGCCGGCGCTATCCAGCAGTATCGCCACCACACGCTCGTCGGTGGCCCATTCGCGCAGGCGCGGCAACATCGCTTCGCACATTTCGAGCGTTAACGCGTTCAGCGAGCGCTCGGCATCCAGCTTTATTTCGGCGATGACGTGGCCGTCTTGGGCGGGGTGTTCGGTAAACAGTACACTGCTCATGGGCATTCCTTATCCTTTTACAGCTCGGTGGCGCCGTCTGCCAGTACCCGGCGGGAGATGATCAGGCGCATGATTTCGTTGGTGCCTTCGAGAATCCGGTGCACCCGGGTATCGCGCACGTAGCGCTCCATGGGGTACTCCTTGATATAGCCGTTGCCGCCGTACATTTGCAGCGCTTCGTCGCACACCTTGAAGCCCACATCGGTGGCAAAGCGTTTAGCCATGGCACAGTAAGTCGGTGCATCGGCGTGGCCGGCGTCCAGCTTGGTGGCGGCCATACGCACCAGTTGGCGTGCAGCGACCAGCTCGGTGACCATATCGGCCAGGCGGAACTGAAGCGCCTGAAACTCGGCGAGCCGTTTACCGAACTGCTTGCGCTCGAGCATGTATTCCCGCGCTTTATTGATCGCCTGCTGGGCAGTGCCGATCGAGCAGGTAGCAATGTTGATCCGCCCCCCATCAAGGCCTTTCATGGCGATTTTGAAACCGTCACCTTCATTGCCCAATAGGTGATTGGCGGGCACCCGCACTTCTTCAAAGGTAATCATGCGAGTGGGCTGGCTGTTCCAGCCCATCTTCTCTTCCTTGCGCCCGTAGCTAATGCCTTCGCTCTTGGCATCCACCGCAAACGCTGAGACGCCGCTAGCCCCCTCACCACCGGTGCGCGCCATCACCACCAGGAAATCGGTACTACCCGCGCCGGAAATAAACATCTTGCTGCCGGTCAGCACGTAGTGATCACCATCGCGCTTGGCAGTGGTTTTTAGGGAGGCGGCATCGGAGCCTGAGTTAGGTTCGGTCAGGCAGTAGGAACCCAGCAGCTCGCCCGTAGCCAGCCTTGCGCCCCACTGCTCGACTGCATCTGGTGTGCCGAAATCGGCCAGCATCCAGGTCACCATGTTATGAATAGTCAAATACGCCGTGGTCGAGGTGCAGCCCATGGCGAGCTGCTCGAAAATGATGCTTGCATCCAGCCGCGAAAGCCCTAACCCGCCTACGCTTTCTGGGGCATACAGCGAGCAAAAGCCCAGCTCGCCCGCTTTACGAATTACATCCACTGGAAAGAAAGAGGTTTGATCCCACTCGGCCGCATGGGGCTCAAGTTCGTTTTGGGCAAACGCCCGCGCCATATCGGCAAAGGCGACCTGGTCTTCATTGAGTTCAAAATTCATGGCGTATCTCCGCAAATGCGCGTGCACACTGCTGTTGTCGTTGTAATTGACGTTAACGTTAACTTATCCATTTACCTGACCACAAGCAACCTGCAAGCGCTTGCGACCTTAGGTGTAGAGACTTGAGCGTCGTATAGGGAATGGAGTAGAAAAAAGGGCGCCAAACGGCGCCCAATGGGAAGAAACAATAAGCACGAGACAGTACCGCCTCTAAGGGCTACTTGAAGTTTTTTCGGTACATTTTGTCCAGCTCGCCGACGATACCGCTGCGGAAGCTAAGCACGCAGAACACAAAGATAATACCGAGGATCACGCTCACCCAATTCCCCAACGGGGATTGCGCCAGGATATGCTGAAGGCTAACCACAATGCCCGCGCCCATTAAGGGGCCCAGCAGCGTTCCTACCCCACCCAGCAGGGTCATCAGAATGACCTCGCCAGACATATGCCAGTGGGCATCGGTAAGCGAGGCCAACTGAAACACCACGGTTTTGGTCGAACCGGCCAGCCCCGCTAAACCAGCCGAAATAACGAACGCTACCAGCTTGTAGGCATCAGCGTTGTAGCCCAGCGATACTGCGCGGGGCTCGTTTTCACGAATCGCTTTTAACACCTGACCAAACGGCGAGTGCACCGTGCGCTGAATCAGCGCGAAGCCGAAGATGAAGATCGCAAACACGAAGTAGTACATCGCCAGGTTGCTGCTCAGGCTGATAAAGCCAAACAGTTCGCCACGCGGTACGCCGTGCAGCCCATCTTCACCGCCGGTAAACGGCGCCTGCACAAACATGAAATACACCAGCTGGGCGATGGCCAGGGTCACCATGGCAAAATAGATGCCCTGGCGACGAATGGAGAGCACTCCGAACAGCACACCCAGCAGGGTCGCCATTAAGGTACCGGCGATAATACCCAACTCTGGCGTTAGCCCCGGGTAGCTCGCCAGCAAATAGCCGGTTACGTAGCCGCCTGTGGCCAAGAACGCCGCATGCCCGAAGGACAACAACCCCGCATAGCCAAGCAACAGGTTAAACGCGCAGGCGAATAGCGCAAAACAGAGCACTTTCATCAAGAATACGGGGTAGGCGAGAAAGGGTGCCACCAGCCCCACTACGATCAGCGCCAGGTAAAACATATTACGGCGAAACTTGGCGCGCTTCTGACGCTCTATCACCGCCGAAGGCGCCGCCATTGGTTGAGATTCCGTCATCATGCTTATGCCTCCTTACCGAACAGCCCGACTGGGCGCAACATGAGCACGACGATCATGACGAAGAATATCACCGTATTAGAGGCCTCCGGGTAGTACACCTTGGTCAGGCCTTCGATGATGCCCATCGCCAGGCCCGTAATAATGGCGCCCAAGATTGAGCCCATGCCCCCAATCACCACCACTGCAAACACCACGATCAAGAGGCTGGAACCCA
Organism: Vreelandella sp. V005; assembly: GCF_052645115.1. NCBI lineage: Bacteria > Pseudomonadati > Pseudomonadota > Gammaproteobacteria > Oceanospirillales > Halomonadaceae > Vreelandella > Vreelandella sp. V005. Next base: position 58,326 of record NZ_JBQXYA010000010.1, on the reverse strand, counting down.
TGGTGGGGGAAACCGGATACAGCGGCGCGGCAAGCACTCCGGCAAACGCGGCCAGGGCCACACCAAAGCCATAGGTAAGCGTTATCAGCAACGGCACATTGACGCCAAACGCCTGCATCAATTGTGAGTTTTCAGTGCCTGCCCGCAGGTAGGCCCCCAATCGCGTGCGTTCGATCATGAACCAAGTGAACAGGCACATCGCCAGTGCCGCCACCAATACCCAGGCACGGTAAGTGGGCAGGAACATGAAGCCTAGGTTCAAGCCGCCCTGCAATATCTCAGGCGTTGCATAACGCGCGCCGGAAACCCCGAAGAAGTTGATCAGCGTGCCTTCAAAAATCAGCGCCAGACCAAAGGTCAGCAGCAGCCCATAGAGATGATCCAAATGGGCAATTCGGCGCAGCAGAAAGCGCTCAAGCAGCACACCGAAGGCACCCACCACGAGGGGAACCAGCAGTAGCGCCAGCCAGTAGTTAATGCCCAGGTATCGAAAGCCTAACAGCGCGGCGAAGGCCCCCAGCATGTATTGCGCCCCGTGGGCGAAGTTGACGATCTTCAATAGGCCGAAGATGACCGCCAGGCCCAGGCTAAGCAGTGCGTAAAAGGCGCCGTTCACAAGACCTAGCGTCAGCTGGCCCATGAAGACGGCCAATGGCACGCCGAATATCATCGTCATAACGCGACTCTCCTCGCCATCAAACAGTTGGCGGCATCTTGCCGCCAACCGGTTCTACACATCGCTTGCGATGACTTATTAGCGCAAGTGCTGCCTGAGATTAGTTCTGTACCAGTTTGCACTGGCTCTCAGAAAGCGGGCGGTAGGCTTCTGCGGCGGGAATGGTGCTGAGAATTTCGTAAAGGTCCCACTCACCTGTGGACTCTTCAGGCGTTTTCACCTGAGCCAGGTACATATCGTGAATCATACGGCCATCTTCACGAATGCTGCCGTTGCGGGCAAAGAAGTCCTCGATGGGCATGTCAGCCATCTGCGCACGCACGGTTTCAGGATCGTCGGTGCCAGCGGCTTCTACGGCTTTCAGGTAGTGCATGGTGCTGGAGTAGATACCGGCTTGTACCATGGTCGGCATACGGCCCACTTCATCGAAGTAGCGCTGTGCCCATTCACGAGACTGCTCGTCCATATCCCAGTACCAGCCGGTCGTCAGCAGCAGGTTCTGCGTGGCTTCCAGGCCAAGGGCGTGAACATCATTCAGGAAGATCAACAAACCCGCGAGCTGCTGGCCGGATTGCGTTAAACCAAACTGGCTGGCCGTGGTGATCGCGTTAACGGTATCCGCGCCCGCGTTGGCTAGACCTACAATTTTGGCACCCGAGCCCTGGGCTTGAAGGATATAAGAGGAGAAGTCGCTCGTTGGGAACGGGTGACGCACGCCGCCTACAATCTCACCGCCACTCTCTTCCACCACCTTGGTGACATCGCCTTCAAGCGCATGGCCGAAAGCGTAATCCGCGGTCAGCATGAACCAGCTGTCGCCGCCCTGCTCGACAACTGCTTTAGCAGTACCGTTAGCCAGCGGATAGGTATCGTAAACCCAGTGGATGTGGTTAGGCGTGCAGTGCTCGTTGGTAATGCTCGAGGCCGCTGAGCCGGAAACAATCCCCAGGCCGTTATTCTCTTCGAGCACCTTGGTGACGGCGATCGAGACCGAGGAAGCGACCAGGCCGCCTACCATATCGACGTTATCCTGATCGATCCAACCACGCACGGTATTAGCACCAACGTCGGCGCTATTGCGATCATCGGCACTGGAAATCACGATAGGCGCGCCGTCAACGCTGCCACCAAAATCGGCTACCGCCATTTCCATGGCGGTCAGGCCACCTGGGCCTGCTAGGTCACGGTAGGTACCGGACATATCGGCCAGGTAACCAATGCGCACCTCGCCGTCGCTCATATCCGCCTGAGCGGTAGACACAGCAAGGCTTGAAGCTGCCGCCACGGCGATGCTGGCAGCCAGCGTTTTTTTGATGAAGGTCATGTTCTTCTCCTGGCCCGGAGGCCTTTTTTGTTGTGAGATGATGGTGTCGCTTTGAGTCGTCGTTGAGCTGTCTTGGAAGTGCGAACGGCTCATTAATAGTTACTATTATTATTGGTGAGCGGCGTGCCCTTGGCGTAAAGAGCGTTTAATCATCAGTGCGTTATACCCCTAGCATCGAATTGAGATGTTCCCGTCGCGATGGCAGCTGCGCGGCGCTGATTTCTTCGACAATCTGACCGTGATCCATCACGAAGTGGCGATCTGCCAGCGGCGCCGCAAAGCGAAAATTCTGCTCCACGAGCACGATGGTCATGCCGCGTTCCTTAAGCTGAACCAGTACCTCGGCCAATTTCTGCACGATGACCGGAGCAAGCCCTTCGGTAATTTCATCTAACAGCAGCATTCTTGCCCCGGTACGTAAAATGCGCGCCATGGCCAGCATCTGCTGCTCACCGCCGGAAAGCCGCGTGCCCTGACTTCTGCGCCGCTCATAGAGATTGGGGAACATGGCGTAGATTTCATCGAGACTCATGCCGCCTGAACGTACCGTGGGTGGTAATAAAAGGTTTTCGTGAACATCCAAACTAGCGAAGATACCCCGCTCTTCCGGGCAGTAGCCCACCCCCAGACGCGGAATGTGATGCGGCTTCATGGTCAACGTTTCATTACCATTGATCACGATGGAGCCGGTGCGTCGCCCCACCATGTTCATGATCGATTTCAGCGTGGTGCTGCGCCCGGCGCCGTTGCGGCCCAACAGCGTCACCAGCTCACCGCGTTTCACATCAAAATTGACGCCGTGCAGAATATGCGATTCGCCATAAAAGGCGTGCAGATCCTGAACTCGCAACATTTCCTGGTTTTGCGTGTTTTCGATCGGTGCTTGTGCTTCGGCGGTCATCATACCGTGGCCCCCTCTTCCTCAGCGGCATCACTGCCCATATAGGCTTCACGCACCAGCGGGTTGCGCGACACGCTGTCGTAATCGCCTTCAGCCAATACGGCGCCCCGCGCCAACACCGTGATGCGGTCACACAGTCGGCTAACAACGCTCAAGTTATGTTCGACCATCAGCACTGTCCGGCCTTGGGAGACGCGTTTTATCAGCGCCACGATGCGATCAACGTCTTCAGCGCCCATGCCCTGGGTCGGTTCATCGAGCAGCATCATGGTGGGGTCGAGCGCTAGCGTGGTGGCGAGTTCCAGCGCCCGTTTACGACCGTAGGGCATCTCTACCGTCAGGGTATCGGCGTACTCGCGCAGCCCCACCTCTTCTAGAAGCTCGAGGGCGCGTTCATTGAGGTGATCCAGGGATTTCTCGGATTTCCAGAAATGAAACGACGTGCCCAGCTTGCGCTGCAGCGCCACCCGTACATTCTCAAGCGCCGTCATGTGCGCAAACACCGCTGATATCTGAAAGGAACGTACCAAGCCTAGCTGGGCAATTTCATTGGATTTTTTACTGGTAATGGAATGGCCACGGTACAAAATATCGCCACGGGTAGGCGGCAAAAATTTGGTCAACAGATTAAAGACAGTGGTCTTGCCCGCGCCGTTGGGGCCAATCAACGCGTGGATATGCCCTTCCTGTACCTGGAGATTGACGTCGTCCACAGCGGTAAACCCACGGAACTCTTTGGTTAGCCCTCGGGTTTCGAGGACAGGTCCCTGAAGGACATCGTTTGCACTCATAGAGTGGCAAGCCTCTTATTGTTGTAGTGCTGACTCTATTACAGGTAATTGGCTAGTAGTGAAACTGCTTGCTACTGCCTTACCTGAACGTAAGGTGTATGTGCAAACTAGCAACTCTCACTATGGCAATACAATTACAACTTTGGTCTATTGAGGGAATTTCTCTGAATTAACAAGCACCTTCAAAACAGCCATATCAATAACTTACGACATTTCAACGCTTTTCAACTGCCTACAACAATCGCTTTACGTTAACGTAAACTTGTTTTAGCCTCATTGTCAGTGTTCCATAGGTGACAACCTGATAGGAACAACGTCTTTTTAAGAGAACGTCACCATGAGCAAAACCTACTCGATTAGTGAACTGGCCAGCGAGTTTGACTTGACCACCCGCAGCATCCGTTTTTACGAAGACCAGGAATTGCTTCACCCAACACGCCGTGGCCAAACCCGGGTTTACAGCAGCAAAGACAGAGTAAGACTAAAGCTCACCATCCGCGGTAAGCGCTTAGGCTTCTCGTTGGCCGAGATTCGCGAACTATTCGAGCTATGGGACGAAACCCGCAGCGGCAGTAAAAAGCAGCTGCACTTAATGCTTAGCAAAATAGCCGAGCGCCGGGCGGCACTCGACCAACAAATGAAAGACATCACGATGGTGCAACTAGAGCTTGAAAGCGCCGAAATTCGCTGCCGCCAAGCACTTGAAGAGCTAATAGAAAAAGAGCCCCAGGAAAAACAAAACGAAGACGAGCGCACGGGTTTGTCCGACAAAGCGTCTACCTCTTCTTCCGCCACCATGCACTGATTCGGCCCGACTAAAACCGCCAGCTCGGCCAACCAATAGATAACAGGTGATTGACCATGTTTTCACACTACTCAGAACTCAACTTCGGCCTCGACGACGAACTGAACATGCTGCGCGAGCAGGTCAACGCCTTTGCGGCCAGCGAGATTGCTCCCCGCGCTGCCGAAATCGACCGCAACAACGAATTCCCCAACGATTTGTGGAAGAAGTTTGGCGACATGGGCCTGTTGGGCATCACCGTCTCCGAAGAAGATGGCGGTAGCGGCATGGGCTACCTCGCCCACTGTATCGCCATGGAGGAGATCTCGCGGGCCAGCGCATCGGTTGCGCTCTCTTACGGCGCCCACTCCAACCTTTGCGTGAATCAGATCAAGATCAACGCCTCCGAGGAGCAGAAAGCCAAGTATTTGCCCAAGCTAATTAGCGGTGACCATGTGGGCGCGCTCGCTATGTCCGAGCCTGGCGCAGGCTCTGATGTGGTCTCGATGCAGCTACGCGCCAAGCAGGATGGTGACCACTACATCCTTAACGGTAACAAAATGTGGATCACCAACGGGCCGGATGCAGATGTTTTGGTGGTGTACGCCAAGACCGACCCAGAAGCCGGCTCCAAAGGCATTACCGCCTTCATTATCGAAAAGGGTATGCCCGGTTTCTCCACCGCCCAGAAACTCGACAAGTTAGGTATGCGTGGCTCCAACACCTGCGAGCTAGTCTTTCAGGACTGCAAAGTGCCCGCTGAAAACATTCTTGGTGGGGAAGGCAAAGGCGTGCGCGTACTGATGAGTGGGTTGGACTACGAGCGCACCGTTCTGGCCGCAGGCCCGATTGGCATCATGCAGGCCGCCATGGACGTGGTGATGCCCTATATCCATGAGCGCAAGCAGTTCAACCAGTCGATTGGTGAGTTCCAGCTGGTGCAGGGCAAGGTGGCGGATATGTACACCACCCTGAATGCCTGCCGCGCCTATTTATACGCCGTCGCAGGTGCCTGTGACCGCGGCCAAACATCCCGTAAAGACGCCGCTGGGGTAATTCTCTACTGTGCTGAAAAAGCCACTCAGGTAGCGCTGGATTCAATCCAACTGCTCGGCGGCAACGGCTATATCAACGAATACCCCACTGGACGGCTGCTGCGCGACGCTAAACTGTATGAAATTGGTGCGGGCACCAGCGAGATTCGCCGAATGCTAATTGGCCGCGAACTGTTTACTGAAACCAAATAAAAGGCCGCGCCATGAGCACTGTGAATAGCCAGATCAATCCGCGCAGCGATGTGTTTCAAGCCAATGAAGCGTCAATGCTCGGTGAAGTTCACAAACTGCGTGAACTGACCGCCGCTGTTGCCGAGGGTGGCGGTGCTAAAGCCCGCGAGCGCCACGAAAGCCGGGGCAAACTGTTTGTCCGCGACCGTATTGATCATCTAATCGATGAAGGTTCACCGTTTTTAGAGTTTTCCGCCCTGGCGGCGCACAACATTTACGATAGCGAGATTCCCGCCGCGGGCGTGGTCACCGGCATTGGTCGGGTGTCCGGCGTCGAGTGCGTGATCGTTGCTAACGACGCCACGGTAAAAGGCGGCACTTACTTTCCGCTGACGGTTAAAAAACATATTCGCGCCCAGGAAATCGCCCGCAAGCATCGCCTGCCGTGCATTTACTTGGTCGATTCCGGTGGCGCCTTCCTGCCCAGGCAAGATGAAGTCTTCCCTGATCGCGAGCACTTCGGGCGCATCTTCTACAATCAGGCGACCATGTCGGCGGAAGGCATCCCGCAAATTGCCGTGGTGATGGGCTCCTGCACCGCCGGTGGCGCTTATGTGCCTGCCATGGCCGATGAGTCGATCATCGTTAAAGAGCAGGGCACGATTTTCCTGGGTGGCCCGCCCTTGGTAAAAGCCGCCACCGGCGAAAGTATTAGCGCCGAAGATCTGGGCGGTGCGGATGTTCACGCCAAAGTCAGCGGCGTGGCAGATCATTACGCGGAGAACGACGCCCACGCGCTGCAGCTCGCCCGCGCCTGTGTATCGCGGCTGAACTGGCAAAAGCGCGGCAAGCTCGCCATGCAGGCGCCAAAGCCACCCAAGCTCGACCCTGCCGAGCTTTACGGCATCGTGGGCACCGACTTGAAAAAGCCTTATGACGTGCGCGAAGTGATTGGCCGCATCGTCGATGACTCCGACTTTGACGAGTTCAAGCGCTACTACGGCGAAACACTGGTTACTGGCTTTGCCCATATCCACGGTTACCCGGTAGGTATCGTGGCCAACAACGGCGTGCTGTTTTCCGAAAGTGCCGTGAAAGGCGCGCACTTTATCGAGCTCTGCGCCCAGCGCAAGATTCCGCTGATTTTCCTGCAAAATATCACCGGCTTTATGGTTGGCTCCAAGTACGAGCACGAAGGCATCGCCAAGCACGGCGCCAAGCTGGTGACCGCTGTGGCCTGTGCCAAGGTACCCAAGTACACCGTGCTGATTGGCGGCAGCTTCGGCGCCGGTAACTATGGTATGTGTGGCCGCGCCTACGACCCCAACCTACTATTCATGTGGCCCAACGCGCGTATTTCCGTTATGGGCGGCGAACAGGCAGCGGGCGTGCTGGCTCAGGTTAAGCGCGAGCAGCACGAGCGCGAAGGCCGCGAGTGGAGCAAAGAGGAAGAAGAAGCCTTCAAGCAGCCTACCCGCGAGCAGTATGAGCACCAAGGCCACCCCTACTACGCCAGCGCCCGCTTGTGGGATGACGGCGTGATTGATCCCCTGCAAACCCGCGATGTGCTGGGGCTTTCTTTAGCTGCCGCTATGAACGCAGAAATTGAAGAGACGCGCTTCGGCGTGTTCCGGATGTAAGGGGTCAATCACCATGGCTTACTCAACGCTGAATATAGAAGAGGGTGTGGCGCGCCTGACCTTAAACCGCCCCGAGGTGCATAACGCTTTTGACGATAGCCTGATCGCTGAGTTAAATGCGCACCTTGAGCAGCTGCATACGTTGGCTGAAACAGGCGATGTGCGTGCGGTAGTGCTGGGCTCAGAAGGCAAAAGCTTCTCGGCAGGTGCCGATCTGAACTGGATGAAGCGCATGGTCGAGTACGACCTGGAAGATAACGTCGCCGATTCCCGCAAGCTCGCTGCGCTAATGCACGGCCTGGATACACTGCCCTGCCCTACCGTCTGCCGTGTTCAAGGCGCTGCCTTTGGCGGCGCGGTGGGCTTGGCTGCCTGCTGCGACATAGTAATCGCCTCGGGTAAAGCCAAATTCTGCCTTTCGGAAGTCAAAATTGGCCTATCGCCCGCCGTCATCAGCCCCTATGTGCAGCGAGCCTTGGGCGAGCGACAGATGCGCCGTTATGCATTAACCGCCGAAGTCATGGACGCCGAAATAGCGCTTGCACTGGGTTTAGTCCATCTGGTGGTGGAGCACGATAAGCTAGACGACGAAGTGGACACCATGCTGGCAACCCTATTAGCCGGCTCGCCCCAAGCCCAGCGTGCCACCAAAGCATTAATGGCCACAGTTGCTCAAGCGCCTGACAGTGACGCCACCCGCGAGCATACCTGCCAGGTCATCGCCAACCTGCGGGTAAGCCCAGAGGGCCAAGAGGGTTTATCCAGTTTCTTTGAGAAGCGCCGCCCGGATTGGGTCGAAACCAATAATACATCTAACGCTTCGGAGCGCCGCTCATGAACAAACACGAAAAAGCCGCTCGCACGACACCTTTTGACACCCTGCTGGTCGCCAATCGCGGCGAAATCGCCTGCCGCGTGATGCGCACTGCCCGCCTCATGGGCCTGAAAACCGTCGCGGTTTACTCCGATGCCGATGCCAGCGCACGTCATGTACGTGAAGCCGACGAGGCCGTTCGCCTGGGGCCTGCCGCCGCCCGTGAAAGCTATCTCAATATCGATGCCGTTATTGACGCTGCAAAACGCACCGGTACCGGCGCCATTCACCCCGGCTACGGCTTTCTTTCCGAAAACGGCAGCTTCGTTAAGGCTCTTGAGGAAGCGGGCATTACCTTTGTCGGCCCGCCTGCCTCGGCGATTGCTGCCATGGGTGATAAATCCGCCGCCAAGGCACGCATGGCCAATGCGGGCGTACCGCTGGTGCCGGGCTATCATGGTGATGATCAAGACGACACCCTGCTGCGCAGCGAAGCCGACAACATTGGCTACCCAGTAATGCTCAAAGCCAGCGCCGGTGGCGGTGGCAAAGGCATGCGTGTCGTCGAATCAAGTGAGGGCTTTCAGGCCGCGCTAGACGGCTGCCGCCGCGAGTCTAAAGCCGCTTTTGGCGATGACCGGATGCTGATCGAGAAGTATCTGGTGCAGCCACGCCATGTGGAAGTACAGGTATTCTGCGACCGCCACGGCAACGGCGTTTACCTGTTCGAGCGTGATTGCAGCGTTCAGCGCCGCCATCAAAAAGTGATCGAAGAAGCCCCCGCGCCCGGCATGACCGCCGAGCTGCGCAGCGCCATGGGCGATGCCGCCGTGCGCGCCGCCCAGGAGATCGGCTACGTGGGCGCAGGCACCGTCGAGTTCCTTTTAGATATTGATGGTTCGTTCTACTTTATGGAGATGAATACCCGCCTCCAAGTAGAGCACCCGGTCACCGAGATGATCACTGGCCAGGATCTGGTCGAGTGGCAGCTACGCGTGGCCATGGGCGAACCGTTGCCTTGCACCCAGGATGAACTGACGATTACCGGCCATAGCTTTGAAGCACGCATTTACGCCGAAGACCCGGAACAGGATTTTCTGCCCGCCACCGGCCTGCTGAACCGCTTCGCGCTGGACTTGGTCGGGGCTGGTTTAAGCGCTGATCAGGTGCGTTTAGACAGTGGTGTAGAGAATGGCGATACGGTGTCGATGCACTACGACCCCATGCTTGCCAAACTAATCGTGCATGGTCCTGATCGTGAAGCAGCGCTGGCCACGCTCAACCGCGCCTTGGCGGCACTGGACGTACAAGGCGTAGTGACTAACCGTGCCTTCTTAATGCGCTTGGCAACCCACCCTGGTTTTAAGAACGTCGAACTGGACACACGCTTTATCGAGCGAAACGAAGCCACGCTGTTTGCGCCTCGCACTTACAGCATAGACGCCTACGCCAGTGCGGCACTGATTGGCCTGCACCACTTGGCCCAGGAGTGTGAAAGCGATTCACCCTGGGATCGTCACGATGGCTTCCGCCTAAACGCGCCCCATACCATTCGTATTGCGCTGTGTGACCCGGCAAACGTTCAAGCCGCTGACAGCGATGGTGCAGTAGTGATCGTCGAAGGTAAACGCAACGCGGGCGAATCACTGTGGAACCTCACCATCGGCGATGAAACGCTAACCGCGAGCCTGCAGCCGCTCACTGGTGACGCGGTCGCCGTTACCTTGAATGGCCATCGTCGCCGCTTGCAGGCACGCCAGGATGGCCATGTGGTCGTAATGGCCGACCCGAGCGGCGAGACCCGCCTGTTCTGGCGGCGCATCGATGCCATTGATCACGGCCACCACGAAGCGGAGTCTACCCTCACTGCTCCCATGAATGGCACGGTGGTAGCTCTCTTGGTAGAACCTGGTAAGGCGGTTGAAAAAGGCATGCCGCTGATGGTGATGGAAGCGATGAAAATGGAGCACACCATGACCGCTCCGGCTGACGGTAGCGTGGAAACCTTCCACTTCCAGGCGGGCGAGACGGTCAGCCAGGGTGCTATCCTTCTCGACTTTGTCCCTAGCGAATAGGAGTTCATGCATGGCACTGCCTACGTCCGTCAAGTTATTTGAAATGGCCCCTCGGGACGGCCTGCAAAACGAGCCGGGGGCGATGGTACCCACCGCGACCAAGATCGCCCTAATCGAGCGGCTTGCCAACGCGGGGATCACCCATATTGAAGCGGCCAGCTTCGTCTCTCCTAAATGGGTGCCGCAAATGGGCGACGCCGTTGAGGTCATGGGCGGCATTCAGCGCCAGCCCGGCGTGGTGTATTCCGCGCTGACGCCTAACCTGAAGGGGCTGGAAAACGCCCTGACAGTGGGTGTTGAAGAAGTCGCGGTGTTTGGTGCGGCATCAGAAGCCTTCTCGCAAAAGAACATCAATTGCTCCATTGCCGAGTCGCTGACACGGTTTGAGCCTGTGTTAGAGCGCGCCCGAGAGGCTGGCGTTCGGGTGCGTGGCTACGTTTCGTGTGTATTGGGCTGCCCTTACGAAGGCGAGATCGCCCCGGCAAAAGTGGCTGAAGTGGCCAAAGCACTTTATGAGATGGGCTGCTACGAGGTGTCGTTAGGTGACACAATAGGCGTCGGCACGCCGATGGCCGCTAAACGCATGATTGAGGCGACACGCCAACAAGTGCCCATTGAGTTTCTGGCCGCCCACTTTCACGACACCTACGGCATGGCGCTGGCGAACCTTTACGCGGTAATGGAAGAAGGCGTTAGTATCATTGATGCCGCCACCGCCGGTCTCGGTGGCTGTCCTTATGCCAAGGGCGCTTCCGGCAATGTGGCGACTGAAGATGTGCTCTACCTGCTTGAGGGGCTGGGGATCAAGACAGGCATCGACCTACAGGCGGTGATCGATACCGGATATTGGATTACCCATGCACTAGGCCGCAAGCCCAGTGCCAAAGTCGCTCTAGCATTAGGCGCTAGCAAATAATAATAAATGCCGCCTGCCTTCCCGTTTAGATAAGAAAAAGACATCGGAGAAATACCCATGGCATCACCTGCTCTTACCCCACCTAGCTATACCAGCAGCATGGCCGACAAACCGTTGTTGGGCATGACGATTGGCGACAAATTTGACCAGATCGCCACGCAATATGCCGATAACGACGCGCTGATTGTGCTGCACCAGAACATTCATTGGAGCTATCGCCAGCTTCAGGAAGAGGTCAATCGCTGCGCCCGCGCCCTGCTCGCTATCGGCGTTCAAAAAGGCGACCGGGTGGCCATCTGGGCACCCAACTGCAGCGAATGGACATTGACTCAGTTCGCCACTGCCAAAATCGGTGCCATTCTGGTCAACATTAACCCCTCTTACCGCACCCACGAATTGGAGTACGCGCTAAACCAATCCGGCGCGCGCTTCTTGGTCACCGCTAACAACTTCAAGAGCTCTGACTACAGCGCCATGCTCTATGAGCTGGCCCCCGAATTAAAAGCCAGTAACGAAGGCGAGCTGAAGTCGCAAAAGCTGCCCGACCTTGAGTGCATTATTAATTTAAGCAGCGAAAAGCTGAGCGGCATGTGGCGCTGGTCTGACCTGATGAGCGAGGCCAACAAGATCAGCCAAACCGATGTGGACGACCTGCAGGCAACGCTCCAGTTCGATGATGCGATCAACATTCAGTACACCTCGGGCACCACCGGCTTCCCCAAAGGGGCAACGCTCTCTCACCACAATATTCTCAATAACGGCTTTTTCGTGGCGGAAAGCATGGGCTTTACCAGTGAAGACCGCCTGGTGATTCCGGTACCGCTCTATCACTGCTTTGGCATGGTGATGGGCAACCTGGGCTGTATGACCCATGGCGCTACCATGATTTACCCGGATGAGGGCTTCGATCCCGGTAAAGTGCTTAAAGCGGTTCACGAGCAGAAAGCCACCGCGCTCTACGGCGTGCCCACCATGTTTATCGCCGAGCTTGAACACGAGGGTTTTGCTAGCACTGACTTCTCCACACTGCGCACCGGGATTATGGCGGGCTCGATCTGCCCTGCGGAAATCATGAAGCAGGTGATCAACAAGATGAATATGAAGGGCGTGCAGATCGCCTACGGCATGACCGAAACCAGCCCGGTCTCCACTCAAACTGGTGCCAACGACAGCATTGAGAAACGCGTTTCCACTGTGGGCCGCACCCAGCCTCACTTAGAGAACAAAATTGTCGACCCTGGCAACGGCGGCATTCTGCCTCGGGGCGAAATCGGCGAGCTGTGTACCCGCGGTTATAGCGTAATGCTGAAGTACTGGAACAACGACAAAGCCACCGCCGAGGCGATTGACGAGGCGGGCTGGATGCACACCGGCGACTTGGCCACCATGGATGAAGAGGGCTACATCCAGATCGTGGGGCGCATTAAGGATATGGTCATTCGCGGCGGTGAAAACGTTTATCCCAAGGAGATCGAAGAGTTTTTGTACGCCCACCCGGCCATTTCAGAGGTACAGGTAACTGGCGTGCCTGATAAAAAGTATGGTGAAGAGCTGATTGCCTGGGTAAAACTCAACAGCTCGGCGGGTGACGTCACCGCTGAGGAGCTACGCGAGTACTGCAAAGGCAAAATCACCCACTTCAAAATTCCGCGCTACTTTAAGTTCGTTGACGAATTCCCGATGACGGTGACCGGCAAGATTCAGAAATTCAAAATGCGCGAGATTTCGATTCAGGAGCTAGGCCTGGATCAAGAGCCGTAACTGGCCATGCCTACCTCCCACTCTTTGGCAGACCATTATCAGCGCGGACTACGCGCTGATGATGTGTTGGCGCAGATTGACGCCCACTACCCCAGCGGCCCGACCCTGCACCAACTGGCGCCGCTGGATCAACTCCATATCGGCGGCGTAGCAGCTTCCACACGGCTGCTTGAACGACTCAACCCGGCTACTCACGGCAAGGTGCTGGATATCGGTGCGGGGTTGGGAGGATTGATGCGCCAGGGCGCAGTGCTCGGCTTTCAAATGACCGGGCTGGATATTACTCACGGTTTCAGTGCCCTCAACAAAGCGCTGAGTACACGGGCGATGCAGCCGGGCACCGCGCCGCTTGCTTGGGTAACTGGCGATGCAAGCGCCCTGCCGTTTGCCGCTAACAGCTTCGATGCCGTTATGTTTCAGCATAGCCTGCTCAATATGCCAGATACCGCCAAGGTGCTCGCGGAGAGCTTGCGCGTGCTGCGCCCTGGCGGGCAGGTGGTCATGCACGAAGTAGTTAGCGGCCCCAACGTGGCACAACTCAGCTACCCAGTGCCTTGGGCAGTGGGCGCGGAACACTCGCACCTGCTCAAACTTAAGACGTTAAGCGATTTGCTCAACACAAGCGGCTTTGTGGTGGAACATATCGAGGATTGGAGCGAACTAGCGCTGACGTGGCGCCAGCGCCAGCGCGAAAAAGAGCAGACACCACGCCAAGCCGTTCTCTCACCGCAATGGGTATTTGGTGAGCGTTTTATCAACATGGGCAAAAATTTAGTCGATAACCTCGCCAAGGGGGCAATTAAAGTGGTGGAAATCCAGGCCAGTTGCTACTCTGGATAGGAATAGCTTTTTCTCTCTACCCGTATCTACACGACACTCTGTGGGTATAAAATGACAGTCTGTGGGTATAAAACAATAGGTGTACGAGAAATGCCAATGAAACGCTTGGCAAGCACCCTGCTCTGCTGCTCTGTCCCCTGGTTTAGCACCTATGCTGACGAAAACCCGCCGGTCATGGCTTACACTGCCCCCGACAGCGAGCTTATGCAGCTCGACAATGGCGTTATTCTGGAAGGCAGCGACCTTAGTAGCTTGGACACCTACACCAGCGGGTTCCGGCTAACCGCAGGATACAGCCCCTGGCGGCTGCCTCAGTTAGATATTGGCGCAGAAATCGCTTACCGAGAAAGCGAGGAAATATCCAGCGCTTCCAGTATCAACCCGCTGATTAGGGATACATTAAGTCTTGGGGGTGCCATTGTTGCCGGTGTTCGCATGGGCGCTTTTAGTGTTTATGCGAAATCTGGCATTACTGAGTGGCGTGGAGAAAGCGACGTAGAGGGTGTTGACGAAAGTGGCACCGCTCTCCTGCAGGGCTTCGGCGCGACGATGACGATCAATCGGCTGGTCAGCCGCTTAGAGTATGAGCGTATTAACACCCCCACCCTAAGCCACCTCAATATGTTAAGTGCTTCGCTACATCTCCCCTTTTAAAGGTTATCGCGATGCGTATCGGGGGGCGTCCAGATAGGGACATCCTCACGCTGCGGTTCGTGCCAATCCTGTTTCATAGCACTGTTCAGCGACTCTTCGAGTTTCATAAACAGTTCGCCATAGCGCGGACTAAAGCTAATACCACCCTCTATCTCTTTCCAGGCTTCGAACAACTCGTCTTCGTGGGCATCTTCATTCTGCACAAACGACCAGGTCATCTGCTTGGCACGCATGGGATGAACCCCCATGGCAGTCAGTGCGTTACCACCCAATTCAAGTGCTGAATGGTAGGTTTCGCTGACTGTATCATCGGCGCCCGCTTCACGCAGCTGATAGCCATGGCCACGGTCAAAGGCACGCGCCAACACCCACACATGGGGGTAGTAATGCTTTATATGTTTGACCATTTGCACGGCACGGTCACGGTCGTCTAAAGCAATCACGATTAACCGGGCATGTTCAATGCCAGCGGTTTCGAGTAAGTCGGAACGACTGGCGTCGCCAAAATAACTTTTGATATTTATTTTGCGCAGATTTTCGATCTGCTCGATCTCGTGATCCAAGGCGACGATGGGAATATTATTGGCCCGCAGCAGGCGGCATATAATTTGCCCAAACCGGCCGACACCGGCGACGATGACCGGCGCCTGTTCTTCTATTGCATCCGCCTCACGATCATCATTTTTGGCGCTACGGTAGCGCGGTAACACCAGCCGGTCGTAGGCAATGAATAGCAGCGGCGTCAAGAACATGGATAGTGCCACCACCAGCGAGAGCACCTCGGAAATATCGGTGGGTATCACGCTATTTTGGACACTATAGGTCAGCAGCACAAAGCCGAACTCGCCCGCTTGGGCAAGGCCTAGAGTAAATAGCCAACCGTTGCTGCCATGCACTTTAAATAATAAGGCCAAGCCAAGCAGGATCAAACCTTTCACCACGATCACGGCGACCCCTAACGACAGCACCGTCCCCCACTCCGCTGCCAGCACCGAGAAGTTGATACCAGCCCCGACGGTAATAAAGAACAATCCCAACAGCAGCCCTTTGAAGGGTTCGATATTGGCTTCCAACTCATGTTTGAATTCGCTGTTAGCCAGTACGACACCTGCCAGGAACGCGCCCAGAGCAGGTGACAAATTAACCAAGCTCATTAGCGCGGCGATCCCAATGACCAACATTAACGCGGTAGCGGTGAAAACTTCACGTAGGCCAGATCCAATCACGTAGCGAAACAATAACGGCACTAAGTAGTAGCCCGCTGCGATGACGGCGGCGATAGCCGCTACGACGACCAACGCGTGTGCCCAGCCCGGCAGGTGAGCAACCAGGCTTAAGCTGGCATGGCTATCATCGCTGACTTCGCCCATTAACTCGGGCAGTGCCAATAACGGAATAAGTGCCAACATCGGAATAACGGCAATATCCTGAAACAGCAGTACCGAGAAAGCGCTGCGGCCGCCTTCGGTTTTGGCAAGCCCCTTTTCATTCAGCGTTTGCAGCACAATGGCCGTGGAAGAGAGCGCAAAAATCAGCCCTACCGCCAGGGCGGTCTGCATGACTAACCCAAGCCATAGGGCAATGGCGGTGCCGGCGGCAGTGGTTAAGACCACTTGCAGCCCACCCAGCCCCAGCAGCCGGACACGCATTGCCCAGAGCCCTTTCGGGTCGAGCTCCATGCCCACCAAAAACAGCATCATCACCACGCCAAACTCGGCAAAGTGTTGAATGGTGGTGGTCTCTTGACCCACCAAGCCCAAAATCGGGCCAATCACTACCCCTGCGACCAAATAACCAAGCACCGAGCCAAGTCCAAAACGTTTGGCTAACGGGACTGCA
This sequence comes from Vreelandella sp. V005, assembly GCF_052645115.1. Taxonomy (NCBI): domain Bacteria; kingdom Pseudomonadati; phylum Pseudomonadota; class Gammaproteobacteria; order Oceanospirillales; family Halomonadaceae; genus Vreelandella; species Vreelandella sp. V005. Next base: position 42,085 of record NZ_JBQXYA010000010.1, on the reverse strand, counting down.
ATCACCGCGGCCAGCAGGTAGATAAATGCCTGAACGAAATAGGCTGTCATTATTTCATCCCTCGTAAGGGTAGAGAGTTACGCTAAATAAGCACGCCACATTCACGCCGACCGTCAGCCAGAAAACAGCCTGAAAAGCAGTTTTTCGGGTTTTATGCCGTAGCCGCTGCTGAGCCAGCAGCGCGCCGGGCCAGCCCCCGAGTAACCCGAGCAGGTGTAATGTTTTCTCGCTTACTCGACGACGTTGATGGATTGCCGCCTTTTTATCAATGACATAAGTAATATAAGCGAGAACGCTGGCTACCGCGTACAAAGCCACTAGTAGGATCAATAGGAAATACTCACAGAGAGGGTAAGGCGCTAATAGGTCTAAAGAAAAATGCTAGGTAAATCGCTATTTTCGCCGCGACGAAGGCTTGCCACTGGGGGCAGGCTTACCGCGCCCTACGCGCCCCTTGCCAGCGGGTTTAGGCCCGGCTTTACCCATTGCACTCTGACGTTTAGCACCTGGCTTACCTTTAACGCCAGGCTTGCCTGGTGCGCTGCCTTTCGGGCCAGAGCTAAATTTTTCACTGGGTGTTTTTCCACTAGTGACTTTTCCACTGGCGGCTTTTTTACCCTTGGTGGGCGGCGTCTCCCCAGTGGTTTTGGCGCCCGCTTTGGCAGACTTTTGGCGCCTATTGGAGGCTGATGAGTTGACTTTACCAGGGTTAGAGCGCCCGTTGTAATTAGGTCTGGATGGTTTGCCTTTCTTCTCCGGCACGGCTTCTGATTGCTCAGTCAGGGCAATGATGGTATCGATCTCTTTAGGGGTGAGATCGCGCCAGTCGCCCAAGGCCAAGCCTCTGAGAGGCACATTCATAATGCGCGTACGAATTAACTGGGTGACCTCGTAGCCGAAGTATTCACACATGCGCCGAATTTGCCGGTTGAGCCCCTGCACCAAGGTAATCGTGAACACAAAGGTGGACTCTTTTTGCACCTTGCAACGTTTGGTGACCTTGCCAAGAATCGGCACGCCGCTCTGCATGCCATCGATAAACTCATCGGTAATCGGCTTATTCACCGTTACCTGATACTCTTTTTCATGGTTATTATTGGCGCGCAGGATTTTATTAACCAGATCGCCGTTGTTGGTTAAGAAGATTAGCCCTTGGGAGTCTTTGTCGAGCCGACCAATGGGAAAGATGCGCGTACCGTGCTTGACGAATTCAACGATATTGTCCTTTTCGCTGGATTCGGTGGTGCTGACAATCCCCACCGGTTTGTTCAGCGCAATAAGGACGAGATCCTCCTCTTCCTGAGGCTCTATCTCCTGTCCGTTGACCTTGACTAAATCTCCCGCGACGACTTGATCGCCGGTAGTGGCACGGCGGCCGTTAATCCACACGTTGCCCTGCTCCACAAAGCGGTCAGCTTCACGGCGAGAGCACATGCCACTTTCACTAATGTATTTATTGATACGGGTAGATTTTCGTAACGACATATAACGCCATGTGGCTAAAAGAAGTGAACAAACAGTTAAAAAGAGGAGCCAGGCTGTTTTAAGAAAGCCAGCTCCTCGTCGGTAGAGGCCCGCCCCAGTAGCGTATTGCGGTGCGGGTAACGCCCGAAGCGATCGATAATCGCCTTGTGACGCACTTCAAAATCGAGATTATTCTCTAACCCCGGCTGGTCAAACAACTTCATCGCCAGCGTATGAATGGCGGCTGATTCGCTATGCATATAAGGCATGTATAGAAATACCCGCTGCGGGCTGGTTAGCTCAGCATCCGCCTGGGCAGCCACCGCCTCCTGGGCCAGCGCCAAGGCCAAGGCATCGGTGGCAAAGGCCCGAGCATCGTCGCGGTAGATATTGCGGGAGAACTGATCCAGTACAATAATCTCCGCGAGCCGCCCCTGTGGCGTTTGCCGCCAAGCGAAACACTCGCACTGCGACGCCCTGGCATGCAGCTCACCAAACCGCCCCGAGATCGTACGATCCATCTCGAGGTCTTTTTTAAACCACTGCGCAGGCGTCAACGCCTCAAACCAAAAGTCGAGTACCGCTTGAGCATCTGAGGACATTGTTGCCACCCTGTTCAGTGGAAGTTGCGCTAGCGCGCGGTGAATTTAAAAATTTAGCCCGTGTTACGTAAGCCAGTGGCGATCCCTGCCATGGTGACCATAAGTGCGCGAGAAAGATCAGCGCTAATCGCACCATCAGCGTCGCGATTACGCTGCAGGAGTTCCGCCTGAAGGCCATGCAAAGGATCAATGTACGGGTTACGTACGTCAATCGCTTGGCGAATCAACGGCGTGTTCTCCAACAGCTTCTCCTGCTGCAAAATATCCAGCACAGCCTCTTCCAAGCGCCCAAAACGTTCTCGCAGTTTTTTACCCAACGCTTTTAGCGATGGCTCATCCACAAGGCGATGCTCGTAGTAGGCGGCAATGGCCACGTCGGCTTTGGCCAGCAGCATCTCCAACATGTCCAGGTAAGTGCCAAAGAACGGCCAGTCGTTACGCATTTCCTGGAGCACTTCTCGCCCACCGGGCTGCTCTAATCGAGTCGAGAAAGCCTCACCGCTACCCAACCAAGCGGGCAGCATTAAGCGAATTTGTGTCCAGGCAAAGATCCACGGGATAGCGCGCAGCGTCTCGACCCCGCCATCCTGGCGTCGCTTGGTAGGGCGCGAACCCAACGGCAATCTTCCCAATGCACCCTCGGGTGTTACCGCGCGGAAGTAAGGGACAAAATCGGGGTCTTCCCGTACCACGCCGACATAGGCGCTGTGGGCCACTTTAGCGAGCTGGTCCATCTCTTCACGCCAGTGCGGCTCAGGCGCACGCGGTGGCAATAAAGTAGCTTCCAGCACCGCACAGGCGTAGATTTCCATGGAGCGTAGGGCAATATCCGGCTGACCAAACTTAAAGCGGATCATCTCGCCCTGCTCGGTCACCCGCAGGCTGCCATTCACGGAGCCAGGGGGCTGAGAGAGAATCGCCGCGTGTGCCGGGCCGCCACCACGGCCAACGGTGCCACCACGGCCATGAAACAGAGTCAAATCAACACCGTGACGATGACACACATTGACCAGCGACTCCTGGGCCCGGTACTGCGCCCAAGCGGCGGCTAATTGGCCTGCGTCTTTGGCCGAGTCGGAGTAGCCGATCATCACCTCTTGGCGATCCCCGATCAGCGAGCGGTAGCCCGGTATCAACAGCAGTTGATCGATTACATCGCTGGCATGATCCAGGTCATTGAGGGTTTCGAACAGCGGCGCAATAGGCAGCGTTACTTGTCCCCCCACCTCTTTCATCAGTAGCGCCACGGTGAGTACGTCCGATGGCTCTGCGGCCATGGAAATAATGTACGTGCCCAGCGCTTCACTCTGCTCCTGAGCGATCACTTTGAAGGTATCCAGCACTTCCCGTGATTCGGCCGAACACTCCCAGCGGCGCGGAATGAGTGGCCGCCGTGAGGCAAGCTCGGCAAGCAAGAATTCTTGGCGCTGCGCTTCATCCCACTCGCGGTAGTGACCAAGACCGAGGGCACTGGTCAGTTCTTCGATCACCTGGGCGTGGCGGCTGGCTTCTTGACGAAGGTCAAGTTTGGTAAGAGTGACGCCAAATACCGCTACCCGGCGCAACGTATCCAGCAGTGCGCCGTTGGCGATGGTATCGAGACCTACATCGCACAGCGAGCGGTAGCAGGCGAGCAGCGGTGAATAGAGCTGGTCACGGGTTTCGATAATCGGCCCGCCATCGAAATTGCGCCCTTCAAGCTCAGCCTTGGCCCAATCCCGGGTCGATTCCATTCTAGCCAAGAGACGCTTCAGTACTTCGCGGTAAGGCTCGGTAACATCGCCCGCTTCGGCTTTGAGCGCGCTATTGGCTTTCCACATGGAGAGCTCGGTTTTCAGCTGTTCAAGGTCACGCAGGTAAAGATCGGCGGCCATCCAGCGGCCCAGCAGCAGTACTTCGCGAGTGACCCGAGCGGTCACGTTGGGGTTACCGTCGCGATCACCGCCCATCCAGGAAGCATAGCGAATCGGCGCGGCATCCAGGGGCAAACGCTCACCAGCGGTATCCAGCAGTAGATTATCCAAATCCCGGTGGAAATCCGGCACCGCTTGCCAGAGCGAGTTCTCAATGACGGCAAAGCCCCACTTGGCTTCGTCGACCGGCGTAGGGCGTTCGTGACGGATTTCGTCGGTGTGCCACGCTTGGCTAATTAGCTCTTCCAAACGCCCTTGGGCGCGCGTACCGCGCTCGGGGTAATCTTCCGAGCTCTCAATGGCGGTCAGGCACTCATCAATGGCGTCATATTTTTGAATCAGCGTACGGCGAATAACTTCCGTGGGGTGGGCGGTGAGCACCAATTCAACGCGCATATTGGCCAGGGTTTCGACCAATTTACGCGGTGAGTTGCCTGCCTGCTGGGCGCGCTCAAGGAGTTCGCCCAGCACTGGCTGCGAGCCTGGCTTGTAATCCTCGACGCGGCGAAAGCGTGCTCGGTAGTGTTGCTCAGCAATGTTGGCAAGGTTTAAGAATTGGTTAAACGCCCGGGTGACCGGCAGCAGATCGCGTTCGGGCAACTGGCGTAGGTACTCGATTAATTCGCGCTGCTGCAGTGAATCACCCTGGCGCCCACGCTTGGCGTGGGCGCGAATAGTTTCAATCTTATCGACAAATGCCTGGCCCAAATCGTCGGCAATGGTTCGCCCAAGGCTGTCGCCCAGAATACGCACGTTGTCGCGCAGAGATTCGTGTAGGTCGTGACTCATTGGCATGGCCTCCTTGCAGGGGTCGCGAAATGATTAATCAGGAATGGGTAGGTTGTTTTTCTTGTGACTGCGCTTCCAGTACTTTAGCCGCCTGCCAGTAGGCTTCCATCTCGTCTAGCGAAGCCTCCGTTAAGGGCCGCTGGGCAGCGCTAAGCTTACTCTCTACGTAGCGAAAGCGGCGTTCAAATTTGGCATTCGTCGTGCGCAGGCACTGTTCCGGGTCGGCGTTCAGGGTGCGCGCAAGGTTGGTCACCGCAAACAGCAGATCACCCACTTCTTCTTTGGCGTGCTGTTGGTCACCGGCGGCTAGCGCCTCTTCGACTTCGGCTAGCTCTTCTCGAATTTTGGCGAGCACGCCTTTGGCATCTGGCCAATCGAACCCAACCCGTGCGGCACGCTTTGACAGTTTGGCGGCACGGCTGAGTGCGGGCAGTGTGCGTGGCACGTCGTCGAGTACCGAAGGCGTTTTGGCCGTGCGCTCGGCACGCTCTTCAGCCTTTAATGACTCCCAGCGGCTGTTGACCTGCTGAGTTTGCACCTCTTCGGCGCTCACGCCTGGCGGACGGCGAGAAGCCAGGGTGCCCTCTGGAAAGACATGCGGATGGCGGCGCAGCATCTTTGCTGTTAGCGTATCGACAATATCGTCAAAGTCGAAGCGCTGCTCTTCGGCCCCAAATTGAGCGTAATAGACTACCTGAAAGAGCAAATCGCCCAACTCACCGGGCAGCTCGTCAAAGGCGCGCCGTTCTATGGCATCGGCGACCTCGTAAGCCTCCTCTAGCGTGTGCGGCACAATGCTGTCCCAATCCTGCTGCAGATCCCACGGGCAGCCCTGTTCACGGTCACGCAGCACCTGCATCAGGGTCAGCAGATCATTCATACCATGGCGCATTATGCCCCTCCCTTACGCATTTGTTGATCCGGGTCGGCATTGCGTAGACGGCGCACTTCGGTGACGTTAGGCAACTGCTGAATGCGCGAAAATAGCCGGCCCAGAGACTCCAGCCCGTCGACTTCCAAGGTAATGCGCAGGCGGGCGATGCCTTCATCGGTGTCGGTCAGGGTGTTCACAGCGAGTACATTGACCTTTTCATTACCCAAAAGCCCGGTGACATCACGCAGCAACCCGGAGCGATCCCAGGCCTGAATCTCGATGGTCACCGGATAGCGCGTTTGGGCACGCTCGCCCCACTCCACTTCGATAATGCGCTGGGGTTCGTCGAGTCGCAGTTGCAAAATATTGCTGCAATCCTGGCGATGCACGGTGACGCCGCGGCCCTGGGTAATAAATCCAATGATCGGCTCGCCGGGTACAGGACGACAGCAGTTCGCCATGCTGGTTTTCAGGTTACCCACCCCCAGCACCGTGATGTCGCTCTTGGTGGCTTTACTGGACTGTCGCTTGGGCTTGGCCAGCAGGCGATCCAGTTGCTCTTGATCATCGGTCTCACCGAATAATTGCTGCGCCTGATGCAGTACCTGGCCGATGCGCAGATCGCCCGCGCCAATGGCGGCGTACATATCGTCAGCGTTGAGATAGTTGACCGCTTTGGCCAGCTTGGGTAGGTCGAGCCCTTCGACATCCAAGCGGCGCATCTCGCGATCGAACAGCGCACGCCCTTCGTCCAGGTTTTGATCGCGTGCCTGGTGCTTGAACCACGCCTGGATTTTGGCCCGCGCCCGGGAAGTACGCACATAGCCTAAGCTGGGGTTTAACCAGTCACGGCTAGGCCCGCCCTTGGTGGCGGTCAAAATCTCGATCTGCTGACCGGTTTTGAGCTTATAGGTCAGCGGTACGATGCGCCCATTAATTTTGGCGCCACGGCAGCGGTGGCCAATCTCGGTATGCACGCGGTAGGCAAAATCGATCGGCGTGGCAATACGCGGTAAATCGATGACGTGACCGTCGGGGGTAAACACGTAGATGCGGTCTGGGGCAACGTCGCTGGAGAGCCCTTCGCGCAGATCGCCAAAGCCGCCCACTTCGTCCTGCCACTCCAATACCTGGCGCAGCCAGGCGATTTTCTCTTCGTAGCTGCGGCTTTTAGCGTTGGTATCGTGGCCTTTATAGCGCCAGTGGGCACAGACGCCAAGCTCTGCCTCATCGTGCATGGCAAAGGTGCGAATCTGAATTTCGAGTACCTTGTTTTCTGGCCCCATCACGGCGGTATGCAGGGACTGGTAGCCATTCTTTTTAGGATTGGCGATATAGTCGTCAAACTCGTTCGGCACGTGGTGCCAGCGTGAGTGAATAATCCCCAGGACGGTGTAGCAGTCGGCGACTTCGGGCACCAAAATTCGCACGGCACGCACGTCATGCACTTGCGAAAAATCGATCCGTTTACGCTTCATTTTGCGCCAGATTGAGTAGATATGCTTGGCCCGGCCATCCACGTCGTAGCGGTGGATGTGCTGGGCTTCCATCAAGGCTTTGATGGTTTCCACCACATCGTGGATATAGCGATCACGATCGAGGCGTTTTTCCGCCAGTAGCTTGGCAATCGCTTTGTACTCATCTTCATGCAAGTAACGAAACGATAGGTCTTCAAGCTCCCATTTGAGTTGGCCGATCCCCAGCCGGTGGGCCAACGGGGCGTAAATATCCGCGACTTCCCGGGCAACCTGTAAACATTTTTCCCGTGGGGCGTCTTTTACCTGGCGCAGCGCGCACGTTCGTTCGGCAATTTTAATCAAGGCGACGCGCACATCACCGACCATATTGACCAGCATCTTGCGCAGGTTTTCCTGCTGATTGTGCTGGCCCATGCCATGGTCAGGCGCCAGTGGATAGCTGATGGCGGCCATTTGCAGTACGCCGTCGATCAGGCTGGCGACTTCGGCACCAAAACGTTTTGTCACGGCGTCAAGGCTCAGCAAGCCTTCGCGCACTGCACGATAGAGAACCGCGGCCTCTAGGGTGGCTTGGTCTAGCTTCAATTCACCCAGAATATCGGCCATTTCCAACCCCATGCGGAAGCTAGAGCCGGGAGACAGCCAAACGCGATGCGTGCGTGGGGCTTCCAGCTCTAACGTCTCAGCAAGCTTGCAGGCGTCGACTAAGCGTTCGGGTTCACGTAGACGCACATCCTCTTGCAGGCGCGTTAACCATTGTTGTATGTCCACCTTTCCACTAGCGTCTAGCGGCTGGTCTTCACGCACTTTCACCATGACAATCAATCATCCTTTCTGGGAGACGGTCTCCACACGGCCGTCACCGTGGTTTGAAGCGATGGGCGCAAGCCCCGGCTTTAAGCGTCATCCGCTTCAAACAGCATCAGTGTTTCCATATGCGCAGTGTGAAGGAACATATCCGCCACTGCTACTTGCTTAATTCGGTATCCTGCATGCACAAGATGTGCCGCATCCCGGGCAAGCGTTGCGGGGTCACAGGAAATATAGACCACCTTAGCTACCGGGTGACGTGCCAACGCCTGACAAATCGCTTCACCACCGCTGCGCGGTGGATCCAGCACGAGTGCATCGGAATCACCATGCTTCTCCAGCAGTTGCTTAACGCTGCCGGGGTCGCTCAAGTCGGCCTGCTGACCGCTAACCATCAGCCCGTTATGCTTCGCATTGATAGCAATCCTCGCCACCATGGCGGGGTTGCCTTCCACCGCGTGCACCTCGGCGCCAGCGGCGGCGAGAGGAAGGCTAAAGTTACCGATACCGGCAAAAAGATCGAGTAGTTTTTGTCCCGGTTTAGGCGCCAGCCATTGCATCACCGTGGCCACCATTTGCTGATTAACCTGGGCATTGACCTGTAAAAAATCGCCTGGGGCAAAACTCAGGGTAAGCGGCGGCTGGTTGACCAACGTCAGCTTTTCTTCCAGCGCTGGGGGAGTGCCATGCCAGTGCAGCGTGGGCGTTTCACGCCCCAACCAAGTGCCTAGCGCCACTTGATAGTGCTGAGCAAACGTTTGCCAGCGCTCCGCGTCCTGGGGATGTTCTTTTAACTGGCGCACCAGTACTACCTGGGTGTTCGCTGTTGTCAGTAACTCAATATGGCCGACGAGACGTGGCGCTTCTAGACGTTGTAGTAATTCACGCAGCGGGATTAGCAACTGCTGCAACGTATCTACCAATACCGGGCAGCGCTCAATATCCACCAACCGGTGACTATGCGCGGCACGAAACCCGAGACGCGTCTTGCCTTGGCTATCCACTTTGACGCCCAAACGTGCACGGCGGCGATAGCCTTGATCATCGCCTTGAATCGAGCCGATCTCGCCGAGCGTAATGCCTTGGCGGGCAAACAGATCACGTACCACTTCGCGTTTATGAGCACGTTGGGCATCGACATTCAAATGCTGTAAATCACAACCACCACAGTGACCGAAATGCGGGCACGGCGGCGTAACACGCTGCTCGGAGGTGGAGAGCAGCGATTTAATATGCGCTTCATCAAAGCGTTTGCGTGTTAAATGAACCGCTACCTCGACCTGTTCTCCTGGCAACGCCTGATCCACAAACACGGTTTTACCGCTGGCAGTGTGGGCCACCCCACGGCCATCATGAGCCAAACGCTCAATGACTAATGGCGCTGTCTCATCCGCTGGGGTGTCGCGTTTTTTGCCCCCTGGCGTGCCTGCTAACCCCGAGTGACCCGAGGCGGGCCTGGGTGGACGCCGCTTTCCCAACATGGCCATGGTTAAACTCCCGGCGCAAAAAGGCCAGTGGAGAGATAGCGATCCCCCCGGTCACAGACGATAAACACAATCACCGCATTTTCCGTTTGCTCGGCAATACGCAACGCACCCGCTAAGCTACCGCCCGAGGAAACACCGGCCAGGATACCCTCTTCGCGGGCCAAGCGACGCATATGCTCTTCGGCTTCCTGCTGGCCGATATCCAGGGTGACATCGACCCGAGGCGCTTCAAAAATCGCCGGCAGGTACTCTTGTGGCCAGCGCCGAATGCCAGGGATACTAGCGCCATCGGCGGGCTGCAAACCAACAATTTGAATGGCCGGTTTTTGCTCTTTCAAGTAACGCGATACGCCCATGATGGTACCGGTGGTGCCCATCGAGCTTACAAAGTGGGTCACCTCGCCACCCGTTTGTTGCCACACTTCCGGGCCGGTGGTGCGATAATGAGCAAGCGGGTTATCCGGATTGGCGAACTGGTTCAGCGGCTTCCCCTCCCCCCGGGCGATCATGGCATCCGCGATATCCCGCGCCTCTTCCATGCCGCCGGCTTTGCTGGCAGAAATCAGTTTGGCCCCATAGGCAGCCATCGCCTGCTTACGCTCTTCCGAGGCATTTTCCGGCATTACCAATATCATTTTGTAGCCTTTAATAGCCGCGGCCATGGCTAGCGCAATGCCAGTATTGCCTGACGTCGCCTCAATCAGCGTATCGCCAGCAGCAATCTCGCCCCGGGCTTCCGCCTCGCTAATCATCGAGAGTGCGGGACGATCTTTGACCGACCCGGCAGGATTATTGCCTTCGAGTTTGGCCAGCAGCGTATTGTTGCGCCCCGCGGTAATGCGCTTCAGGCGAACAAGGGGCGTGTTACCAACCACCTCTTCTAACGTGGGATAGCTCTTGAGATAGCCTTTAAGATCATTCATGAATATTCCTTATCGTAACCGTTATGCTGCATTATATCGGTGCTGCCTTAGGCTGGACAGGCAACCTCAATGAATCAGCGAGCTTCTTTTCATGTCATTAAACACCCGGCTGCTATTTGCCTTACTCGGTTTCCCGTTATTGGTGTACGCCATGATGGCGGTACTGCTCGTTATTCAGAGTGATACAGAAGCTCGTGAGGCACAGCAAGAGCGCTTGGTTAATGCAGGCGAGCTGCTGGCGCCCAGCTTGGCTGACGCCATTGCCCAAGGTGACTCTCAACGCGTGGAGTCAGTGGCCCGCCAACTGCTCACAATAAGTGGCTTGCAGACAGTGGCGCTTTTTGACGCACAAGGTCGTCGGCTCTTATTACTGGGTAACGCTGCGCCGCCCCCTCTAAAGGCGCCAGCCAGCAGCCAATTGATCATGGAAGATAATGCCTGGCGATTGCGCTTACCGTTAGCGCTTACCCAGCCCTCGACAAACCCACTCGCAGCAGTGAGGAATAGCGCCGGCTGGTTGGACATCGAGATGGATAGGCGAGCGCTAACCCTGGGCCACTACAGGCTGATAGCCAGCCTCAGTTTAGGCGGCATGCTGCTTGGGCTACTGATGTTTTTAGTCGCGTTTGCCATCAGCCGCTATACCACCCGCCCCATAGAAGAAGCTAACCAAGCGCTTTATCGCCTTTCCCGCGGTGACTATCGACTCCATCTGGCACCTTCCAATGCCGCCGAACTTCACCAACTAACAGACCATATTAATGCGCTTGCTCAACACTTTCAGCAGGCCCAGCGGGATATGCAGACGCAAATCGTCCAGGCCACCAGCGAACTGCAAGAATCAATGGAAACCATTGAGGAGCAGAATATCAAGCTTGATTTGGCGCATCGCAGTGCCTTGCGGGCAAATGCGGTGAAATCTGAATTCTTAGCCAACATGAGCCATGAGATTCGCACGCCTCTCAACGGCATTATCGGCTTTTGTCGGCTGCTGGGCCGTTCATCGCTGGATTCTCGCCAACAGGAGTGGTTACAGCACGTTCATCGCGCTTGTGACAACCTGCTCATGCTAGTGAACGATGTTCTCGACTTTTCCAAGCTGGAGGCAAACCGGCTCACTTTAGAAGAGGCGGATATTGATATCGTCGCCCTGGTCGATGAAGTGGTAGGACTGCATGCGCCTGAGGCCCAGCGCAAACAGTTACACCTGGTGCCAATGGTGTATGACGATGTCCCTACACCACTGTGTGGTGATCCGTTACGGATCCATCAGGTATTAAACAATTTGATCGGCAATGCGCTCAAATTCACCCATGAAGGCGACGTCATTGTGCGTGTCATGCTGGATAACCAAGAAGGCCAGCATGTGGTATTGAATCTAAGTGTTAGCGACACCGGAATTGGCCTCAGCAACGCGCATCAGGAGGCCCTGTTCAGTGCCTTTTCGCAAGCGGAACCCAGCCATTCTCGCCAGTTTGGCGGCAGTGGCCTGGGCCTGACTATCTGCCGCCAGCTCATTGAACGCATGGGGGGTGAGATTGAAGTGGAAAGCGAGCTGGGCAAAGGCACGACTTTCTCGTTTACACTGCCGCTGCTAGCGCACAAAGCGATTGAGCGACCGCCAGAAATCAGCCTACCCAACCCCGTCATACGCCTCTATGAAATGCATACCCCTACCCGCCTTGTGTTGGAGCACCTACTGCAGCGCTGGGAAGCGCAGCCCGTCAAGTTTGATGACCCAGACCAAGCCCAACTGCTGATTTTGGGGTTAGAGCACAGCGACTATACGCCCGAACGGTTTAAGCACTGGCAAGCGGTGATTGACCAAACGCCCTGCCCTGTGTTGATTTTGGCCAACGGCAATAGTTTTGATCTGCCGCCCTTGCGCTTAACCCAGGGCGGCGAAACGCTTTACAAACCCTTTTCGCGCGCACAGCTCGTGGCATCGCTTACACAACTACTGATTCCGACGTTTGTGCCTTCTAAGCTGCCAGCGCCGTTAGCGGCATCACATGCACCGTCACAACCCGTCAAACTGCTTATTGTGGATGACAATGCCCCGAACCGTGAACTGCTCAAAAACATGCTTGAGGATCCAACCATACACATCACTGCGCTGGAGAGCGGCCATCAAGCCCTTGAGTTTGCGCGAACAGGCAATGTGGATATGGTACTGATGGATATTCGTATGCCAGGCATGGATGGCGTACAAACCACCCAGGCGCTGAGGCGGCTCAGCAGCACCTGGGCCCGTTGCCCGATTATAGCCGTCACTGCCCATGTGCTTAGTAGTGAACGCCAGAAATGGCTTGCCGAAGGGCTTGATGATGTCTTGATAAAGCCCATCGATGAGCAACAGCTGCACCTATTACTCCATCGCTTTCTGGGAGTTACTCACCGGTTAGCCGATAGCACTGCCGTTGCTTTACCCACCAACCATAGTCCTAAGGCGGTTAAAACGTTGAGCCACAGCGCGCCCGCCAAGCTATCGGTCGTTGATCTTGAAATAGGCGCACGCCTGGCAGGCGGCAAAGAGTACCTTGCTCGGGAACAGCTTAAACGCCTGATCGATAGCTTAGACGATAGTGAGCAGCACATGCGCGCTGCGTTTGCCCAACAGAATTTACCGACGCTGCTTGATTGGGTACACGGCTTAAATGGCGCCAGCCGTTACTGCGGCGCGCCTGAACTGGCACTATTGGTAGAAACATTGGAAACCCGGTTACGCACTAGCGGCTTAGATCACGTAGAGGGGTTATTGGAAGATCTATACCGAGCCATGGCGCGGTTACGTGCGCACCGCCCACTGCTCTCAAGGCCCTAATCTAAACTCAACCAAACGCAACTAGGGCCAAGAGAGACCTTTAGAGTCTTGTAACGACTGCTATACGCGCTCAAGCACGACAAAGGCAACCGCGTACTCGGCCTCATCGCTTAAGGTGATATGGCTGGCGGTTACCCCCGCCGCCAGTAGCAGCCGTTCAGCTTTTCCGCCCAGCACTAAGTAGGGCTTCCCTAGGCCATCATTAAGCACCTGAATATCACCCCACTGCATACCTGCACGAAGGCCAAGCCCTAACGCTTTGACAAACGCTTCTTTCGCCGCAAAGCGCTTAGCCAGAAACGCGGCAGGTTGAGCCTTCTTTAACCAAACCGCATGCTCTTCTGGGCCCAGAATACGCTGCGCAAAACGTGGTCCGTGTCGCTTCACCGCTCGCGTAAAACGCTCAATACGGGCGATATCAGAACCAATCCCGACGATCATTGTTTAATGTCCGCAACAGCCATTATGAACATGATCCGAGTGGCCTTCATGATCATGGTCGTGAGCATCGAGAGCCGCCATTAAGCCCGCTTCTTGGCCAGCGATAATCAGCCGCTTCATTTCCTGCACGGCCTCTTTCAAGCCAACGAAGAGCGCACGGGCAATAATGGCGTGACCAATATTGAGTTCGTTGACGCCCGGCAGTGCCGCGATGGCTTCCACGTTATGGTAGTGCAAGCCGTGGCCAGCGTTGACCACCAACCCCAATGAAACGGCATGTGTGGCGGCCGCCGTTAATCGATGGTATTCCGCATTCGCCGCATCGCTACCTGGCCGTGCTTCGGCATAGGCGCCGGTGTGCAGCTCGATAGTCGGGGCGCCAGCGCGCTGAGCCGCCTCGATTTGCGCTAAATCTGGATCAATGAATAGCGACACGTCGCAACCAGCCGCAGCAAGACGCTGGCAGGCGCTGGCGATAGCGTCAAAGCCACCCACCACATCCAGGCCACCTTCGGTAGTTAGCTCTTCGCGTTTTTCAGGTACCAGGCAAACATGCGCTGGGCGCACTTCTTCGGCCAGCCCCAGCATTTCTTCCGTCACGGCCATTTCCAGGTTCATGCGCGTGTTGAGCACTTCGGCCAGAATACGTACATCGCGGGGCTGAATATGGCGCCGGTCTTCACGCAAATGCACCGTGATGCCATCGGCTCCCGCCTCTTCAGCCACCAACGCAGCCTGAACGGGGTCAGGATAACGGGTACCTCGAGCTTGGCGAAGAGTCGCAATATGATCGATGTTGACGCCTAACAGTATCCGAGGGGGGTGCATAGAGTCTCCAGCGCAGCAATAGGGAGTAGTCGTGTCATAACAGACAATAAATTAGGGACGATGGCGGCGACGGGCTAAATCAAGCATCAGCTCTCGCGAGCGTAAGACGGTGGAACCCAGATGAGGCGCTAACGCCGCCCGCATCACCGCCTTTAACGCATTGGCAAGGCCTTCATGCTGCCAATCACCCTGTTCAATGTAACGTAACGTTCTGCCGTCGAGCCCACGCTCAGCGGGCATAAATGCCCGACTGGCGGTATCGAAACGGTAGCGCAGTTGAGGGTCTAAAACGCTACCCTCTGGTGTCGTAAACTGCGGCGTCGCCTCTAGTGCTTCCAGCAACGCCCACTCATAGCGGCGAAGCGCCAGCGCCCGCTCGGCGGGCGCTGGTAATGCTTCCAACAGAGCAGTATAAAATGCAAATACATCTGTTGCTGGCAACTCTAAAGGCAATAACCGGGTGGCGATTTCATTAGCGTAAAGCCCACACAGCAAGCCTTCACCCGCTAACAGGGCCGTTTGACCACGTGACTCCATCAGCGTCAATCGCTTTAATTCGCGGCTTCCCTGCCATGTCACAAATAGCGGCGTAAAAGGCTGTAGGCGTTGCCGCGATTTTGAGCCGGGCCTTTGCCCACCATGGGCCACGGCCCGCACTCTGCCGTGATCAAGCGTTAATAAGTCCACCAGCGCACTGGTTTCACGGTAAGGCCGACGATGAAGGAGAAACGCCGGCTCTGGCACCATCGCTACACTCAATCGAGGTCGTAACCCAGGCTTTTTAAGGCGCGCTCGTCATCCGACCAGCCACGTTTCACTTTTACCCATAAATTCAGCATTACCTTAGTGCCTAAGGCGCGTTCCATATCAAGGCGCGCTTCACGGCCAATACTTTTGAGGCGATCGCCATTTTCACCAATCAAAATGACTTTTTGACCCTGACGCTCAACCAGAATTAACGCGCTGATATGCGTTACACGCTCGGTCTCGCGGAACTCTTCAATCTCAACGGTCATCTGGTAAGGCAGCTCGTCGCCTAGCTGGCGCATGACCTTCTCACGCACCAGTTCAGCCGCCATAAAGCGAAGACTTTTATCGGTGATCTGATCTTCAGGAAAGAAGTGCACGCTTTCGGGAAGATGCTTGGCCACCTCCTCTTCCAGGGTATCTACCTGCGTACCGTGCTTGGCAGAAATAGGTACGATGGCGGCGAAATCACGGCGCGCACCTACCTCAGCCAACCATGGCAATAGATCGCCTTTTTCGCCTAAGCGATCGACTTTATTGACCGCTAGAATGATCGGCGCTTTGACATGTTCCAAGCGCTTCAGCACCGCTTGATCTTCTTCTGTCCAGCGTGTGCGATCGATAATAAACACCACACAATCCACATCACGCAGTGCCTGGGTAGCGGCCTGGTTCATAAAGCGATTGATCGCTTTATTACGATCCTTGGACATGATGTGCATGCCAGGGGTATCGACATAGATAAACTGGGTCTCTTCGACCGTTTTAATACCCATCACTTGGTGGCGCGTGGTTTGCGGGCGCCGCGAAGTAATCGATATTTTCTGCCCCAGAATACGGTTCATGAGGGTCGATTTGCCCACGTTGGGTCGGCCGACAATGGCAACGAATCCGCAGGTTTGGCTCATGATTTGTCTCCAGGACTTTTTTCGAGGTACGAAAGCGCTTCTTCTGCAGCTTGCTGTTCAGCGTGACGGCGGCTAGGGCCTTTACCAGTGGTATGCTCAGCTAACAAATCAATGTAGCACTCCACGGTAAAGGTCTGGGCATGCGCCTCCCCCTTTACGCAGACAACTTCATAGCGCGGCAATGCCGCTTGCCGTGACTGCAGGAATTCCTGCAGGCGCGTTTTGGGGTCTTTTTGGGTATCTTGTAAGGAGATATTCCCAAGCCGCTCGGCGTACCAATCCAACACACGGTCGCGGACAACATCCATACCGGCATCTAGATAGATCGCTCCGATAATGGCTTCGACCGCGTCGGCTAGAATAGACTCGCGGCGGTGCCCGCCGCTTTTCATCTCACCAGAGCCTAAACGCAAGCACTCACCGAACTCCATTTCACGGGCGAGTTCTGCTAGAGTTTGCCCTTTTACCAGCCGTGCCCGCAGGCGTGAAAGCTGGCCTTCGCGGGCTTGAGGGAAGCGCTGGAACAGCGCCTCGGCGATTACGAAATTGACGATGGAGTCACCCAAAAACTCGAGGCGCTCGTTATTACGCCCCCCGTAGCTGCGATGGGTCAAGGCCAGCTCCAACAGCGTCTCGTCGCCGAAGGTATGGCCGATTCGTCGGCAAAAAGCGTTTAAGGAATTACTCACAGTTCTCCTACGTCATTGACGTTAACTAAAGTGACATAACTGACTAAGCTCAACGTAAGCAGAACCTTCATTCAATGTGCCGCACGCTAGTGAAACTCGGCAAACCACCATCCCAATGCATCCATACGGCAAACGCGCGGCCCACAATGTTCTCTTCCGGCACGAAACCCCAATAGCGACTGTCGTTCGAGTGATCACGGTTATCACCCATCATGAAGTAGTGTCCATCAGGCACTTCAACTTCACGCATTTGTGGGCCAGGATCACGCGGATTGTTGTAAATAAAGTGATCAGCTTCGCCAAGTCGTTCAGCTAATAATAGCTGCTCAGGAGAACTGTCAGGCCCTTCTTCTATCAACTCTTTTGCCACCGTTTCACCGTTGACATAGAGCTGCTTACCTTCATAGCGGATACGGTCGCCGGGCAGGCCGACCACACGCTTGATGAAATTTACCGACGGTTCATCAGGGAAACGAAACACCATCACGTCCCCGCGTTCAGGGTCATCCACTTCGATAAAGCGGGTATTCACTACCGGCAGGCGAAGACCATAGGCAAACTTATTGACCAGGATAAAATCACCCACTTCTAGCGTGGGCCGCATTGAGCCAGACGGGATCTGAAAGGGCTCGATAATAAAGCTGCGCACCACCAACACGACCAGCAGCACGGGGAAAAACGAGCGTGCGTAGTCAACGGGCCATGGTTCTTTAAGCAGTTTTTCGCTAGTAACGGGGTCAAGACCTTCCTGGGTATGGGCCTCTGCTGTGGCAAAGCGCTGACGGCGTTTGGGCTTTAATACCAACACGTCCAACAGATAAATAACGCCCGAAAGCGCAACGGCAAGTACCAAAAGTAATGAAAAATCCATGGGTGGTGTTCTTTCCTAGTCGTTTACCTTGAGCACAGCAAGGAAGGCATCCTGGGGAATTTCCACACGCCCCACTTGTTTCATGCGTTTCTTACCCGCTTTCTGTTTTTCGAGCAGCTTCTTCTTACGGCTGACATCGCCGCCATAACACTTGGCGGTAACATTTTTGCGAAGCGCCTTCACCGTTGAGCGTGCCACCACCTGACCACCGATGGCCGCCTGAATGGCCACATCAAACATTTGACGCGGAATCAGTTCTTTCATTTTTTCCACTAGCAAACGGCCACGCTGATGAGCGTGATCGCGGTGGATAATGACGGCTAAAGCATCGACTTTATCGCCATTAATCAGCACATCGAGGCGCACCAGCTTGGCTTCTTCAAAACGCTCAAAGTTGTATTCAAGCGATGCATAGCCCTTCGAGATAGACTTCAGGCGATCAAAGAAGTCCATGACCACTTCGGACATGGGTAATTCATAAGCCAGTTGGATCTGATTACCCAAGAACTGCATGTCACGCTGAGTGCCACGGCGCTGTTCACACTCGGTGATGACATTGCCTACATACTCCTGAGGCACCAGGATGCTGGCACGCACCACGGGCTCACGCATTTCATCCACGTCCGCCATGTCTGGAAGCTTTGAGGGGTTGGAAACGTAGTTAACGTCGCCATTTTTCATTGCCAATTCATAGACAACTGTGGGAGCGGTAGTGAGCAGATCGATATTATACTCACGCTCTAGGCGCTCCTGGACGATCTCCATGTGCAGCGTGCCGAGAAACCCCACACGGAAGCCAAAGCCAAGAGCATCAGAATTTTCCGGTTCATAGGCAAGGGAGGCATCATTAAGTGCCAGCTTCTCTAGAGCATCACGGAAATCTTCATAATCATCCGCACTGACCGGGAACATACCGGCATATACCTGTGGCTTCACTTTTTGAAAGCCAGGCAAACGCGCCACATCCGGGGTTTTAGTGTGCGTAATGGTGTCACCTACCGGCGCACCATGGATCTCCTTGATACCCGCCACGATAAAGCCGACTTCACCAGCACGCAGAATGTCGGTTTGTTTACGGAGTGGAGTAAATATCCCCACTTCCGTAGTGCCCCAATCGCGCCCCGTCGATTTGATCCGGATTTTATCGCCTTTGCGCAGCGTGCCATCAAAGAGACGCACCAGCGACACGACACCCAGGTAGTTATCAAACCAAGAGTCGATAATCAATGCTTGTAGCGGTGCGTCCGGGTCGCCTTTCGGGGGCGGAATGTCGCGTACTAAGCGCTCAAGCAGTGCATCAATGCCGATGCCGCTTTTGGCGGACACTTGGCAGGCATCGGTGGCGTCCAAGCCGATGATCTCTTCAATTTCTTGCGCCACGCGGTCAGGGTCCGCCTGAGGCAAATCAATCTTGTTAAGCACCGGCAATACTTCAAGCCCTTGTTCGATGGCGGTATAGCAGTTGGCGACCGATTGCGCTTCTACCCCTTGCGCCGCATCGACCACCAGCAACGCGCCTTCGCAGGCATAGAGCGAGCGAGACACCTCATAGGAGAAGTCGACGTGGCCAGGTGTATCGATGAAATTGAGCTGATAGACCTTTCCATCGGCGGCGGTGTAATCCAGGGTGACCGACTGCGCCTTGATGGTGATACCGCGCTCACGCTCAATGTCCATGGAGTCGAGCACTTGCTCTTTAAGCTCACGGGCAGTTAAGCCATCACACGTTTGGATGAGGCGATCAGAGAGCGTCGACTTGCCGTGATCGATATGCGCGATGATCGAGAAATTTCGTATATGCTTGATCTTGCTATCGTTTTCTTGGGTCATTTGCCGTTTTAATCCGGGTGTGTACGCAACGTTGCACAATTAAAAATAAGACGATGAGCTGCGCATTCGAAATTTGGTGACATTGTACCGTTAGCGAGGTTCCGGTGCTATGTTCATCAAAAAATGCCAAAACAACTATTAGCGCAGCACACGACTAATACTGCTATCGATTTTTTCAACATTTATGCCCCTTAAAGCGCATCAGCTTTGCCTCTTTCCTAGCGTTTGCTAGTTTTTATCTAACGGTGTTATCTGATGAAATGACAAGGAGCGTTATGGATACCGAAATTCCCATACTGGATATGTTAGCCCGACTGATAGTGGCGACTGGCTTGGCCTTATGCCTTGGCTTGGAGCGAGAACTGCGTGGCAAACCTGCGGGTCTTCGTTCTCATATGTTGGTATCGCTGGGTTCCTCTGCCTTCATAATGGTGGGAATGAGTGTTCTATTTTCCACCGCTGAAGGCGATCACGCAGCAAGCATTGATCCCAACCGCGTTGTCGAGGGTGTGATTGGAGGCATCGGTTTTTTAGGTGCTGGTAGCATTATTCGCAGCGGCGCCCATATCGAAGGGATTACCACGGGTGCCTCGATTTGGTTGGCCGGCGCTATCGGCGTTGCCGCAGGTATCAACAATTTTCCCTTAGCCGCCATGGTCACCCTCTTGGGACTCATCATTATGGTACTTCTGGGGCGATTCGAGCACGACATGATCGCGAACCTAGCGGGAAAAGAAGTGGTTAAAAAAAGCAGTAAACGCGATAAAGACTAATCCGGAAGGGAAGTAAGTAGTAAGAAAGGCAAACAGAAAGGGAAATAAACAAATCGACGCTATTAAGCATCGATCTGGTGGGGCAAGAATAGATAACCATCCCGGCAGTAAACGCCCTGCCGGGATGGAGAGCCAGTTAAACGACTACTCTAGGCGAAGGGCCACAAACAACGAGCGGCCCTCACGGAACAAGCGAAGTGGAATAGCGCGATCAGTGGGTAGTTCTTCAACAATGCTCACCAACTCTTCTGAAGAAGAAACGCTACGGTGATCAATGCTCACCAGCACATCACCTGGCAGAATACCGGCATTGGCTGCCACGCTGTCTGGCTCCACTTGACGAACTTCGACACCGCCTGAGATGTTGAGCTGATCACGCATCGCCTCATCGATTTCAGCCACCATCACACCAAGGCGAGTTTGATCATTGCTGTTGGCCTGCTCTTGCGGCTGCTCCGCATCCGGCCAGCTACCCAATTCGACTGACTCCGTGACTTCTTCACCATCACGCATCAAGGTGAGCTCCACCTCTGTGCCCGGCGCACCGCGACCAATCAGGCGTGGTAGCGTGCTGGAACGTTCGACTTCTTCTCCATTGACTTCAAGAATAACGTCACCCGCTTGTAGACCACCCTGTGCGGCTGGGCCTTCAGGGTCCAGGTCGGCAATCAAAGCCCCAATCGCATTGTCCATACCAAAGGACTCAGCCAGATCTTGCGAGACAGGTTGGATCATAACGCCCAGCCAGCCACGATTTACTCGGCCGTCCTCACGCAATTGCTCCGCCACATCCATGGCAACATTGATAGGAATGGCAAACGAGACCCCCATAAAGCCGCCACTGCGAGTAAATATCTGCGAGTTGATGCCGACTACTTCGCCTTCAAGATTAAACAGCGGCCCACCAGAATTACCCGGGTTGATCGCCACATCGGTTTGAATAAATGGCACATACGCATCACGGGGCAAGGTGCGGTTAATAGCACTGACGATGCCAGCGGTCACTGAGTGATCAAAGCCAAAGGGAGAGCCAATAGCCGCTACCCATTCGCCCACTTTCAAATCATCAGAGTCGCCCAAGCTCAGGGTAGGTAAGTCAGTCGCATCAATCTTTAACAGCGCCACATCGGTTTGCGGGTCACTGCCAATCACTTCTGCACTCAATTCACGCCGATCATTAAGACGCACAAGAATCTCATCAGCGTCTTGAACAACGTGTGCGTTCGTCATGACATAGCCATCTTCACTAATGACGAACCCCGAACCTAACGATTGCCGCTGCTCACTGCGTCCCTCTCCACCGTTAGGCGGCGTTGGAAAACTATCACCAAAGAAATGACGGAAGATTTCTGGGATTTCCTGTCCACCAAACCCTTCGAAACCAGGTGCGCTGCTACGCTGAACCGTGCGACTGGTAGAAATATTGACTACCCCTGGGGCTGCCTCTTCTACCAGCTCGGTGAAATCAGGCAAGCCCTGGGCGCTAGCTGCTTGGCCAAAGGTTAACAATGCCACCATGCATACCCACAGGGTGGAGGGGAGAATCAAGCGCTTCATGCAAGAGCTCCTACTTAGGATGATATTAATCGAAGGCTGAACAACAACTCACAGCAATATTCATGGAAAAATGCTGAAGAACTAACATGTCGCATTAACTGACCAAGCGCGGACGAAAGCGTTCCCTTCGCCCATGCAATAGGTATTTAACACTGACAACCCCAGCGACCAAGGCAACAAAAAAAACCACCGAAGCCAGCCAATTCAAGGGACTAACAAGCGATGCAACGCCTGATAGCAGAAGCGCCAACAACAAAGGAAGTCCATAAATAAAAAAAGCCAGCAGCGTGACGGAGGTACTTGGCAGGCTTATGGTGACTCGACCCCCTATAGGATAGCCCGAGGGACCGTACTGCTCACCCTGTTGAAACGGCTCAGGAAGCGCCACGGCAATCCGTTGATTAGCACGATGCGCGAATAACCCTAAGCCGCATCCTCTGCCCTGAGCACACTGTTCACAGCTCTCTTGGGCGGTCATTTCTACAATAAGGCGCTGTGCTTCATGCCCCACCACGGTACCCGTTCGAAATAGAGAAGAGCAGGAAGCAGGAACCTTCATTATATTCCTCGTCACATGTGCATCATTGCCACTACTGCGCCTCTTCCTCACTGCTTAGATGATGGGTCTGTGATTGTGGCAAATCAAAGCTGATTGAACGAACGATACGTTGGAGTGTGGCGACCGGCAACTCACCAATCGCCACCAACTGCCAGTGCTCTTCATCGGTCATAGTATGCTTGACAGCAACAGCAGAAACGCCCAACTGGTGCATACCCTCCTGCAGCGCAGGGGTAGTGTCAGAGGAAAGGGGTTCTACAAAAAGACTGACTGTCGCCAAGCCATCGCTATAGACGCGTTGCTGACGATCATTGCCGGTAAAAGTCACCGGTTGATTAACAAACCCTGCAGGCAACCACGTAACTTGCCAGGGCGTGCTCAGAGCAACCTGGGGGCTGTCTAACCTAACGATCCCACTATACTGTTGAGGCGATTGAAGCTGGGTAATTTGAAAGGTTTCAATGATCTGTCCTTGCTGATCGATAAGCACATGCTTCAACAACAAGCCGGTAGCTTGGTCTATCCACCACTCATGAGAAAAACGCCATTGGTCACGAGGTTCAAAAACTAGCTTAACTGCGTCACGACCCGCAACTCGCGTTTTATCTTCAAGTTCAACTAAATAAAATTCTTCCAGGTGCGTCGCCCACCGTTGAGGTGAAGGCAGCTGACCGCTACTGTTATCTTCTGTCCAAGCGAGCCGCCCAACTGGTGAACGTCTCTCGATACTGACGGAAGGGCCATCTAAATACTGCACCACCTGCTGTCGAATACCGTTTTGAATGCGGTGTGAAAGTGCCAAAGTACGCACACCGACAGCATCAATAGCCACCGCCCTCGCTTGAAAACCATAGCAGTGACTTGCCCACAAACCACGCTCAAGCCACTGCGTTGCACTATCAGGGGATGGTTGGGAAGTGGCGGCACATTCATAACCGACACGATCATCACTAAGGCTTTCTGACGGGTTATTTGAGCTCTCTGCGTAGGCCGCCATTGGGAGCATACAAACCATGACGGCCAGTATCCATGCACGCCTTATCCGCAAAACAACTATTAAATTGCGCACTTGCATCTAGCGCACTCCTACTCACCGGATAGGCGTCATCATAAAGCACGGCATAAATTTAGCGCTGACCTAAAGGCTCGGTTACCGCAGAAGAGCGCATCAACGGCATCCAGCTATCACCACTGCCGTAAGCGGCACTTTGTGTATGTTGCTCAAGATAGGATTGCAACAGGCCAATCTGGTCAACATCAATCGTGGTGCCCTGTGAAGCGGTCA
Source organism: Vreelandella sp. V005 (assembly GCF_052645115.1). Taxonomy (NCBI): domain Bacteria; kingdom Pseudomonadati; phylum Pseudomonadota; class Gammaproteobacteria; order Oceanospirillales; family Halomonadaceae; genus Vreelandella; species Vreelandella sp. V005. The sequence continues at coordinate 18,433 of NZ_JBQXYA010000010.1, read as the reverse complement.
CGCCCTGAGGAGTCTGCGCAGAAAAGCCAGCTTCGCTTATGTTCATTAAGCCACTTTGGCCAGCCTGCCCGCTAAGCCTGAACGGTGTGGGTTCAAACATCGGCATATCAGCGCGCGCAACCGTCGGCTGAGAAGCCAAACTAACAGGTTGCACTTGGGTCCCCTGGCTGGGGCTCGAAGCAGTCGTTGCAGCGTTACTACCTTGACCAATCGACGCACCATTACCGAAATACTGTACGCCAGTGATGACCATCAAAGAGACAGCTGCAGCAACACCGGCACCGCGAGCAAATGAAATTCCTCCACTGCGGTGGCGAGCTACTTGCTCGGAACCTTCCATCATCGGTGCAGGTTCTTCCTGCAATCGAGCCATGATACCAGCCGAGAGATCAACGCTAATATCAACACCCTGCTCACGCTGCATCATGCTACGCGCGAGGTGATATCGGCGCCATGTATCTGCGGCATCGTCATCATTAGGCAGTGCCTTCAACACTCGGCGAAGTTCTAGCTCATCACTTTCGCCATCCATTAACACCGAAAGTGATTCCCGTGTGTTTTGACTCATACTTCACACCCTCACACTGTTTAAAAGAAGTACTGGCGTGACGAAAACCGCTAAACCACTAACAGGTTTCATCGCACCGACGACTTCCAAGGTCAAGACCCCGTCGTAAACCAACTAAGTAAAACCCAGCTTACTTACAACGCTAAGCTCATGACACTCTGCACATCGACGCATCCAATGTGCTCATTGAGATAGTCATGCGTATGACGCTAAACATGCCAGACAGTTCACAAAAAAAGTAAAACCTTCCTTTTTTGCTTTTCACCACTGTCCGTTATTCATCGCGACTGTTCCTAGCCGTCGACACTAGCGGACGAATATGCTCATCGACCGCTTCACGAGCGCGAAAAATTCGTGAACGAACAGTGCCCACCGGACACTGCATTACCTGAGCGATATCCTCATAAGCAAGACCATCCAGCTCCCGCAAAGTAATCGCGGTACGTAGATCATCAGGTAAATTTTCAATTGCTTGGTAAACCGCTGCCTCAAGCTGATCTCGTGCAATAGCCGCCTCTGGTGACTCAGAATCGGCCAAGCGCCCGCTTTGGTCGACAATTTCAGCATCGACAATATCTAGATCGCTACCTGGCGGACGACGGCCTCGTGAAACCAAGTGGTTTTTCGCAGTGTTGATAGCAATACGGTACATCCAGGTATAAAACGCGCTTTCGGCACGAAACTTACCCAAGGCACGATAGGCCTTGATAAACGCCTCCTGCGCAACATCCTGAACTTCAGAATGGTCATGAACGTAACGTCCGATCAGACCGATAATTTTGTGCTGGTATTTTTTTACCAGCAAATCGAAAGCGCGCGTATCACCTTTTTGGGCACGTTCAACAAGCTGTTGGTCTGTTTCCCGAGTGCCCATTCACACGCTCCTCCAGCTCGTACGACATGCGCCGAGCCCCATTCCTATTAGCCCTAACCAGTGGGCGTTCACAGCAAGCAGCATAGCGTCCCTTGGGCATTGATTAATAATAGAGTGGATAAAAGAGCGAAAAAATCGCTCGACAATATAGCTGCATTTTAACGGTACTAATTTTTAACGACAGAACCCAGTTTTAACGACAGAGCCCAGGTTTTAAAAACAGAGCCCAGTGTTGCGCGTTCTTTAAAGTACATCAACCGCTTACCGCCTTTCGCCAAACCCTGCGGCTGACACTCTGGATGCCGCTATAGTTCCACAACAATTGATTTTTACCTACTCGACAAGCGATAGTAGATGCCACTTTTCTCGCCCCTCTCTTTTTTCCGACCATTACGCAAGCACAGGTAGCAAGATGTCAGAACAGCAGGTTAATAACCTTAACGTCCTCGCTCAAGACGTTCTTACCACGCCAGAAGCGCTCAAAAACGCAGTCCCTTTGACCGAGGCGGCAGAGCGCACGGTTATCGAGAGCCGACAAACCATTCAGAATATCCTGGATGGCAACGATCCGCGACTGCTTGTCGTAGTGGGCCCTTGCTCGATTCACGATGTGGACGCAGCGCTTGATTATGCTCGCCGCCTCCGCACACTGGCCGATCAAGTCAGCGACAGTCTGTATATCGTGATGCGCGTCTATTTTGAAAAACCACGCACCACAGTGGGCTGGAAAGGCTTGATTAATGACCCTCACCTTAACGACTCGTTTGAGATCGATAAAGGCTTACACATCGCACGCAAACTATTGGTAGACCTGGCTGAACTGGGCTTACCTTTAGCTACCGAAGCCCTCGACCCTATTTCGCCCCAGTATCTGCAAGACTGCATTAGCTGGTCGGCGATTGGCGCGCGTACTACAGAGTCACAAACGCACCGTGAAATGGCTTCTGGCCTCTCCTGCCCCGTCGGCTTTAAAAACGGTACCGACGGCAGTTTAGACGTGGCGATTAACGCGCTTCAGTCCGTGGCCAGCCCGCACAATTTCCTGGGCATTAACCAGGCAGGCCAAGTGGCCATTATACGCACACGCGGCAATGCTTATGGTCATGTCGTTCTGCGCGGCGGCAACGGCAAACCCAATTACGACAGCGTCAGCGTAGCCCTGTCAGAGCGGGAACTTGAGAAAGCCAAGCTGTCGCCCAATATCATGATTGATTGCTCCCACGCCAATTCCAATAAAGATGCTGCATTGCAGCCACTGGTTCTGGAAAACGTCACCAACCAAATTTTGGAAGGCAACACCTCCATTATTGGCCTCATGGTTGAATCCAATATTGGTTGGGGCAACCAAAAACTGCCGCAAGACCTAAGCCAGTTGCAGTACGGCGTCTCGATTACCGATGCCTGCATTGACTGGGATACGACAGTGAACACATTCCACCGCATGAACGCCAAACTGGCCGACACGCTAGCCAAGCGAATCGACAAGTAGGTCTTTACCAAGTAAGTCTTTAGCCCCGCTTCGGCGGGGTTTTTAATACCCTTTTAACGGCTAATTTCACGCCGAAATGGCGGCAGTGCATCCAACAATGCTTGCCCGTAGCGGCGAGTAATCACCCGCTTATCCAGTAAGGTAATCGTCCCCCGGTCACTCTCTTTGCGAATCAAGCGCCCGCAGGCCTGCACCAGCTTGATAGACGCATCCGGCACACTGATACGCATGAACGCATTGCCGCCCTGGCTCTCTATCCACTCCGCTAACGTGGCTCCAACGGGGTCATCGGGCACCGCGAAGGGTAGGCGCGTAATCACCACATGCGTCAAATAGTCGCCGGGAAGATCTATCCCCTCGGCAAAGCTCGCCAAGCCAAAGATGATACTGCCCTCGCCTCGGTCAACTGCCGCCCGATGCCGCTCGATCAGCTCACGCTTAGGAAGTGCATCCTGAGCTAACACTCGCGCCTTGATCTCGGCAGGCAATGCCTTATCTACCGCGCGAAGCTGCGCACGGGAAGAGAACAACACCAGCGCCGCCTCGGTGTCCGCTAGCTGCGATACAAACGACACGATTGCTCGCTCATGAGCTTCTCGATCGCCAGGGTCGGTGGCTTCCTTAGGCACGCGCAGCACGGCGTTGGCGTAATCAAAGGGGCTCGGCAATGCCTGGTAGCGATAACGATTGGCTAACCCGGCACGCTCCTGCAAGCGCTCAAAACGACCCAAGGCCGTCAGGGTAGCCGAGGTGACCACCGCCCCATGACAGCGACCCCACAAATGCTTCGCCAGGGTATGCGCAGCCGAAACGGGACTAGCCGAAAACTCAACTTCAGGTTCGCCCCCTACCCGGCTCAAGGTTATCCAACGGGCGCTAGGTGCCTCGTTAGCGACATCCTGCTCGCTAAACGCCTGCCACAATGCATGCGCTTCTAACGCACGCCCATGAAGCAACGCCACCAACGGCAGCCAGGCCTCCGCTTGCTCACGATCAAGACCGGTCTGCTTATCGGGATCCAGGCTTTCGCGCAGAATGTCGCTGATACTTTCCAAACAGCGAGAAAGCGACGCGAACATCACGAGCAATTGCTGTGCCTGCTCACGTAAAGCGTCGGGCACCTGACCTTTTTCAAACCGCGATTGGTGGGTAGCCTCTTCATCGGCTAGGCCGTTGGGCCTGTCCGCCAATTGATGCCCCATACTGAACACATCGCCTAACGCGGGCTCCAGGTTATGAATCAGCTCGGGCAGGCTCACCAATAAACGCGAGACCGTGGGCTGAATCGCTAACGCTTGGTGTAGATCGGTCAAACTGCTTTTTAGCGTTTTCAGCCAGCGTAAACAGCCGTGTACCGCAAAACGGTGGGCGAAGTGGGAAAGCGCCTTTTCGGGGAGGTGGTGGCCTTCATCAAACACAAAGATACAGTCCGCCGGGTCGGGCAGAATAGCGCCGCCGCCCAATGCCAAGTCAGCCAGCACAAGGTCGTGATTAGCGACGATAACGTCAGCGTTCTCAAGCTCACGACGGGAACGGAAAAACGCGCAGGCCCCGAAGTGTCCGCAGCGCCTGCCCGTGCACTGGCGATGATCCACCGTTAGCCGTCGCCAATGGGCATCCTCAATCGCTTCCGGCCAGTTATCGCGATCCCCTTCCCATTCGCCCTGCCCATACGCTTGCGCCATATCGCTGGCAATAACCGTAAAGTCACTGCTTTGTGTTTGCAGCGACTGCTCGAACAGCGACAGCGTCGGGTTGGGCTCAGTCCCTTCGAGCGCCTGGTCCAGGCGCGCTACGCACACATAGCGGCCACGTCCTTTGGCTAGTGCATAGCGAAAGGCAATGCCGCTGTGGCTGGCGAGTGAAGGTAAGTCCTGGTTAAGCACCTGCTCCTGAAGAGCGACCGTGGCAGTGGAGATAATCAGCCGCTTGCCGCGCGCTTTCGCGATCGGCAAAGCGGCGATCAGGTAGGCCAGCGTTTTACCCGTTCCAGTACCCGCTTCAAGCACACAGACGTGGGTATCACTGGTGCGCTTGCCTTCGTTGTCGCTCTCTATATTACCTAGCGTGCGGGCGATTTCGGCGATCATCATGCGCTGTCCGTAGCGTGGGGTCAGCTCAAGCGTGTCCACCACGCGACGGTAAGCGTCTTGAATTTCGCTTTTGAGGGCAGTATCAAGCATGCGGTTTAGAGCATACCTTCCGGCGGATGCACGCAAGGTAGCTTGTCGTTGATATAGCGTTCGATTTCCGGCAGCGAGAACGCATCCTCTTCGCCGACGAAGCTAATCGACACACCCTTGGCACCAGCGCGACCGGTACGACCGATACGGTGTACGTAGTCTTCCGGGTCTTCCGGCAAGGTGTAATTGATGACGTGACTAACGTCTTCAATATGAATGCCACGGCCAGCAACATCAGTCGCAACCAACACCTGAATCTCGCCTTCACGGAAGCTTTCGAGTGTTTTGATACGCTGATTCTGCGGCACATCACCAGACAACATCGCGGCGCTAACGCCAGCTTTCTTGAGCACATCGTCTAACTTGCGCACCAAATCGCGGCGGTTACCAAACACCATCACGCGCTCAAAGCTCTCTTGCTGAAGTAAATTAACCAGCAAGCGCTGCTTATCGTCATCGGACACCATATACACACGCTGATCAATGTCCGCCTGATTCTCAACGGTTACTTCGATCTCAACGTGGGCAGGATCGAGCGTCCACTGACTGGCAAGGTTCAAGATATCGTCAGTAAAGGTGGCAGAGAATAGAAAGGTCTGTCGCTCCTCTTTTTTCGGCGTGTAGCGAATGATTCGCTTCACATCGGGGATAAAGCCCATCGACAACATGCGGTCGGCTTCATCTAACACCAACACTTCGACTTCATTGAGGTCGATATCGCGCTTCTGATGAAAATCCAACAGGCGCCCAGGTGTTGCCACCAGGATATCGATCTTGCTACCCAGGCTTTCACGCTGCTTCTGGTAGTCCATACCGCCAACCACGCTTGCCACATTAAGCTGGGTAAAGCGCGCTAGTGCTTTAGCATCTTTTTCGATCTGCAGCGCAAGCTCGCGGGTAGGCGCAATAATCAAGGCACGCGGCGCCCCCGGCTTTTGACCATTGGGCGTGGGCTCTTCCAGGAAGTAGGCCATCACCGAGATCAAAAAGGCCGCGGTTTTACCGGTTCCCGTTTGCGCCTTGCCGACAATGTCGCCACCTAATAGCGTTTGGCGCAGGGCCTCCGCTTGGATAGGAGTGCAGTACTCAAACCCTTGGGCATGAATAGCGCGCATTAAGGGCAGCGGCAGATCAAAGTCATGAAAGCGCCACTTGCCGGCCACGGCGGGCACCTGAAACTGATGAAGATCCCAGTTCGACTGGCGACGACGCGGTTTACGACGGCGGCGTTTTGGCTTGCGGTTCTGGGCCGGTGCTGTGGTCTGTTCCGACTCGCTCATAGGCTGTCTATCTGTCCATTGCTGTGGAAGTTGGCTTCTTGACGTGCGCATTGTACCAGGGCTTGGCGATAAGAGCGCGTCCTGCTGTCGAAGGAGTCCCAAGGCCTGTTAGAATAGCCGTCAAATCGACGTAAGGAGCGCGACATGACGCGTAAGAAAAAAACTCGTTCACTGGCCGATAAGGTAACTATTCGTACCGGCCGGCGGAAAGATTATAAAAAATGGCGCCACGACAATCCTGACCAAGTAGCCCCTTCGCGCCGCTTTGTAGCGAAAAAGCAGCATCAGCGCAAACTCCAGGCGGTGAGAAAGCTCGCTCGCCAACAGAGTGGTCAGCAGATCGCGATTCACCCTGATAAAGGCAGCCAGTCGGACACCCCTAAGGGAGATGACTCGTAATGCGGTTAGTTTCATTCAACATTAATGGCATTCGGGCGCGCCTTCATCAACTGCAGGCATTGATCGACACCCAGCAGCCTGACGTGATTGGTCTGCAAGAAACCAAGGTTCAGGATAGCGAGTTTCCGATTGCCGACGTAGAAGCCATGGGCTATCACGTCTTTTATCATGGCCAAAAGGGCCATTATGGCGTCGCTCTAATGTGCCGTCAGGCGCCCCAGGAGGTGTTTTACGGCTTTCCGGATGACGAAGAGGACGCTCAGCGCCGCATGATTGGCGTCCGCCTGCTGGCAGACGACGGTGAAGCCGTAACAGTATGGAACGGCTATTTTCCTCAGGGCGAAAACGTCACTCACCCGACCAAATTCCCTAATAAAAAGCACTTTTATGCCCAGTTAGCGCGCCTGCTTCATCAGCAGCACCAACCTGAAGAACGGCTGGCCATCATGGGCGACTTTAATATCTCGCCAGAAGATCGGGACATCGGTATTGGTGAGGCCAACCGCAAGCGGTGGTTGCGCGAAGGCAAAACCAGCTTTCAGCCTATCGAGCGCGGATGGCTTGAAGGCATCAAAGCGTGGGGGCTAATGGATAGCTATCGCCTCCATTATCCGCAAAGTGAGAACCACTTCAGCTGGTTTGATTACCGCTCTAAAGGGTTTAACCAGGAACCTAAGCGCGGCCTGCGTATCGACTATATTCTCGTTACCCAGGCACTCGCCGAAAAGGCCACGGGTGCCGGGATCGATTACGAGCTGCGCGCCATGGAGCGCCCCTCGGATCATGCGCCGACCTGGAGTGACTTTGCGCTTACGCTCATGCCTTAGTGCTTTTTAGTTTTAGTGCTGCCTCGTTTTCGCACTGTCTAGTTAAAGCTAGTCAGCCATTGGGCGGCTTCTTCATCGCCCAGCTCTGAAGCTTGAGAAAATGCCCGCTGAGCGCGTTCGCTCTCACCCCAGGCGTAGGCGAGCTGGCCATAGGCCCGCCAATCAGCGGCTGCCTGGGTATGAACCGCCAGAGCTTGCCAGGCGCTCAAGGCTTTCTCCACATCTTTCGCCTGCTGCCAGGTGTTCGCCAGCAAGCGCAGATTGGACTCATCGCGAACGATATCGCCTGTTGCTAGGGCCTGCTCAAGGTGTTCGGCAGCTCTGGCAGGCGTACCGCCCGACAGATGAAGCTGAATCAACAGCCAGCGGTCTTCCTGCTCGGTCAGCTTATCTAGCTGCCACGCCATCTCCCAAAGGCCAGCGGCCACTCCTGGCTGGCCGGCCTGTTGCGCTAGGCCAGCCGCCTGGCGCCAATCAGACAGGTCGCTTTGCGCGTCCAATCCGTCTAGCAGCCAATTCAAGGCCTGGTCACTTTGCCCAGCATTGCGGTAAATTGCCAGCGTTAACGCCTGCTGCGCCTCGGTTAACGCATTTTCCTCATTCAGTGCCTGCCCGAGCCAGTTAGCGGCCTCCTCCCAACGCGCTTGCTGCGCCAATAGGCGGGTTAGCTGCCACATGGCACTGCTATCCTGCTGAAGGGTTAACCACTCGGAAAGTAGCTCAATGGCTTGATCACGCTGGCCAGCAGCCCGGCGTAGTGAAGCCTCTTCACGAAGCCACTTAGTGGCTTGGTCATCATCGACCCCGCTGAGGCCCCGGGCGATTGCCAGCCGATCCGCTGCTGCCGCAGGTTGATCTTGTCGCGCCAAGGCGCCAGCGGCCAGCTGTTGATAGAGGGCACTCGCCCATTGATCCGATTGATTCCCTGAGGCTAGCCGCTCTGCCTGGGCGTTTGCATGTTCGACGACACCGCTGAGCGACCCCTCTTGCAACTGGCTCTGCAGCGCGTTGAGGTCAGCTATAATATCCCCAGGCAGCGCAGGGCTCGCCTGCGTTGAAATCGACCACACGCTTAGCAATAAAATCAAAAGTCGCTTCATAGCTACCTCAACTGAAACTCTATCCGCTGGGTGGCATTGCGCAACTGATTGCTGGATTCAAACTGCCACTGCGCAATAGCCTCCCTCGCAGCATCGTCAAATACACGGCGCGGCTGCGCATTCGTGATGCGTATCGAAGAAGCATCAACACTGCCATCACGTCGAATCATAAAGGCGACTTCTACAAACCCTTCCATGCCACGACGCTGCGCACGCGCTGGATACGCTGGATTCACCCGGCTGGTCGGCGTGGCCTGGCCGACACTCACCGGCTCATTGGAAGGTGCTGGTTCCGCTGCCGGGGCAGTCTCCCGTGGGGCAGGCTGGCTCTCGGCTACGCTTGAAGCGGCGCGCGGTGTTGGCGCTGGCTCTGGAGGCGCTTCCTGTGGCGGGGGCTCCGGCGCGGGTTCTGGAGCAGGCTCTGGCTCTACTTCGGTAAGCTCAGGCAGTTCACTATCCATTTCAACCGGCTCAACGGGCTCCTCCGGAAGCTCTACCTCGGGCAAACTAATCGTGCTTTCGGTGACCGGAGGCGGCTCGGGAGTAGGCATGGGCGGCGGCGCTTGTGGCGGCGCTTGTGGCGGCGCTGCTTCGACCGGCTGAGGCGGTGGTGCCTCCTGCTCTGGGGCAACCTCAGGCGCTTCGACCATGGTCATCGCCATGCTCATCGTCAGTTCCTCCGGCTCCTGCTCAGGGGGGGCAACCAACTGGGCCAGCAGCCAGAACAGGCCTACCGCCAGCAAAACGCCACCGAGTAACGACATCAAATGTCGCATCATGACCCACTCCGACTCGCCGCCACCGCTACTTTGTCAACGCCCGCTTCACGTAAGCGGTCCATGACCTCGATCAAAAGACCGGTGGTAGACTCGCGATCCGCCTGGATAACCACCGAACCATCTTCACTGAGCATATCGGCCACTTGCTGGCCCACCCGGTGAATATCAACCGGACGGCCATCCACCCACACCGCATCCTCTGGTGAGACCGCGACAAGCACCTGGGCATCGGGCCTCGGCGTGGCCGCGCTGGACTCTGGGCGATCAATTTCAACGCCGCTCTCTTTGACAAAACTTGTCGTGACGATAAAGAAAATCAGCATGATAAATACCACATCAAGCATGGGGGTTAGGTTCACCTCATTGCTCTCAGCAGTCGCATCTATAGAACGGCGTCTACGCATCACTCTCCTCCAGTGCCCGCGCCAAGCGATCATGCAGCCGCTGGTCTTCACGACGAATAACATGCTCTAACCGACTAATAAATAAAAGTCCCACCACGGCGATTGCCATGCCAGTCAGCGTTGGTAGCGTGGCCCGGGCCACGCCATCGGCCATGGCACGCGCTTGATGTGTTTCACTTAACGATAGACTGTCGAACACACTGATCATCCCGGTCACCGTACCTAACAAGCCTAGTAATGGACAAAGCGCGACCAGCAGCTTCAGCCATGGCAACGGCTTGCGCAGCCTAGCCACCAGCGCCTCAGCCCAGACATGACGCAGCGTGCGAGCACTCCAACTGGTGTGATCGCTGCGCGCTGCCCAACGGCGTAGCAGCTGATGCCGCGCAATACGCCAGGTAATTCGGTAGTACCACCAACGCTCCATGGCCATGGCAAACACCAGCACCGCCACGACGGCCAACACGACCAGCACTGCACCGCCCGCCTCAACCAAGCGCTCAACGGGCTCGAGCCAAAGTGGAAAAGCGGACATTTCAGTTCACCGCCGACGTGTAAGCGGGCGTATTATTGGACGAGTGAGACTCTAAATGGTCCGCCAGTGTCGCGCTCGCCTGCCCTTCGATGACATGAGTTAAATAGCGGCTACGGCCCGACAGCGCTGTCTGCACGAACAGCAAGGGAACTGCAGTAATCAGGCCCAGCACGGTGGTCACCAACGCTTGGCTGATACCGCCAGCCATCAGTTGCGGGTCCCCAGTACCAAAGACAGTAATTGCTTGGAAAGTCACAATCATGCCGGTCACTGTCCCCAGCAAGCCAAGCAACGGTGCAATCGCCGCCAGTAGTTTGACCATGGGTTGACTGCGTTCGAGCTTGGGCAGTTCAGCCAGCACCGCCTCATCCAGGCGTGCTTCCAGTGCTTCCGGGGTCTGATGCTTGTCCATGCCTTCAAAGCGTAGCAATACTCGTCCCAGGGGGTTGTTCGCTTTTAATTGGCTGAGCGACTGACGCTGCCGGTTAACACGCAGACTGACGACGACTAAATAGAGGTACTGCCCTAAGCCAATGATCAAACCTAAAATGCCTAATGCAACGACCACGTAACCGACGTAACCACCCTGTTGGAAGCGCTCCCACAGACTAGGCTGCTGGGCCAAGGCCTCCAACACGCTGCCCTGGGTAGGATCCACCGCAAAAACGTTGCTTTCGCCTTGGTAATACTCCGCTAGTAACGTGCCTATATTATTGGGTGTGCGGGGTAGCACGACGAGATTACCGTCGTTTTCACCGCGCTCTAAAAGCTCGCTCTCGGTAAAAACGGCGAAATCGCCAAGACGTACCAAGTCTCGAGTGGCGACTTCGCCGCTAGCGTCGGCGACCGGTAAAGAAAGCCGCGCGGCTTGGCCCGTACGCGCAGTTAACACCGCCAAGTGATCCACAACATTCTCTAGCTGATGACGCTCAAGCACTTCGACATCATCTAGACGTGGCGGCAGCGACCCTTCTTCCAAGGTAAGCAAACTCTCTTCACCCAGCGCATTACGCACTTCAGAGCTATGTCGGGCAAGATTCGATAATAAACCGGCTAGCGCTTCGCCCTGCTCTGCCTGACGCTCACTTAACTCGCTGGCTTGATCTGCTTGCTCCGCCTGCTGGGCCTCAAGAGCGTCATTCTGCTGCTGCGCGCTTTCGTAGTTGCTACGCGCCTCTTCAAGAGCAGATGCGAGTGCTTGCTGGTCATCTAGAAAACCCATTAAACGCTGCTGGTCGCGCGCCTGTGCAGCTTCGCGTGCTTCACGTAAGGAGGTGGTACTGTCATTTTGCGCGGTGGCTACCCCACTAAACACCATCAGCGCCACCAGCACGCCGATAGCCACCAGGCGATGCAGCACTAAACGAATAAGCGTCATGGCTGCTCTCCCTGTTGATCATTCGCACTTACTGAGAGCGGTAACGTTAATAGCTCAGGGGCACGCTGATCTTCTGCCATGCGCAGGCCGTTGCGTACTTCACGCAGATATTCGTCATCTAATGGCTGCCATGCGCTACTTTCCGCACGCCACACGCCACCCTCACGACCGTCTGGCGTTAGGTAATAAAAGCCGATACGGCCCACACGCAAGAAATCCACTTCACGCTCGCTGCCATCCTGGCTTAAGCGCCCTCGCCAGCTATCCATCTCACGACCGTAATCGAGTTCAACCCGCCAGGCTTCGAGCAGGCCATTAATGCGTTCGATGGTGTTGGCGCTCTGTTCATCAGGCTGCCGCTCCACCCGCGCTAAGCGCTCCTCACGCAGGAAAGGCAGGTCACTCTCAATCCATTGACTCAACTGAACGGACATATTTTGTTCAATCACAGGTAGCGCTGCACGCGTCTCCTCCAGCGTATCCAGGGCGGTTGCAAGACGCTGCTGTCGCTCGGCCTCTTCCGCCAAGCGCCCAGTGAGTGAGGCGTTGTCCGCTTCTAGCTGACGAGTTTCGCGCTCTAAGCGACGCAGCTCTGCCAACTGCTCACGGGTTTGCTCATCGGCAGCATCAATCTGCTCTTGAAGCGCTGCCTGGGCTTGCTGAGCTTCTACACTTTCAGCCGCTTGAGCCATTGCTTGTTCACTTACCAGCAGCGTGCCGCCGGCCAGCGCTCCCGCTAGCCACCATCCACGCAAGGCAAAGAAAGGCCTGTTCAGCACGTCGACTCTCCGTCACTGAGTAGCGGGCGGCTAACACCACCCAACTAAAAACTAATTAAGTATAAGAACGATTTGCGTTTATATTTTGCACCGCCTAGCCTACCACTAATATAATTAATGACAATATTTATCATTAACAAACAAACGATTTCACCCTCCTCTTATGCATAAAAAAAGGCGCCATAGGCGCCTTTCATGGTTCAAATCTTTTTAATGCTCTGCTGCTATATATGCTTTGGTCAACGGCGCTAGAGACAACTGCCAAGCCTCTTCACGGGTTACCCACTTTGCTTCGGCAATTTCAGCCGCCGCTTCGACAGGCTCGTCAATCACGAGGCCAAACAGGTTCGCCTCTAGCATCACGCCAGGTTCGTTAGCCGCCTCAGCAGTTTGCAAGCCCAGAGGGATCAGTTGATCCTCGTTAACCTGCAAGCCCAGCTCTTCGCGTAGCTCGCGACATAGTGCTGCTAGCGCGCTCTCGCCTTTCTCGATCTTACCGCCGGGCTGCATATAGAAAGATGTATGATGCTTTCGCACCAACAACAAGCGCCCCTCATGGTCACTGACCACGGCAGCGGCAATTTTTAGTACGTCAGTGGCACTCCCTGGCATACCTCCTCCTTCACTTTTTACTCTTAACCGTTACCCATTAAAGCTATCAGAATGCCCAGTCATCGTCTTCGGTGGCGACGGCTTTACCGATCACATAGGAAGAACCGGAGCCGGAGAAAAAGTCGTGGTTCTCGTCGGCATTGGGCGAAAGCGCTGCCATGATAGTGGGATCGACATCGGTCACACTGCTGGGGAACAGCGGCTCGTAGCCGAGGTTCATCAGCGCTTTGTTGGCGTTGTAATGAAGGAATTTCTTCACATCTTCACTTAGGCCAACTTCGTCATACAGCGACTCGGTGTAGCGCACTTCGTTGTCGTAAAGTTCCAGCAGCAGCTCGTAGGCGTAATCTTTGACTTCTTGCTGACGCTCTGGCGTCGCTTCCGCCAGGGCTTGCTGGAACTTGTAGCCAATATAGTAGCCGTGTACTGCTTCGTCACGAATGATCAAGCGAATCAGGTCGGCGGTGTTGGTCAACTTGGCATGGCTTGACCAATACATGGGCAGATAGAAGCCGGAATAGAACAGAAACGACTCAAGGAACACGCTGGCGACTTTACGCATTAGCGGGTCATCCGAGCGATAGCGCTCCAGAATCAGCTGCGATTTTGCTTGCAGTGTGGGGTTCTCTTCACTCCAGCGAAACGCGTCATCAACGTCACGCGTGGTGCAGAGCGTCGAGAAAATCGAGCTATAAGAGCGTGCGTGCACCGACTCCATGAAGGCGATGTTAGTGTAAACCGCCTCTTCATGGGGAGTGCGAGCATCTTCCATCAACACCGGCGCGCCCACGCTACTTTGAATGGTGTCTAGTAGTGTGAGGCCGGTAAACACACGAATGGTCAGCTGTTTTTCTTGCTGCGTAAGCGTATTCCACGACTGAATGTCATTCGATAGCGGCACTTTTTCGGGCAGCCAGAAGTTACTGGTCAGGCGGTTCCACACTTCCAGGTCTTTATCATCCTGGAGCCGGTTCCAGTTAATCGCATCGACCCGCGATATACGTTGCATGGTGTTCATGGCATTGCTCTCAAAACGTAGCGTTCAATGCCCGGCGATCAACACCGGGCATTCAATAACAGAGACAAGTTGCTTGCTGACTACAGCGTGCACGACACACAGCCTTCCACTTCGGTGCCTTCCAAGGCACTTTGACGGAGGCGGATGTAATAAAGCGTTTTGATGCCTTTACGCCAGGCGTAAATTTGCGCCTTATTGATATCGCGAGTGCTGGCCGTATCAGGGAAGAACAGCGTCAGCGATAAGCCTTGGTCAACGTGCTGCGAGGCTTCTGCGTAGGTATCGATGATCTTTTCCGGGCCTATCTCGTAGGCGTCCTGGAAGTAGTCGAAGTTGGCTTCATCGAGGAACGGTGCAGGGTAATAAACACGACCAAGCTTACCCTCTTTACGAATCTCGATTCTCGCCGCCACCGGGTGAATACTGGAGGTGGAGTTATTGATGTAAGAGATCGAGCCCGTAGGCGGTACCGCCTGGAGATTACGATTGTACAAGCCATTCGCCATCACCGAGGCTTTAAGCTCCTGCCAATCCTGCTGGGTCGGCAGTGCAATACCGCTGCGCTCGAACAACGTGCGCACCTTCTCAGTGCGCGGCAACCACGCCTGATCGGTGTACTTGTCGAAGAATGACCCCGAGGCGTAGGTAGAATCGGCAAAACCGGCAAATGACTCTTGATGCTCAATCGCTAAGCGGTTGGATGCCCGAATGGCATGGAACGCCACGCAGTAGAAATAAAGATTGGTAAAATCCAAACCTTCGTCAGAACCATAGTAGATATGCTCCCGCGCCAGGAAGCCATGCAGGTTCATCTGGCCCAAGCCAATCGCCCGAGATTTGGCATTACCCTCGGCAATAGAAGGCACGCTACTCAGGTTGCTCATCTCGGAGACAGCTGTCAGGCCGCGGATGGCAATTTCCACGCTGGTGCCAATATCACCTGCGTCCATTACCTTGGCGATGTTCATGGAGCCCAGGTTACAGGAGATATCCTGGCCCACATGGCGATAACCCAGATCATCATCATACTCGGTCGGTGTATTGACCTGGAGGATTTCCGAGCACAGGTTGCTCATGTTGATGCGACCAGCAATCGGGTTCGCGCGGTTGACCGTATCTTCGAACATGATGTACGGATAGCCCGACTCGAACTGAAGCTCTGCCAGTGTTTGGAAGAAGGCGCGTGCATTGATTTTATGCTTACGGATGCGCGCATCCGCCACCATTTCCTGGTATTTCTCGGTAACACTGATATCCCCAAATGGCACCCCATAAACCCGCTCCACGTCATAGGGCGAAAAGAGGTACATATCGTCGTTGCGCTTGGCCAGTTCGAAGGTAATATCCGGAATGGTCACGCCCAGCGAGAGCGTTTTAATGCGAATTTTCTCGTCGGCGTTTTCTCGCTTGGTATCCAAAAAGCGCAGAATATCGGGGTGGTGAGCATTTAAATAAACTGCTCCCGCCCCCTGGCGTGCGCCCAGCTGGTTGGCGTAGGAGAAGGCGTCTTCCAGCAGCTTCATAATCGGAATAATGCCCGATGACTGATTTTCTATACGTTTGATCGGCGCGCCAGATTCGCGAATATTACTAAGCAGGAAAGCCACGCCACCGCCGCGCTTGGAAAGCTGCAACGCCGAGTTAATGGAGCGTCCGATCGACTCCATGTTGTCTTCAATACGTAGCAGAAAGCAGGACACCAGCTCACCGCGCTGCTGCTTACCGCAGTTAAGAAAAGTAGGCGTCGCAGGCTGGAAACGGCCGGAGATGATTTCATCTACCAGTGACTTTGCCAACGCTTCATCGCCTCTCGCCAGAGTCAACGCAACCATGCAAACACGGTCTTCGTAGCGCTCTAAATAGCGTTTGCCATCAAACGTCTTCAGCGTATAGCTGGTGTAATACTTAAAAGCGCCCAAAAAGCTGGGAAAGCGAAATTTATACGCATAGGCCTGCTCGAATAGCGCTTTGATAAAGGCGAAGCTGTACTGGGCCAGCATTTCGGCTTCGTAGTACTGCTCTTCCACCAGGTAATCGAGCTTTTCCTCTAACGAGTGGAAAAACACCGTGTTTTGGTTAACGTGCTGTAAAAAATACTGACGGGCCGCTTCGCGATCTTTATCCAGCTGTAGTTCACCGTTGGCACCATAGAGATTAAGCATGGCATTGAGCGCG
Organism: Vreelandella sp. V005; assembly: GCF_052645115.1. Taxonomy (NCBI): domain Bacteria; kingdom Pseudomonadati; phylum Pseudomonadota; class Gammaproteobacteria; order Oceanospirillales; family Halomonadaceae; genus Vreelandella; species Vreelandella sp. V005. Next base: position 2,033 of record NZ_JBQXYA010000010.1, on the reverse strand, counting down.
TGGTAATCCAGCGTTCGCGCCTCAGGCGCCGCCGAAGGCCGTTTTGTCTCTGCTACATTCTGAGTCGCTACGTTAGTCGTTTCCAAAACTCTTCTACTCCTTTGCGCACGTTGACCACGTCGTCGTTGGTGCCAAACAGTTCAAATCGATACAGCAGCGGCACGTGGCATTTTTTCGCAATAATTCGGCCAGCAAGGCCATATGCTTCGCCAAAATTGGTGTTTCCTGCGGCAATAACGCCCCGCAACAGATCCCGATTATGCGTATCGTTGAGGAAATGGATGACCTGTTTAGGTACCGCGCCCTGGGCGCTCCCCCCACCATACGAAGGGGTAACTAAAATATAGGGTTCGGTTACGCGCAGAGCAGGCGCATCTCGATTCAGCGGCAGCCGCGTTGCAGCAAGACCAAGTTTTTCCACAAAACGATGGGTATTACCTGACTTGGTAGAGAAGTACACCAAACTGCCGGCCACAGAGGTTTGTGAGCAACTTGCCAGCATGTGGTTGGTTTAAGCCAGTGCTTGGATGCGATCTGGACGGAAGCCCGACCAGTGATCTTCGCCTACTACCACGACGGGGAGCTGGCGATAGCCTAAGGCTTCTACTTCTTCCTGCGCACCCGACTCGGCGGTTATATCGATCACTTTGTAATCGAGTCCCTGCTTGTCTAACGCGCGGTAAGTAGCGGTGCATTGAACACAAGCTGGCTTGCTATAAATCTGAATTTCCATGGCTAATCCCCTTTTCATAGCGGCATTTTTCGGGTAGCGCACATCTTGTGCCCTACCCTTCTTGAAGACACAACTCATACTATATATAGACCATGGGAAAATCAATTCAAGCATATGTGGTATTTTTTACCCACAGGTTATTGACAGCTATTGCCCAGCCATATCCCAGGCAATAAAAAGCCGCCCACAAAAGTGGGCGGCTTTTGGCAGCGCCATTTACTGGCACTGCTAGCAGGTCATAGCGCTTTCATCAGCTAATCGCAGCTTGATAACGACGCTCTACGTCTTCCCAATTCACTACGTCAAAAAACGCAGCAATATAGTCAGGACGCTTGTTTTGATACTTCAGGTAGTAAGCATGCTCCCAAACATCCAGCCCCAGCACCGGTGTATTACCATGCATTAACGGGCTGTCTTGGTTCAGCGTATTTTCAACCACTAATTTTTTCTCAGGGGTAACGGAGAGCCACGCCCAACCGCTACCAAAACGACCCACAGCCGCTTTTTTAAACTCTTCCTTGAAAGCTTCGAGGCCGCCCAATTCAGAGTCGATAGCTTTAGCAACATCACCCTGCGGATTACCACCGGCATTGGGCGACATCATCTGCCAAAACATAGAGTGATTAGCATGCCCACCGCCATTGTTGATAACGGCCTGACGCTTGGCTTCTGGAACACGATCCAGGTTCGCGACGAGCTCTTCAACGGGTACGTCTTCCAGACCTGTGCCTTCAAGCGCAGCGTTCAGGTTGTTGACGTAGGTTTGATGGTGACGAGAGTGGTGAATTTCCATCGTCATTGCATCGATGTTTGGTTCGAGAGCGTCGTATGCGTACGGCAGTTCGGGTAGTGTATGTGCCATATCATCATCTCCTTGAGTGGCTTTCGTTGCGTTCACTTACTTATCTGCGGTCAGCCCGCAGCTTTTTCAACCGTCGGGGTGTTTTTTCTTACCCTTTGCCCCAGTACTTTAGTCAACTATTGGCAATTTACCTAATACACCTGCGACAAAAAAGCCGACTTCTGGCGAAGTCGGCTCTCTGCTGAGTCAGTTGCTCAACGCCTTATAACTTACTTTCCAGCTCCGGCAGGATCTCGAACAGATCCCCTACCAAGCCGTAGTCGGCGACTTGGAAGATCGGCGCTTCGTCGTCTTTGTTGATGGCGACGATTACCTTGGAGTCTTTCATGCCCGCCAGGTGCTGAATCGCCCCGCTGATGCCTACCGCAATGTACAGGTCGGGCGCGACGATCTTACCGGTCTGACCGACCTGCATGTCGTTAGGCACAAAGCCTGCGT
>NZ_JBQXYA010000009.1:0-124498 GCF_052645115.1 Vreelandella sp. V005 | reverse complement strand
TCCCGCTTCGGCTTCGCCCAGGAAACCAATGATCTGTTCTTCGCTGAAACGCTTCTTCATGTCCAATCTCCTTACCCATAGGATCGGACTCTAAAGTGTAGCGCTACTCAATCAGGGGGAGACGTCGACCTCATCAGACTTTTCCTGCATAGCCTGTGGGAACACAAATGCAATGTCCCCGCTATCAACGAAGGCAGGCCGATTAATTAGTGGCTTGCTATAGCACATACTTAAAATGCCACCTTTACTTCAGCCCAATGTCTGACCTGCGATTGGCAAAAGCCAAGTCAAACCCGAAGCTTTGAACAACCCAGCAGAAGCCATTAATTAACCGTTTATTGCCACTCAAGTTTTAGGTCTTTGTGTGACTGGGCACAGTCGCGCAGATAGAGATTAATCAAGCTCTGATACGGTAGATCTTTTTGCTCCGCCAGATTCTTGAAATACGCGATGGTATCTTCATCCAGGCGGATCGTGACCTGCTTTTTAAGCTTTTTGGCGTATGGGTTTTTGACTGACTCTGAAAAATCGTAATGGTCACGCATGTCTATACCCTTCGTAAGTTTTTCGCTCTCGTTTATCCGCCTTGCGCGCAGAGATAATTCGAATTGTTTCGCCGTCTCTCACGCAGTGGCACACCACCAATAAACGGGAATGAATGCTCGTGCCAAGGAGTATGAACCGATCCTCCTCTTCAGAATGATCGGGATCCGATATGAGTCGGCCGAACTCATCCGTGAAGGCCGTTTTTGCCTCTTTAAAAGAAACGCCATGCTTCTTGAAGTTAGCGGCGTCCTTATTGGGATCCCACTCGAAAATAAGATAGCTCATGCATTATATTGTAGTTACATTGTATGTATTATCAAGACACGGGGAGTTGCTGGTTCACAAGATCTAACTGCCGCGGGCTGAAATTCCGCCCACCAAAAAATCTCCCTCTGCCTTCCCCTCACCCTTTACACCTCTCGCCTACAGCTCAATCCCCTTCTGGGCCTTAATACTTTGATCTTTAAAAGCATGTTTAACCACTTTCATTTCGGTAACAGTATCAGCGAGGTCGATGAGCTGTTGTGGGGCGTAGCGGCCTGTTACCACGGCGTGCTGCATTGCTGGGCGGGCTTGTAGGTCGTCGAGCACTTGATCGAGGTCTAGATATTCGTAGCGCAGGGCGATGTTGAGTTCGTCGAGGAGTACCAAGTGATAGCTTTCGTCTTGCAGCATGCGTTTGGCTTCTGCCCAGGCGGCGTTGGCAGCTTCAACATCGCGTTCGCGGTCTTGGGTGTCCCAGGTGTAGCCCTGCCCCATTATGTGGTAGTCCACGTTGGGCAGATTGCGGAAGAACGCCTCTTCGCCGGTACTGAAGGCGCCTTTAATAAACTGCACCACGCCGACTTTCATACCGTGGCCTAGGGCGCGGGCGAGCATGCCAAAACCGGAGCTGCTTTTGCCTTTACCGGGGCCGGTAAGCACTAGCAGCACGCCCTGCTCTTTATCGGCGCGGGCGATGCGCTCGTTCATGATTTTCTGCTTGGCCGCCATGCGCTGGGCATGGCGTTCAGGGGTTTTGGCATTCTCGCGCATGGGGCGTCCTCTTTATTAAGCTCTCTATTCAGCTTTCTATAAGCTCTCTATTTAAGCTCAGGCTTTTAGTACGTAGCGCAACGTCTCAACCACTTGATCGGTCGTGGTGCACCAGGCTTGGGCTTGCGCGTCGACTTCTTTAAGCGGGTGAACGATATCTTCGCTGTGCAGCGTGATGTAGGGCTTCGCCAAGGCAGCGCAGTAGCCTGCATCGAAGGCGGCGTTCCACTGTTTGTACTGGTCGCCGAAACGAACGACAACGAGGTCGGCCTGCTCGATCATGGTGCGGGTGCGAATGGCGTTGACCTTGGATGACTGGTGATCACGCCAGAAGCCATTCTCCGGTTTACCCAGATGGTCACCGGCGGCATCAGAGGCAGCGTGGTCCGTTACCGGGGCGGTGAACACGATATCCAGGCCCGCTGCGTCAGCGCCGCGCTGAATCTCTTCGCGCCAGTCAGTGTGAATCTCGCCGGAAAGGTAGACGTAAAAGGTCATGGTGTTCTCCTGCTGAGTTAAGTTCAGGGTTGAAAGGCACACAGCATAGCGCAGTTCAATTTTATGGAAAAATCTTCCACATCCTTCGTTAACCGTTATTGATACTAATCGGCTGCCCGGTAAAAATATCCGCGACCAGCTTGGGCGCAGAGGGAAAATAGCCGTGGAAGTAGCTCGCGACCAACCCGCCTTCACGGTAAATCGGCTCGGCTTCGCTTCCGGCGAGTTTGCGGGTGCGCGCCAGCGGCGTCATCGTGGTTTCGAGCAGCGAGTGGTGATAGGTATGACCGCGCAGCTCACCTGCCCCGGCGTGTAGGCTTTGCAGCCCTAGCGCGGTGAGTTTACCGGCCATTTTCGCGGTGCCGTTGAGAAGCCCAAGCATCGCGTGGCTTTCACCCTCGCCATCCACCAATTGCTCAACGCAGGCCATTAGGCCACCGCACTCTGCGAGTATCGGTTTGCCCGCGCGGTGATGGGCGCGAATCGCTTCTAACATGCTGTGGCTGGCGCTCAGCCGCGCTGCGTTTAGCTCGGGGTAGCCCCCCGGCAACCAGAGCGCGTCGCACTCGGGTAACTGGTGATCAGTCAGCGGTGAAAAGAAGCTGACCTCTGCGCCCATGGCGCGCAGCACGTCGACATTGGCGCGGTAGATAAACGCAAAAGCGTCGTCTCGGGCAATCGCAATGCGCACGCCATTCAGGTAGTCCGGTACCGGCGCTGGCGGTTCTGCGCTAAGCGTGACCAGCTTGGGCAACCGGCCTAAGCCCGCCTCTTTCAACACCTCGGCAGCGGCATCCAACTGCGCATCCAGGCCGCTTAGCTCGCTGGCCTGCACCAAGCCCAAATGGCGATCAGGAATCTTCATTGCCTCATTGCGGGGAATGGCCCCCAGCAGCGCAATGCCTTCCGGCATGCTGTCGGCGAGCAGTTTGCCGTGGCCGGGGCTACCGACACGGTTGGCAATCACTTCATGAATAGCCAAGTCGGGATGATAGTTAGCCAAGCCCTGCGCCACCGCGCCAAAGGTTTGTGCCATGCCCCAAGCATCGATCACCGGCAGCGCGGGGATGCCTGCCAAGATCGCCAAGTCAGCGCTGGAGGGCGAGCCATCAAACAGCCCCATGGAGCCTTCGACCAGAATCACATCAGCTTCCTGGGCGGCTTCGGCTAAGCGCCAGCGGCACTCCTCTTCACCGGTCATCCAGGGGTGAAGCTGATACACCGGCTGGCCAGAGGCCACTTCCTGAATCATCGGGTCAAGGTAATCGGGGCCGTGCTTGAACACCCGCACGGTAAGCCCTGCATTGCGATGCAGCCGTGCTAGCGCCGCCGTGACCATTGATTTCCCCTGGCCGGAGCCGGGTGCGCTGATTAACGCTGCGTGTGCTTTGCCATGAAACATAACGCTCCTTTTAACGGTTGATGGTTAAGCCTTTTTCATGCGATCAGGGCTGAGTGTCGGCGGGTCGAACCTTTCTTTGCTAAGGTGGAGATGTTTGCTCGATTCAACTTTCCGCTTCGTTTCACCAACCGGGGTTACCGCATGCGTATTCTGTTTACTGGCGGCAGTGGCAAAGCTGGCCGCCATGCCACTGCTTATCTTCGCGATCAAGGTCACCGCGTTACCAATCTGGATTGGGTGACGTCTGACGTGCCCGGCATCACCACCCTGAAAACCGACCTGACCGATGCAGGCCAAGTGTTCAATGCGTGCCATGCTTACGCCGGATTCGACGAGCTTGAGCCGGGCACCGGCGTGCCACGTTACGATGCCATCGTCCACTTCGCCGCTATCCCTGCCATCCTGCATCGGCCGGATAACGAGACTTACAGCATCAATACGCTAAGCACTTACAACGTGCTGGATGCCGCCACCAAGCTGGGCATTCCTAAGGTGATCTTCGCTTCCAGCGAGACCACCTACGGCGTCTGCTTTGCCGATGGCGAGAAGAAACCGGACTACCTTCCCATCGATGAAGAACACCCCACCGTGCCAGAAGATAGCTACGCCATGAGCAAAGTGGTCAACGAAGTAACCGCCCGCTCCTTCCAGGCTCGTTCAGGCATCGACATCTACGGCCTGCGTATCAACAACGTTATCGAGCCCCACGAGTACCGCCAGGATTTTCCGACCTACTTGGAAGACCCCGCCCTGCGTCGTCGTAATATCTTCGCTTACATCGACGCCCGCGATCTGGGCCAGATGGTCGACTGTTGCCTGAAAACGGATGGCCTTGGTTACCAAGTGTTCAACGTCGCCAATCACGATCTCTCGGTTGGCCTAACCAATGCCCAAGTGATCGAGCGCTTCTACGCAGGCGTGCCCATCAAGCACGAAATGGGCGAATTCGAAACCTTCTACAGTATCGAAAAGGCCCGCCGGTTGGTCGGTTTCGAACCTCGCCACACGTGGCGGGATGAACTGGCGCCATAAGCTAGGCCTTAATCGGCACGAACACCGGCGCGCCATCCACCTCTACCACTGCTAGCTTTTGGCGGTAAAGGCTTTCCAGCGCGCTGGGCACCAGCATGGTTTCTCTTGGGCCCCAGCAAGCATCCCCGTTGGGGTACATCAACAGCACGTGGTCGCACCAGCGGGCAGCCAGGTTCAGGTCGTGCAAACACATCATGACGGCATGCCCTGCGGCGGCCTGCTCCGCCATTAGCGCCATCACGGCACTCTGATGATGAAGATCCAGATGGTTGGTCGGCTCGTCTGCCAGCCATACGTCGGGCGCCTGGGTCAGCAGGGTGGCAATGGCCACACGCTGGCGTTCGCCGCCTGAAAGTGTGCTGACCAGCCGCTCACGTAGATGCACCACATCCAAGCGTGCAAGGGCAGCCTCGGCGCGGGCATAGTCATCAGCCCCCTCCATTTGCCAGGGCGAAAGATAGGGGTGACGGCCAATCAGCGCGGTTTCCAACACCGAGGCGGGAAAGCCGTCCTGACGGTCTTGAAACACCAATCCCAGGCGCTGGGCCACATGGCGGCGACGCAGCTTGCCAAGCGGCTTACCCATCAGCCTTACCTCGCCTGAGCGCGGGGCTTGTAGCCCAGCCAGGGTGTGCATCAGCGTGGTTTTACCCGCCCCGTTGGGGCCTAGCACGCCCCAGCTCTGTCCGGGCTCAACGGTCAGATTGAGCGGCGTTCCGCCTTCGCGCCCAGGCACATCGATAATAAGATCGTGCGTCGAAAGAGTGCCCATCAGCGGCTCCGGTAAAGCAGGAACAGGAAGGTGGGCACGCCCAGCAGCGCGGTGATGACCCCCACGGGCAACTGCTCTGGGGCAATCATGGTGCGCGCCAGGGTATCGGCCAGTACTAACAGCGTGCCGCCCGCCAGGGCGCAGGCGGGCAGTATCAGCCGCTGATCATTGCCTAACAGCAAACGCAGCATATGCGGCACCACTAAACCGACAAAGCCAATGCTGCCTGCGGTGGTGACTGCCGCCGCCGTCAGTAAGCTAGCGGCAATATAGATACACCACTCCAGCGGCCGAACCGCCACGCCCAGCGCTGCGGCCTGCTGTGGGCCTCGGGCCAACACATTCAGGCTACGGCCGAGCGGAATCAGCACCACGCAGGTGGCCAGTAACAGCAGTAGCGGCGGCCACGGTGTACGCGCATAGGAGAGATCTCCCATCAGCCAGTAGAGCATACCCGGCAGGCGTTCGGCGGGGCTCAACGCCAGCATTAGCGTTATCACCGCGCCCCACCCCGCCGCGACCACCACACCAGTGAGCAGCAGCCGCGAAGGCGTCCAACCGCCGCTGCCGTGGGCCAAGCCAAAAACTAGAAAGGTCGAGAGTAGCGCGCCGCCAAAGGCTGAACCCGAAATCGCCAGCCCGCCTAGGCCACCGAGCATAGCGGCCAGTGCGCCAATCGAGGCACCGCCAGAAAGACCCAGTACATAGGGGTCTGCCAAGGGGTTGCGAAGCAGCACCTGCATTAGCGCACCCGCTACCGCCAACAACCCACCCACGGCAAACGCCGAAAGCGCCCGAGGCAGGCGCAGCTCCATCACCATGGTGCGTGCCAGTGCATCGCCTTTGCCTTGGGTCACTTCCCAAATCTGCGTAGGAGAAATTTGCGCGCTACCAACGCCCAGGGCGATAACCAAGGCACCCAGTGCGGCCAGTAGCAGTAAGCCAAGCGGAAGCCCCAGGCGCGCCAGCATCAAGCGCCCCGGCGTTTTTGGCGGGCAACATCCAACTTCTCACAAAGGACACGGGTGCCCTCCATCAGCCGCGGCGTTGGCCGCTGTATCAACGAGGGGGGCACAAAGAACAGATTGCCTTGCGCCACCGCCGTCAAGTTGGGGTATTGCTCCCAGTGGGTCAGCCAGTGGCGGTTCTCTTCCCCCATGCCACCGGCCACAATCGCTTCAGGGTTGGCGGCCAGCACGGTTTCATCGTCAATGCGCGGCACCAGGCGGGCCTGATCGCCAAATACGTTGTCACCGCCACACATCTCTATCACCTGACCAATTAGGTGTTCGCTATTCACGCTCATAAGCGGCTCATCCCACACTTGATAGAAGGTGGGTACCGGCTCGCGGTCTCGGTAGCGCTCTTCGAGCGCGTTCATGGTCGTACGAAAATTATCGGCTACCGCTTGCCCGTCCGCTTCTGTGCCCGCCAGTCGCGCCAAGCGTTCGATGGCACTGGCCACACCATTCATATCACGGGGCTCGATATAGAACACCGGCATGCCCAAGGCTTCGAGGGTTTCAAGTTGCTCTGCCGGGTTCCCGGTCATCCAACCAATCACCAAATCGGGTGCCAGCCCCACCAGCTTTTCCAAATCAATGCGGGTATGGCTGCCCACCGAGGCGACTTGCTTGGCTTCAGGTGGGTAGTCGCTGTAAGAAACCACGGCGACGACTTGATCCCCGGCACCTGCGGCGTAGGTCAGCTCGGTTGCCCCAGGCGAAAGCGTGGCAATGCGCTGGGCCGCATTGTGAAGACAGATCTCACGATCGCGATCATCTACAGCGCAGCGCGAATGGTCATGTGCCGTTGCCACCGCTGCCATCGATAGCAGCGCGAGGCTCAGAGCCCCGCGCGCTATAACACTCTTTCTATTGGCCAAAGTGAACACTCAAAAACCCTGCCCGGCCGGCGTTGATATAATCGGCACCATCAAACGAACGGGTGGTGATGTAGTCTTGATCTAGCGCATTTTCAACCGTCACGCGCGCACTCCATAGCGGGGCAAATTGCCAGCCAGCTCGTAGATTAACAAGACCGTAGCCACTTAGGCGATCGTCATTCTGGGCGTCGCGGTAGCGGTGGTTTTGTGCTATCCAAGAGCCTCCCAGCGACCAATCGCCAAGCTCACGATCTATATCGAAACGAACGCTCTGTGTCGCGCGGTTTTGCAAGCGTTGACCGGTCAACCGGTTTTCAGGGTCGGTATAGGTCAGCGCAGCGGCCAGGGTCCAGTCAGCTATGTCAACACCGCTGGAAAGTTCAGCCCCGCGGATTCGTGACGTAGGCACATTCGACTGGATACCCTGCCCGGTGATCAAGTTATCGATATCGGTTTGGTAGAGCGCCGCGTCCCAGAACCAGTGGGCGTATTGCCCGCGCACCCCGACTTCCAACGTTTCGGAGGTTTCAGCTTCCAGGTCCGGATTACCGAAGCCTGGGTAGTAAAGCTGATTGTAGGTCGGCGCATTGAAAGCGGTGCCATAGTTGGCCCGTAGTGTGTGGTAGCTGTCCAGCTCGTAACCTACCCCCAGGCTGCCCGTTACTTCTTCCCCATAGGATTCGTTGTCGTCGAACCTCAGGCTGGCCTGCAAAATGACAGGGGAAAAATCCAGCAGCGCCTGTGAAAATACCGCCGCATTGCTGCGACTGGTTTCATCGTAATCGATGCTGCTGTCGACCTTGTCTTGGCTGTATTCAGCCCCTGCCACCAGCTCATGGGCGCCGGATGTAAAAGTGTTTTCCCAGCGCGCGGTGTGCACTTTGGTGTTGAAAACGGAATCACCCGAATCGGCAAAATTATCGCTCTCATCGCGTGACTCGCTTAACGTGATGCGGCTACGCCAATGGTCGGTGAGCGGCAGCTCGCCATATACCCCGGCCACTTGCTGAACAAAGTCGTTTTCGCCACCGTCGTATTCGTTGTTACCGCGGGCACGTAGCGCCAGCACTCCCATTTCGGCCCCAGAATCGAAAGTGTGAGAAATCCGTGCCAGGGCAGACGTATTATCGTAGCCCTTGTCATCACCGTCGCGGCGAATGGGCTGGCCGTCGGTAGCAAAATGGCTACCGGCGAAACTGTAACGAGTGCCCCCTTCTTGCCCGCTGATACCGGCGCTTAAGCGCTGAGTGTTAAATGAACCGCCGCCGACTGAAATACGGGGTTGTGGGCCCTCTTCGTCACCATCAGGCGTAAAGAGTTGAATGACACCCCCAATCGCATCGGCACCGTAAAGGCTGCCGCGGGGGCCACGCACGATTTCAGCGCGGTCAAACATACGCGGATCGATATACGACCAGGCAGCGCCGCCACTGGTGACAGAACGCAAGCGAATGCCGTCGATTAACAGCACATTTTGACTACTGCCAGTGCCACGGATATAAACGCTGCTGTTTTTACCAAAGCTGCCATTCGAAGAGACATCCACGCCCGGTTGCCCACGGAAAAGATCCGTAATACTTACCGGGTCCTGGCGGCGAAAAGTGGCTTCATCCAACACCGTGACCGAAGAGAGGCTTTCATTAGCAGTACGCGGGGCAAGTGCCGCGGTCACCACCACGGGGTTGAGGTCAGCATCAGCGGAAGAGGTAACTGAGTTCTGCTCGTTGGACTGAGCATGCACGGCCAGCGGTAGCGCAGCCATGACAAACGCCGCCCGTTTGGCGGTAGTGTGGAAACGGTGGTTCATGTGAGATCCCTTGCTCGTCGTGCTCACCCGCACAACGCAGTTTTTTTGACCGAGCGCAGGGCACAACAAGGGCGTCACCGCAGCATTGCGCTATGGTTCACTGCCCTGAGAGCGCCCACCGCGTCTCGGCATGTATCGGTTCGGTTGAACCGTTACTCTCGGGCCGGTCTCCGGGCTGACGAGCGAAAGGCGTCTCTAGCAAGAACAGAGCCACTCTTTTCCGAACGACCACCTTCCCGTGCCTGAGCACAGTGGCGTTTTAGCCGTTCTTATCTCGATCACCGTTGCGGGGGCAGCGTTGGAATCACGCGAGGCGTTCACCAACTTCCCGTTTCACTAGCGACATTTCAGCCGCTAGCACCTGAGAGTGGGCGTAAACTAGCAACTTGCCAATGGGAGGTCAATTGAAACAGGGGGGCTATTGGAGCGCCATTACCAGCCCGTGGCGCACATACCACACATGGCTGGCCTGGGCAGTGGCGTCTTGGGTGAACCAGCCGTTGAGATCGCGCAGGCGACGCTGTTCTGGCTGCATGGGCACAATCCCGCGGCCGACTTCAGTGGCAATAATGATTAACGCCGCGTTTAGCTCGTCGGCACGCTGGCAGAGCGTCGCCATATCGCGTTGCCACTGCTGGTGCAGGGCATCGTTATCGTCATGCTCAAGGGCAGCGTCAAGCCACTCAAGCACACCGGTAATCACCAGCGGCGTATTAGCGGCTAGCGCCTGCTGGCTATCGATGAGGGGTTGCCCCGCCTCAAGCCGGTGCCAGTTTGCCGAGGGAAAGCGCGACGTTACGGCGTTGCGTTTGCCAGCGCAGGCACCGCCGATGAAGAGCTGCATTGCCATTCCCCTTTTCCATGCTCGTCTGTCTGATAAATAAGCTGCCAGCGCCTGCCCTGGGCTTGAAGTACCGTGCCGTCCCAAAAGTGGATCGTTTCAAAACGTCGGCGCAGCTCGCGGATCACGCCGCCATGGGTGACGGCTAAAATCTTTTTATGGCCATCAGCCCGAGCATTGGACGCTAGATCATGCAGCCAGGCATCCAAACGCTCGCGCAGTTGGGCCGCCGATTCGCCACCGGGAATTTGCAGTTCACCCACGCTATCGATCCAGGCGCGGAAGTGGGGTAAATCTTTGAGTTCGTCGTAAACCTTGCCTTCGTACTCGCCAAAATCGAGTTCGCGTAAGTGGGGCTCAAGGGCTAGCGGCGTTCCTTCCCTCGCCGCTTCCGCCCATTTCAGCGTCTGCTGGCAGCGATCAAGGTCACTTGTGTAGATGGCATCAAAATGTTCATCAACCAAGGCTTCCCGAAGTGCCAGCAGTCCCGCTTCCGCCTCGGGGAACAGCAGCGGAATATCACGTTGGCCTTGATAACGGCGCTCTAAATTCCAAGCGGTAATACCGTGGCGAACTGCCACCAGCTCCACAGTAAGATCAGTAGCCAAAGCTCTCCTCCTTCAATGGTGGCGCCTACCATATCGCCGTTAATGCCGTTAAACAGTCTCATCATGCACCAGCGCATGATGACCACAAAAACCGTGACGATTAGCACCATTACCACCACGCTGGGCACCCACAGCGCTATTAATGCCAGCGGCAACAGCGCCAACGCCGCGTCCTGGCCGCTAAGCGATTGCTGCCAGCTCCAGGCTAAGCCTTTCGGCTGGGCGCAGGGAGTCAACACCAGTAACACCACGCCAGCCCAGCGCCCTAGCGCGGGAACCATCAATAGCCACCACCAGGGCGCGTGATAAGCCAGTAATGCCCATAGCAACACGGCCTTCCAGGCAAGCAGAAACATCAGCGCCAACATACCGAAGCTACCGATTTGCGGGTCTTTCATGATTTCCCAGCGGCGCGCTAGCGGCTGGTTACTGCCCAGCGCGTCGGCAATATCCATCACGCCATCCAAATGCAGCCCACCCGACAGCGCCACCCACACACTCAAGCACGCTAATGCGGTGATCGGGGCCGGAGCGCTTTGCATTACGAACGCGATGAGTGCCAACAAACTGCCAATCATCACCCCCACCAGTGGATAGGCGCGCACGGCCCAGCGCCGGGTCTCCGGTGTCCAGGGGGCGGCGATGGGAATGGGGAGGCGAGTTAGAAACTGCAGCGCCAGCACGGCTCCCCATAGGGCATTTTTCAAATCTTCGGCTCCTTATCTGGCTTCCATTCGACTGCGCCGCCAGCCACCACTTCGATGACCGAGTCCGCCTCTTTCGCTAGCCAGCAGTGCGCACGCTGAAGAAAATTGAGGTAGCGCCAGGTTTCAGCATCGGTGGGCGGCAGCGCTTCGTTAATATCGTTGGAAACAATCACCATATGGAGGCTACGCGCTCGGGCATCGGCAAGTGCGCGAGCCAGCAGTGATAGCCCCGCTTGCTCGCTAAGCTCACTGGCATACAACACTTGGCTGGCCCAGAGCGTCAGGCAGTCGAGGAGCACGGCGCTGCCATTGGGCACCTTCCCCAGCGCTTGATCAATAGCCAGTGGCTCCTCCAGCGTTTTCCATTGAACGCTCTGCTGCTGCATTTGCTGGGATGTTTGCCTGGACTGCTGATGACGGGCCACTCGTGCCGCCATTTCGGCGTCGTAGACGTCTGCGGTGGCTAGGTAGTAACAGGGCAAACTGCCCGCGGCACTGGTCACCTGCTGTTCGGCGATCTCGCTTTTACCCGAGCGCGCCCCGCCGCTAACGAAGACAATCATGCAGCGCCTTCTCAAGCTCGTGATTTAACCGCTGATTAGCGGGTGCATCGCGTAGCGCCACGCGCAGCCATTCGCCATCAAGCCCGGCAAAGTTATGCGTATGGCGCACCAGCACGCCTTGGCGCAACAACCGCTCGAACAGCGCGTCCGTGCTTATTCTCTGTGAAATACGAGGCCGGATGAGAAAAAAACATGCGTGGCTGGGCACCACTTCCAGCCCCAGTTGCGCAAGCGCTTGGGCCATACGCGGCCACTCGCTGTTTAGCCATTGCTGGGTGCGGTCGGCAAATGCCTCGTCAGCCAGCAGCGGTGCCACCAGTTCAGCCGCCAAATGATTAACACTCCAGGCCGGTTGGTGGCTTGCCGCCACCTCAACGGTCACCCTATTGGCCAGCAGATAACCCAGGCGTAGGCCCGGCAGGGTATAAAACTTGGTCATGGAGTGCAGCAAAATTAAATGTGGAAAGCGCGCCAGCAGAGGCACCAGTGACGCCTGAGGCCGCGCCCCGCCGCTCAAGCCGATAAACGCTTCATCGATCACGACGCGACAGCCAATGGCGGCGGTATGCGCCAGCAAGGCTTCCATCGCCGCGGTATCCATCAGCGTGGCGGTGGGGTTATTTGGGCGGCATAGAAACAGCACATCGATGTTGTCAAGCGCCGCCAAGAGTGAATCCATAGCCAGCGTAAAGTGCGGCGCTGGCAGGGCTATTTCGGTCACCGTGAGCCGGTGGGCACGACAGGCGCGGGCATACTCGCCAAAGCTTGGGGTCACAATGGCGGCGCGCTCACCCGCATGCAGCGCCGCGGCAAGATAAATCGCTTCCGCGCCGCCATTCGTCAATAACACTTGGTCGGATTGGAGTTGATAATGAGCAGCAATGGCGCATCGCGCTTTGCCGTAATCCGGTGCTGGGTAGCGTTCAAGGCCCGCTAGCCGTTTGGTTAGCCAGTCGCGTACCCAGGCAGGCGGCCCTAGCGGGTTGAGGTTGGCACTAAAATCTTCCAGCGGGTGATCGGCGGGTAAACCGAAGTGTGCCAGCAACGTTTCGGCTTGGCCGCCATGCGTTGGCCATTGAGGAGTGATCAATGGCGAGTTCAGCCCTGAAGCGCTGGGCCATTCGGATAAACTCATAGCGCTCCTCGCAGAATTAACATCACGCCGGCTATCACGAGCACGGACAGCCCCATAAACAGTAGCCATGCACCGTGCATCAATTGAAGGGTGGTGCTGATATGGGCAACGCGAAGCGGTTCAAGCGGCTCGCCCAGAGTGGCACGGCGGGAAGCCACGCCTTGGTAGTAGTTAGTGCCGCCCAACTGAACCCCGAGCAGCCTGGCCACCATGGCTTCCGGCCAACCGGCATTTGGGCTGGGGTGGCGCGGTGCATCCCGGCAGGTGCCGCTTAACGCGCCTTGCCAGCGTAACGATAAACTGCTGAACAGGCTCAGTAGCAGCCCGGCAAGCCATAGACAAAGCGTGGTTAAGCGAGCCGGTAGCCAATTGGCCACGTCATCGAGCTTGGCGGAGGCAAAACCAAAATCGCCGTAGCGCTGGTTTTGGTAGCCTACCATCGAATCCAACGTATTCACCGCCTTGTACGCCAGCGCCAGCGGTGCGCCACCGATTAGCGCAAAAAACAGCGGCGCGGCAATGCCGTCAACGGTGTTCTCCGCCACGGTTTCGACCGTGCCCCGGGTGATCTCTGCCTCGTCCAAGTGCTGGGTGTCGCGTCCTACAATCATGCCTAGCGCTTTTCGCGCCGCGGGCAAATCGCCCTGACTCAGTGGCGTTACCACCGCGCGGGCCGCATCACCCAAGCCTTTGATCGCGAGCGTGGTGGAGAGCAGCCAGAGTTCAGCGATCAGCGCCAGGCCAGGATGCAGCTGTGTTAACACTGCGAGCAGCAGCCAACTAGCGCCCCCTACCCCGCCTACCACGATCAACGTCAACAGCAGGCCGCTAATGCGCCGCTGCTTGGCCGTACCGCGATTCCACAGCCGTTCAAAGCTGGCGATAAAACGACCTATCAGCACCACCGGATGCGGCAGTGAGCGCGGGTCGCCGACGATGACGTCGAGCCCGATCGCCAGCAAGATCAGCGTCATCCCACTGAACGTGGCACCGACGATCATGACGTTGCCTTATCGCTAATACCGGCGGAATCAAAAGTAGCCATTTCCGCCATCATCGCTGCGGCTGACTGTAGCAAGGGATAGGCCAGCACGGCGCCGCTACCCTCGCCTAGCCGCATGCCCAGATCCAGCAGCGGCTTCGCGTCGAGCGCCCGCAGCGCTACCTCGTGCCCGGGCTCTTGAGAGCGATGACCAAAAATCAAATAGCCGCGTACGGCGGGGGAAAGCCTGCAGGCAATCAAGGCGGCTACGGTGGCGATAAAACCATCGACAATGGCTGGCAAGCGTTGCTTGGCGGTGGCTAAATACGCACCGGTCATGGCGGCAATTTCCAGCCCACCCAGCTTGGCCAATACCGCCAAAGGAGCCTCGGGATCGGCATTGCGCGCCGCGATAGCACGTTCAATCACCGCTACTTTATGGCTTAGCTGCTGCTGATCAATGCCCGTTCCAGCGCCCACCAAACTCGCCACCGGCTCGCCGGTTAATACGGCTAACATGGCGCTGCTGGCGGTGGTATTGGCGATGCCCATCTCCCCCACCATCAGGCATTTTGCCCCCGCCTGTGTAGCCCGCTCAACCGCCTGCGCCCCTGCATTGATAACCGCTAACGCCTGCTCAGGCTGCATCGCGTCCGCTTCCAGCATATTGGCGGTGCCATGGCGTACCTTGGCATTCATCACGCCAGGAATCTTTTCATCGCCGACAATGCCGACATCCACGATTTCCAGTCGCGCGCCCACCTGCCGGGCAAATACATTGACGGCAGCGCCACCCTGGGCAAAGTTGGCGGCCATTTGCGCCGTTACCGTTTGCGGAAAAGCGGACACGCCCTCAGCAGCCACCCCGTGGTCAGCGGCAAACACAATCACAGCGGGAGGCATAACGCTGGGCTTGAGCTCGCCCGTTATAGCGCTTAGCTGAATGGCTAACGTTTCGAGCGCGCCCAAGCTGCCTGGCGGCTTGGTCAATGTATCCAAGTAACGACGCGCCTGTTCACCTGCATGGAAATTAACTGGCTGGATGTCGTCAATAATCACGTGCATGCAGGCTCCGCCTAGATGGATAAATAATAAAGATTAAACATAGCGCGCAAAATGGTAGCAAATGCCTGAATGCTATACTTGCTATTTCCTTGGTGGCTCAACCAAGCTGTTGAGGCCTGTGGAATTCATCGCTTATAGGCGTGGCGATCTAGCCTCCCAAATCGGGTAATAAAACTACAATTATTGTTTTTATTACCGTAAAGTCTCTTATAACGACATTAAAAGATGTAAAATAACTACATGCTATAAACACCGTCTCTATCATGCAGAGGTCCCTATGCCGAGCCCAACACCTGCCACCTTAAACCCCACCGTTGCTGAGGTTACCCAGCGCATCCGTGAGCGCTCCCGGCACCGGCGTGGCCTGTACGAATCCCATATGGCCGCCCAGCATAAGCAAGGCGTTCACCGCGGTGAGCTCTCCTGCGGGAACTTGGCACACGGTTTTGCAGGCTGCGATGTTCCTACCGATAAAGGGCGCTTAAAGCTAACCAATAGCGCCAACCTGGGTATCGTATCGTCTTATAACGATATGCTTTCAGCCCACCGGCCGTTTGAAGACTACCCGGCCGCTATTAAAGAAGCCGCACGCGGCATGGGCTCAACCGCTCAGTTTGCGGGTGGCGTGCCCGCCATGTGTGATGGCGTGACCCAAGGCCAGCCGGGGATGGAGCTATCGCTGTTCTCACGCGATGTGATCGCCATGGCCACCGCCGTGGCGCTTTCGCACAACATGTTTGATGCGGCGCTGTATTTGGGGATCTGCGATAAAATCGTTCCGGGACTGTTCATTGGCGCGGCGCGTTTTGGTCATCTACCGGCCATGTTCGTTCCCGGTGGCCCGATGACAACGGGGCTGCCCAACGATGAAAAGGCACGCGTTCGTCAGCTTTACGCAGAAGGTAAAGTCGGCCGCGACGAGCTGCTGGAGGCCGAATCACAGTCGTACCATAGCCCCGGCACCTGCACGTTCTACGGCACCGCCAACTCCAACCAGTTGATGATGGAGATGATGGGCCTACACCTGCCCGGCGCCTCCTTTGTTAACCCAGGCACTCCGCTGCGCGAAGCTCTCACCCGCTACGCCACTGAACAAGCTATTCGCAATACCGAGCAGAGCGGCAACTATCGCCCGTTCTACAAGCAGATTGACGAACGCGCGATCGTCAACGCCATCGTTGGTTTGCTGGCCTCGGGCGGGTCGACCAACCATACCCTGCACCTGGTCGCCATGGCGGCTGCGGCGGGCGTCACCATTAACTGGGATGACTTCACGGACCTCTCCGCCGTGGTACCCAGCATGACCCGCATCTACCCCAACGGCCAAGCGGATGTGAACCACTTCCAGGCGGCTGGTGGCATGAGCCTGCTGATTCGTGAGCTACTTGAGGCGGGGCTTATCCATGGCGATATTCCCACGGTCTTTGGTACCGACATGATGGCCTACACCCAGGAGCCTTTCCTTGAAGAAGGTAAGCTTACCTGGAGAGAAGGTCCGGCCACGAGCCATGACACCGACGTGCTGCGCCCGGTTAGTAATCCCTTCTCGCCCACCGGCGGGCTTACCGTGCTTGACGGCAACCTGGGCCGCGGCGTGATTAAAATTTCGGCCGTCAAACAGGCTCACCGCGTTATCGAAGCGCCGGTGCAGCTGTTCGATGATCAAAATCAGGTCAAAGCGGCGTTTGAATCAGGCCAGCTTGATCGTGATGTGATTGTGGTGGTGCGCTTCCAAGGCCCCAAAGCCAACGGCATGCCGGAACTGCACAAGCTCACCCCGTTCTTGGGCGTGCTTCAGGATCGCGGCTATAAAGTGGCGCTGGTAACAGACGGGCGTATGTCCGGCGCGTCGGGCAAGGTGCCGTCCGCTATCCATGTAACGCCAGAAGCGGTCGACCGTGGGCCACTCTCAAAACTCCAAGATGGCGATATCGTTCGTTTGGATGCCGAGAGCGGCGAACTGAACGTGTTAGTAGATGCTGCCACCATGAATGCCCGCCCTTGCGCAGAAGCCAACCTGGAACATAACCACTTTGGTATGGGCCGTGAACTGTTTGGCGGTTTCCGCCACTTGGCCACCAAGGCCGAAGAGGGTGCGGGCGTTTTTGGTGGCTTTGAGGCCGAAGTGTTGGCGCGGGAGCTGGAGAAAATTGAGCAGGAGGATCAATGAGCCGACCGGCCCTCATTGGCGATATCGGGGGTACCAATGCTCGCCTGGCGTTAGTGACGCCAGGTGAGGTCACGCCGCACGATATCGTTAATCTTCCCTGCGCTGACTATCCCGGCGTTATCGAAGCGGTGCAGGATTATTTACAGCGTGTGGGCGCTACCGGCGATAAAGCGCCCCGTGAAGCATGTCTCGCCTTTGCCTGCCCCGTTCACGCTGAACGGGTCAAAATGACCAACAACCATTGGACGTTTTTAAAAAGCGAGGTGCAGCAGGCGCTGAACCTGTCGCTTTTTAAAGTCATTAATGACTTTACCGCCCAGGCGCTGGGGGTGCCTCATGTGGCTGCCAGTGAATTGGTCGAGGTGCAGCCAGGCACGATCCAGCCACATGCCACGCGTTTGGTGATCGGGCCAGGAACAGGCTTGGGCGTTGCCGGTGTATTTCCCGGCCAACACGCCTGGATTCCGCTTCCCACGGAAGGCGGCCATGTCACCTTTGCGCCTACCGATGATACCGAGCGTTCAATCGTCGAGATGTTTAAACAGCACCATCAGCGGGTCAGCGTCGAACGTTTACTATGCGGCCAAGGCCTGTTTGAGCTTTACCAGGCCTACTGTTCGTTTGAGGGTGCTGAGCCACGCTTAACGAGCCCGGCAGACGTCACCCACGCGGCGAATCAAGGCGAGCCTCTGTCGACGGCTGCCCTGCTCCGCTTTTTGAAGATTCTTGGCGATGTCTGCGGTGACGCCACGTTGACCATGGGCGCCCGTGGCGGTGTTTATCTGTGTGGCGGCATTCTTCCTCGTCTGCTGGACTGGCTACCAAAAAGTGAACTACGCAGCGCGTTTATCAATAAAGGGCGCGTGGGCAGTTACAATGCCGACATCCCCATTTGGGTAGTCACCGCCCCCTGGACAGGCTTGCTGGGTGCTGCCGAAGCCCTGCATAACGAAGAAGTCTTCTAACCACTGCCATTTGGATCCTCTATGCCCGCCGCTACTTTTGAGGTGCCGTTCCTGCTCGGCATGATGCGCCTGCACGAATCCCCTGCTATGCACGACGCCAAGCAAATGGCCGACTGGATCGAAGCACGCCTGGCGCAGGGATTAAACTGGTTTGACCATGCCGATATCTATGGCAGCGGCCAAGGCGAAACACTGTTTGGCGCCGCACTACGGTCACGCCCTGCGCTCGCCAAGCGGGTTAACATCGTCACAAAAGCCAGCATTGCTAACGACAACCCATTCCCCGGTTCCGGCAAGGTGAAGCATTACAACGCCAGCCCCGCTTACTTGAATAGCGCCATCAACGCCTCGCTGGAGCGTTTACAGGTTGAACGCCTTGACCACTTTTTGATTCATCGCCCCGATTTACTGATGGATGCCGAGGCCACCGGCCGTGCGCTGGATGACGCTATTGAGGCAGGCAAGATCGGAGCTGCCGGCATTTCCAACCACTTGCCCAACCAATGGCAACGCTTACAAAGCGCTATGCATCAACGCTTGAGCGCTAACCAGATCGAGCTTTCGATTACCCGTTACACACCGCTCTTTGATGGCAGCTTTGATGCGCTATGCACCGATAGGCATGTGCCATTGGCTTGGTCACCCTTGGCTGGCGGGCAGTTATTAGAAGGCGCCGTGGGTGACTGCTTGAATAAATGGGCCGCTGAATGGGAGAGCTCACCAAGCGCTTTAGCGCTGGCATGGCTGCGCAGCCTGCCCAACTCGCCGGTACCGGTGATTGGCAGCCTCAAGCCTGAACGCATCAGCGATATGTTGAATGGCCCCGCCGTATTACCGCGCGAAGCGTGGTATGAGTTGTTAGAAGCCGCCCGAGGGCACTGCGTGGCATAACACCGGGCACAATGCTGCGATAACACCGCACCACCAGAAAACCATTATTCTAATCACAATAAGGAACCACCAATGACACCCGTTATCGCCTTTGGGGAAGCACTGGTTGATATGCTCTCGAGCCGTTTAGGGGAACCCACAGAAGCTCTGGAAACCTTCACGCCTTACGCGGGCGGCGCACCGGCCAACGTGGCGGTCGCCTGTGCCCGCCTGGGGGTGCCTAGCCAGTTTCTGGGCATGGTGGGCGACGATACGTTTGGGCATTTCATCGTACGCGAACTCGACAGCCACGGCGTAGATACCCGCGGCGTGGTCTACACCCAAGATTCGCGCACGGCGCTTGCATTTGTTTCCCGTGATGCAGTGGGTGAGCGCACCTTTGATTTTTATCGCCCGCCCGCGGCTGACTTGCTGTATCGCCTGGAGCATTTACCCCACGGCATCTTCGAAAGCCCGGCCATTTTGCACCTGTGCAGCAACAGCCTCACCGACCCGGAAATTGCCGATGTCACCCTGGCCATGGCCACCATTGCCAAGCGCGCAGGCTGTCTGGTCAGCGTTGATGCCAACCTGCGTCATAACCTGTGGCCAGGCGGTGAGGCGGATGCCAGCCTGGTGACACAATTGCTGGACGGTGCTGAGCTGCTCAAGCTCTCGCTAGAAGAGCTCGATTACCTGCGCGCCGACCACCCCGCCGAGGCCTGGCTTTCAGAACGGCTGGCGGCTGGCGTCAAGGTTATTTTGATCACCGATGGCCCTAACGAAGTAGTACTGAAAGGGATAGGTTTTGACCAACGCATTGCCCCGCCAGCCGTGGACGCGGTGGACACCACCGCGGGTGGCGACGCCTTTATCGGTGGGCTATTAGCGGAAATCTCCGCACACGGCATCAATGAAGACTGGCAAAGTAATCGCGATTTTCTCAACCGCGCGGTGGCTACCGCCTGCCGCTGCGGCGCTCACGCAGTGACTCGCCCCGGCGCCTACGCTGCGCTGCCCACTCGAGACGATGTCGGCTTGTAGCTCATACAAGATCCGCTAACGTGGCGCGCCTTCCTATAGGCGCGCCATTTTTTTATGCTCGCCAGCAGTGAATAGGCGCAGTTCACTCGTACTTATGTCTATATCCGCCTGCTTGCGCAAATGTCAGACATTTAATAAGCTTGTCATGACCGAATAATGACCGAGTGATAAAACCCAACATGACGCTGGACGCCCTTCCGCCCCACCAGGGGGGCGCTGAACAGTTAGCACATTTGCTCGCCCAGGCACTGTTGGCGGGCCACTGGCAGCCAGGGGACACTTTTCCCCGCGAGCTGGATATCGGCAAGCACTTTGCGGTGAGCCGCAATCAGGTTCGCAATGCGTTGACTAGCCTCACCGCAGCTGGCCTGTTAGAACGCACGGCGGGGCGTGGCACACTGGTGCGTAAGATGGGGGAATGGCACCTGCTCGACCCGCTGATGAGTGAATGGATGACCGGCCTGGTCAACCTTGACCCCCAATTAGTGCGCGCTATTTACGCGTTTCGCTACTCTGCCGAGCCGGTGGTGGCAGCATTGGCGGCGCAAGCCGCCCAGGCCGACGACCTGGAGCGCCTGGAACGTGCCTTTGCAGGCATGGAGTACACGGCAGGCAGCGTTGATAAGCGCGCGGAACATGCTGAGTACGATGTCGCTTTTCACGATGCCACCTATCGCGCCAGCCACAATTTAGTCTGGCGGCAAATGGGACATTTACTACGCCCCTCCATCATGGCGTTGATCCATCGTTCCCAACATCGAACCGACACCTTAGACGACAGCCTCGCCCGCCATCGGCAGGTGCTTGACGCCATTAAACTCCGCGATACTCACGCCGCTGAAACGGCTGCCAGAGAAGTGTTGCGCCGTACCGCAATCGATCTTGGCATTGTCAGCTAATTCACGCTTTGAATAAGGACTACCCTCCATGAAAATCACCAAACTCAAGACATGGCAAGTTCCCCCGCGCTGGCTGTTTCTCAAGATCGAGACCGATGAAGGCTGCTACGGTTGGGGCGAGCCGGTCATCGAAGGCCGCGCCGCCACCGTTGAAGCCGCCGTGCACGAGCTTTCCGACTACCTCATCGGCCAAGATCCTCATCGTATCGAGCATCTCTGGAACATGATGTACCGCGCCGGCTTCTACCGTGGCGGGCCCATTTTGATGAGCGCCATTGCCGGTATTGACCAAGCGCTGTGGGATCTTAAAGGTCGCGATCTGGGTGTGCCCGTTCACCAACTGTTAGGCGGTGCTGTGCGCGACAAAATGCGTATGTATGCCTGGACCGGCGGCGACCGCCCCAGCGATGTGGGTGCGGGTGCCAAAGCGCTGGTCGAAAAAGGCTTTACCGCCTTCAAAATGAACGGCACGCCTGAACTGCAAATCGTCGACTCACATCGCAAAGTTGATGAAGCCGTCGCCCGAGTGGCGGAAGCCAGGAATGCGGTAGGGCCTGATGTAGGCATTGGCATAGACTTTCATGGCCGCGTTCATCGGCCCATGGCCAAAGCGCTGCTTCGCGAGCTGGAGCCCTTCCACCCCATGTTTGTGGAAGAGCCGGTCGCCCCCGAACATCTGCCCTGCTTGAAAGATATCGCCGGTGGTTTAGGCTACCCGCTGGCCACCGGCGAGCGGCTGCATACCCGCTTCCAGTTCCGCGACCTGTTGGCCGATGGCATGATCGATATTATCCAGCCGGATATTTCCCACTGCGGGGGCATTAGCGAAGGTCTCAAAATCTCCGCACTAGCGTCTGCCTACGATGTCGCCCTGGCTCCCCACTGCCCCCTTGGCCCATTAACGCTGGCCGCGTCGTTACAGCTGGACGCGGTGAGCCACAATGCCTTTATTCAAGAACAGAGCATGGGCATTCACTACAACCAGGGCAACGACGTGCTCGATTATCTGGTCGACAAATCCGCCCTCGCGATTGAAGACGGCTTCTGCGTGATCCCGCAAGGCCCAGGCCTGGGTGTTGAGATCAACGAAGAATTTGTTGAAGAGCGCGCAAAGGTAGGCCACCGCTGGCGCAACCCCGTCTGGACACACGAAGACGGCTCAATTGCGGAGTGGTAAGCCATGGAATCAACTGTGATCAGTAAAACCCCTGACACTGCGGATCCGTTGGCTTGGATTGCGGTGGATTGGGGCTCCAGCAACCTGCGCGCCTGGGGGCTGGACCAACACGATCGAGTGATTGCCCAAGCCAGTAGCGATAAAGGCATGCTGTCGCTTAAGGCCGACGAGTACGAAGCCGAGCTGCTGCGACTGGTGGGTGATTGGCTGCCCGCCACCGGGAACACTAAGGTAATGGTGTGCGGGATGGCGGGCGCCCGTCAGGGCTGGCTGGAAGCCGCTTATTTGCCGGTACCGACACGCCTTGACCAGCTTAGCCAAGGCGCCGTATCGCCAACGCTTACCAGCGAGCAGTTACGTGTTTACCTGCTGCCAGGTTTAAGCCAAACGAGGAGTACCGCTACCCACTTTGACGTAATGCGCGGCGAAGAGACCCAGCTGGCGGGCCTGGTCGCCGACGCGCCAGCCGTGTCGGGGCTCGCTTGCTTGCCTGGTACCCACGCTAAGTGGGCGACGCTTGAAGCGGGCGCTGTTACCCAGTTCACCACCTACCTGACCGGTGAGCTATATCAGCTGTTGGCGCGCCAATCGGTATTGCAGCACTCTATCGGCAGTGATGATTTAAACGATTCGGCCTGTCGCGATACTTTTGTCTCTGCCGTCAAAGAGTGTGTTGACGCGCCCGCCACCTTCAGCAGTCGCCTGTTCGGCCTACGTGCGCAGGATTTGCTCGACGGTCAGCTAGCCAGCGGCGAAAAGCGGCGGTCTTTGCTCGCCGCGCGGCTTTCTGGGCTGACGATTGGCCTTGAACTGGCTGGCGCCTGTAGTGAACAGCCAAATCAAGTGCCTATCACGCTGATCGGCAATCAAGCCCTCTGCCAGCGTTATACGTTGGCCCTTAATGCCATCGGGTATCAGACGCACCATGTGGATGGCGACACAGCGGTGCTTTCAGGCCTTCGGCTTGCGCATCAAGCTTTAAAGGCTTAATGCTGCTAACTGTTAATGGAGAACTATCTATGTCGCTGCCCTTGATTGGTATTTTGCGCGGTGTCACCCCTGAGGAGGTGGTAGAGATCGCGAAAGCGGTGCTGGCCGCAGGCATCACCCACATTGAGGTGCCTCTCAACTCGCCCAACCCACTGGAAAGCATTCGCTTATTGGCAGAAACGTTAGGGGAACACGCGGTAATTGGCGCAGGTACGGTGTTAACCCCCGCCCAAGTGCGCGACGTGCAAGCCGCAGGGGGGGGCTTGATCGTTTCACCCAACTGTCGACCAGCGGTCATCGCAGAAACCCACCGCCTTGGTATGGCCAGTTGGCCAGGCATCGTGACGCCTTCAGAGGCCTTTGACGCCCTGGAGGCAGGAGCCACCGGGCTAAAACTCTTTCCCGCTGTGCAAGTGGGTTTAGAGGGCATGAAAGCGGTGCGTGCAGTACTCCCCACTGGCACGTTGCTCTATGCTGTGGGTGGTGTTGGCATCGACAATTTCGCCGAGTGGCGTGCGGCTGGCGTCGATGGTGCAGGCCTAGGCAGCGCGCTCTACAAACCGGGTCAAGGAGCTGCTCAGGTAGGTAAGCAGGCTCAAGCCCTGGTCGATGCCTGGCTAGCAGGAGAACAATAAGGAGAACCAACCATAATGAATGCAGACAGCAGTGTTGTCACTTGGCAGGCCGAGCTAGCGGTTGATAGCCGCTGTACGCTGGGGGAAGGCCCACAGTGGGATGCCGTAAATAAGCGCCTGTATTGGTGCGACATTCTCGAAAAAAGACTGCACTGGCTGTCCCCTGCCAGCGGAGAAAGTGGCCTTTTTCAGTTAGATCATATGGTGTCGCTAGCCACCCCGCTTGAAGACGGCGGGCTACTGTTAGTCGGAGAAGATCGCCTGTGCCGTTTCGACCCCACTAACGGTAACGTTGAAGCGTTTTGTGACTTTGAAACCGATAACCCGGTGACGCGTAGCAATGATGCCCGGGTCGACCGGCATGGCAGCTTGTGGCTTTCCACCATGGGTAAACATGCCGAGAAAAACGCAGGCAGCCTTTACCGCCTGCATCGAGGCAAACTTACCCAATTACGCACTGGTTTGACGATCCCTAACGCGATCTGCTTCTCTGCCGATGGCCACTTCGCCTGGTTTACCGACACGGTGACAGGCGTGGTAATGCGTTGGGCACTCGACAGTGAAGGCTGGCCCGAAGGCGAACCTCACCCCTGGGCGGACTTCTCTTCCACTCTGGGCAATCCCGACGGCGCGGTCGTCGACAGCGAAGGCTGTCTATGGCTAGCCCTTTGGGGGGCTGGGCAGGTTGTGCGGCTTAATCATGAGGGAGAAGTGATAGGCCGTGTCCAGTTACCGGTCAGCCAACCCTCTTGCTCTGCCTTTGCAGACACCGACCTGCAAACGCTTTATATCACCACGGCGCAAGAGGGGTTCAGTGCTGAACAGCTTGCCCAGGAGCCAACCGCTGGTTCGCTTTATGTCGTCGAGACTGGCATCAAAGGGCTAGCTGATCCGCTGCTGCGTCTGGAATAAGCTTGGTGTCACTGCCGTGTCGCTGCGCTCTTCGCAACGACGCGGCCTCGCTTCCGACAATCTCCGCTTAACCAGCGAAGCTGATGTACATAACAATCACCAATACCACCAGTACGATACCGGCGGGCACGGCGCCTTTCCACGGGGTTAGATCCACGTCACCGCTGTGCTCTTGAACCCAGTCGGTTTCCCGCGGGCGCACCTTACCGATCAGCAGCATGGTCACCACCAGCAGCACAAATACCAGCGCCACGAAGTGGAACTCGTGCATGATCTGCGGCAGCAGCGTGAATGGCGGCACAAAGTAACCAGCGGCAATTAATAAGCAGCCACCCACCAGGGCAATTTTAGCCGCCATTGGCGGAACACGCTTGGTCAGCAGACCTACCAGCACCACCGCCAGAATCGGAATAAAGTAGATCGCGTTCATTTTCTGCAGGTAGCCAAACAGGCTCTCCTGACCTGCCAGAAGCGGCGCAATAATCATGGTGATGATCGCCATGATCCAGCCAAACACCTTGCCGGATTTAACGACCTGCTGTTCGGTGGCATCTTTATTCAAAACGCCTTTGTAGATACCCAGACTGAAAATAGTGGTGGTGCTGTTCAACGCCGAGTTAAACGAGGAAAGGATCGCACCGACCATCACCGCAGCGAAAAAGCCGGTGAGATAAGGCGGTAGCACGTTAAAGACCAAATGGCCGTAGGCTTCATCGGCACGCACGCCCTGGTCGGCATAAAGGTGATAGGCAATGATGCCCGGCAGCACCAGGTAGAGCGGCCCCAGCAGCTTGAAAAGACCGGTTAAAAGAACACCCTTTTGGCCCTCGGCAAGGTTTTTAGCGGCAAAGGTACGCTGAATGATCTGCTGGTTAGTGCTCCAGTAAAACAAGTTGATCAGGAAAACACCGGTAAACAGGGTAAAGAAAGGTACCTGCTGCTCGGCGCCACCGATCGAGTTAAGCTTTTCTGGGTCGCTCTCTTTTAGAATGCTCCACCCTTCCATAATCCCGCTGCCGTCACTGACGGCCTGCAGGCCGAAGTAGACGATCACGAAACCACCGATCAGTAGCCCGACGCCGTTAAGCGTGTCGGAAACGGCAACCGTGCGCAGCCCCCCAAACAGCGCGTACACCGCGCCGATAATGCCGACGATCCACACCGTCAACCACAGCAGCGTGGTGGACGATTCAATACCGGTTAACCCTTGAAGATCAAGCATTCCCTGCAGGCCTATCGCGCCTGAGTAAAGAATGATGGGCAGCAGGATCACCGCATAGGCAATAAGGAAAATGATATTGGTGATCAGTTGGGTGTCTTTATCGAAACGAATTTCGAGTAATTGCGGCAGCGTCGCGATGCCGCTTTTCAAAAAGCGTGGCAGGAAGAATAGCGCCAGCGCCACCAGGGCAATGACCGCCACTACCTCCCAAGCCATCACACTCAACCCATCGGCAAAAGCGGCGCCGTTGAGCCCGACCATCTGCTCGGTGGAGAGGTTCGTCATCAACAAGGAGCCAGCGATCAGCGGAAAGGTCAATGATCGGCCGGCCAAAAAGTAGCCGCTGGTACTGGAGTGGTCATCCCGGCGGGTAATGCGCCAGGTAATAAAGGCGACTAATCCTGTAAAGAACAGGAAGGACGCCAAGGTCAACGCGTGCATAGTGAATCACCTCATCATCATTATAGGCGGTGCGCACCTTTAGAAAGGCGTGCAGTGAAAATGTCAGACATATTGTTAAGTCATTTTAGACGAGCCGAATATAGACCCGTTATACACCTTTGGTCTTACGCGCTCTCAACTGCTAAACAAGGGGGACAAAACCAAAAAACCCCGGTCTCGTTGTTAAACAAAGTGTTTAAACAACACAAACCAGGGTTGATGTGACTTAGTTCAGCAAAACCTTCAGCGTATTACTTAGTGATGAAAACGCTCGGCTGCTTGGCGCGCTAACTCACGAATGCCGTCCCAGTCTTCCGCTTCCACCATTGCTTTAGGCGTTAACCAGGAACCACCCACACACATTACATTGGGCAGCGATAGATAATCCTCAGCATTATCAACCGTAATGCCACCCGTGGGGCAAAAGCGTGCTTCGGGAATCGGTGCACCAAATGCTTTGATCGCTTTAGCGCCGCCACTGGATTCCGCCGGGAAGAACTTGAACCGGCGGTAGCCGTACTGCCAGCCTGTCATTAGTTCAGAAATAGTCGAGACACCCGGCAGCATTGGCACGGGGCTTTCAACGCCATAGCGGTAAAGCGCGTCGGTAGCGCCTGGCGTCACTACGAAGTCTGCACCGACCTGCTCGGCCTGGCGATACTGAGCTGGGGTTAGTACGGTACCTACCCCAATGCTTGCACCGGGCAGCGCTTCACGCATGCGCTTTACGGCTTCTAGCGCGCAGTCGGTACGCAGAGTGATTTCCAGCACGGTTAAGCCACCTTCCACCAGGGCACGGCCCAATGGCACGGCATCTTCAAGACGCTCAATGGTGATGACGGGAATCACTTCAGCTTTCGAGCAAATGCTATCCAGCTCGGCGGTGCGTGTGGACGGTAACTGTTTTTCGATGGTCATTAGTGAGTCTCCAAGCAAATTGTTATTGGCTAAGGCGGCTGAATCTCAATGATCAGTCTTGAGCAGCGGCCTAAAGCGAAACCTTAAGGCGCCCAATATATCGCCAGCGGGCAGGTTAGAAAGACACGAATAGGCAGTTGACGGGCATCGTCGCCGTTCAGCGCCTTAGCCAATACGGCGCGTTTATCATCGCCGGTAATATGTAAAAAGTGACGGCGCGCTTGGTGTAAGCGATCCGCTGAGAAGGTAATGCGTGGCTGCGGCTGGCTAGGCGTGCGTACGGCCACCAGCAGTTCGTCTGTGGCTAGTGCTAGGTCTAGCTCACGGCTATCGGGAAACAGGGAGGCGGTGTGACCATCGCCGCCCATGCCTAAAATCACCACACTCGCAGGCCATGCCAAGGAAGCCGCTTGTTGAGCGACGGTCTCGACCCCCTCTTCTGGCGTTGAGGCATCGCAAGTTAACGGTATAAAATTGGCCGCCGACGCACCGCCCTGTAGCAGGTGCTCACGCACCAGCCGGGCATTGCTATCGCTGCTCTCCTCGCCCACCCAGCGCTCATCGGCAAGGGTGATATCAAGACGTTTCCAGGGCAATGGTTTCGCCGCCAGCGCTTTAAAAAATGGCACCGGCGTCGAGCCGCCTGAAACGACCAGCAGCGCGCGTTCTTGATGGCTTAAATCTTCTTGAAGAGCTTGAAACACTGCTTCGGCAAGCTGCTCGGCGAGCTGTTGACGTGCTTGGCTCATATCAATAATCCTCGTACCAGCTGCGGCCGTCCTGGGTGATCATGGCGATAGAGGCAACGGGCCCCCAGGAGCCTGCAGGATAGCGGCGTGGCGGCGTATCGCGTTTTTTCCAGCCGTCGATTAACTGATCGCACCAGCGCCAGGCATGTTCGATTTCATCGCGCCGAACGAACAGATATTGTTGGCCCTTCATTACTTCCAACAACAGACGCTCATAGGCATCCGGTATCCGCGATTTGGGGAAGGCACTGTTGAAGTCTAGGTGCAGCGGGCCGGGGCGTAGGCGCATGCCTTTGTCCAGACCGCTGTCTTTGGTTAGTACCTGCAGCGCAATGCCCTCTTCCGGCTGAAGACGGATAATCAGCTTATTAGAGGCAATACCGCGCTGGTCTGGGTCGAAGATGTAGTGCGGCTGCTGACGGAAGTGAATCACGATCTGTGACAGCTTCTCCGGCATGCGTTTACCCGTACGCAAATAGAATGGTACGCCTGCCCAGCGCCAGTTAGAGACCTCTGTTTTCATCGCCACAAAGGTCTCGGTCTGGCTTTGGGTATTGGCACCCTCTTCTTCTAAATAACCCGGCACCGACTGGCCATCGCTGGTGCCTGCGATATATTGGCCGCGCACGACATCACGCCCCAGCGCTTCGCCGACAAAAGGTTTGAGCGCTTTCAGCACCTTCACCTTCTCGTCGCGGATAGCATCGGCATCCAAGTTCGAGGGCGGGTCCATCGCAATCAAGCACAGCAGTTGAAGCAGGTGGTTTTGCACCATATCGCGTAACTGGCCTGCCTCGTCGAAGTAGCCCCAGCGACCTTCAATGCCTACTTTTTCCGCAACCGTAATTTCTACATGGGAGATATTGTTCTGATTCCACTGAGTGCCGAATAAAGGGTTGGCAAAACGCAGTGCAATCAAATTCTGTACGGTCTCTTTGCCCAAATAGTGGTCGATGCGATAAACCCGCGATTCAGGAAACACCTCACCAATGGCGTCATTTATTTCGACCGAGGAGTGCAGGTCGTAACCGATGGGTTTTTCAACCACCACACGGGACTCGTCATCTAGACTTTTGCTGGCCTGAAGATGGCGGCAAATATCGCCATAAATACGCGCCCCTACGGAAAGATAAACCACCATGGGCCGTGACGAGCCTTGGCGCCATTGGCGAATAGCGTCGTAGCCTTCGACGTTGGCAAAATCGAGCTGTAAGTAATCCAAGCGGGCAAGAAAGCGCTCCAGGCTTTGCTTATCTTGCTCGTTGCTCTTGATTCGCTTTTGCAGCGTCTCGTTCACCATCTGGCGAAACGACACCACATCGTGCTCTTGGCGAGCCAGTCCCATGATGCGCGTGCTTTCTGGCATTAAGCCTTCACGGTCAAGATGGTATAAGGCAGGAAACAGCTTGCGCATGGCAAGATCCCCCAGCGCGCCAAACAGGGCTAAATCGATAGCATTATTTGGATCGCCCAGCGGGGCACCTTGGGAAGCATTGGACTGGCTCATCGTTGCTCCTATTTATAATTAGGCTATCTAATGTAGTTAGATTACCTAAAATTTACCGTATTGCGGGCTTTGTTCGCAACAATTCGTGTAATTTTACTACAAAAAAGCAGCTAGCTACAATTGATAGTCGATAGGCTTACTGTACGCTTCTAACATGCCCAGCGGCGATGGCAGTGGCGCTCCACCCCCACAAAACTAGTCAAATGCGCTGATTTTTTACAGACTTTTTATGGAAGGTCGTGTTCTCTTAGCGCATGCTTAAGAATACTAAATGGCGAGCTGGGCATATGGCACCTTTGACACCGTGGTTTCATCGCAGCAGGGAGATGTACCGGCACTGGGCGCCAGTGTTTAAAATCATGGCGATTCTGTGGATGGTGCTCGCGCTTTTCATGCTGGTGCCGCTGCTGGTATTGCTGATTGAGAATGACCCCGATGCGCCCGCCTTTGCTGTTTCCGTGTTGATAATCATCAGCGCAGCCGCGCTGACTTGGCTACTTACCTATCGAGCATCGCTGGAACTCAAACCCTGGCAGATGTTTATCCTAACCGCGGCGAGTTGGGTCACAATTAGCGGCTTTGCCAGCCTACCGTTGATCCTGGGTGCTCCTCAATTAACCTTCACGAACGCCGTGTTTGAATCGGTATCGGCGATCACGACCACCGGCTCTACCATCCTGGTCGGCATTGAACACTTCTCCGATGGGTTGAAGCTGTGGCGCGGGCTAATGCAGTGGATGGGAGGCATTGGCATTATCGTGATGGGCATTGCCATTCTGCCTTTTCTGAAAGTCGGCGGTATGCGGCTGTTTCATACCGAATCGTCCGACTGGTCGGATAAAGTAATGCCACGCACTGGCGGCATCGCTAAAGCGACGTTAACGATTTATGTCAGCCTCACCTTGTTCGCGATCGGTAGCTACTGGTTTGGCGGAATGACGCTGTTGGACGCCACCGTCCATGGTATGAGCTCTCTCTCTACCGGCGGCTTTGCGAACTCAGACGCTTCTTTCGGCGCTTACAGCGAGCAGCCATGGCTACTCTGGATGGCGAGTTTATTTATGCTCAGCGGCGCATTACCGTTTGTGCTTTATATCCGTTTTATACGCTCATCACGTGATGCCCTGTGGAAAGACCAGCAGGTTCGTGGCCTTTTGAAGCTATTATTGGCTGCGATTTTAGTGCTCAGCGCTTGGCGAGTCCTGCACGGCGATAACTGGTTTGTGTCGTTAACCCATGTCACCTTTAACGTGGTATCCGTAGTGACCACCACCGGCTACGCCTCTGATGACTATACGCTGTGGGGAGCGCTGCCGGTGGCCGCTTTTTTCTACCTGACCTTTGTGGGTGGCTGCAGCGGTTCGACCAGCGGGGGGATGAAAGTTTTCCGCTTCCAAATTGCTACTTTAATGCTGCAAAACCAACTGCGGTACTTGATTCATGCCAACGGCGTTTTTACTAATCGCTATAACCACCAACCGGTGACTAGCGATATTTCGCGCAGCGTCGTGGCGTTCTCATTTTTCTTCTTTATCACCATCGCAGCCCTGGCACTCAGCCTATCCGCACTGGGGCTAGACTTAGTAACAGCGCTTTCCGGCGCCGCCACCGCGGTGACCAATGTCGGGCCTGGGCTTGGCGATATTATTGGCCCTGCTGGCAACTTTTCATCGTTACCTGATGCGGCGAAGTGGTTGCTATGCATTGGCATGCTAATGGGTCGTTTAGAGATCTTGACCGTCGTGGTATTGCTGACGCCGATGTTCTGGCGGCGCTAGTGAAGTACCCTCCAGGACGACAGCCACTATTTGCGCATTGTGATAAGCAAACTGCGCTACAAACGTGGCGACGATCCCCAGTCGCCTAACCTGCTGCAAACAGAACCCGGCATTGGTTACCGACTCTCCATTGAGCCCAGCCAAGAGGACAATAACCCATGAAAATCATTATTCTCGGCGCTGGCCAGGTCGGCGGCACCTTGGCAGAACACCTCGCTCGCGAGGAGAACGACATCACGGTCGTGGATACCGACGCGAAAAAGCTGCGCGATCTGCACACCAAGCTCGATATCCGCACCGTGACCGGCGCGGGCTCCTACCCGATCGTGCTGCGCCAAGCAGGCTGCGAAGACGCCGACATGTTGATCGCAGTGACCAGCAGCGACGAGATCAATATGATCGCCTGCCAAGTGGCGCATACGCTGTTTCGCACGCCCACCAAAATTGCCCGGGTGCGCGCCACGGCGTATTTAACCCGTAAAGGCCTGTTTGCCCACGAAGCCATCCCCATCGACGTACTGATCAGCCCTGAGCAGGTGGTGACCGACCATGTGCGCCGCCTGATCGAGCACCCCGGTGCGCTACAGGTACTGGAGTTTGCCGGTGGCCTGGTGCAGCTGGTAGCGGTAAAAGCGTTTTACGGCGGCCCGCTGGTGGGCCAGGATTTGGCGTTTCTGCGCCGCCATATGCCCAACGTGGATACCCGCGTGGCGGCGATCTATCGCCGTAGCCGACCGATCATTCCCCGTGGCGATACGGTCATCGAAGCCGACGACGAGGTCTTCTTCCTCGCCGCTCGGCGGGATATTCGCGCGGTGATGAGCGAGCTGCGCCGGGTCGAGCGGGATTTTCGCCGGGTGGTGATTGCCGGGGGCGGCAATATCGGCGAACGGCTGGCGGAGCATTTGGAGCATAGCCACCAGGTCAAGATCATCGAGCACAACCTTGAGCGCTGCACAACGTTATCTGAGCGGTTGGATCGCACCGTGGTGCTCCACGGCAGCGCCACTAGCAAGAGGCTGTTGGAAGAGGAGAATATCGAAGAGTGCGATATCTTCTGCGCGCTGACCAACGACGATGAGGTCAATATCATGTCGTCGCTGCTGGCCAAGCGGTTAGGCGCCAAGAAGGTGCTGACGCTGATTAACAACGCTGCTTACGTCGACTTGGTGCAAGGTGGCGAGATCGATATCGCCATTTCGCCTCAGCAGGCAACCATCGGCAGCCTGCTGACCCATGTGCGCCGCGGCGACATCGTCAATGTCCACTCACTGCGCCGGGGTGCCGCAGAAGCGATTGAAGCGATCGCCCACGGCGACAAGCAGTCCTCTAAAGTGGTTGGGCGCACCATTCGTGAGATAGATCTACCCGAAGGCACCACGATCGGCGCCATTGTGCGCGGTAAAGAGGTCATCATCGCCCATGGCGACGTGATGGTGGAGAGCGGCGACCACGTGATTCTGTTTGTGGTCGACAAACGCCGAATCCGCGAGGTAGAGCGCCTGTTCCAAGTGGGTCTCACGTTCTTTTAAAACGCTGCTAACAGGCGCTTTTTCAGTAGTTAAATCTCGACCGCGCGGCCAATAAACTCGATTGGCCCAGTAGGCAGGCCGGTGGCCGAACCGGTTTCGTCTTCCAGGGTCAGTTCAAACAGCTGGTTATCTTCAAGCGGCGGCAGCTGATCCAGGCGCATCCGAATCGGCTGACCTGGCTCCACTAAACCCAGTGATACCGGTGCCTGCCATTCATCCGCCTTGGTCCAGAATTCTAGCGCCTTACCTTCAGGCACTTCGAACGCACCCAGCGGGATGAGCTCTATTTCCTGGCGCGATGATGCCTGTACTACCCAACCGGCCGACTGCGTTTGCGGGGCAAGCAGCACCACCATATACTCCGGCGTCGTCGGTTCAGTGGCTTCATTGGTCAACATCACGCCCATGACTAACGCCGCCGCCAAACCAAACCCGGCCGCACCTCGCCACAGCGGCAAGCTGTGCAGCATTCGGCGGGGCCGTGGCGGCGTATTAGCAGAGCCAGCACGTTTAGCGGATGCTTCTCGTGCCTTTCCTTCTCGAGCCTTTAAGCTGCGTTCAATACGCGGCCATAAATAATCAGAAGGAGTGACCGGCGTGGTGATGGCGGTATAGGGCAAAAAGCGCTCTTCCCAGGCCATCACGGCTTTTTGTAATTCGGGTTCGTTAGGTAACCGTGTTTCCAGCGCTTCTCGCTGCGTTAACGACAGCGTGCCCAACACGTACTCCCCCGCCAAGGCATGGTCGTCTTCACTTACATGTTCGTGCTGACTGGGGCGGGTCATGCCATACACTCCCGTAAGCGCAGTAAACTGCGTTTTATCCAGGCTTTTACGGTGCCGAGCGGTGCCCCTGTATGGGCAGAAATTTCTGCATGACTCAGGCCATCAACGTAGGCATGGAGCACACAGTTGCGCCGCTCTGGCTCGAGTTGTTCTAAACAGCTATCCATCCGCTGGCCGGTCTGCCAGTCAAAGGCTTCTTCAGCAACATAAGCGTGCTGGAAATGTTCGTCCTGCGCTAATTCGTCGGCAGGATCATTGGCAAAATTAATTTCACGGTCACGGTAGCGAATAGCATTCAACGCCAAATGGCGCGCCACACTAAATATCCATGCTCGCGCAGATCCTTTGCTGGGGTCGAAGCTGTCGGCACGTTGCCAAATATTGAGACAGGCATCATGCACGATATCTTCCGCCATCCCCCGGTCTTTGACGATTCTTATGACGACACCTAATAGTCTGGCGCCTTCGTAAACGTAGAGTTGATGCAAAGCATCATGCTCGCCGCGGGCACATTTCGCCAATGCGGCAGCATGATCAAATTCTAAAGACACGTCAGTCAAAACCTAGCTCCCTGGTGACGGCACCGACGCCAGTCGTCGTTATCACAGACAGCATAGCCGCTAGGGACCCGACAAACGAGTCCCCAGCAGAATTAGACTTACTCAGCGGTCCAGAAGATGTAATCGGCTTGATAGGTAACGACAGCAGTTGCACCATCGTGATCCATATCGCAAGTCACATCAGGCGCAACACCGCCCTGAGTGTTCAGACGCTGAATGTAGCTAACACCAGTCATCGCGCCTTCACCCTCGGCGGGGTTCGCTTCTACAAGCTGTAGCGGAATATTGCCGTCGCCGTTGGCTGCCGTTGCTAGCTGGGTGCCGGTCACTTTAGAACCATCCAACGCTTCCCACGTGGCCGGGGGGCCATAGTAGCTGCCTACTTGGCTGCCATCGCTATCGTTAAGCGCAGCGTGCGGGCCTTTGAATACCCAGCCCATGTTGCCGTCATCTTTGGTTTCGCACATGTAGGTAATGGCGCCAACGCCTACAGTTTCAAGCGCGATGGTGTTGCCGTCCGGCACTTGGACGTCCGCAGGCGTTTCGGCCAAAGCGGCTTGACTGAAGGATGCAATCAGAGTGGCGGCCAAGGTAGCGCGCGTTAGATGATGTAGTGTCATTTCAGTCTCCTAAAAGGGTTGTTATCAGCGGCCAACAATGGCAGCTGTATAGTGAATACCCGCGAGACCCTTGATTGGATGCAGCTCATTAAAAAAAATTTTAAATTACCGCAATAAAAAAGCCCGCGAAGGATCGCGGGCAACGAGCATTGGAGAAGAAACGGTGTCGTTAAAGAGCTCGCATCGTTTAGAACCACACTTCTGTTTGAACGCCGAACGACCATTGGCCGCCGGTAAAGCCTTCGTTACCTAATGAGCTAGCACCGTAATTATTTAAATCGTCATCCCAATCGCTGAAGGTGGTGAACAGACGAATCTCAGGGCGTTGCCAGAAGCCGCCAACTTGCGGTTTGAAGGTGGGCGCAATCGTAAACTTGCTAAAGCCCCCATCGACGGCGTTGCGGCCACTGTATCCCTGGGGATCAAGATCCATCCATTGATAGCCCGCTTCGTACTGCATTTCAAAGTTTTGCGTTAGCTCATTAGCCAAACGCACATTGATGCCCGCCCAGTTGTATTTGTCACCCTGGGCATAACGGTCTTCGCTGGTTTCAGCCAGGATAGAGGGTGCAATACGCCACTGAGGGGCAATGTACGTGGTGCCGTATACGGCCAAGCGGGTGGCGGTAGCGTCGTCGGTTAGCTCACCACGGGAACCAAGGCTTTTCGTTTCAGCGCCCAAGCCCTGGCCATGGAGCACGGCCGCCTTGAAGTTACCTTCGCCCATACCAAAGAAGCTATCGCCGTGATAAGCAATCATGGTGTGGAAGCCGGTGTCCGCAGCAGTTTGGCCGGCACTGATATCACGCTCGTCGTTGTCCGCGGCGGACATGCCGTTGACCATCCACTGCCAATTACCAAAATAGTTGTTAGAGGTCAGGATAAGGTTGTCGGTATCGCCTTCAAGACCTGGGTTTTCGCGGTCCACAATCGGATAATCGGAAAAGCTGCGGCCGTAAATCGACAGGTTGGATTTCCAGTTATCTGCCAACTGCATGTCGTAGATACCGCCACCAGTACCCGCCAAGAAAATCACATCACTGTCGAGCCAGTGGATATCGAAGTTGTCGCGATCAAAACGTTTACCAGCCCAAATTGAGGCGTTTTCAAACACACCGGTAAAGCTGGGAAGCTCGCTGAATTCAGCAAATACCTGGCGCACGTTAAGGTCCGACTCTCCCCCGGTCCAATCGTTGCTGGAAGTTGTGCCATCCGCAATCATGGTGCGATACAGGGCCTTCGCGCCGTTATCGAACTGCATCCGATAATTAAAAATGGCTTCCGCGTAGGTGTCAGGCTCATTGCCCAAACGGCCAACCGCCCCGCCTTCACCACCTGCTGGCGTTAGATAAGGGCCAGCGTTCTCGCTTTTACCATCTTCGCCAATCAGCAGGCCTGAACGCGCATAAACATTAAAAGAGAATCCCTCTTCGCCATCGGTATGACGTTCGACGCGAGCTAACCGCTCTTCGATCTCAGCGTCACTTTGGGGTGCGCTTTGAGCCTGCTCAGCAATCTCGGCCCGCCGCTCGGCAGCATCGGCGCGCTGTTCCGCTGCTTCTATTCGGGCTTCCAACTCGGCAAAGCGTTGTTCCAGGCTCATCTGTGCCGTAGCGTTGCCACTCACTGCGAAGCTAGCAGCCGCAACGGCAATCGCTAATGGCGTTTTGAATGTCATTTTATGCATTGTTATTGGTACCTGTTGTTATTGGTTAGTGTCTTTAATCCCACGCTTTCAATCGCTTTTTTTCAGCTCCCTTGTCGCACCGCCTTTGGCTGTGTGGTGATGTCTTTATTGCTAGGTGCATCATCAAAAAGCGCCTTATCTAAATCGATTAAGATAAAGTCAAAAATCTGCCCTGAGCTAGTGCATTCTGCTAAGCAACGCCCTGGTGTATCTTGGGCCGCTAAGCCATGCACGCTAAGCCATGTACGCTAAGCGATGCCCTGCCCTTGGGACGACAAAGCTAAGAGAAGATAGCCGAAACTTAATCGATTAAGCACGGTTTTAACAACCACTATTTGCTGATTAAAGACCAATGTCTAAGGCAAGATGTCCAAGCGAGAATTCGAGCATTTTCATAGTGGTCTATCGTACCCTTCGTTTATCATCAGGATGGCGCCGCGCGCAGGAGATATTTGGATTACTTTGTGACGACTTTTCAACTAAATAGCTTATTAATAATTAGCCTTTATAGGAGGCATCGTGACTGATCAACGCCGGATGACACTCAAGAACCTTGCCCAGGAACTCGGCGTCTCCACAGCGACGATCTCCAATGCTTTCAACCGCCCAGATCAGCTCTCACCTGCCCTACGCGAACGCATACTTAAAGAGTCCAAGCGACTGGGATACAGCGGGCCCGACGCTAAAGCGCGCAGCCTACGTACAGGCCGCTCTCGAATAATTGCGGTGGTTTTAACGGAGAGCCTTACCTACAGTTTGAACGACGCTGTGGTATGCGAGTTTCTATCAGGCGTCGCCGAGGTGCTTGACGCCCATGGCCATACGTTACTGCTGGTCCCTGGGCGCGGGCATGCCTCCCAACCGCCAGGGTCCGCTAACATTGCCGATGGTTTTATCGTTTACGGGTTAATGCCCAACAATAAGCTGTTAGACGAACTACCTGCTCAACGCACGTTGGTAACGGTCGATTTCAATATCGAAGGCTATCCGACCGTCCATGTTGATAACAGCGCGGCCAGTTACCAAATCGCGAAGCATGCGCTTCGCACACTCCCTAAACGCCCAGCGATCATTAACTTGCGCTTAACAAAACAAGCCTATAACGGCCGGGTGAAACCGGAGCATACGCTGCTACCCGATACGAGCACGATGAGCCGAGCTCGACTAGAAGGATTTCATAGCGCACTTGATGAGCATGGGATTGATACTGAGCAAGTACCGCTATGGAACATAGAAGAAAACACTTTTGAGGTTTGTTCCACCGTCATTGCTGAGATTCTGGATCAGCCTTTAGGACAACGCCCTGATCTATTGCTATGCATGTCTGACCGCATTGCATTGACAGCCCTCATCCTGGCTGAGGAACGAGGTATAAAGGTTCCTGAAGAACTCCGCATTACAGGCTTTGATGGCATTGCTGAAGGACAATACCGCGCACCGCGGTTAACCACGGTGCGACAGGATAGCGCAGGTAAAGGGCGGCTAGCCGCGCAGATGATCTTGGGGCGTACCCCGTTCGCCCAACAACTGCTCAAAACAGAGCTGTTGCTGGGCGATACCTGCCCTTAGGCTTTCTACGTACTACTTTTCAGTCTTCTGCATCGCAATGGCGGTGTCCAGCATACGGTTGGAGAAGCCCCACTCGTTGTCGTACCACGCCATAATTTTCACCAGACGACCATTCACGCGAGTATGGTTGGCATCAAAGGTGGATGAGTTGGCATCGTGGTTGAAATCGATGGAGACCAGCGGCTCGGCGTTAACCGCCAGTACCGGCGACTTGGCCGCCGCTTTCTCGACGATAGCGTTAATTTCTTCCTTGGTGGTGTCCCGACTCGCGGTAAAAGTGAGGTCCACCAGCGACACATTGATCACCGGCACGCGCACCGCCAGGCCATCGAACTTACCGGCCAGTTCGGGCAACACCAAGCCTACCGCCGCCGCTGCCCCGGTTTTGGTCGGGATCATCGAATGAGTCGCACTACGGGCACGGTACGGGTCGGAGTGGTAAACGTCCGACAGGTTCTGATCATTGGTGTAGGCGTGTACCGTGGTCATCAGGCCGTTCTCGATACCCACCGCATCATTCAAGGCTTTCGCCACCGGTGCCAAACAGTTCGTAGTGCAGGAAGCATTCGACACCACTGTATGCTCGGCCGTCAGAATATCGTCATTTACGCCGTAAACGATGGTGGCATCCGCATCCGGGCTGGGCGCAGAGATAAGTACCCGCTTGGCACCCGCCGCAATGTGTTTGGCGGCTGCATCGCGCTTGGTAAATAGCCCCGTGCACTCCATCACCAAGTCGATATCCATTGACGCCCACGGTAACTGGGCTGGGTCACGCTCCGAGGAGATCGCAATCCGATCACCATCCACGGTGATGCTCTCAGCATCGTGCTCGACCTTGAAAGGAAAGTGCCCATGTACGGTATCGTGACGCAACAGATGGGAGTTCAGCGCGGGATCACCCAGGTCGTTAATAGCAACGACCTGGACACGATCACGGTAGCTATTTTCATAAAGGGCGCGTAGTACGTTGCGGCCGATACGGCCAAATCCGTTAATCGCAACTCTTATGGTCATGATAGCTCCTCAATCAACCAATGGTAGCAAGTGGCGTATTTTGTAAAATATTTACTAAAAATACGTATTTAAGCGTCAAGAGGCTGATAATCCGACTTACAATCGCCCCAAAAGGCTTTCAAATATCCAATATGTAGTAAAATTACTATATAAGCGCTATCGTAGTCCAATATTTAATCACCAACAACACCCCTCCAAGGAGCGTGTCACCGTGACGAAAGCGACCGCGAAGACAGCAGCCCAAGCCTTCACTTCCCCCCTTTCTCCTTCTGCATCCGGTGCTCATGTCCCCTTGAGACGCACTAAAATCGTTGCCACGCTCGGCCCTGCTAGCGACCGCCCCGGCGTGCTTGAAGCAATGCTCAAGGCGGGCGCCGATGTGGTGAGGTTAAACTTCTCGCATGGCTCAGTTGACGATCATCGTCGGCGACTCAATGACGTGCGGGAAATAGCCGCTCGCCTTGGGCGCAGTGTCGCGGCGCTGGGCGATCTACAGGGCCCTAAAATACGTATTGCGCGTTTTGTTGAAGGTGCCGTCAAACTCGATGTCGGCCAGGCGTTTGTTTTGGATATGGCGCTTGACGCCAATAGCGGCAACGCAGAGCGGGTCGGCTGTGATTACCAAACCCTACCGGATGATGTCTTAGAAGGTGACCGGCTACTGCTGGATGATGGCCGTTTGGTACTTGATGTCACACGAGTAGTTGGACAGGAAGTGCACACCCGCGTTCACGTGGGTGGCAAGCTCTCCAACAACAAGGGCATTAACAAACAGGGCGGCGGACTTTCAGCGCCTGCCCTGACTGAGAAAGATAAGGACGATCTAAAAACCGCTATTGAGATTGGCGTTGACTACTTAGCTGTCTCCTTCCCGCGCAGCGCCGCGGATATGCAGGAAGCCCGTGAGCTGCTTGGGGAGGCCGGCAAAGAGATCGGCCTGGTCGCCAAGCTCGAACGCGCCGAAGCGGTGGCCAATGACGCCACACTGGATGCCATCATTGAAGCGTCAGAGGCGGTGATGGTGGCGCGGGGTGATCTTGGCGTTGAAATTGGTGATGCAGCACTCATCGGCACCCAGAAACGCATTATCAAGCATGCACGCTCCCTGAACCGTGCGGTGATCACCGCCACCCAGATGATGGAGTCGATGATCGAATCGCCGCTGCCTACCCGCGCCGAAGTCTTCGACGTAGCCAATGCGGTGCTCGACGCGACCGATGCGGTAATGCTCTCAGCGGAAACCGCCGCAGGGGATTACCCGGTGGAGACCATCGAAGCAATGAACCGCGTCTGCCTGGGTGCCGAACGGGAGCGTCTGGCTCAGGAATCAGGCCATCGCATTCACGAAGGTTTTGAGCGTATCGATGAAACCATTGCGCTATCGGCCATGTATGCCGCTAATCACCTGTCTGGCGTCAGTGCCATCGCCTGCATGACATCGACCGGCTATACACCGCTGATCGCCTCCCGCATTCGCTCCGCGCTGCCTATCATAGGGCTGGCCCATAGCCCCATCGCCCAGCGCCGCATGGCGCTTTACCGCGGTGTTGTCTCGATACCTTTCGACACTACCGAGATGGACCCGGCCAACCTCAATCAGGAGGCCTTGAAATGCCTGCAGGCGCAGGGATTCATACACCCTGGCGAGCATGTGATTCTAACGCGCGGCGATCATATGAATGCACACGGTGGTACCAATACAATGAAAATCCTTGCTCTCGATAGCGAATAGTGGAGCAATAACCACGCGAGCTTAAAAAGAAAAGTGACGGGCCTCCAGGGCCATCAAGGAGAGTAAAGCCATGACTGACGCGCAACCGCCCCGCCAAGCCATCCGTACCCTGCAAGCGCGCAAGCGAATTGCGCTCATTGCCCACGACGGCAAGAAGAGCGAAATGCTGGAGTGGGCAACCCGCTGGCAGGGTGTACTCAGCCAACACGAGTTGATTGGCACCGGCACCACCGCCGGACGCTTGAAAAGTAGCCTGGGTCTCAGCGTTGAAGGCTTGATGAGCGGGCCGCTGGGAGGCGACCAGCAGATTGGTGCTCGCATCGCCGAGCAGCGCCTGGATGTACTGATTTTCTTTTGGGACCCTTTCTCGCCTCAGCCTCACGACCCGGACGTGAAGGCGCTGCTGCGCTTAGCCGCCTTGTGGAATGTACCGGTTGCCTGCAATGCGGCTACCGCCGACTTCCTGCTTTCATCGCCCTACCTGGGCGAAAGTTACGATATGTCGATTCCGGATGCGAGTGCCTGGGCGCAGGCTAGAACGGTTTAAGCCAGCCGTCTAACGTTAGGTCAGCAACAACGGAGCACCGTGTTCAGCGGGCGTGCAGATGACGATCAACCACCTGCAGCCCACACTCATAGCGGCCCTCTAAGGCGGCCAAGGCGCAGTTCAACGTTAATGCGGCAATACGATCATAATCCTGCAGCGCTGAGTTGACCGGCTGGGGAAGAAAATCCAGCAG
The DNA here is from genome assembly GCF_052645115.1 of Vreelandella sp. V005. Lineage (NCBI taxonomy): Bacteria > Pseudomonadati > Pseudomonadota > Gammaproteobacteria > Oceanospirillales > Halomonadaceae > Vreelandella > Vreelandella sp. V005. Next base: position 83,101 of record NZ_JBQXYA010000009.1, on the reverse strand, counting down.
CCGGTGATCGCCAAACGTGGCCAGTCGAACGGTCTCTGGCAAACCGCCGCGCTCCAGGAACACATCAAACACCCCTTCCAGTAGCGTATAAGACGCTGTTACCAGCGCATCGGCACCGCCCATTTCATCCAGCAGCCGGGTGGCAAGGCGCGCTCCTTCATGACGCTCGTAACGCGTGCCGCTTAAAATAAGCGGCTCTATATCAGCCCCTTTGAGCGCCGTCTGAAAACCTGCCCGCCTTTCACTGCTGATCGAAAGATTCGGCATCGCCTCCAGCCAGGCAACGCGCCTGGTGGCGTTACCGATGACCGAGCGAGTCAGCTTTTCAGCCGCTTCACAATCATTGCTCACCACGCTGGCAAATAGCGCGGGATTCAGGCCACGATCCATGCCCACCACGCACCAGCCCTCATCGACCAAATCGGCGTAGAAGGTGTCGTCGCTAGGCAAGCAACTGGCGGTGATCAACACCTCGCAGCGCTGGGCACGCAGCGCCAGCGCGAGCGATCGTTCACTCTCGGCACAATCATCCGAACTGACAATCAGCAATTGATAGCCCTGCTCCCGCGCGCCGCGCTCCAGGCGTTTTGCCAGCCGGGCATAACTGATGTTTTCCAAATCCGGCACGATCAGGCCCAGCAGGCGGCTCGCCCCACGGCGCAGCGCGGCCGCCTGCGGGTCAACGTGGTAGCGATGTTGACGCACCACTGCCATCACTTTCTCAATCGTGGCTACGCTGATGCGGCGCTGCTCGGCCTGGCCATTAATCACGTAGCTAGCCGTCGTGCGCGAGACGCCCGCTAGCCGGGCAATATCGGCGAGTGTCATTCGGGTTCCTCTTAATGTGACCGGGCAGTTTATCAGTAAGTTAGCGCCTACCAGACCAAAGTCTAAAAGCACAAACCTTGTGTCATTTAGTGAATCGATTCAGCATAGCACTAAACCCAGATTCGATGGCAAGGATGAAACACGCTTGCAGCCAGCTTCATTCTACTGGCAACACCGCCATCATCATTTAGCTACGATCATTTACGACAATCACTTATGTACACGCCCTGCTACCGACCCACAGTACTCATCTGAGGTACTGAGCCTGAGGCATTGAGGAATGGCAGAGCGCGTTTACAGGAGAACTCTATGTTGACCCTCGGCCCCGATGACATCTTGCTAGACCGCCATGCGGATGGCTGGCAAACCGCGCTAGACAGTGCCGCTGAAGCGCTGGTAAACGCCGGATTGGTTGAGGCCGAGTACCGTGACGGCCTGCACGCCCGTGAAGCCCAGTCATCGACGTACCTGGGTAACGCTATCGCGATCCCCCATGGCACGCCGGAAAGCCGCCAATATGTGAAACAAACCGGCGTGCGAGTACTGCAATTTCCCCAGGGGATCGAGTGGCACGACGGCCAGCAAGTGTACGTCTTGGTGACGATTGCGGCCCAAAACGACGAGCACCTGGATATTCTGCGCCAGCTCACCCACGTATTGGATCGTGAAGGCGTTGCCGAACAGTTGGCCAATGCCAACTCCGCTGCCGATGTCGCGCGCCTGCTGTCCAAACCAGCGCTTGAGCCACGCCTGGATGCCGACACGCTTTGTGTGAGTTTTCCCGCCCAAGACCCGCAAGAGCTTGCCCTCGCCGCCGCTGCGCGCCTGCGTCAAAGCGGCTGTGTCGATAACGCCTTCATTACGGCAGTCGCCACCGCTCAGCCCACTTGGTTAGGCAAAGGGCTTTGGCTTGCCAGCAGCTCACAGGGCGTCAATCAGCCCGCGCTTGGGGTCGCCACACCGGCCTCATCCACGCTGGAAAGCGACGGCCACCCGGTCCATGCGCTGTTTTGCCTGGCCGCCCATGGCGATGCCCACCGGCCGCTGTTGGATCAACTGATGGCAGTGCTGGAAAGCGGCGAAAGCGACACGTTACTCACGCGCAACAGTGATCAGTTGTTAGCCCGGCTGGCGGGTGAAAGCGCCTCTACCCATACCCGCCGTGTCCGGGTGCTTAATCCCCATGGCCTTCACGCCCGCCCTGCCAAGCAATTGGTACAGGCTGCTCGCTCCCAGCCCATGGCTATCAATGTCCGCCTGGAAGAAGGCAGCGCCACGCCGGTTTCCGCGGCCAGCTTGACCAAGGTGATCGGCCTGGGGGCACGCCGTGGCCAGTGGCTGATGCTATCCGCCGAAGGCGACAACGCCGCGCAAGCGCTCGAGAGCGTAGCAGCAACGATCGAGGCGGGATTGGGCGAGAAAGTAACGCCTTTCGATGGCGGCTTTGATGCAGCACCGCTTGCCAGCGCGACCCAACCCGCCGTTGAGCCGCTGATTGCCGATACGCCCCATACCGGGGTGGCTGCCTCACCAGGCTTGGCCATTGCCCCCGTGTTTGTGATCCGGCCGCTGCAATTTGAGTACGCACAGCACGCGGCAGATACCGACCAGCAGCTCGCTCGCCTGGATCACGCCATTCAGGAGGGCGCGGCTCAACTGCAAACCCTGGTGCGCAATGCCCAAGGCGGCGAAGTAGCCGATATTCTCTCGATGCATGAAGAGATGCTCGCTGACCCCGAGCTTCACCACGCGGCCACGGATGCCATTCGTGAGGGACGCTCGGCGGAAGCGGGCTGGTGGGAGGCGATCGAAACCGCCGCCCACGCCCAGGAAATGCTGGCTGACCGACTACTTGCCGAACGCGCTGCCGATCTGCGCGACGTAGGACGCCGGGTACTGGGCGTACTCTGCGATGTGACGCTGCCCGAACCGCCTGACCACCCCTATATTCTTGTAATGGACGACATCGGCCCTTCCGATGTGGCCCGGCTGGATACCTCCCGGGTCCGCGGCCTGCTCACCGTGCGCGGTGGTGCCACGGCGCACAGTGCTATTCTGGCCCGCGCCTTGGGTATTCCCGCCGTGGTGGGCACGGGGCAAGCGGTCATGGCACTCAAAAACGCCAGTATGCTGATTCTTGACGGCGATCGTGGCCGGGTAACGTCGCAACCCTCTGAGGAGCGGCTTCAGCGTGCCGAGCAGCAGTTGCTCGACCTGCAGCAGCGCGAAGCCGATGCCTGGGAGACCCGCTTTGAGGTTGCCCAGACTCGTGACGGCCACCGTGTTGAAGTCGCCGCCAACCTAGGCAACACCGCCCACGCCGCCGACGCAGTGGAACGCGGCGCCGAGGGTGTTGGCCTGCTGCGTACCGAGTTTCTGTTTATGGCTCACGCCAGCGCGCCCGATTTGGACACCCAGATTGGCGAGTATCGCCAAGCGGTAGACGCGCTAGGTGACCGCCCGCTGGTGGCACGCACACTGGACGTCGGCGGCGACAAGCCGCTGCCCTACTGGCCGGTGCCCCAGGAAGATAACCCCTTTCTGGGCCTGCGCGGCATCCGCCTGGCGCTAACCCAGCCCGACGTGCTCGAGACCCAACTGCGTGCACTTTTGATGGCCAGTAAAGATCATCCGTTGCGCATTATGCTGCCGATGATCAAGGACATTGCCGAGTTCCGTGCAGTCAAAGTGATCTATGACCGCCTGCTGCAAGAGATACCCGCCTCCCAGCGCGCTACCGATGTGCAACTGGGCGTGATGATCGAAGTCCCTTCCAGCGCGCTATTGGCACCCAGCCTCGCCGCCGAGGTGGACTTCTTCTCAGTGGGCACCAACGATTTGACCCAGTACACCTTGGCGATTGACCGCGGCCACCCCGAGCTTTCCGCCCAGGCCGACGGCCTTCACCCGGCGGTGCTGCGCTTGATCCAGATGACCGTAGCGGCAGCACATAGCCAAGGCAAATGGGTTGGCGTGTGCGGCGAGCTGGCATCCGATGCCGTTGCTATTCCGGTATTAGTAGGCTTGGGCGTTGATGAACTGTCGGTCAGTGCGCGTCAAATTCCTTTGGTCAAAGCTCGCCTGCGCGAGTTTGACTTCGCAGAAGCTCAGGCAAGCGCCCAGCTTGCCCTGGCACAAGCGACCAGTGACGACGTGCGCGATGCGCTGGAGGCGCGCTGATGGCCCGCGTTCTGTGTATCACTCTCAACCCTGCGCTGGACTTGGCGTTTAACCTTGACGCTTTAGTGCTGGGCAGCGTTAACCGGCCCCGCAGCGCACAGTTAGAAGCGGCGGGCAAAGGCGTCAATGTTGCCCGAGTGCTGGCAGGCCTTGGTCACCGCGTCACGGTCAGTGGTTTTTTAGGAATCGAGAACGACGCTCCCTTTGTCCTTGCCTTCAAACAGTTAGATTTGCTCGATGCCTTTGTACGGGTACCCGGCAGCACGCGCATCAATGCCAAGCTAGCCGAACAGAGCGGCCGCGTTACCGATATCAACGGTCCCGGTATGCCGATCGACGCCACCCATTTACAAACGCTGATCACCTCGCTGGAGGCTGAGCTTAAAAGTGCGACGCCACCCCAGGCGGTGGTTGTCGCCGGCAGCCTGCCCCCTGGGCTGTCACTAGACAATTTCAGCGCGCTATTAAACCACTTAAACGCCAGCGGCGTACCGCTCTGGGTAGATACCAGTGGCCCGGCACTCAATGCGGCGATAGCGACTCACCCCGCAGGCGTTAAGCCTAATGAAAACGAACTGGCAGAGTGGGCAGGCGCAGAGGTGACCTCTTTCGATGCGCGCTTGGATGCGGCCAAGCGGCTGCATAAAAGCGGCATCGCCCATGCGCTGATTTCAGCGGGTGCCGAAGGGGTGCTATGGGTGAACGCCCAAGGCGCCTGGCACGCCACACCCCCTAAGGTCACCGCGACGAATACCGTCTGCGCTGGCGATACCCTTGTTGCGGGCATGCTCCACGGCCTGCTGACTCATCAGAACGGTCAGCACGACGCTGAGCAAACGCTGCGCTTTGCCACCGCGCTCTCGGCCGAAGCCGTGCGCCACGTTGGCGTGGGCAACCCCCACGCTGCCGATTTCGATTCACTCCAACAACACACCCGGATACGGCGTCTTGACGACACCATCACCGAGGGATCCACGCTATGAACATTATTTTGATTACCGCCTGCCCCAGCGGCATGGCCACCACTTTCCTCGCGGCCAAGCGTCTGGAACAAGCGGCTCAACGCCAAGGCTGGTCGATTCACGTTGAAATGCATGGCGAAATCGCACCGCTACAAACGGCCACCGCCGAGCAGATCGCCCATGCCGATCTGATTGTGGTCGCCGCCGATCATGTGCCCGCCCCGGAGCGCTTTGAAGGCAAACGCCTTTTTCAGGCGCCGATTGCCAGCGCCCTGCCCAACCCCAACGACTTTTTAGCCCAGGCCAAGCGCGAGGCGCCCATTTATAGCGCCCCCAAAGCCACCAGTGCGGCGGGCGGAAAAAGAATCGTTGCCGTCACCGCCTGCCCTACCGGTGTCGCCCATACGTTTATGGCCGCCGAAGCACTGGCAGAGGCGGGCAAAGCCATGGGCCACGCCATCCGCGTGGAAACCCAGGGCTCGGTGGGAGCTCAAGATAAATTGACGGAAGAAGAGATCGCCGACGCTGACGTCGTCGTACTAGCCTGTGATATTGACGTTGATCCATCGCGCTTTGCAGGTAAGCGTATCTACCGCACCTCGACCGGCAATGCGCTGAAAAAGCCACGCCCTACGCTTGAAGCCGCCCTCAGCGAGGCTGCCACAGAAAACGGTAATAGCAGCGCAGGCACAGCGAACAAGAGCGTTAAAGAGAAAGGTGTTTATAAACATCTGCTCACCGGCGTTTCCTTCATGCTGCCGATGGTCGTGGCGGGTGGTCTGCTGATTGCCCTCTCTTTCGTGTTTGGCATTGAGGCCTTTGAGCAGGAAGGCACCCTGGCTGCCGCGCTGATGCAAATCGGTGGTGGCACCGCCTTCGCACTGATGATTCCCGTTCTGGCAGGTTATATTGCCTACTCCATCGCCGACCGCCCCGGCATTGCGCCGGGGATGATTGGCGGCATGCTGGCGGCCAATATCGGCTCCGGCTTTATCGGCGGTATTTTGGCTGGTTTCCTGGCAGGCTATGTGGCGCTGGCGGTGACGCGCTACGTCAAACTGCCCTCCAGCGTTGAATCCCTGAAACCGATTCTTATCATTCCGCTGGTGGCCAGTTTGGTTACCGGCCTCACCATGATCTACGTGATTGGTGAGCCGGTCGCGGCGCTGCTTAGTGCCCTCACCAGCTTCTTGGAATCCATGGGCTCCACCAACGCGGTGCTGCTGGGTATTCTACTGGGCACAATGATGTGCTTTGACCTGGGTGGCCCGGTCAATAAAGCCGCTTACACCTTTGGCGTGGGCCTGCTCGCCTCTGAAACCTACGGCCCCATGGCGGCGATTATGGCCGCGGGCATGGTGCCTGCCATTGGTATGGGGATTGCCAGTTTTGTCGCGCGCAACAAGTTTTCAGCACCGGAGCGCGAAGCGGGGAAAGCCTCCTTCGTGCTGGGCCTCTGTTTTATCAGTGAAGGCGCGATTCCCTTCGCGGCCAAGGATCCGCTGCGGGTCATTCCGGCCTGTATCGCAGGCGGGGCGCTTACCGGCGCGCTCTCGATGCTGGTGGGTGCGAAGCTAATGGCGCCCCATGGCGGCATTTTTGTGCTACTGATCCCCAACGCCATTACCCCGGCGCTGCTCTACCTTGGCGCTATTGTGGCTGGCTCATTGGTGACGGGTTTAAGCTATGCGTTTATCAAACGCGGCGCAGCCCAGGTCGCCGTTGCCACTTAACTACTTTTGATTACAAATGAAGGGCAGGCATGCCGCCTGCCCTCACAAAAGTAGGTAGCTTTACGCAGCTAACCTCTTTTCAAGTACAAATACCCTCTACTATTTGCCGCTTTTTAGGTAGTATTTTTACATAACGCCACTTTTTGTACTTGATTACCACCTTCACTTATAACAAACGGATCGCCCTATGTTTCAGCTCACTCGCAGTGTCACTTGGCAGGCGCTTGACCGCCTGCGCGGCAAAACCGCTAACGATCGAATTCGTGATTACTTCACCAATGATCCGCAGCGTTTTGAGAAAATGAGCCTACGGGTGGGCGGTCTGTTTCTCGACTACTCCAAGCACCACGTTTCCGATGAAGTGCTCGCCAAGCTGATAGAGCTGGCCGACCACTCGGCGCTGGTTCAGCGCCGTGCGCAGATGTTCTCCGGCGATATTATCAACGTCACCGAAAACCGCCCGGTACTGCATACGGCCTTGCGTCACTTGGGCGATGAGCCGGTCTATGTAGACGGCGAAGACGTGATGCCGGAGATCACCCGCACCCGCGAGCAGATCAAGCTTTTTTCAGAAGCAGTGCGCAGCGGCGAGTGGAAAGGCTACAGCGGCAAACGCATTAAAGACGTGGTCAATATCGGTATTGGCGGCTCGGATCTGGGGCCCAATATGGCCGTGCGCGCGCTGCTCAAATACCGCCACCCGGAGCTGCACTTCCACTTCGTTTCCAACGTGGACGGCACGCATATTCAGAAAGTGCTCTCGCGCCTCGACCCCGCCACCACGCTATTTATCGTCTCCACCAAGACTTTCTCTACCCAGGAGACGCTGCTTAACGCCAAAACCGCGCGGCGCTGGTTTCTGGAGAACGCTGGCGAAGACGCCGATGTGGGCGCGCACTTTATTGCCGCTTCCACCAACCGCAAAGCAGCCATGGAGTTCGGCATTCGCGAAGAGAACGTGTTCGAGTTCTGGGCCTGGGTTGGTGGACGCTACTCCATGTGGTCGTCCATCGGGCTGCCGATTGCGCTTTCGATCGGTTTCGAAGGCTTTATCGAACTGCTGGAAGGCGCTCATGAGATGGATAACCATTTCATTAACACTCCCTTCTCGCAAAACATGCCGGTGCTGATGGCACTGATTGGTATTTGGTACATCAACTTTATTGGTGCCGAAACGCAAGCCATCGTGCCCTACGACCAGGCGCTGAACCAACTGCCCTCCTTCCTGCAGCAGCTGGATATGGAGTCTAACGGTAAGTCGGTGGATATTTTCGGCCACCCGGTCAACTACAAAACCGGCCCGATTGTGTGGGGCCAAACCGGCTCCAACGGCCAGCATGCCTTCTTCCAGCTACTGCACCAGGGCACCCGCTATGTGCCGATTGATTTTATTGCCTCGCTCAAGCCCGAGCCAGGCGTCGAAGACCACCACTTCGCCCTACTGACCAATATGCTCGCCCAGGCCAACGCCTTTATGGAAGGCAGCCAAGGGGACAGCAAAGAGCTAAGCCAACACGACCCCTACAGCTGCCCAGGGAACCGCCCCTCCAGCACCCTACTACTGGACGAGCTAACGCCAAAAAACCTGGGGGCACTCATCGCGCTCTACGAGCACAAGGTATTTGTCCAAGGCGTCATCTGGAACATCAACTCCTTTGACCAGTGGGGCGTCCAGCTCGGCAAGCGTATCGCCGGCGAAATCAGTGAGCGAATCGACACCAACGCCGCCGACTTCGATGCCTCCACACAAGGCCTACTGGAGTTAGTGCGGGCGCACTTCCCTAATGGCGGTAACGGCGAAAAGGAAAGCACAACAGTCAGTGCCTATAAAAAGCCAGCACGAAAGAAATGTTGAACGGATAGGTTGGTAAATTTTTATAAAAATGCGCCTTGGCTTGAGTACGTCAAGGCGTTTTCCGTTCTTGGTTCTTTCAGTCTTAATAATTGTCAGCCCCTGAAACTAGGCTCTTATATGAGAACTTACTTCCTTACGCCTCATCCGGAATCAACGCCAGCAGGTCGGTGACGCCAATATCTACACCGGCTTGCGAGAGCAAGGTAGATACCTGCCCGCGGTGGTGGGTTTGGTGATTAAAAAAGTGGTAAATAAGGCGTGAGTAACTTTTAGTTGAAGCCACGCCTTTGGTGTTGTGGTAACTCAGCAGCGTATCCAGATCATCATCGGTCAGCGCGGCTACCCAGTTGATAATAACGTTGTCCAGCCAATGGCGATGCGCGCTTAGGCCTTCCAAATCATCAAACAGACGTTGATCAAGATGCGTTGGCGTAGGCAGCGGCTCCATTATCGCCAGTGTTGCGGTTGAAGAAGCATGCGCCGCAAACCGTTTAAGCCAAATTGTGTCGGCGACGGCGATATGATTCAAAGTGCCAAAAATAGAGCCAAAGAAAGCGCCTTTATCTTCTATCAGTTCAGCCGCACTCAGCTTGTTAGCGGCTTCATATGCCTTGGCATTCATCCACTGGTTGTAGGATGCCATTAATGCAAAATGTGGTTGCAGTTCCATAGGTCAAATCGCCTCTTTCCATGCTGGCAACAACGGGGTCTTTAAGCGTATGAAATAAAGACGCGTTTGTATCCCCGAATTTGCTATTTAAGCCGCTAAGCCTTTTCTTGCGCCTTTGCCCAAACGCCATATACTGTATAAATAGCCATATAGTTATACAGGTCCGAGGTGGCAAATGACGAGTCCCTATCAAACATCGAGTGTTTCAGCCGTGCGTAAAGGCCGCGGGGCAACGTACGACCCGCACAATCGTTTTTCACCCACCCGTAGCGAGGTAGAAGACGATGGTTGGTGGCGGGAAGAAACATCTACCACCATCGCCACCGAAGTGCGTGAGGAAGTGAGCAAGAGCGCACTATCGTGGAATAAATCCCCGGACTTGCCGTTCGATCGCTCGCTGAATCCATACCGTGGCTGTGAACATGGCTGTGTCTACTGCTACGCACGGCCCTCACATGCTTACTGGGATCTATCGCCAGGGCTGGATTTTGAAACCAAACTCATTGCCCGCAGCGGTTTGGTGGAAAGGTTAACGGAGGAACTTTGCCATCCCAACTACGTGTGCCGCCCCATCAATCTTTCAGGCAATACCGACTGCTACCAGCCGTTAGAGGCGACCTACCAAACCACACGCCGTTTATTGGAGCTCTTACTCAAGTGCCGCCATCCGGTGACGCTGGTAACTAAAAGCACACTGGTGCTACGTGACTTAGATCTATTGGCAGAAATGGCGGAACATCGCTTAGTGCGGGTATTTGTGAGCCTGACCAGCTTAGACGCCAATTTAAAGCGCACGCTGGAACCGCGGGCAGCGTCGCCTCAAGCGCGCTTGCGAGCAATCCGTGAACTCAATACGGCGGGGGTGCCGGTAGGAACACTGATTTCACCCGTTATCCCAGGGCTGACTGATCATGAAATCGAAAAACTACTCGAAGCCGCCAGCCGAGCAGGCGCACGAACGGCGGCTTGGATGTTGCTGCGCTTACCTTATGAAGTCGCGCCGCTATTCGAGGCGTGGCTGGAAGCTCACTACCCGGAACGTGCCGCCAAAGTGATGAGCCTTATGCGCCAGTGCAGGGGCGGTAAGGCCTATGATGCCAAGTTTGGTAAGCGCTTTCGCGGGGAAGGTGTCTTTGCCGATCTGATTGCGCAGCGCTTTGCACGCGCCAGCCGCCAGTGGAACATGCAGGATCGCACCGAGCAGGGTTTAAATACGCGGGATTTTCACCCGCCGCGGGCGCAGGGTGACTTATTCATTTAAGCTACACAGCGGATGAATCATTTTACTGTTAAGGAAGCCCCATGCCCGCACTAAGCAAAACCAAATCAAGTTTTTACCGACGTTTATATGTGGCCCATTTGATCGAACAAGGCACTGCCAGCGTACCCGCCTTGATGGATGCCACCGGCATGCCGCGGCGTACCGCCCAGGATACAATCGCTTCACTTGCCGAGTTGGATATTGAGTGCGTGTTCACTAAAGATGACGGCGAACGCCATAATATTGGCCGCTATCAGATACACGACTGGGGCGCGATAGACCCACGTTGGGTAGCCACACACGCCGAGCAACTTAAGCAAGCGCTTGGCTATGCTATTTAGTTAGTCCTTTTCATCCGGCTCTGCCCAAGCCAGCCTTGCTGCGTTGAGGGTAACCGTCAGCGAGCTTGCCGCCATGGCAAGCACCGCGACCAGGGGTGGAATAGCCATCACCACCACCAACCCCAAGGCCAGGGTGTTGTAGAGTGCTGAAAAGAATAGATTCTGTACCATGATGCGCCGGGTGCGTTTAGCAATGCTAAGCAGTTTAACCACACCACCAATACCTGGTGTCATTAGTTGTGCCGAAGCACCTTCACGGGCGGCTTCGCTGGCACTCAATGGGGCAATGCCAACCTCTGCCGCGGCCAGGCTCAATGTGTCGTTGACCCCATCTCCCACATAGAGCGCTGGCGATGGTAACGCCTGTAGCAGCCGCGCTTTGGCTTCAGGCGAGCGTTGGGCATAGCAAGCTTCTCGGGCAAGCCCTACCTGCTCACCCAACCAGCTAACGGCCCCCTGCCGGTCGCCGCTGATCATCGCGACCACGTAACCAGCATCAAGGAGGCGCTCCACGCTTGGTTTAGCGTCGTCTACCGGCTGATCGGTGAGATAGAACGTAGCCAGCCAGCCCGCTTGATCAGCCAACATCACTTGTGAAGCAAACGCCATCGCGGGGTCTTCTGCTTGGGATGGCAACGCAATCTGCTGACGATTTAGCCAATTAGCGCTGCCAAGCGTTAGCCACTCGCCGCTATTTAACTGTACACGGCGCCCTTCCCCAGGCGATTCATTTACTTCTATGTTTTGTTCGGGGTTTTGCTCAGGGTGCTGAGCACGTTGACCGCCTGACCAGTGTGCTAACGCGTGGGCTAACGGATGTTCACTTCCAGCAACGGCTGCATTTAGCGTGTGCTGTACCCTGTGTTTATCGACGCCCTCCCGCGCCTGCCAATGCTGCACGGAATGAATACCGGTCGTTAAAGTGCCGGTTTTATCCAGCGCTACCGAGCGAATACGCGCTAAGGTTTCAAGCGCTGCCGGCTCGCGTAGCGCAATACCTTGCTGCATGGATTGGCCGCTACCAGCAAGGCTTGCCAATGGTACGGCCAGGCCCACCGCGCAGGGGCAGGCCACCACCAGTACGGAAAGCGACCGCACCAACGACTCCTCCCAGCTCAGCCCCATTAACAGCGCGCCCGGTAGTGTTAACAGCGCCAAGAGCAGCGCAAGGGGGCTTAGCCAAGCGGCAAAGCGGTCAGCAAGTTTCTGCAATTCCCCTTTTTTGGCCTGATAGCGGCGCATTTCATCACATAAACGGTCTAACCGGCGCTTGCCTACCCCCGCACTTACCTCTATTACGGCAGGTACCGTACCCAGGAGTCGGCAGCCTGCGTATACCTTTTGACCTGCGTTGAAATGGCGCGGCAGGCTTTCACCGGTCAGCGAGGCGGTATCGATCCAAGCCGCGTCAACCAAGGTGCCATCAAGCGCCAGCAGCTCTCCGGGTGCTAACTCGACACGCCACCCTGCAGCGACTTCATCGGCGGGCAGCGTTATCCACTTTTTATGTTGCGAAGCGCGAACCTTAGCGTTCGGTAGGGATACTGCGTCCAGCGCCCTTAGCCCACGATGACGGCACAAGGTTTCCACTAATCGTCCGACTAATAGAAGCACAATCAGCATCACCGCCGTATCGAAATAAACCTCCGTTGAACCGCGCCACAGCAGACCTATCGAGACGCTGACCGCACCAACGACGCCAAGGCTAACGAGCACATCCATACCTGGGCGCTTGGCGAGCAGCGTGCGCCAACCCGCACGGTAAAACGGGACACCGGCAAACAGCACCACGGGAAGGGAAAAAGCACCCGACACCCACGCCACCACCTGCTCGATCTGTTCATTAGGCAAAGCCGATGCGTAAATCAAAATTGAGGCAAGCATGGACCACATGCCAAATAGCGACCCCACCATCAGCCTAAGCGTGAGGTAGCGGCTCTCCTCCTCCAAACGCGCATGGGCGTCGCCCACTGGCTCAAGCTCCGTCAGTCGGTAGCCTAGCCGTTTAACCTTTGAGGCGAGTACTGAGAGCTGGGTCGCGGCTGGCGTGCCGCTTATACACAGCGTAGCGCTGGGGTAATGCACGCTAACGTCTTGCACGCCACTCAGCCGTTTGAGGGAGCCTTCCACGGCCAAAGCACAACTGGTGCACCACATTCCGTGAAGGGTATAGAGCTTGTCTGCACTGGTGTCCGTCATGCCACTCACAGGCAAGGCGGAATGCCGAGGATAGGCATCGCCGCGAACAAGACACCAAGCATAGAAAAGAGATACAGCCCCGCTGACACCCGAGCATTAAAGCGCAGCCGCCCTTCGTGGCGTTTACCTATGCGATAACAGCCCACGGTTAACATGGCCAGCAGCCCAACAGCGGCAAGACTGACCACTAACAGCAACGCATTTACCAGGGTAAATATGCCCTGCTCTGGGTCAGGAGGAATCACTTCACAGGCCACGGCATGGCCACCGTAAACCGTTACAAACCAAGCGCTCCAAAGCGTTAGGCCAATGACAAAGTGCAATGGATGGGTTAGCTGTAAGCGTTGCATCGCGATAGCCATCGGTTTAGCTCCCTATCACCCGCGGCAACACGGCAAGTGCGCCGACGATAATCCAGAATGTCGCCACGTTGTATCGCCATAGTTGAGCAACCACGGCGGGCTCAAAAGGCGCATGAGCGCCCACATAGCCATAGCCCACTCGCAGCCCCTGAAGCAGCGTTAGCACCGCCCCCAACCCACCATGTAACACTGCATAAGCCAGCCCAACCATGATAATGGCATCGTGGGCGCTTGCCGTAACCGCCAGTTCTGCGCTCAGTAAGACCCAAAGGGTAACACCTACCTGGGCAAACCCCAGCGCACTGATACTAAACATCGCTAACGCCAGCCCCGCATCACGCTTCTGGCGCAAACCATGCACTTGTTTCTCAAGGATGCCCGCGCCTATCGTTAGCGCCCCACCAGCCACCAGAAGGCCCATTAAAGAGAGGGGTGATTCCTCAGGCATTCTCCATCCAGGCGAAACCGTCCAAAGATAGAACCAGCCAAACAGGTAGGAAAGGAAAAACGAGCCATTGGCCAGCATGGTAATCGACATTGCCCACAAGCCGGGGCCATCCATGGTGCGCGAATGGAGCGGCGGATCGCCGGGCGCCACCTGGGCATCAGGCGCGGCCTTGGGGTGCGCGCCGTTTTCCCATGACCAGCGTAATAGGAACAGGGTAGCGATGACCACGGCGATAGCGGCCAGCGGGTAAAGGCGCGTCAATAGGCTCAAACACACCACTGCCAACGCCATCGCAGCGAACAGAGGCCACCAGGAGTTGCCCGGCAGGTGAATGACTTCGCGCACTTTGCCGGTTAACGGGTCGGTACCCCACATTTCACGGCGCCCATGGGTCGCTACCGCCAGGCCATGCTGGCCTTCTGCGATGGTGTGCGGTAGTTCAGGGTCCTCCCATAGCGGGTGCCGGGTTTCAATATTGGGCAGGCTGACGAAATTATAAGCACTCGGCGGCATGCGATTAGCCCACTCCAAGCCATCAGCATGCCAGGGATTGATTTTAGCGGGTTTACCGAAGCGGAAATGCAGCGCCATATCCAGTAGCACCATGGCGATGCCGGCCGACATAATGAAACCACCCACGGAGGAGATGAGATTAGTTATATCCCAGCCCATGCCTGATTCATAAGAGTAAACGCGGCGCGGCATACCCAGCAGCCCGGTCCAGTGCATAATCAAGAAAGTGGTGTTAAAGCCGATAAACGTCAACCAAAAGCCCCATTTGCCCAGCGTTTCAGAAGGCATGCGCCCCGAGAATAACGGCAACCAGTAGTAAAGCCCGGCGATCAGCGGGAAGAACATTCCCCCTACCAAAACGTAATGCATATGCGCGACGACAAAGTGTGTGTCGTGCACCTGCCAGTTAAACGGCACCAGCGCCAGCATCACCCCCGTTAAACCACCGCATACAAAGATAACCAAAAAGCCTACGATCCATAGCATCGGCAGTTTCATTTTTGGCTTGCCCAGCCATAGCGTCGCCAGCCAAACAAACACCTGTATCGCTGTTGGCACCGCGACCAACATACTGGCAGCTGAAAAAAAGGCTTGAGCCAGTTGTGGAATCCCCACGGTAAACATGTGGTGAACCCACAACCCAAAGCTGATGAAACCGGTGGTTATAATGGCAAAAACCACCCAGCCGTAGCCCACAATAGGGCGGCCAGCGAAGACAGGGATCAGCGTGGAAACGATCCCGGCTGCCGGTAGGAAGATGATGTAAACCTCGGGATGGCCGAACAGCCAGAAAAGATGCTGCCAAAGGATCGGGTCGCCGCCCCCGGCTACATCGAAAAATGGCATCCCCGCGGCGCGTTCGAGTTCCAGCAAAATACTGCCCAGAATCAGCGGCGGAAAGCCCACTACAATCATCATCGCCATCGCAAGGATGTACCAAGCAAACAGCGGCATTTTGTGCAGCGCCATTCCCTGGGTGCGCGTACGCAGTATCGAGACGACTAATTCAACACCTGCAGAGAGCGCGGAGATTTCAACGAAGGTGATCCCTAATAGCCAAAAATCTGACCCTAAACCTGGCGAGTACTCGCTGCTGCTGAGCGGGGTATACATGAACCAGCCGCTGTTGGGGGCCATCTCTATGACCAAGCTAAATGTTATAATGATACCGCCGAACAGGTAACACCAGTAACCAAGCGACGTTAGCCGTGGGCAGACCAAATCACGCGCCCCAATCATCTTGGGAATCATGTAAATCGCCAGCCCTTCCAGTATCGGGATAGCGAACAGGAACATCATCACCGTGCCGTGCATGGTAGTGACTTGGTTATAGATGTCTGGCGTCATAAAGTCTTGATCAGGCAGCGCCAACTGAGTGCGCACGAGCATGGCCAACATACCGCCAATCAAGAAAAACACCATCCCGGTGATCATGAACCTCAGACCAAGCGTGGTGTGGTTGACGATGGTCAATGCTTTTAAACCACGCGGGTTACCCCAAATTTCATTCAGATCACTGTGTAACTGATCGGGGTGGCGTTGATCGCTGGGCGGAGTTACATCGCGGTCAATAGTCGTCATGGTGTGAGCGTCTCCAGCCAAGCACCCAGGGACGCCAAGGTAGCGGTATCAATATCATCGTGGGGCGGCATTTTATTGCCCGGTTTTAGCTGCTGATGATGTTGCAGCCAGTAGGTCACCGCGCCCTCTTCCATGGCCATAATGCCCGCGCCCAAACTAGTGCGACTACCAAGATCGGAGAGGTCTGGTCCCTCATTACCACTCGAGAGTCCCGCTACTCGGTGGCAGCTCGCGCAATGGTTCATAAATGCCTCCCTGGCAGGTTCATGCTGTTGATCGTTGGTCGCCAGCGTCGATAGCTGGTCATCTTGGCGGGCAGCTAACCACGCGTCATACTCGTCACGCTCAACGGCTTCCACATAAAGCTGCATTTGGGCGTGTTGGGCGCCGCAAAATTCGGCGCACTGAGCACCAAATACCGCTGGTTCATCTGCTTCCAAGCGTATTTTGTTAACGCGCCCAGGTACCATATCGATCTTGCCGCCCAGCCGCGGCACCCAAAAAGCATGGATGACATCAGCGCCGGTAACGTGGAAATCAATCGGCTCGCCTGCAGGCATGATCAATTGATTGGAGGTCACTACTTCTCCCCCTTCTGCCCCTGGGTAACGGACTTCCCACCACCACTGATGGCCGATGACTTCAATGACCTCCGGCGGCTCGCCAAGCGGCAGGGGCAACATCCGCTGCGCGGTTGGCACCCCAAAAGCGAGTAACGCGGTAATGCTGGCAACCGGCAATAAAATACCCCCACCGATAATCCATCGCCGTGCCACTCGACGCTCTTCAACAGGGGTGCGAGTCACCTCTTTACGCTTGAAGGTAAACAGCCAAAGTAAGGTGACCATGACCAACACCACGGTGCCAAACCCTAGCATTACCCACCAAATCATCACCACATCTCGCGCGGCTTGGCCTGCCGGGTTTAGAATAGACTTATCGCCCGCACAACCGTTTAGCAGTGCTGTCGCTAACAGTGCGAGCAGAGCACCCAGCCGGTTGACCCTCGGCTGGGTTAAGCGTTGAATGCTTATTAAGCGTTGAACAGTGAGCCTCATCCCTGAATTCCTTTTTCTGCCCACAGGAAGTGATTATGGCAAAAAATCGTCAGCTCTCGATCGTGAGCCGCGCCTCTATCGCCGGCCATCCTTTGCATCCGGTGATGATCCATTTCCCCGTCGCCGCGCTGTTGGCGCTGGTGGCCAGCGACATCGGATTCTTGCTGAGTGGTGATGAATTCTGGCTGCGCGCTAGCCTGTGGCTGGCTGGCGTCGGCGCGTTTGGCGGGTGGATTGCCAGTACAGCAGGCATCATCGACTTGGTAACCGTGCCGCGTATTCGCCGCCTGATTACCGGCTGGAGCCACGCCATCGTTGCCGTCGTGATGCTCTCGCTGGCGTCGCTGAACTGGCTGCTGCGGTTTAACGACGCCAGCGCGATTTTGCCCTGGGGCTTGGCCGTTTCGCTGGTCACAGCAGGCTTGATCGCCGTGGCGGGCCTGTTGGGCGGGCAATTGGTGTATGAACACGCGGTGGGGGTCGACGTTGAAAAGTAGTGCCACAGTGTTAACTCCAATCCAATGGTTTTGCTAACACAAACCCCAGTACGCTAAGAATAGCCGCCAACGCGACGCACATCGCTGTCCAGTTGGCGGGTTTCACCCAGCGATAGTGGCCCGTTTCAAGTCGAAGTATTAGCCAGCCAAAACAGCCATGCGCGGCCACCATTGCCACCACAGCGCCAAGCTTTAAGATCAGCCAGCCACCCAATATGCCATTAATAAGAAACAGTAGCGTACCCGACGCAATCGCCACTAACGCAGCAGGCGTCGCCACCGAGATATAAAAAAACCGCGGCATGGGCGGCGTGCCCTGGGCAAAGCCCGAGTCTCGGCGAAGCTGCAGCGACTGGCTGAGCAAAGCGGGTAAATAGAGCAGTGAGCCGCACCAGATCACGAGTGCGGCAATGTGAAGCAGTTTAAGCCAGGGCATCGGGGCTTCCTTGCATTGCTTAAGGCGGCATAATTCCTGACCTAACCTTAGACAAAACGCCGCACTCTGGCTAGCCGTTTAACTCACCTGAATTTCGTAACCTGTGAATTTGCGGAGGTTAATGACGCCGCTATCAAGTAGTAAATATTGGCCTTTGATGCCTTGCAGAACGCCTTCTACCCGCGGGTGCTTGTCAAAATTATGTGACACCACTTTTTTCGGAAAGACGCTGACCGGGTAGTGAAATGCTTGTGCAGGCTGTTCCAGAGCGCGGATAGCGCCTGCCCCGTGGGTATCGCGTAATTGATCTAAGCCACTTGCTAATAGGGTAAGCAAACGATCTCGCTCAGCCGCTAAATCTATTGGCGGGACATCGCCCTTCAGCATCGCTCGCCAGTTGGTGCGATCAGCCACTTGCTCTTTAAACAGCATCTCGACAAAACCGGATTGCTGGCGGGTATCAACCTCGAGGATGGGCAGCGCCTGTATGGCGCCTTGATCCAGCCAGCGGGTCGGCATTTGGGTTTTGCGCGTAATGCCCACCTTTAAGCCAGAAGAGTTCGCCAAATAAACGATATGAGGTTGAAAACAGTGTCTCTCGCCCCATTCTGGCTCACGGCAGGTGCCTTGGAAAAAGTGGCAGGTTTCTGGCTTCATAATGCAGGTGTCGCATTGGGCCAGCCGCTTGAAGCATGGGTAACAATGCCCTTGAGCAAAGCTCTTTTTGGTTGCCCGCCCGCAGTGAGTGCAGGCAATCGCCCCCGTCCATCGCAGCGTAAGCGGCTCGCCGATACGCTCATTGAGGGCAAGGCGGTGCTCCCCCGCACGCAAGTGGTAAACCACCTGTTCGTCTTGGCGGCCCGGCAGCGCTGCCGCCATTTTGCTTAAACACCCTGTGATTACTGCTTCAATCACGCGTGGCATCCCGCGCCAAACCCGCCATTTCGGGCGTGACACCCGCGCCGCTGGCTGCTGCTCCGCAGGTTCGTTGCTCTAAATAGCCCACGCGATTCTCTTCCGGCACGTTGTTCTCGGCTTCATAGCGCATCACGGCTTCCAAGCAGAGCGCAGTCTGCTCAGGCGTTAAGCGACGACCATCAGGCCATTTGCGCAGCGATACCGCCTGTTTCAGGCTTTCATAAATTGCCGGCGTCATCTGGTTAATCATTTTATCAAACGTCATTTCGCTCATTGCTGGCCTCTTAACGATTTTTCAAACGGCGGGATGAATAATACCAGCCTGTGATAAGCCCCACGAGTAGTCCGCCCAAATGCGCTTCATTGGCGACATTACCAAAGCCGACACTGCCTGCCATGTCTGTCATGGTGAACACCATCCACCCCAGCATGAAGACCACCAGCATTTGCGGCACAAAGAAACCACTGCCAGGTACTCGGCGTGACATTAACCAAACATGCGCCAGCAGTGCATACACCACACCCGACATCCCACCAAACAAGACAGTGCCTGTGAGATATTGGGCGATATTCGCACCAATACCTGCCACGACGAGTAGCATTAACATCGTAAGGCTACTTTGTCGCCCTTCGATCTGACGGCCGAAATACCACACCCACATTAAATTGAATATTAAATGCATCCAGCCAAAGTGCAGAAAAGCTGGCGATAGCAACCGCCACACCTGCCCTGATGAAAGCGTTTGCGACAGTGTACCGAACGCCAGCTCCCCCCCCGAAATGCCAATGGGCACAATGGTTAACGCCACAATCAACTGGTCGCCGAATATCGCTATTAGGGCAAAGACTAGGAGGCTAATCACTATCATCAGCGCAGTGACCGGCACATGTATTAGCGTACTTAGGGAAGTATTCATGTGGCGGCGGCGCGGCTGTTTTTGTTGAATCTCTAGGGGGTCGCCACGCCTCCAGCGCTCTACCAAAGCGGTCAGTTCATCTTGTTGACGTGGGTCGGCGATCCACAGCAACTGACCATCGGCCTCATCGGTAATGCGGTGACCAATGCGGTGGCGCCAAAGCGCTTGGCGCAGTTGGCTTGTGTCCGCGTGATCGGGCAAAAGCATCACTGGATGCATAACGTCCCTCTAATCAATGTGCTAGCGGCTCGTGAACCGCAGCGGGTAATGGGTTACCAGCATTGGCACCAAAAAACAGGCAAAAAAAACCGGCGGTGGGGACCGCCGGAGAATAAAAGCAAGGGATCATTCAAGGGAACACTTACTCTGATAGCCGACAGCACGGTTAGTTCAGCCGTTTTTCAAAAAAAAAGTAACGGTATGTAATTTTAAAAAAAGTTTATCAATCGAAGTCCATTTCCCAAGCGTTGGGTAACGCCCGCTCCTCTTTAGGCACCTTAATCCAGACAAAATGGTCGGCATTCAACACGCTTTCCCCACTCCAACGATAGGCGACCAAGCGTCCATACTTAACTGCGCTGTAGTCCAGGCAAGCGATATTGCTGGCAGGAAGCGCCGGTATACCTTCGCACCAATAATGACCAATAAAGAGGGGCGGCTGTTCTGGCCCATAGTAACTCAACTGCTGGCGTTCTTCGTTTGATAGCGCATGCGTCTCAAGATCGCCGGGCAAATTATCGGGCTGGAAGACTACATCGCCCCACTGCTGTGGATCTTTGGCCCAGAAATGGGCGCGAAAGCTTTTACGCGTAAACCCATCGCCTGAATGTATCGCTATCCCTTCAGGCAGCGATACGTGGGGCCCACGGGTGAGCCGATCCAAAATCTTATACGCCTGTGTACCGGGTTTAGTGGACTCGACCAAAAACGAGGTATCCATGCATTGATCTGGGCGCCGCTGTTTGAACGCATCAATCAATGCCTGATCCCAACACGCATGCACCACCCGAATACCATCGATTTCTAGGCAGAGCGGTATGGTTTTAAACCACGCCAACGTATCTTCCCACTCATTGGTGTAATCGCGATACTGCTCCAAGGTGTCTTGAATAATACGATTATGGCGTGGGGTGTGTTCACGCAGCCAGCGCTTATGACTGCCTGCCGGACCTGGGTGCGTATAGGCCAAAGCATTGTATTCATGGTTGCCCATGACAATATAGGCTTCCCCCTGCTCTACCATTCGCCGTGCAATGGTGACCGCCAAACGAATACGCGGCCCACGGTCGATCAAGTCACCGAGGAAAATTACTTTTCGCCGGGAGTGGCAATAAACACCATTGCGCTGGTGATAACCCAGCTTCTCGAGTAATGCGGCCAGTGTTGCGCCACAGCCGTGGACATCACCAATCAGGTCATATCCTTCCATACTCAATCCCCCAACCGATGGCTCCAGCCTAACTTGCTGCGTAGCACTTCATAAAAATTGTGGCCGATAGGATGAACCAGCTGCACACGTTCAGGCTTGCGGGTGATGACCAGTACATCATTGGGCTTTGCCACTGCCCGCGTTTGACCATCGCAACTGATATGCGGATAAGACTGGTTGGTCTCTCCAATATGAATACGAATTTCGCTGGCAGCATCAATCACAATCGGCCGACTCGATAGCGTATGAGGAAACATGGGCACCAGCGTTACTACATCAAGCTTGGGGTGCATGATGGGGCCGCCCCCTGACAGCGCATAGGCCGTAGAACCGGTAGGGGTAGCAATGATCAACCCATCGCTGCGCTGGCTGTAAACAAACTGGCCATCTATAAACAGTTCAAATTCGATCATGCGTACCGCTTTGCCAGGATGCAGCACTACCTCATTCAAAGCATCGCCATTGCCTACCGCAACACCGTTACGATATAGCACGGCATCAAGCAAAAAGCGTTGCTCGATTTCAAACTCGCCAGCCAATACTTCACTGACACGTGTTTCCAGTTCATCTGGCGAGATGTCGGTGAGAAAACCCAAGCGACCACGATTTACGCCTAAAATAAGCGTTCCACTTCGGCAAAGCGTACGCGCAGCCCCCAGTAAACTGCCATCACCCCCTATCACAATGACCAAGTCGCATAATTCTCCCAGCATGCGCCGGCTTGCTTCCGGTTGGCCATGGTGGGGTAAGGCAGTGGCCGTACGGTCTTCCATCAACACCGAATACTCATGGGCGACTAGGTAAGTCACTAGACGCTGCAAGGAGTCGATCACTTTATCGCTGCCCAGCCGACCAATCAGCCCGATGGTTTTAAAAGGCCTGCCTGTTCGACCGCTAGCGTGCGACAGAGACATTGAAGTCTCGCCCTCTGGAGACTCAGCATCTAAAGGCTTATCTCCCAAAGGCTTATCCTCAAAAGGCTCAGTCTTTAAAGACTCGGTCCTTAAAGGGTTCGCGTCGCGTGGTAAGGAGTTGCTCATGAGCCGGCTCTCGCTAACATAAGCCGCCATTATGGAGATACCTCACGTATCGGGCAAATACGCTTAGCTAACGGCCACTTGCCGACGCTGGCACCACCAATGGTTCAGCCATAGGGAAGCCACGATAATCAGCGCACCCAGCAACAGCCGTGGAATATCTGCATCACGATTCCAAATCACCAGGTTAACGATTAACCCCGCGGGTACCAGGGCATTGTTCATGATCGCCAAGGTGCCCGCGTCCACCCGGGTAGCGCCCTGATTCCACGCGAAGTAACCAATGCCCGAGGCGACCAACCCCAGCCAAGCCAGTACGCCCCACTGTAGCGATGTAGTCGGCAGTGCAGCGCTATTACCAAACAATAAATAAGTGGGCAGTGCCACCAGCATCGCACCGATGAAAAACCAACCGAATACGTTGTGCCACGCTAAAGAAGACGGTAAATCAGCGGCTAACCGACGATAGCCCACCTGGCCTATCGCAAAGCAGAGGTTTGCCCCTTGCACGACAAGAAAACCTGCCCAAAAACCGCTATCAACGCCGTCATAACGAATAACCCCGGCCCCGAGCACCGCCAGCAGGGCCGTCACCAGATAGATAGGCGTAAAGCGACCAAACAGCAGATCATCCAACAGGGCAATATAAATGGGCGTAAAGATGGTAAACAGCAGCACTTCAGGGACTGACAGCAGCAAAAAGGACTGATAAAAGAAGGTGTACATAATGCCGAGTTGAATGGCACCCAGGCCCATCAGTGCAAGCCGCTGCTTGCCCCGCAGGAGGCTGGGGCGTAAAAAAGGCAAAAACACCAGCATGGCAAGCGTTACCCGCATGAGCACAGCAAAGTAGCTGTCAACTTGACCGGCAAGATAGACTCCTATCAGCGAAAAGGAGAACGCCCATAACGCAGTGACGCCAATCAGATACCCCATCGTAAACCTCGTCTTATTAATTAGTTTACGGGGATTATACGCGCCTGGAAGCACCTGCCAAGCGGTAAACACCAATCATGTGTACTGGTTAACGCCGCTGCAACCACCAAAGCGCATACACGATACCCGGCAGCCAGCCCAACAAGGTCAATAGTACCGCGATCCCCACTCGCTTCGGGCCAGCTTGTGTCAAGCCAAGGGCCAGTGGCGGTAGGAGTATTGCCAATGCATAGTAAGCGAGCTTCAACGCAGCAGGTTCCGGTATCAACTGTTCTGGCGGGCTGACTGGCGTCGTTTTAGACGTTGCCGCTGGGGACGCAACTGATGCCACTTCAGGGGGTGGCGTGTAATGCTCTACTGGGCTGGCAGCCGGTTGTTTTGCGGCTTGAGCGGCACGTTCCTGAGCGAGTCGATGCGCCTCTTTATCGATTTTTTGCTCAAGGGTTTCAGCCCCCTCCGCTAGATCATCATGATGACGCTCCCAGTCCTCCCAATCATGTGGCGTGCCCGACTTAGGCCGCTGGTGTCCAGAGCCTCGGGCGCGCTCCCAGGCTTTCTCTTCCAGCGTGTTAGGGCGGTCGGGATCACGGTCAACCCCGACGCCTTTACGGTTTAAATACTCACGTGCATCCATGGAAAGCTCCTTGATGCCTTAATTAACGAGCGATTAAAGCGGTTAGAAAATTATCCGCGCCGATAATTCAGTACTTGCAGCGTTGAATTAAGATAGCGCGCAGGAAAGCCGCCCTTGGTCAAATCACCTACAGTGAAAGTGTCGATTCTACCTTAGCGTCTACAACATCAAACAATTAGAACGCATTGTCTGTGCTAGCTTTCGCTGTCACAGCATTGAGCACGATGAGCGAGGAGTGTCCAGAATGAATAAAACAACCCCTAGCATCGTTCGCGACATCATGTCCCGAGATTGCTACCGTGTCTCCCCTGAAGCATCGATCACGACATTAGCCAAGGGTTTGGCACTGCATCGTTTGCCCGGAGCCCCTGTTGTGGACGCTGCCGACCGTTTAATCGGTTTTATCTCGGAACAGGATGTGTTGGGCCGTGTGCTGGATAGTATTTACCATGACGATGAGGCACCGCTCGTTAAAGAGTTGATGCGCCATGAGGTCCTCAGCGTTTCACCCAATAAAAGTATCACTGATTTGGCCCAGGAAATGCGCAGCGCCAAGCCCAAAGTGTACCCAGTCGTTGAACAGCAGCGGTTGATAGGCATCGTGACTCGGCGTGATATCCTTATTGCGCTGCTGATGATTCGCCGCCATTAATCGCCGTTCCAGATTGTTTTCATTCAAGCGGCGATGAATGGCTAACGAGTCGCCAAAAAAAACCGCTACTCAATGAGTAGCGGAAGCAAGGGATCAAAACAAAGAGCCAGAACAACAACTTTAGCGACTGCTATCGCGCTGTTGCCTGTACTTACTCAGACACGCCGCGATTAAAAAGTTCGCAAAAAAGTAAAATTTTCGACCTGGGTAGCGTCAAGCGTATAATTAAGTGGCAATAAGTTAACCGATGACGGCTAGGAGCTCAGCGAATGGCACTGTATATTTTGGTATTTGGGGTGTGCTTGCTGGTCATTGGCGCAGTGATGCTGGTATTAATGACCTCAAGTACGCCACGCTACCGCACTGAACCCAAGGATTTACTGGCTCTGTTTGATAAAGCACTCAACAGTCAGGTAAGTGAAACCGAGTGGAATGCCATTATTGGCTACCCCATCCGGCATAATGAGTACCTAGATGACATTAGACGGCGTGCCGCACATTTAATGGAGCAATACGGTAGGCGCTGGATGATTGCCCAGGGCAAGCCGTTACTCAATCAAGAGGGTCAAGCAGAACTTCAGGCTCTTCGTGACCATTTGTCCGCCCATACGGCCCTTCGCCAGCAGTAGCTGATGCGGTTTTGGAGACTGCTATGCCGAGCACCATTCGACAAATACCCCTCGCCAGCGCTACGCAACACCATGCCCATGACTTTCACCAAATAGTCATTACAATGTGTGGCTCGTCAGAATTTGAGATCGAAGGGTTGGGCGGCCGCGTCAACGCGTTTTCGGGCTGTATCGTGCCCGCCAATCACGAACACTACTACTCTGGCAATGGCCATAATCGACAACTGATTCTTGACCTGCCCGACGATGCTCCCGCGCTTACCGGAGAAAATCGTGAATTGGTAGCGCTATTTGATGCTCCCCGCTTTTTCGGGTTGGACAATGCACTGCGCCACTATCTTGCCTTCATGGAGAGCGAGCTTGCTCAAGGGTTTGATACGTCTATCGACTCCTTTCAGCAAGACCGTTTAGCTGCCACTCTGTTAGGTTCACTCAAAGCCAGACTCGGCGCCACCAGCCATGCCAACCAGCAACGCCTGGACCTAACGCGCATCAATCGCTTTATTCGCCAGCACCTTGCCGATGAACTGCGGGTCGCGGATTTAGCGCGGCTGGCGTGTTTGAGTGAGGCCCATTTTTCCGACTGCTTCCGGGCTCAAACGGGGCTTTCTCCCTGGCAATACGTGAAGCGTCAACGACTGAATGCGGCTCGCCAACTGATTTTACAAAGCCGACTGCCTCTTACCGATATCGCCCTTCAAACCGGCTTTGCCAATCAAAGCGCACTTTCTCATGCGTTTAGAAGCAGCTATGGATTGTCGCCGCGTAAATTGCGCCAGGGCGATGGTCTCACCATAGCCTTTAGTGTACCAAACGCTTCTATGGGCCCTCTAGCAGGCCAACAAAAACTCTACTAAAGTCGTAAGGTCACCTCGCTTACCGCGAAATTGACATGTTTTACCGTCAAATCAGCATACACCTGAGGTGGCCTCACTCTACATTCGCTTATTAGCTTGGGCGTAACGCCCTGTTACCCATTCGTTCTGTATAGACTTTCGGGGGCTTCAATGCTCAATGCCAAGAAAATGCGTGACCCTGCCATCTGGCAAACTGATCTCGACACTCTCATGGCTCGCGTTAGCGACCACTATCTAGTGGATGAAAGCGCCTATGTTAGCGAGCTGATCAAGGTGCTTGATGCTGACCGCGACGACTTTGCCCGCATTGAAGCCAATACGGCCGCTCTGGTTCAAGATGTTCGCAAAATGGACACGGCTGTCGATACTATCGATGAGCTGCTTCAGCAGTACAGCCTGGATACCCATGAAGGCTTAATGCTGATGTGTCTGGCGGAAGCGATGCTGCGCATCCCCGACAAAGCCACCGCCGATGCGCTAATCGAAGATAAGCTTGGCCCCGCCGACTGGCAGTCCCACGTTGGTAAGAGCGACTCGTGGATGGTCAACGCCTCGACCTGGGGGCTATTAATGACCGGGCGCGTGCTCAAGCTGGACCACCCCAAAGAGGGCCAGCCAGCCAACTTTATCAACCGCATGGTCAATCGCATGGGCGAGCCGGTGATTCGTCGCGCCATGTACGAAGCGATGAAGATCATGGGCAAGCAGTTCGTGCTGGGGCGTGATATCAATGAGGCACTGAAACGCTCGAAGCCGCTGTTTAATAAAGGCTATACCTACTCTTACGACATGTTGGGCGAGGCCGCCCGTACCCGCAACGATGCCCAGCGCTATTTTGACGACTACGCGCGGGCCATCGAACAAGTGGGTAAAACCTGTAAAACCTTAAGCGACAGAACACCCGCGCCATCCGTATCGATTAAGCTTTCAGCGCTTCATCCTCGCTATGAGTTTGGCCGCCGCGAGCAGGTGCTCACCGAGCTGGTCGATACCGTTATCAAGCTGGTCAGCAAAGCACGTGCGTTGGATGTAGCAGTCACTATCGATGCTGAAGAAGTCGATCGCCTGGAAATTTCACTGGAAGTGTTCCGAGCGGTCTATGAAAGTGACGCTGCCAAAGGCTGGGGGCACTTCGGCTTGGTGGTCCAGGCTTACTCCAAACGCGCTTTGCCGGTACTGCATTACATCAACCGCTTGGCCGACCAACAGGGCGATGAAATTCCTTTACGCTTGGTCAAGGGCGCTTACTGGGATACCGAAATCAAAGAGTCTCAGCAGCTAGGTGTCGACGGCTATCCGGTATTTACCCGTAAAGCGGGCACCGATGTGGCCTACCTTGCCTGCGCGCAATTCCTGCTTTCCAACGACACCCAAGGGCGTATTTTTCCCCAGTTCGCCACGCACAACGCACATACCGTGACGACGATCCTGGAGTTCGCTAACCACGATAGCCGTCCATTTGAATTTCAACGCCTGCACGGCATGGGCGAAGCGCTTTACGACGCCGCGCTTGAGCGAGCCCCTAAAGGCACTTACTGCCGTATTTATGCACCGGTCGGAGCGCACAAAGACCTACTGCCCTACCTCGTTCGTCGCCTGCTTGAAAACGGTGCCAACTCGTCATTTGTTCACCAGTTGGTCGACCCAGACGTACCCGTTGAGTGGCTTTGCCAACACCCGATAGAAACGCTAAAGCAGCAGAAAAATCTGGCCAACATGAACATTCCGCTGCCCAAAGACATTTATGGGCCTAAACGGCGTAATTCGCGGGGGGTCAATCTCAATATTCGCAGCCACTACTATCCGCTCATGGAGAAGATGGCCGAATTTATGGATAAGCAGTATTTAGTAAAACCGCTGCTAGCTTTTGAGGTGGCTGATGATTCGGCCAACACGCATGGCGTTACCAGCCCCTATGACCGCCGCCAAACGGTGGGCAGCGTACAGTGGACGAGCAAAGACCAAGCCACGCAAGCGCTGGATGCCGCCTGGGCCGCGTTCCCCCGCTGGGATGCCACGCCGGTAGCCGAACGGGCTGCCATCGTGCGTCGCTTGGGCGATCTGATGGAAACGCATATGCCGGAGCTGATGGCGCTCTGTTCTCGTGAAGGGGGCAAGCTGCTTACCGACGGCGTTGACGAAATCAAGGAAGCCGTGGATTTCTGCCGCTTCTATGCCATGCGTGCGGAAGAAGACTTTGGCCAAGTGGTGGAGCTGCCTGGGCCCACTGGTGAGTCCAACCGCTTATTCATGGGGGGCAAAGGTGTGTTCGCTGCGATCAGCCCCTGGAACTTCCCGGTAGCCATCTTCTGCGGCCAGATCGTCGCGGCGGCGGTGACAGGCAATACTGTCCTGGCCAAACCTGCGGAACAGACGTCTATCGTCGCACACCGCGTCATCGAGTTGCTCCACGAAGCGGGCATGCCACGCGATGTGGTTCAGCTACTGCCGGGCGATGGCCCCACCGTGGGTAGCGTGCTCACCTCTGACCCACGCATTACCGGCGTAGTCTTTACCGGTGGTACCGATACTGCACACATTATCAACCGCGCCCTGGCCGCTCGTGAGAATGCGCCCCTACCCACGTTGATTGCCGAGACCGGCGGCATGAACGCGATGATCGTGGATTCTACCGCCCTGCCTGAGCAGGTCGTGGTGGATGTGGTTCAGTCAGCGTTCCAGAGCGCAGGACAACGCTGCTCGGCGCTGCGCGTGCTGTATTTACAAGATGACGTTGCCGACCGGGTCATTGAGATCCTCAAAGGCGCCATGGATGAACTACGCATTGGTGACCCGCGCGATCTGGGCACCGATGTGGGGCCGGTGATCGACGAAGATGCCCGCAAAGGCTTAATCGCGCATATCGAAAAACTCAAGGCAGAGGACCGTTTGGTCGCCGAAACACCCATGGCTGCTGAGCATACCCAGGAAGGCACCTTTGTGGCGCCGGTTGCCTTCGTTATTGACAGCATCGATGCGCTAACCCGCGAGCAGTTCGGGCCGATATTGCACATCGTTCGCTACAAAGCTAACCAGCTTGACAAGGTCATCAACGACATCAACGGCCGCAACTACGGCCTGACATTTGGGGTGCATAGCCGTAACGAATCGTTTGCCGCTGAAATAGCGCAGAAAATGCGCGTGGGCAATGTATACATCAACCGTAATATCATCGGGGCTGTCGTGGGTGTGCAGCCGTTTGGTGGTCAAGGCCTCTCGGGCACAGGCCCTAAAGCCGGTGGACCGCACTACCTGCAACGTTTTGTGACTGAAAAAACGATTACCAATAACACCGCTGCTTTAGGCGGGAACGCGTCCCTGTTGGCGCTAGGCGATGAGTGAACGACTCATCAACACCACTAACCTGAACTCCTGAAAAGGAACCGTCTCATGGTTGAAAACAATAGAGCGATTGCCTTCACAAACGCGGCCTCTCCAGGCCGTGTGCTAGGCATAGGGAACATTGCAAAACGTATTACCGACAACCTCTCTGACTACCTTCCTTTCGGGTGCTCGTTTGAGCCAATAACCTGAATATGTAAAGGGGTTAACAACTATAAGACTGCGCCTTTACCAATATCTTATTGGTAAGCGCAGACACCTGACGGAGCTAACTCCGTCCTGATGAACTGGAGATATTTCATGGATATTGGCGTTTGGATCAGCCTTTTTGCCTACTTTGCACTCATGATCGCCATCGGCGTTTATGCAATGCGCAAATCGACGTCTACCTCTGAAGATTACATGCTCGGTGGCCGCACCCTAAGCCCTAAGGTAGCGGCCTTGTCAGCCGGTGCTTCGGACATGAGTGGCTGGCTGCTGCTTGGCTTGCCTGGAGCACTCTTTGCCTCCGGCCTGGGCTCAGCCTGGATTGGGATCGGCCTGTTTGTAGGTGCGTTCTTTAACTGGGTACTGGTCGCACCGCGCCTTCGTGAACAAACGGTTCACTATGGTAATGCAATTACCATTCCCGCCTTCCTGGCCAACCGCTTTCCTACCCGCGCAATGTCGCTTAGAACGGTGTCCGCCATCGTCATCGTTATCTTCTTTGCGGTCTATACGGCATCAGGCTTGGTAGCTGGTGGCAAGCTGTTCGAGAGCGCCTTTGCGGGAATTTTCAACTTTGGCGGGCTAAGCGACTACGCCGTGGGGATTGTCATCACCCTAGGCGTCGTTCTTGCTTACACCGTTGTGGGCGGCTTCCTGGCAGTGAGCATGACCGACTTCGTGCAGGGTTGCATCATGATGTTGGCGCTGGTGATCATGCCCGCTGTAGTGCTCTTTGGTGAAGGCGGCGGTGGCTTCAGCCAAGCATCGCAAACCCTCAATGAAGTCGATCCCACGCTATTATCCTGGACGGATGGATTGACCTTTATTGGCTGGCTGTCTGCCGTTACGTGGGGCCTGGGTTACTTCGGGCAGCCTCACATCATCGTCCGTTTCATGGCAATCAGAACGCTCAAGGATGTGCCTATTGCCCGTAACATCGGCATGGGCTGGATGGCCATCTCGTTGATCGGTGCCGTCTCTTTGGGTGTATTCGGGCGGGCCTACGCGGTACGCAATGGCATGAATGTGGAAGATCCCGAAACGATCTTCATCATCCTAGCCGATCTGCTGTTCCATCCGCTGGTAACGGGTTTCCTCTATGCTGCCCTGCTAGCTGCCGTGATGAGTACCATTTCTAGCCAGCTGCTAGTGGCGTCTTCATCTTTGACCGAGGATTTCTACCGCCTATTCTTCCGTAAGGAAGCCACTGACAAAGAGTGTGTGGGTGTCGGCCGGATTAGTGTCATCCTGGTAGGTCTGGTGGCCGCCGTTATTGCGTCAGACCCTGATTCACAAGTTCTGGGGTTAGTGAGTAACGCCTGGGCAGGCTTTGGTGCTGCATTCGGCCCGCTGATTATCTTGTCGCTGATGTGGTCGCGCACCAACGGTGCGGGGGCTATTGCTGGCATGGTAGTCGGTGCCGCGACGGTCATGATCTGGATTGCACTGGGCTGGAACGGCGAGTTCATGGGTGGTCCCGGCGTGTATGAGATCATTCCTGGCTTTATCGCTTCCTTCATTGCCATCTTGGCAGTCAGCAGCATGACTGCCGATGCTGGTGAATATCAGCATATCCAACGTTAAGAGAGCGCCAATAAGGCACTCAACGTAGCCTGTTAATGAAGCCTTCCCGTGGTGGAAACCGTTCAGGTATCCAGGCATGGGAAGGCTTCATACGTTCTCCCTTGGGTTAGGTCCTTTTTTCAAGCTTATTCATTGCCTGGGCACCGCCATTACGTATCGGCCAGGAGCAACGCCAAGCGCTATTTATCGTTGCCTATCCTAATCGCCATCAGTATGGCTGCTGCCACCTTGGCCCTTAGTCGCCACGCCGTTGCCTACGGTGCAGGGGGATTTATTTACCCGCGAGGGCAGTGCAAGGTAGCCCCCACTAGCGACAACAGCGCGGTGGCTGGTAGCTTTGAAATCGACCCGTTGGTGGTCATGGCAGGCCTCCGCTATCGCTTCTGAGCTATTTTTCTAGCAATGCTCATTGCTCTACTCTACTACTCTGCCTTTATCCTCAAAGCCTGCCTGTTGGCAGGCTTTGAGGATCCAGCGAGATTAGCTTTCAGTGACGATCTGATCGACTTTTTCGACGGCGCGCACGACGAGGAGTTGATGATGAGCGGGTGTTTTCTCTTGCTGTAAATACGCTGCAACGGCAGGTGCCACCTCGCACTTAGCGGGCATATCAGCATGTGCTTCCATCAAGGCATTTAAGCGGGCAATAAATACAAAACGTATCCACTGGGGGAGCGACATCGTATCGATGCAAAACGGCTGCTGACTGGCAAATGCATCAGCGTCAGGTGTAGGCATGCGCCATAGATCGGCGGCTTTCATTGCGGCTTCGAGTTCTAAAAGGGCTGCCTGTAGCGGTTGAAAAGTACTCATAACGTCGATTTGTCATTGCCTCGGGATAGAAAAAGATGTCTTGCTGCTATTATCCCTACTCCATGCGCTGCTTGCCAATCCATCTCCTTTGCGAAATGTTATCCATAGACCCACAGAAAACCTGCACGAGCCTGTGGATAAACTATGGAAAGGTATCGCAACGCTTGATCTCATGGGGCTTTCGAGCAGTTGTTTATTTTTTAACCGCACTGTCATAAGGGTCGTACCCCTGGGTCGCTATTTATCAGCCAAGGCGGCTGACAGTCACCCCTCATCAAGGTAGAGTGCAGGCTTGCAACGCGGAAGGATGTCATGCAACCGATTCAAACCCTTGATGAGTTTTTTACCCGCAGCGGCGCAGAGGTTTCCCTTTATCACATGGGGCGCCATGTGGTCGCCTGCCCTCGGGAGTCGCTAGCTACTTTTGAGCGTGGCGAAACGGCCTGGCCAGAGCCATGGCAGGGTCAGGCACGTATAGCCATTTTGTTCCGTTTGGGCGATATGCCCGAACCTGCCATTTGGTTTTTAGCCCTACCGCTAGATGAGCAGGGAATGCTCGCTCCAGCGCAGCGCGACGCCTTCATAAATCGCCTGCTTGAAACCTTAGGGCGTGCCGTTTCTCAGGTGGGGCGTGAAGAAACAGCGGACGTCGAGCACTTAATGAAGGATAATCCACTTGCCTTCACGCCTAGCGTTACCTTTCAAGCCGTACTGAATGCCCGTGCAACGTATGCCGCAGGCCTTCCTGCCAGCCAACATTTTGAGCCCGTTGACGCCTACCTCAGCGGCCAGCAGACGATTGATTGGCAGGCCTTGGGATTACAGGGCATTGCTGACTACGTCATTCGCATGGAAAAAACCGAGGCCGACTCACTGGCGCGGCGACTTCCAACCTTGCCAGCCACCGTAATTCACTCTGTGTGCTACTGTTTAGAGCATCAATCCTTACCTACGGTGCTGACCGCCGCGCTGCGCCGTTGCGGCGAAGCCGCTGCCCAAGCGGGCGATGTGGAAACGCTGTGTGGGTGCCTGCGGGCCGTTGGCAACACCGATGCGCGTGAAGTAGGTAAGTGGTATACAGCATTACTTCATGACACGGCAGCCAGTGGGCCCGATGTGTTAGCGGCCATTGCTGGGCGCGGCTGGCATTACCTTGAAGACGCTGAGCGCTTGCCTCTTTTTTTACAGTGTTTGGCGGAAGACGAGCGCACGGATTTTGCCGCCGTCGTGCGTGATTTGGCGCTCATCCCACGGCTGCGCTTACCCATTATGATGGCATTGCGCGATGCGCCTGAAGGCTCTTCTATTCAGCGCCGTTTGAGCATGATGATGACACAGAGAAAGGCATGATGAGATGTTGTCACTTTTAATTGCAAGGAGTGAGCCGTGAAGGAATTACCCTATCAGGCCAAAGCGGTCATTGGTCGCCGTGAAATGGTGACATTACCTGAGCTAGGGCTTCATCTTTGCTGTAAAGCAGATACGGGTGCGCGTACTTCTGCCCTGCATGCAGAAGAGATAGAGACACATGAAGATGAACATGGTCAA
The DNA here is from genome assembly GCF_052645115.1 of Vreelandella sp. V005. NCBI lineage: Bacteria > Pseudomonadati > Pseudomonadota > Gammaproteobacteria > Oceanospirillales > Halomonadaceae > Vreelandella > Vreelandella sp. V005. The sequence continues at coordinate 49,674 of NZ_JBQXYA010000009.1, read as the reverse complement.
CTATGGGTAAGCTTTATTACCCACAGCGGCGGCCCTACGACACCCGCCCATCGCTACAGCTTGCACTTGCATGATCGACGCCGGGTCACCAGTTCAAATGGTCACAGCGAGTGGCGTTATGTCATACGCACCCCTATGCAAATGGGCGATCTTAATTTTCCTGTTGAACTGACCCTGACTGATCGCAGCAATATGCGTCACCCCATGCTGTTAGGACGTCGCGCAATGCGCCGCTTACTGGTCGCTCCCGGTGCTGCGTTTTTGCACGGTGAGCCTTAACTCAATTACTCGTCGCCACTATTTAGACTCGGAGTCCTCTACATGCATATCGCTCTGCTATCGCGCAACCGTAATTTGTACTCTACTCGCCGCCTGGTTGAAGCCGCAGAGCAGCGGGGGCATACCGCTCGTGTGGTGGACACGCTGCGCTGCTACATGAGCATTACGTCCCACCACCCTTCGATCCATTATAAGGGTCAAGAAATTGAGCACTTTGATGCGGTTATTCCCCGCATCGGTGCGTCGGTTACCTTTTATGGGTGTGCGTTGCTACGTCAGTTCGAGATGATGGGCACTTATGTCATTAACGACAATGTTTCGATTACCCGCTCACGAGATAAACTGCGCTCGTTGCAATTACTGTCACGCAAAGGGCTGGGCCTGCCGATTACCGGCTTTGCCCACTCGCCGGATGATATTCCCGACTTGATCACCATGGTGAAAGGCGCACCGCTGGTGATTAAGCTGCTTGAAGGCACTCAAGGGATTGGCGTGGTACTGGCGGAAACGAACCAGGCGGCAGAATCAGTGATTCAGGCATTCATGGGCATGAAGGCCAACATCATGGTTCAAGAGTATATTAAGGAAGCACGCGGGGCTGACATTCGTTGCTTTGTGATCGGCGATAAAGTCGTCGCTTCAATGAAGCGGCAGGCAGCAGATGGTGAATTTCGCTCGAACCTTCACCGCGGTGGCACCGCGAGTGTGATTCGGATTACCCCTGAAGAACGCTCAACGGCTATCCGCGCTGCCAAGGCGATGGGTCTTCGTGTCGCCGGGGTCGACTTACTGCGCTCCAATCACGGCCCGGTGATAATGGAGGTCAACTCATCGCCTGGATTGCAAGGCATTGAGAACGCCACCGGCAAGGACATTGCAGGTATGATCATTGAACACATTGAAAAGAATGCTGCTCCAGCCCGCAAAGCACCGCCCAAGCCTAAAGGCTAAGGCAAAATATTAAAATAATCCGATTCGGGGGTGGCAAATCGACGCTGTCCCCCCCACAATCTGCGTCACCGAAGGAGGTAGACGCTCATGTTTCTCGATAATCGCCAAGTGGCGATGGACAGCGTATTGGAAGCGCTGGCCGATAGCATTGATTATTTCCAGGACAATATCGAACGCCTGCGGCCCTCGCTGCGCGACGCTTTAAAGCCGCACTACACGACGCGGCTCAAGCAGATGCGAAAGTTACAGGAGCTTGCCCGCGCACATCTAAAAATGCTGCCTCGGGATGCAGACGTCGAACGCGACGATTTTTTATGGCTATGGAGCCGTCTGAAAAGCTTCGTGGGTAACGATAGCCAAGTATTGATCAATGAGTTACTGGAGCAAGAGCGTGTATTGATGCAGGCGCTCTCCTCACTGTTTACGCACCCCTTACCCGACCCTATCGAACCGGTGGTGGAAGAGTGCATGCAGGGGTGCCGTAAATTGATTCGTGAACTCTATGCGCTGCAGAAGCGCAAAACCCACCGTTAGGGTGCGGTAAACCGTTCGTTTAATGACGGCAGGATAAGGTCGATTGGCGCCCGTTTTTTAAACTCAATGGGCTCCGGTGTACCGAGGAAATAGGGCTTTCTGTCCCATATATACAAATCGCCCAGGGTAGCCACGCGCGCTGCCCATTCGCGCAGCTTTAATCGCCACTCCAGGCTGACGTTAGCATCATCCGCTACGCAGCCCGCCACATCCATACCCAGTGCTCGACCAATGTAAACGGCGCGGGGCAAATGCCAACTCTGGGTAACCAACAGCGCTTTATCCAACTGGAAAACGTCGCGCGCACGCACCAGGGTGTCATAGGTGCTAAAGCCTGCAAAATCCATAGTCAACTGCTCGGCTGCGACACCCCGCCGATAAAGCTCACGCCACATCGCTCGTGGTTCGTTATAGGCTTGGGTACGATTATCCCCAGAGAGCAGCAGGTGTTCGACCTGATTCTGCTCGATTAACGTGGTGGCCGTGCGCATGCGCGCATGGAAGTGAGGGTTCCGCACGCCGCTACGCGTCCAGTGAGAGGTTCCGAAAACAATGCCCACGCGAGCAGAACGGCACTGCTGCGGCTGACGCTCGATGTAAGCTGCCGTAGTAGCCAGCACCCAAAAATTGCCGCCTATAAACAGCAATGTCGCCAGCAGCGACAATGCTCCTAGCGACATCAACAAGCGCTTTAACCATGTTAACAAGAGGTTATGCATCCCGCTCCCCAGCAGGGGTTAGAACATGCCGAGTTCAAGCTTGGCCTCGTCACTCATCATGTCACGGCTCCAGGGGGGGCTGAAGACAATTTCGGTGTGCACTTTGCTAATCTGTGGCGCACCGAGAATCTTATTACGTGCGTCAGCAGCAATCACGTCCCCCATGCCACAGCCAGGGGCTGTTAGCGTCATTCGAATGGTGGCAATCCGCTCACCGCTAATGAGACGCTCAATGCGGCAACCGTAAACCAGGCCCAGATCAACGATATTGACCGGAATCTCCGGGTCGAAGCAAGTGCGCAACTGATCCCATACGAACTGCTCTATCTCATCCTCACTGGCCGTTTCAGGCAGTGTGGGCCGTGGCAACGACTCAAGACCTAGCGCATCGAGGTTGCGCCCTTCTATCAAGTAGAGACGCCCCTCAAAACCGACGCTCACCGAACTACCTTTGGCCTGCATGACACTGACAACGCTGTCTTCGACCAGCGTTTCCGTCTTGCCAAACGGAATCGCAATGGCGTCCACATCGCGCTGAAGGGGTAACTGCTGGCCTCGTTCGAGGCTGGCGACTTGCTCAAGATCCATAACTATCCTTAAATGACGATCCTTAAAGAACCGACCTTAACGTACCATGCCAATCACGCGATTAAGCGCTTCAACAAAGCGATCCACTTCATCGAGCGTATTATACGCAGCAAATGAAGCCCGGCAGGTGGCATCGACACCAAAGTGATGCAACAGAGGCTGCGCGCAGTGGTGGCCGGTGCGAATAGCGATGCCGAGCTGGTCGATCAGCAGGCCGATATCTTGCGAGTGCGCGCCCTCCACCACAAACGACAGCACACCTGCTTTTTGGGGTGCGGTGCCCAAAATACGCAGCCCATCAATGTGCCCTACGGCTTGTGTCGCGCGCTCAAGCAATTGTGCTTCCCAGGCACCAATAGCGCTAACGCCCACACTTTCTACCCACTCAAGGGCACGCCCTAGAGCAATGACTTCTGCAATGGCTGGCGTTCCGGCTTCAAACTTATGCGGAATAGCAGCGAAAGTAGTGCCCACACCAAAAGAGACGGTTTTAATCATCTCGCCGCCGCCCTGCCAGGGCGGCATCGCCTCCAATAGCGCCTGCTTACCGTAAAGCACGCCTACACCTGTTGGCCCATACACTTTATGGCCCGAGAAGGCGTAAAAGTCGGCATCGATCGCCTGCACATCGACCTGCTGATGCGGAGCAGCCTGGGCGCCATCAATTAAGATCAGCGCGCCGTGCTGGTGGGCAAGGGCTGCCATCTCCTGCACTGGGTTGATCGTACCCAGCGCATTGGAGACATGGTTGACCGCGACCAACTGGGTACGCTCACTGAGTAGCTCGCGATAAGCGGCCATGTCGAGTGCGCCATTATGCTCAACGGGAATGACCTTGATGCTAAACCCGATCTCAGCGGCCAGCAGTTGCCAGGGCACAATATTGGAGTGGTGTTCCAACATGGAAATCAGCACTTCATCGCCAGGCCCGAGGTTTTTACGCCCCCAGCTCTGCACGACTAAGTTGATAGCCTCTGTGGTGCCACGGGTAAAGATGACCTGACGCGCATCTTCCGCGTTGAGAAACGCCCGCACCTTATGACGCGTGCCTTCAAACGCCGCCGTTGCCTCATCGGCTAGGGTGTGTAGCCCACGATGAATGTTGGCGTTGTAGCGCGAGTAGTAATCGCTAAAGACGTCGATCACCTGCTGGGGCGTCTGGCTGGTAGCCGCATTGTCCAAATAGATGAGCGGCTTGCCATGCACTTCACGAGCAAGTACCGGGAAATCCTGACGCAGACGAGCGACATCAAAGGGTGCTTGTGCTTGCAGGGGCGCCTGCTCAATAACGGTATGTGGCATCGATCACTCCTCTTAGAGCTCTTGGAACTAGTCTTTAACAGCCGGCCTTGAAGAGCTAGTCGTTCAGAGCAGCCGCCGCCTCAACAAGCCCAGCAAGATTAAAGCGCTCTGGCAATTTACCCGCCACCGCAAGCTCAACGCGCTCGGCAATCGCGTCCAAACTCACTTTATCCAACACCTCTCCCGCAAAGGCGAGGGTTAGCAAGCCTCGTGCGGTGGCTTCATCGATACCGCGCGTGCGAAGGGCGTAAATTGCCTCTTCATCCAGCTGGCCCGTTGTAGTGCCGTGTGAACACTTAACATCATCCGCGTAGATCTCAAGCTCAGGCTTGGCATCAATGTGGGCACGGTCTGATAGCAATAGGTTTTGGTTGCTCTGAAAACCTTCAATCTTCTGACTGTCGCGCTTGACGTATACCTTGCCGTTAAACACACCGTGAGCGCGATCATCCAGAATGCCTTTGTAGTTCTCATTGGAGAACGTCAGCGGCGCATTGTGGTTGACCTTGGTGTGGTTATCGACGTGCTGACGGCCCTGACCAAAGAACAGACCCAGGAAGTTAGTTTCAGCGCCCTGTCCGTTCAAATCACTGATCAAGTCGTTACGCACAAGCGCGCCGCCCAGGCTTAGGTTATAAGAGGTATAGCGGCTATCCCGCCCTTGCTCTACGTGAATGCTCGCCACGTGCATGTCGCCCAATGGCGCTTCCTGCAGCTTGTAATGGGCGAGAATCGCACCACGATCAAGCATTAGCTCAGCCACGACGTTGGTGAAGTTAGCCGCTTCGCGCTCGCCCGTATAATGCTCGATCAGCGTGGATTCGCTGCGGCTACCCGCCTCTACCAGCACGCGCGGGTGACTCATCACCGGCTCGCCGGCGCGCGACAGAAATTGCAGAAGAATGGGTTTCTCAACCACCGTGCCCGCCGCAATGCGAACCACGGCGCCCTCTTCCATAAATGCCGTATTCAGTGCGGCAAAAGGAGAGAAATCCACCCCCGTTAGCCGCCCAAGAGGGCCACCCACGGCCTCGTGATTCTCTGTTAACGCCTTGGAAAGCGGCAATACCTGAACGCTTGATGGCAGCGAATCCACATCCGAAAGTGCCGCTGAGAAAACACCATCCACAAACGTAAGGCGGTGAGCCTCAATCGGCAGTGTCAACGCAGCCGCACTGGCTTGAGAAAATTCGGCGTTATCGGCGAGCGCAAAGTTGCCCTGGGCGATTGAGCGCACGTCGGTGTATTTCCACTCTTCATCACGTCGTGTCGGAAAACCCAGCGCTTCAAAGCGGGCAGCGCCCGCCTGACGACGAGCAGCAATCCAGGTTGGCTCTGCCTGATAGTGCGGGCTGCGCGCTTTGAGTGTGTCTAAAAAGGTTTGCGTATCGCTCATGCCACAGACTCCTCGATACCTTCGTACCCATTGGCTTCCAGCTGCTTGGCAAGCTCAGCGTCACCGGTTTTGACAATACGGCCATCAACTAGGACGTGCACCTTGTCCGGCACGATGTAATCCAGCAAGCGCTGGTAATGAGTAACCAGCAGAATGGCACGCTCTTGAGAACGTAGGCTGTTAACGCCATCGGCAACGACTTTCATGGCATCGATATCGAGGCCGGAATCGATCTCATCAAGCATGGCTAGCTTCGGCTGCAGCACCAGCATTTGCAGAATCTCGTTGCGTTTTTTCTCACCGCCTGAGAAACCTTCGTTAACGGCGCGCTGTAGGAAGCTAGCGTCCATTTTCATGTAACCAAGCTTCTCTTTCACCAGCTTCATAAACTCTGGCGCTGGCATTTCGCCTTCGCCGCGAGCGACGCGCTGGGCATTCAGCGCCGATTTCAGCAGGTAGATATTTTTAACACCTGGGATTTCTACCGGATACTGGAAACCCAGCAGCAAGCCGGCCTGGGCGCGCTCTTCGATTTCCATTTCAAGCACGTCTTTGCCTTCAAAGGTAATCGTGCCCTGGGTGACTTCGTAGCCATCTTTACCGGCGATAACTGCCGATAGCGTCGATTTACCCGCGCCGTTTGGCCCCATAATGGCATGCACTTCACCCGCATTGATGGTTAGGGTGAGGCCTTTAAGGATTTCATTGCCTTCGACGGTGACGTGTAAATCATTCACTTGCAACATATTGATTACCTTCTAATTCTGACGAGTCGCTACGGCGACACTAATTAAATGAGTGAACTGAACGGTTAACGATTAACCTACCGCACCTTCCAGGGTGACGTTGAGCAGCGCTTCCGCTTCGACGGCAAACTCCATCGGCAGCTCTTGGAAGACATCTTTACAGAAGCCATTCACAATCATGCTGACCGCGTCTTCTTCCGAGATACCGCGGCTCTGGCAGTAAAACAGCTGATCTTCACCAATTTTAGAGGTGGTCGCTTCGTGCTCAATGGTCGCCGTGCTGTTGCCAATCTCCTGATAAGGGAAGGTATGCGCACCGCACTTATCGCCAATCAACAGCGAATCGCACTGGGTAAAGTTACGCGCTCCTTTGGCACGCGGGCCGATTTTCACTAGTCCGCGATAAGACTGATCACTGCGACCCGCTGAGATCCCTTTAGCGACGATATAGGAACGCGTGCCTTCGCCAATGTGAATCATTTTAGTGCCGGTGTCGGCCTGCTGACGGCCGTTCGTCACGGCAACGGAGTAGAACTCGCCGATACTGTCCTTGCCGCGCAGTACACAGGAAGGGTATTTCCAGGTAATGGCGGAGCCGGTCTCTACCTGCGTCCAGCTAATGCGTGAACGATCACCGCGGCAGTCGCCCCGTTTGGTCACAAAGTTATAGATACCACCCTTGCCATTTTCGTCACCGGGATACCAGTTCTGCACGGTTGAGTATTTGATATAGGCATCGTCCAGAGCGACCAGCTCAACGACGGCGGCGTGCAGCTGGTTTTCATCACGCATCGGCGCGGTACAGCCTTCCAGGTAAGAAACCTGGGCGCGGCTTTCGCAAATAATCAGCGTGCGCTCAAACTGGCCGGTATTGGCCGCGTTAATGCGGAAGTAGGTAGACAGCTCCATCGGGCAGGTAACGCCTTCTGGCACAAACACGAAGGAGCCGTCGGTGAAGACCGCTGAGTTGAGCGCCGCGAAGTAGTTGTCCGCCACCGGCACGACCGTACCCAAGTACTGTTTGATCAGTTCCGGGTAGTCACGGATAGCCTCGGAGATGGAGCAGAAAATCACGCCTGCCTCACCAAGCTGCTTCTTAAAAGTAGTCGCCACCGATACAGAGTCGAATACTGCATCTACGGCAACACCAGCCAGCGCGGCGCGCTCGTGCAACGGAATCCCCAGTTTCTCGTAGGTCTCTAGCAGTTTGGGATCGACTTCATCCAGGCTCTGGGGGCGGTCTTCCGGGCGCTTGGGCGCACTGAAATAGGAGATCGACTGGTAATCAATCGGCGGATAATCGAGATGCGCCCAGGAGGGCGCTTCCATTTTCAGCCACTGGCGATAGGCATCCAGACGCCACTCCAGCATCCACTCGGGTTCGCCCTTTTTCTTGGAGATAAAGGCGATGGTGTTTTCATCCAGGCCAGGTGGCAGGGTGTCGCTTTCAATATCGGTTACGAAGCCGTCTTTGTATTCGCGACGAACCAACTGTTCCATTTCTTCGCTTGCCATGGTGATACCCTCCGGGCAGTTGGGTGGCGAGATTATCGCCTTTAATAATAAATAAGGCCTGCTGTGCTTGCGCCGCGGTTAGGCCGACGCCGCCGACAGGCTGATCGTTTGAATAGGCAGTTGCACCGGCAATTTTATCGGTGCTGTATCGGCTAAATGCGCTAACGTCACGCTTTCAAGCAACGTACGCATCGCCAATGAAACCCGCTGCCAGTTATCTGCCACACCGCAGGTAGCGACAAGCTCGCAATCCCCTTCTGCTTGGCTGCATTCGGTCATGGCAACGGGGCCTTCAATCGCCGCAATAATGTCGGCGGCCGTAATTTTTGATGCTGGCCGCGCCAAGCGATAACCGCCTTGAGCACCGCGTTGGGAAACTAACAACCCGGCACGCGCCAGCATTTTAAGCGTTTTACTTACCGTGGGGTGTGGCAGTTGCACAGCCTCAGCCAAATCAGCCGCTGCGTGTGATGCTTGAGCGTGACGGGCAATTTGCGCCATCACCACAGCGGCATAATCTGTCAGCCGAGAAAGCTTGAGCATATCGACTCCCCTTTTATGTACTGAGTGCGCACGCCAACGATCGGTGCCCGCGTCAATTGAGTACCATTTTAGTCCTGTATAAATTTGATGTGAAGCCCTTGAGCTAAATGGTTGGCAATTTGAGCAAAATAACAGCACGATCGACGCCAATCGCATCAAAAACAACAATCATTATCATTTAAAAAAACTATGGAACTTGTAAGCTTATTGTCTTGGCTTTACTTTAATGAGCAACGTCTGGTAATTTCGACTGAGTATTGAGTGCCATCAAGCTGGATGGCGGCCTGCTATTCGAGGATTTCAGATGGATTCAGCAGTCAACAATATGGTCAATGCGTCATTGGCGATGCAGCAAGTACAAGTTGCACAACAAGCGCAACTGACCGTTTTTAAAGACGCTTTAGACGGACAAGCAGCGCATATTTCTGCACTTATGGAAAGCGTTGCTCAGGTGCCTCAACTGGCCACGAGCGGAAGCGTAGGTACGCAAATTAATACCACGGCGTAATAAATGTGGCGAAAGATAAGCAAATAGCCCCCTGACTAACGCCAGGGGGCTATTTTTTTACTACCTGTCTTAACCCGCTAGGCTTTTTTAACAAACTCGGATTTAAGTTTCAGCGGCCCGATACCGTCAATCTTACAGTCGATATCGTGATCGCCATCCACTAAGCGGATACTCTTCACTTTAGTACCCACTTTTACCACCAGTGAACTGCCCTTGACCTTCAGATCCTTGATGACCGTTACACTATCACCGTCGGCCAACATATTGCCGTTGGCATCTCGCACGCCTGAAGCGTCATCATCGCCCTCTTCTGCTGCCACTTTTGACCACTCATGGCCACACTCTGGGCACACATATTGAATCCCGTCATCGTAACAAAATTCGGAGGCGCAGGCAGGACAGTTAGGGATATCACTCATGGAACGGCTCCATCACTTGGCTATTACAAAAGACGCTGACAGGGTCTTAGAAAGCGATGGAGCCTACACGGGTTAAGCAAAATGTCCAGCGAGAAGCGATAGAAGCCGCGGGCATTAACCGCGCTGATAAGTCCCCACCAGGCGATTCATACCCAGCAGGTTAGGCTCTACTTCTTTGAGTAATTCAGCAAGCGTTAACCCTTCCGGCAGTGACGTTTGACGATCCAGCGCCAGCACCCAAAAATAATAAAGGTGTTTGCCGTGCCCTTCGGGAGGCATAGGGCCACAGTAACCAACGTCTCCTTTATCATTGGCGCCTGGGGTGCCCGCCTCGCTTTTTTCGGTGAGTTCTAGCGTATCGGCGGGTAAATTATAAAGCACCCAGTGTACAAAGCCGTAGCTCCCTTCTTTTACTAAAGGGGCATCAGGATCGTGGCAGATAACCGCAAAGCCCTGAGTTCCCTCGGGCGCATCTTGCCAAGCGAGCGTTGGCGAAACATCGTCTCCTTCTCCCGTATGCTTGGTAGGAATCGCTTGGTGGTCGGCAAAGGCCGAACTAGTAACCTGCATTGATGAAAGTGCAAATGCCATGCTTCTCTCCTGAGTAACGGTTAGGGGTATGAACTACTTGTGCGTCAAAAACAAGCAACTAAAAATTAACCACCGCTGCATATTGTTGCCACCACTGCCGCGCTATATGAACGTTTTCATCGTTATACGCTGGGTCAAGAACAACACCCAACTGAACATAGTCGCCACGTGTTCTGACCATGAGCTGAGGATCCTGAGTAGCCAGCTGGAGCGCGTAGAGCACCAGCATTTGTTCATACGCATCGCTGGTGTTCAGCCGAGCAAACAGCAGGGGGACCGCAGGCAGGCCTATTTCACCTAATCGTTCAGCGGCAATGTACCAGGGTCGACGGTTATCACGATCGCCGTAGCTGGCCACAAAACGCCGGTCGGCCAACCGGCTAACGTAATAGGAAGCTTCCTCTTCAGGACTCATAAACAGTGGCGGCACCCAGTCACTGTCCATAGCAGTCACCGGCGCGGTTGTGGCGACGGGACTAGGTTGCGGCGTAGTAAGCGGTGCTTCAGCCGCTGCCTGGTTAGGGGTGGGCGAAGAGCGGTGCCCACCGGCACAGCCCGCAAGTAAAAGGCATGCCCCCAAACATATCACTCCTAGATAATGCGCGCTTTGCTGCATTGGCAAGCTTCCTTGGCTAGATCTTAAACGGGCCATCGCCCCTGTTTTTTCAGGCGACGTTTAACCCACATATCATAAAGCGCCCGCAACGCTGATTTAATCCCCGGCAGGCCAATTATCCAAGCGATCGGCAGTAGCCAGGGAATTCGCTTCATTAATAAACGGTAGGCGTCGATACCTTCAATCAGTTGGCCTTGCGCAGTCTCAATGTGCAAAGAACGCAGTGCCATGCCGGGATCAACGCCTTTTTCTCGGAGAGCTGGCGCATGTTCGCTTACATCAAGCCAGCCTATATCACCGGCATGCTGCCCCGACCAGCGCTCATAGCGGCGGCGCTCTTGTCGACACAGCGGGCACTGGGCATCGTAAAAGACATTGATCGATCTCTTACTGGACATATGGCTTCTCAACTTTAAAACTCTTAAGCAGTGTGGCATTTACAACAATTGGCGCAACCCCTTGCTGTCCCACTCTTCAATTAGGTCTTCACTATGAATGCTGAGCTTAATAATGAATTTAGTAAACAACTGTTAGTGATCGCTCATGCCCCGTCACCGAATACCCGGCTTTTACATGAAGCGGCCGCGCATGGCGCTAGCCATCCTGATCTGGATCAGATCCAGTGTGTGGTGAAAGCACCTTTGGAGGCAGGCCCAGAGGATGTACTGGCCTGCGATGCCATTCTACTCGGTACCACGGAGAATCTGGGCTATATGAGTGGTGCGCTAAAAGATTTCTTTGACCGCACCTACTATTCTGTTCTAGAAAAAAAGCAAGGATTGCCTTGTGCACTTTATATCCGTGCTGGCCATGACGGCACAGGCACGCAACGCGCAGTAGAAAGCATTGTGACCGGCTTACGCTGGCGCTGGGTGCAGGCACCCCTCATTTTACGCGGCGAATGGCAGCCAACGTTTGTAGATCAAGTCGAAGAAATTAGCATGACCTTAGCGTTTAGTGTTGAAAGTGGCATTGTTTGAGAGTGACATTGTATGACCTCGCCTAGCCTGCCTTACTGTAGGTAGGCATTTCGCGCCATCAGCGCGATTGAAAGGAATCAACGCACTTATTTCAGGTAGCCATTATGCACAATGTCATTGCCTTCTATGATGATCGCGTACTCGCTCACGAACCCAACATTGATGCCGACTTCTTACCGCAGCGAATCGATAAGCGTATTCGACACCTTCTTGCCGGGTTACCCGTGCCATGGAAGTACCCTGAACATCCGGGTCGATTAAAAGCCATTCAACAACTGCTTGAAAAATCGCCGATTGAGGGGCTCCACATTGAGGGCGGCAAAGCGGCGACACATGAACAGTTAGCGCGGGTGCACACCACTTCCTATCTCAGCGATATTTTTAGCCTGCGGGGTAAAAATGCCTGGCTGGACGTAGACACCACAGCGGTTTCACCGGGAAGCGTTGATGCCGCTGAAGTAGCCGCGGGCACCGCTATTGCCGCGGTCGAGGCCGTGATGGAAAAACGCACGAAAACCGCCTTTGCCCTTGTGCGCCCGCCGGGACACCACGCGGAACCCGTTCGCGCCCGCGGCTTCTGCTTATTTAATAATGTCGCGGTGGCAGCCGCCCATGCCCGTAGCGCGTTCGGCTGCGAACGCGTGTTGATCGTTGATTGGGACGCCCACCACGGCAACGGCACCCAGGACATTTTCTGGGCCGAACCGAACGTGATGTTTTTCGATATCCACCGGGCAGCCCCTTTCTATCCTGGCTCCGGTCACCTTGAAGAGGTTGGCGCCGGTTTAGGCGAAGGCACCACCATCAACGTCCCTCTACCCGCTGGAGCCGGTGATGAAGCGTATTTGAAAGCCTTTCGTGACATTTTGGCGCCAGCGGCGGCCTGGTTTAAACCCGATATCATTTTAGTGTCAGCAGGCTTTGACCCCCACTGGCATGACTTAGCGCTCAACGTTTCTTATGAGGGGTTTGGCGCGCTGACCGGCATTATGCAACAACTTGCCGAACAGCACTGTGAGGGCCGTTTGGTCTTCGTATTAGAGGGGGGCTACAACCTTGAGTCGCTAGCTAATGGCACACGTGCCGTGCTGGCTGTACTGGCGGGCAACACCGTGCCGGTGCCTGATACCTGTGGCATTGCAGAAGTACAAGCCGCCGCGGATTTTCACCGCACGGCTTTTGAATCTGAATAAAGCCCTTCTGAAGAGTGGTTTTCTGAATAAAAACCTGACAAACAAAAACGGCACCTCGAATGAAAGGTGCCGTTGGCAATGCCAGTACCACCGTTATTTCAACCGCTCAAACTTATTTCAACCGCTCAAACACCGTTGCTACGCCCTGCCCCATGCCAATACACATGGTGGCTAAACCGAGGGTGGTATCGCGCTGCTGCATCACGTTAAGCAGCGTAGTGCAAATACGCGAGCCCGAGCAACCCAACGGGTGTCCAAGGGCAATTGCGCCACCGTGCAAGTTAACCTTCTCGTCCAGCGAGTCCAGGAAGCCCAGGTCTTTCAATACGGGAATACCCTGCGCGGCGAAAGCTTCGTTAAGCTCAACGGTCTGTATATCCGCCGCGGATAGACCAGCAATTTTCAGCGCTTTTTTGGAGGCTGGAACGGGGCCATAGCCCATAATAGACGCATCGCAACCCGCCACACCGGTTGATAGTACACGTGCAATGGGCTGAAGGCCCAGCGCCTGAGCGCGTTCGTAGCTCATGACCGCCATCGCCGATGCCCCCACAGAGAGCGCCGACGAGGTACCTGCCGTAACAGTGCCGTTACGGGGGTCAAACACCGGCTTCAAGTTAGCCATTGACTCCAAGCTGGCGTCTTCACGGATGACTTCGTCGCGCTGCACCATGACTTTAAAGCCGCGCTGATCGTGCCCTTCGACACCGATAATCTCGTTGTCAAAGTAACCCTTCTCCATCGCCGCCTGGGCGCGCTGGTGGGAACGTACCCCAAACTTATCCTGCTCTTCCCTGGAAACGCCGTGCATCTTACCCAGTAGCTCTGCGGTCAGGCCCATCATCATCGCCGCTTTAGCAGCGTATTTGCTGGCGGCGGGATTAACGTCAACGCCGTGAGCCATGGGTACGTGCTCCATATGCTCAACGCCGCCGATGATAAAGAAATCGCCCATGCCTGCTTTGATATTGGCAGCGGCGATATGCAGCGCAGTCATCGAAGAGCCACACAGACGGTTGACCGTTTGGGCGGGCACCGAACGGGGAATGCCGGTCATAATGGCGGCATTACGCGCAATGTTCATCGACTGTTCAAGCGTCTGGTTCACGCAGCCCCAGATCACATCATCTACTTCCGATGGGTCTAGATTAGGGTTACGAGTAAACAGTGCCTGCATAGCCGCCGCCGAAAGGTTCTCAGCGCGAACGTTACGAAAAGCACCATTCTTGGCTTTTGCCATGGCGGTACGGACACCGTCAACCACCACAATATCTCTCGGACTCAAACTCATCTTTTATCTCCTATGCGTGGTGGTTAGGCTTAATTGGCAGACTTATCGCTGGAATAGAACAACTCGCCGTTTTGAGCCATCTGACGTAGCCTGTCGGTGGGCGCGTATAGCGGCCCTAGCTCTTCGGCTAGCCCTTCCGCCACTTTCACAAACGCCGCCACGCCCATCGCGTCGATGTAGCGCAGCGCGCCACCGCGGAATGGCGGGAAGCCGATGCCATAAATCAACGCCATGTCGGCTTCAGCCGGTGTGGCCACAATGCCATCTTCCAAGCAGCGCACGGTTTCCAAACAGAGCGGCACCATCATGCGGGCGATGATGTCCTCGTCGGAAAACTCCTTGTGCTCCTTCACCACTTCTTTGACCAAGGCGTAAGCCACTTCATCGGTCACTTTCTTCGGCTTACCTTTCTTATCTTCCTCGTAGGCGTAAAAGCCCTTGTCGTTCTTCTGGCCTAAACGGTCGTTGTCATACATGACCTGAATAGCGGTTTTACCGGCGCGGGCCATCCGATCTGGGAAGCCTTCCGCCATTACTTCATTGGCGTGAACGGCGGTATCCAGACCGACCACATCCAGCAGGTAGGCCGGGCCCATGGGCCAGCCGAACTTCTCCATCACTTTATCAACGTGCTGGAAGTCAGCGCCCTGCTCAACCAAGAAGCTAAAGCCGCCAAAGTAAGGGAAGAGTACCCGGTTGACCAAGAAGCCTGGGCAGTCGTTAACCACAATCGGCGTTTTGCCCATTGCCCGGGCGTAGGCCACGGTGGCGGCAACGGCGGCATCCGAGGTCTTCTCACCACGGATGACTTCTACCAGCGGCATGCGGTGAACGGGGTTGAAGAAGTGCATCCCGCAGAAGTTTTCCGGCCGCTTTAGGTTTTGCGCCAAGCGGTTGATAGAAATCGTCGACGTGTTAGAGGTGAGAATAGTATTTTCGCTCACCATGCCTTCCACTTCGGTCAACACGGCGTCTTTGACCTTAGGGTTTTCCACTACCGCTTCAACGACCAAATCGACGTTACCAAAATCACCGTAAGAGAGCGTCGGGCGAATATTGGTCAGTTTTTCAGCCATTTGCTCGGTAGTGAATTTCTTCCGCTCTACCTGTTTGGCGAATAACTTACGGGCTTCTTTCAGGCCCAGCTCAATGGCATCGTCCTTAATATCTTTCATCAGGATCGGCGTGCCCTTGGAAGCGCTCTGATAGGCGATACCACCGCCCATGATACCAGCGCCCAATACCGCTGTTTGTTTCACCGGCTGCGCCTGCTTTTCGTAATTGCTGGCTTTCTTCTTGACCACTTGATCATTGAGGAACAGGCCGACCAGATTGAACGCCACACTACTTAGCGCCAGTTTGGCGAACGCTTTGGCTTCAATTGCCTGAGCGCGCCCGCGGGTCTCACCAGCACCTTTCTGAATTACTTTGATCGCTTCAACGGGGGCAGGATAATGCGGCCCCGCCTTGCCAGCGACATACCCTTTGGCCGTTTCAAAGGCCATCATCTGCTCGATGGGATTGAGCTTGAGCGGGCTGGTCTTTTCAGTACGGCGGGCCTGGTAATCTAGCTCGCCTGCATTGGCACGATCGAGCATATCCAGCGCGGCGTCTTCCAACTGTTCAGCACTCACCACAGCATCAACAGCGCCCATCTTCAACGCGGCATCAGCGCGGTTTTCAGTGCCGCCAGCAATCCATTCGATAGCGTTATCAGCGCCGATAATGCGTGGCAGGCGCACACAGCCGCCCCAGCCGGGCAAAATACCGAGCTTGGTTTCTGGCAAGCCAATCTTGGCTTTCTCGCTCATTACGCGAAAATCCGTGGTCAGCAAGACTTCACAGCCACCGCCCAGCGCCAGCCCGTTAATGGCCGTCACCGTGGGGAAAGGCAGATCTTCAATGGCATTGAAGATGTCGTGTACCTTGAGATTCATCTCCACCAGGTACTCTTCGCCCTTATCGAACAGGGTATGAAATTCGGTGATATCGGCGCCCACGATAAACACGTCTTTACCGCTGGCAATGAGCAACCCCTTCAAGCTATTTTCAGCTTGAAGGGCCTTCACTGCCTCACCCAGCTCTGCCACTACAGCGCTGGATAGTTTGTTGACGGACTCACCTTTCAAATCAAAAGTGAGCATAGCGATGTCATTGCCACTCGGGGTGTCACGACGTGTCACCGTAATGGCGTTGCCTTGATAGATCATCCGCGCGCTCTCCACAATTCGGGTTGGCTCCCTAAAAGGGACCCGCCACACTTTTATTCGGCCAACAGAAATATACGGTCAATTCAATCCAATCGATTTCATACGGTCGTTTGATTGCTTTAGCTTGGTTGAGTTACCGGTGTTCGTCAAGCCCTGACTTTCGGCTAATTTACCCATCTACTGAGACCAGCACTCCCCTGCGTGCGTTCATACTGCTAGGATCACGCTTCCAATTATTTTGCAGGTTAACTTTCTATGGGCGCACTGCTCACGCCATCGCGCATTGCCACTGTTCAGCGACATATTGAACGCATTGTCGAGCGATTAAAGCCATGGAGCTGGCTATGGCCACCCATGGCGTTTACGGCCGGTTTAGGCAGCTTCTTTCTGGTAGATCGCCAACAGTGGCTGGGCGCTGCCCTTGCGCTAGGGCTTTTATTCGCCTGGACGCTACTGCTTTCCGAGGGCTTAATCAGCCGCTGGCTAAAACGCCGTGGCCACCCGACGCCGCCAAGAGCCGTAACGACGTTTATTGCCCAGATGATTCACCAGGAAACGCTTTTTTTCACGCTGCCATTTATTTTAGTCACCACCGTGTGGAATAGCGGCCAAACGCTGTTTGCACTGCTTGTGGGCGTGATGGCGATACTGTCTATCATCGATCCCATCTATTTTAAAATTTCCGAACGATGGCGTAGCCTTTATTTCTTATTCCACGCCATGTGCGTGTTTCTCGTGTTGCTTGTGACGCTACCGATCATGGTACACCTCACCACCGGGCAAAGTTTACTCTTAGCTCTGGGTATCACGGTCGTGGTCGCCCTCCCTAGCTTTTGGCATCTGTTAAAGCAAAGTTCTTTCAAGCGCTGGTGCGCCTTTTTTGGCTTAACGTTAGTGTTAGCTTACGGCGCTTGGCTAGGGCGCATTTGGGTTCCCCCTGCCAGTCTATGGATGACCAGCAGCGCGCTCTCGCCTGGGTTTGATGTCGCGCAGCGCCTACCCCAAGGCTCAATGACCCTTACTCCCCAAGCCATTAGCGATAACGGGCTCTATGTGTATACCGCTATCAGAGCACCTCGGGGACTGAGTGAAACCATTACCCATGCTTGGCATCATAATGGTGAGCAAATGGATGTCGTGGAACTCAATATCGACGGTGGCCGTGAGCAGGGATATCGAGCCTGGAGCCACAAGCAGAATTTTCCGGCAGATCCGGCGGGAGATTGGCGTATCGATATTATGACGAGCACGGGTCAACGCTTAGGGTTGATACGCTTTAAAGTGGCAGAAGACAGTCAGCAGGCCTCGCTCGCCGATGGAGAAATACACGCCAGTGGTCTCAGCAACTGGAACCTACGCCGCTTCGTGCCTGGTCGCACTAATGATGAAGAGGCACGACCGGATGACTAAGTAGTAAAGCGCCTTGCATTCGGCGCCACAGCTTATGACAATTCGCCTACTCACTCTTATTGGTAGTTAGTTGCTTATGGCTTCAACGATTGGTTTTCGTATCGCGCGCTTGCCGCATCTATGGCGTTCCATTCTAGATCGACGACTTGCGCCCTTAGGCTTAACGCAAACGCGCTGGGTAACGCTTTATCATTTATGGCGCTTGGGCGAGGGACACCCACAGTGTGACCTGGCGCGCGCCATTGGCGTTGAAGCCCCCTCCTTGGTGCGAACGCTTGGCCAACTCGAAGAACAGGGCTTAGTTGAACGCCGTGCCTGTGATAATGACCGCCGTAGCAAGCGTATCTACTTAACACCTGCCGCGATGCCGTTGTTGGAAAAAATCGACAGCGTTGCGCAGCAGGCGCGTAAGGAAATGTTTGCTGGCTTGAGCGAAGATAATCTTGAACAGCTTAACGAGTGGCTGGCAGTGATTGAAGCCAACGGGTTAGCCATTCAAGCCCGGGATCAAGACGACCCCGCCTCATGATCACTCTTTGAAGTTACTGGCGGCTGCTCGTCCTCCATGAGCGGCGGTGCTGTGGGTCGGTCCGAATGGCCCTGAAGCGAACGCTGCAGTTGCTGAAACTCGGGTAAATAGGTCGCGAATCGTTCAGCGGTTTGCGACTCCCACCACCATAGTGTTAACGAATAGGCAGTCGATTGGATGACAAGCGCGTCTTGTGGCAAACGCTCAAGCAGCGCTTTTAATGCTATTTCGGCCTCTTCTGGTAGCGGTCGCAACGGGGCTATGCGCCATCGCCAGCCTGCGTGATAGGGAGCTAACGCTTCACTGGCATTACTGTCTCTGACCAACAGGAAATCAGGCCCGAGCGCTGACTGGGGGTAGTGCCACCGATAGGCAGGCATTGTGCCTTTGAAGTGATGAAGCGGTGGTTTTTCCAGTTTGATGGTGACGCCTTGCTTACCCATTTGGGTACGCAGGGCCTGTTGGCGCTTCTGGCGAGGACTAGGTTTTAGCCACATCACAGGCGCGATGACAAACAGCATTATTGCTATAATGATTAACCATTCCATCTCTACATTTCCCTCCACATGAGCCACACTTTAGGTAATATTCTAACCACCATGGCCCAGGTCGTTGTTTTGATGCGCGTCATGGTTAAAACGCTGATCATTGTTAAATTAAGGCACGCCATCTAAAGTAACGGATATCCTACAAAGCTTCTCTTTGTTAGCCTCACTAAGGAGATACGCCATGAGCTATCACCACATTTTAGTTGCCGTTGACTTAACCAAAGACTCCCACAAGATCTTGGAACGCGCCGTTGCGATCGCAGAGCGCAACGATCAAGCCAAAATCTCCATTATGCATACCCTTGAGCCATTAGGGTTTGCTTATGGTGGCGATATCCCAATGGACTTGACCAGCATTCAAGACCAACTGGATGAACATGCCAAAAAACGCTTGGCTGAAATTGCCGCTCCCCATATTGCAGAAGCTGATCAACACGTTGTTGTGGGTATGCCGGACACTGAAATTCACCGTTTTGCTGATGAGCATGGCGTGGATCTCATCGTGGTGGGCTCCCATGGGCGCCACGGTTTTGCTTTGCTGCTAGGCTCAACGTCTACGGGTGTCCTACATGGTGCACAATGCGATGTTCTCGCAGTGCGCGTCGGTAAGAAAGGCGAAAAAAGCGACGAGTGAACGGACAACTTAATGGCATCAACGCAAAAGGCGCCCCTGTGGCGCCTTTTAACGTTACTAGATTTTATTCCCCTGCAGCCATCGCCTCAAGCTCCATCCAGCGCTCCATGGCCACTTCCAACGCCTTCTGTAATTTTTCCATCGCCTGCAATCGTTCAGTAATGGTGTCAGCATCCTGCTGATAAAACGCCGGATCCCCAATTTCACTTTCCAACGTTTCTACTTCATTCTCAAGTCGCTCAATCTCAGCAGGCAGTGCATCCAACTCACGCTGCAGATTGTAGGAAAGCTTGACGCTTTTCTTAGCTACTACCGCAGGTGCTTCGGCTACCTTTTTAGGCGCTTCTGAGGTGGGTTCCGTACGCTGACGCGCCGCCCCTTCCCAAGGCGCGGGCGGCAACTTGCCACCTTGGCGAATCCAATCCGTATAGCCACCTACGTACTCGCGCACTACGCCATCGCCTTCAAAGGCCAGCATGCTGGTCACCACGTTATCCATAAAGGTACGGTCGTGGGAAACGAGCAGCAGCGTGCCATCGAAATCGAGCAGCAGCTCTTCGAGCAACTCCAAGGTTTCCATGTCGAGATCGTTGGTCGGCTCATCGAGCACCAGCACGTTAGCGGGCTGCGTAAATAGCTTAGCCAGCAGCAGGCGGTTGGACTCGCCACCAGAAAGCGCTTTCACCGGCTGGCGCACACGCTCGGGGGTAAACAGAAAATCCTGCAGGTAGCTCATCACATGACGATCTTTGCCACCCACGCTGACCCGGTCACTGCCTTGGGCCACATTGTCGTAAACGGTTTTTTCGAGTTCCAACCCGGCGCGCAGCTGGTCAAAATAGGCCACTTTTAGATTGGTGCCCATTTGCACCTTGCCTTCAGTGGGTTCCAACTCGCCCAGCAGGATTTTCAGCAGTGTGGTCTTACCGGCCCCGTTGCGACCGAGGAAGCCGATACGGTCACCACGCAGTACCTCAAGGTTAATATCGCGCAGTATGACCTCATCACCAAACCGCTGGGTGACACCTTGCAGTTCTACTACCCGTTTGCCGGTACGCTCACCGCGATCTACCGTCAGGTTGGCATTACCCTGGCGCTCGCGGCGCTGACTGCGCTCGTTGCGCATTGCTTCTAGTGCGCGCACCCGGCCTTCGTTGCGGGTACGCCGAGCTTTAACACCCTGACGAATCCAGGCTTCTTCCTGGGCAAGCTTTTTATCGAACTCGGCATTTTCACGTGCTTCCACTTCAAGCTCGTGCTGCTTACGAGCCTGATACTCTTCGTACTTGCCGGGGTAGCGCCCTAGCTGGCCGCGATCCAGTTCTAGAATATTGGTGGCCAGCTTGGAAAGAAACGCCCTATCGTGGGTAATCAGCAGCACCGCGCCGTTAAACGCCAGCAGTTGCTCTTCCAACCAGGCAATGGTGTCTAAGTCCAAGTGGTTGGTAGGCTCATCGAGCAGCAGTAGATCAGGCTCGGCGACCAGGGCGCGCGCCAGCGCCACCCGGCGGCGCCAGCCACCGGAGAGTGAACTCATCTCAGCCGCCGGGGGCAGGCCCAGACGGGTAAGCACGGTATCGATACGCTGGTGGAACGACCAGCCATCAATGGCTTCCAGGCGCGTTTGTAGGGTCGCCATGCGATCCATATCAGGGTCGGGATCATTGATAAGATGGTCGTACTCGGAGAGTAACTCCCCGGCTTCCGGCAAGCCTTGGGCGACCATATCGAAAATGGTCAGTCCGGATGACTCAGGTAACTCCTGGGCCAGTACGCCTATTTTAAGACCAGGCGCGCGCCAGATCGACCCATCGTCGGGCAGGATATCACCCGCCACCAGTTTCAGCAGGGTGGACTTGCCGGTGCCGTTTCGCCCGACCAGCGCCAGCCGCTCGCCTTTTTCAACCGTCAGGTCGGCGCGATTGAGTAGTACATGGGTGCCGTAAGCGAGTTGCAGCTGTTCGAGTCGTAACAGGGCCACGCGGTGTCCTCCTTAAACATAAGGCGCATAGTGTAACGCATGAGCGACTCAGGAGGGGGAACCATATAGAAGGGAAATCGTAGAGGGGAAATCACCAGCGTGATACCGTTTTGCCAGCCGCTGCAATATCTCAACCAAAAAACAACTTTTAAAGGCGGGCTGACAGTGACGGTGACCGTCTCAATGCATTTTGTAAATGAGCTGTTTGAAGGCTTGCCTAACAGCTCAACATCGCCCACACGCTACTTGGAACAAGCGGGTATTTCGCCCTTTTTGCTTTCGGCACCCCACGGTCGAGTGACGGTTGAGCAGTTTGCCGAACTCTACCGTGGACTGGTGAACGAACTTGATGATGAAACACCCGGCTTTTTTTCCCGACCGCTGCGGGGTGGCACCCTGAAGTTGCTGTGTTTAAGCATGCTGGATGCACCCAATTTGCAGGTAGCGCTCCACCGCTATACACAGTTTTTTCGTATTCTGCTCGATGACTTTGGCTACGCGTTTACGCTCGAAGGGGATCTTGCCCGCATGGCCCTGGTGGAGCATGCGCCACTGGCGGGCAGTCGTACTCTGATTCATGAGCTGATGCTCAAGCTGTTTCACGGCATCGCATCATGGATGATAGCGCGGAAAATACCACCCATTTTAATGGAGTGCGCTTACCCCCAGCCGCCGCACAGCGCTGATTATCTTTACTTTTATCCTGGCACTGTACGCTTTGGGCAGCCGCAAACCGCGATCTATATAGATCGCAGTTTTCTTGATCACCCTATCCGCCAGACCAAGCGGCACCTGGGCGCTTTTTTAAAGCGCGCCCCCGCAGATTGGTTCTATGTGTCGTTTGCAGATCGCCTGCTCACCCACCGGGTGCGCGAACACCTCTCACGTCACCTGACCACGTCTGGCACCGTGCATAGCGTAGCCGGTGCGCTACATATGTCTGCTCGCACGCTGGCGCGGCACCTCAAAAGGGAGGGCACTCACTTTCAAGCGGTCAAGGATGAGTACCGCCGCGATGCCGCTATTCAGGCGCTCACCTGCAGTGAGAAGCCGCTTATCAGCATCGCTGAAGCGTTAAGCTTTGAGGATCTGGCCTGCTTTAGTCGTGCTTTTAAAACCTGGACAGGAAACTCGCCCGCCGCGTATCGCAAAGCGCGCACGGCGGGCAATGTTCGCTGATTCGCCTATATTTCGGTGCGGATACGTTTTTTATCCAGCTTACCCACGCTGGTTTTAGGTATCTCATCGACAAAGCGAATCATGGAGGGAATCGCCCAGCGGTTGAGTTTTCCTTGAGCCACAAACTGCTCTAAAAACGTCTGCACGGATTCTACAGTGGGCGGGTTATTCAGATCCGCAGGGACAGCTAAAGCAGCAGGACGCTCCCCCCAGTTATCGTCCGCGACCCCAATCACCGCCACTTCAGCAATACCCGGACACTGGCTGATATAGCTCTCCAGCTCTAACGAGGAGAGCCACTCGCCGCCGGTTTTAATTACGTCTTTTATACGGTCGCTAATGGTCAGAAAGCCCCGCTCATCAAGCGAGCCCACATCCCCGGTATGCAACCAGCCGTTGCGCCATAGCTCCGCACTGCGCTTCTCCTCTTTGAAATAAGCCTGGGTCAGCCAGGGTGCTTGAACGCGCACTTCACCAACGCTTTTACCATCATTGGGTAGCGGCTCGCCGTCCGCATCGACCACTTGCAGTTTAACCAATGGTATCGGCAGGCCCGCTTTACAGCGCCACGGCAGCTGGATCTCAAAATCAGCGTCGCCTATATCTCGCGGCAGGATATCGGCAGTAAGTAGCGGACAGGTCTCCGACATGCCATAAGCACTACGGGTATCAATTCCCAACGCCCATGCCTTGCTTGCCAGCGACTGAGTTAACGCACTACCGCCGACCAATACCTTCCAGCCAGAGAGTTCGACTTGTTTTGAGGCAATCGCTTCGGCGCTGACCACCATGTTGAGCAAGGTGGGCACACAGTGGGAGAAGTCAACCTTTTCGCTAACCAGCAACTTGACCAACATTTCCGGTTCGTAGCGACCAGGATAGACCTGGGTGGCCCCCATCAGCGTGGCGGTATACGGCACACCCCAGGCGTGAACGTGAAACATGGGGGTAATGGGCATATAGACCTTGTCGCGGTTGAGCAGCTCAAAACCGGGCGCCTGGAAAGCGCTCGCCTCGTTCAAGGTATGCAGCACCAACTGGCGGTGGGTAAAGAAAACCCCTTTAGGATTACCCGTGGTACCGGTGGTATAGAACAGTGTGGCGACGGCGTTTTCATCAAAGGTGGGAAAATCGTAATGAGTGGGCTGCTGGCTTAATAGCGCTTCAAACTCGCCCACCAGTGGCAGTGAGGTATCGACTGTTTGCGCAGTCTCCTGACATAGCAGATAGCCACGCACTTGGGGTAGCTTATCGGCCAGCGGCTCAAGCAGCGGCACAAACTCTTCGTGCACGATGACGAAAACGTCTTCGGCATGATCCATGGTGTAGAGGATTTGCTCCGGGGCCAGACGCACGTTCACCGTATGGAGTACCGCGCCGATCATCGGAATGGCGAAGAAGCACTCCAGGTAGCGATGGCTATCCCAATCCAGCACCGCCACAACATCACCGGCTTGTACGCCCTGTGACGTCAGTGTATAGGCCAGTTGGTGCACCCGCTCACGAAAACGCGCGTAGCTGTGGCGGCTCTGATCACGGTAGACAATCTGATTATCGCCCGCCATGCGCACACCTGCTTCCAGCAGGTCACCAATCATTAATGCGGGGTTTATCGCAGAGGCCGCGGCGGGTAAAATTTTCGGGGTAACGGAAGACATAAAAACTCCAACAAGCTTGTTCTTGTGGTAATCGATTCGGATCAGGCGCGCTCGATAAGTAGGGCGATACCCTGCCCGCCACCAATACACAGCGTTATCAAGCCGTAGCGACCATTAATACGCTCCAATTCGTGCAGCGCCTTGAGAATCAGAATGGCCCCCGTGGCCCCCACCGGATGCCCCAAGGCTACCGCACCGCCGTTGGGGTTTAGCTTCGCTAACGGGAAACCGAGCGTTTCCGCCACCGCCATGGCTTGGGCCGCAAAGGCCTCATTGGACTCAATCACGTCAATATCGTTGATGCTCAGCCCCGCTTGCTTTAGGCAGCGTTTCACCGCAGGAATGGGCCCTAGCCCCATGAGCGTTGGTTCAACGCCGGCGGTCGTAGCGACGCGAAGATGCGCTCTGGGCGCTAAGCCGCGCTGTGCAGCTTCGTCGGCATGGGCCAGCACTAACGTGGCGGCGCCATCGTTGATACCCGAGGCATTGCCTGCGGTCACCACGCCCTCTTTTTGGAAGGCGGGCTTGAGCCGCGCCAAATCGCTAAGCTCAACGCCTTCGCGTACATGCTCATCGCGAGAGAAGAGCACTGTTTGCTTACCGCGACTGACCTCCACCGCGACGATTTGATCGTCAAAGCGCCCCTCGGCAATCGCACGCGCTGCTTTTAGATGGCTCTCAAGGGCAAACTCATCCAACTGCTCGCGGCTTAAGCCATACTGCTTAGCGATGTTCTCGGCGGTGCAGCCCATGTGGCCGCTGCCAAAGGGGTCGCTCAATACGCCGAGGGTTAAATCCTGTACGTTCATGTCCCCCATGCGCACGCCGTTACGCGCCTGGGGCGGCAGCAGGTAAGCCCCTCTCGACATTGACTCAGCGCCGCCTGCCAGCGCTAAGCGGCTATCGCCCATAGCAATCTGCTGGGCGGCTGAGACCACCGCCTGTACACCTGAACCACACAGCCGATTGACGTTGAAGGCCCCCGCCTCTTTCGGCACACCTGCTTCGAGGGCAATATGGCGGGCCAGATAGGCATCCTGGGGGCCGGTGGTAATAATGTGGCCGTATACCGAGTGATCGATATCTCCGCCTTCTACACCAGCACGGTGCAACGCCTCTTTGGCGGTTATTGCCCCCAGCTCAAACGGCGCCTTGGTTGAGAGCAAACCGCCAAAACTACCGATCGCGGTTCGCGCACCGCCTAGAATCACTACCTCATCCAACCGCATGGCTCTCTCCTGTTTTCAAACGCCAGCTTGTGTTTAATCGCCTTGCTTTTTAAACGCTTGGCTAGGCCACTTTGCCCAGCAGCGAACGCGCAATGACTTCTCTCATGATCTCTGAGCTGCCGGCATAGATCGTTTGCACTCTGGCATCCAGATAAAAGCGTGAAATGGGGTATTCATGTGTGTAGCCGTAACCGCCAAATAGCTGCAGACAGCGATCCACCGCTTGGCATTGCAGCTCGCTTAGCTGCAGTTTTAAAATCGCCGCATCCGTGCTGTTCATGGTGCCCTGGCGGTACTTTTCGACGCAGTGCTCAAAGTAGGCGCGTGCTACGTCCAACTGGGCTTTTATCTCCGCCAAGGTAAAGCGGGTATTTTGAAAATCCGCCACCCGCTGCCCAAATGCTTGGCGCTGCTGTACGTACTCCAACGTCAGCGCCAGCGATCCCTCTACGGCACCCAGCGCCTGTGCCCCGACGCCCAGGCGCTCGCGGGGGAGTTCCTGCATCAAATAACGGAACCCCGCGCCCTCCTCACCTAACAGGGCATCATGCGGCAACTTGATTTGGTCAAAGGCAAGCTCAGCGGTGTCACTGGCGTGCTGGCCGATCTTTTTAATCGGCTTACCCCGCGAAAAGCCGGGTAAGCGGGTGTCGACCAAAAAAAGTGACACGCCCTTTGACCCGGCGGAAGGGTCGGTTTTGGCACACACGATCACCAGGTCAGCAAACTGACCGTTGGTGATAAAGATTTTGCTACCGCTTAACTCCCAGCCATCGTGAGTGCGCTTTGCGCGGGTTCTCATTGACGCAAGATCACTACCTGCATGGGGTTCGGTCATCGCGATGGCACCAAGCGCATCGCCACGCGCCATGGCTGGTAACCAATGTTCACATTGAGCCGCTGTCCCCAGATTCTGCAGGTAGGGCATAACGATATTGGCGTGGATATTATAGGCACTGGCAAGGCCACCAAATCCCTGTCGGGAGAGCTCTTCCAGCGCCAGCTGGGTGATGGCGATGTCGGCCCCTGAACCACCGTGCTGTTCGTCAAGGTCAATACCGAGCAGTCCCGCAGCGCCCAATGAATGCCACAGTGAGCGCGGCATTTCACCCGCGGCTTCCCACTCATCATAGTAAGGGGCGACCTCCTGACGGAGGCAGCGTTTGATCATGGCGTGAAACAGTTCGGTCGTTTGCGCGTCCATGCTTACCCCTTAAGGTCTTCACGTAGATGGCGTTTAAGGATTTTGCCTGCGGTACTTTTGGGCAGCGCATCGGCAAAGAGGATGTGTTTAGGCACTTTATAAGGCGCCATCAGCGTTTTGGCGTGATGGATCAACTCCTCCTCGCTTGCCTCTTGGCCCTCTTTCAATACAACTACCGCCGTGATGGCTTCGATCCACTTCTCGTCAGGCTGACCGATCACCGCCACTTCGGATACTGCCGGGTGCTTAAACAGCCCCTCCTCTACCTCACGGCTAGCCACCAGTATGCCCCCGGTATTAATCACGTCTTTAATGCGATCGACGACATACAAGTAACCCGCTTCATCGAAGTAGCCCACGTCCCCCGAGTGGAACCAGTCGCCTTGAAACGCCTCTTCGGTCATCGCCGCTTTATCCCAGTAGCCCTTCATAAGCTGCGGTGAGCGGTGAACGATTTCCCCATGCTCGCCGGGTGGGACGTCATTCATATCGAGATCGACGATGCGGGTTTCCACCGTCAGAATCGGCCGCCCGGCGGACGCTGGCCTCTCGGCGTGCTCTTCGGGGCGCAGCACAGTCGCCAAAGGCGCTATTTCGCTCTGCCCATAACAGTTATAGAGCCCAACGCCGGGTATACGCTGCTGAAGCTCTTCCAGTACCGACACCGGCATAATCGAGGCACCGTAATAGGCCTTGTTTAGGGCGCTAAGGTCAAAGCGATCAAATTCAGCGCAGCGCAGCAGGCTGATCCAAACGGTGGGCGGGGCAAAAAATGACGCGATCTGATGCTCAGCGATGGCGCTTAAGCACAGCTCGGGAAGCGGCGCCTCTAGCAAATAGACAGGCGCACCGAGCAACAGCGCTGGCATGAGAAAGACGTGCATTTGCGCCGAGTGGTAGAGCGGCAACGCAGCAAGCATGGCGTCGCTACCTTTAATATCCAGTTCGACCATGCAGGCCATATATTCGGCCATTAGCGCCTGATGGGTCATCATCGCGGCTTTCGGCGCGGCGGTGGTGCCCGAGGTATAGAGCAACTGAGCAAGGTTGGTACCGTCGACCGTCACATTGGGCTCTTCACTATTGGATCCTGACGTAGCATGAGCGAGTACATCAAAGCTTTTCGCATCCCGCCCCTGATCCGCGTGCAGGGTTCCCACCAGGGCTAGCTCCAGGCCTTTGGTCGCGGCACTCACTTTGTCGGCGAGGCTGATATCGCTGAGTAAGCCTGTTGCTCCCGACTGGTCAAGAATATAGCGCAACTCATCGCTACTTAATGCGAAATTGATCGGCACATGTACCAAACCCGCTTTCGTAGCGGCCAGCCAGGCGATGACGTAGGCGTCGGAGTTTTTGCCATACACCGCCAGTCGATCTCCTGGGGTAAGCCCTGCTGCCAGCAGGCCGTTGGCAACGCGGTTAGCTGCTTGGTTGAGTGCTGAGTAGCGCCATTGACGTTCGCCAAATACCAGCGCCAGCTGATGTGAATATTTTCGAGCGCTGCGGTTTAAAGCAGCCCCGATACTGTTTTGCTGAATAACAGACGTTCCAGACATGCCAAATCCTCTGAGTCGTTGTAGTGAGTTGGCAAAGACTTAACTATTTACCAGCGGGCAGACACTCTCTGAAAGCGGACGAAAGGCCTCTTCTGCCGGAATGGTGCGAATAACATGAAAGAGATCATCCTCATCTTGCGACTCTTCAGGTGTTTTCACTTCTACTAAATACATGTCGTGTACCATGCGGCCATCCTCACGGATGTAGCCATCGGTAGCGAAGATGTCGTTAATGGGGGTATCGGCCATTTGCTGGCGAACAGTTTGTGTGTCGTCGGTACCGGTAGCTGCAACCGCTTCGAGGTAGTGACGGGTACTGGAGTAGAGACCCGCATGTACCATGGTTGGCATATTGCCGGTACGCTCACGGAAGCGCTCCGCCCAGGCACGGGTTTCATCGTTTAAATCGTAATACCATGCCTTGGTGAATTGGAGCCCCTGGGCGTTCTCAAGACCGATGCTGCGCACATCAGTACTAAACAGCACCATCCCTGCCAGGATCTGCCCTGCCTG
Source organism: Vreelandella sp. V005 (assembly GCF_052645115.1). Lineage (NCBI taxonomy): Bacteria > Pseudomonadati > Pseudomonadota > Gammaproteobacteria > Oceanospirillales > Halomonadaceae > Vreelandella > Vreelandella sp. V005. The sequence continues at coordinate 20,852 of NZ_JBQXYA010000009.1, read as the reverse complement.
GGTAATGCCAAACTCGCCAGCTGTTTGCACCGCGTTAATCGTATCGCCGCCAGCGTTATTCAGCGCAATGACATCAGCGCCGGAGGCTTGCGCCTGGAGCATGAAGGAGGAGAAATCACTGCTCGGGAAAGGGTGGCGTGCGCTACCTACGATAGTGCCGCCATTTTCAGTCACTACTCGCGTGACGTCGGCTTCCAGTGCGTGGCCAAAAGAGTAGTCAGCGCTTAACAGGTACCATTTTTTGTGGCCCTCATCAGTAATCGCCTTTGCCGTACCGTTGGACATCGCCCACGTGTCATAAACCCAGTGAATATGATTGGGCGAGCAGTGCTCATTAGTGATAGCCGAAGAGACAGCGCCATTAACCAGTCCAAGTTTATCCGCCTCTTCCAGCAGGCTCACCGCCGCCAGAGTGACAGAAGATGCCACCAGCCCGGTGACCATATCGACGTTGCGCTCATCGATCCACTCACGCACGACGCTTGAGCCTACATCGGGGCTATTACGGTCATCGGCGCTAAACACCACAATATTGGCCCCATTGACGCTGCCGCCCATATCTTCAATCGCCATATTGATAGCGTCTTCACCCAATGGGCCAATGGGGTCGCGATAAACGCCGGACATATCGGCTAAATAGCCAATGCGGATTTCGTTATCAGAGATATTCTCAGCAGCAATGGTAGTTGGCACATAGCAGGCCACCAGAATGGCTGCGGCGAGAGTGGAAGTGGCAAGGCGGTGCGATGCACGATGAGCAGAACGATAAGATAGTGGCATAGTTATGTGGCTCTCTTTTGTTGTTGTTAAAAGCTGTTATTGAATCAATCGCAGTGACGTAGCACGCCATAGCTTGCGTTCATCTTAGGCGCTAATAAACGCTAGCTGTTTACCTATCGAGCCAGTTTTTTTGCAATTCGTGCCATTTCCTTGCGTCCATCATCTTTAACACACCATTAGTCGATACTTGCGCGTACCGTTACAATAGCGCCTTTGCATATTGAACGGGAGACACCTTTGGACACCGCGTATGCCGATGACTTTTTACCCGAAGCACTACAGTTTCGGCCTAGCGCCCCCTTGGTAGATATTGGCGCTAATTTGACCCACGAAAGCTTTGGGCGTGATCTTGACGCGGTTATCCAGCGCGCTCAGGCGGCGCAGGTAACCACCATGATCGTGACGGGCACCGACCTTGCGCATGCCGAGCAAGCGGTTGCGCTTGCCAAGCAGTATCCTGGCCTCTACGCCACAGCGGGAGTGCATCCCCACGACGCCAGTCGCTGGGATGATAACCTTGAGCGCGCCATGGCAGCCCTGCACGCCATGCCGGAAGTCGTCGCCGTAGGCGAGTGTGGTTTGGATTTTAATCGCAACTTCTCGACGCCCCAGGAGCAGGAGCGTGCCTTTGAAGCGCAGCTGGCTCTGGCAGTAGAAAGCGGTTTGCCGCTGTTTTTGCACGAACGGGATGCCGGCCAGCGTATGCGCGAAATCCTGCATGCATGGCGAGACGATATCAGCCACGCAGTAGTGCACTGCTTTACCGCCGATCGCGATACGCTGTTTGGTTATCTCGACCTAGACTTGCATATCGGCCTGACCGGCTGGATTTGCGATGAGCGGCGCGGCCATCACCTGCGCCCAATGGTAAGCGATATACCCTTAGCGCGTTTGATGGTAGAAACCGACTGCCCTTATCTATTGCCCCGCAACCTACCGGCGAAGTTAAAGGGCCGCCGTCATGAGCCCGCTCTGCTGCCATGGATAGTGCGCGAGATTGCCCAGTGGCACGGCATCAGCGAAACTGAGCTAGGCAACGCCACCACACAAACCGCCCAGCGTTTTTTCCGTCTTCCCACGGAATCTTAAAAGGAGTACTAGCGTGGCCGATTATCCAGGGTTTATTGCTATTGAAACGGGCGAAGACGATGGCTTACCGCTCGCCATTGCTTGGTCACTGTCCGATGGCCGTGTAAAGCAAACGCTGATTCAGCCTGACGATAGCTGGATCAAAGAGGATACTAATGCGATGGGCGCCTACAGCATTGAAGAGCTGGAGAGTCTTGGCGTTAGTCCCTTGGAAGTGATTCGTGAACTTGAGAACGATCACTTCTCCGCCACGCTTTATACCAGCGACAACGGCGATGACGAAGCGGCCCTGGCGCGTCTATTTGACACCTATGGATTAGATCCTTTCGTAGAACTGGCACCTGCGTCCGTTCTCTACCCTTCGATCACTCCTAGCGAATGGCATCGCCAACGGCGTGAAACCTTTAGCGAGCTGGGTCTGGAACCTATGCGTCCAGAGCATGAACTGGAAGTCATGCTGTCGATGCATTACCGTTTAACAGAAGAGGAGTAGGCATTAGACATCAATCGCTAAGCGCGTCTGTCGGATAAAAAACGCGCCACTGAGTGGCGCGCTCATGCTTTCTTGAGAGTGAGTAACCACCGATGATTGCCAGCGTTTCAAACCAGCTTTCATCAAGCTCTTATGCTGTTTTCCGTCCAGTGAGCTTGTCTCGAAGCCTATCCACCATACCGACACCCGCGCCGACACTCTTATGAAAGAGTTCTGAGTGAGGCGCACTGGGATGCGGACGTGTCGGTGCCAGTGTCTTGGCCTGCTCGACTTTTTCGCCTAAATCGATCAGTTGATCACTGGACATATGATTGCGCATTTTAGGGAATTGCTGTGACTCTTCGTCATCAGCATGGTGGCTCAACAAACCCGCTAACTTTTCAAGCCGCGCCATAAAAGCCGGATCGTCAGCGTTACAGTCTTCGAGTTGTTTCATCACCTGAACGATTTCATCATGCTCCTGCTTGTCGTGCTCGACCTCATCGGTTCCATTGGGTATACATTTTTCGATTGCTGGATAGACGTACATTTCCTCGGCAACGGCGTGGCGCATTACTTCAGCAATCAAGGTGTCCGCCGTGTTTCTTTTCCACTGCGGGTCGTTTGAGTCTTTGATCTGATTTGCCAGTGCCATCATTTCCTGATGATCTGTGGTCAGGATATTGATGACATCTTTGGCTGATCCATTTGCGTTGTGCTGGGTCATAAGATTCCCTCCTTTGACACCTGATGACGACTAGTATTACAACTTCAACATAGACCTATGCGCAGTAACCTTTCAAGTCCTTGAGCAATGGCCGCTTCACGTCTCAACCCCTGTTGATAATAAGCATCCAAAGCATGATGAAAAGCCGCTGCCCGGTGGGGCAATCCTTCACTTGCGTAGCGCTCAGCCCGCGCCATAACGCGCTTGTGAAAAGCAACGCGATCCACCTCAACCTCGCCGCCCAGATTGTCCACACTGACATGAAAATAACGCCCACATGCTTTGGTAAACCAATATTCCAACGCTTGCGGGGCGATTTCTGCCTGCTCGAATGCAGCTTGTTGTTCTGCGTTACGACCATCCGGTGAATACCAGTAACCGTAATCTTCTAGCTGACGGCGTTTTTCACCCGCAATGCACCAGTGGCTCATTTCTACTAACATCATAATCATTAATGTACACACATAACCATATGAAAAGCATAGAAAAAAATACAAAAAACTCAAGTACAGCAAATGCACTTAAAAGTGTACAAAAAAAGACCGTGAGCAATTGATTTGTACATCAAACTTAATAAGGAACTGATGTAATTTACTCAGAACAATCCGCTCTGGCACGGTTATGCCCTGTTCCGTTTTAAGCAATAGAACTAGGCTAAACTGACGGCATTTTATAGCTAACATTTCTAATGTACACATTCAGAACAATCGCACCAAACATGCTTAACACAACAGCTTTGATCATGAACAACTGAATAGATGTATGCTAGATAATGCAGAAAGGATTGAGCAGGTAGTTTCATTATATAAAAAGAGTTTTATATTACTACGTCAGGTTTCACAGCAGAATATTGATGCTAGAGGATAAAGAAAGTTTTAATTTAGTTTAGTGGGAAAAGGCCACGCTTCAACATCTGGTGTGTGGCACCCTTACGGTGCTCTCAAGCCGTTGCTCATGAGGGGCTTGCGGGCCCAAATGAATCTGCCGTTAAACAAAAACATCTCGGTTTTCAACGAACTGAATGTCAAATTCAACTCTTTTATACCTATCGGCTCAAGTTCAACCATCAAAGCAATCAAGAGCAAAAGATGAAGAAGTAATATGGCGTGGCCTTCACCACACTACCACTATACCTGATTAGTACTGCGATTTCAATTCATTACGTTCGATTAGTTGCTTAATGTTCACGTTTTTCCAATTCACAAACCAATACACACTATCGATAGCTCGAATATATGATGATAGATCATGTTCCGTAGGTTTCGGGACAGAGATTCCATCATAAATAATGGCAAGCAGTTTTACCCTTTTAGACTCATGTAAGTAAGGGCAAGCAATTAAATCAAGGAGCATATGAACACACTCTGAGTCGTTTTCTATCTTTTCGAACGAAGAAAGCTTTTCAATAGCAAAATCGACAACATTGCTCTTAATATGAAGGTATTCCTGATGATCTTTAAAATAGTAAAGCAAAGAAATTACTTCAAAATAATTAAGATCACAGGGAGCGTTTATCAGTTCAAAAAAGTAAGATTCAGGAAGTCGAAAACAATCGCCAAAGTCACCAGTTGATAAGATTATATTCAAACGTTCTATAGATATATATCCCTTTCTTTTACCGTTTTTATTTCTATCAAAGGTAAAATCTATAATTGAACTAACAACCAACAATTTTATTTGAGGGGTAAAAGTAAATAAAGATTTTTTTAAACTTAAAAAATCAATCAACGATATAACAACTTTTGCTATCTTACTGGATGAATTTATCGTTGGATGAACTTTATAATAGAAAAACATTAGATCAATCATTATTTCAATATCGGCTATAAATATACTCGCCTTACCATCTTTCTCTATATATTCAGAATAGCAATTCATAGCAGACTCTATTCTTTTTGAGAAAAAAGAAACTAAGTAAGATGAAACTTCTGAATAACCATTTTTATTGCTCGACAATGCAATTAGCCTAACTTCATTCATGAACTTATTGATAAAGTTATGCTTTTTATATATTTGAACAGGAAAATGCTTCCTTTTAGAAAGATTTTCTTTTGAAAATATTGTACTTTCAAAGTAATCTAAAGACTTAGACATTGAAATAATAACTCTAGATTTTTCTGTACAGAAAGGACGCTCGAATTTAGTTAATTTCTCAGAGTTAATATAAAGATTATACTCTGAAAGGCAATCGCTGATAGCATTAGAGATGACAGTACATATTTCATCTGTCATACCGAAAACAATATAGTCATCAACATATCTTAAAACTTGATAATCTACGCTATTAATATATGAATGTTCAATCTCAAGGATCTTCTTGATATTAATGTCGATACGTTGAAAAATCACTTCCGCAAAAATTCTGCTAAACTCAGAACCAATTGGAATACCGTTTGTTTCATTGGCATTACTTCTTTGCATAGTGGTATCAAGTTTTTGAGCAAATTGGTTTTTCCATTCGACGTAATTATCCTTTACATAATTTTTATCTTTCGCAGCCCAAGCAATTGTATGAGTGTAGATACTGTCGAAGCAATTTGCTACATCAAGGAAAAACATAAATGGAAACTTAGACTCAAGCTCTTTATATAAAGGGGAAGAGAATAGCTTATGAATACGATTAAACCCTTTATATGAAAAATATGAAGATGCATGTTTCTTGTACATCTCTTCTTCAATTGTTTCAATTTTTATCTCTTTATAATTATTGTTCGTTATTTTATTTTCATCTTTAACATAAAATGAATTACAAACCTTCATTGGTGATCTAATAGAAAAATCACTTTTGTCGCATAATGAGAGCAAATAATCCGAATGTTCTTTATATATATCTGAGTAGTTAATTTGAGACCGTGGATGAATCAGAGATAGCGTTCTTAAACTTACGTCATTTTTTATTATCTTATACTTAAATGGTATAGTTTGCTTTAATTGTTCTTTTTTTCTGTCCGCTATATTTAAAGAAGTATTAAGCTCAGGATTGATCAAAGCAATGTAGATATCGGACACAACTTTTGTTTTCTTATCAGAAACGGCTTTCCGAACAATATGACCGTTTATATATAGTCCATCATTACTGAATATAACAGGAACATCTGTCGGATATGTATCGGTTAACAATGCCCTAGAGTGATCTTTTTTATCCAGCTTGATACTTTTCATTTAATATCTCCAGGCATTCTTAATCTCAGCCAATTTATTGGGCGAAAATTTCTTATAATTATTATTCCGATAACCATTCAAGAAAGAGAATTTCAGCAACTCTCTTTTCTGGCTTTTAGAGAGTATTTGTTTAAAATGTGCACCACGCTTACATGAATAGCCTAGAATTCTTTGTTTTAAATAAACATCGATTTCGATTAGGCTTTCACTATTATCTGTCAAGTTAACATTATTATAGTAAATCCCAGTTGCAATCATATGTTTCGACTTTTTATCTTTCATCAATCTATTTGATGTAAGATAATCTATTCGTTGCTTTAATATATCAAAATTACCGTCTTTAGAAAAACAAAAAAGAGATCTTGATATTCTGGATTTTATCTTTTTTACTCTTGAAACAGAAAGCGATATAACAACCTCACGAAAAACATTTTTGTTTGCTTTAGCTTGAGTATCTTTAACTGTATAGTTGTATCCGAGGTAATCAAACGTCGCTACAACTTTATCTAACTTTGTTCTAGCATCTACAAAAATAACTTTTTGCTTATTATAGTTAAGGGAAAGCTCTTTTGGCAATTTACTTTTTATACATCTCAAGAATTTTTTTTGATTCTCAAAGCCATTGGTAATAAAAATTATATCATCTACATATCTACAATAGAAAAAAACATCCTCATGATTTTTCATTTCTTTATCAAAATCATTTAATACTAGCTCAGCTATACTGGGACTAAATTCTAGACCTCTTGGTATACCTTTATTATTGGGCTGGTTTAATCCATTGATGATGGAACTAATTAATTGTCTTGTTTGGTAACTGACTTTACTTTGTTCTAATGAACTTTGAATAGTTGAATATTCCACACTTTCAAAAAATGACTTAATATCCAATCGGTATATTCGGTAACTAGTACCTTCCATCAGATGCTGAACTAACTGCCTAGATATTTGATTTCTACTTTTAGATTTACCTAGTACTTTGCTTACATTCTTTGCCAAGTTCCGTGAAATTAACACTTGATCGAATTTTTTCAGAGCATAACAGCTTTTACCATTCCTTTGTATCTGTACAGTCGAGAAAGACAGATCAGTGGATAAAGAAAAACTAAAAGCAGAATCGATAAGTTCTTTCTTTTTTTCTGGATCTAGTATATCAATAAAATTGAAGATATCACCTTTATAGATACACTGGCTTAATGTTGTAGGTGTGATAGCCTGAGATACCATTATGTTATTCCAGTAATTTCAAGAAATAGCTAAATTCTATCACATTAAAAACAAAGATTCAGTACTGTTAGCTAGTCTTAAATCCCTAATACTGAACAAACCCTACGCTCTTTATAATCAAACAATCTAAAAACCTTTTCCATAGAAGTGAAAGACCAATCTGTTCTAGCACGCATAATCCCTTCATGTGTACGTTCCGCTTCGTTTGCGGCTCGGTCTTACTTTTTCATAACTATAGGAACTCGGTTTATATTGCTTGCTGCAGACTCGAATCCTGTACTTAAAAGTGCGAAGGAAGCCAAGCTAATTTCTCAAATCGCACAGCAACAAGGCTGATTTTATCAAAGCATATTTTTATACTGCATATCGTAAAATATCTTCACTGAGTTTACATATATACTTAGAAGAGAAAATTATCGTTAGATAGAGAGCTCAGTTTAATTTTTTAAACTTAATTAAGTTATTAATTTTCCAGTAGCTTTTCAAGCCAGACAATACTTTATTTGCGGTGGGTGGTGGGTTTACCCCCATTTCTTGATAGGCTATTTCTAAATCTTGAAGAAAACTTGCTGATAGTGGCCGTCCTGAAAAATCGTCAAGGCTTGGAGAAAACTTAATTCCAACAATTTCACACATTGCTTTTTCCAATCCTTGTGGCCTCGCTTCAACCATTTCAAAACGCTGCTGCTCTTCGGCTGTTCTTCCGCACGGGGCGTACCAGTATCCGAAATCGTCTAAATCTCTTCGTCGATCACCAGCTAGACAATAGTGTGAAATTTCATGCAAGAGGCTTCGTGGGTAGTTACTTCTAAAATATAGGATTGCATGAGTATTCGCCCTCGGAGCTTCGTAGAACGGTTCATCAGCGTCACCTTTTATTGTTAAGTTAGGAAAAATGTCCGCAAATGCCTTTATCAAATTTTGACAGTATTCATCATCGGTACTGCACGCACTCATTTACTCATTACCTCTTGCGAACTGATAACTCGAAAAATTCAAAAAGTAGATATAAAAAAACCTTCTATCTTTAACATACGTACTTAGCGCACATTGGACATTCTGGTTATTTTAACATCCTTAGCCTCTGCAAGCCCTGTTTCAAGCTCAAAATTACGCCGAACAATGTTTAAATATTCAGTCATCAATAAATCATATTCTTGTCTGAGCTGATTGTATTCATCTCTTGCTTTTTTCTTGAGTTCTTTTTGCTTTTTAATTTTATTAGCAACACTAGAGGCTTCAAAACCACCATTTTTTCGCGTAGCTTCAGCATCTACTATAGCATCACAAAGCAATGGATAACGTTCATAACGCACATACCCTTTACCTCGCCCAGCTTCACGACCCACGGCGTCTTTAGTGTACTTAAACCGAGTCGATCTTGTATTAACGATCTTAGTTTTTCCACTCTTTAATCGTTCAAGGGCATCCCAATATTGTTGCTCTGCTTCGCTACGAGCTTTCACGAGACCTCCATAGATTCAACCAAATTCTGCAAGAAAATATCAATTTGCCTAATATTCGTTTCATACTCTTGGCGAGCACGCTTAGGGATGTCTCCGATTAGCTCCGCCTCGTAGAACTCCTTCGTTTGCTCCAAGGCCACCTTCGATCCAGGTAGGAACACCGCATTTTCACAGCTAATGCATGCGGAAGCGAGAACGCCAGCACCTTTGTTACAGGGTTTCATCGACATACACCCTCCTACCAAAGTAGTACGATAACGAATCTTCCCATTTTTTACAGCCTGCTTTGTTGTTTTACGATTCTCTAAAAAATCAGGTAATTGTCCCTTAGCTTGATGCGCTCTTAATTTTTTGCCCGCGCTACCAGCCAATGGCAGAGTATTATCTAACAATTGGAAGAGCTCATCTGCTTCAGTACGGGCCTTCGCCTCAGCCCACTCGGCACGTAAGGCTTTAACTTCAAGCCGATCCCCCAGTATGTTGACAGCTCTTGAGCTGGAGTTGGAATAATATGCAGTCATCACCATGCTAATGTGCTTAAGCTGAGCCTTTAAAACTGGATAAGATACCCGTCCACTCGCAGCTGCATAAACCGCCATCGATCGCCTGAACTGATGAAATGTTAGAGGCCATGTTTCGCCCACGCGAATGCAGTTTGGTACGTTTTCGCCATACAAAAACCAACTTACTTCCTCTACATCTTGAGCAGTAATTTTACGTTCATCTTTGTAAAGGTCTCCCAAGGCACAACCTCCATTAAATGAAGTTGCTGTGTAGCGAAACCGAGCATGGGGCTTTCCCTTTTTCCCATGCTCGACTGATAAAAACAAAGGTATATCTTGCTCATTTGCATCTGCTACGGCTCTGTCATCAGACCAAGATAGCGCACCATTCGCAATAATCCTGGCTACTTCAAATGCAGCTTCGACTGCCGAGCTAGTAATCCACCTTGTAAAACGAGGCACTCCATTACTCTCGAGTTTTGTTGTCGATGACCAAACAACGGGAATATCGCCATTATCGGTATTTAGAGTTTTTAATCCATTGAGAGGTATAGACAATAACTCACTTTTTCGCATTCCAGTAAAAGCAGCAATTATAATTGCGCAGCGAATCTGCCAACGACCCAAATTATCTACGATACCAGCCCAGCTTTCGCTTTTTGAAACCCCCACATCACAAAGTTCTTTTAGGGCAATGGACACCCGACCATTCTCTCGAATCAATTTATTCCACTGAACTCCTACTCTAGCGGCTTGATTACTAGTCAGTGGATTAGCTTCAAGCTTTCTATCCAGTCTCAACGCCTTGTCTCTAGCAAGAGTTCGCATCTGAAATATAAATTTTATAGTATCTTTATTCTCAATAAATCGATCTAAATCCTCAATCGTATTTTTTAGCAAGCCTTGATAAATTCTCGATGGAATAAGAAGCGTCTGAAATGAATCTCCTGTTTCCGGAAACTGCCTTCTAAATCTTTTTAACCGATTTGAAAACTCTACAGATAACGGCAACTCTCCCCAGAAGCAACTGTTACCGAGTGCAGCCGATGTATCTGTAAAACGTTGAACCTTTGCAAGCAATATCCCTATCTGTTTGTCTGACGATCCACGGCTAATCAAAAAGTCAATAGCATTGGGAGTAGAGAATACGTTCTTCAACGGAGCACCACTATCAGCGCAATAACAAACCAAATTTGCCATTGCCACCATATCGCCATTAAGCTTTGACATTGAGCATCCACCGAGGACACTAACCCAATGAACAGCAATAGTTTTAAGAAAATTGACTGCATTAGAAATATCTAAATATTTAGCCTTATCCTCCCCCATGCTAGCAAGTACACTCTCAATTTTCGTATAAAAATTTAGTGTTTTCATTGATGTACTTGTTGCACTGTAATCCCAAATATCATCAGCAAATCTCGACAGAGGACTCCCATCCTTAGCAATAGTAACTACCATTTCATCATCGAGTATTGATGTTAGTACTTGCTTAGGCGGAATCACCTCCTTCACAGTAGAATGCCGCGATATTAACGCTTCCATAATTAATACTCTTCTAATGACTCATTATATTGTGTTGATAGAGCTTGTATATGCCTTTTCCAGTGCACATTATATCTACCCATTTCAATTTCCTCCTCTGCTTTGTAAAGTGCTTCACCAGCACATCCATTCTTTTCCGACACAAATGCTAAAATTTCTTCAATCCGGAAAATCGCGGGTTGCACAACCCCCTCGTAATGCTCTGGATCATTTCTAATCAATGAGGTGATACGCAACGCCTCTCGAAGGCTTAGGAGTTTATGCATATCTTCAAAATCCGGATGCATTGCAAAATATTCACAAAACAGACAACTTTCAAATGTACCGCAATCAGGCTCAGGGGCTTCTCCATTAAAACCTTCTCGCTTCAACGGCGTATTACTGCCTAAGTTAGAGCAAGACCCAGTAGCGATTCTTTCAACCCTACAATCACTCGCAATGTTAACCGAAACAGGTTCTTCTTTTTCCCTATTAAACATTCTAACTTTAGAGCTAATCGCTTCATGAAAACTATTCATCTCGATAGCTTGCGACTCTAAATCGATAGATGTATAAGCCTTTGCAGTTGTAGCTATAGAGTTATTTAACTTTTTCGCCACCAAGGAAATTCTTCCTTGTGATTTTTTTATAAAAAATTCACTAGTCAGTTGCCTTACCTCTCGTGATGCAATCATTGAAATCCCTTTGAACAGCGGTGATTCCCTTATAAGCCAAGTACCGCTGCCTCTTTCCAATCGCTTCAAAGATTGGTCCTCGCCTATTTTCACGAATAGATAATCACCGACATTCCCAGAAAGGCCTAGACTTCCCACCCACTCTCTTAGTTTTATGTATCTTAGTAATTCTTTCTTCAAATGACTAGGTGCATAAAAATCAACGGCCCTTCCTGCACGAAATTTATGCTTTTTTGCGAATGAACGATAACCAATCGCGCTTAAATCTATATCTGATATTTTTAGATCAAGAGTCGTCTGCACATTCGCCGCCGTAAACCCCAGGTATAATTGAAAAAAACAAAAAACACTCAAATTGTAAGCATAAACTTTTTGAATGGTTAACTTCCCGCCTCGCCATTGATCCCTATTAACAACTAAAGTCTTTTCGTAGAAACCCGTTTTCCCTTGAACAGCATTTTTACTTTTGAAATTTCTGGAGATAATGTGTTCAACTTCTTTCTTAGGTAGTGGATTGCCATTCACATCAAAACAATTAGGTAAACTTTTTAAAGTAGTCCCTCTTGGAGAATGCCAATAAAGGTCTTTGTCAGTAGTATTTGGTGGTGTCACTCGAATAGGATATTTATTACCTAGAATAGCATCAGAAAATTGACTAAAATAGACAGCACATGCGCGCAAATAATCTTGTCCATCTTTAAGATTGATAGTTCTAGCCTCTGGTTCTATTTTGGATTTTCTATACCGATGCTTGGGAATATATTCCAGGATTTCACTTTCCGATAGTTGGAGCCCCCACTGAATAAAGCTTCTAGCGGAATTTAAACGACCATTTAATGCTGTTGAACCTAGCGCTGCCGCACCACTCATGCGCGCTCGCTGGCCAAGAGCTATCTGGTAACGCTGATATTCATTAACCAACCCAGATAGCGTAGTTGGCTTCGCCCCCTCATTAAAATCGCAAAAATGAAAAAAATACCGTATATAATGTAGTCTTCCACGCAAAGTTTCATCACGCCACCCCTTACGAAGAACGCAATCCAGATAATTTCTTAGCCAGTCCACTCTTTCTAACGATAAAGAATCAGTACTAACCAAGCCCAGCGAGTGGTGCTTCCCCCCTGACGAACGCCCTGAGTCTTCATCTCGTTCTAAATAACATATTCTGCCAATATCTACTTTATAGAATAAACCGTCAGCTCTAACCCCTTTCACAACAACAGCTTGGGGTGCATAAAGCTTAGGTGGATTTTGTGGGTTTACTTCGATCGTAGGTCTAGCGGTGAGTGACTTACTCATCACGACCCTCCGTATAAATTATCGCGCCCAACTCCTCTTGGATGTTATTAAACTCAGATAGCTCTGCATCGAAATTCAAATACAATTCTGTAGTTTTAATATCACTATGATTTAAACGCTGCCTGACATGGTCAAATATCTTAGAATCAGGGTAACCTTTTCCCCTCAACGCCCGTACAACGTTCATGCCCATCGTAGCTCTGAGGTCATGAAAAGAGAAACCGTTAAAACCTGGCTCATCTTTTTGGATACGTGCAATAAATCTTTTCAACTCATTTCTAAGCGACTGACCGTTCTTAGGAACCATCAACGGCGCATTAATATTCCATGCAGCCATCGGGTTTTGGCGATCCTGAATTTCTCGTTGAGCTGTTAAATATGGATTACCATCACGGGTTAAAAAAACATAATTTTCATCTGTTTCAAAATAAAAACTATTCTGTCGACTTTGCCTCTTTTCTGCACGCTCACAATAAATATACGTTATTAAATCGTTAATAAGTTTGCGTCGAAAAATCAGCCTATTAAGCCGCCCTCCCTTCGTATCTGCTTTGTATCGTTGCCCCGTATTTATAATGACATTATCCATAGAAGGGGATGCATCTAGCTCTTCAAAGGCACGCTTAATGCATCCAATACTCAATGTACATACAGTTTGTTGTCTGGCACCTGTTTCTAGAGCAACTCGAATCATTAATTGAAGCTCTATAGATGCGTAATTTTTTCTAAATCCTTCGCCAATAACCTTCTGCTCTTCTGGCGTTAAAGGGCGCAGACTACCACCATCTCTGAGCTTCCCTAGTTGAGGAATCGGACGTCTGCTACTCTTAATTCGGAGGTCATTCGTTACAGTCTGAATACTGCGAACCAAACCCACACGATTGGTCGTCAAGACTGTCTTTCTGATGGGAGTGAATGGCTCATTCTCCAGACTAACCTCTGCCACAAGCGACTCATAACGAATGTTTGTGTAAAAATGAGCAACGGTGGAAAGAATATTATTGATATGTTCAGCACTGAATTCATGATCATTTAGAGCCTGTTTCATAAATACGCTGAATTTTTGCGGCGCACGCTCATAGTATTTCTTGGGCAAATCAAGAAAGTGTTGCCCAGTGTCTTCGAGGTATTGCAGGTAGTATTTCAAATGTGTCGCTCGAGCAGTGAGCGTTTTCATATTTGAGAGGTTAGGCTTTTCAAGCTGCCCTAACAAATAGGCGTTTCCTATACCCCAAGGTAATCCATCAGACTGAAGAATAACCGGCATTTTTGGGAAATAGCCAACGTTCTCTAAATAAGAAAAGTAGTATTCATATTCACAATCGTCTTCCCCCTTCGACCATACCAATCGGCCTTTATGGAAATGACTTAGATGAATGACCCTAGCTTTTGACCTGAATAATTTATTGAGGGTGGCTTTCACGTCCATGGTTTCCTATCAAGATGTACACCATATGAGCGTGAGTTTCTTAGCGTGTCAACCTTTAAAGAGATGCCTGAATTTCGTGCAATGCACTGGCATAATAACCGCGTGCAAAAATAAGTTGATGATAGGGGGTGTCGTTATCTGCTGGCCGATAGAGAGGTTCATCCTCCCCTCTCACTAAGCGAGTTTGATAATGCTTGGCAAACACACCATCAAACAGCGTAGTAATATCGGCCAGCGTCCATCGCTCCTGCACTTGATTCACATAGACCTCGTTTACCATTGATATTAATGAAAGTATAACGTCCTTATCGGGACAAGCTGAATAGAGGGAAGCAAGGCTTAGTCTCCCCTGCTAATCTAGCGCTTTTTTAAAGATCAATTCGCCAACCAGGAGCGAAACATTGGGCGATTTCACTCGACGCGTTAAATCGGTCTATTGGCCAGAAACCCGAGCCCTGCTCTATTTGGCGTTACCTATTTGCGGTGCCCAGTTGGCTCAAGCAGGGATGAGTGTTGTCGATGTCATGATGACTGGTCGCCATGATGCGACCTCTCTTGCGGCCGTTTCGGTAGGCTCTAGCCTCTGGATGCCATTAATGCTGTTTATGACGGGCACTCTGATGGGGCTCACACCGATTGTGGCCCACTTGTTAGGAGGGCAGCGCAATAGCTTTATCCGCCCAGCCGTCCATCAGGCGCTCTGGGTCGCCCTCCTCCTGGGTGTTGTCGCGGGCCTGCTGCTTTGGTCAGTGGTTATGCCCATTTTTGACTTAATGAACGTGCCCGCAGCCGTGGCAAGCCAATCTGCAGCCTACCTTTCTGCGATCGCTTTTGGCATGCCAGGTATTGCGTTGTTTCAGGCCCTAAGAGCATTTTCAGATGGCATGAACCATACCCGCCCAGCTTTGTGGATCAGCCTTATTGGCCTAGGCGTCAATATTCCTGCCAACTATCTCTTGATCTACGGTGGCGAAGGTCTGGTCGAACTATTAGGCAACGGGGTTCCTAACGCTCTGCAACAACTGCCT
Source organism: Vreelandella sp. V005 (assembly GCF_052645115.1). Taxonomy (NCBI): domain Bacteria; kingdom Pseudomonadati; phylum Pseudomonadota; class Gammaproteobacteria; order Oceanospirillales; family Halomonadaceae; genus Vreelandella; species Vreelandella sp. V005. The sequence goes on along the minus strand of NZ_JBQXYA010000009.1, from coordinate 5,451 downwards.
CCCTTGGGAGCTTTTGGCTGTGGTATTGCCACCGCACTCTCAATGTGGACGATGGCGCTGACAATGGCTTATTACACGCGCAGAGGAAGTACTTATAAAAGCGTGGCGATTTGGCAAAAACTGACACCGCCTCAGTGGGTGGGTATACGTGAGTTAGTAGTCGTGGGCGTACCTATTGGCGTGGCAATTTTTGTCGAAGTGACCTTGTTCACGCTCATTGCGCTCTTTATTGCCAGCTTTGGCGAAGTGACCGTAGGGGCCCATCAAATAGCACTAAGCTTCACCTCTATTCTATTCATGTTGCCCTTATCATTGAGCATGGCGCTAACCGTCAGGGTAGGAAATACACTTGGCCAGCAGCGTTTGAGTCTTGCCCGCCAGGTCGCTTGGAACGGTATTGTCATCAGCGTGATCATTGCCATCATCAATAGTATTTTGCTGTGGTTGAGTGCCGTACCTGTCATTGCGCTCTACTCCTCGAACAGCGAGATACAGGCGCTGGCGCTATCGATCATTGCCTTGGCAATTATCTTTCAACTCTCAGACTCGCTACAGGTCAATCTGGCAGGGGCTTTACGCGGCTATAAAGATACCCGAATCGTCATGGTGATCACGGTGCTCTCATACTGGATAGTGGGGTTGGGAGGTGGGCATTGGCTAGGTTCCCAAGGTGTTGGCAGTCTCGTTGCTCCGCTCGGGGTTCATGGCTACTGGATAGGCTTGATTGTCGGCCTAAGCACTGCGGCCCTGCTACTCGGCTGGCGTTTGCAGCGCATTAGCCTTCGGGGTAACCATGGTTAGGTGGGCAAATATTTTTCACATACTGATCTTCAGCCTCCTGCTGGCTGGCTGTGGCGATAACCCCGCTGAACAGGAATGGCAGGCTTACCATCAGCAGCTTGCCAATGACCTCGGCCATGCCGATATTGAACGCTCAAAGCCCGTTAATATCGGTGATTTTCCGGAGCGCTCCGAACGGCTCATTGAGGTAGCCGAAACTCGAGACAGCATGCTCAACGTATACGCACTGCGCGAATGCCAAATCACCTCACTGATTGCTGCTCGTAATAATCAATTAGGCCGCGTAGCGCCCCCGAGCCAGCAATGGCTCTATGAGCGCACGCTATGGCAACGACTGAGCACTTGCTGGAATAGCGAGGTTCCTGACCAGTTGAGCGATGAAGACCGCACCCGGCTACGGCAGCTAACGGAGACTAAGACAGCTCAGCTACCCAGCGTCAGTTGGAATGCCATTTTTGACTCCAGCGAGTGGGTTAAAAGTTTTTCACGGGCCAGCCAGCCTTTTGTCACTGACGAAGAGGCGGCTATTGCGAATCAACTTGACGCCATTAATTACTTGCAACAGATGACTGACCACCAGTTTGATCTCAATTGGCAGCAAAACTCCTCTACCCTTGAAAATCATTTAAAAACACTACAAGAGCGCCCCCTGACGGCTGAAATTTTGCGCGCATTGCTTCTTGCATCGCAGCGCTTAAACGAAGCGAATACGCTATTAAAACAGTCGTTAACCCAGCACAGCGAAGAGCCCTCTCACTGCTTGCGAGACGGGACGACACCGCCCCTTGCGCCATTGACAACGCTAGCCAATCGCTGGCTAACGGCCGTCAATCGCTTGATTGATGCACAGCAGGTGGAAAAGCCCAGATCTATACGCCGTTACCAAGCACGCTGGCTTTCTCTTAACGACCCACAGGCACCTTTGCAACAGTACCAGCGAGCACGTTTTAAACATGAAACGCTCAGAGCTCGCTTTCCAGCGTGCGCAAATAATTAATACCCGCAGAACCCTTAACCTTATGGGCAACTTGTGCTATTGGTTGATAGGTGAGGTGAATAACAAAGTAAGTACTGAGGCAAGCCATGCAACTGCTTCGCCAATGTGATGACCACGCAGCACAAGGAGGGACACAATGGGCGCATCCCTGTCACCCCGCTCTGCCCAGGTCATCGACCTGGAAACTGTGCGTCAACGTCAGCAGGCGCAAAAGTGCTTAGTCCGTTTAGCCCCTGAGCTAGATGGTTTAGAGATGGTGTACCAACTCGCTGCGAGTCCTGACAGCTACTACGGCATGCCTATTTTGGCCTGGGGGCTTAGAGAAGATGGCAACGTTGTCGGCTTGGTGCCGTGGATGGAAACGCTGGCAGCTTGCCATGAGCTGAACAATCAAGAAAATGGCTATTTCGTGGGTTATCGTGATCCCGAGACGGAAGAAATCTTCGACTCACCGCCCGATCACAAATACCAAGAGCTAGTGGCTTCAGCGGACTACTTTGACTATGAAGCCTCCGGAGAAGTCACTCTCATTCAGCAAATCCCCGATACCCTAGGCACTCATGCGTTATGTATGAATCACCCGAATGCGCCTTGGGAGATGAAACCCGTATATGGCTGGCGACTTTATAGCAACGGCACTCTCGACGCATTGCTGGCAGATGAGCAAAAAGCCACAATGACTCCCATTTTGCTAGGCGATAAGTGCCTTTACAGCGCTCACGCTCGCCATCGAACGGTCTACTTTTTTCAGCGCCATATCGCCAACCGTATTTTGGAAGAAGATCCAGCCACGCTGGATGCATTGGCAATGATTGTCGTGCCAAGCGAATAATGGCGCTTACCTGCGTAACAGCACAGCAAGTGAAGACGCGCGGGTAAAAACGAATGGATGATTACGAGGGCAATTTAGTTGCATGATTTGCCCTCACTCGTTTTCAAACGGCCGTTTATTCAGCAAGGGGGATCTTTAAAAGGCCATTGTTTTGAAGAGCTATGCTAAACGGATAAAGTAAAGGTAGTTACTCGATGACGTGGTGTCCTGACCAAGCAGCTCGTGTCCTAAAAACTGACAAAACTTTGGTACATCCCGCGTGGTAGCTGGGTCAGTCGCAATCACCTTGAGCACTTGGCCTGAGGTCATGCCGCGCACTTTATTGTGCATCAACATAATCGGCTCAGGACAGTACAGCCCGGAGGTGTCTAATAATGCATCGTAACTGGGTAATGTAGCCGTATCATTAGCCATTAATATTCTCGCTGTAGGAAGCAAAACGTATGATTAAAGTTATCATCGAACGGCGAATCATGCCCGGCCTCGAAGAAGAATTTGAGCAAGCAGCACGCGAGGCCATGCGTGTTTCCCTGGGCGTCAGGGGCTTCATCAGCGGCGAAACGCTCGTTGAGCTTGGCCATACCGATCGCCGACTGATGATCACCAAATGGCGTGATATCCGCGCCTGGAAGGAGTGGCACTCAAGCGAAGCGCGGGCAATGGCCATGCAGCGTATCTTACCTTTGTTGACTGAAGATGAAACCGTTCGGATTTACGAGCCGGGCTACTGAATCCACTTCACCTCTTTTTCAATCTCTCAGTCTTACGTGCACCGTCACTTCTTCACGATCATGGTAGAGGTGGCGGCATGATACGTTAGCATGCACGCCCGCCTTCTCCAGTGACTCATCCAGCATACTAAGACAGCGCGTTACCTCCTCCCACCGCTTTTTCATGGGTAATTTAAGGTTAAAGATAGCCTCTTTACACCATTTGCGAATAAGCCAACGCTCTACCATCGCGAGTACTCGTACCGGCTTATCAACGATATCGCAGACCAACCAATCCAGTCGTTGCGGTGGCTCCCAGGTAAACCCATCCTCTTGTAAATGGTCGATCTGCCCCGTTTTCATTAACGATGTATCCATAGGGCCATTATCGATGGCATACACGTACATACCGCGCTGAACCAACTGCCATGTCCAACCACCTGGCGCAGCTCCCAAATCAGCGGCCTGCATATGGGGCGCCAAGCGCGCTTCCCACTCATCACGAGGAATAAATTCATGCCAAGCCTCTTCCAGCTTGAGGGTAGAGCGGCTAGGCGCTCGAGACGGAAAGCGCAGCCGCCGAATACCATTAATCAGCTCGCTACGATTGCCTGGAAAGCTCATCGCTAGCTGGACTTGATCACCATCGGTCCAAAAAATATGTAGCCGCCGTGCCCCTGCACTACGCCTTAGCGCACCACGCTTTTTCAGCATACTGGCCAATGGCTTTGTCAACGCCTTGATCAACCCTGCTAGTGCCTTTCCATCATTAGTATCCGGCGTTTCGTGCCAAATATCTTCGAAGCTCCAGCGGCTGGTTTTTACCTGCTCTAAAATGGCAGTGAGGCGATCATCCCGTGAAAGCTCAAGCGCGGGCAGTGCTGCCAAACTCTGACGCGCGAATATGAGTCGAGAAAACGCCGCTTGACGGTGTAAATCGTTTATTGGTTCACCATCACCACGTGTCAAACTTACCCACCCCTCGCCCGAAGACGCCTCACAGGCCACACCGTGCAATGCGGCATGATGCTGCAGCTCCGCTAGCGCATCATGTTCAAACCCTGGACGGCAGTAAACGAGCCACGAAGTGGGTACTGTTTCACTCACCCTTTCACCTCAAACGTTAAATACAAACAAGATGGACTATCGCGTGCCAGACTTCTTTCTCATCGATTAGCACACAGCGACCGGCATCATAGCATTTTATCTGGGCAATACGGCTGCCGTTAGGTGTTGCTCGTACCATGGTAGGCAACTATCGTCTTTTAGTTGGAAGTGTCGTAAACTGGCTATAACAGCTCTTTCTTATTTTATGGAAAGAGCTGTTTTTATTATGTATTTTTGCCTAATCTTATAACATACGGCACCGCTTATAATTAGCGGCCCTTTGCCAAGGAGAGCAACATGGGGCAGCGTCCACCCCTTCTCATTAACCGGCTTGATGCCGAACGCTTGCAGCGTTTAATCGACGCTGCTGGTGAAGAAGATCAAGCGGTAGCAGAAATGCTCGAAAACGAGCTAAGCCGCGGCGTTGTCGTTGATCCGAATGAGATTCCTGACAACGTAGTCAGTATGAATAGCCAGGTTCAATTCACTGACCTTACCCGCCAAAAGCAGATGATCCGGACGCTGGTTTATCCTCATGCCCTGAGCAGCACTGGAGACGGCCTTTCAGTCATGGCGCCCATTGGGGCCAGCTTACTAGGACTTAAAGTGGGCGATGCTATTGATTGGCCCCTACCGAACAACGGTAATACCCTATTACGAATCGACGCCATTCTTTGGCAACCAGAACGAGAAAAGCAATTCCATCGTTAATGATGCGTTGTCATCGCAAGCGCAGCGCGGCGATCTAGGCCGGGAGTGACCGCAAACCCGAGATGGCCACGTCGCTGCGCTCCTCGCCATGACATGGCTCTGTCACCTCAGCCGCACTACCGTTAGCTCTGTGATTGCGAGCGCAGCGCGGCAATCTGGATGAGGAAAACTTTTCTTCCCGGCAACAAAAAACCCAGCCGGTTGGCTGGGTTTTCTGCGGTATAAGTGCCTGACGATGACCTACTCTCGCATGGGGAGACCCCACACTACCATCGGCGCTAAGCGGTTTCACT
>NZ_JBQXYA010000008.1:0-140956 GCF_052645115.1 Vreelandella sp. V005 | reverse complement strand
GATTCCTATGCATTACTCACCCGTCCGCCGCTCGTCAGCATCCCGAAGGACCTGCTACCGCTCGACTTGCATGTGTTAGGCCTGCCGCCAGCGTTCAATCTGAGCCATGATCAAACTCTTCAGTTTAAGATCGATGTGGTTCTTGCCTGTCACCGAAGCAACAGAAGCGAACCAAACTTGGCTCAAGGTTCAAACGAATTCATTCAAAACAGGTTCCGAAAAACCTTTATTGCTTGAGTCGCTTGCCTTGATATTGGGTGATTTGTCACCAACATCAGCAAGCGCCCACATGAATTACCTGATCAAATTGTTAAAGAGCGGTTTCGCTGCGGTGGCTTCCTGAGCCACTTGGCTGGCCGTTGACTTGGCTTGCCTCAGCGAGGAAGGCGTATTCTACGCATTTCCTGGTGGTTGTCAAGGGCGTTGTTTTCGATGTAAACCTGACTACATCTAAAACCGCTAACTACCTGACAAACCGAAGGTTTTCACCTTCATTCACCGCTGGTAACGCTTGGCGCCCCCGGCAGCGGATGCGTACTTTAAGGCCTGAATAATAAGATAGCAAGTAAAAGAAGTTATTGCGTATAAAAAAGCGGCAGAAGGCTACCCTTCTGCCGCAAACCACCGATCAGAATGCCTGACCAGAGAGTGCTCTTTTCACGTTTTAGCCGTTAATTAAATCTCAAATCCCAAGCCAAAGTCTTCGCTAGAGATGGCCATTAGGCTGGAAGCGCCTGACTGAATCATCTGTGCATGCGCTTTAGTGCGCGGCAATAGCCGTTGGTAGTAGAAGCGAGCCGTATTCAACTTGGCGGCATAAAAGGCTTTATCGTCACCTTCTAGAGAGACACACGCCTGCTTGGCCGCGCGTGCAAATAAGTAAGCCAGCGTGACGTAGCCTGAGTACATAAGGTAATCAACACTCGCCGCACCTACTTCTTCACGATCTTGCATCGCCTTCATACCCACACCCATGGTCAGCTCGCCCCACTCTGCATTTAGCTTGGAAAGCGGTACGACAAACTCTTTAAGCACGGGATTATCCGCTTCAGCTTTACAGAACTTATGAATCTCTTTGGTGAATACCTTCAGCGATTCACCCTGACTCATGAGTACTTTACGGCCTAGCAGATCAAGCGCCTGGATACCGGTAGTACCTTCATAAAGGCGAGTAATGCGAGCATCGCGAACCAATTGCTCCATACCCCACTCTTTAATGAAGCCATGACCACCGTAGATCTGTACGCCCTCATTAGTGCTTTCAAAACCAACTTCGGTCAGGAAGGCTTTAACAATCGGTGTTAGCAAGCCAAGCAGGGTTTCAGCGTGATCTCGCTCTTCACCGGGCTCACCATGTTCCACCACGTCGAGCATTTGCGCGGCGTACAACACCAACATACGACCACCTTCGGCGAAGGCTTTCTGGGTCAGAAGCATACGGCGAACATCGGGGTGAACAATAATTGGATCAGCAGGTTTATCAGGCGCCTGTTTGCCTGATAAACCGCGCATCTGCAGCCGATCGCGCGCATAGCTCAGTGAATTCTGGAAGCTGGCTTCTATAAGGCCTAAGCCTTGGATCCCAACCCCCAGCCGCGCTGCGTTCATCATGGTAAACATGCACGCCAAGCCTTTATTGGGCGGCCCCACCAGGTAGCCCGTAGCACCGTCGAAGTTCATCACGCAGGTGGCGTTACCGTGAATGCCCATTTTGTGTTCGAGCGAACCGCAGGTGACGCCATTGCGCACTCCCACATCGCCCTGTGCATCGGGCAGGAACTTAGGCACTACGAATAACGAAATACCTTTAGAGCCCTCTGGCGCGCCGGGTAGTTTCGCCAATACCAAATGGACGATATTTTCAGCTAGATCGTGCTCACCGGCTGAGATAAAGATTTTAGTACCCGTAATTGCATATGCATCACCCTCAGCAGGCACCGAACGCGTCTTGATCAGCCCAAGATCAGTACCACAATGGGGCTCGGTCAGACACATCGTGCCGGTCCAAACACCTTCCACCAGCTTGGTGAGGTAGGTAGCCTTCTGCTCATCGGTACCGTGATGGCGTAGCGCGTCGGCGGCACCGTGGGATAGGCCTGGATACATGCCCCACGCCAAGTTAGTGGCGCAAATCATTTCCGAAAGCAGCATCGCAAGCGAAGGCGGCAACCCCTGCCCACCATGGGCTGGATCAGCCGCTAGGCTTGGCCAACCGCCCTCCACATACTGCCGATAAGCTTCTTTAAAACCGGCAGGCGCTTTAACTTCACCCCCTTCTAGCAGGCAGCCCTCTTCATCGCCACTTTGATTGATCGGTAGCAGCACGTCACGGGCAAAACGTGCGCCCTCCTCCAAGATAGCGCTAACGACATCAGGCGATGCTTCGTCACCATTGGGTAGGCGAGCATAATGGGCGGGATAATCAAGCATTTCGTCCATAACGAAACGCATATCACGAATAGGGGCCTGATAGCTGGGCATGATATATCTCCTGGAACACTCGCCTGCCAATAAGGGGGGATTGAAAGCCTAGCGATGCATTAAGAAAATGGCATTCAAACACATGTTTGAAAATTAGCGCGGACGTCTAGTAGAGTCAAGCGCCCGTTTGAATATAGTGCCAAAACACGCTAGAACTTTAGTCGCCCAACCAACCAACAAAGCGTTAATCAAAAAAAACTCGCCAGCCAAAAGCCGACGAGTCATTTAAAGCATCGATAACGCCTTACTGCATACGGATACCGCCATCCAAGCGGATCAACTCACCATTAAGCATCGGGTTGGTAATGATCTGCTCAGCTAATTGCGCAAACTCATCCGGACGCCCCAGCCGCTTCGGAAACGGCACTGCTGCCGCCAATGCCTGGGCAGCCTCATCCGGAATTTCACTCATCATCGGCGTTTCAAACACCCCAGGGGCAATCGCCATGACGCGAATGGCATGCCGGGAAAGCTCGCGCGCAGCCGGAAGACTCATTCCCACGACACCGGCTTTAGAGGCGCTATAAGCGCACTGGCCCACTTGCCCGTCAAACGCAGCAATAGAAGCCGTGTTAATGATCACGCCACGCTCACCGCTATCGCCCGGCTGATTTTTTGCCATCGCGGCAGCGGCGAGTCGCATCACGTTAAACGTGCCCACCAAGTTGATATTGATCGTATTGATATAGCTTTCTAAATCAGCGGGATTGCCCTCTCTATCAACCAGCTTGGCAACGCTCACTACGCCGGCACAATGCACCACGCCCGACAAGCCGCGCTCACCTCCCAGCGCCACAGCCTCCTCCACTGCCTTCTGCATTTGCTCACCAGAGGCAATATCCGCCAGAAAGGCGCGGGCGCTTGGCCCCAGCTGCTGAGCATGCGCATTGACACTGTCGTTGAGATCACACAACACAACGCGAGCACCTGCAGCAACTAGGCGCTCCGCAGTCGCAGCTCCCAATCCTGAAGCGGCACCCGTAATCAAAAAGGTACTGTCCTTAACCTGCATAACCGTATTCCCTGTGGCCGTTATGTTTATTCGCCAATCTTGGCGTCTTCTGCTGCCTGGGCACGCAATTTGAATCGCTGAATTTTACCGCTGGGTGTTTTAGGCAACTCTTCCACAAATTCGATAATGCGCGGAAAGGCATGCGTTGAAAGCCGCTCTCGCACTCGCTGCTTAATCTCATCAGCGAGCGCATCACTTGCTTCGAAACCGTCGCGAAGAACGACATAGGATTTAATTACCTCGCCCCGAATTTCATCAGGCTGCCCAACTGCCGCCGACTCAGCGACCGCCGGGTGCGTCATTACGCTGTTTTCGACATCCGTAGGCCCAACGCGGTAGCCTGCCGTTGTGATGATATCGTCATCACGGCCAGCAAACTGGAAGGTGCCATCTTCGTTGCGGATCACCACATCACCTGTCAGGTAATAACCTTCTACAAACGGATTTTTTTCTTGCCAGGTGTAGCCTTGAAAGAAATGTGCGGGTGAATTCTTGATATCCACGGCGAGCACCCCTGGCTCCCCGGCGGGCAGCTCATGATACTCAGCGTCTAAAATTGCCAAACGATAACCCGGCATCGGCACTCCCATGGCACCCACATGTTTAAGATGATCAAGCGCATGGTGGTTATTACAAGTCATGCCAGTTTCGGTTTGGCCATAATGATCCATCACCGGACAGCCAAGCGACTTCTCCACCCAAGTCACGACTTCAGTATTTAAAGGCTCACCCGCCGAACTCGCCGCACGTAGCTCTAGCGTTTCATGGGCATCATCAAATAGCCCAGACGCTTTCATTAACCGGTACGCAGTAGGTGCAGCGGCAAAATTAGTAATGTGGTGGCGCTTCATAAACGCCAACGCCCCTTCGGCGCTGAACCCTGCTTCGCAGAAGTGGGTGGTCACGCCAAGCAATAGCGGTCCGGTTATAGCGTAATAAAGCCCATAGGCCCAACCCGGGTCAGCCATGTTCCAGAACCGGTCATCATCGCGAAGGTCAATGGCCAACTCCATATAGATGGCAAATGCCGTCATGCCCGAGAGCGGTACAGCAACCCCTTTTGGTTTACCCACCGTGCCGGAGGTAAACATTTGCAGGAAGGGCGCTTCAGGCGAGAGGCGCGGCGGCTCAGCGCTCATTGACGTATGCGTCAACGCAACCTGCCAATCGTGATCATTGGCGTGTTCACTAGTGACCCCGCCCACTGCCAGCACTGGTGGGCACTGGCTGAGACCATCAAATTTATAGCGATTGGCTTGATCTGTAATGACTAATTTTGTATCGGCACGCCCAAGACGATAGTCCACTGCATCAGGGCCGAAAGCGGTGAAAAGCGGCTGATAAACCGCACCAATGCGCCAGGTGGCGAGCACCGCTATTAGAAGCTGTGGCGTCCGCGGCAGCATACAAGCAACACGGTCACCCTGGCCCAACCCCTGTGCTTGAAACCAACCCGCCAACTTGGCGCTTTGTTCATCCAGCTCCGCGTAGGTCAAACTATGCACGTCACCGTTAATATCTTCCTGAACCAGTGCCTGCACATCGCCGCGCCCGGCACGTACATGGCGACCACAGCACGCTTCAAAAGCGTTCAGTAAACCATCCTGGTGGTCGTCCAAGCGGGCGACAACACGCTCAATAGAAAATTTCTCTAGATAGTGGTGGTAGTCGGGCAATGATAAAGGTGTGGCTGTCATGACGGCTCTCTTGTGTTGTTGGAAATGAGCACTCGTTATTTCAGGTAGGACGTAAGCAAAGCTGCTACAGTTATCCGTTGACGTTAACGGAAACCTAAAGATAAAAGCAACGCTAAAAGTAATTGGCGTAGAGCGCAAGCACTCTCACCCGTTAAAACGCTAGACGTTAGTAGGAGTGATTAAAAGAGAAGGTTAAACAGGCGTGGGCATAATCATGGCGACGAGCTCATCAGCGAGGTCGTCGGGTGAGCGTGAACCATTAGGGTCATACCAGCGCACGGTCCAATTAAGCGCTCCAAGCACAAAGCGGGAAACGAGAAAGCGATCACCATGGATCAATCCTGCTTCAAGGGCGTCATCAATAACAGCGACCCATAGTGCTTCGTAAGCATCGCGCAAATGACTTAAATGGGCACTTGCCGCCGGGTCAAGGCGACGCCACTCAAACAGTGCCACCACATGGGCATTGCGGTCAGTAAAGAGGGTTTCGAGATGGGCACGGGCCATGACACGCAGGCGCATTTCAGGCTCAGCGACGCATTCCTCCAGTGCTTTGCGCGCAATTAACAAGGCATTTTGAGTACCCTCTTCTATAACCGCAGCGAGGATTTCCTGCTTATCTTTAAAATGATGAAACAGGCTACCGGACTTGATACCCATTTCTTGCGCCAGCATACGTACGGTGGTGCGATCAAAGCCCTCTTGAACGAAGAGCTGAGCGGCTAGGCGCGTCAATTCCTTGCGGCGAGGGGATGCATTCATTACATTCATGTCGTTTACACTAGCGCTTGCTTGGTTACTTTTGAGAGAACCACAGCGCCGCCTACGGGTCAACGTATCAACCGGTTTTCACCCTGATAATTACCCTGACAATCATAATAATCCTGAAGGAGATTGACCATGAGCCACCCTACAGATGTGGTATTTCTAGCCGCTAAACGCACACCAATGGGCGGTATGATGGGAAGCCTTGCAAATATGACCGCGCCCCAGCTCGGCGCAACCGCCATTAAAGCCGCCATTGAAGCATCCGGCATCGACCCTGCTGCTATCACCGAAGGCATTATGGGCTGCGTACTGCCTGCCGGTGTCAAACAAGGCCCAGCACGCCAAGCCATGCGCCAAGCCGGCATTCCCGATGCCAATGGCGCCACCACTATTAACAAGCTGTGCGGCTCGGGAATGAAGGCCACTATGCTTGCCCACGACTTAATCAAAGCAGGCAGCGGCGATATTTTGCTGGCAGGTGGTATGGAGTCCATGTCTAACGCCCCGCACTTGTTGACCAAAGCGCGGAGTGGCTACCGCCTGGGGCACGGCGAGCTGAAAGACCATATGTTTTTGGATGGGCTGGAAGACGCCGAAACGGGCAAACTAATGGGCGTGTTTGCCCAAGATGTGGCCACCGAACGTGGCTACACCCGCGAACGCCTGGACGATTTTGCCATTGCGTCTCTTGAACGCGCCATGGAAGCCACCAACGCTGGCCACCTAAACGCCGAGATGGCTCCGGTGATGGTCACCTCTCGCCAGGGCGAAACCCTTGTCGAGCACGATGAGCAGCCCTTCCAAGCAAAGCTCGACAAAATTCGCCAGCTCCGGCCTGCCTTTGCCAAAGAGGGCACGATTACGGCCGCCAACGCCAGCTCGATCTCCGATGGCGCTTCAGCCCTTATCTTGGCAAGTCAGGCAGCAGCGGATCAACAGGGCATCAAACCGCTAGCACGCATGCTGGGGCACGCTACTCATTCACGCCACCCGAGCGAATTCACCATCGCACCCGTTGGCGCCATCGAAAAGCTGATGAAAAAGCTCGACTGGGGGGTGAATGACGTCGATCTGTTTGAGATTAATGAAGCCTTCGCAGTGGTCACACTGATGGCGATGGATGATCTAGGCTTGCCCCACGAAAAAGTAAACGTGTTTGGCGGTGCCTGCGCCCAAGGCCACCCGATTGGATCGACCGGCTCACGTATTATCGCCACCTTAATCCACGCATTACGCACGCGTGGTGGCAAGCGTGGTATCGCTAGCTTATGCATTGGCGGCGGCGAAGCGACGGCGGTCGCCGTCGAACTCATCGACTAATCAACTCACCCATACCCTAGAACGCCCTGGCTACCATGTCAGGGCGCTTTTCAATACCACGGCAAACAGCCAAGCCAGCCCTAACACGGGTAATGACCAATGATGAAACTCTCGCCACATGCCCGGCTGACGAGCTAAACGCAGCGCGATTAAATTAGCCATCGAGCCAATCACCAACCCCATCGCTAGCCGTCGCTCACCGCGCAGATGGACTAATAATATCCGACCCCAAAGCGTTAAATACCCGCTCAGCTCTAACGCCCTGCTGAGCAGCATCAGGCCAGTCAATACCGCAATGGTGGTCCAGTGAACCCGCTCCGCCAGTTGAAACAGCGATTGAGGGTGCAGCCACTGCAAAACGATTCCTAACCCTCCCATCACCAATAGCATGGGATCGCCGACTAAGCATCGAGAGAAAGCGGAAACGGGTGCCACTAACCGTTGAAGAAATAACACCATACGCGACACTCAGAGAAAACCGCATAATAACGCTTATGCCTCTGAATAAACGCACATAATCGTTCAACGGCTTAAGCAGACGTCGTTAGACGCTCGTAGCCGTGGCTGTGAATGTCCTGTGAATGTCTACATCCGATGCGTCAGAAGGCTGATGGCTTAGCTGCTCCCATTCAGGGTAGTCTTCACTACTGCCAGCCTTTGATGCATCAAGGGGATACTCAGCTACGCTAAACTGCCCGGCGTATTCACGCATTTGCAACGCTTCTTGGGAGAGTCCTTCGGCACTCTGAGCCGCCTGATTCACCAAGTGCATGGTTTCTTGGGTCGTGGTATCAATTTGCACGACCGCCTGATTGACCTCTTCAATGCCACGCCGCTGCTCTTCAGAAGCATCGGCTATTTGCGTCATTAGCGTATTCACGTTACCCGCCGCCTGCATAATGGCACGGGTATGCTCTCCTGCCTGTTGCGACAACACACTTCCCTGCTGGACACTCGCACTCGAAGCCTCTATACGCGTGCGTATGTCACTGGCGGCATTCGCGCTGCGTGTTGCCAGCGCGCGTACTTCATTAGCGACCACCGCAAAGCCGCGCCCGTGCTCACCGGCGCGCGCCGCTTCGACAGAGGCATTGAGCGCCAGAATATTGGTTTGAAACGCAATGCTTTCGATCATACGAATGATGCTTTGGATTTCAGCGGAGTGACTGTTGATGTCGTCCATCGTCGCGATAAACTGCGTGATCACTTCATCACCCTGCTGCGCTTTATGGGACACGTCAGCGGTGGACTGACTGACATGCGCCGCGCTTTCAGCATTTTGGTTCACGGTGGCGGTTAGCTGCTCCAGGCTCGCCGCCATCTGCTGCAAGGCAGACACTTGCCTGTCCGTCTGGCTGGCTAAAAGCTGATTTTGCTCCGTCATTTCTTGGCTATTGCTATATACCTGCTGACTGCTAGTCGTCAGTCGGTCAACGGTTGCCGTCAAGGCGGTTTGCATGCTGGCTAGCTCACTGAACAGCTGGCCGATTTCATTGTTCGAGTGCGTGGTGACAGGCGTAGAAAGATCACCCTTCGCAATGCGCTGAAAGTGCCCGGTAATGGTCTTCAAGGGGCGCAGCACATTTCTACGTACGCCCCAGACGACGACCGTTACAACCAAAAACGCAGCGCCGAGGGCGGCAATCACGCCCCAAAAAAGCAGCGATGAGACTTGCTCGAAACGCGCAAGCAAGCTGTTACCTCGCACATTGGAGGCGTTAAAAAAGACTTCAGCACTCTGCACAAATTGCTGGCTACTACCATCTACCCGCGATTCACCGGAAAGAAAACCCGACACATCACGCTCTTCCAGCATCATCATCTGTAAACTGAGGTTATTGTTTACGAAGGATTGGAAGTCGGCGGTGAGCTGGTCGACCAGCGCTTGCTGCTCAGGCGCAAAGTTACTCGTCGAAAATTGTTTAAAGTTTTGCGTGGCAGCGTCCAGCAAGCGCTGCGCTTCTTCAATAAGTGGGTCGGGCCGATCAAATGACGGCGTGCGAATTAACTCCGCCGCCCGGTTCATTTGAATACGTGCACGCAGTAACTGTGTATAGGCGCTATTGAGCTCACTTATCTGCGCCATATCGCGTTGGTGCAGCGAAGTAAGAGCATCGCGGCCAAAGTGGTTGGCAAACAGCCCAAGCACCCCAATGATCACAACTAAACCACTAAACGCCGCCAGCACCAATGTCCAGCTCGCCTTAACGCTTAAATTATTAACCCACTTCATCTCGCGCCCTCCCTTTAGTCAGCCGTATGCAGCGGTAGCCATAGCTGCAGGCGACGACGAATTTCCTGAAGCGCTTGCGGGTAGGCATCAGGTTTATTGATCAGGCGTGGATCACGAATATCCCAGAAGAGCACTTCACCCGCTTGGCCTTGCCAGTCTCGGCAGGCTTGCTGGGCTTTGTCACAAAGGATAATGATATAGTCGAACGCCATGCCCTCGAACTGCTCAAGCGCCTTGCTGTGAAGCCCCTCTATGGAAAGCCCCTGCTGGGTAAGTGCTTCCAGCGTCAGTTTATGAGGGGCATCGGGCTCAGAACCTGCGCTATACGCCTCGAAGCGATCCCCCGCCATATGACGAAGCAGCACCTCCCCCATCAATGATCGTGCAGAGTTAGCATTGCAAAGGAACAGCACACGGCGCTTCGACATAACTAAACAGCCTCTGGTGTAATGAATGGCTGTCACTTTACGTTGGCTTCATGACGGCAATATTGCAGTTACACGCAGCACTATTAATATATGAAAAAACATATATCATAAAACCACTCAACAAAACCGGCGCTCAACAGGTAATCGTTATGCCCCCACTAAATGACTTACCCAATCTAGAAGCTGAATGCTTCAAATCACCTGTGCACATGTCACTGGGCCTTACCTCAGGCGCCGAGCACGCGCCTAAAATCTTGCTGTTATATGGCTCTTTGCGTGAACGCTCGTTTAGTCGTTTAGCCGTTGAAGAAGCGGCGCGACTACTGAACGCCATGGGTGCCGACACCAGAATTTTTGATCCAAAAGGCTTGCCGCTACCGGATGCTGAAGATGCCAGCCATCCTAAAGTTGACGAACTACGCACGTTAGCCCAGTGGGCGGAAGGCATGGTGTGGTGCTCCCCTGAACGCCATGGCGCAATGACCGGCATTATGAAAGCACAGATCGACTGGATTCCGCTTTCGTTAGGCGGCGTGCGCCCGACTCAAGGCAAAACCTTAGCCCTCATGCAGGTGTGTGGCGGCTCCCAGTCTTTTAACACCGTTAACCAACTGCGCATTTTAGGCCGCTGGATGCGCATGCTGACGATTCCTAACCAGTCCTCAATGCCCAAAGCCTTTATGGAATTTGATGAGAATGACCGCATGAAACCCTCTCCTTTTTATGACCGTATCGTCGATGTCATGGAAGAGCTGGTGAAATTTACGCTGTTGGTGCGTGACCGCAGCGAACTACTGACGGATCGCTATTCGGAGCGTAAAGAGAGCACTGAAGAAGTTTCTAAACGGGTCAATCAACGCGCCATCTAATAAGGAGTTTCGCATGTCAGCATCGAACGATCATGCCTCCCCCTCCACCGCAGAAGGAATGGGAACATTCGAGCGCTACCTCTCTTTATGGGTAGCACTCGCCATTATAGCGGGCATTTTAGTTGGGCAATTTATTCCCTCTGTGCCGGAAACCTTGTCACGCTTTGAAGTAGCGCAGGTATCGATACCAGTGGCCGTGCTTATCTGGGCGATGATTTTTCCGATGATGGCACAGATTGACTTCACCTCGCTGCTGGGCGTGCGGCGCCAACCAAAAGGGTTGATTATTACCACCACGGTTAATTGGCTGATCAAACCTTTTACGATGTTTGCCATTGCCTGGCTCTTCCTGATGGTTATTTTCCGGCCACTTATTCCCGCCGAGTTAGCCAGCCAGTACCTGGCGGGCGCTATCCTTTTGGGTGCCGCGCCATGTACCGCCATGGTATTTGTATGGAGCTACTTAACCCGCGGTGATGCTGCCTACACGCTGGTGCAAGTAGCGCTCAACGACCTGATCATGCTGTTCGCCTTTGCGCCCATCGTGGTTTTCCTGCTGGGCATCTCCAACATTCAGGTGCCCTGGGATACCGTGGCTTTGTCAGTCTTACTCTACATTGTCATTCCTCTCGCGGCGGGCTATATCACGCGGCAAAGCTTGATCAAGAAACGCGGCGCAGAGTGGTACGACCACGTCTTTATGAAGCGCGTCGGCCCGATCACGCCCATTGGCTTGATCATCACCTTGGTACTGCTATTTGCTTTCCAGGGCGAGGTCATCATTAATAATCCGCTGCATATTGTCTTGATTGCGATACCGCTCATTATCCAGACGTTTTTGATTTTCTTTATAGCCTATGGCTGGGCCAAAGCCTGGCGTGTGCCGCACAACGTTGCCGCCCCAGGCGCCATGGTAGGCGCCAGTAACTTCTTTGAACTGGCGGTCGCCGCTGCTATCGCGCTGTTTGGCTTACAGTCAGGCGCTGCGCTGGCCACGGTCGTCGGGGTGCTGGTTGAAGTGCCGCTTATGCTTGCATTAGTGCGTATTGCCAACAAAACCCGCCACCATTTCCCAGCAGAAAACAGTCAATAGGTAATCAATGCCATGGCACACTATTTAATATTTTTAGGATCCACCCGAACGAGCAGACCTCCTTCCCCTGCCCGCCTTGGCGAGCGGGTTGCAAAGGCATGCGAACGTTTGCTTTCGTCACTACCCCATACAACAGCCGAGATCATTGACCCACTAACATTAAACTTAAGTGATCCTTTCAAACCCCACTTTGCCTATGCAAAAGCCGATGCGCCGAGTGACTTGGCGGAACTGGCCGACAAAATCAGTGACGCCGATGGTTATGTCATGGTCAGCCCTGAATATAACCACTCCATAAGCCCAGCGCTTAGCCATCTGCTTAATCATTTCGGCGCATCGCTGTTTGCGTTCAAACCCAGTGCGATCGTTACCTATTCCATGGGTCAATGGGGCGGTGTGCGCGCCTCCGTCGCCATGCGGTCGTTTCTTTCGGAGCTTGGCTGCCTGCCGGTGTCAGCCATGGTACATATACCAAAATCCCAGGAAGCGCTGAACGAAGACGGCCATTTTGCCGAGGATCAGGAGCGCTGGGAGCGATATGTTGGGCGCACACTAGGACAACTCATGTGGTGGGCGGAAGCCGCAGCTAACTATAAAAGCCACGTTGACCCCACCAAGGTTTCACCTGCTTTTAAAACCACGCCTTCTCAACGCAATGCTCCCGGAAGCAAAAACAGCTAATCAATCGTGAGGTCACCATGCCCGTCACTATTTATCACAACCCCAACTGCGGTACTTCGCGCAATACGCTGGCAATGATCGAGGCTTCTGGGGAAACCCAAGAGGTGATTTATTATCTTGAAACGCCGCCAAGCCGCGAAAAACTGCTAGAACTTTTGGCGCTGATGCAGATATCACCTCGAGAATTGCTACGCCGCAAAGGCACACCCTATGATGAACTAAACCTGGACGATCCATCTCTTACCGATGAACAGCGTATCAACGCGATGATGGCCCACCCGATTCTGATTAATCGCCCAATTGTAATAACCCATAAAGGCGCTCGGCTTTGCCGTCCTTCGGAGCAGGTGTTGGATTTGCTAGAACAACCTATACCTCACTTTATTAAAGAGGATGGCGAAACCGTTTATTACCCGCAGCCCTGATAAGCGAGATAACGAAGTGAGCTAAGATGAACAGCATCATCGAAATTGGCAGTAGTGCCATAGCGTTTATTAAACAAAACGGAGGGGCCGTGACCGTTCGCTTATCCCCTCGCCACGGCTGCTGTGGAGGATTAGCCAACGTCGCAGTCGCCGAGGCAGGTCTACCAGCAGACTCTTCGCTCTATCAGCGCCATTGTTACCATGACGTTCTCCTCTTTATTGACCCTAAGCTTGTCGGCCATGGCTTAAGGGTCGACGTCGAGGGATGGTGGAAACTTCGACATCTTTATGTGGAATGTTCAACCCTGCAGTCGGGGCCAGCGAATAATCAATAGCGTTAAACAAGCCGCCAACATCAGAGCAGTGGTCAGTAACAATGCCTCAGCACCGTTTTGCTCTATCAGAGGAGAGCGGATGATCCCTTTTGTTTAGGCAACGCTAGCGCCATTAAAGCGCTGGCAGCCACTAGAGCCGCGGATACCCATAAGCAGGCACTCAGCCCGTAAGCCATATATAGCCAACCGGAAAGCAGCGTTCCTGCTAAACGCCCCATGGCATTGGCCATATAATAGAAACCGACATCCATAGAGACGCCGTCAGCGCGGGCAAAATGCACGATCAAGTAGCTATGCCAACTGGAGTTAATCGCAAATAGCACCCCAAAAGCGAGCAGCCCAACCACTAACCAACCGACTTGCGCCAAGGGCAGCATGGCCAAAACAATCGCCAACACCGCCAGTGCCGCTGCCCAGCCGGCGGTAAGTGCTCGCGCATCGCCTTTGATCAAGCGGGTCAATTTAGGTGCCTGGGTTTGCACACCGCCGTAGCCGATCACCCATATCGCCAACAAACCACCCACCGTCCAGTGGCTCCATCCATGCTGGTCGTATAAAAACACCGGAAGCGCGACCACGAACCAAACATCTCGCGCTGCAAAGAGGCAAAAGCGTGCCATGGAGAGCACGTTAATAGCGCGTGATTTCGAGAAGATTTCAGAGAACTTGGGTTTAACTTTCTGGCGGCCTAAATCTGCCTTGAGCCGCAATAGCGAAAGCAGCAAGACACCGCACAACATCACCGCCATCACCAGCACAGCAGCTTGGAAACCAATCAACGTCAGCAGCAGCCCGCCGACAAAAAAGCCCAGCCCTTTTAGTGCATTCTTGGAGCCGGTTAGCATCGCCACCCAGCGGTAAAGCGAGCTGTTGGCGTTGGCGCTCTCTTTAGGCACCAGCACCTTAACGGCGCTTTTCGCGCTCATTTTGTTAAGGTCTTTAGCAATCCCTGACAATGCCTGAGCAGCTATGATCCAGGCAACGGTTAAGAGGCTAGCAGGCACCATCAACATGGCGAGCGCGATAATCTGCAGCCCTAACCCCACATTCATGGTGCGGTTAAGACCCAGCCGCGCCCCTAACCACCCTCCTACCAGGTTAGTCACCACGCCAAAGGCTTCATAAAACAGAAACAGCATGGCAATTTCTAACGGCGAGTAACCCAGTTGGTGAAAGTGCATCACCACCAGCATGCGCAGCGCGCCGTCGGTGACGGTGAACGCCCAGTAATTGCCGGTAATCAGCATGTATTGGCGCACCTCGAAAGGTAACGCCTTGACTCTGGTTAGCAGCGATTCAGCCACGACCCACCTGCTCACCCCCAACCAGCAGAGCAAGTTCAGCCGTGCGGTTGGCGTAGCCCCACTCGTTGTCATACCAGGCATAGAGTTTGAGTTGGGTGCCGTTGATCACCATGGTAGAAAGCGCATCAATAATCGAACTGCGTGGATCGGTGCGGTAATCGATCGACACAAGGGGACGCTCTTCATAGCCTAAAATACCGGTAAGCTCGCCATCAGCGGCGGCTTTCAAGGCAGCGTTGACCTCTTCCACGGTCACTTCGCGCTCAAGCTCGAACACCATGTCGGTCAATGATGTGTTGGCCAGCGGCACACGAATAGCATGGCCATTCAGCTTGCCTTCCAGCTCGGGAAAAATAGCCGTAATGGCTTTTGCTGAACCGGTCGTGGTCGGAATCAAACTCATGCCGCAGGCACGCGCCCGGCGGAGATCTTTATGCGGCGCGTCTAAAATCGTCTGAGTATTGGTAATGTCGTGCACCGTGGTCATCGAGCCATGGCGAATTCCAAACGTTTCCTGAATGACTTTAACCACCGGTGCCAAGCAGTTGGTGGTGCAACTGGCAGCCGTGACAATCGCGTGTTTAACAGGGTCGTAAAGATGCTCGTTTACTCCCATCACCACGTTGAGCACACCCGCTTCTTTCACCGGCGCGCTCACCACTACGCGGCCAACGCCTTGCTCAAGGTACGCCTGTAGCTGAGTCGTGGTTTTCATTTTGCCCGAACACTCGATGACCACATCGCAGCTCGACCAAGCGCTATCACCGATCGCATTGTTGGTACTGAAGGCAACGGTTTTACCATCGACAACAATCGCTTGATTCGCTGCCGAGATCCCCTTCCCAGGCGCCCAGTGCCCGTGCACCGAGTCAAACTCAAGCAAATGAGCAAAGGTGGCGGCATCGCCCCCTGGGTCGTTGATGCGGATAAGTTCGACCTTGCCCGCCTCTACCTGCGGCCACAGGCAACGCAACGCCAAACGGCCAATACGACCAAAACCGTTAATACCAATACGAAGAGACATAAAGGCCCCCTGTTATCTGTTTTTTGAAAAACACAGCGACTACATATGAAAAAACATATATAGATGATTAAAAAAATAACAGGCAGGCCCACTGATTGCCAGTAAACCTGCCTGAAAACTACCGGTTAACCATAACGACCAGAGATATAATCTTCTGTCTTTTTCTGGGCAGGTGTCGAGAACATTACTTTCGTATCATTGTACTCAATAATTTCCCCCAGGTGGAAGAATGCCGTGTAGTCGGCCACCCGTGCCGCCTGCTGCATATTATGAGTCACGGTGATGATGGTAAATTGATCCTTCAATTTGTCCATCAAGTCTTCGATCGTCGCGGTGGAAATCGGGTCGAGTGCCGATGTCGGTTCGTCCATCAATATAACATCCGGCTGAACCGCAATCGCACGAGCGATACAGAGCCGCTGCTGTTGGCCACCTGACAAGGAGGTACCGGGCTCTTGCAGTTTGTCCTTCACTTCATTCCATAAACCCGCATCGCGCAAGGCCTTTTCTACCAGCTCATCCTGCTCGGCCTTACGGCTGACCAAATCGTGCATGCGCGGCGCATAAGCGATATTTTCATAGATCGATTTAGGGAACGGATTCGGCTTCTGAAACACCATTCCTACCCGGCGACGCAACGCTACTTCATCCATTTTCGAGGCGTTGACGTCACGACCATCCATTTCCACCAACCCTTCAAGGCGTACACTTGGGATAAGGTCGTTCATGCGATTCAGGCAACGCAAAAAGGTCGACTTACCGCACCCCGATGGACCAATCAGTGCCGTCACATTCTTCTGGAAAAGGTCAATATTAAGGCCACTCAGCGCCTGATTTTTGCCATACCACAAGTTCAAATCGCGAACTCGAAAACTCACATCGTGGCAGGCTGCGTTATTTCGTGTGTAGGGCTGCCCTACCGCAGGTGTCTGCTGCCCGTTCATTACAGTTGCATGGCTATTCATAGTAATGTCCTCTATAACGCACTGGCCTACCAGCGACGCTCAAATTTCTTGCGTAATACAACGGCGAAAGCGTTGAGTGAGATGAGTATGGTGAGTAATACCAAAATACCGCCGGCTGTTTTTTCCACGAACGCCTGTTCAGGCTCACCTGACCAAGTAAATATTTGTGCAGGCATCACCGTCGCCGCATTGGTAAACGATGCGCCCACATCGGGTATAAATGCCACCATCCCAACGATAATAAGCGGCGCTGTTTCACCCATCGCCTGTGCAAGACCAATAATAGAGCCGGTCATGATGCCCGGCATCGCCAAGGGTAGTACGTGATCACGTACTACCTGCCAGCGCGAACAACCCACCCCAAAGGCCGCGTGGCGGATAGAGTCTGGCACACTGCGAAGCGCAGTACGGGTAGAAATAATGATAACCGGCAGCGTCATCAGCGCGAGTGTCATACCGCCTGCCAACGGGGAAGAGCGGGGCACGCCGAAGAAATTAATGAAAATCGCCAAGCTCAACAAACCAAACAGTATCGAAGGAATCGCCGCGAGGTTATTGATATTAATTTCAATAATCTGAGTAAATCGGTTATCTGGGGCGAACTCCTCTAAGTAAACAGCCGTCATTACGCCAATCGGAAAAGAAATTGCCAGCGTGACGATCATGGTCATCACGGTGCCCACAACCGCAGCGAGGATGCCCGCATTTTCGGCTATTTTTGAATCACCATTGGTAAAGAAGGTGGCGTTAAAGCGCATAGACACTTGCCCGGCTTCCACGCGCTCGTCAATCGCGGCCTGTTCTTCGGCGCTCAGCCTATTTCGATGGCCTTTAAGGTATTGATCCACCTCACTGTTGGCCAACACCCACTGCTCTTCGCTAGTACCTATCATTTCAGGATTATTGCGAAGCTCCATCGGAATGATGCGTACCACGGTACGGCTGATAATGGGCAACAACTCTTCATCAAATGCTTGCCGTCCGTCGGTTTCAGCTTCTTCGTTATAGCTAATTTCCGTTTGAACATATGCCTGCTGAAAGGCGGGTAGCCCCTTCGTCAGCATATCGGCAAAAAACAGCACCAGGAAAAGCCCCGCGAGACCCAGCGACCCCATCGTTATCCACTTGAGGCGGGCGGACTTACGGTGGCGCCGCTTAAGCTGCTGGCTGATTTCGTCAAAAGTGTGGCTCATCGAAACAGTTCCTCAGCGTTACAGGTTATTAACGCGATATTTTTCGCGGAAACGACGAATCATTAATACAGACACCAGATTGAGTGCCAATGTGACAATGAACAGCACTAGGCCTAAAGCAAAGGCTGACAATGTTTCGGCACTTGCAAACTCCTGGTCACCGGTGAGTGCGGCCACGATCCTTACCGTTACGGTGGTCATGTCTTCAAGCGGGTTAGCCGTCAGGTTGGGGCGCATACCTGCGGCCATTACCACAATCATGGTTTCGCCCAGTGCCCGCGACATCCCCAACAGCGAGGCTGAAATAATCCCTGGTAGTGCCGCGGGGACCACCACATCACGGATCGTTTCGCCCTTAGTCATGCCAAGTGCCAGCGAGCCCTGGCACATGCTGTCAGGCACAGAATTAATCACATCATCAGAGAGCGATGAAATAAACGGAATGATCATGATGCCCATCACGATGCCAGGTGCCAGGGCATTGTTATAAGAAGCGTCCAGCCCAAAGAAACCGGCGATATTGACAATGATGGGTGCCACGGTAATCGCGGCGAAAAAGCCGTAAACTACCGTCGGAATACCCGCCAACACTTCTAGCACCGGCTTTGCTACGGTGCGCACACTGCGTGGCGCATACTCGGACATGTAAATTGCCGACAACAAGCCGATAGGCACAGCGACCAGCATGGCTATGGCAGTGATCATGAAAGTACCGGCGAACAAAGGTACCGAACCAAATTCGGCACCGCTGCCATCACCGCGACCAGCAGATGCTAAAAAGCTGGCGCCTGGGTTCCATGTCGTGCCGGTAATGAACTCCCAGAAGCTGTGCATTTGGAAAAAGCGCAGCGCCTCGGAGATGATCGAGAACAAGATGCCGAACGTCGTTAAAATAGAGATTAACGCAGCCCCGGCTAACACTAGGCGGATGACCCGCTCAATGGCCTGGCGGGCATGAAAATCAGGTTTCACATGGTTCAGACTTACCATTAGACCGATGGCTGCTATTACTAAACTCCCCGCCAGCAGATAGAGCGTGGGGATGTCGGCACCCATTATAAGCAACACAAAAGCACCCAACGTGCTCACTAGCACGGCAGGCCCGGCGGTGGAGAGCACGGTAAACCAGGCGTATTGATCTGGCTGAGCAAACATAGCCGTGCCCGCACTGCGCAGGCGGGTGGCTTTTGTACGGCCAGCAAAAAACGCCAGCAGCCCCAGCAGTAGCAACGCACCGCAAAAAATCAGAAGAAGCTGGTTAGTCTGCATCGAATTTCTCTCGCATTACTTAATGAAATCGTATTGGCAGCTACTTTGGGGCACAAACATTACAGCAATGTGACAAGCGCCAATTTATCGCTGTCAAAAAACAAAAGGTCGGCAGCTTTCGCTGCCGACCTTTTGTTTCTAACTTAACGACTTACTTAAGAATGTCTGCTGACATGGTAGTGCGGTCCGCTACGGCTTGACGCCACTCTTCACGCTCGCCTTCCGGCAGCACGATCAAGCCGAGATCACGCAGGTAGCCATCTTCACCGATCATCATCTCGCCCATAAACATGTCGACATACTCATACATTGGCGGCACTTCTTCGGCGTGCTGGTTCTTGACGTAGAACCACAGTGAACGCGCGATAGGATAGTCACCCGAGCTAATGGCTTCGGCTTCCGGCGCTACGCCATCAATGCTGGCAGCGCTGATCGTGTCAGTGTTCTCTTCCAAGAAAGAGTAACCGAAGATACCAAACGCACCAGTGTCTTCTGACAGGCGCTGTACGATCAGATTGTCGTTTTCACCGGCATCAATATAAACACCATCCGAACGGATCTCGGTGTAGCCTTCTTCGCCGTAAATTTCCATTTCAGTCGAAGTGCTTTCCATCACGAGTTCTTCAAACGCGTCACGCGTACCAGAAGTAGTTGGCGGCCCATAGATGGAGATTTCACGGTCCGGCAGTGAGGAGTCGATGTCGCTCCAGTTGGTGTAGGGGTTATCAACCAACTCACCATCAACCGGTACCTGAGCAGCAACGGCCATGAAAATTTGCTCAAGCGTCAGGTCAACGTCGTCGTTGGAGCTTGACTGGCCCAATACGATGCCATCAGAACCAATTTTGGCTTCGGTAATGTCGGTAACGCCATTCTCGTCACAACGCTCGAATTCAGCGACTTTCATGCGGCGTGAAGCGTTGGTGATATCGGGCGTGCCTTCACCTACACCGTTACAGAACAGACGCAAACCACCGCCCGAACCAGTAGATTCGATGACAGGCGTCGGGTTGCCGGTAGTAGCACCGAATTCTTCAGTCACGTAGCTGGCAAACGGATAAACGGTACTGGAACCTACGATACGGATTTGATCACGGGCTTGAGCAACACCGGCAACGCTCATTACAGCAGCCGCGAGCACGGTGGTTTTTAGAATACGGTTCATGCGAAATACTCCTGTTCATGTAGGGATCTGGCCTTCGCAAGGCATACCTTGCACTGGTTCCATGACAACTTCATGACAGTGAGTAATAGATGGAAAAATTTCTGATACGGAAGGAAGTTCGCTTTCAATTACAGTAGCAAACCCAGTGCCGCCAAGGTACACAAGGCCAACGAAGCGCCTTGCAGTATGCGTCTATCCAAGCGATGGGCAATAGCGTCCGCCACGGCGTTACCTATCAGCACCGCGGGAAGGAAGGTAAGGGCAACCTGAAAATGCCATCGCTGAATCTGGTTAGCGAAGGCGAGCGTAATAATGGTCAATAGTGAGGTCAAAATGAAAAAGGCAGCCAGGTTTCCACGCACACGATCAGCAGGCAAGCCATGCATTAATATCACCATGGGAGGGCCACCGATGGCAGCAACGGTGCCAAAAATACCTGACAATACACCAGCGCCAAATAATGTGATTCTATTGACCGGCAGCTGAAATCGGCAGAGCGTTACCAGTACAGCAAACAGCACGATGATGGCGATTAGCTTTTCTAACAGAAACATCGGCGCGGCGAGCAGCAGCCAAATACCCAGCGCATTGCCAGGCAGTCGCCCTACTAACGCCATGCCAATTGAATCCAGTCGCACCTCGTGCCAATAGTGACGCACCATCATTAATGAAACGGTAAAGCCAAACAGCACTAAAATGACCGGCACCAATCGTGGCTCAAGCATCAGCAGCAACGGCGCCCCGATAACGGCCAAACCGAAACCGGTGGCGCGCTGGACAAAGGCACCCAGCAGCAGCACGGCTGCGCAGGCGAACCAAGTGCCCATCGGCATATTGACCCAGGCCAGCATGCTATCCATCACGGCTGTTCATTCTTATTACTCATTCCTGCGATTCACCTCTGTTACTCGCTTATAACGGGCGCCTTGGTTAATTTACGCACACCGATATTGCCCAGCAGCGCAGCGCCCAGCATGGTGAGTACCATTGGCCAAAGGTGTTCAACTTCAAATAGCCCTACCATCACGCCGGCGAGCGCGCCGCAGGTAAATTGGATGCCGCCTAACAGTGCCGTTGCCGTAGCACTGATATGGCCAAAATGATCCAACAATGAAGAGATGGCATTAGGTGTAATCAAACCAATCATGCCGGTAAACAGCATAATCAGCGGTACCACGATCACAAGCGAGGCCATATTCAGCGCAGTAACTACCACCAGCAATAACGCGGCAACGAGCTGCACAAGCAGGCCTAAGCGTAAGTTTTGTTGTGGCGTACGCTTTCGCAATAGATAAATATTGACGCGATTTGAAAGCGCAATCACCACGACGTTCACGCCAAAAACGAGCGGATAGGTGCTGGGTGAAAGCCCAAAGTAGTCGAGATAGAGAAACGGAGAAGCGGTGACAAAGGCAAAAAGCCCAGCAAACGACGCCGCTACCGCACAGATGTACCCCATTCCTTCCCGGTGCTTGAGCACACTCGCATAGTTGCGTATGACTTGGCGGGGTGACGCTGCCGGTAATGACATATCGCGGGTTTCGGGTAGCCGTGTACCCAATAACCAGAGCAGGAAACCCGCATACACAGCGAGAAAAACGAAGATCAGCCACCAGCCCGCAATATGCAGCAGCAGGCTGCCGACTGCAGGTGCCACCAACGGCGCTAGCATCATGATCATCGCCATAGTCGACATGACTTTGGCGGCCTCTCGGCCACTAAAGCAGTCACGCACAATAGCCGCCGAGTTCACCACACAGGCCCCGCCGCCCAGCGCCTGCACAAATCGCCACGCCAGTAGCGTCGGCAAACTCTCGGCGGTGGTTATGGCCAAACTCGCCAGCATAAATACCATTAGGCCGCCCAGCAGAACTGGCTTGCGTCCCATTCGGTCTGATAGCGGCCCAAAGCAAAGCTGCCCCAGGGCAAAACCGAATAAGAACACGCTGATGGATAGTTCAGTGCGGTGAATACTGGCGCCGATACTCTCGGCGATGATACCCATGGCAGGCAAATAGGCGTCGATGGCAAAGGGCGCCAGCGCCGTGTTGGCGGCCACCAACAGCGCTACCCGGCGAGGATTAAGATCCATGGGTCTCCTTAGGGCAATTGTGATCGCACTGGAATAGATAGGCCGCTAATCATAGCCGATTTTAACGCATTTGTCGGGGCTGAACGCATGGCAACGAGTCTGTCGCCGTTAGTTATCACTATGTCGCCGGGACGACGATAGGCGACTGGAAAGCACCCTCGTGGGCACCTGACCTAGTCCCAACGAGGCGCGATGCTCTCTTGGCGAGGCCATCAGCTTATTCACGAGAAATGCGTTCAGTGATGCGTGGCAGCGTCCTGAGACTCAAGCATGTCAACCAATGGCTGAAACTGCTCACGGTTATGCTCGTTCATGTGCATCAAAATACGGTGGGCTTCCAGGATTCGATCCCGCAGCCCCTCTTCATCGGCAGGCTCTTCGGGGAGTTCTTCTAACACATCGTTGAGCGTCGTCGCTTGCTGTAACGGGGCTTCCATTAACGTAAAAAAGCGCGCGAAACCCATGACGTTCAACATTTTTCGAACGTCGTCATTATCGACAATAATGGTCGGTGGCTGCTCTAAGCGACCTTTTACCGCCATCGCGACCTTCGCTAAAAACCCCAACGCCGTCGAATCCACATTAGTGGCTTCGCGTAGGTCAATAAGAACGGCACGCAAACCCGGCGTCTCGGCGAGACGTTGGGCTTGCGTATCCAGCGTAGCGCAGAGCGTTAAACGCACATCGCCACACAATTTTAGAACAAAAACACCAGAATCGAATGCCGCTTTAATGCGGCCTTCTTCATTCAGCATGACCAAATCCGCTCACCATCATGATTGTTAGATCATCGGGTAAAGCATCGCGCTCCTGGTTCGCATCGAATCCCGCATCGCCTTCTGCAAGGAGAGCGTTTGTTTCAGCTAGCCGGTCGCGCAACTGCTCAAGCGTGACACTCTCGCTTACTAATTGCTCAAGCTCCTTGAGCCGCGTGTCGAGCGTTTTACCCGGCAAGCATTCCAGTACGCCATCTGAACAAAGCCATAAACGAAAGTTATTCGGCAACGCACAGCTAAGCGAAGGATACTCCACATCGGGGAAAAGGCCTACTGGCATTCCTTCGCCTTCTAGGCGCCTTAGCTCTCCTTCTGTCGCCAAAAGCGGCATGGGAAGCTGGGCGCCGAGCGAATAGTGCAGAGTCTGCGCCTCATGGTCAATAACACCAACAAATAAGGTCGCATGTTTACCGATATCGGTACCCTGCAGTTCACGATTCATTGCCTTCAACCAATCCGGCGGCAACTGTTCCGGCTGCTGTCCATCCCACTCGCTCAACCAGCGATTACATAAATACTTAAGCAGCACCGTCACAAACGCTGACGATGCACCGTGTCCCGAGACATCCGCAAAGTAGAAGGCGCTATAACGCTCGTTATAACGTTGATAATCAAGGAAATCACCGGATAAGTAGAGGGAAGGCGCAAACACATAATCGTAAAACACCCCATTGATGACTTTGGGGCGAAGCGGCAATAAACGCCGCTGAATATGACCACCGCTCTGCTGATCCATCCGCAGAAGCGCTAAATGCGTTTCCAGACTTTCATTTAACTCTGCCAACCGTGCGTGATCACGCTCACGCTCCAGGGCCAAATCATTAAGCTCGATCGCTTTACGGATCATTCGCCGCAGTAGCTCGGCGTGTCGCAGCGGGTGGACGATATAATCCACTAACCCCACATCAATCGCTTTAATCAGATCAGCGTCCTGACGTGAATCACTCACCACCAGGGTTGGCAAACGGAGGGTTAATTGCGACCACTGTTGCCGCGGGACTGCTCGTGCGTGGGCAACAATAAGCGCCGTGCCCGCCGGTAAATGCGCGATGTCATCAGCGGCAAATACCCACATGCCATCGCAGGTAATCGCTTCTGCCAGCGCATCGCGTTCACGCCCCGGCTCGTCGATTACCGCGATCAACTGCTTAGAATGCTCCATCATAAGCCTCAATCGGCGCTATTTTCGCCACCAACGCCGTCATCACCAGCGTCGCTGTCTTCAAAGTCGCTATCATCAAAGTCGAAGGTATCGCTGGCAAAGGGATCATCGCCTAACTCTCCATCACGCACCTCGAACTGGCGGCTCTGTAAATAAGCATCACGAATAAAGCGGTAGCGATCACCGCGAATCAACTCTTCCTGATCGAGCAAGCCAGCACGTGTGTCAATCAGGTTGAGCGCTGTCAGGCTTATGCGAACGGTATCATCTTCTACGTAGGTAACCGGGTAGGCGGCGATGTCAGCAGGTAAGCCCGTGGTGTCACGCAGTGTACTGGGACCCAAAAAAGGCAGCACCAAATAGCGTGAATCCTCCCAGCCCCACACTGCTAGCGTTTGGCCAAAGTCTTCTTTATCAGCCATCACTTCCATGAGCGTTGCGTAGTCTAACAGCCCGCCAATACCCACGGTGGAGTTAATCAAAAAGCGTGACGTAGCGAGGCCTGCGTTGGCAGGCTTACCTTGAAGCACGCTATTCAGTGCAGTTCGCAATTCGCCTAAATTGGAGAAAAAGTTACCTACCCCCGTTTCCACCGGGTCGGGTGTAATCGTACGATAGCCTCTCGCCACCGGCTTGAGCGCGTAACGATCCAAGACGTCATTGAAGGCAAATACTTTGCGGTTAAAGCCTTCCCATGGGTCGTCCGGGTTGGTGTTCTCTGCTGTTTGAGTGCTGGCACAGCCACTGCTTGCTAATAACGTTACCAGCAACAGCGGCAACCCTTTTGAGCGCCACGAAAGCGTTGACTTGCCGTTACTTAACCACTGCCACATGACATTTTCCTTTTTTCTGATTCCGCAGCACGTTTACAGAGAACTACACCCGCCGGATAACGATACTGCCTGCGCTATAGCCAGCGCCAAACGAACAAATCACGCCGACATCTCCTTGGTTGAATTGCTCGCGATGAAGATGAAAAGCAATAATCGAGCCCGCTGAGCTGGTATTTGCATAGCGATCCAGAATGATGGGTGCCTCGGTTTCACTTGGGTCATAACCCAACACCTTGCGAGCAATCAAATCGTTCATGTGCCGGTTGGCTTGATGCAACCACATGCGTTTAAGGTCGCTTCCGCTTAACTCCAAAGACGCCAGATGGTCGCTAATCAATTTGGCCACCATGGGGCAAACTTCTTTAAATACTCGCCGCCCTTCCTGTACGAACAGCTTATCCAAGGCGAGCGGATCGCTGTCTGTCACGCGATTTAAAAAACCCGAATTATTACGAATCGCATTGGAAAACTTAGTGATCAGACGTGTACCGAGAATTTCATACTGCTCATCAGCCACGGCAACCGCGCTATTTTCTAGTACCACAGCGGTACAGGCATCGCCGAAAATGAAGTGGCTGTCACGGTCCCGAAAATTCAGATGTGCTGAGCAAATTTCTGGATTAACCACCAATGCACGCTTGACGCTGCCCGAGGCAATGGCATTGGCAGCTGTTTCTAGCGCAAATGTCGCCGAGCTGCAGGCCACATTCATATCGAACCCGTAGCCACCGGCACCCAGCATTTGCTGGACTTCCACCGCCACGGCAGGATAGGCGCGCTCCAAATTCGAACAGGCGACAATCACCAACTCAATGTCAGCGGCATCCACATGCGCGGTCGCCAGCGACTGACGCGCGGCTTCTGCCGCCATCTCACACTGCAGTGAAGGCTCGTCATTGCTCCGCTGTGGCAGTTTAGGCCGCATACGCTGTGGGTCAAGGATTCCTGACGCATCGAGTACATAGCGGCTTTTAATCCCAGAGGCTTTTTCAATAAACTCGCTGCTCGAGTAAGCCAACGGCTCGCGCTCGCCTTTCGCAATGGCCTCAGCGTGCTGCTCGTTCTCACCATCGACCCATGCATTAAATGCCGCCACCAGCGCTGCATTATCAATGGCGTGTTCCGGTGTATAGAGTCCTGTACCGGTAATCACCACTTGTGTCATGCCAATCTCCTCTAAGCGGCTTGCCATCGGCGCTGGCCTAGCATGGCTAGGGCATACTCTGTGGCAAACCTATAACGTAACTGTGTGCGTAAAATAGCGGTTTTTCCAGCACCTTTTTCAACCACTGGCTAAACGCTAGTCATCTCTTGCCAGCGCTTTTCAAGGCGTTTCACCGAGACGGGCATATGGGTACCCAATTGCTGTGCAAATAAAGACACTCTCAGCTCTTGCAGCCACCAGCCAAAGGTCACTAACTCTGGGTCTTCAACCCGCCCTCGCCGCTCGCTTTCACGGCGGGCATCAAAACGGGCTTCTAGCGCCTGGACGTCCTGCATCATCATTTGGTCACGACCGCGTTCCCGGGCGGCTTTTTCAAGCCGTATAAGCGCCGCCTCAGTATATCGTGGGTACTCATCCAGCCACTCACCGGCATCTTTTATAAAGCCTGGGTAGACCAACCGCTGCATCTGTGCACTAACGTCGCTGTAGACCAGAGCTAAAGCAAAATTAAGCTTGCCTTTGAGTACTTTAGTAACTGCCAGGTGCCCTTTTAAAGCTTCCTCTATACGTATCAGCAGTGCTTTCGCTTCGTCTATGAGTTGACCCTGAGTAGCGTTTAATCGCTGGCTAAACTCCCCTTCCGAGCGCGGCAGAGGGTGCTGAGCAATGACCTGAGCAAACACCGCGAGAAGTAGATCATAGATCAACGGTTGTTTACTGCCCACCTTGGCGAACAGTAGCGCGCAATTCTCAACCCCCGGCAATTGCTTTATCGCTTTCACCTGCTCGGGTAGTTTGGCGATCGCCAGCTTGGCGATACCTTCTTGGTGGGCAGCCTCCGCTTTGGCGGGATGATCAAACAGCACAACTTTGAACTCGCTGGCGTCGACCACTAGTGCCGGATACGCCTCTACACGAATACCCGCTTGGGTAGTAACACGAGAAGTAGGCAGCGGCGCTTGAGGCAACCCGGCAACGGCAGGCTCAGCATTGACCTCTTCTGCCAACGCCTGAGCGCCCGCGCTGGCGGCGGCTTCGAAGCGCTGCTCCAACGCGCGAAGATCGCGACCCTGGCCAAGAGTTTCACCGGCGTGATCCACCACGCGAATATTCATGATCAAATGCGATTCGAGCAAATCCAGCCGCCAATCATCGGGATGAACCCGCGTCGATGTGCGGCGGCGGATAAACTCCCCTAACGCCTCGGTTAATGGGCGCTGATCGGGTACCAGGGTTTGCAATGCCGCATCCACCCAATCAGGGATCGGCACGACTTGCCGACGGATGCTTTTCGGCAGCGACTTAAGCAACGCGATACATTTTTCACGCAACAGCCCCGGCACCAGCCACTCCAGCGCATGCACCGGTACTTGGGGGAGCATGGCGGCCGGCACGGTGAGGGTGACGCCATCGTCTTCGGCATCAGGGGCAAAGTGGTAGCTGACCGGGTAGGCGACGCCTGCCAGGGTTAAATGGTCCGGGTACTGTGCCTGGGTGACATCGCCCGTGTCGCGAGCTTTTAGCGAATCAAGATCGAAATGCAGTAATTGCGGATCTCGTTGCTCGGCCTGTTTGCGCCAGTGCTCAAATCCCTTGCCATTGACGATTTCGGTGGGGATGCGCTCATGATAAAAATCGAACAGCGTCTCTTCATCGACTAAAATGTCACGCCGCCGAGCGCGATCTTCCAATGCTTCAACTTCATCGATCAGGGCGCGATTATGGTCAAAGAAGGTACCTTTGGTGTGAAACTCACCCTCTACCAGCGCGCGGCGAATAAACAGCTCACGGGACTCCTGCGGGGCGATTGGGCCGTAATGCACCCGGCGGCGCGCCACGATCGGCAGGCCAAATAGTGTTACCTGCTCAAATGCCACCACCTGTGCGCGCTTCATTTCCCAATGCGGCTCGCTGTAGCTGCGCTTCACCAGATGTTGTGCCTGGGGTTCAATCCACTGGGGATCGATTTTAGCCACGGTGCGGGCAAACAGCCTGGAGGTCTCCACCATCTCGAACGCCATGATCCATTTTGGCGATTTCTTGGCCAACCCAGAACCTGGGTGGATCATAAACTTACGATTACGGGCGCCGAGATACTCACGGTTCTCCACCAGCGTACCTAAATTGGAAAGTAGCCCTGAAAGCAACGCTTGGTGCACTTTACCGGAGGTCTTACGACGTACCTGCTTCGCCTGCTCTTCACTCTCTTCTTCATCACGTGCAGCCGGCGCGGGCACTTCGATTTCCATATCGCGTAACAGCTGACGCAGCTGACGAAAGGTATCGTGCCACTCCCGCATGCGCAGATAATTAATGTAGTGTTCTCGACACCAGCGGCGCAGTTGATTGCCCGACAGAGACTCGCGAGCGTTCTCAATGCCGTGCCAGAGGTTCAACAACGCAACGAAGTCTGAATCCGGATCGTGCCAGCGCTGATGGGCTTGATCGGCGGCTTGCCGTTTGTCAGCAGGCCGGTCACGTGGGTCTTGAATGGCCAGCGCCGAGACCACGATCAGCACATCACGCAGACTGCCGAATTCGGCACCCGCCAACACCATGCGCGCCAAACGGGGGTCTATCGGCAGCCGCGCCAATTTGCGGCCAAGCGGCGAGAGATGCTGCCGCTCGTCAACCGCCCCCAGCTCGAACAGCAGTCGAAAGCCATCTTTGACAAAACGGCTGTCCGGCGGATCAACAAACGGAAACGCCTCAATATCGCCCAGCTTGAGCCCCAGCATCGATAGAATGACTGACGCCAAGTTGGTGCGCTGAATTTCGGGGTCGGTAAACCCTGGCCGGGATAGAAAGTCTTCTTCACTGTAAAGGCGAATACACACGCCTTCCGCAATCCGGCCGCAGCGACCCTTGCGCTGATTGGCACTGGCTTGGCTTACCGCTTCTACCGGCAGACGCTGAATTTTGGAGCGATAGCTGTAGCGACTGATACGCACCAGACCAGGGTCGATCACATAGCGGATGCCCGGCACCGTCAGCGAGGTTTCCGCCACGTTAGTGGCAAGCACGATGCGGCGACCGCGGTGAGGCGCAAACACCCGGTTCTGCTCTTCATTGGAGAGCCTGGCGTAGAGCGGCAGGATTTCAGTGCCTTTCAAATCGGCCCGGCGCAGGATATCGGCGGTTTCACGAATTTCACGCTCACCGGGCAGGAACACCAGCACATCTCTGGGACCGTGTAGCCAGCCTTTTTCACGCTCGATGGCTTCAATTTCACCCACCGCGTGCAGAATACCTTCTTGCAGCGTACGGTCTTCCTCATCCGCATCATCCCGAACCAGTGGCCGGTAGTGCACCTCAACGGGGTAGGTGCGCCCAGTGACTTCAACGACCGGGGCGGGCGTCGTAGCAGTGCCAAAGTGTTTAGCAAAGCGATCGACGTCAATGGTCGCCGAGGTAATGATGACCTTTAGGTCTGGCCGCTTTGGCAGCAAACGCTTGAGGTAGCCAAGTAGAAAATCGATGTTCAGGCTACGTTCGTGAGCTTCATCAATAATGATGGTGTCGTAGCGCAGCAGCAGTGGATCGTGCTGGGTCTCGGCCAGCAAAATGCCATCGGTCATCAATTTCACCAGCGTGCTCGGGCTACTTTGGTCGGTGAAGCGCACCTGGTAGCCGACCTGCTCGCTCAGAGAAACCTCCAGCTCTTCTGCCAAACGAGCCGCAACGCTGCGGGCAGCCAACCGCCGTGGTTGGGTGTGGCCAATCAAACCACGACGCCCCCGACCCAGCTCCAAACACATTTTAGGTAGCTGCGTGGTTTTACCTGAGCCGGTCTCCCCTGCCACCACCACGACTTGATGGTCGCGTATCGCGTTAACAATATCCTCTTTGCGTTCGACGACCGGTAGCTCGTTCGGATAATTAAACACGACCTGCTGGGCCTCACGTAGGCTGAGCTGTTGCTGGGCACGGCTAAGCTCACGCTCTACCTCGATTAAGCCACGGCTAATGGGCTTGTTATCGCGTAGGCGGCGTTTTAAGCCAGCCAAGCGGCGTTCCAGCCGCTCGGCATCGCGCAGCATCACATCGCCCGCCGCCTGTTGAAGCGCCGCAAGACGTTGACTATCGGTAGGGGCTGAGGCTGTATCGGTGGTCACGATAGCGTCGGTTTCCATTCGCTTGGGTATTAAACAAAAGACATTGAATAAGAAAAAGTAACAAGAGATACAAAAAATCAACCCGCTCATTTGAGCGGGTCTGAAACACAGTTGTGTAGTGTAACGCTTTCAACTCCTCGACGCCTAACCGCGGATCGGGGGTTGAATATTGGCGAGCAGGTCAGGCTTTTGAAGGTTCCTCATCACGCAGTTGGCGGCGCAGCACTTTGCCAACGTTGGTTTTAGGTAATTCCTCCCGGAATTCAATAATTTTAGGCACTTTGTAGCCTGTTAGCTCTTTTTTGCACCAGTCGCGTAGGGTTTTCTCATCCAACTGACTATTTTTGCTCACCACGAATAGCTTGATCACTTCCCCTGCGTTTTCATCCGGCACACCCACCGCGGCTGACTCCAGTACATCAGGGTGAGCCGCCACAACATCCTCAATCTCATTGGGATAAACATTGAAGCCAGAGACCAGGATCATATCTTTTTTACGGTCAACAATGCGGATATAGCCATCCTCCTGCAGGATGGCTATGTCACCGGTGTGGAACCAGCCACTCTCATCAATAGACACGCGTGTTTCGTCTTCACGCTGCCAGTAGCCTTTCATCACCTGCGGGCCTTGTACGCAGAGCTCGCCTGGCTCCCCTAGCGCCACCTCGTTGCCATCCGCGTCGACCACCTTGACGGCGGTGCCCGCGACGGGTTTACCAATGGTGCCTAGTTGTATGGCATCGGTCGGGTTAAAGCTAACGATCGGCGACGTTTCGGTAAGCCCATACCCTTCTGCGATAGGACAACCGGTGGTCTGCTCCCAGCGCTGAGCAGCCGCTTTCGTGAGTGCCATGCCACCTGAGATGGTCAGCTTCAGCTTGGAAAAATCCAGCTGTTTGAAATCGTCCCGATTGCATAGCGCATTAAACAGCGTATTGAGGCCAATAAAGGCGGTGAAGGGCAATCCCTTAAGTTCTTTGACAAAACCATCCAAATCGCGAGGATTGGTAATCAACAAAGAGTGGTTGCCTGTCTCCATCAAAAATAAGCAGTTAACGGTAAATGTGTAAATGTGGTAGACCGGCAACGGTGCAATGACCAGCTCTTCACCATTGGTTAGGTGAGGTCCGATAGCTTCGCGTGCTTGCAGCATATTGGCGATCAAGTTGCGATGTGTAAGCATCGCCCCTTTCGGCATGCCTGTCGTGCCACCGGTGTATTGAAGCGCGGCTAAATCATCGGAACTTCTCTTGACCTCGGTATGATTAAGCGAGGCCCCTTTTTTCAGCACATCGCGAAAGCCAATCGCACTGGGTAACGAATAGGCGGGCACCATTTTTTTGACATGCTTAACCACCGCATTGATCAACCAACGCTTAGGCACATCATGTAAATCAGCTAATTGAGTGACTAAAACGTGCTTGATGTCTGTTTTATCGAGCACTTTCTCCAGCTTATCCGCCATATTGGCCAATATTAAAATAGCTTTCGCACCAGAGTCCTTGAACTGGTTGGCCATTTCACGCTCGGTATAGAGCGGATTGGTATTGACCACGACTAGCCCTGCTCTCAGTGCACCAAACACCGCGACCGGGAACTGAAGGACGTTGGGGAGTTGGATAGCAATTCGGTCACCTGGCACAAGATCGGTTGCGTGCTGTAACCAAGCGGCAAAGTCAGCTGAAAAACGGTCAAGGTCGGAAAACGTGAGTGTTTTCCCCATACAGGAAAACGCCGGTTTCTCCTTAAAACGCGCTACTGCGGTATGAAAAACATCCGTGACTGAATCGTACTGATCCAACCCTTCAAGCGCTGGGCCACGTAAAACGGCGGCGTTGGCGTGTTCGCTCATGGGCAATCTCCGCTATCCATGTCGGCGTGCTCACCGACCTTGTTGTTGTCGCTAGGCTTTTTCTGAAAACTAGCAGCGCTCGCTGACTTCCAAACAAGCCCTTGTGAAAGAAGCCAACGATATACGACCCATGACAAGCTGTAAAACGATCGATTGAAACTTACGTTTCAACTTTAGCCCTAGGTAAGTCTCAGAAAAAAGTAGCACGATTCACTATAACGTAAGTCACTCAGCCCATTATGGACAGTAACGCGCCTGGATTTCTCCATCGCGCCATACTAATAGCTCACCCGGCACCATACGCTGCCATGCTTCGTTATGCGTGAGAGGCTCGGTAGCGATCACCGATACGATATCTTTAGACGTGGTGTGCTCGGCAAAATTGACCGTCATTTCCGCGTCAGAAAGCTCCGCCTCCCCAAAGGGCGCGCAGCGAGTGATATGCGCCAACTTGGTGGCGCAATAGGTGTATAAATAGCGCCCATCAGAGAGCAGCATATTGAATACGCCCAGTGCCCTGAGTTGCTCACACAGCTGATGTAACTGCTCCCAAAGCGCTTCGGGGTTCGCAGGTGGCGCTGGGAAAATGCGGCGTAGCTCACCCATTAGCCAGCAATAGGCGTGTTCGCTATCAGTGCTGCCAACCGGCGTGTAGTTTCCTAATGCTAGGCGCTCCCAGCCGCTTAATTGGCCATTATGCGCATAGCACCAGGGACGCCCCCACATCTCACGGGTAAAAGGGTGGGTATTAGCAAGCCTCACGCCGCCCACATTCGCTTGACGGATGTGACTGATCACCACGTGAGACTTAATGGGATAGTCGCAAATTAGCCTCGCGATGGGAGAATCAACCGAAGGGTGCGGGTCACGAAAATCGCGGTAACCGCCCTCTTCATAGAAGGCGATGCCCCAGCCATCGCGGTGGGGGCCGGTGCCCCCGCCACGGTGCAAAAAACCCGAAAAGCTAAAACAGATATCGGTAGGCACGTTGGCACTCATGCCAAGCAGTTCACACATACGCTTTACACATACCAGGCTCTAAATGCGTTGGTAGACCGTACATTAACCAATCACCGGCTCACGACGACGCTGGGGCGGCTGCACACTGTCATCATCCTCTTCCTGCTGAGTAACATACTCAGCATCACCAGGGCGACGCCACCACCAAAGCGCAACACCGATAAGCGCGCCTAGCGTTATGCCCAACACTAACCACATCAAGCCGCCACGTAGTGCTGCCCCGTTATTCTCCAGAAAGCCAACCGCTGCCACCATCGCCGAAGGGGCCCAACCGGTATAGAATTCACCCTCTTCAATCAGCGGCAAGCGAAAACCGGCAGGCATCCATATTGCGCCTGCGACTGCCCAGGTCAGCACTAGGCGTGGTAAGCGAGGCAGAAAAATAAACGCAAAATAGACCGCAACGATCACTAACAGCGACAGACCGTAATAACTCAACCACAGCAATGACGTGGAATTTCCAAACAGCATAATACCCCTCATGTGGGTGAACTCACCCGACGTTGATTTCCCGTTATGGTACCTATCAATTTATGAAAGCACAGCACGGCATACACTCAAGCTTACCCGCTGCGCGCTATTATCGCGCTAATGACCCGCAATGGCACTGGTTAGAAGAGCGTGATGACGCTGACACGAGCGACTTTTTAGAAGCCGCCAACCAGCAACAAGCCGACTGGTTTGCCCCGCTTGCTCCACTGGAAGAAGCGTTATACCAGAGCCACCTGGCCCGTCGCGAATTGGCCGTGAGCAGTCTTAAGACAACGCTTGACCATTTTACGTTCTGGAACGAGACCAGTGCCGAAGACGACTACCCCTGCTGGTGGCGCCACCCCAACCAGCAACCCGATCAGCCGGTCTGCTTCTTCGATGTGAGTGCCCGCGCCGCAGCCCATGAATTCTATGACATGGGTGATATGGCCCTATCACCCGATGAGCAGTGGCTAGCCTGGACAGAAGATACCCAAGGCGATGAGCGTTTTACGCTATGGCTGAAGGCGTTACCCGACGGCGACCCCGTCCAGTTACTTACTGATATTGGCGCTGGCCTGTGCTGGGCAGAGGATCAAACCGTCACTGCGGCTACCCTGCTATTCACCCGTTTTGATGACACCCAGCGCCCCGATAGCGTATGGCGTTTACCACTATGCCTGGATAACCC
The DNA here is from genome assembly GCF_052645115.1 of Vreelandella sp. V005. NCBI lineage: Bacteria > Pseudomonadati > Pseudomonadota > Gammaproteobacteria > Oceanospirillales > Halomonadaceae > Vreelandella > Vreelandella sp. V005. Next base: position 106,517 of record NZ_JBQXYA010000008.1, on the reverse strand, counting down.
AAACGCCTCGCCCACACCAGCGCTTGTATTACGCGAGGAGAACACCGAGTTCTGGATTGGCATTGGCAAAACGCGCTCACGCGCCTGGCTGCTGTTCGAAAGTGGTTCAAAAGACACCAGCGAAATTCACCTGATACCCGCTCATGCGCCTGCTACTAAGCCGCTATGTATTCAGCAACGGCAAAACGGGGTCGAATACAGTATCGATCACCGTCCTGGCAGCTTTTATCGCCTGCATAACCAAGCAGGCGCTCATTTTCAGCTTGATTATCTGCCGGAAAGCCAGCTTGGCCAGCACCCCTTAACGTGGCAAACGCTCATTACTCACCGCGAAGACGCCACGCTGGAAGGCGTCGATGCCTTTTCCTGGGGGTTGATGCTGGGCGAGCGTGATCACCAGCAAGCGCAAATGCGCTTAAGGCGATTAGTCTTTGATGCGCAACATGCCTGCCAGTTAGATACGTACTTGGCGTTGCCAGAACAGCCCTGCTCACAGATGCTCGAAGATGCGCCACATTTCGATAGCCTAGTCCTGCGCCTACGCGAAGAGTCGTTTACTCAGCCGCCCAGTTGGTTCGCGCTCGACCTTACCAGCGGCGAACGAACAATACTCAAGCGGGTGCCCATTTATGGCAATCTTCAGCCCGAACAACTCACCAGCAAGCGCATCTGGGCCACCAGCCAGGATGGCGAGCGGGTGCCGGTATCAGTGGTCATGCGCGCTGATCTGGCGGACCAACCCTTACCCACCCTGCTTTATGGCTACGGCGCTTACGGCGAGGCGTTAGACCCATGGTTTTCCATTGCGCGGCTAGAGCTTTTAGAGCGCGGCGCAGCTTTTGCTGTTGCCCACGTGCGCGGCGGCGGTGAGCGCGGTGAACCCTGGTATTTAAACGGTAAGATGGCCCATAAGGAGAACAGCTTCGATGATTTCCTGGCCGCCCGGGAGGCCCTGGTGGCAGAGGGGGTAAGCGACTCGCAGCGTATAGCGGCCTATGGCGCCAGCGCTGGCGGGCTGTTGGTTGGCACCTGCATTAATCGTGCGCCTGACGCGTTCTGCGCTGCTCTTTTAGACGTGCCGTTTCTAGACGTACTGCGCACGATGCAGAACCCAGACCTGCCACTGACTACCGCAGAGTACAGCGAGTGGGGAAACCCCGAGGCGCCAGAGGTCGCGTCGCGAATCCGCGCTTATTCCCCCATGGATAACATCAAGCCACAAGCCTACCCGGCGCTTTGGATTGAAGGCAGCTGGTTTGATACGCGCGTTAGCTACTGGGAGCCCGCCAAGTTTTACGCCCAAGTGGCCAGACAGCAACAAGGTTCAGCGCCGATTCTAATGCGCACTGATATGAGCAGTGGCCACGGCGGTGCATCGGGTCGCTTCAAAGCTTGGCGCGATACCGCGCGTCAAGACGCCTTTATCCTTTGGGCGTTAGGTTTGGCGACAACCTCCGACGCCAACCCCTGAGCAAAATGCGCGAAGGCCTGCTGGGCGCCCTCACGCAGCAGGCCACGTGGGCAGTGGGCAGTATTTGGGATACGCCAAAGCAGCCCAGCGCTTAAGCCGACGATGATTACATCGGTAAGACGGCAATGATGTGCGACTCTAATTGATGCTCCGGCACTTCATCTTGAGATACGGCAAAACTGCGCACACTCACCCCTTTACGATGAACCCTCTCGGCATCATTGCTCAATAGCGGGTGCCACCCCGCCAGCTTACGCCCTTCCGCCACGCGCCGGTAACCGCAGCTTTGTGGTAGCCAAGTGAACTCTTTCACCAAAGCTGGGGTAAGCTGGGTGCAATCAGGCACTGTCTTGAATCGATTGGCATAGTCACTGCACTGACAGCTATGGGTATCTAATAAACGGCAAGCAACGTTCAGTACTGCCAACTCCTGGGTATCTTCATCGTGCAACTTTAGCAGGCAGCACTGTCCGCAGCCGTCGCACAGCGCCTCCCACTCTTGGGGTGTTAGCTCCTCAAGAGAAAAACGTTCCCAAAAACGCTCGCGCATCGCAGTTTCCATCGTTTGCTCCTTCATGACCTCGCGGAGACACTCTCCCTATGGTAATGAATCAGTGTGGCTTAGTTCTGCCAATAGCGCTGGCCACAGGATCTGAAAATCCTTCTCTAGCGCTTGGTAGTCATCGTCCAGCCAAGGCACCAATGCCGCCAATTGGTTGGGACCCGACAACCGCCGTCCTATGCCAGTAATGGCGCGGCAGGTAAAATTAAAATCCGCATAGCCTCTTAGCCAGTCCTGCTCGACAAGCACTGGCATCATTGTCGCCAACCGGTTCGGCGCTGGCCGCGCCGAGAGTAACCGATAGCAGCGTTCGACAATAGCGTCCTGTTCGGCTTGGCCCGCCGTGTCCCGAGCCAAAAAGTGATCCCAGAGCATATCCAGCGCAATGCCTGCATAACGTCGCTGAGCAACCGGGGCGCGTCGCCGTGCATTCACAACGCTTGGATGGCTATCCACCCAGGCATCCACGCGGCGATGATGGCGAACACCCTGCGCAATCGCAGCAGGCCAATCACTTAAGTCGCGCCCCTTCACCCCATCGGCAATTAAATTGCCAAAAAGAAAATCATCACTGCCCGCGCTGACAAGCCAAGCATGAGCAAGGAAATTCATAAAAAGCTGACGCTATTGATCATTTGCATCTGTATCTGCATCAACACGGGAGGCAACGTGGGCGCGATGCACGTCGAGCAAGTCAGCCTCTTTCGGGGGCGGCATCTGTAAATAGAACCCCTTGTCGTTAATCCCTTCGATCACGTCGGCTGCATTAACACGAGATAGTTTTTTATCCGCCGTGAGCAACATGGTAAAAACTGGCACAGGCTTACCGAAGGTTTCCAGTAGTGGCGCGGGCACGTCGACGAGTCCTTGACGCTTGTCGACATACAGGTACATTTCGTCTTTGCGCGAGCTTTTGAAAACTTCGCAGATCAGTTTGTCGCTCATGATGTGCGCTCCTCAAGGGCTTTGGCCAAGCAGGCATTTAAACACTCGCCTCGCCAGCCGCTGGGCCAAGACAAAGGCTCGCCAGCGAGATCCTGCATGACCAGTGTTTCAATATCACGTCGACGCATCAGCATTTCCGGCGCGACGCCCAAATCGTTGGCTTTAGCCGTCACTGCCTTTTTAAGCGCCTTGAAACGTGATTTGAACGTAGGATGCATTGGGTCTGGCCAGCGAGGCGGGAGTGCCGCTTCCTCGCAATGCTGCGCTTGCTTCACCATTGCCAAAAGCGCATCGCCCTCTTTTTTAATCAGCACTGGCTTGATACCTTCCACGTCCGCCAGCTCAAAGCGGTTGCTCGGCATCTTTTCAGCAATGGCAAACAAAAGCTTATCGCTAATGAGCCAATTGCGCGGCAAATCGCGCCGGCGTGTTTCGCCTTCACGCCAGGTGGTCATCAGTCGGTAGGCCTCCATTTGACGAGGCGTCAAACGCCAAAGTTGGCGCTGCCGGGTATACCACTGCTGGTCGTTATCTACACTTCGTCCCGCTTGCTCGATCAAGCTTGCGCACTCGGCATCTACCCAGTCACGCCGCCCCAGCATGGCAAGCTTTTCCGCTTGCAGCGCCCATACTTTTAGCAAATAGATAACGTCAAGAGCTGCATAGTGGCACTGTGCAGGCGTTAGCGGGCGCACTAACCAGTTCGAGCGCGTCTCCTCTTTGGGAAGCGTTTCGCCCACCCAAAACTCCACCAATTTTTGGTAACCCATGCCTGGGTTCTCTCCCAGAAACCCCTGCACCACCTGCGTATCAATTAATGGTGCAGGCAGCACCCCAGACCAGTGCTGGAAGACTTCGAGGTCTTCGCTACAGGAGTGGAGTAACTTAATCGCGCTATTTTGTAGCAGTGCGCGAAACGTGTCGGTACAGGGGACCGCGACGGGATCAATGAGATAAGCCTCTTCGCCCGCCGTGAATTGAATCAACGCAGGCACTGGAAAGAACGTGTTCTCTCGGAAAAACTCGGTGTCCAGGGCGATGACGTGGGCGTTAGCCACTTGATCACACGCGGCATCAAGCGCCTCTGGGGTATCAAGCCATTGATAAGAGGGAGTAAGAGAGGACAAAAGCAATCTTCCAAGTTGGCGCAAACGCGAAAGCGTTTGCGTTTAGGTAGGCTTATTCGCTAGCAAAGGGCAAACGGCCATTAAACGCACGACTCAACGTGCCGCCATCGACATACTCCAGCTCACCGCCCATGGGAACACCATAGGCTAGCCGCGAGAGTTTGACACCGTATTCGGCCAGCTGTGAGGCAATATAATGCGCCGTCGCCTCTCCTTCGATCGTAGGATTGGTCGCCAACACCACTTCTTCGATTAGCCCTTCTGCGACGCGCGCTTCGAGCAAATCAAGCCCAATGGATTCAGGCCCGATACCGTCTAACGGCGAAAGATGGCCGTGCAGCACAAAATAGCGGCCTTTAAAGCCACCGGCTTCCTCGATCGCCAGCTGGTCGGCCGGCGACTCGACCACACACAGCAGCGCATCATCGCGACGCGGGCTTTCACAGAGGAGACAAATATCGGCTTCCGTTAGCGTTCGGCAACGCTGACAGTAGCCCACTTCGTCTATCGCCTGTTGAATAACCGCCGCAAGACGCTGCCCGCCTGGTCGTTCGCGTTCAAGTAAATGCATGGCCATGCGCTGGGCCGTTTTAGGTCCAACGCCTGGCAGCACGCGAAAAGCATCCATCAACTGCTCAACGAGAGGAGAAAAACGCATTGCTTAGAACGGCATCTTAAAGCCGGGAGGAAGGTTCAAGCCTGCTGTCGCCTCTTCCATTTTTTCTTTCGAGTTAACTTCCAGCTTGCGCACCGCATCGTTAACGGCCGCGGCTAGCAAGTCTTCCAATAGCTCTTTGTCCTCTTCCATCACGCTGGGGTCAATGGACACATTTGAAACGTCGTGCCGACCATTCATGGTGACCTTGACCATACCGGCGCCCGCCTCGCCCTGCACTTCTGCCTTGGCGACTTCTTCCTGAACGCGCTGCATTTTTTCCTGCATTTCTTGGGCTTGTTTCATCAAGTTGCCCATTCCACCTTTAAGCATGGTCTGATCTCCAACGGTGTTAAAAGATAGGTCAATGTTGCCATGATATGAGCGCTAGCTTAGCGTATTTCATCGGCAGGCTTAACGCTGGATTCTATCAGCTTTGCCCCAAACGCCTGCTGTAATTTCTGTACATGGGGGTCATGATTGAGTAGATCAACCGCCTGGGCATGACGCTCCTGATTCAGTCGATCTTCTCGTTGACGGGGAGTTTCAATGTTTGTGGGCAACTCAGCGACGTAAAATGCTATTCGCCGCGGCATGCTCTGCTCTTTTAGGGCTCGCTCGATACGCGTTTGGTGTACTTCGGCCTGCATAGCCTCCTGGCTAGGGTCCAGGCGAAGAGTCAGCAAGCTGCCGTCATCACTCTCGACCAAACAGTTTCCTGCTAGGTTGCGCGTCAAACCGCCTAACCCCAGTGCGTCGAAGCATGCTAACCATCGGTCGTTATCTATCGCGCCAGCGGTGGTTGCCGGAGCAGCCTCGTCCTGGGCAGGAGTTACCTGTTCCTGGACAGGCGCAGGCGCAGGCGTTACCTGTATAGGCGAAGTGTCTAGCTCGGGAGCTATTGGCGACGCCATGTCAGACGCTGGCTGGGGCGCTGGCGGAGTATTGTCGGCGTCAACCATTTCGGCATCGACAACCCATGGCGGCGGCTCCTGGGGCGGTGCCTCTTCACTTTGAGATGGCCCTTGGACGGAAGGAGCCTGTTCAGACGCTGGCGCGGCGGGGGCCGCTCCAGGCGCTTCTGGCGGTGTAGACGTTGGCACCCCTTTTTGATCGTGCGTTTCGCTACGCTCATCACTTAGTTCTGAGGGTGGCGCAGCCGCAGCGCTTGGCGCCGGCCGCGCCTGCGAAACTGTGTCAGTCGTTGGCGCTGAACTACCCGCGGAGGTGGGCACTTGGACTGGCTGAGATGCCTGAGCACTTGCTGTTGCTTCTTCTACGGGCTCGCGACGTAGGGGCAGTGGCGTGCGTGGCGGTTTAGGGACACCTTGCGGACGAAACGCCAGCATACGCAGCAGCGTCATCTCCAAAGCGCTGCGTAGATCCGGCGCGTGGACCATATCACCACGCCCCTGAATACCGATTTGATAATAGAGCTGTATATCTTCCGCGGTAAAACGGCTCGCCAACTGCAGAACCACGTCACGGTCGCCGTGGCTATTATCCACAGCGTCCGGCACCATTTGCGCAACCGCCAAGCGGTGCAACATGCTCGACAGCTCATCCAACACAGCGGCAAAGTCGGGGCCCTGTTCTGCTAACTGCGCCACCTCTGCCAGCAAACGTTGTACGTCCACCTCGGCCAGGGCGTCGGCTAAGCCAAGAATGTGACGATGATCGAGTGTGCCCAACATGGCGGCCACATCGGCATGGCGCACCGCCCCCTGGCCAAAGGCAATGGCTTGATCAGTCAGGCTCATGGCATCGCGCATCGAGCCTTCAGCCGCTTTACCCAGTAGCCACAAGGCGCTCTCATCAAATGCGACGCCCTCCTCGCCTAACACAAAGGTGAGATGCTCCACGACGCGCTCAGGCGGCATATGTTTGAGCGTAAATTGCAGGCAGCGCGAAAGCACGGTAGGTGGCAGCTTTTGCGGGTCGGTGGTTGCTAGCAGAAATTTAACGTGAGGGGGTGGCTCTTCCAGCGTTTTAAGGAGCGCATTAAAACTGCTGGTGGATAGCATGTGCACCTCATCAATCAGGTACACCTTGTAGCGCCCTTGGGTCGGCGCATACTGAACATTGTCGAGCAGTTCGCGGGTATCTTCAACCTTGGTTCTTGACGCTGCATCGACCTCAATCAAATCGACAAAACGGCCATCATCAATAGCTTGGCAGCTGTCGCAATGCCCACAGGGAGTGGATGTAATACCTTCATCGCCACGGCCGTTGGCCGTGCAGTTTAAACATTTAGCAAGGATGCGCGCCAAGGTGGTCTTGCCCACCCCGCGGGTACCTGTAAACAGGTAGGCATGATGGAGACGCCCCTGATCAAGGGCATTTACTAGGGCGCGTTGAACATGGGCCTGACCAACGAGTTCGTGGAATGTGCGAGGTCGCCACTTGCGGGCCAGAACCTGATAGCTCATGAAGCTTTACTTCCTTCGACGGGTTAACTTACCCCACGCTGAGGACAGCGCGGGGCAAGTGCCACGGTGCATAACAAAAGGTCATTCTAGCGGTTGCACCATAGCCCGCCAACCGCTTGAGGCGGAGTGCTCGGCAACCGTTAAGCGTTATCTCCACCCTCTGCGGCACCTGCGCGCTCAGCGGCAGCTTTAACCAGTTTTTCCAACTCACCGTTTTGATGCATTTCCACCACGATGTCACAGCCACCGACTAGCTCGCCTTCTACCCATAATTGAGGGAATGTCGGCCAGTTAGCGATTTTAGGTAGTTCAGCGCGAATGTCCGGGTTATCCAGCACATTAACGAACGCAAAGCGCTCACCGCAGCTCATCAAGGCTTGCACGGTCTGGGCGGAAAACCCGCACTGTGGCAACTGTGGCGACCCTTTCATGAAGATAAGGATCGGGTTTTCGCTGATTTGACGCTGAATGTTTTCGGCGGTAGTGCTCATACAATGTCCTCGCTTGTTGATGGCCGATGCTCACTCTCTACGTTCTTGAAACATAGCACTAGAGCGTAGCAGTTTAAAAAGTACCTGAGTAAAGCGCTCGGCTTTAAAGTGTGGGGCTATTCTACGCATGCCGTTCGCGTTGCGCATCCCCTGCCGCATAGCTAGGATAGTGTTTTTGCGCGGAGAGAAGCCCTTATGGCGACACGCCATTTCCTGACCTTGTTAGATTTGACCCCGGATGAGCTGAATTATTTGATTCAGCGCGCCATTACCATCAAGACCGAATTAAAGGCTCAAGGTCCTGTTTACACGCCACTTCCCAACCGCACTTTGGCGATGATTTTTGAAAAATCGTCAACGCGTACCCGCGTATCGTTCGAAACGGGCATGGCACAATTCGGGGGTCACGCACTCTTTCTCTCCCCCCGCGACACCCAGCTAGGTCGTGGTGAACCGATTGAAGACACCGCCCGTGTCTTATCAGAAATGGTCGATGCGGTTATGATCCGCACTTTCTCCCACGCGGGGCTGGAAACCTACGCCAGCGCCAGCAGCGTCCCCGTCATTAACGCGCTCAGCGATGACTACCACCCGTGCCAATTACTTGCCGACGTAATGACCTGGACCGAGCTGCGCGGCAGTGTAAAGGGGCGCACGGCAGTATGGATTGGCGATGGTAACAACATGTGCCATTCATGGATCAATGCAGCCCGTCAGTTCGATTTTCACCTGCGCATATGCTGCCCGAAAGGCTATGAGCCACGTGCTGACATCATGGCGGCGGCAGGCGATCACGTCACGTTGCTACATGACCCACAAGCTGCGGCGAAAGGTGCTGACCTGATCACTACCGATGTTTGGGCCTCTATGGGCCAGGAAGAGGAACAGGCCAAACGCGAAGCCGATTTCTCCGGCTTTCAAGTCACCGAAGCGATGCTTGATCAGGCAAATCAAGAGGTGCTGTTCCTGCATTGCCTGCCAGCCCACCGCGGCGAGGAAATCAGCATGACCCTGCTTGACGATCCACGCGCAGCGGTCTGGCAGGAAGCGGGCAATCGCCTGCATGCACAAAAAGCACTGATCGAGTTTTTACTATTGGGCAAAGTGGCCAACCAGTAATGCAAGCAGCTTAGTAGCACGTAAAACGAAAAAAGCCTCGTTAATCAACGAGGCTTTTTTGCAATAAACTGGTATCGAAAATCAGGTCTTCTATCGGAAATAGAATCGTGTATATAAAACATGGTGGAGCCTAGCGGGATCGAACCGCTGACCTCAACACTGCCAGTGTTGCGCTCTCCCAGCTGAGCTAAGGCCCCGTATACCGCGCTTTCCTACAGCGAGGCGGATACTACGATGATCACCTAACTCGGTCAAGTTTTCGAACCATCAGCGCTAACTAATTCTCCTTTGTCGCCAGCTGTGGCACTCTATAGGCAGTTAATAAGATGCATTTAGTAAGATGCAGTTAGTAAGATTGAGTAGCCTACAAGGCCAACGCCTGAGCCCATGATGTTTCCATGCAGGAGCCTGTCCATTGATCAGCGTCCTTATCGCCGATGACCATCACCTAGTAAGAACTAGCATTGCTCATCTGCTAAACGAAGAGTGCGACATTAAAATTGTGGGCGAGGTCGACGACGGTGAAAGTGCGGTGTCACAGTGCCGCCATCTAAAGCCTGATATCGTGCTAATGGACATACGCATGCCGGGCATCGGTGGCCTTGAGGCCACACGCCGCATTCATCGCACCATGGAAGACGTCAAGGTGTTGATCCTAACTGCCCACATGGAAGACAGCGTGTTGCGGCGCATGCTGGAAGCTGGCGCCTCCGGCTTTTTAAGCAAAGGCGCTGACGCGATAGAAATGACCGACGCCATACGCCAAGTCTTTCATGGGCGGCGCTATGTCAGTCAGGAAATTGCGCAACGCTTGGCACTGTCGCACTTTACCAATGAGGACAATCCTTTTAGCCATCTTTCTCATCGTGAGCTACAGATTGCCCTGATGATTGTTAACTGCCAGCGCGTGCAAGATATCTCTGATCGTCTACATTTAAGTCCTAAAACGGTAAACACATACCGCTATCGACTGTTCGATAAACTTCAGGTGGCCACTGACGTTGAGCTGACGCATTTAGCGCTACGCCACGGGCTGGTCGAAGGGTTTGACGCTACCCAGATTTAACCCCATCCTCCCCTGCTGTTATTGGGTACCGATACACAGATATGACCTTTGATTCGAAACAATTCCTGAGCTCGGTCAGCACCTCTCCAGGTGTTTATCGCATGCTTGATGCGCAAAGCAACACGCTTTATGTGGGTAAAGCAAAGCGCTTAAAAGCGCGTCTTGCCAGTTATTTTCGTGGCCAGCTAAATACCAAGACCCAGGCCATGGTGGGACGCATCGCTGATGTCCAGGTCACCGTCACCCGTACGGAAACCGAAGCGCTTCTGCTCGAACAGACACTCATCAAACAACTGCGTCCGCCTTACAATATTTTATTGCGCGACGATAAGTCCTATCCATTTGTCTTTGTCACCGACCGCCACCCCTACCCGGCACTTGAGTATAAGCGCGCTCGCCAGCGTAGCGACGATGGCCGCTATTTAGGCCCTTACCCCAGCAGCGGTGCTGTACGGGAAAGCCTAGCGCTGATGCAAAAAATATTTCTTATCCGTAACTGCGAAGACAGCGTATTTGCACACCGCTCGCGCCCCTGTTTGCAGTATCAGATTCAGCGCTGCAGCGCGCCTTGCGTGGACTATATCTCTGCCGAAGACTACCAGCGCGACGTTGAACACGCGGTGATGTGCCTGGAAGGCAAAAGCGAGAACGTGACTCAAGAGTTAATGGCCGCCATGGAAGTGGCCAGCAAAGCGCTTAACTTTGAGGAAGCCGCTCGTCTACGCGACCAGGTTCAGCAGCTACGCCAGCTTCAGCAGCGTCAATTCGTCGACACCGGCGGCGGTGATGCCGACATTTTCGCCCTGGCACAGCGACCCGGCGCAATGGGTGTTTCAGTATTAAGCGTCCGCGATGGACGCCTGCTGGGCGCTCGCCATCACACGCCAAAAAACGACCTGGATCTTCCGCTAGAAACGTTACTCACCGAGGTGGTGAGCCAATACTATTTTGGCCAACCGCATAATGTTCCCAGCGAAGTGATTACCAGCCATCCACTCGACGATAGCGAACTGATCGCCGAGGCGCTGACCCAACAGTCGGGTAAGCGCATACGCGTCACCAGCCAAGTACGCGGTCACCGTGCCCAGTGGCAACAGCTGGCGATTACCAACGCGGAGCAGCAATTGGCGTCGCAGCTTGCCAATCAAACGCAGCTTACTCAGCGCTTTACCGCCCTACAGAAAGCACTTGGCTTGGAAGAAACACCTCAACGTCTGGAGTGTTTTGATATTAGCCATAGCCATGGCGAAGCGACCGTTGCCTCGTGTGTGGTGTTTGACCACCAAGGGCCGCGTAAAAGCGATTATCGCCACTTCCGCATCGAAGGAGTGGCCGCAGGCGACGATTATGCGGCCATGCAGCAGGCACTCACCCGACGATTGAAGCGAGTAAAAAACGGTGAGGCGGTCGCACCCGACATACTGATCGTGGACGGTGGTAAAGGGCAGCTCAACATGGCCCGTGAAGTATTCAAGGCGCTCGAGATCACCAACATCATTTTACTGGGTGTCGCCAAAGGCACCACGCGTAAAGCGGGGCTTGAGAGTTTATTCCTCGAAACGGCCGATAATCCGCTCGATCTGGACCCAGCCTCACCGGCCCTACATTTAATACAGCACATTCGTGATGAATCGCACCGTTTTGCGATTGCTGGCCACCGCGCCCAGCGTGACAAAGCAAGGCGTACCTCTACGCTGCAGGATATTCCTGGCATTGGCCCTAAGCGCCGGCGGGAGCTGTTGCGATTCTTTGGCGGCCTGCAGGGCGTACAAAAGGCCAGCCAGGATGAACTTGCCCGCGTCCCGGGTATCAATGCCTCACTGGCGAAGAGTATTTATCGGGCGCTAAATGGATAAAGCGCCTCTTGGCATAGATGCTATCGGCCAAGGGGGATAGAATGAGCCCCAGACACTTCGAATCCTCTGATTTTCCGGCAAGGATCGCACCCTGCGATGAATATACCCAACATACTGACACTGGCAAGAATTGCCTTTATTCCGCTGCTGGTGGTGCTGTTTTATCTACCCTTCAGTTGGAGCATGCCTGTCGCCGCTGGCCTCTTTGCGTTAGCTTCAGTGACCGACTGGCTGGATGGTTATCTAGCGCGGCGCTGGAATCAGTCAACGCCTTTTGGCGCGTTTCTAGACCCAGTGGCCGACAAACTAATGGTTGTCGTGGCCCTTGCGTTACTCATTGAGCGATACGACACCTTGGTACTCACGCTTCCAGCGCTAGTGATTATTGGCCGAGAAATCGTCATTTCGGCATTACGCGAGTGGATGGCCGAAATGGGCAAGCGGGGCATGGTGGCCGTGTCATGGGTAGGCAAACTGAAAACAACGCTGCAGATGGTATCGCTGTTGATCTTACTGGCGCTTCCACCAGCACAGCCGCTTGCGCTATTAGGGATTGTTGTTCTCTATGCTGCAGCGATCCTAACCCTGTGGTCGATGATTCAGTACCTGAAAGCCGCCTGGCCACATCTAAGCCGCTCGATGTAAGCTGCTGATAAGTAGATAATGAATACGCAATAATTCATTGATTGACAAGCGAGCGGTGATCCGTATAATTCGCCCTCGAGTCGAGCGGGAATAGCTCAGTGGTAGAGCATCGCCTTGCCAAGGCGAGGGTCGGGAGTTCGAATCTCCTTTCCCGCTCCAACTTGGATAGCGTGGTAAAGCAAGAGAGGGTCGTGAGCTGGAACGCCAGCCCGGTCGATCTCTTTTCCCGCTCCAATGACTTTTGAGGCTGGATGGCAGAGTGGTTATGCAGCGGACTGCAACTCCGTGTACGCCGGTTCGATTCCGACTCCAGCCTCCATCTTTGTGAAGCAGTGATGTATTAAAGAGTGTTTTTTTAAAACAGTTTTTTAAACAACATTGCGATGTTTTGCCCGGATGGCGAAATCGGTAGACGCAAGAGACTTAAAATCTCTCGGGGGCAACCCCGTGCCGGTTCAAGTCCGGCTCCGGGCACCATTTCTTAGTTTTATTCTTTTCCTCGCTTCTTTCTATTCTTAGCTTCACTCTACATCTCTCCTATTACCCCCTTTTTCTTTCTGCTAACGCTGTTTCGCTATCATTGCGTTTTTGGTGCCGTTTGCTAAGTATTTATTAGCCTGTGTATTTATTAGCCTAAGCAGTTATTAGCGCCTAAATATCGCTAATCGCATATCGCCACGCTATGATGCTACCCCCCCCCGTTTAGCGCACTACCTCGCTAGGGGCTGTTAGGTTTTTTACGGTTAGGGCTTACACGGTTTTGGCCTGCATAAGTAAGGAGCGAGTGCAATGAGCACGCCACTATCTGATGTTCTTATCATTGGCGGCGGTGTCGCAGGGTTAACTCTTGCTTTGGAAATGGCTGATCAAAAATCAGTGACGCTAGTTCGTCCCGCTCAAGACGACCAAGGGGCTAGCCGCTGGGCACAGGGAGGCATAGCCGCCGTTCTCTCGCCGGATGACGATCTGGATGCGCATATTAACGATACCTTGATAGCAGGCGATGGTCTCTGCGAATTAGCGGCAGTGCGCTTTACCGTTACCCATGGCCCCGCTGCCATACAATGGCTTATCGATAAAGGCGTTCCATTTACGCCAGAAACCGACCCCACTGCACGCTACCCGTATCACTTGACCCGCGAAGGGGGCCACAATGCGCGACGCATTATCCATGCCGATGATGCCACTGGACGTGCCGTAGTGGATACGCTGCTAAATAAAGTGGCCCAACACCCCAATATCACCCAGCGCAACGATTTAACGATGGTTGGCTTATTGCAGGATGCTCAGGGCGCCTGCCGCGGCGCCTATGGTAGCGATGCCGATCAGCAGTGGCACTCGATTATTGCACGCCATACCGTTTTAGCTACCGGTGGGGCCAGCGGCCTTTACCGCCACACCACTACGCCAGCCCCGAGCAGCGGCGAAGGCATGATGATGGCGGCAGAACTAGGTGCCTGTTTGAAGAACCTTGAGTTTCAACAGTTTCACCCGACCTGCCTTTTTGATCCGGAAGGCCCAGCGTTCTTGATTAGCGAAGCAGTTCGCGGTGAGGGCGGCCATTTACTCAATGAAGCAGGGCAGCGCTTTATGCCCGCCCTGGATCCTCGCGCTGAGCTAGCCCCTAGGGATGTAGTAGCACGCGCCATCGACGCAGAGATACAGCGCAGCAAACTAGGTCACGTGTGGCTGGATATTCGTCACTTGGGTGAACAGGCAATTCGTCACCACTTTCCCACTATCCTGGCGCATTGTGCTTCTCGCGGCATTGATATTACCCAGCAAGCCATCCCCGTGGTACCTGCAGCTCACTATAGCTGCGGCGGCATTGCCACCGACCTGCAGGGGGCTACCAACGTCACCAACCTCTATGCCGTCGGGGAAACGGCTTGCACGGGCCTTCATGGCGCTAATCGAATGGCCAGCAACTCGTTGCTGGAATGCCTGGTGTTTGCGCGCAGTTGTGCACAGGCACTGCTGGCACAACGTCATTCTCTCGCCGATGATGACGTTGAGCCACCCACCTTATCGCCAATAGCCACCTTACCCAAGGCTGTTCTCAGCGATACCCGCCAACGCATGCGGGCAATCATGAGCCAGCATGTTGCCATTGTGCGCAGTAAAGCAGGCCTCACGTCGGCCCAAGCACAACTAAAAGCGCTTACGCATTCTCTCGAAGCGCTAGAAAATGCCCTAACTACTCCGGAAGGTAAGCGCTTGCATCAAGCCCTACAGTTAGCGCGACTGACGGTGCTGGCAGCGCAACAACGCCATGAGTCGCGTGGTTTGCACTACATAACCGATTGGCCGCAGCAGCAGACAATCGCTACCGCCTCGACGCTTACCCTGCAAGACTTGGTTAGCCGTTGCTAGATAACGGCACGATTGGCTAGTTCGGTTATTGACCAGGGCGATGGAAAAGCTTGCGCACTTCACGTAGGTGTTCTGATGGCGCGCTGTCGGGCCATAACCAAACCCGCTGTTTACCGACATAAAGCCCGATTAACCATGGGCCTAAATAGTCGCAACGTACTTCATACGCTTCACTGAGAGGAGTGTTCGTTGGCCACGCAGGCTCGGCAGGCCGCTGAGCACTTGATAGCCAGCGGCCATGTAACAGCAACCCCGTCGATGTCAGGGAGAGCACTCGCTTGGGTTTGCCCTGATAAATACGCCACGCGTACGCTCCCCCTAGCACTATTACCGTCATGCCTGCCGGTTTACCGCCTACCCAATAGCTCAGTGCAGCGATCCCAATCAGCAGTAGGCATTGCGTTAACTGCCATAGTTTAGAGGGTACGATAGGCAGAATTATCGGTGGTTTCAGCATGTTCAACAATCATTTGTACGATACGACGCTGACTAGGCTCTTCAGGCCATTCACGATGCATCAGCCAGACAAACAGGTCTTGGTCTTCACCTTCGATTAACTGCTGGTAGGCTAGTTGATCTGCTTCACTGATGTGGTCAAAACGCTGCTCTAGAAACGGAATTAGCAGTAAATCAAGCTCCCACATACCACGACGCGAGTGCCAATAAAGCCGTTTACGCAAAATGGCTGCAGGGGAATTGTCGTCGTTCAACGTCAGCCGCTCCGATTAAGTAAATGAAGTGCCAGTATACCTAAGCTGTAGGGTCGCGCCAGCGCCCTCCATCACCTATGCTGTTTATCAGTCTAGAACCTTGTTTTATCTGAATTGTTTTATACTGAATTGCGCAGTATGCTGAATTTGATAGTAGCTAGGCCGAGCATGGCACGGCCTTCAATGTTCGCAGGGAGCCAACCGATGACTAAATCTGAACTAATCGAACAAATCGCGATGCGTCAGCCGGAACTGTCCGCCAAAGATGTTGAAACGGCGGTGCGTATTATCTTGGATGATATGACTGACTCTCTTGCCAGTGGAGGTCGCGTCGAAATTCGTGGTTTCGGCAGTTTTTCACTGCATTACCGGGAGCCGCGTGTCGGGCGTAACCCTAAAACCGGCGATGCGGTCGACCTGGAAGGTAAATATGTTCCCCACTTCAAGCCAGGTAAAGAGCTACGTGAGCAGGTGGATGCAAGCCGTGCACTCGGCTATTAAAGGCGGCGATTACGATATCCGACCTTCTGCAGGATGACGCCGCCGCTCGAGTCGTACACAATAGCGCTATCGTGAACGTCACAGACTAGGAAACTCAAATGCGTTGGATCAAAGGGCTGTTTTTAGCCGTAATTTTGCTGATAGTAGTGCTCGTAGGTATTTTGTTTGCCGTTAATAATCAGCAAACGGTTGCCTTGAACCTCATTTGGCTAGAGCTGCCGGCCATATCGCTCTCTGTTTGGTTACTGGCGACACTAGTTTTTGGCGTTGTGCTGGGAATGCTGGCGATGCTGGGCGTGTATGTGCGATTGAAGGCAACCTTGGCGCGTAGCCAGCGACAAAACAAGCAACAGCGTAAAGAGCTTGATAGTCTGCGCACTCAGGAGTTCAAGGAACTGGCATAAATGCGGGATGTCGCGCTGCTAAGCTTGCTACTGGTTGCTATTGCCATCGGTTATGGGTTGGGCTACCGCCAATTTGGACGCCGCCAACATCTAACGCAATCACCTACGCCCTCCTCCCAGGCGCTTTCCAAAGAGTATTTCGTCGGGCTTAACTACCTGCTGAACGAGCAGCCCGACGAAGCGATCAATACGTTTATAAATGTGCTCGCAGTCAACAGCGACACAGTGGATACCCATATAGCGCTTGGCAGACTCTTTCGTGCACGAGGCGAAGCCGATAAAGCGGTGAGTATTCACCAAAACCTGTTAGCACGCCCTGCCCTGTCACAACGTACCAACGAACAGATTCAGCTTGAGCTCGCCCGTGACTTTATGGCGCTGGGCGTACACGATCGTGCACAGCGGCTCCTTAACACCGTTTTGGAACATAGTAGCGATGATGAACACCGCTATGCTGCCAAACAGTTGCTGGTCGATTTATTGGAGCGTGAAAAAGCCTGGCAACAGGCGTTAGAAGTGATTCAACCGCTTTTTAAACAGCATCCCAAACTGCGCCGCCCGGCTGCACATTGGCTGTGTGAATTAGCGATCGAAGCGATTAGCGAAGCTAGCCGGCCAATAGCCAAAAAGCACCTTAAAAAAGCGCTACAGCTGGATGAAAAATGCGTTCGCGCCACTCTGCTTTTGGCTGAAATGGAAATGGATAACGGCCATTATAACCGCGCTATTGAGCGACTGGACCATATTCCACGCCAGGAGATAGCCCATATCCCAACCATGCTGCCCGCTCTCAAGCACGCTTATTTGCGCAACAACGATGAAGCGGGATATGAAGCGCATCTTTATCGCCTGCTTGAGCAAGCCCCCTATACCAGCATCATTATTGCTCTGGGGCAGCTTGTGCATCAGCGTGACGGCGTCGACAAAGCCATCGAACTCATCGGCGAACACCTGCGTGCGGCGCCTAGCTTAGGTGGATTGGATTATTTGATCGATCTGTATATTGAGAGTCAGCGGTTGAACGGAAAACCCTCTCCCGATACGCGCCTATTGCTGCTAAAACACCATACCGATGCGCTTATGCTTAACCGCATCCGGCACCGCTGCCGCCACTGCGGGTTTGCAAGTGATGCACTACAGTGGCAGTGCCCCAGTTGTCGTTACTGGGGAACCATCAAACCCGTTATTGGCGTAGAGGGCGAATAGCCGCAGGGTCATTAACGCTATTAGTCTTTAACGTTATTTAAACACGCTTTAATTCGGCTTCAATTGACTCAAGCGCCATCATAGGGTCTTCCGCCTGAGTCACCGGTCTACCGATGACTAGATGGGTACTGCCCGCGCGCATGGCTTCGCTAGGGGTCATGATACGCTGCTGGTCATTCGTCGCTGCGAAGCTTGGACGAATGCCCGGCGTCACTTTCAAAAACGCATCACCGCAGCGTGCTTTAAGGTGAGCGGACTCCTGCGCCGAACACACCACCCCGTGCAGGCCACTCTGTTGTGTCAACAACGCCAGGCGCTCCACGTGTTCAGCCAGCGGCGCATTGACTCCTACATCGGCTAAGTCTCCGGCCCCCATACTGGTCAATACCGTAACGGCAATTAAGTGAGTGGCTAAACGGTGTTGCTCAAGCCGCTGAATGGCGGCCTCCATCATCCGCTGGCCACCGCTGGCATGGACGTTGACCATCCAGACTCCTTGCTCTGCCGCTGCCTGAACGGCACTGGCTACCGTATTGGGTATATCGTGAAACTTGAGGTCAAGAAACACCTCGAAACCGCGCCCGTGAAGCGCCTCAAGCACGGCGGGGCCACTACGGGTAAATAACTCCTTCCCGACTTTAACTCGGCAGCGGGCAGGATCGAGCTGATCGGCCATACATAGCGCGGCATCTAGCGAAGGGTAATCGAGCGCAATAATAAGCGGGGAATCAGTGACCATTAGCTTACTCCGAAGACAATTTTTACCATTATACCAGCCTCGCGCGCCCTCCTCTCCCCTTGCCCCTTGTAAGTCATTTACTACAAGCATATAGCTAAAATCTTACAAGTACCGTCCTAGATCGCTGACATATTCACTCATTAAAAAAAGCTAAGTTGTTAATGCAGCGACGCTTATAACGCTCATTGAAATTCAGTCGCTTGATCCCGCTATCTCTGCACTTTTCACTTAAAGCGTAGAAACCAAACGTTATTAAAAGGAGCATCGAAGATGAACACGACACTAAAAAAAGCCCTGGCCACACTTCTGTTTAGTATTTGCCTGGGACTTTCCAGTGGGGTGATGGCGCAAGAGGTGGCACCCATCAACGTGAATACTGCCGATGCCGAGCTGTTGGCTGAATTACCTGGCATCGGTCCCAGCCGAGCAGAAGCTATTATTGAAGAGAGGGAAACCAATGGGGCCTTTGATAGCGTTGAGGATCTCGAGCGTGTAAGCGGTATTGGGCCCGCTACTATTGATCGCATGCAAGATCAAGTAACGTTTGAGGAGTAATCTAACCCAACCCCTCGCATTACCCGGTGCGCCTACGTGCACCGGGCACACGGTATTTAAGGGGCTTTCATACTGCTCGCTAAATCATCCACTCATCGATGAATTGATTGACCGGCAATGCTTCTAAGCTTTCCTGATGGCTGCATAGATCGATAATTTTTTGACAGCGATTTGCCGGGAAGCGTGTGGCCAAATGCCGCTTAAATTTATCTACTAGTAGCGGCATACCCTCTTCACGGCGACGTCGATGGCCAATCGGATACTCAACGGCTGCTTTATCCGTCTTACTACCGTCGGTGAAAAAGACCTGAATAGCATTCGCGATGGAGCGTTTTTCCGGTTCATGGTAATCCGCTGAATATTCCGCACTCTCCTCTACCACCATCTTGTCCCGCAACTGATCAATCAGCGGATGGGCACGGTGGAAGCTATCTTCATAATGCTCTGCGTTAAGCTCACCAAAGATAAGCGGCACCGCCGTCATATATTGCAGGCAGTGATCGCGGTCGGCTGGGTTAGCGAGTGCTCCAGTTTTGGAAATGATTCGAATAGCCGAGTCGTGGGTGGTCAGTACGATCTTATCGATCTCGTGCAGACGATCTTTTACCTGGGGATGAAGCGTCACGGCGGCTTCGCAGGCGGTTTGGGCATGAAATTCAGCGGGAAAAGCGATTTTGAAGAGAATGTTCTCCATTACGTAGCTGCCAAACTCGCGCTGGAAACGCAGCCTGCGCTCTGCTTCAGGTTTCAGACTCAAATCTTTATTGGCGTGGCTAAACAGCACATCGTAAAAGCCCCACTGGGGTGCTGACAGCGCACTGGGAATACCCATTTCACCGCGCAGGGCAATGTCCGCTAAACGCACCCCTCTTGAAGTGGCGTCCCCTGCGGCCCAACTTTTTCGCGAACCCGCGTTAGGCGCATGGCGATAGGTTCGCAGGCTTTGGCCATCCACCCAGGCATGAGAAAGCGCCGAGAGCAACTGCTCACGGTTGGCGCCCAATAGTTTAGCGGCCACCGCAGTGGACGCCACCTTCACCAGTACTACATGATCAAGCCCGACTCGGTTAAAGCTATTTTCTAACGCCAGCACGCCCTGAATCTCATGGGCCATGATCATCGCTTCAAGCACATCACGCATTACCAGCGGCGCGTCGCCTTGGGCGACTCGACGCTGGGAAAGGTGGTCAGCTAGGGCGAGAATGGCCCCCAGGTTATCGGAAGGGTGTCCCCACTCGGCAGCCAGCCAGGTATCGTTATAGTCCAGCCAGCGGATGATACAGCCGATATCCCATGCCGCTTTAACCGGATCAAGCCGCAGCGACGTACCCGGCACCCGCGCTCCAAACGGCACCTGCGTACCCTCCACAATGGGCCCAAGGTGCTTGGTACACTCTGGAAAACGCAGTGCTAACAACCCACAGCCCAGCGTATCCATCAGGCAATAACGCGCCGTCTCAAAGGCTTCTTGGGACGCCACTTGATAGTTCAGGACATAGTCGGCAATAGCCTGTAACTCGGGATCGTAATCAGGCCGTTCGTTGGCTTCGGATGTAGCGGACATGGCTCTCTCCTGCTGTTGAATCACCTACTCAGTATGGACCAAGAACCGCCTCTAAAAGCTATCGCCAGGTATACGCACACTGCCCTCCATCAATACCCGCGCGCTGCGGCTCATCACCGCTTGCTCAATATGCCAACGCCCGTTGATCAAGCTTGCTTCCGCCCCGACCCGCAGGCTGCCAGACGGATGGCCGAAAGTGACCGCATTACGTTGCCCTCCACCGCCTGCCGCCAGGTTGACCAGCGTGCCTTCAATGGCGGCTGCCGCGGCAATGGCAACGGCGGCCGTGCCCATCATGGCGTGATGCAACTTACCCATCGAGAGCGCTCGCACCACCAGATCGATATCACTCGCTTTCACCGCCTTACCGCTCGAAGAGAGGTAATCCGATGGCGGACCTACAAACGCCACCTTAGGCGTGTGCTGACGGTTAGCGGCTTCGCTGATGTCGCTGATCAACCCCATTCGCACTGCGCCATGGGCACGAATGGCTTCAAACATCGCCAGCGCTTTACTGTCGCCATTGATATCATCTTGCAGCTCAGTACCGACGTAGCCGATATCGGCGGCGTTAATGAATATAGTAGGAATACCCGCATTGATCAGCGTCGCTTTCAGGCTTCCGGCACCCGGCACGTCAAGGTCATCAACCAGGTTACCGGTAGGAAAAATGGCCCCCTCACCGTCCGCCGGGTCCATAAAGGCCACCGGAATTTCCGCCGCAGGGAAGGTCACGCCGTCCAGCTCGAAATCACCGATTTCCTGCACTTCACCATTTACGACCGGCACCTGGGAGACGATGGTTTTTTGGATATTTACCTGCCAAATGCGTACCTCGACGACGCCGTTTTGCGGAACCCGAGCGGGATCGATAAGCCCATTGGCTATCGCAAAGGGCCCGACGGCTGCGGAAAGATTGCCGCAGTTGCCGCTCCAGTCCACATAAGGTTTATCAATCGAGACTTGGCCGAACAGGTAATCCACATCGTGTTCGGCAGACTCACTTTTCGACAGAATGACCGTTTTGCTAGTGCTTGAGGTCGCCCCGCCCATGCCATCGATCTGCTTTTCATAGGGATCAGGGCTACCAATCACTCGCAGCAACAGCTTGTCCCGTGCGGGGCCGGGCGTGCGGGCAGCACCGGGTAAATCATGCAGGTTGAAGAACACGCCCTTGCTGGTACCACCGCGCATGTAGGTCGCGGGAATCTTTATTTGTGGCACGCTGCTTTTCGTTACGATATCGGTCATTTGCTTTCCCTCCAAGAGGCAGCACGACTAGGCCGCCGTGGATTCGAGGAAGTCTTGAGCAAAGCGCTGCAACACGCCACCCGCCGCGTAAATCGATACTTCCTCAGCAGTATCCAGGCAACACTTCACCGCTACCCGCTCGCTATCACTATGTTGGCGATGGATAACCAGTGTTAGCATTGCCCCTGGCGAAACGGCACCTTCGACATCATAAGTTTCGGTGCCATCCAAGCCTAGCGTGGTACGGGTAGTGCCCGGCTCAAACTCCAGTGGCATTACCCCCATCCCGACCAGATTGGTGCGGTGAATACGCTCAAAGCCTTCTGCGGCGATCGCTTCCACGCCCGCTAGTGCCACGCCTTTGGCCGCCCAATCCCGTGACGAGCCCTGGCCATAATCCGCACCGGCAATAATGATTAGCGGCTGTTTGCGCGCCATGTAGGTTTCAATGGCTTCCCACATGCGGGTCACCTCGCCTTCCGGCTCTACCCGCGCCAGCGACCCCTGTTTCACGGTGCCGTCGCTATCGCGCACCATCTCATTGAAGAGCTTGGGGTTAGCGAAGGTAGCGCGCTGGGCAGTGAGGTGATCGCCGCGGTGGGTCGCGTAGGAGTTAAAGTCTTCTTCCGGCACGCCCATTTTGGCCAGATACTCACCCGCCGCGCTGTTCAACTGAATCGCATTGGAGGGCGAGAGATGGTCGGTGGTAATGTTGTCAGGCAGGATTGCCAATGGGCGCATGCCTTTCAACGTGCGCTCTTTAGCCATATTACCCTCCCAGTAGGGCGGGCGACGGATATAGGTACTCTGGGGGCGCCAGTCGTATAGCGGGCTGACCTGGGCGCGCACACTTTTTTCCAGATCGAACATGGGAATGTAAGTCTCGCGGAACTGCTCCGGCTTCACCGATGACTTAACAATCGCATCGATTTCTTCATCGGCTGGCCAGATATCTTTCAACGTGACGGGGTTACCCGCCTGATCCACACCCAAGGCGTCTTTCTCGATATCAAAACGAATCGTGCCCGCAATGGCGTAGGCGACCACCAAAGGCGGTGACGCCAAAAACGCCTGCTGCGCGTGAGGATGAATACGGCCATCGAAGTTACGATTGCCGGAGAGTACAGCGGTTGCATAAAGGTCGCGCTCAATAATCTCCTGCTGAATTTTCGGCTCCAGCGCGCCGGACATGCCGTTACAAGTGGTGCAGGCGTAAGCCACCACCCCAAAGCCGAGATTTTCCAGCTCGCTCATCAACCCGGCTTCTTCCAGGTACATCTTGACGGTTTTAGAGCCGGGCGCCAGCGACGACTTTACCCAGGGTTTACGCAGTAACCCTAGCCGGTTGGCATTACGGGCGATCAGCCCTGCCGCCACCATGTTGCGCGGGTTGGAAGTATTGGTACAACTGGTGATAGCGGCAATAATGACGGCACCGTCGGGCATCTTGCCCGCTTTTTCCTCTTCCCGCGCGGCTTCCAAACCTACCGCGATACCACGCTGGGCAAGCTCCGAAGTAGGCAGATGGGCATGAGGATTCGAGGGCCCAGCCAAGGTACGGTGTACCGATGAGAGGTCAAAGGTCAGCACGCGTTCGTACTCAACCTCGGTCAAGCTATCTGCCCAGAGGCCTGTATGCTTGGCGTAGGTTTCCACCAGCGCCACCTGCTCATCTTCACGGCCGGTAATTTTCAGGTAGTCGATAGTTTGGCCATCGATATAGAACATCGCGGCGGTCGCGCCGTACTCGGGGGTCATATTGGAGATAGTGGCACGATCACCCACGGTGAGCGCGTCGGCACCTTCGCCGTAAAACTCCAGATACGCACCCACGACCCGCTCTTTACGCAGGAATTCGGTAATCGCCAGCACCATGTCCGTGCCGGTAATGCCCGGCTGCAGCTTACCGGTCAACTTCACACCGACGATATCCGGCAGGCGCATCATGGAAGCACGCCCCAACATAACGCTTTCGGCTTCGAGACCACCTACGCCGACGGAAATCACGCCGAGCGCGTCCACCATCGGTGTATGACTATCAGTGCCCACACAAGTATCCGGGTAGGCAATGCCGTCGCGGTTCTGTACCACTGGCGACATCTTCTCCAAATTGATTTGATGCATAATGCCGTTGCCGGGCGGGATCACATCAACGTTCTCGAATGCCGTCTTGGTCCAGTTGATGAAATGGAAACGGTCATCGTTGCGGCGATCTTCAATGGCACGATTTTTCTCAAAAGCGCCCTCTTCGGAGCCTGCGTGTTCCACCGCCAGCGAGTGATCGACAATCAGTTGAGTCGGCACCACCGGGTTGACCTTGGCGGGGTCACCGCCCTTTTCGGCGATGGCGTCACGTAACCCAGCCAGGTCGACCAGGGCGGTCTGGCCGAGGATATCGTGGCAGACGACACGCGCCGGATACCAGGGAAAATCCAGATCGTTCTTGCGCTCAATCAGCTGTTTTAGCGCATCGGTGAGAAGCT
Organism: Vreelandella sp. V005; assembly: GCF_052645115.1. NCBI lineage: Bacteria > Pseudomonadati > Pseudomonadota > Gammaproteobacteria > Oceanospirillales > Halomonadaceae > Vreelandella > Vreelandella sp. V005. Next base: position 82,365 of record NZ_JBQXYA010000008.1, on the reverse strand, counting down.
CGGGATCGCAGCGGCGCACAAGCTGCTCGGCCAGCACACGAGAGGTATAAGGCAACTGCGCATAGGCACCGGGCTGGATATCTTCCACCGCCTCGCGCGCGTCAAAAAACTCAAGCGCTGTGCCAGGCAGAGGTTTACGATAGAGGGTATTCATAGCAGGCAGACTCACAAGAAAGAGGAGCGGAAAAAAAACCCGGTCGCCAAGCCACCGGGCAGCAAGCGGGTTAGTCTCGCGCTTCTATTGGTACCCACTCGCTCTTTTCGGGCCCAGTGTAATCGGCGCTGGGGCGAATGATGCGGTTGTTGGCGCGCTGTTCGAACACGTGGGCTGCCCAGCCAGTCAGCCGCGACATGACAAAAATTGGTGTAAACAGCTTGGTGGGTATATCCATGAAGTGGTACGCACTGGCATGGAAAAAGTCTGCGTTACAAAATAGTTTTTTCTCGCGCCACATGACCGCTTCGACTCGCTCAGAAACCGGATAAAGCACTGTGTCGCCGACATCGTCTGAGAGTTTCTTGGACCAGTGCTTGATGATCTCGTTGCGTGGGTCGGATTCGCGATAAATCGCGTGACCGAAGCCCATAATCTTATCCTTGCGCTCCAGCATTCCCATAATCTTGCTTTCCGCCTCTTCCGGCGACTGCCAATCCTCGATCATCGCCATGGCCGCTTCGTTGGCCCCACCATGCAGCGGGCCACGCAGGGAACCGATCGCCCCGGTCACGCAGGAGTGCATATCGGAAAGCGTCGAGGCGCATACCCTTGCGGTAAAGGTAGAGGCGTTGAACTCGTGCTCGGCGTAAAGAATCAGCGATACGTTCATGACCCGCGCGTGCAGCTCAGAGGCGGGTTCGCCGCGCAGCATATGGAGGAAATGCCCACCGACCGAATTATCGTCGGTCTCGGTATCAATGCGTACGCCGTCGTGGGAGAAGCGGTACCAGTAGCAAATCATTGAAGGCAGCACCGCCAGCAGGCGATCGGCCACGTCTTGCTGCTGATCAAAATTCTCCTCGGTCTCAAGATTACCCAGCATTGAGGTGCCGGTGCGCATGACATCCATGGGGTGCGCATCTTTGGGAATCTGCTCAAGTACCGTTTTCAGCGCTTCGGGCAGGCCGCGCAGGCTTTTCAGCTTGCTGATGTAGTGATCCAGCTCATCCTGGCTGGGCAGTTTGCCCTTTAACAGCAGGTAGGCGACTTCCTCGAATTTAGCCTTTTCGGCGAGCTCTTTGATATCAAATCCACGATAGGTCAGGCCTGAGCCTGTTTTGCCTACCGTACACAGCGCAGTGGAACCAGCGCTTTGGCCACGCAGCCCTGCACCTGTCACGGGTTTATCAGCCATGGTGTGTCTCCTATTACTGCTTTTATTTTAAATTGTGTCTTTCAAATATGGACGAAAGTTAACTGGCGTTTGGCTTACTGGTCGTCGCCCTGTTCGGCAAACAGTGCATCGAGCTTTTGTTCAAAGTCGTGGTAGTTCAGAAAATCGTAGAGTTCATCGCGGGTTTGCATCAGCGGCATCACATCTTTTTGATGGCCATTGTCGAGGATGCTTTGATAGACCTGCAGTGCCGCGGCGTTCATAGCACGGAACGCTGAGAGCGGGTAAAGCACCATGCGGCAGCCAACCTCACCCAGTTCAGATTGTGTAAACAGGGGCGTAGCGCCGAACTCGGTGATATTGGCCAAAATGGGCGCGTTGACCCTTTCACAGAAAGCTTTGTAATCATCCAGCGTGTGGACCGCTTCGGCGAAAATAGCATCCGCACCCGCTTCAACGCAGGCGTTGGCTCGTTCAATAGCCGCATTAAGGCCCTCCTTTTGAAACGCATCAGTACGGGCAATCAAGTAGAAATCTGGGTCAATCTTGGCATCTGCGGCGGCTTTGATACGGTCGACCATCTCCTGCTGGGTGACAATCGCCTTATTGGGACGGTGGCCACAGCGCTTTTGCGCGACTTGGTCTTCCATATGCACAGCCGCCACGCCGGCACGCTGCATCTCTTTGACCGTTCGGGCGATATTGAAAGCGCCGCCCCAGCCGGTGTCGATATCCACGAGCAGCGGCAGCTCGGTGGCGCCGCAGATCCGATGAGCATCTTCTACAACATCATTCATGGTCGTCATGCCCAGATCCGGCAAGCCAAACGAAGCATTGGCAACACCACCACCGGAAAGGTAAATCGCCTGATGGCCGACTTTCTCGGCCATCAGCGCGGTGTAGGCATTGATAGTGCCGAGGATTGGCAGCGGACGATTCGCCTCTAGCGCGGCCCGAAAACGGGCACCGGGAGTCATCTGAGACATGAGGAGTTGCTCCTGTTGTTAATTTTAGTTATGAGTGTGATGAAGAGGCTGTCTGTTCGAGGGTGACTGCATAGCGGTCCGCTACGTTAGCGCGAGAAGCACTTACATGGCGCCGCATTAACAGCTCAGCCAACTCGGCGTCTCCGACTTCGATGGCATCAACAATACGATGGTGCTCTACAAAAGCCCGCTGCGGCCGTGTGCCACTCGCACTGAACTGCGTGCGATAGAGGCGCACTAAATAGTAGAGATCGTTGCATAGCAGGTTCATTAGCATCTTATTGTGGCTGCCTTGAACGATGCAGTAGTGGAAATCGAGATCGCCTTCTCGCTGGTAGTAGGCTTCGCCGCGCTTTAAGTCGGCCTGACCTTCATGCAGCGCCAGTACATCTCGCAACCCCTGCACCTCTTCCGGCGACATGTTTTCTGCCGCTAGCCGGGCGGCCATGCTCTCCAGGGCTTCGCGCAGGTCAAACAGCTCTAAAAGCTCTTTCATCGAGAGTTTGACCACCCGAGCCCCCACATGGGGAACACGCTCAATCAGACGATGCGCTTCAAGCCGACGCATCGCTTCGCGTAGTGGCCCACGTGAAATGCCATAGGTCTTGGATAAGCCCGGCTCAGTGATCTTGCTACCGGGGGCGAGTTCACCGCGCACAATGGCGTCCTGCAATTGGTGAAACACCCGTTCTGCGAGCGTGCGCACTTCGGGAATAGCCATTCCAGAGACGGTTGTCTCGGAACCAGCGGTCACCGAGGAAACGTTGGCGGCAGTAGACGAGTTAGAAGCGAGAGTTGCCATGGTTAATTGTCGACAATTGAAGAGTAACCAAACTTTAGCGCGTGCCGATTAAACCGTCAACCTAGCTAGATTGTCGATTTTATAAGTCTTTCGTTGTATTAGTAGCGGCATACCCATCAATCTTGTCAACAATCATCCCATTACTGTCAGCTAACGATTGGTTGAACGACAAGGTGCAGCGTTAAATAAGCGCGGCGCCTAATGCTGGTGTCATTGCCTACACCCCTCTAAAATGGCTCGCCCTTAACTGGCGAGGCGTTTGCTTGATGATTGAGACGTTGTCGATAACTCCCCTACCCTATTCACCCGACCCGCTGGGAGTCTTCGCCTGCCTACGCCCCAGACCCGGCGCGGTACTACTTGATAGCGGTCGCCCTGTCGCCAATGGCCGCTTCGACATTATCAGCTGCGACCCGCTGGCCACGCTGGAAGTGACCAGTGACGGCGCCCCTTTCGTCATATCGGACCAGCTTACACCACCGGCAAGCCTGGCCAACGACGCCTTCGAGCTTCAGCAATGGCTGGTAGCACAATTGGACACGCCTCAGGAGTACAGTGAACTCCCTTTCCTGGGTGGGCTGATAGGCTATTGGGGCTACGACCTTGGCCGCGAAGCGCAAGCCATTGCCAGCCTACAAGCCAACGCGGTGTCGTTGCCCCAGGCACGCCTAGGGCTTTACGACTGGTGCATTACCCTGGATCACGAGACCCGGCAAGCGTGGTTAGTCGCCTCACCCAGGCGCCGCGCTCAAGTGATGGCGTGGCTCTCCGAAGCACTGTTACCAGCAGCGCCTTTCGCACTTGTCAGCCCTTTCCAGGGCGAACTTAGCCACGCGCAATACGTGAACCGTTTCAATGCCGTGCAGCGCTATATACGGGCAGGCGACTGTTACCAGATCAATTTGGCTCAGCGCTTTTTTGCCGACTATATAGGGGATGAGTGGCAAGCGTATCTACGCTTGCGTCAGGCGACCCCGACGCCCTTTTCTGGCTTCATGGCCTGGGATGACAAGGCCGTCCTTTCGCTTTCGCCAGAGCGCTTTATTCGCTGCCGCGACGGAGAGGTGGAAACACGGCCCATTAAAGGCACTCGCCCCCGCGGCGAAACGCCGGAGGAAGATCAGGCGTTGTCGGCGCAGCTTATGAGCAGTCGCAAGGATCGCGCCGAAAATGTAATGATCGTCGACTTGCTGCGCAACGACTTGGGGCGTGTGTGCCAGCCTGGCTCCATTCGTGTGCCACTGCTGTGCCGCCTGGAAAGCTACCCCAACGTGCACCACTTGGTCAGCGTGGTACAGGGAACGCTGGCCAGTGACTATACGCCGCTTGCCCTGTTAAAAGCGGCATTCCCCGGTGGCTCAATCACAGGCGCGCCCAAGATACGCGCCATGCAGATTATTGATGAGCTAGAGCCCTGCCAACGCAGCGTCTATTGCGGCAGTTTAGGCTATGTCGATGTACGCGGTAGCATGGACACCTCCATCGCCATTCGTACGATGGTTGCCGAAGCGGGAAGATTGCATGTGTGGGGGGGCGGCGGTTTAGTGGCAGACTCTCAAGCGGGCGAAGAGTACACCGAAACGCTGGATAAAATTCGCCACCTAATTGGCGCTCTGGAATAAGCAGCAAACTTTCTATATCAAAAAGAAATATAAAAGCCTAACCAAACGGTATTGGGGAGACACGGCTATTGTTTGATAGCCTAGTCACTATCAACCTACCCTCAACAGGTAAACTACCCCCAATAGGAGGCGGCATGTCCTCGGAGCTTGACGAAATCAATAATGAATTTGCTAGCAGCGGTAACAAAAACCCGCAAGGCTTGATTGAATGGGCACTGAACCAGGGCGCGCGGCCTATTTGCACCACCAACTTCCGCCCCTTCGAGGCGGTGATTCTGCACATGGTGAGCCAGGTACGTCCCGATATTCCCGTGGTCTGGATGGATAGCGGCTATAACACCGAGGCGACCTATCAGTTCGCCGACCAAGTCATCAAGCAGCTTAACCTTAATATCGTTAGTTTTGTGCCCCGTCGTACTCGCGCTCACCGCGAAGCGCTGGATGGCCCAATGCCGAGCATTGACGACCCTCGCCATGAGGCTTTTACTCAAGAGGTCAAGCTGGAGCCCTTCGAGCGTGCGCTACGTGATATGCAGCCCGACGTATGGTTTACCGCCTTACGCGCAGAAGACACCCCCGAGCGCGCCAAAATGCAACCGGTGAGTCGCAACAGCGACGGCCTGTTAAAAGTCGCCCCACTACTGCACTGGAGCGCTAAGGAGATGTATCAATACCTACAGGCGCATGACCTACCCAATAACTTCGACTACTTTGATCCCACCAAGGTCGAAGAGAAGCGCGAATGCGGGCTGCATTTACAGCACTGAACACTGACAGCACTGAATATTGACAGCCCTAAACATCGCTAGTCATTAATACTCAGGCAGGTCCAAATCATCGAACAGCGACTGCTCGTGACGCGGACCTGCGGTAAGCGCTTCGTCCACTCGGTCGCGAGTCAAGTGTGGTGCGAACCGTTCCAAGAAATCATACATATAGCCGCGCATAAAGGTACCGCGACGAATACCGATCTTGGTAGTAGAGCTGGCAAACAAGTGGCTTGCCTCCAGGGCTACCAAATCCTGATCAAGCGTCTCATCGACGGCCATATGCGCCACAATCCCAACCCCCATGCCTAACCGCACGTAGGTTTTGATGACATCGGCATCGGCAGCGGTTAGCACCACATTTGGCGTCAAACCTTTCGCCTTAAAGGCGTCGTCTAACTGAGAACGGCCAGTAAACCCGAACACATAGGTCACCAGGGGATGTTCACCGAGCGCTTCAAGGGTCAGAGGGCCTTCTTGTTGCGCCAGAGGATGGTCCTTGGGCACCATCACACAGCGGTTCCAACGGTAGCATGGCAGTAAGACTAAGTCGGTAAACAATTCCAACGATTCAGTCGCAATCGCAAAGTCGGCTTGACCTTCGCTGACCATCTGCGCGATCTGTTTGGGTGTCCCCTGCTGCATATGCAGGGCCACGTCTGGATACTTTAACCTGAATTCGCTGATGATCGGCGGGAGCGCATAGCGCGCCTGTGTGTGCGTGGTCGCAATCGCCAGACTACCGCGCCGCTCATCGCTGTGCTCCTGGGCCACCTGCTTGATATTATCGGTCAGGCGCAGTACTTGCCCGGCCAGATCGATAATCGCTTGGCCACCAGACGTTACTCGGGTTAGGTGCTTACCGCTACGGGCAAAAATCTCAACGCCAAGCTCGTCTTCCAAAAGGCGAATTTGTTTGGAGATCCCCGGCTGTGAGGTAAATAGACTTTGCGCTGTGGCTGAGACGTTCAGGTTATGCCGATTGACTTCCCAGATATAGCGTAGCTGTTGTAGCTTCATATCCTCACCTTATTTATTCTCTCAACAGATATATGTAGGGCGCGCTTGGAAGCAGCTAACGGTGCAGCTACTACGTTGTAATTGATGGGCAGCAGCGCTGGTGCCGCACTTTACAGCACCAGATAGAATAAAAACCCTTTGATGAATACTTTTATATTATAAAAAAATCTTCTTACCAGCATCCATCAATTTCTGCTATTCAGATAAAACACCCCTCGGGAAATTTGCCAGCAACCTCCGCGCCCGCTAACATCTGCCCACGCTTATCGCGATAGTCATGAGGCGTGGTGAAAGAACGCCAATGGATCGCGGAATGACCGTTGCTCCATTTGAGGCAACGAAACAGTAAGAGCAACGCAAACGGGAGAAGCAAATGGCTAATAATGTTGATGTCACCAACGCCAATTTTGAGCAAGAAGTCCTCAACGCTGAACAGCCTGTGCTAATGAAGTTCTGGGCGCCCTGGTGTGGCCCGTGCAAAGTCATGGCCCCGGTCGTTGATGAAGTAGCTGCAGAGCGTCAAGACAGCCTGAAAGTAGTCAGTGTTAATGTTGACGATGCACCTGAAATTGCAGCGGAGCAAGGCGTACGCGGCGTACCGACCGTGATGCTTTTTAAAGCGGGCACCAAGGTCGCTTCACTGGTTGGCGCGCAATCTAAATCCCAACTAACGCAGTTCATCGAACAAAACGCTTGATAGCTGCACCTGGCAGCCTGTCGGACTTAACACTGATCTACTGCGAACCCCGGTATTTTGGCCAACTTTATTCGATCGATTTCGTTAAATAGCGCGCTATTCGCCTCAATCGATCGATAAATCTGGCTCAAAATCCGTGATTCTCGCGACGATCGGTCAAGCCCGACAGGCTGCTAGCATGTATAAATACCGCCGACAGTGTCGGCGGTATTATTTTTTCTAATGCTTGCGCCTCCACGGCGGCAGGGTCGCATCGCTTGCCCTACTATCTTTTAAACGCCGCTTTCCAGGCCCTAACAGCCGAGCAATCCAACGCGTTTCCGGGTGGCTGTCCAAGGCAATTTTCAGCGTCATTGTCAGCATTACCGAAAGCAGCATTCCCGCCGCACCAAATATCCATCCCCATACGACCAGTGATAAGAACGCTACAAAGGTAGAAAGCCCGAGCGCTTGCCCCATTACTCGCGGCTCAATCAAGTTACCGAGCACAAAGTTGATCACCAGATAGGCCGAAGCTAAAAGCATCGCTTGAAAAGCGCCACCATCTTGGGCAATCAGTAGCAAGAGAACTGGCGGTATCGCGGCCAGCGCGGAGCCAATATTAGGAATGAAGTTGAGTGCAAAGGCCAATACACCCCATAGCAACGGAAACTCAACACCCACAATTAGACAGGAGAGCCAAACCAGCACACCCGTGGCTAGACTGATCATGGTTTTAACGGCAAGGTAGCGCTTTAGCGTTAGGCTGAACTCACTGAAACGCTTCAAGCTAGGCGCAGGGTTCTCTAATGCCCTGGAGACTTTGTCACGTACATTCAATGTTTCAAACAGCATGAAGATGACCAGCAGCCCGACAATAATGCTCTGCATGAAGAGATTGCCAAGCTGGCTCAACAGCGCTGGCATCCAGGAGCCTTCGTCCTCGCCTTCAAAGAGGGAGTTGATCTGATCTGGATTGATTGCCAATCCGCGTGAAGAGAGCGCATTAAGCAAGTTCCAATACTGTTCATACAGCCGAGACTCAATTTCCGGTAGCGCCGTCAAAAAAGTGCTAAAACTATTAACCACCAGCAGACCAATGAGCGATATAAACGCCAGCAACACCATCAAGGTTAGAAAGGCCGACACACGCATGCTCAAGCCACAGCGATGCAGCCACTGCACGGGCGAGGTACACACCACCGCGATAAATATCGCCAGCAGCAACGGCACCAATAAATCAGCGCCTACTTTCATCCCAGCAATAATCACTACCAACGCGGCAAGCGCCAGGGTGGCATTGAGCGGAATACTGCGGTAATCCTCATCAGACACTTTCGACATAACCCTTCCCTAGCCTGTTATCCAACTATAATGGCTGCATTGATCATAGTGCACAAACCGTGCAAACAATAAGCAACTGTATGGTGTCCACTCTTCCTTGCTGAACTTTCTTTTCCTGCGCACTTCCAAACGACGTCCAGCACTGGTTTGAAGCCGTATGCAAATCACTTCGAACCCGTTACAAAACAGGATTGTAAAACGAATAACGCTTTGCGCCACCCCTAATTATACAAGGTAATCTAATGATGATTTCACGAGCGTTACATTCTCAAAAGCCTGGTTCGGATCATTCCAAACTAAAAACACTCAGCCATAAGAAGCTCAGCTACGGCCTCTTAGGGGGCGCCTTAGTGGCACTTCTAAGCGCACCGCTTGCTCAGGCGTCGCCTTCGCAACAAGTGCCGCCTAGCCTGCACGTCCAAGCGCAGTCGTGGGTGGAAGTCGCGCCCAACAAAGCCACCCTCAATGCACGCCTTTGGGAAAACACGCCGGCGCTATCTACCTTGGAAGAGAGCGATAGTAGCGCACTTAGTGACGCCCGTGAGCGTTTAGAAAGCCGCGCCAGCGAATTAATCGAACAGATGGAAGCCACCGGCCTTGAACGCAATGCCATCAATGCGGGCTCGCTGAATGTCTACCCAGAACATGTTCAAGGTCCGCGCAACGACGATGGAGAACATGAAACACTCCAGCGCACACGCCTAGAGCGACCGATTACCGTCGAACTCACTGACCTTGACCAACTAAGCGAGGTGCTAGACGCCCTTATTGCGGCGGGTGTTAACTCGCTGGACGGCGTGCAATTCGACCTACAAGACCGCGATGCTGCCACTGACGAAGCCTTGGTTAAAGCGCTGGAAAAAGCCCAGCACAAGGCAAACCTGATGGCTGACAGCCTAGATGCCGAACTAGGCCATGTGCAGCGTATCGAAGAAACGCAATCGCCTATCTTCCAACCACGCATGATGTCAATGCGGGCAGAGAGCGATGCCGCTGGCGCCAGCCAATCCAGTGTCAGCAGTGATTACAACCCTGGCACCATTCGTATTGATGCTGGGGTTAGCGTTGAGTGGGCGCTTAAAGGGCCAGACGCGCCGCACCGCCCAGGTAACGACGTAGCGGCTCAGGAATAGTCACCGAGCCGTCCGCCTGCTGGTGATTTTCAAGCACCGCCAGCAGGCAGCGTCCTACCGCTAGGCCCGAACCGTTCAAGGTATGCAACAACTGTGGTTTTTTTGAATCCGGGTGGCGGAAACGCGCCTGCATGCGCCGCGCCTGGAAATCTTCACAGTTGGAAACCGATGAGATCTCGCGATACGTCTCCTGACTAGGCAGCCACACCTCCAAGTCATAGGTTTTCGTGGCCCCAAAGCCCATATCCCCGGTGCATAGCGTGACCACACGATAGGGCAGCTCCAGCGCCTGCAGTATTGCCTCTGCATGGCCGCGCATCTCTTCCAACGCTTCGTAACTCTTCTCCGGCTCGACGATTTGCACCATCTCGACCTTATCGAACTGGTGCTGCCGGATCATACCGCGGGTATCGCGGCCATGTGAGCCCGCCTCAGAACGGAAACACGGCGTGTGCGCAGTAAGTTTCATCGGCAGTGCCGACACTTCAACGATTTCATCGCGCACGAAGTTGGTAAGCGGCACTTCCGAAGTGGGTATCAGGTGGTACTCACGCTCATCGTCCAGCTTGAACAGATCTTCGCCAAACTTCGGTAGCTGGCCGGTGCCCATGAGCGAGTCTCGGTTGACCATATACGGCACGTAGCACTCTTCGTAACCGTGCTGCTCGGTTTGAGTATCCAGCATAAACTGCGCCAGCGCCCGGTGCAGTCGCGCAATCGGCCCGCGCATTACCGCAAAGCGAGCACCGGTGATCTTGGCCGCCAGCTCGAAATCGAGATACCCCGACTTCTTACCCAGATCGACGTGATCCAGCACCGTAAAGTCAAACTCGCGGGGCGTGCCCCAGCGATGCAGCTCGACGTTATCGGCTTCTTTTTCGCCTTCCGGCACGCTCTCGTGGGGCAGGTTAGGAATACCACTAATGGCGTCATCCCATTCCTCCTGCACCTCGGCCAGTTCGCCCTTGGCTTTGTCCAGGCGATCGCCCAAATCGCTGACCTCATCCAGCAACGGCTGAATATCTTCACCGTTGGCTTTGGCCTTACCAATCGCTTTAGAGCGCATATTGCGTTCGTTTTGCAGCTGCTCGGTTTGTGTCTGCAGTTCGCGGCGGCGCGACTCCAGCGCCTGCAGTTCCGCCTTATCAAGCACAAAGCCCCGGCGGGCCAGTTGTTGAGCAACCGTGTCAAGATCACCGCGCAGCAGTTTCGGATCGAGCATGAATCCTGTCCCTTGGCCTGAAAACAATAAGAGCAACGCGCCAATGCGCGTGCAGAAAAGCGCCTATTGTAGGCAAAAGCGCGCCGGGGAGCCATGGGCGGGACTACATGACACGGGATTAAGCGTAAAGCATTGCTCTTTTTTCTGTGCAAGCCTGAGTGTGTTGATGCCCCCGATGGGCAGCATCCACATGCGTCATGTCCGTTCTGTATATCCATCAACGCCTATTAGCCAAAAGTGATAGAGTGCGCGCCGATTCGACTGGTGAATCGCTGAATTATAGGTTTTCACACTTTTTGACAGGAGAAAGGCAGTGCAAGAGACAGCAAAGCAAGGAAAGTTTGCCTGGTGGCGACGAATTGCCCTATGGAAGAAGATTCTGGCGGGCTTGGCGCTGGGTATTTTGGCGGGTGCGCTGTTGGGCGATGCCGCCAGCGTGTTCAAGCCCTTGGGCGACATATTCATCAACGCCATCATGATGCTGATCGTACCGCTGGTATTTTCCACTCTAGTGGTGGGTATTACTTCCATGCGCGACCCCCAGAAAATGGGCCGTATTGGCGCGCGTACCATTACGCTTTATTTGGTTACTACCGCCTTTGCTATCTCCATCGGTCTAGTGCTTTCCACCTTGCTACAGCCGGGCGTGGGCGTTGATTTAAGTTTCGAATCTGAAGTGGCCGCTAACGAAGCACCATCGCTGGTTTCTATTCTGGTTAACTTAGTGCCTCGCAACCCACTGGACGCCCTGGCCAACGGCAACATTATGCAGATCATTGTGTTTGCCATTGGTTTGGGTATTTCGCTGACGCTGATTGGTGAGAAAGGCGAGCCGGTCATGAAAGTGTTCGACAGTTTTGCCGAAGCGATGTACAAGCTCACCGGCATCGTGATGGCATTTGCCCCCTTCGGCGTGTTTGGCTTGATCGCTCATGTCTCGGGACAGTACGGTCTGGAAATCTTACTGCCGCTGGCCAAGCTGATTGGTGTGGCGTACCTGGCCAGCATTCTTCACGTACTGGTAATTTACTCGGGGTTTATCTCCCTGCTGGGGCGGTTAAACCCAATACGCTATCTGCAGGGCAGCCTGGACGCTATCGTGGTGGCATTTTCATCTGCTTCGTCAGCAGGCACTCTGCCGGTCTCTATCCGCTGTGCGCAAAGAAACTTGGGCGTTTCCGAAGGGGTATCCGGTTTTGTGCTACCGGTGGGCGCTACCATCAACATGGACGGCACCGCGCTTTATCAGGGCGTAGTGGTACTGTTTATCGCCCAAATGACCGGCACCGACTTGAGCATGATGGATTACGGCATGATTGTCGCCACTGGCACGCTGGCCTCCATCGGCACCGCCGGGGTACCGGGTGCTGGCTTAATCATGCTCTCAATCGTGATGGCGCAAATTGGCCTGCCGCTGGAAGCCATCGCCGTGGTGGCGGGGATTGATCGCATTCTGGATATGGCGCGCACTAGCGTCAACGTGGCGGGTGATTTAATGGTGACCACCCTGGTTGGCAAAAGCGAGGGTGAGCTCAACGAAGAAATTTACAATCGCCGCTAATGTTAACGCTACCGTTTATAGGTAACGTGTAAAAAGCGCCCGCTTTGATTAGCAGCGGGCGCTTCCCCCCTTTCAATGACCATCTCTTCCACACCGCAGTTGTGATTCATGCGTTTTCTCGGCAACCTAGTCCTTATTCACTCGAAGCCGAGCAATGCCACTATGTCTACTGCCTTTGATCAAACGCTCGCTGCCATTGACGCCCTACACGCCGAGGACCCACGCTCCACGACGCTTGCCGATGGCACATCCATGCCCCAGGAGCTGGCCTACGCCCAGCGCATGAGTGAGTGGCTAGAGCGCGTCCATGATGCACCGGATGAGGTGCTGCGTTTGGCCGTGCGTGCCCAGCACTTGCAGCGCTGGCTAGTGCCCCGTGAAGCGTATCCCGAAGGACGTGTGGGTTATTTGACCTGGCGACGCGACCAGGGCAAGCGGGCGGGCGAGACCACTGCCCAGTTAATGCGTGATGCGGGCTATCCAGCCGAAGAAGCCGACCGCGCAGCGACGATAATTGGCAAAAAAGGCCTGGGCCGCGATCCTGACGTTCAAGCGCTGGAAGACTCCGCCTGTCTGGTATTTCTGGAGAATTACTTTGCCGACTTCTCGCGTAAGATCGAACACGACCATATGGTGCGTATCGTGCAGATGACGTGGCGCAAAATGTCACCCCGCGCCCACGAACTTGCCCTCGCACTGCCGATGTCGGACGCCTCCTTAGCGCTGGTCAAAGAAGCGCTGGATGCCGAGTAAGGCGTGGAGGAAAGCGCGACGGTGAGATGCAGCCAAGCAGCCGCTGCGGTAAAGTAGCGGTCTTCTTTTATTGCGCCCCCGGCACTGACGACTTGATCAACTATGATTGCACCCTTGGACACCCGTACCGCCCCGTTTGAACGCTTGGGCAAAGACTATGTACGCTTTTTACATGCGCTAAAGACACGCGGCTTCGAAGGTGAAATCGCCCCGGATTACGCCCACCGCACGGTGCTGGCCACCGACAACTCGATTTATCAGCGTTTGCCCCAGGCGGCGGTTTACCCCAAGCATGCTGAAGATCTCGAACGGCTAACCCGACTGGCTGCGCAAACTACCCATCGGGGGATCGTATTAACACCGCGTGGCGGCGGCACGGGCACCAATGGCCAGTCGCTTACCGACGGTATCGTGGTGGATATCTCCCGCCATATGAACCGGATTTTAGACATCGATGTGCAGAAACGCCGTGTGCGGGTTCAAGCCGGCGTGGTGAAAGATCAGCTCAACGCTGCGCTCAAACCCCACGGATTGTTCTTCGCCCCCGATCTTTCGACCTCCAATCGCGCCACCATTGGCGGCATGGTCTCGACCGACGCCAGCGGCCAGGGCAGCTGTGAATACGGCAAGACCCGCAACCATGTGCTGGAACTGGATACCGTTCTGCTGGGTGGAAAGCATCTGCATAGCCGTGCGCTGACCCCGGAGGAGGAGCAGGCTGAGCGTCAGCAAGAGGGCATTGTTGGTCGCGTCCATACCACCGCTGCTGAGATTATCGATCAACAGCGTGCATTGATTGAGACTACCTTTCCGCCGCTCAATCGCTGCTTGACCGGCTATGACTTGGCCCACCTGCGCAATGATCAAGGGCAGCTTGATCTCAATAGCTTGCTGTGCGGTTCGGAAGGCTCGCTGGGCTTTTTGAATGAAGCCGTACTCAACGTGCTGCCGATTCCCAAGCACGCCACCCTGGTCAACGTTCGTTACACCAGCTTCATGGACGCCCTCCGGGATGCCAAGGCGCTGATGGCGTCCAGCGCACGCCCCACGTCCATCGAAACGGTGGATGACACTGTCCTCAAGCTCGCCATGGAGGATTTCGTATGGGACAGCGTGGCGGCCTTCTTCCCCGCTCACGCGAGTGTCCCCATTGGCGGTATCAACCTGATCGAGTTCAATGACGATGACGAGGCTGTCCTTGCTGCGCGGGTGAAAGCATTTACCGACCATCTGAGCCAGGATGCCAGCGTCGAACGCCTGGGCTACACCCTGGCAGAAGGGCGTGGCCAGATTCAGAAAGTCTATGCCATGCGTAAACGCTCGGTAGGCCTGCTTGGCAACGTGCAAGGAGAGAAGCGTCCCCTTCCGTTTGTAGAAGACACCGCGGTGCCGCCGGAGCATCTGGCGGATTTCATCGCCGAGTTCCGCGCTGCCCTGGATGCCCGAGGACTCTCCTATGGGATGTTTGGGCATGTGGATGCGGGCGTACTCCATGTACGCCCCGCCATCGATATGAAAGATCCCGAACAGGAAAAACTGATTCGCGCGGTATCCGATGAGGTCGCGGCACTCACCCAAAAATATGGCGGGCTGCTTTGGGGTGAACACGGCAAGGGCGTGCGCTCTGAATACGCACCGAGGTTTTTCGGCGAGCTCTACCCTAGCCTACAGCGGGTGAAAGCGGCGTTTGATCCTTACAACCAATTGAATCCCGGTAAGATCGCGACCCCTGCTGAAGAAGAGATGTTAATCGCCAAAGATAGCGATCCTGATTTATTAACGGTCGATGGCGTTCCGATTCGCGGACAGTTTGACCGCACCATTGATGAACGTGCCTGGCAGGCGTATGACGCGGCGGTCTACTGTAACGGTAACGGCGCCTGCTACAACTACGATGTGGACGACCCCATGTGCCCATCGTGGAAAGCGACCCGGGATCGCCGCCACTCGCCCAAAGGCCGCGCCAGCCTTATCCGCGAGTGGCTGCGCCTGCAATCACAGGCAGGGATCGATGTGGTGGAAGAGTCCCGCAAGAAGAAGGCCGAAGGCGGCTTGGGCTTTATCAAAAGCTTTCCGCGACGCGCGGCCAACACACTGAGTCGCCAACAGCATCACGACTACTCCCACGAAGTGTATGACGCCATGGCGGGCTGTCTTGCGTGCAAATCCTGCGCGGGACAGTGCCCGGTGAAAGTTAACGTCCCCCAGTTCCGTTCGCAGTTTTTAGAGGTTTACCACGGTCGCTACCTGCGCCCGCTGCGCGATTATATTATTGGTGGCACCGAATTTATGCTGCCTACGCTGGCCAAAACCGCCCCGCTGTACAACGCGCTCCTTGGCCAGCGTTGGGTGGAAAACCTGATGCGCACCACGGTAGGTATCAGCGATTCGCCAGCGCTCTCCCGGGCCAGTGTAAAAAAACAAATGAAAGCGTGGGGCATCGCCGAGGCAACCCCGCTCTCGCTGGGGCTATTAACCGAACAGCAGCGTGCCAATAGCGTGATTATTGTTCAAGATGCTTTCACCACCCACTTTGAAGCCAAGCTGGTGATGGACATGGTGGAACTTCTCTCGCGGCTCAACCTGCGTGTATTTGTCATGCCATTTTCGGCCAACGGCAAACCGCTCCAGGTGCAGGGCTTTTTAGGCGCCTTTGAGCGTACCGCCGCCAAGCAAGCTGAACGGCTACGCACTTTGGCACGCTTTGATATCCCTATGGTGGGCATCGACCCGGCGATGACGCTTACCTACCGTCAGGAGTACGTCAAAACGCTAGGCAATGAGGCAGTGCCGGAAGTGCTGATGCTGCAGGAGTGGCTGGCAACTCGCATCAATACGCTAGCACCCAGCCAACCCACATTAACCGACCCAGGCTTTAAGCTGCTTTCCCACTGCACGGAGAAAACCAACGCCCCAGGCAGTCCTAAAGCGTGGCAGCAGGTATTTGCCGCATTTGGATTTGAGCTTGAGATAATGGCGACCGGCTGCTGCGGTATGTCGGGCACCTATGGTCACGAGACGCGCAACGCTGCAACGTCAAAGACTATCTATGCGCAGTCCTGGCAGCCCCACGTAGAGGCAAGTGACAATACGGGCAAGCTACTCGCTACCGGCTACTCCTGCCGGAGCCAGGCCAAGCGCTACTCGAAAACGGCGCTGCCACACCCTTTGCAAGCATTATTAACGGCCCTAAAAAGCGGTTAAAGATTGTACAAACGACGAGCCTTGTATAAGGTTGGGGGAGTTAACACACGGAACGTCAATAGACACGACGCGCTGTATTAAAGCGTTTTCAGGAGCTGCCTTGTTGTCCCTACTCCCCCTACTGACCCGCCTCGGCGCTGGGTTGTTAACGCTTAGTTTGTCGGGTGCCATCACGGCGCAAGAAAACCGTGTTGAAACACAGATAGTGGCCGACGCACCGAGGATAGAAATACTCCCTCTTATGGGCAGTGTTAGCGCCCTGCGTACTTCACAGCTTTCGAGCGCGGAAGCAGGCTTGATCAGTGAACTGACGGTTGAAATGGGCGACAACGTTACTCAAGGCGAGCCGTTGCTATCGCTCGATACCCGCGATATCACCTTAGAAAACCAGCGCGCCCGCGCCGACTTGGCCCAGGCAGAAGCTGAGCGCGACGAAGCTCAGCGTTTGGTTAACGAGGCGAATCAGCTCTCGGCGCAAAACTTTGCTGCCAGCGATCGGCGCCAGCGTGAAAGCAGGCTGGCCGCCGCGCAGGCCACGCTTGAAGCGCGCCGCGCAGACTATGCACTCACTCAGCTGCAGCTAGAGCGTCACCAAATACGTGCCCCCTTTGACGGTATGGTTACCCAACGGGAGAGCAACGTTGGCGAGTGGATCAACCCAGGTGATGCGTTGCTCACGCTGGTTGATTTAGCGTCGCTTAGGCTCGATTTTTCGGTACCACTGTCGGCTTACCAACGCTTTAAAGGTTCCACCTTAGAGGTGCGCCTGGAAGGCGATGAGCAATGGCACACGGCACGCACCTTGGCACGTATTCCTTTGGATGCCAGTTCGCGGCAGTTTCTACTTCGTGCAGCGCCAGATACTCCGCTCGATATGTTGCCGGGCATGGCCGTCCAGGGCCGGTTACAGGTTAACGGTGAGAGCGGGCCCAGCGTACCGCGGGATGCATTGATTCGCCGCCCCGATGGCAGCGTCAGCGTTTGGCTCGCCCGCCAAACCGACGATATTTGGCAAGCATTTGAGCAACGCGTTGAAATCGGCAGCAGCCATCAGGGAGAGGTGGCCGTCAATGAGGGAATATCAGCGGGCGACCGCGTCATCGTCGTTGGTAATGAGCGCCTCGAAGAGGGGCAGAACGTGACCCTAAGCGACGACTAAAGGAGCCCCCTCACCTATGTTTGCCGCCATTATTCGTCACGGCATTTTGGTCAGTGTGATTACGCTGATCCTGCTGATTCTAGGGATCGCGGCTATCTGGCGGATCCCGGTGCAAATGATTCCCGACCTTGAAACCCGCGTCGTGGGCATCGAGACACAGTGGCCGGGCGCGACGCCACAGGATATCGAAAAGGACATTTTGATCGAGCAGGAGGAATTCCTGCGCAACGTGCCCAACCTGCAGCGCATGGAGTCCACCGCCAGCAGCGGTAGCGCCGAAATCGAGCTGGAGTTCCCGTTTGGTGTTGACCTCACCGAGACGTTGATTCGGGTTAACAACGCGCTAAGCCAAGTGCCCTCCTACCCCAACAACGTCGACCAGCCCCGCATCGTCGCCAACTCCTTTTCCGCCAACGCTTTTATGTACTTTAACGTTGGCCCCCTGGAAGGCAACCCGCGCCAGCTTGATATGCCCGCCATGCGCGACTACCTGGAAGACAATGTAAGACCGCGACTTGAGAGTGTAGCGGGCGTATCGGAAGTCACTGTCTCTGGGGGCGCAGAAAGGCAAATGCAACTGCTGATCGACCCTGAGGCACTGGCCGCCCGTGAACTAAGTATTCCTGATATTCAGGCCGCGCTTCAGGCCCGCAACCAGGATGTGTCCGGCGGCAATCTTGAGAGCGGCAAACGCCGCTACCTGCTGCGCACTGTCGGCCGGTTTGAAGATGTTGAGAGTCTTGAAGCGCTCATTCTTAAACGCGAGGGGGACGCCGTTACCCGGCTTGGCGATATCGCGAAGGTACAACAATCCTACGCCGAACTGACCTCCCGGGCTTACAGCTCGGATGGCCAGCCGGTATTGAGCGTGCAGGTTCGCCGGGAGCCGGGTGCCAATGTGATCGATATCAAGCGCGCTATGCTTGATGAAGTCGCGGTGCTTAACGAAGGGCTCCTGGCAGAACAAGGCATGCGCATGACGCTTTCCAGCGATGACGTGCGCTATGTGGAGTCGTCGATTGCCAATGTCTGGGTCAACTTGGGCTTGGGCGCAATGTTTGCCACCTTGGTGATGTTCGCTTTTTTGCGCTCGGCACGCGCCACCATGGCCGGGATTATTGGTATCCCTATCTGCACCATCGCTGCTTTTCTAGGCCTGTTGTTGGCGGGCCGTACACTCAACGTCATTTCGCTGGCGGGTGTCGCTTTCGCCATTGGCATGACGATAGACAACACCATCGTGGTGCTGGAGAGCATAGAAACCCAGCGCCGGCGTGGTTTAGCGCGCTTTGAGGCGGCGCTTGAGGGCGTCAAGCAAGTATGGCCTGCGGTGCTCGCCTCAACGCTGACCACTATCTTGGTGTTTGTGCCGATCTTCTTTATTCAGCAGGAAGCCGGGCAGCTCTATTCGGATATTGCGGTAGCCATCTCTACCTCGATTATCATTTCGATGGTGGTGGCGATTACGGTCATTCCCACTCTCGGCGCGCATATCGATTTTCGCGGTAAAGAGAGCGCTTCAACGGCAACGCCACGCTGGGTGCGTGGCTGCCTATGGTTGGTTGATGGCATGATCCGCACAGCCTCGCGGCGCGTCCTTGCCATCGTGCTGGGCATTGTCGGTGGCATTGGGATTTTCGTTTGGTTGACGCCCCCAGCGGAGTACTTGCCTGAGGGCGAAGAGGCCAAAACGTTCGCCAGCATGAACGCCCCGGCGAGCTATAACCTAGCCACCATGGATGCGATTGCCCAAACCCTGCAGCAAGAGCTCGAGCCCCATGTAGGCGCCGATCCTGAACGCTTTGAGCGTGGCGATACCGATATTCCGCCGATTCGCACCATGGGCATTCAAGCCGAGGCCCAAAGCCTGCGGATCATTGCTGAAACCAGCGATCCTACCCATATCGAAGCCTTGATGGATGCGCTCACTCAGCGTTTTGAAGCCTACCCGGATATGCGTGCCTTTGCCGCGCGTGGCTCGATTATTTCCAGCAATGACGGCGGTACACGCAGTATCACGCTGGATATCGCCGGGAACGATTTAAACGAGCTGTACACCACCGCTAATGCCATTTACCAACGCGCTCAAGGTGTTTTCGACAACCCACGCATTCAGTCCCGCCCTTCTGCACTTGATCTCGGCCAGCCATTAATTGAGGTGTATCCCGACTGGGAGCGTGCCGCTGAGGTAGGTATGGACACCAACGCCTTGGGCACTACCGTGGCAGTGCTCACCAATGGCGCCTACCTGGATGATTTTTACCTCGATGACGAAAAAATCGATCTCTACGGCTACGGCCCTGGGGCGGGGAATATCGCGCTGGATGACCTCGCTACCCTGCCTATCCACACACCATCAGGCATCAACGTGCCGCTTAATACCCTCGCTGAGATTCGTGAAACCGTAGGTACGGCCACCCTGCGGCGGGTCGATGGGCGGCGCAGTGTCACGCTGGACGTCATTCCACCGCGCAGCGTGGCGCTGGAAGCCGGTATTGAGCGCATGCAGCGGGAAGTGATAGATGCCATGAGCGACGAAGGTACGCTGCCAGCTAACATTAATGTCACCGTCAGCGGCGCAGGCGACCAGTTAGACGCTACCCGCCAAGCCCTCACCGGCAACGCCTTGATTGCCTTGGCGATCGTCTATTTGTTACTGGTGGCCATTTTTGCCCACTGGGGCTACCCACTGTTGATTCTGGCTACCATTCCACTCGGCGCCGCGGGAGGCATTGTGGGGCTATGGTTAATGAATACCGTCGGCGCCCAACTACCGAAAATTGGCTTGAACGCCATCAGTCAGCCGTTTGATATGATCACCATGCTAGGCTTTTTAATTCTGATGGGAACGGTGGTCAATAACCCTATTTTGGTGGTCCATCAGGCGAGGGAGAATCTGCGCACGGCGAGCATGAGCGTTCGTGACGCCGTACATCACGCCGTAGAGAGCCGATTACGGCCCATTGCGATGACCACGCTGACGACCCTGTGCGGTCTTTCACCGCTGGTATTTTTACCGGGGGAAGGCACCGAGCTTTACCGCGGCGTCGGTGCCATCGTTCTCTTTGGGCTGCTCGGCACGGCGATTGTCACCGTCACTTTCTTACCTGCCCTGACGGTGGCCGTGCTGAGTTGGAAAAACCCAACACGACCGGCCTAAGCTGGGGTTTTATCAGGGGAGGCTTCGATTAGAAGAAGAGCCGTTTGAGCGCCAAGCCGGGGTCGTTTTCGCGCATAAACGCCTCACCAACCAGGAAGCCATTGACATTATGGTCGCGCATTAGCTCAACGTCATCGCGAGTGTGAATACCCGATTCGGTAATCACGGTAACGCTCTCCGGTATACGCGGCAGCAGATCCAGCGTTGTATTGAGACTGGTGTCAAAGGTGTGCAAATTGCGGTTGTTGATACCCACCAGTTTTAGCTCCAGCGCCAAAGCGCGCTCCAGCTCTTCAGCATCGTGCACCTCTACCAATACATCCATACCCAACTGATTGGCCTGCTGTTGTAGATCACGCAGCTGTGCGTCATCCAGGGCGGCGACGATCAATAAGATACAGTCGGCACCAATGGCCCGCGCTTCACTGACCTGATAACCATGGGTGATAAAGTCTTTACGAATTACCGGTAGCGTACACACATCCCGCGCGGCGATCAGGTAGTCTTCATGGCCCTGGAAGAAGTCGGCATCGGTGAGCACCGATAGACAGGCAGCGCCCACTTGCGCATAGCTTTTGGCGATATCGGACGGGTGAAACTCCTCACGAATAACGCCTTTCGAGGGAGAGGCTTTTTTCACCTCGGCGATGATGGCAGCATCCCCGTCGGCGATGCGTGTATTGAGGGCCTCAATAAAGCCACGCGGAGCACTCTGCTGCTCTCCTAACGCGAGTAAATCCGCTTCAGATACGGCTTGGCGGCGCTCAGCCACTTCCTGGTCTTTGCGGGCCAGAATGCGAGTTAAAATAGTCGGCGTTGACTGTTGAGTCATAGTAATCTCATCTTATTGAAAAGCGTGCTGCTGAAAACTGACTATTTAAACACGCTGGTAAAGTGCGAAAGCTCTTTGAGTTTTTCCAGCGGCAGTTTGGACGCCTGGGCGTCTTGGGCGACCATCACGCCCTCTTTCAATGTGTCGGCCACCCCTGCACAGTAAAGTGCTGCGCCTGCGTTCAGCGCAACCATATCAGCAGCGGCGCCTTCCCCCGAAAGGGCGGCTTTAACCAAGCGTAAGCTATCTTCGGCACTGTTGGCTTTCAGCGTTGCCAAGCTTTGGCGCTCAATGCCCAGTTCCTCGGGCGTAATGGTGTATTGGGTAATCTCACCCTCTTTTAGCTCGGCGACTAACGTCGGGCTGGCAAGCGAGATTTCATCCAGACCCTCCTCGGAGTGCACGACCATCACGTGGCGGCTACCCAAGGTTTTAAGCACTTCCGCCATTAACGGCACCAGTTCTGGCGCGTAAACACCTAGCACTTGGTTAGGTGCGCCAGCGGGGTTGGTCAACGGGCCTAAAATGTTGAACAGTGTGCGCACACCCATTTCGCGACGCGGGCCAATAGCGTAGCGCATGGCCGGATGGTGGTTGGGAGCAAACATAAAGCCCACGCCCACCTGCTCGATGCAGCGTGCTACCTGGTCAGGTTTGAGATCGAGATAGATACCCGCCACATCGAATAAATCGGCACTGCCGGAAGACGACGAAACGCTGCGGTTACCGTGCTTGGCCACATGAGCACCAGCGGCGGCGGCCACAAAACTGGCCGCGGTGGAAACGTTAAAGAGATTAGCGCCATCACCACCGGTGCCGACGATATCCACCACGTTTTCAGCGTTAAGCTCAACACGCTTCATTAGCTCGCGCATTACCTGGGCGGCAGCGCTAATTTCGATAGCACTTTCGCCCTTCATGGCCAGGCCGACCAGCAGCCCGCCAATTTGTGCATCGCTGGCATCGCCGGTCATGATTTGGCGCATCAAAGCGTGCATAGCATCGAAAGAGAGGTCTTCGCGGCGCATCACCGCATTAATCGCGTCTCGCATTTGCATGAGCAGAGGAGCCCCTAAAGCGTTTGAAACCGGCCGTCAGCCGCGTTTTAAAAAATTGGCCAAAAGCTCATGGCCTTGGCGGGTAAGAATAGATTCAGGGTGAAACTGCACCCCTTCGATATCCAGCTCGCGGTGGCGTAACCCCATGATCAAGCCGGGGGTAACGTCGTCCTCGCCGGTCCAGGCGGTAATTTCCAAACAATCCGGTAGCGTCTCTTTGTCGACGACAAGGGAGTGATAACGGGTCACTTCCACGGGGTTATCCAGCCCTTCGAACACGCCTTGGCTATCGTGCAGTACGGCTGATGTCTTGCCATGCATCACCTGCGGAGCGCGCACTACCTTGCCACCATAAACTTGTCCAATGGCCTGATGGCCAAGGCAAACACCCAAGATAGGAAGTTTGCCCGCGAAGTGCTCAATGGCGGCCATGGAAATACCCGCCTCATTGGGCGTGCAGGGCCCTGGCGATACCACTAGGTGTGTAGGCGCCAGCGCTTCGATCTGCTCAATGGTGATCTCGTCATTACGGTGAGTGATGACGTCTGCGCCCAGCTCGCCAAGGTACTGCACGATGTTGAACGTGAAACTATCGTAGTTATCGAGCATTAAGACTGTTTGAGCCATAACCCCTTGATACTCCTATAAAAGCCTGTGCAATGGCTCTTTTGTCATCCAGGCGGTTACCCAGATTAGTCGTCGATTGCCATCCGCTTCATGCGTTCGATGATACCGCAACCTGCGCCTCTCTTGCAGGGGTTAAGTACCGCCCTGGGTGAGTCGGCAGGCGGCGTACTTAAACTCAGGGATTTTGCCATAGGGATCGAGTGCCGGATTGGTGAGTAGATTCGCGGCGGCTTCAGCATAGGCAAACGGCACAAACACCATTCCATCGGGGATGTTCGGGTCGACTCGCGCGGCCAGTGTAATCGTGCCGCGGCGGGTCGTAATGGCCAGTGGGTCGCCCGGTGCGATCCCCAGGCGATTAAGCTCGCCGGGAGAAAGACTGGCGACCGCGTCCGGCTCTAAAGCGTCCAATACAACGCTGCGCCGCGTCATCGACCCTGTATGCCAGTGCTCAAGCTGGCGGCCTGTGGTCAGCACTGTCGGGAAGTCGTCATCGACCGGCTCATCGGGGGGTAAAAGCCGCGTGGGGGAGAATTTGGCCCGCCCGCCTGGTCGAGGGAAGGCATCGCTGAATACGACGTCCTGGCCGGGAGCATCGTCGGCGGCGCAAGGGTAAGTCACCGATCCTTCTCGCGCCAAGCGCTCCCAACTGATGTGATTGAGCGAGGCCATGCCCTGCTGCATCTCGTCAAACACATCGCCAGGCTGTTGATAGGCCCATCCCAACCCGAAACGATTGGCAATCTGTTGAATGATCCACCAGTCGGGCTTGGCCTCACCAGGTAACGGTAAGGCAATACGGCCCAGCTGAACCTGTCGATTGGTATTGGTCACCGTGCCCTCTTTTTCCGGCCAGGCTGAGGCGGGCAAAATGACGTCGGCAAACTGCGCGGTTTCCGTGACAAACAGATCCTGCACCACCAAATGTTCAAGCTTGCCCAACGCAGCCCGTGCGTGGTGCAGGTCCGGGTCAGACATTGCCGGGTTTTCGCCCAGAATATACATCCCGCGGATCTGACCGGCGTGAATGGCGTCCATAATTTCCACTACCGTTAGGCCCGGCTGAGCATTTAGCGGTGTGCTCCAAAGTTCTTCAAAAGCGGCGCGCAGCTGAGCGTCACCTACTGGCTGGTAGTCAGGCAGCACCATAGGGATCAAGCCCGCATCCGAAGCCCCCTGCACATTGTTTTGGCCACGCAGCGGATGCAGCCCGGTACCGGGGCGGCCGGTGTGGCCACAGGCCAGCGCCAGCGAGATCAAACAGCGGGCGTTGTCAGTACCGTGAGTATGCTGTGAGATACCCATGCCCCAAAAGATCATCGCTTTCTCGGCATTGGCGTAGCGTCGGGCGACATCTCGAATGATGTCTGGCGCAACACCGCAATGTTCGCTCATGGCTTCAGGGCTGCTCATCGCCACACTCTGCTTTAGCGCTTCAAAGCCCTCGGTGTGTGCCGCAATATACGCTTCGTTATAGCGTCCTTCGGCAATAATCACATGGAGAATGGCGTTGAATAGCGCCACATCGGCACCCGGCGTAAATCTTACGCTCAGGCTGGCGTAGTTATCTAATGCTTGGCCGCGGGGGTCGAGGATAATAATTTCAGTGCCGCGTTTAGCGGCCTGTTTGAAAAACGTGGCGGCGACAGGATGATTGACCGCCGGGTTGCAGCCGGTAAGAATCACCACGTCCGCTTCCAGCGCCTGCATAAAAGAAGCGGTCACCGCCCCGGAACCCAGGCACTCCATCAACGCCGCCACGGAGCTTGCGTGGCACAGCCGCGTACAGTGGTCGACGTTATTGTTGCCAAAGCCAGTGCGCACCAGCTTCTGAAACAGCCACGCCTCTTCATTCGAGCACTTGGCGCTCCCAAACCCTGCCAGCGCGCTTGGGCCGTGCTGGGCTTTTAGCTCAACCAAACCGTCCGCGGCGGCCGCTAGCGCCTCCTCCCAGCTAACGGCGCGAAAATGCGACAGTGGCTGGGCGGGGTCGAAGGAAGGATCCAAGCGTTTCGGAACACCCGGCTTACGTATCAAGGGTGTAGTCAAGCGCGCAGGGTGGCGCGGGTAATCAAATCCAAACCGCCCTTTGACACACAGCCGGTTGTGGTTGGAAGGGCCGTCGCGCCCTTCCACATAGGCAATGTCATCGTTTTTAATGTGGTAGGTAAGCTGGCAGCCCACGCCACAGTAGGGGCACACTGAGTCGACTTGGCGATCTACCGCTTTCGAGTCGCCCTGCCCCTGTTGATTAATAAGCGTGGCTGGCATCAACGCGCCCGTCGGGCACGCCTGCACGCATTCGCCACACCCCACGCAAGTGCTTTCGCCCATGGGGTCATTGAAATCGAACACGATGTTGGCCGCCGCCCCGCGGTTCGCTAGGCCAATCACGTCATTGCTCTGGACTTCACGGCAAGCGCGCACGCAAAGCGTACACTCGATACAAGCGTCCAAGTTGACCCGCATGGCGGGGTGGCTGGCGTCCAAGGCGTCAACCTGATTCACCTTCTCACTATGCCTGGGTGGCAACCAGGCTTTAACACTGCTGTGTTCGACGCCTAACTGGTCGGCCATCGCCCAAAAGTGGCTCGAGCGGTCAGGGCTATGCTCACGTGAGGGTTGATCCGCCATCAGCAGTTCCATCACGCCTTCCCGAGCGACTTTTACGCGCTCAGAGCTGGCGCTATGCACCTTCATATTAGGCACCGCCTCGCGCAGACAACTCGCCGTTAAGGCACGCTCTCCCTCCACCTCGACCATGCAAACACGGCAGTTGCCATCGGCGCGGTAACCGGGGGCGTCTTTAAAGCACAGATGGGGAATGGTTTCACCCTCGCGCTTGGCGACCTGCCAAAGGGTTTCACCGGGATAAGCCGTAACTTCCACGCCATCGAGGGTTAATGCGAAAGGTTCACTCATGGCGCGCCCCCTTCAGCAACCGATGCGGTCGCATCGCTGACAATAATCTGCTGGTGAGTAAGCGTTGTGCGAAAATCTTTCAGTAGCCCGAGCACCGGATTGGGAGCGGCTTGGCCTAGCCCACAAATCGAAGCATCCTGCATCACCTGCGCCAGACGGGTAAGCTGGCCGACATCCCATTCGTCACGCGCCAGCAGCGTCAGCATTTTTTCTGTGCCTACACGGCAAGGGGTACACTGCCCGCAGGACTCATCGGCAAAAAATGCCAATAGGTTGGTCGCCACCGCCTGCAAGTTATCCCGCTGAGAAAGCACGATGACCGCCGCCGAACCAATAAAACAGCCGTGGGCCTGGAGCGTATCGAAATCCAACGGGATATCCGCTTTGCTGGCGGGCAATATACCACCTGAGGCGCCACCGGGCAGATAAGCGGCCAAATGGTGACCCTCAACCATGCCGCCGCAGTACTCATCAATCAGTTCGCGCAGCGTGATCCCGGCAGGGGCCAAATAAACGCCTGGATGTTTGACGCGGCCTGAAACGGAAAAACTGCGTAGCCCAGAACGACCGTTGCGGCCTTGCTTAGCAAACCAATCGGCGCCTCTATGCCAAATCGGGGTTATCCAATACACAGTCTCCACATTATTGACCAGCGTCGGGCGACCAAATAGCCCTTGCTGAGCCACATAGGGAGGACGGTGACGTGGCTTGCCGGGTTTGCCTTCCAGCGATTCAATCAACGCCGACTCTTCGCCGCAAATATAGGCCCCAGCACCACGTCGTAGCACGATATACCCCGGCTCACTCAGCCCTGCTCGTTCAAGCTCCTCAATCGCTTCGCGTAGCACGCGATGCAAGCCTGGGTACTCATCGCGTAAATAAATATACAGCGCCTGAGCTTCAATCGCCCAGGCGCTGACAAGAGCGCCTTCTAAAAACTGATGGGGTGATTTTTCAAGGTGGTAGCGGTCTTTAAAGGTGCCCGGCTCGCCTTCGTCAGCATTGATCACACAGTAACGGGGCCCCGGTTCCTCGCGCAGGAAGTGCCACTTTTTAAAGGTCGGAAACCCTGCGCCGCCAAGCCCTCTTAACCCCGCGAGCTCAAGCTGGGTCATTAGCTGTTCAACGCTCACGCGGCCAACAAGGCAGTCAGCCAACAGTTGATAGCCACCCTGCTGCCGATACGCTTCCAGGCGCTGCCATAAAATCGCTTCAGGGTGGAAATGCCCCGTATCAACCACCGCCTCAACGCCTTCAGCAGTGGCAAAATTGACGTGGTGATGGCCCACTTCTACCACCGGCGCGCTATCGCAGCGCCCCATGCAGGGAGCGCGTATCACGCGCACGGTCTCTGGATCGAAGCCCGCTGTTAATTTGGCTTTCAGCTGTGTGGCCCCGGCCAACTGGCAGGAGAGCGAATCACACACCCGCACGGTGGTGTCGGGCGGCGGCGTTTGGCCGTCGTGCACCACGTCAAAGTGAGCGTAAAAGGTAGCGGTTTCATAGACCGCAGCCATGGGCAGGTTCATATACGCCGCCAAAGCCCGCAGCTCAATCATGGATAGATGGCCGTGAGCATCTTGGATAACGTGTAGATGTTCAAGTAGCTGATCGCGTTGGCGTAAACTAGGCTGTTGCCGTTCATCACCCAATAGCGCTCTTAACGTCACCAATGCCACGGGGGATAAGTCACGGCCTTTGGGATGGCCGCGCCGACGCCGCGAAGAAGAAACCGTTTGGTTAGTCATAAGGCACGCTATGCTTAGGGGTGTAATACTGTTCAGCATAGTGGCAGTTGCCTTTAGAGGGAATCCTCCCTTGGGCAATAGCGCTCTTCTGTGTCGCCGTATTGGAACTGGCAACCGGCCACCGCAGTCTTTATTATCGGGCGTCTTTTGTGACGGTTTTGTGGCCGTTTTACGACAGTTTTAACGTATGTTTTTTATAGGTTTTTTTAACAATATTTTCTAGCCAGTTAGGAGCATGGGATGTCAAAGCGGGTTACCTGGGTAGGTTCGCTCTTATTGGTCATGCTGATAAGCGTTGGGCCAGTCAATGCCAACGCAGCGTTACGCGTTATCGCTTCGTTTTCAGTGATGGAAGAGTTGGTTAAACGCGTGGCTGGCGACTCGGTCAGCGTCAACGTCATTGTGCCTGCCGGCGAAGATGTTCATCGCTGGGAGTTAACGCCCCCCAATGTGCTCGCTTTAGAAGATACCCATATCGTATTTTATAACGGACTGGGGTTAGAGCCCTGGATCCGTCATATTGAAGCGATGTCCGACGACCAGCTAACCCTCGTCGAAGTGGCGAAAAAGGCCGACTACGCACCGCTGATGATTTCGACCGGTCAGTACAGAGGCGAACCCGACCCGCACATGTGGATGGCACCCGACGGCGCCGCCGCTTACCTTGACGTGATAGCAGAAACGTTAGCCGAGCATCTACCCGAACAGGCCGAGGCGTTTTATGCCCGCGCCGAAGAGGCTCGTAACGCATTAGCGAACCTGAGTTTAGAAGTGAAAGAGCGGCTCGACGGCATTCCTCAAACCAACCGCACCCTGATCACTAGCGAAGCTAGCTTTGGTTATTTCGCGCGTGCATTCTCGTTTGAAGCCCAGGGAGTATGGGGCGTTAATCACGAAACCCACGGTAACGCCCAGGCAATGGCCAAAATGAGCGAGCGACTTGTTAACAAACGCCCTTCGGCGCTGTTTTTTGAAAGCAAGACGCCTAGCATTCATATGGATGCCCTCGCACGGGAGCACTCGCTTCCCCTAGCAGGCCCTCTGTATGTCGACTCGCTGAGCGGTGCCGATGGCCCAGCCGCCAACTACTCGGCCATGCTGCGCCATAACGCTGAAGTCATGCATACTGCCTTGGGAGGCGCTACGGCGGAGTAATTAGCGGCAGCGCTCCTCATTGTTCGGCAAGTGCGTGCTACAGGTTATCTAGCCCACGTTCCGCCATAGCCACTGCACGGAAAATCGCACGCCCTTTGTTAAGCGTTTCCTGCCACTCCATTTCGGGCACGGAGTCAGCCACAATACCGGCTCCGGCCTGAACATGAAGCTGGCCATCCTTGATGACCGCCGTGCGAATGGCGATGGCGGTATCCATATTGCCATGCCAAGAGAGATAGCCGACTGCCCCGGAGTAGATGCCGCGCTTGACCGGCTCTACCTCATCGATAATTTCCAGTGCCCGAATTTTAGGTGCGCCAGAAACCGTCCCTGCGGGAAACGTCGCGCGCAGCGCATCCATCGCAGTTAAACCGGGCTTCAATTTACCTGTGACGTTAGAAACGATATGCATAACGTGAGAGTAGCGCTCAACCACCATCTGGTCGGTCACGTCGACGCTGCCCGTTTGGCAAATTCTGCCCACATCGTTGCGGCCTAAATCGATCAGCATTAAATGCTCGGCGAGTTCCTTGGGGTCTGCTAGTAAGTCTGCTTCGAGGGCGTCATCTTCTTCCTCCGTTCTACCGCGTTTGCGGGTACCAGCAATGGGGCGTACGGTGACTTCGCCTTCTTCCATGCGGGTAAGTATCTCGGGTGATGAGCCCACCACGTGATGATCATCCAAATTGAAGAAAAACATATACGGCGATGGATTAAGGCTGCGCAGGGCGCGGTAGAGATCCAGCGGCGAGGCCTGATAGGGAATCGACATTCGCTGGGAAGGCACGCACTGCATGATATCGCCAGCCAGCACGTACTCTTTGATTTTATCGACGGCGGCTTTAAAACCCTGTTCCGTAAAGCCTGAATTAAAGTCACTCTCCTTGACCGGCTGCCGACCGCTGCCCGCATTATTGGGGCTGATATGCGCTTCGCGCAGGCGGGTTTCAAGGTGTTTAAGATGTGCCTGTCCGCGCTCAAGGGCGTCTGCTTCGGCAGGGTCAACGTGAGTCCAGATTGTCAGCCGCCCGGAAAGGTTGTCGAACACCACAAAGTCATTGCATACCATGAGCAGAATATCGGGCACGTTCAGCGGGTCAGGCTTGTCCGCCCCGCCGCGTAAGCGCGGTTCGATATAGCGAATCGTGTCGTAACCGAAGTAACCGACCAAGCCCCCATCAAAGCGCGGCTGATCATCCAATTTGGGCACCTTGAAACGGCTCTGGAATTTCTCAATCCACGCTAGCGGGTCCTCCACTTCGGTGACACCGAGCGTTTCACCCTCTTTGATATGACGCACCGTAAAGCCACGTACCTCAATACGTTCATGACTCGGCAGACCAATCATTGAGTAGCGACCCCATTTCTCACCGCCCTGTACCGACTCGAACAAAAAGGTCCAGGGAGTGTTCGCCAGCTTTAAATAAGTAGACAGCGGCGTATCTAAATCAGCGAGTACATCACGCGAAACAGGAATTCGGTTGTAACCTGCTTCGCTAAGCTCGTGAAAATGTTCCGGGGTCATCATTAAGCGGTCCTTGTCGCATGGGGTGCAGTCATCAACAGTTCTGTTAACGAAGAGAGCACTAAGTCGGGGTGGCTATCTTCGATGGGCTCGCCGTGGTTGTAGCCGTAGGGTAACGCCACGGTCATAAAACCCGCCGCTTTACCAGCAGCAATATCATGCCGGGAATCGCCCACCATTACACACTCAGCCGGGGAAATTTGGCAGCGGCTAGCAGCGTGCAGCAGTGGCATTGGATGGGGCTTTTTTTCATCCAACGAATCACCACCGACCCATAGCGTAAAATACGTCAACAGATTGAAGTGATGTAAGAGCGGTTCAATAAAGCGCTCTGGTTTATTGGTGATCAGCGCGAGTGTCACTCCTTGCTGATGCAGCGCCCGGAGCGCTTGCTCAACGCCAGGATAGAGCGTTGTGTGCACATGCGGGGCAGCGCCATAGTAAGCCATAAAAATATCATAGCCACGCGCCAGCAGTGCAGGTGCTGGCGGCGCCTGCAACGCCCAGGTAAGGGCTCTTTCGACTAATACAGGCGCCCCGTTGCCGACCCAGTCACGCACCTCTGCCTCGCTCGGCGCACGCAATTCAAGCGTCTTAAGGGTGTGAACCACCGCGGCGGCAAGGTCAGGTACAGAATCTATAAGCGTGCCGTCCAAATCGAAGGCTATTAGCCGCTTACCCTGTAGCGCTGAATGTAGGTCTGAATAGCGTATGGAATGCACCGTCATTGCCCTTTAGCGTCGTTTACGGCTAAGCCCGTTTTGAGCGCCGTGGTTACTCTGCCTGCTCAGCAAAGCGCTTCAAACATCACTAAAAAAATTGCGTTTGTCGTTAGCCGACCATCTTACCTGCTCAAGGCAAACTTTCGCATTAGTCAGAAGCCCAAGAAACTTCTATGCTTGGGCTAATTTAGCCAAGGAGAGAGTGATGGCCATACCCAGGATTGTGATAGTTGGTGGCGGTGCTGGCGGGTTAGCGCTCGCTACGCGCCTAGGGCATACGTTAGGTAAACGTAAACACGCAGAAATTGTGCTGCTGGATCGTAACACCACCCATGTTTGGAAGCCGCTTCTGCATGAATTGGCGACCGGGGTGCTGAACTCCAGCATGGATGAAGTCGATTATCGCGGGCATTCATCTGCCCATTTCTATCGTTATCAACGCGGGTCGCTGACAGGTATTGATCGCCAGCAGCAAACGCTGCATTTAGCGCCCGTTAAAGACGAAGATGGCTATGAGGTTCTGCCGGGTCGGGAGTTAACCTATGACTACTTGGTCATGGCACTAGGCAGTGTCTCAAATGACTTCGGCACGCCCGGCGTCGCCGAGCACTGCCACTTCATTGATTCGCCCCAACAAGCCAAAGCGTTTCAGCGCGATATGATCAACACCTTCTTGCGTTATACCGACCCCACCCTGCGTCAGCATACCCAACTGACCATCGGTATTGTGGGGGGCGGCGCGACAGGGGTAGAACTAGCGGCTGAGCTGTTCGATGCGTCGCGAATGCTCAATGCCTATGGCGTGACGGCAATAGACCACCAGCACATTAGCGTCCACTTACTGGAAGCCGCACCGCGCCTGCTGCCGGGGCTCTCTGAACGGGTCAGCCAAACGGTCAGAACCCAGCTTGAAAGCATGGGCGTGACGGTTCATACCGATACCGCGATCAAGGAAGCCCAGGCGCACCGGCTAGTGACCAACGATGGCGAAGAGATCGAAACAGATATCAACGTGTGGGCAGCGGGCATTAAAGCGCCGCAATTTCTCACCGAACTTGGCCTTACCACGAACAAGAAGAACCAAATCGAAGTCAATAAAACCCTGCAAAGTGTTGACGATGCACGGATATTTGCACTTGGCGACTGCGCCAGTTGCCCGATGGGTGAAGATGGTAGTGTGCCACCGCGCGCGCAAGCAGCGCATCAACAAGCCAAGTTACTAGCCAAAAACCTGATAAACCAGCTAGAAGATAAGCCATTGCATGATTTTCGCTACCGTGATCATGGCTCACTGGTATCACTGGCGCGCTACGATGCAGTGGGTAACTTAATGCGCAGCTCCGCCTCCCGCGGCCTGTTTTTAGAGGGCTGGCTGGCTCGTCAAGCCTATGCATCGCTCTACCGCATGCATCAACTCTCTATCCATGGGGCGCCGAAGACGGGGCTGGCCTGGCTAGTGGACAAGCTCAACAAATATTTAAAACCACGGATGAAATTGCACTAATCGCCCCGTTCCTCCCTGAGTTGCTTTGTTCTCGGTTGAGCTCTAGGTCAAACCGTCCTCGATTATGCCTTAGCCAGCGCCGCCCGGAGCTGTTTGATCACGGTGTCATAGCCGTAAGGGTCGCTGGCTTGGTGGGCGCTGAAAATGGCTGAGCCCGCCACAAAAGTATCGGCACCCGCCGCAGCGATCTCAGCGATGTTGTCCACTTTTACGCCGCCGTCGATTTCCAAGCGGATAGCATAGTTCGAGGCATCAATGCGCGCGCGCGCCTCGCGCAACTTGTCCAGCGTACCGGGAATAAATGACTGGCCACCAAATCCTGGGTTGACGCTCATCAGCAGCACCATATCGACTTTATCCATCACATAGTCGAGGTAGGAGAGCGGTGTGGCGGGATTAAACACTAAACCAGCCTTACAACCACCATCGCGGATCAGCTGAAGCGAACGGTCAACGTGCTCAGAGGCTTCAGGGTGAAAGGTGATATAGCTGGCGCCCGCCTCAATAAAGTCACTAATCATCCGATCGACCGGCTTGACCATCAAATGCACATCAATCGGAGCCGTGACGCCGTGTTTGCGCAATGCCTTGCACACCATAGGGCCAATCGTGAGATTGGGTACATAGTGATTGTCCATCACATCGAAGTGAACTATGTCTGCGCCTGCAGCCAGCACGTTGTCTACCTCTTCACCCAGCCGGGCGAAATCAGCTGACAAGATAGAGGGGGCAATTAGAAAATCATGCGCAGCGGTCATATTCCATTCCTGCATAGTAAACAGTAGACGAGAGTAGCCACCCCATAGGCCTGCGAGCACAGGCTAAAAGAGCAGAGCCAAACGCCTATCTTACCAGAGCCGCTTGGTAGAACCACGTATCAGCGAGTTAACGACGGCTGTCCATGTCATCACACGCATATTCTCAAATAGAATATAAAACATAATTGTAATTCCACATTGATAGCTTTAACCTTACTCATATTGCAACACTACTTTTGGCGATACTTTGCGCTTACCGATTTAAGGAGATACCAATGACGTTGCCGACAATTTTCCGCCGCAGCCTGATAGCCATTGCCCTGGGCGTCACAGTGAGTGGCACCGCGGCTGCCCAAGAGCGCGAAATACTCAACTCGTCCTACGATATTGCTCGCGAGCTGTTTTCTGCGATCAACCCTGAGTTTCAAGCATGGTGGCAGGAAGAGCATGGGGAAGAGGTCGCTATTAGCCAATCTCACGGCGGCTCCTCTGCTCAAGCACGCGCCATTCTGCAAGGGTTACGTGCGGATGTAGTGACCTTTAACCAGGTAACCGACGTGCAGGTGCTCGCCGATGCCGGGCTGGTGGCAGAAGACTGGCAAGATGCCTTTGAAAATAACGCATCACCCTACTACTCCACGACGGCGTTTTTAGTGCGCAAAGGCAACCCTAAAGGTATCGAGAGCTGGGATGACTTGGCTAATGAAGATGTCGACATTGTATTCCCCAACCCAAAAACGTCGGGTAACGGTCGCTATACCTATTTAGCCGCCTGGGGTTTTGCTGAAAACGAATTCGATGGTGACGAAGAGCAAATCGAAGAGTTCATGCGCACTTTCCTAGCCAACGTCGCCGTGTTTGATACCGGTGGCCGGGGTGCGACGACTAGCTTTATCGAGCGTGAAATCGGCGATGTACTGATTAGCTTCGAATCTGAAGTTAACAATATTCGTAGCGAGTACGGCAGCGATGATTATGAAGTCATCGTTCCCCCGGTCAGCATTCTCGCTGAGTTCCCCGTTGCCGTTGTTGGCGAAAATGCGGAACGCAACGGTAACACCGATTTGGCCCAAAGCTACCTTGAATATCTCTATACCGAAGAGATGCAGCGCCTGCTCGCGGGCTTCAACTACCGGGTACATAACGAAGCCGTGGTAGAAGAGTTTGCCGACCAGTTCCCAGAGACCGAATTGCTCGAAGTCAACGATGTATTCGGCAGCTGGGACGAGGCAATGGAAACCCACTTTGGTAGTGGCGGACTTTTAGACCAGTTGCAGCGCCGCTAATAACCACTCATGAGTCAGTCTGAACGATGAGTCAACTCGCATCCTGGCGAACCGGCAGCACACGCGTGCTGCCGGGCTTTGGCCTCTCTATGGGTATCAGCGTGCTGTTTATTTCGCTGGTACTGTTACTTCCCATGACGGGTTTGTTTGGCCAGTTAGCCGAACTGAGCTTGGCCGAGTACTTTGCGATCATTACCGAAGGGCGCGTGGTCGCAAGCTACATGGTCACCATTGGCGCGGCCGCGTTCGCTGCGTTGATTAACGCCATCTTTGGCCTGCTACTGGCGTGGGTACTGGTGCGCTATGAGTTTCCTGGCAAACGCTTACTCGACGCCTTGATGGACCTGCCCTTTGCGCTGCCAACTGCCGTGGCCGGCATTACGCTGGCCACGCTTTACGCCAGCAGTGGCTGGATGGGTGGGCTGCTGGAACCCTTAGGCTTCCAAGTCGCCTATACCTGGGTGGGCATTGCGCTGGCCATGGCGTTTACCAGCATCCCTTTTGTGGTGCGCACCGTACAACCCGTGCTGGAAGACCTGCCCGCTGAAGTCGACGAAGCTGCTATGTCGCTGGGTGCCACCGACGGTGTGGCTTTTCGCCGGGTGATCTTGCCGCATATCTGGCCTGCTTTAGTGACCGGTACCGGGCTTGCGTTCGTGCGTTCGCTGGGCGAGTTCGGCGCGATTATTTTTATCGCGGGCAATATGCCCTATGAAACGGAAATCACCGCGCTGATGATTTTCGTCAAGCTGCAAGAGTATGACTACGCGGGGGCATCGGCGATTGCCTCGGTCGTACTGTTTGTCTCATTGACACTGCTACTGGCTATCAACGTTTGGCAGGGCCGCTTTGTACGCCGCCTGCATGGGGGTAAGGGGTAATGCGTCGAATTGGTGATGCACCAGCCGTTAGGCGGCTGCTAATAGGCGCCGCCCTCTTGCTTTCCGCGCTTTTTTTATTACTCCCGCTGGTCGCCATTTTTGCGCAGGCCTTCTCGCAGGGCGTGATGGTCTTCTGGTCCAATGTCAGTGACACCTTTACGCTGCATGCGATTGGCTTAACGCTGATGATAGCGCTACTCACCATTCCGGTTTGCTTGGTATTTGGCGTTGCGCTGGCGTGGCTGGTCACGCGGTTTAGCTTTCCAG
Source organism: Vreelandella sp. V005 (assembly GCF_052645115.1). Classification (NCBI taxonomy): domain Bacteria; kingdom Pseudomonadati; phylum Pseudomonadota; class Gammaproteobacteria; order Oceanospirillales; family Halomonadaceae; genus Vreelandella; species Vreelandella sp. V005. The sequence goes on along the minus strand of NZ_JBQXYA010000008.1, from coordinate 46,340 downwards.
GCCGCCGCATTCTACAAACATTGATTGATATCCCCTTTGCCGTCTCCCCCGTGGTGGCCGGCCTTATTTATCTATTGCTGTATGGTCGCAATGGCTGGGTCGGCACTTGGCTGGATGGCCACGATATTCAGCTGATGTTTGCCTGGCCAGGCATTCTGATGGTGACGATTTTTGTTACCTGTCCTTTTGTCGCCCGAGAGCTAATTCCCTTAATGCAGGCGCAAGGTTCGCGCGAAGAGGAAGCGGCGGTGACGCTCGGCGCTTCGGGCTGGACGACGTTTCGCAGGGTCACCCTGCCCAATATTCGCTGGGCACTGCTGTATGGCGTCATCCTGACTAATGCTCGTGCAGTAGGCGAGTTTGGTGCTGTTTCAGTGGTCTCGGGGGCTATTCGTGGCCAGACCAACACATTGCCACTGCACCTTGAGCAGCTTTATCAGGATTATAACGCCGTTGGGGCGTTTGCCTGCGCGGCCTTACTCGCCTTTATTGCCCTATTGACGCTCGCCGCGAAGGCGGGGCTGGAATGGCGCGCATCGCGTCGGGAGGCATTTGCATGAGCATTCAATTACATAACATCGGCAAACACTTCGGCAACACCCAAGCATTAGAACCGATCGACCTGAATATTCACGAAGGCGAACTGGTGGGTTTGCTCGGCCCTTCGGGTTCAGGCAAGACCACGCTGCTACGGATTATCGCAGGATTGGAAAATGCCGATCGCACCGCCCATCCGGGTAAAATCCTATTTGGCGACCGCGATGTCACCAACGTCCATGTGCGAGACCGCCGCATTGGTTTCGTGTTTCAGCACTATGCGCTGTTCCGCCATATGAGCGTTTACGACAACGTGGCGTTTGGGCTGACCGTGCTGTCGCGCAAGCGCCGCCCCAGCAGCGGTGAGATTCGTGCACGGGTGTTCAAGCTGCTTGAGATGGTCAAACTGGAACACCTTGCCAACCGCTACCCTGCCCAGCTTTCCGGTGGTCAGCAGCAGCGTGTCTCGCTGGCCCGCGCCTTGGCGGTAGAGCCTGAAGTATTGCTGCTGGACGAGCCATTTGGCGCCTTGGATGCCAAAGTGCGCCAAGAACTACGTCGCTGGCTGCGTCATCTTCACGACGAGCTCAATTTCACCAGCGTCTTTGTGACTCACGATCAGGAAGAGGCACTGGAGCTTTCCGACCGCGTCGTAGTGATGAGCAATGGCCGCATAGAGCAGATCGACACCCCCGATGAGCTCTACCGCACACCGGCAAACCGCTTTGTATTTGAGTTCTTGGGTGACGTCAATCACCTGGAGGGCAAAGTGAGTAACGGCGTATTGACCTGCGGTGACGCCTATTGGCACGTTGACCTGCCCGATGGTCATGAAGAGCTGTTGCTGCGCCCTCACGAAGTGCGTTTAACCGAGCAGCCGACATCTGAAAGCCACTTGCCTGTCACCATCACAGCGATCTCCCCGGTAGGTGCCGAAGTACGTGTAGAATTGGAAGCCGACTGGCTGGCCCAGCCGTGGCTTGCCACCGTGCGCCACACGGACTTTGAGCATCTGGCACTACGCCGCGGGCAACGTTTATTTGCTCACCCCCGCCACTGGCGGCGCTTCCCGAAGGTTGAAACAAAAGCGACGGAGCAGACTCGCGTCGCATGAACATACCGCCAGGGCGCTAGCCGCGTTATACTGGCCTTTTAGCCATAGCGGAGGAAGACCATGCTTCGGCGTCACTTTTTAAAGATTTCAGGTGTTCTGCTTGCCAGTGCATGGCTAGCCGGTTGTGCTAGCCCGCAGTACCTCCAACTCAGCCCTGAGCGCACTGCGCAGGTGCCTCAGATGGGCTCCGGCCAGCAAGTGACAGTGATTGCTCAAGATGGGCGCGAAAGCGATGTTATTGGTAATCGCGCAGGTGGCGGCATGTCCACTGCTCGCATCACCGTGAGCAGCCATGAACTCATTCCGCGCTTACAGCAAGAAGCCGAGCGCGCCATCAACGAGATGGGCTTTTCGCCCACGACTGAGCAAGCCGAAGGGCGCCCGAGTCTGACCCTTGAACTTGACAGCCTGAACTATGCACGGGGCGACAGCGGCCAACCGTTGGTCGACGAAGCACGCCTTGAAGGCGTCTTCCGGGCTATCGCTAAAAACAAAGGCACGACTTACACTGGCACTTACACATCGCGCCGCACTCAAGGTTATGCGCTTAAACCCGATGCGGACAGCAATACACGCATGCTAAGCGATCTTCTCAGCGATGGTATGAACCGTGCTTTTAGCGATCCAGAGCTGGGCCAATTACTCGCTCGCTAAGACAGCCTGACTTATAAGCGACACAAAAGACGGGCCGCGCCTCTAACCCTTAGAGGCGCGGCCCGCGCCGTTCCAGAGCCCACACACTTTCCGTGCGGCCGTGTTCGTCAGGGCTACCCCCTTCCAAAAACGTTAGCGTGAAGTTAGGCGTGAACAAGCGTTCGATTTCACTAGCAGGAACACTATAGGGAGGCCCCGCCTCACCCTCGTCGTGTGCCAAGCTAATGAGCAGGCCTTTCGCACCTGGCGGCACTAATTGCGCCAGATGGAAGGCATAGCGCTGGCGCGTCGCGGGGGGTAACGCAATTAAAGAAGCGCGATCATAAAACGCGCCTATTTCGGCAGCATGTTGAATGTGCAGGTGAAAGAAATCCCCACACCATAGTTCCACACTACTCTGACGGGAAATGTTGAAACCTGCTTGACGATAGCGTGATACTGACGTGTTGCGTTGGGCCAAAAATTGCTCAATGGCCTCAGGGGCAAACTCGATACCCAGCACCGGATATCCTTGATCTGCCAGCCAGCGCATATCCAGGCTTTTACCGCATAGGGGCACAAGCACTTTGGTGCGCTCAGCCACCCCTAGTGCCCCCCAATGACGCAGAAGCGCTGGGTGCGCTTGCTGCAAGTGAAAGCCAATACGCCCTTCTTGCCAGCGTTTGCGCCACTGATCGCTCATCGTTTAAGCACCTCGTCGAATGCGCGGTTAGAACCAGCGATCACGCTTTTTACGCCGACGTGGCAGGTGCGGCACAATCAGACCTACCAATAAACCCGCGCCAGCCACACCACCGCCGTACATGAAGTAGCGCATCAGGAGATCCTCTTCCTGGGTCTCCAAGCGCGCCTGAAGCCCTCTTACCTGCTGACGCGACTGTTCCGCCTCGCTATCCAGCGCTTGATTACTCGCTTCAAGCTCGGTAATACGCTGCTCACGAACCTCAAGGGTTTCTGTCATCGAAGAAACACGCTGCTCCCAGGATTCATTGATCCCCTCAAGCTCCGCCGTTAACTCTTCTACTTGCGCCTCTAATGCGGGTAATTGTTCAACCGCGCTCGGTGTTTCCTGTAGCTCATCGCTCAACACCCACACCGCGTTACCATCGCTATTGCGAACACGGGTGTAATCGCCACTGGTCTCCAGGACATTAACCTGTTCGCCAGCATTAAGCGTACCGATAATGCGATAGCCATCTGTCGGGCCACTGCGCACGTAGGTACTCAACTCGTCGGTCACCCACGCTTGGTTGTCGGATTGGGCGTTAGCATTGATGCTCGCCACACTGAGTAATACGCCAGCCGCAGCGGCGTAATATCGAAAACGGATTTTAGTTACCTGCATGACATCATGTCCTGATTAAAAACGCTGCAAGGCGGACGAAGCCAGCAGCGCTTGTCGCCTAACTTAGCGGTGCGCTTGTCTCATACGCTTACCCTTCACCGCGCGGAGGCAGCGGAAAGGGACGGGGGAACTCTGCAACACGAGCATCAGTTTTAACCGCTTTTAACGGGCCTTCGCGCTCTACTTCGTCAATGCGCACAATGGCATTTAACGGTAGATAGCTACGTTTGACGCCGTCAAAGGTTCGCTGCAACTTTTCGGTTGCAGGGTCAACCACTACACGTGAAGCATCCTCAAAGACAAACTCCTCGACTTCAATAAAGCCCCAAAGTTCGCTCTGAAAGATCTCACGGACGTATAAATCCCAAATTTCACCCTGCTGGTGAACCACCACACGGTAGATCGGCTTGGCCGCCATCTTGGCCTATTCCTCTTGCCATTTATAAATGAAGTTGAACCGCCTAGCTTACCATACTCCCACCGCTACGCCTTTACGCGAGTACGAGAGGCCTAGCGTGAATGCTGCAGCATATAGGCTCATTAGCCGCACCTGCCCGCCTCGTGTATGGTGATAGGAGTGATTTGGCAGCATATTCATTCACCAAGTAGGAGTCATCAACATGCAAAAGGATCCAAACAAGGGCTACATTGCTCTGCTGGGCTGGAGCCTCAATGCGATTGAAGCGGCTGAGAATTTTGACCGTCGCTACATTGTCGTTGCACCCGACTGGGCGGAAGAGTATTGCCAACAACATGACATCCCTTACGTGCCTTGGAATTTCGAGCGACTCAACGACCGTTCCATGGAAATTGCCGAAACACTCAAAGAAAAGGGTGTTGATGTCGCGATTCCTCTCTACGAAGAAACCGTTGAGTGGGCTGGGGCCATCAACTCCGTACTGCTTGAAAATCCTCGCATTTATGGTCAGTCGCTACTGCTTCGCGATAAGGCATTGATGAAGCGTCGTGCTCAGCTAGGCGGCATCCGCGTGGGTATCTTTGAAGAAGCTCACGACAAAGAAGACGTAGTGCGCTTCTTAAAACGCGTCAACCAGACCCTGCTTAAGCTGGATGGCGACCCCAACGACCCGATCCACCTCAAGGCGTTTGACAAAGCAGGTTGCCTGGGTCACCGCGTGATTCGCACGCCAGACGAGGTCGATACGATTCCCGATGAAGAGTTTCCGGTATTGATGGAATCACATCTGGATGGCTGGGAGTTTGCCGTTGAAGCGTGGATTCACAATGGCAAAATCGTCTTCTTGAACATCTCTGAATATGTGACGCTGGGTTATTCAGTCTTTGTGCCCGCGTCACCAGAGCTCGAGATTTACCGTGAGCAAATTACGCAACAGATTGAAAAACTCATCAAAGCGTTTGATATCGAGTTTGGTTTGATTCACCCCGAATACTTTGTCACCAGCGATGGTGAAATGTACTTCGGTGAAGTGGCCTATCGCCCACCCGGCTTCAAAGTGTTTGAATTGTTAGAGCGTGTTTACGGCTTTAATGCTTATCAAGCGTCCATGCTGGTATTCGACCCCAAAAGCACCCAGGAAGAAGTGGCCAAGTTCTTCCCCAAAGAAGTGGTCGACGCCGATGGTTTTGCCGGCTGCTTTGGCGTTTACCCACGTCGCCGCGTGGTCAGCCGCTTGGAAATTCCCGAAGAGACCGAAGAGCATCCCTATTTCGAGTCTCATGAGCTAACCTCACCAGTAGAAGAAACCGTTACCAAGCGCACTGCATTTGGTACCCACTGGGGTCTGGTCTACTTCAAAGGCGAGGATGCGCATACAATTCGCGATCTGCTAAAACGCCAAGAAGACCTCGACTTCTATGTATAATCCCCGCTGATGCTGGGATAAGGAGTCACCGTGGAGACAGATCAACTCACGTCTTCTCAGGAAGATAGCAAGCTCAATGGACTATTGAGCAAATTTGATGACGCCGTGCGCCTGCTAATGCAGGCGCCCGCCTTCTCAAAGGCTGCCAAGTTGCCGCGGGTAATGGATACTGCGCGGCGAATACTACTTCAGGACGGCGGTTGTGAAGCTTTGGAATCACGCGCACAGGCGTATGAAAACGCAGGTGTGTTTTTGGGCTCCGATTGGGAAACGCCTCAATACTTGGTGCCTACGCTAACGACCTTCTCGCTGAAGAGCGCCGAGGCGGATGTCGTGGTCATTGAGGCGTTAAGCGAGCTGCGACTACTATCTGTAGCGAAAGGCGATTACGCTCATAGTCTGGTGTCCGCAGAGCATGCACATCATTACCTGACTCAGGTCATGGCCATCAATTTGTGGCTGCTTTTTTTACCGCCCAGCGAGGCGGAACGGGAAACACAAGGACGACTCGCCACCATTCCTCGCCAGCTTTTCCAGCACTTGGCCGACCGAATCGGTTACGAGCATATCGTCGATCAACTGATTGATGAGATTTGGCGTATTTTAAAGCAGCGTCCCATCCAGGTGGATGCGATCAAGCAGATGATCACCCAGATTGCATTATGCCAGGCCAACCCGGCCATTGATCTGGGCGCTAGCGGCCAGGGGGCCGACCGCTTGGTCAGTTCACTCTACGGCCCCACCCAGGCCTGCCGGGAAGACCCGGGTGTCGACGTTTATCGCGACCGTCTGGAGCATATGGACCAAGCTGCCCTGCAAGCCGAATCCACCGGCTTTGCCAGGGCGATGCACGATACCGGCTTGGTCTCTCCCTATCATGCGGTATTGTTACGCCACCTGCTTGAAGAAGGCGACCACTTACTCTCTGAAGCGCTGGGACTGTCGTCCACGGGCCGTGATTGCCTACTCTGCTATCGCGAGCTAGTTCAAGCGTTGATCAGGGGCGGTGTCTATCCAGCCTCTTCTCAGGCCGTCTATGGCTTGGCACTGATGCTGGAACGCGGCATTCTCTATCAGCCTCCTGTGGCACCCGCCATGTGGCGTCAGCTTAATCTGCCGCTATCAGAGTGGGCACAGTCGCGACTCACTATCGCTTATGGCGACACTGTCTCACCCCGTGCCCGTCTGATTGAAGGCGTGCTGTGCATGCTGGGCCTGCCACTAGGCGTAGGCCAGGGCAACAACCCAACCTGCCAATCGGCACGCGCCCTTTCCATGTGGGCCTATAACGACCCTGATTACCTGCTGCAGATGGTGGCTTGGGCAGCGCGCGATGACGAAATCATCATGCATTTTGAGGGGCAGGCGATCTCCTCAATGGAGAGTTTATCGGGCGTCGCCACGGAACTGCCCATGGACCTTGATCCTGTCTCATTGATTGTGGTCCCCCATTTGGACCGTATTTATGCGGAAATGGGCCGACGCTGCATTGATCGAGATGGCGACCCTCATCGCTGGGTTAACCCGGAATTTCATGGCTGGTGGTCTGGCCGCGGCTTTCGCATCAATGTCGATGTGGCCACGGGGCAACTGAGCGATGTGGATGACTTTGTCCGTCATTTCTATGCCTGCTATCACCCTTTTTACAATGGCAACCAGCCGTTGATACATCCACAGCCAGCGGGCATTGCGGTGACCGATAGCGCAGCACGGTTTATCGGCTGGCACGCCATTACCATTTTGCGGGCCTCGCTCGACCCATCTGATGTCATGCGGGTGTATTTCTATAACCCTAACAACGACAGTGGGCAGGATTGGGGCGATGGCGTCATTGTGAGCACGTCTGGCAATGGTGAGCGTTTTGGTGAGGCCTCGCTGCCTTTTGAACGCTTTGCGTCACGCCTCTATATTTATCACTTTGATCCACTTGAGCACGGTGAAATCGTATCAGTGACCAGCGATGAGTTGGAAAGTGTTAAAGATTATCTGCACCGAAGCTGGGGGGCGACGCGCCTGCCGCCCACCGAACTACAGGCCGACCAAGGCCCTAACGCCCCATTGGATGTAGAATAAACCCTCACTGCTCACCATACGTTCACTCACTATGATGCGATTAGATCAACTGTTGGTCAGCCAGGGGCTGGCCAACTCGCGTACCCGCGCCCAACGGCTCATTCGTCATGGCCGGATTCGTCTTGCCGATAACGGCAGAGCGTTACTTAAGGCTTCCGAAAAATGGCCCGAAGAGACCCGCTTTGATGTGGAAGATGACCCCGAAGAGCGCTATGTCTCCCGCGCTGGCTTAAAGCTTGAAGCGGTACTGACTACGTTACAGCTGCGCTTGGATGATTATCGCGTGCTTGATGTTGGCCAATCCACCGGGGGCTTTACTGACTGCGCGCTTCGATTTGGCGCCAGCCATGTCATTGGTGTCGAAGTGGGCCATGGGCAATTGGTAACTGAACTGCGTGAAGACCCTCGCGTGACCTGCCTAGAAGGCTTGAACGCTCGAGCAATGAGCAGCGATGTTGCATTAGCAGGCATGCTAACGGCGCATCCCATTGATTGTGCCGTGATGGATGTATCGTTCATCTCTCAAACGCTGATTCTGCCTGAAATTGCCGCTTTGTTGCCGCTGAACGGTCAGTTGATTTCGCTGGTAAAGCCCCAGTTTGAACTCTCCCCCGGCGCTCTCGATAAACGCGGCGTGGTGCGCGATAACAAGCGCTTCGCAGAGGTTGAAGCCAGCATTCGCCGTGCCTGCGAAGCCTGCGGACTGATCATTGAGCATTGGCAGGAAAGCCCCATTACCGGCAGCGATGGCAATCGGGAATTCCTTCTTCACGCTATCAAAAGCATTTAAACAAGCGGCTTAAAAAGCGCATTACGTTGACGAAGGCGGCATGAGCTGATGAGCGGACTGCACTTTGACTGCGTCGCCCTGCTCAGGGTGCAGCCATACATCCATCTGCTCAAAGGCCACGCGAACGCCCGCTTCACGAAACAGCGCATCGACTCGGCAGTTGATTTCATCAGCGGCAAATAGCCGATCCAGCAAGTCGTTGACAAAAATGCGTAGCTCAAAATTAAGACTGTGCTGGCCGTAGCTTAGGCAGAAAACCTGTGGTTCTGGATCGGTGAGTACGCGTGGATTTTCATCCGCGACCTGACGCAACAGCTGGTGCACCTTGGCCATATCGGAGCCGTGGGCCACACCGTAAGTCAGCACAACACGCGTGATGTTGTCCGATAGCGACCAGTTAATCAGTTGGTCGGTGACAAAGGTTTTATTGGGAATGATGATTTCTTTACGATCAAAGTCGGTCACCGTGGTAGCCCGGATGCGAATACGACTAACCGTGCCGTGCAAGTTACCCAAGGTGATGGTGTCACCGATACGAATAGGGCGTTCAAACAGGATGATCAAACCCGAGATAAAGTTGGCAAAAATCTCCTGAAGACCAAACCCTAACCCTACACTCAATGCGGCCACCAGCCACTGAAGCTTGTCCCAGGAAACGCCCAGTGTCGAAAGCCCCATGACGATCCCGGTGCCCACAATGGTATAGGAGAGCAGCGAGCTAATCGCGTAGGCACTGCCCTGCTTTAATGACAGCCGAGACAGCACCATTACTTCCAGCAGGCCGGGTAAATTGCCTGCCATAATAAATGTAACGGCGACAATCAGCAGCGCCGCAAAGATATCGGATATCGAGAGCGCGTTATTAACCAGGTCACCCTCTTGTGCTTCCCACAGTGACACATTATCCAAATAGCCGAGTACCGAGAGCAAATCGGACCAAACCAGGTAAAGCAGCGCACTAAAGCCAATCAGCACTATCAACTTGGAAAGTCGTAGCGATTGGCTATTGATCTGCTCCATATCAAGCGGCGGTTCTTCGACGACTTCCAACCCCCCTTCGGCACCTTCCTGCACCTGCGCGCGACGACGCGCCAGGGCACGGCGATAGGCGAGACGCCTTGCAGCCACTGCCAGGCTGCGTACCAGCGTGGCTTCGACCACCACCCATAACCCCAATAGATAAAGCGTGATGGCAAAGCGTCCCACCAAGCGAAGCGCGGTGTACTCATAGCCCCATACAACTAATCCCAATAAAACCAACGGTACCGACGCCATCGCGAGCCCTAAGAGCAAGCGAAACAGCCGCACACCAAAAATCGGAATATGGGCCAATATTAGCTGAACCAGCCACCAGCTCATCGCTAACAAACCCAGCGACAGTAACGCCAAAGCGACTGGCCGCATGGCTAACGGCGTTTCCATTTCCCCCGACATGGCCGCAATGGCGATAACCGGCACCAAGGCTACGCCTAACCCGCCTAACAACTGCCGTAACCGCGCCGTGTAGTGAGGTGACCAAGTAAAGTGGCGCTCAGCCACCCCATCAGGCACCAGCAACCGGCGCACCCACGCGACGACTCCCCAACTTAAGGCTAACTGTAGCAGCGCCGGAGCAACGCTATTTGCCAGCGGCCCCGTTGTGCCGAGCAACCCCACTCCGATCCCCGCTAATGCCAGTGGCCCGGAGAGTGCCAGCAATGCATTTAGCAACACGGCTTTTGGCGTGTGTAGCTGTGTATCGCTTTTCAAGCGGCCGATTTGAGAATGCAGATTGGCCAAACGCGTTTTGATATGGCGTCGCAACCCCATCAGCACTAAGCCCACTAGCACTAGCGGCGCGCCATTAAGCACTTGCCAAGAGAGCCCTTGCCAACGGGTGGGCAAAATGGCGCGCCACTCGCCTTCTTGCCACTCTAACCATAAATTATGCGGCAGTTGGCGCAGCCAGTTAATGTCCAGCGGGCGGCTATTGGCGACCCAAAATAGTTGTTCATCGATGGTTTCGCGCAGTTCAATCGTTGTCGATAACACCTGCTGCTGGTTTAACTGTAGCTCTATGGCCGCACTCAACAAGCTTCCATAAGATTGTTCTAACTGCTCGACAAGCTCGCGTCTGGACTGATAGAGCCGCGAGAGTGAATCCACCAGCCCCGGCGTTGCTTCAATGCCAGCCTCGGCTAGTCGCGTCGTGGCAAATTGTTCGCTCTGGCGTAACTGATCACGCTGGCGAACTAAATCAAACTGCTTCAAACGCAGATCGGCAATTTCATCCTGCAGATCTCGCCGTGTGTTTAAGGGGGGCAGGGATTGCCGTTGCTCTCGCAGAATGCGCGACAGCAGTTGGCTTCCGCGGATGGCATCAATTTGCTCATTCAGGCTACGCTGCAGTTGGCGGACATGCTCTAACTGGCGCTGTGCTTCAATATTCTCGCGCACAATACTGTTAGCGCGGTCGGTGGCCCTAAGCAGTTCCAGACTTAATGTTTGGTTGGTTTGTTGGGCTTGCACTACAACGGGGTGACCCGCAGCAATTAAAGGATTGTCCCGGGCGGCATCGGCAATCGCTTGCTCTGAAGCCAAACGCCGCTGCCGGTCGATCACGCCTTGTAGCATACTGAGCTGCTGCTCTTGATAATCGATCTGCATCATCAGCACATCACGCCGCTCCTGCGCCAATTCACGCAAGCGGCTATTGGCACTGAGCTCGCGCTGGTAAAAGCTCACTTCGCGTTCAGCAAGTGCCCGCTCAAGGCGCTGTTGTATAAGCGTTGCATCACTCAACGCAGAAAGTTGGCGATCGGCTAGCAAAGCCTCGCGCTCATCGTGTTGTCGGCGTAAACTCTCTGCGCGCTGAAGAGATTCAGCAATGGATTGTTGGGCACGTTCAGGGAGCGTTTGGGCGGCTAACAGTTGGGAGTTCACTTCCGCTAGTTGGCTTTGCAATTGCTGTAATTCGATCACCGCGTCAGATTGCAGTGTTTCGAGCTCGTCAAGAGGCCGGTCACTCAAACCGGCGACGGAAAGCTGCTGCGATGCTTCTTCCGCTTCGGATAACTCCCGCTGCAGGCGTGTTAAAAGTGCGGGTGCCTGCTCAACGCGAGTCTCTAGCGCAGCAAGGCGCTCATCGAAAGAAGCCAGCCGCTCATAAGCGTCAAGGGCGGCCTCTAAGGCTTCTTTGTCGCTGGTTTGCTGGGCGGTCAATTCCCCCTCAAGTGCTTCTAACTGGGCAAGCCTTGTAGCCAGCTCAGCCTGTGCAGGCACACGCTCGAGCATACTGGCTTGGAGCGCGGCATGGGCGAGAGGGCTCGCAGTACTGCTAATGATAAGCAGCAAGAATAAACACGTTACGATCCACTTACAGGCGCATCTCACCACGTTACTTATGCCTCGTTGACATCAAAAGCTCCGCCGACACGGATAATAGCGGTATTGTCAGACGTTCTGATAGCCAACGCAATCAGAGGTGTTGACTTCCGTGGGGGGCATGATAGAAACGACCATGGCATTTGCCTATTCATTCCTTTTGCGAGCCACCTTAGATGGTTATCCGAAAACTAGCGGTTACGAAATTACTGGTTGTGCTGAGTCTTGCTACGGTTAGTGCAAGTGCCCTCGCCGAGACCCAACAAGAGATTGAAGCTCGCATTCGCGCGCTCAATGCTGAACTTTATGATTTACGTCAGCAATTACAGCAGATAGCCCCCCCCCAAGACGCCGCGCAAGGCGTTCCGTTTGAGCAATTGCCCGAAGAAGCCGCTAGAGAAGATCTGAGCGAGCGCCGTGAACTTGAGCAGGAATCGAGCCGAAACCCGTTCTCAATCACCACGCACCGCACTAACTATCTCTTTCCGGTAAGCTACAATGCGAACCAGAATCGCGAGAGCTTTCGCAATATTTCAGACGATAGCGAAGTGGATAGCGTGGAGCTGAAATTTCAGTTCAGCGCCAAAGTGAATCTGGCTGAGCAGATATTTGGTAACTATGGAGACGTCTTTTTTGGCTACACCCAGCGTAGTTGGTGGCAGGCTTACAACACTGACGCCTCATCCCCTTTCAGGGAAACCAACTACGAGCCCGAAGTATTTATCGACTTCGATAATGCCTGGGGTGCGCTTGGCTGGGTGAACACGCGTAATCGTGTCGCGCTCAATCACCAGTCTAATGGTCGTTCAGACCCTCTCTCACGCAGTTGGAACCGGGTTTATCTTGAAAGTACCTTCCAGCGCGGTGATTGGGCGTTCACCCTGGCCCCCCACTGGCGGATACCCGAATCCAAAGAGGATGACGACAACCCTGATATCGAACGGTACATGGGTTACGGCGACATCCGCCTCGCCAAGCGCCTCAATAACAACCATGAAGTGAGTGGGCAACTGCGTGGTAATCCAAGTGCTGGCAATATAGGTACACAGATCGATTACAGCTGGCCCGCTTTCAACAACTTGCGCGCACATGTACAGTACTACTACGGCTATGGCGAAAGCATGATCGATTACGATCATCGTGTGCATCGCTTAAGTCTAGGGTTCAGTTTAAACCCCTTATTTAGTGCGACAGGGCTGAACCGATAAGCACATTTGCTTGTCTGTTGTAGGGTGGCTGCTATGCTTATAGTAGTTACACAACTCATTCGTCAAAGGAAGACTCCATGGCTAAACGTCAGCAAACTTACTCTACTCAAGCCGATCAACTCAAAGATGATCTGCGCCATTTAAGCGAAACCGTTGAAGAACTCGTCAACGCGACAGCCAAAGATGCCAGTGGAGAAATGCATGACCTGCGTACCCGTGCCGAGCGCCGTTTGAAAGACACCCGCGCACGTCTTGAAGCGCGCGGCGAGCGAATCTATGACGAAACACGTGATTCACTGACACAGCAAGCTGACGCCTGTGACCGCTACGTTCACGAAAACCCCTGGACGAGCATTGGTATTGGTGCTGCTGCCGGTATGGTTGTGGGTATGCTGCTCGGTCGTCGCTAATGGCTCTGGGTCCAACCCAACGCGTCTTCTCTGCCGTCAAACGCTTGCTAAAATCGCTAATTGCGAATAGCGAAACCCGCCTGCGTTTGGCGGTATTGGAATTAGAGGAAGAGCGCGCGCGTCTTTTAGTATTACTTCTTTTGGCAGGCGCTAGCTTATTGCTGCTGTTGCTAGGAATAGCGACGCTGACAGCGCTGATCGTGGTTCTCTTTTGGGACACCTACCGTTTAACCGCTATCGCAATTAGTGCGGGCGCTCTCATAGGCGCTAGTCTACTCTTGGCGTTTATCGCTGTACGTCAGTCTAAACGGCACTCGCTACTGAAAGAAACACTCAAACAGCTGGCCGCAGATCGAGCACTGCTTGAGGAGCCTAGTGATGAAACCATCCGCAGACACCGTTAAACCGCTACCGAAACTCCCGAGCCGTGCTGAACGCAAAGCATTGCTGCTGGCGGAGCTAGAGCAGCAGCGGATCGATATTCTGGTCGATAGCGACTATCTGCAGCAAGCCGCCTTACCCTTAGATAAAAATTGGCAAAGCGTTAAGTTACCGCTTTATGCGGTGGGTGGTTTTGCTGCTTTCAAGATATTGCGCCATCCCGGTGGCGCCATGGTAGCAGGCAGAAAAGCACTCGCTGGCTATATGCTACTTAAGAAGCTAAAACTGTTAGCTAAAGTAGCCACCTAAGGGTAAGTCGCTTCGGCATGGGTGGCGTTGCCTAGCATGATTGTCCGCAGGCAACGCCACTCGCCCACGCCCATTGAAAGTTGTACCCACCCAGCTCGCCCGTCACATCCACTACTTCCCCGATAAATCGAAGCTGCGGCAAACCTTTCACCTCAAAGGTTTTGGACGATAGGACATCCGTATTGATCCCGCCCATAGTGACTTCAGCGGTGCGCCACCCTTCGGTGCCCGCAGGCTTTAGCTGCCAGGCATTGAGTCTTTCCGCCCACTCATCCAACGCAGCATTCGCATACTGGGCCAATGGCCGAGCCGGGTTTTGCTCGGGGTACCACTCCATCAGCGCTTGGGCTAACCGCTTGGGAAAACGCTCACCCAGCCATGTGGAAAGTTGCCGCTTGGGTGTTGACTCCCGCGCTTGGCGGAGTGATTCCGCCGCATGTTCATCGGGTAATAAATCGATGGTGAGGCTCTCCCCTGGCTGCCAGACACTGGATACCTGAAGCATTGCCGGACCCGACAGGCCGCGGTGGGTAAATAGCAGGGGATCAACAAAGCGGCGGTGACCGGCGCTGGCGGTCACGGGGACGCTCAATCCCGAAAGCTCTGCCGCGCGTGCTTTCCAAGTATCACTCAGAGTGAACGGCACCAAGCCTGGGCGCGTATCGAATACCTCCAAGCCAAATTGGCGGGCAATGTCATATCCCAACCCAGTCGCCCCCATGGTAGGAATAGACAGGCCCCCGCTCGCCACCACGACCACTCCCGCATCGAGCGTGCCGATCGAGGTCGTTAGCTGCATAGCATCGCCTTTCTGCTCAACGCGATTAATGTGCGTACTCAGCGCTATTTCCACACCGGCCCACTCACACTCGGTCAGCAGCGTGCGCACGATCTCTTTCGCTGAGGTGGCACAAAACAGCTGCCCCGGCGTTTTCTCGACGTACTCGACGCCATGGCGCTCCACTAGCTCGACAAAGTGCTCTGGCCGATAACGTTTGAGCGCTGAAATACAAAAGTAAGGATTAGCCGAGTAAAAGTGCTGTGGTGTGGTGCCAAGGTTGGTAAAGTTGCAGCGCCCGCCGCCGGACATCAAAATCTTTTTGCCCGCTTTGTTTGCATGATCAAGCACTAAGACGCGCTTGCCGGTATAGCCCGCTTGCGCTGCACACATTAGCCCCGCAGCGCCCGCACCGATGATAACGACATCGTAGATCATAAAAAGAAGCTCATAAGGAAACGCTCATAGGGAAAGGCATCAAAGGGCGGCTCGGACGGAAAAAACAGGCATTCTATCAGGGACAGGCTAGATAATTTATTCTATTAAAAAATTTGGTTATAAAATCATTGTATAAATATTTACCACAACGAGACCACTATGTATTTACCTGTTCGACGACGGCTAAGGCTCGCCCTCCTCCCTCTTGCCCTGCTATTAACGCAGGTAGCGTTGGCCCAATCGACACCGACCGTTATTGGTACACGAGCGGCACTAACCACTTGGTCGGACCCCCTCGAAGCACTGGGGACGCTCAGTGCCGATGAAAGCGTGACGCTCTCCACCACCGTCACGGAAATTGTCGCCGACATCAATTTTCAGGACGGTGAGCAGGTGGAAGCGGGGCAATTGCTTATTCAACTAGAGGATGGAGAAGAGCAGGCACTGCTGAGAGCTTCACAGGCACTTCGCGAAGAAAGGCGTAACGCCTCAAATCGTGCCTCTCAATTGCAAGACCGTAATCTGGCTGCCCGAGCCGATGTAGAAGATAGCCAATCCCGCTTACGCCAAGCAGAAGCCGATATTCAAGCTATTGAAGCTCAGCTGGAAAATTATCAACTGCAGGCACCCTTTAGCGGTCGCGTTGGGTTTCGCAATATCAGCGTTGGGGCACTTGTGACCCCAGGCATGGATTTGGTGACTCTCGATAAGCTAGATGTCATGAAGCTGGATTTCAGCGTGCCTGAGGTGTTTTTGGGCCGACTTTCGCCAGGATTGATGTTGAATGCCACCACGGCGGCCTTCCCCAACGACATTTTCAGCGGCGAAATCGCCACTATCGGCACCCGGATCGACCCGGTGACACGCAGCGTAAATGTGCGTGCCGAACTCGATAACGCCGATGGTCGGTTGCGCCCGGGGATGCTCATGGAGGTCATCGTTCAGCAGCGCGTGCGCGACACCATTGTGATTCCTGAAGCCGCTATTGAGCCCAGCGGAGACCGTCATTTTGTCATGCTTATCGAACAGGGTGATACCACGCGCTTAGCTCGCCGCGAAGTGGTTATCGGCGAACGGCGCAATGGCGAGGTAGAAATCCTAGAAGGCCTAGCAGCCGACAATTTAATCGTCGTACACGGCTTACAGTTAGCGCGGGATGGCCAAGAAGCCCGGTTAATCGGCATCACCGATGATGAAAACGGTATTCGCGAGCTGCTGGAGGCTGACCGCTAATGCGCCTTTCGGATATCTCCGTTCAGCGGCCGGTGCTGGCGATGGTCATTGCAGCGCTGATTATTGCCTTTGGCCTGCTGGCACTTAATCGCTTGCCGCTGCAAGAGTATCCGACCATCGATCCGCCGGTGGTCACAATCGACACCCGCTACCCAGGCGCCTCGGCCAGCGTAGTCGAAACGCGCATTACGCAAGTATTGGAAGACCGCATTGCGGGCGTGGAAGGCATCGAACTAATCACCTCGCAAAGCGAGGATGGCCGTTCCCAGATCGAGATTGAATTCGGCATTGATATGGATATCAATGCTGCCGCCAATGATATTCGTGATCGAATTGCCGGAGCCCTTCGCAACCTGCCCGATGACGCTGACAATCCCGAGGTCACCAAAGCCGACAGCAGTGAAGAGATCGTGGTATGGCTAAGCCTTTCCGGCGAAGACTACTCAATCACCGAACTCACCGATTATGCCAATCGTTTTCTCGTTGATAGCCTCTCCGTACAGCCAGGCGTGGCTCGAGTGCGTGTTGGCGGCGGCAGTGATTATGCCATGCGCGTCTGGCTGGACCGTAATGCCCTGGCGGCCCGTGGGCTTACCGTGGGCGATATCGAAGATGCTCTGCGGGCCGAAAACGTCGAATTACCTGCTGGCTCCATAGAATCCGTTGATCGACAGTTCATTGTTCGCCTGCCCCGTAGCTTTGCCAATGCCGATGACTTTCAGCGCCTTGCCGTTAGCTCGCCTAATCAGAGCGAAAACGGCTACTTGGTGCGCCTTGCTGATGTCGCTCGGGTAGAGGTCGGTGCCGTGGAGGATCGCTCGGTGTTCCGCTCCAATGGTGTTCCCATGGTTGGGCTGGGCATGATCATGCAGTCAACGGCCAATGTGATCGAACTATCGGAAGCCGTACAAATAGAACTGGAGCGGCTGCAGGGCACGCTGCCGGAGGGGATGTCGCTAAGTTTGAACTATGACGCCTCGCTGTTCGTCTCCGGCGCTATCGAGCAAGTCGTGATGACGCTGTTTATCGCCATGGGGTTGGTGGTGGTTGTGATCTTCATGTTTTTAGGCAATTTACGCACGACCTTGGTGCCCGCAGTCACCGTCCCCATTGCCGTCATCGGCGCCTTCACCGCCCTTGCCGCGATGAATTTCTCGATTAACTTGTTAACCCTGCTGGCGTTAGTGTTGGCGATTGGGCTGATCGTGGATGATGCCATCGTGGTGCTCGAAAACATCAACCGGCGGATGCACGACTACGGTGAAACGCCTTTAGTGGCGGCCTTTCGTGGCACCCGGCAAATTGCTTTTGCCGTTATCGCGACCACTCTCGTCTTAGTGGCGGTATTTGTACCGTTGAGTATGTTGCAAGGTGATATTGGACGCCTATTTTCTGAATTCGCACTGACCATGGCCGCCGCTGTCATCGTCTCCACGCTATTGGCGCTGACGCTTACACCGATGATGGCGTCTAAAATTCTCAAGCCTGGCATGCACGATAGTCACATTGGCAAAGCCGTCCAATGGTTGCTCAGCGGCACGCAACGCCGCTATCAAACTGCCCTTGAATGGATGCTTAATATGCGCTGGCTGGTGGTGGCCCTGTTTGTACTGCTGATAGCGGCGACCGCCTGGCTCGCAACAGTGCTGCCCAATGAATACACCCCACAAGAAGATCGCGGCAACTTTATCGTATTGGTAAACGGCCCTGAGGGCGCCACCTTCGACTATATGATGGACTATATGGATGAAATCGAAGCGCGCATGACGCCGCTGGTGGAGAGCGGCGAGCTAGAGCGTGTGGTGGTTCGTGCGCCGCGGGGCTATGGCAATATCGAGAACTTTAACAGCGGCTTTATTATCGTCAACATGGCCGACTGGGGCAGTCGTCGTAGCGCCTGGGAAATCATGGCCGAAGTACGCCAGACCCTGAGCACCTTGCCAGGGGTGCAAGCGTTCCCCGTGATGCGCCAGGGCTTTGGGCAACGTACGGAAAAACCGGTTCAATTTGTACTCGGTGGCGGTACCTATGAGGAGCTTGCCCGCTGGCGGGATACGCTGATCGACCATATGCGCGAGAACAACCCGCGCTTGATGGCCATCGAAAGTAATTACAACGAGACTCAGCCCCAATTGCGGGTAGAGATCGACTACGAGCGCGCCGCGGCATTAGGCGTTACCGTCACTGAAATTGGCAGAACCCTGGAAGTGCTGCTGGGCGGGCGCAACGTGACTCGCTACGTGGACGAGGGTGAAGAGTACGATGTCATTTTGGAAGGCGACCGCGGCAGCCAAAATAGCCCACGCGCGCTGGACAATATCCAAGTACGCTCGGCGCGCTCCGGCGAACTGATCCCCTTAGCCAGTCTTGTCACCCTTTCCGACTTTGCTGGCGCCAGCACTTTGAACCGCTTTGACCGCATTCGCTCGATTACCATCGAAGCTAATCTGGCGGATGGCTACCCGCTCGGCGAAGCGTTAACGTATTTAGAGGAAAGTGCCGCTGAGCTACTACCCGAAGAGGTGCAAACCAACGTGGCGGGTGCATCGCGTGACTTCCAACAAGCCAGTGGCGCCACCGCCTTTTTGTTGATCTTGGGCGCTTTGGTCGTTTTCCTGGTGCTCGCTGCGCAATTTGAAAGTTTGATTCATCCCTTTGTCATTATGCTCACGGTGCCACTCGCCATGAGCGGTGCCCTGCTCGCCCTGCTGCTAAGCGGGCAATCGCTCAATATTTACAGTCAGGTGGGGCTGGTGCTGCTGATTGGACTCGCGGCTAAAAACGGCATTCTGATCGTTGAGTTTGCTAATCAGCTGCGCGACGAAGGAAAAGCGTTCCGAGCAGCGCTGATGGAAGCCTCGATCACACGCTTGAGACCCATCTTGATGACCGCCGTTACTACCATGGCCGGTGCCATTCCGTTGATCATTTCCACAGGCCCTGGTGCCGAGTCACGTTTGGTGATTGGCACCGTGATTATGGCGGGGGTCGGTTCAGCTACGCTGTTCACGCTCTTTGTAGTCCCCGTGGCTTATGACTTGCTCGCCCGTCACACCGGCTCACCAGGTGCCGTGAAGCGACAGTTGGAAGAAGAAATTGCCAACGCGCCATCCGAGTGATGTCATGGTGACTGAAGCGTGGCCATTTGGGTGGGGAGTGTCATTGCGAACGAAGTGAAGCAATCTGGTTTTTAGAGGCCACCGCACGCTTGAGATTGCCGCGTCGCTGCGCTCCTCGTAATGACACTCTCAATAAAAAAGGGTGCCAAATGGCACCCTTCGCAAGGCAACTAGCGGTTATTCACATTCGCCGAGATGCTCGCCTTCGATCACTGTGTTCATGCTCAGCTCGCCCATGGGTGACTGCGTCAGAATATCGACGCTGCCTTCAATTCGTTCACCCATAAAACGCATTTCGCCATCGATGGTGGCTTCGCCACCCTCAGCGCGGCACACCATGCTGTAGCTAAGACCGTCAGCGTTCAATTCCTGGTCGAGTAGCTCACAGCCCTCTTCTTCCTCGATGAAGCCGAACTCAGCTCCCTCAAGCTCTTCCTGGGTAATACACTGCCGTTCGGTTTCCGTTTGATCCGGAATTTCCATCTCACCGCTGACGCTGGTTTTGCTGACAAATTCCCACTCGCCAGCTTTCACATTGGGGGTTTCAGCCAACGCGACCATCGGAAAGGCCACCAGGGCCGCTACTGCCATGTTACGTAACATCATCGCTACTCTCACTGCGTTGCTTTAGGAACTTAGGGCCTGGATATCCTACCTGATTCAATCCCACGATGCCCTACCTGACGACCACCCTGCTACACTCATCCCCATGAAGCGCGTGATCAAGCGCTCAACGTCTAAAAGGAAGCCAACAATGCATGATGACGCCCTGGTCAATTATGACTTCCACTGCCCCTACTGCGATTCACCGCTGACCTTTCTGATTGATACGTCTCAGGGCAGCCACGACACCTGGGAAGACTGCCACCAGTGCTGCGCGCCTATCCAGTTACAAGTTGTCGTTTCGCCGATGACCGGCGAGCTCGATAGTGTCGTTGCCGGGCGTGACGATGATGTTCTATAGCGAGACTTAAGCGTCTAGTAAGGCACTCTTCCGCTTGGTTTCATTACGGCGCATAAAGAACCATGCCAGCAGCGTTGCCAGCGACACCGTCAATATAATCAGCGTGGCGAGCGCATTGATCTTAGGCGACACACCCATGCGCACCGATGAAAATACCACCATCGGCAGCGTGTTGGCGCCAGGGCCTGAAACAAAGCTGGCAATAACCAAATCATCAAGGGAGAGCGTAAACGCCAGCAACCAACCCGCCGCCAGGGCGGGAGTAATAATCGGCAGCGTGATGGAGAAGAAAGTTTTGACCGGTGGCGAACCTAAATCCATGGCAGCCTCTTCAATTGAGTGGTCCACCTCTCGCAGTCTCGCAGCCACCACCACCGCCACGTAGGCGCTGCAGAATGTGGTGTGGGCAATCCAAATTGTCGCCATGCCACGGTCAGCGGGCCACCCGGTTATCTGCGCCATTTGAACAAACAGCAGCAGTAGCGATAAGCCCGTAATCACTTCAGGCATGACCAGCGGCGCTGTGACCATACTAGACAGCGCCGTTTTGCCTCTAAAGCGACCGTAGCGGGTCATTACAAAAGCGGCCACGGTGCCTAAACAAACCGCCATACTGGCAGCAAAGAAAGCGATTCGCAGGCTCGTCCACACCGCCGATAAAATCTGTTCGTCTCGTAACAACTCGCCGTACCACTGGGTGGAGAAGCCAGCCCAGACAGTGACCAGCTTCGAGGCATTAAACGAATACACCACCAGTACCAACATGGGTAGGTAAAGAAACAGTAGACCCAATACCAGCATGACCGTTGAAAAATTGAAACGCCGAAGGCTGCTCATGATGCTAGCTCCTTGGACTGATAGCGATGGAACCAGACAATCGGTACCAACAGCAGTAGCAGCATCACCATGGCCAACGCCGATGCCACGGGCCAGTCACGGTTAAGGAAGAACTCTTCCCACAATACCTTGCCAATCATTAACGTGTCCGGGCCGCCCAGCAGCTCGGGAATGACGAACTCGCCAACCGCCGGGATAAACACCAGCATCGAGCCCGCCACAATTCCCCCCATCGAGAGTGGCAGGGTGACTTTGATAAACGTATTGAGCTTGCGCGAACCCAGGTCAGCAGCCGCTTCCAATAACGAATTATCCATGCGGGTCAGGTGGGCATAGAGTGGCAGCACCATAAACGGCAAGTAGGCGTAAACGATACCGATAGTGACCGCAAACTGGGTGTTCATCATGCGTAGCGGTGAATCGATAAGGCCCAAGCCTATCAACAGGTTATTGATGAGACCGCTGTTACTGAGAATTCCCATCCAAGCATAGACACGAATCAAAAACGACGTCCACGAAGGCAGCATGACCAGCAGTAGTAACAGCAGTTGCCAGCGTGCCGGTGCCCGCGCCATGGCATACGCCATTGGGTAGCCGATCAGCAGACAAGCCACCGTTGCTATGAACGCAGTTTTGACCGACCCCCAATAAGCGGCGATATACAGCGAGTCCGAAAGCAGGAAAAGATAGTTGCCAACATTTAAAAAAATATGCAGTGTCTGGTCGGCATAATCCAGCAGCGGCCCGTAAGGCGGAATCGCAATCGCCGCCTCGGAGAGGCTGATTTTGAGCACCAACGCAAAGGGCAGCAGGAAAAACAGCGTTAACCAGACGAGCGGAAACGCAATCACCACCCGCCGCCCCAGTTTCAAGCGTTTGAGCAGTGCTGAAGAACGAGATGACTTCATTGAAGGCAGGCTCCTCGCAGTAGGAAATGCACCACGCTAGCAGTTCAATTTTCTAGCGATTTAGGACAATGGTGCTGTGATCTTCCCAGTGGACGTAAACACTATCCTCCCAGGTAGGCCGATCACCGCGACGCTCCGTGTTGGCCATACTGACCTTGATCATCTGACCCGACGGCGTGCGAACGTAGTAGAGCGAGAACCCCCCTAGATAGGCAATATCATCCACTTTGCCCTCGGCCCAATTATATTCCGTGGTGGGTTTTTGTCGGGTTAGCCAAATTTTCTCAGGCCGCAACGCGACCCATACACGACGATCCATCGCCTGGGTGGTAATCCCATGATCAATATAGATGGGCTGATTCAGTGCGGGCGCGACAATGCGACAGTGGTCGGCAGCATCCTCGATAATCTCGCCTTCAAACAGATTCACCGTACCCACGAATTCAGCCACCATGCGGCTTACCGGACTTTCATAGATATCCACCGGCGAACCTACCTGCTCGATCCAGCCGTCAGCCATAATGGCCACGCGATCGGCCATGGTCATGGCTTCTTCCTGATCATGGGTCACCATGATGCAGGTAACACCGACCTGCTCAATAATCTCGACCACTTCCAACTGCATTTCAGTGCGCAGTTTTTTATCCAGTGCCCCCATGGGCTCATCCAACAACAGCAGCTTGGGACGCTTGGCCAATGACCGGGCCAGTGCGACCCGCTGGCGTTGTCCACCGGAAAGTTGATGCGGTTTGCGCTTGGCAAACCGCTCCATGTGCACTAGCTTGAGCATTTGCGCGACACGGGCGTCGATATCCGCTTTGGGCAGCTTGTCCTGCTTCAAACCAAAAGCGATATTCTGCGCCACCGTCATGTGCGGAAATAGCGCATAGGACTGAAACATCATGTTGATGGGCCGCTTGTGCGGCGGTATGGCGGTGATATTGACGCCGTCTAACAATATGCGCCCTTCCGTTGGCGTCTCGAATCCCGCCAGCATACGCAGCAGGGTTGATTTACCCGACCCCGAACCACCTAACAACGCAAAGATTTCGCCGCGCTTGACCTGCAAGTTGACATCATCCACCGCCAGCGCATCATCGAATCGCTTGCTTAAGCGTTTCACTTCCAGCACCACGTCCTCAGCAAACCGAGGGGTTTTTCCCTGGGCGCGAGGCACTGAAGGGGCTGTGGGTGAAGCAGATGAAGGCTCGTTCGACAGGGGCGTAGTGACCATTCGCCACTCCCATCAAAAGGCCCGGTAACCCGGGCATTGAAAAATAAACAGCGAGCCGATGAGGGTGTGCCTCAGGCTCGCCGTCGGATAACGGTCGGCTTAGCGGCCAGACTTCACGCGATTCCAAATACGCGTGCGGGCGCGGAGCACATCTTGGGGCTTTTCTGCCTGCACGTATAGGTTTTGCATGACATCCGTTTCCGGGTAGATTGCCGGGTCGTTAATAATCTCTTCTGAAAGGAACTCGTCAGCCGCCGCATTCGGGTTAGCATAACGCACGTATTCAGTTATCTCAGCGGCGATTTCCGGGTCAAGAATAAAGTTGATGAACGCATGGGCGTTTTCAGTGTTCGGCGCGTCGGCGGGCACTGCCATCATGTCGAACCAAAGGGCTGCGCCTTCTTTGGGGATGGTATAGCCAATAGAGAAATCGCGCCCTGCTTCTTCTGCGCGTGCAGCGGCTTGGAAAACATCACCGGAGTAGCCTGCGGCTACGCAGATATCGCCGTTCGCCAGGTCAGAGACATAGCGCGATGAGTGGAAATAGGTCATGTCGTCGCGGACGTCGGCAATCAACTCGCCAGCAGCTTCGATATCTTCGATATTTTCGCTAAGCGGATCCAAGCCCAAATAGGCCATCGCGGGCGAAAGCATCTCATCAGCGGAATCCAGCATCGACAGGCCGCAACCTGCCTCGCTGAGTGCGCCGGTTACCTCGGGATCGAACAGCAACGCCCAACTGTCTACGGGGGCATCGTCACCAAGAATTTCTTTTACACGCTCAACGTTATAGCCGATACCATTGGTGCCCCACATATAGGGAACCGAGTATTCGCTACCGGCGTCGATGGTTTCCAGGTTAGCCATCAACTCAGGGTTGAGGTTATCTAAATTGGGGAGTAACTCGTGATTAAGCGGCTGGAACACACCGGCTTTTACTTGACGGGTAAAGTAATAGGTAGAGGGCACCACCACGTCATAACCCGAACGACCGGCAAGCAGTGCAGCATCTAGGATTTCATTGCTATCGTAAACGTCATAGGTCACTTCAATGCCGGTACGCTCGGTGAATTTTTCCAGCGTTTCCGGGGCAATGTAATCTGACCAATTATATACCCGCACCTCATCGGCATGGGTAGCGCTAGCCGCTGCGGCAAACGAAATGGCCGCAACGGCCGCTGAAAGTTTGTGGATGTTCCCCATTATGACTGCTCCTGATGATCTCAACTAGTTAGCCACGTTTGTTAGCCATTTGTGTCAACGTTGTCTGGCCAAGGTTATCAATGCCAGCTCACCCACGGCTAACAATAGCGTAGGCCATAATGCTGACCGTGCGAATTTTGCGATGCAGGGGCGTCCACCGCAAGCCAATGTGAAAAATTCTTGTATTCTGCTTCATCGACCCCATTAACCTGCCAGCGCAACGACACCGCTTGCGCTAATAGAGAAATGCTATTGGTAGTATGCCTATTCTTAATTTTAGCCTTTAGTCGTTAGCCATTAGTATCATTACCACTTTCTAATTGTTCATTCACCTATCCTGGAGATTATCTGAATGTCTTTGATCAACACTGAAGTTAAGCCGTTTAAAGCGACTGCCTATTTGAATGGCGAATTTGTTGATGTGACCGAAGCGGACTTGCAGGGTCAGTGGTCTATCTTTTTCTTCTACCCTGCAGATTTCACCTTCGTGTGCCCGACCGAGCTTGGTGACTTAGCCGACAACTACGCTGAGTTCAAGAAACTGGGCGTTGAAATCTACAGCGTTTCAACGGATACCCATTTCACCCACAAAGCATGGCACGACAGCTCTGACACCATCGGCAAACTCCAGTACCCGATGATTGCTGATCCGACGCTGCGCATTTCACGCAACTTCGAAGTCTTGATCGAAGAAGCCGGTCTTGCCGAGCGCGGTACCTTTGTTGTCGACCCTGATGGCAAAATCCAAATTGTCGAAATCAACGCTGGCAACATCGGTCGTAATGCCGAAGAGCTGCTGCGCAAAGTGAAAGCTGCTCAATACGTGCGCGCCAACCCGAACGAAGTATGCCCAGCGAAGTGGAAAGAAGGCGAAGACACCCTCGCGCCGTCTCTAGACTTGGTAGGTAAAATCTAAACTTCCTACGGCTGCCAAACGGATACTTTTCACTCTGTTGCTCTTTTGGCAGCGCGACACCCGGGCACCAGCCCGGGTGTTTTGTTTTATTAGGCACGCGTTATTGCGCCGTGCTCTTTGACCAAACACCGACATGTTAACTGCGAGGAAGCACTGTCATGCTGGACGCCAATTTAAAATCCCAGTTAAAAGCGTATCTGGAAAAAGTGACTCAGCCGTTCGAGATCGTTGCGTCCCTCGATGACGGTGCCAAGTCACAAGAATTACTCGGCCTGCTGGAAGAAATCAGCAGCTTGAGCGATAAGATTACCCTGCATAGCGATGGCCAGGATGCACGCACGCCATCGTTTGCGATCAACCGCCCCGGTGAGGAGACGGGCGTTGTATTTGCCGGTATCCCGATGGGCCACGAGTTCACCTCGTTGGTACTGGCACTGCTGCAAGTCGGCGGTCACCCACCCAAAACATCAGACGAACAACTCGATCAGATTCGTGCGCTTGACGGCGAGATGCTGTTCGAGACGTACTACTCGCTCTCTTGCCAGAACTGCCCTGACGTAGTTCAGGCGCTAAATCTGATGGCTATCTTCAATCCTAACGTGCGCCATGTCGCTATCGACGGGGCGCTGTTTCAGGATGAAGTCGAGTCCCGTGAAATCATGTCGGTGCCGAGCATCTACCTGAACGGCAAACCGTTCGATCAAGGCCGCATGACCCTTGAACAGATCCTTGCCAAGGTCGACACCGGCGCAGCCGAACGCGATGCTAAAAAGCTCAGCGAAAAAGCCGCCTTCGATACGCTCGTGATTGGTGGCGGTCCCGCCGGTGCTGCGGCAGCCATTTACTCGGCGCGCAAGGGCATCAACACCGGTGTTGCCGCTGAACGCTTCGGTGGCCAGGTGGCCGACACCATGGGTATTGAGAACTTCATTTCGGTGTCACATACCGAAGGTCCAAAACTGGTCAGCGCGCTGGAAGAACACGTCAAAGATTACGAAGTTGACGTCATGAACCTGCAGCTTGCGACTTCTTTTAGAGCGGCCGAAGCCGAAGGCGGCCTACATGAAGTCACGTTCGAGTCTGGTGCCAAACTAAAGAGCAAGACACTGGTACTGGCAACAGGCGCCCGCTGGCGCGAAATGAACGTGCCTGGCGAGCAGCAATACCGCAACAAAGGGGTCGCCTACTGCCCCCACTGTGATGGCCCGCTGTTCAAGGGTAAGCGTGTCGCCGTCATTGGTGGCGGCAACTCGGGTGTTGAAGCAGCGATTGATCTGGCGGGTATTGTTGGCCACGTTACATTGGTCGAGTTTATGGGCGAAATGCGGGCGGACGCCGTACTACAGAAGAAGCTCAAGAGCCTGCCCAATGTGGATATTATCCTGAATGCGCAGACGACCGAAGTCACTGGCGACGGCAGCCGTGTTAACGGCTTGAACTATAAAGACCGTACAACTGACGAGAGCAAGTCCATCGCGTTGGAGGGTATTTTCGTTCAGATTGGTTTAGTACCCAACACTGAGTGGCTGAAGGGCTCACCAATTGAAATGACGCCTCGAGGTGAAATCATTGTCGATGCTCATGGTATGACGTCCGTGCCCGGTGTATTCGCCGCAGGCGATGTCACGACCGTGCCTTACAAGCAGATCATTATCGCCATGGGTGAAGGTGCTAAAGCATCGCTTGGCGCTTTCGACTACCTTATTCGTAACTGATTACGACGAAATAAAGCCCGCTGACACACTGTCAGCGGGCTTTTCTCGTCTTAGCTCTCTAGCGATCAATCAAGACGTCTTAGGTATCTCACCAAGCACCTCTGGAATCGTCATCTTCACATAACGCCCTGGCGCAGGCTCAATCACCTTGAGCTCCCCCTCGCCAGGTTGGCGCGCAGGCACCATTTTCTCGCTATCGGCATAGCCATTCTCGGTCATCCAGGCCTGCCAGTGGGGCCACCAGGAGCCTTCATGCGGCGTTGCGCTTTCCAGCCAAGCCTCATGGCTTTCCGGTAGCGTGTCATTGGTCCAGTAACCATACTTGTTCTTATGGGGAGGGTTGACGATACCGGCGATGTGGCCCGAGCCGCCCAACACGAAGGTGGCCTGCCCTTTGGGTAACAAGGCGCCATAATAGGTACTGTTCCACTTGGCGATGTGGTCTTCCTTGGTAGACACGAAGTAGCTGGGCGTTGACACCTTACGCAGGTCTATATTAATGCCATCCAGCTCAATGCCACCTGGCTCTACCAACCGGTTTTCCAGATACATATGGCGCAGGTACCAGCCGTGTGTGCCTGCGGGAAGATTAGTGCCGTCAGTGTTCCAGTAAAGCAGATCAAAGGCTGCTGGCGTTTCGCCCTTCAAATAATTGTTGATGTAAAACGACCAAAACAGATCGTTCTCACGCAGTAAATTGAAGGTGTAAGCCATTGAGCGACCGTCAAGATAGCCTTTCAGTTCAAGCGTCTGCTCTATGCCATCGACCACTCGTTCATTCAGAAAGACGCCGATATCGCCCGGATCGCGAAAATCCTGCAGCGTCGCCATATACGTTACTGACTTTACTTTGCGCCCACGCCGCGTACTGGTGAGGTAGGCGACCGTAGAAGCCGTTAATGTGCCGCCCACACAATAGCTGAGCAAATTGACCGACTTCTCTCCACAGGCTTTCTCGATGGCTTCCATCGCGCTGATTGGGCCCATCTGCATATAGTCGGCCCAGGTGATATCGCGCTGTTCGGGTCCAGGGTTGCGCCAAGAGATCAAAAATACCGTATGGCCTTGTTCCACTAGCCACTTCACCATGG
This sequence comes from Vreelandella sp. V005, assembly GCF_052645115.1. Lineage (NCBI taxonomy): Bacteria > Pseudomonadati > Pseudomonadota > Gammaproteobacteria > Oceanospirillales > Halomonadaceae > Vreelandella > Vreelandella sp. V005. Next base: position 17,876 of record NZ_JBQXYA010000008.1, on the reverse strand, counting down.
AGTTATCTTCGCGTAGATCGAGAATGTAGTACTTATTGATCCACGGGGGCACCATCAACAGTGGTGTTTTGAAAGCTTTTTCTGTGGTGGGGGTATATTGAATGAGCTGTATTAGTTCATTTTCGTAAACCACCGCACCGGGCGTTACGGCAATATTGTCCCCCACCCCAAAAGCACCACGATCGGTCATACGAACATTAATGCCTTCAGCAGAGTTGCCTAAATCCTCTCGCAGCCGCTCCAACCCATCAAGCAAGTTTTGACCGCGGGTTTCAACCGTGCGGCGCATGACTTCGGGATTGGTGCTCATAAAATTAGTCGGCGCCATCGCGTTGACCAATTGGCGCGCGTAAAACAGCAGGTTCCGCTGCTGGGTTTCGTCGAGACCACTTAAGCTTTCAATCAGCTCTTCAACCATCTGCGAGAACAGCAGGTATTGCTGCATGATGGCCATATAGTGTGGGTCTTGTGTCCACGCCTCGTCTTTGAAACGGCGATCATTTTTGGCTGGCGTTACTAACGGGGCAACTTGCTCTCCAGCCATGCCACGCATTGCCTGTTGCCACAAGAGCCACTGATCCTGCACCAACCGAGCCTGCGTTTCCCACAGCAGGGTGGGATTTTGCATGAGCGACTGAGCACCCGCCTCGAAGCTTTCACGCATGTCGCTATAAATGGAGTCGGCAGCCTCACTGGGGGCGATACGGGAAAGCAGGTCCTGCATCAATCCCTGGTACTGCTCGCTAATCGCTTTAAGCTGATTGTTCCAAGCTTCAATGTCGGCCTGGGATAACCCCTCAGGTAAGCCCTTAGCTATCCCATCGGCTACCCCCTGAGAAAGACCTTGAGAAAGCCCTGAGGATAATGCCTGGAATGGATTGTGCCACGCTGACTGCATACTAACTCTCCCTACGCCGCTCTTAAGGCGCACCGATCACGTTGACCAAGACCCAGCGGTGATATAACCAAGCTTCTTATAGGATTAAACGCTTTATCTAGGAAGCCATAAATGCATCGCGGCGCCCTAAGGCGCCGCGATGATGTCGCCAATCAGCTTTTGCGCGTTGATTGACTCGAGGCTTTTGCAGGCTGCTCACCTTTCGTGGCGGCCTTAGCTTGGTCGGACATTTGCTGCCCAGCTTCACTGAACATTTTTTCCATTTCCGACTTAAACTGCAGGCTCATTTCACTCATTACCCGAGCGTCTTCCTGCATCTGTTGAGAAAGCTCGTTCATCATTTCGGCTTGCTTGGTGCCGAAATCACGCAGGCTTTCTGCATCCTGAATGTCGGTGGCGCTGCGAATACGCTCAGTGCCCATCTGGCTGTAGCGCTTCATGGCTTCCAGCTGATACTGAGTCATTTTTTCCATGTTATTGAGCATCAGCGAATTAATTTTACGCATCGGCTCAAACATTTGTTTCGTTTGGGCGTTAAAGGCATCCATCATATTGTCTTGCATAGTGTCTGCTCCTATTTCGTTCCTTGGCATGAGCCTGGGAGTGACTCACTGTGATCTAGCTATCTGTATCAAGCTATCGTTGATCTAGCTATGCTGCACTGCAAAAAGAGTAATCTTTAGCATACTGCATTGCAACAGTGGGGTCATGCATGAACACCGTGCAAGGACTTTAGCGGTTAGCCATATACGCTGTTGTATACTCTTTCCTACTCAACAAGTTAACAATCGACTGTTAAGTTAATACGCCTAAGTTAATACACGTAGACAGCTCTCGACACGCTAAGTGCCGCTACGCTTGGAATCAGCGCGTGAGCGCGACGACGCGGTCGATTTAGCCTTACTACCAGTGCTACTTTGGGTAGTTTTTTTGGCGCTGCTAGCCGCCCCTTTCTCTTCATTATCGCTGCTGGCCGAAGAGGTATTTCCCGCCTGACGCAACATATCCAACATCATTTGCTGATACGTGCCGAAGTTGGCCAAGCCTTGGGATAGCCCTTGCTGCATCATCGGCTGCTGCAAGAACGGCCGCATTAGGCTCATGGGGTCGTAGCCTTCCACCCCAGACTCCATCTGCCGCTGGATATTCTCCAACAGGTTTTTCTGAAAGGCTTCAACGTCCGGCAGCCCCAGTGATTGACGAAATTCATCGGGGGTAAGATCAAACTCAAGGTTAATCTTCATAGGCGGCTCCTGCGTTGTTTTTTCATGACGACTGCTCATGCAATTGTTTTGTTTGAGTGTAGCAGCGAACGGCAAACCTTACCGTTATGCGTTAACGCTGAGTTAAACGCGGTGTATCAACGCTGACATCACCATTCTGGCCACGATGCCTCAGCCAGTGATCCAGTAGCGTAATCGCCATCATTGCCTCAGCGATGGGGGTGGCACGAATCCCCACGCAGGGGTCATGGCGCCCTTTCGTAATCACCTCGACGGCTTGACCGTGAATATCGATAGAGCGGCCTGGCGTGGTGATGCTGGACGTCGGTTTAAGCGCTAAGCGCGCCACGATGGGTTGCCCGCTGGAGATCCCCCCCAGCACACCCCCTGCATGGTTGGAAAGAAAGCCTTGGGGCGTCATCTCATCACGATGTTCACTGCCGCGCTGGGCGATACTGCCAAAACCAGCACCGATCTCGATCCCTTTTACCGCATTGATACTCATCAAACCATGCGCTAGATCTGCATCCAGACGGTCAAATACCGGTTCGCCCAGCCCTACTGGGACACCTTCGGCAATGACGGTAATTTCGGCACCGACGGAATCCTGGTCGCGTCGCAGTTGATCCATATAGTTTTCCAACTCTGCCACGCGCGCTGGGTCAGGGCAGAAGAAGGCGTTCTGACTGACCGATTCCCACTGTTTGAACTCAATTTTGATAGGGCCTAACTGGCTCATATAGCCACGAATCTGTACGCCCTGGGCGGCTAGGTATTTCTTGGCAATCGCCCCAGCGGCTACCCGCATGGCCGTTTCACGGGCGCTGGAGCGACCGCCGCCACGATAGTCGCGGTGGCCATATTTATGATGGTAGGTGTAATCCGCATGGGCGGGCCGAAACTGCTCTTTGATTTTCGAGTAGTCGTTAGAGCGCTGGTCGGTGTTCTCAATCAGCAGGCCGATCGAGGTACCCGTCGTCTTACCTTCAAAGACACCGGATAAAATGCGCACCTGATCAGGCTCTTTGCGTTGGGTGGTATGCCGAGAACTGCCCGGTCGACGGCGATCCAGATCACTCTGCAGATCGGCTTCACTTAACGGCAGCCCAGGCGGGCAACCATCCACAATCGCACCGAGCGCAGGGCCGTGGCTTTCACCAAAGGTCGTTACACTGAATAGTTTGCCAAATGTATTGCCAGACATGGCCGTTAATTCCTCACACGAAAGACGCCGCATGGGCGTCGAGTTCAGCTGCGCTCAGGGCAAAAACACCCTGGCCGCCACGCTCGAATTCAAGCCACAGAAAAGCAACCTCCGGAAAGGCCGCTTCTAAATGGCGATCAGAGTTGCCGACTTCTACAATCAGCCAGCCCTCATCGGTCAAATGGTCCCGGGCTTTACGCAACATGCGTCGGACGATATCCAGCCCATCGCTGCCGGCGCCTAGGGCCAGCGAAGGCTCATGGCGAAACTCGGCAGGCATGGTAGCCAGATCACAGGCGTCGACATAAGGCGGGTTAGAGACAATCAAATCAAAACGCCGCCCCTCTAAGCCATTGAAAACATCCGACTCGATCGCCCGCACCCGATCGCCCACATCATGGCGGGTAATGTTCTGGCGGGCCACGGCCAAGGCATCTTGACTGATATCGGCAAGCGTCACTTCGCAGGTAGGCAGGTAGAGAGCGGTCGCAATGCCGATACAGCCAGAACCGGTGCATAAATCCAACACACTGGCAGGCGGCTCTTCGGGGAACCAAGCGGCGAAACCGTCTTCGATCAGCTCGGCAATTGGCGAGCGCGGAATAAGCACCCGTTCATCAACGTTGAACGGATGGCCGGCAAAGAAACTTTCTCCCAGTAAATAGGGCAACGGGCGGCGGGTAGTAACACGTTCTTTGACGAGCGCGATAATTCGCTGACGCTCGACCGGCAAAAGGCGTGCTTCCAGCACAGCGGGGTCAACATTCCATGGCAGGTGAAGTGACCCCAGGCAGAGCGCGACAGCCTCGTCCCAAGCGGAATCGGTGCCGTGGCCATAATGCAAACCGGCCAGGTAAAACTCACTAGAAACCCAGCGCAGGTAGTCGCGCAGCGTAAAGAGTTCGCCTACCAGCACCGACTCGGGCAGGGAAAGGGTTGAGTGAGAAGGCTCAGCGTTTAGGTGCGTGGTCACACAGCGACTCCTGGTTGACGATAATCGTGAATACAGCCAATGCAGCCGCATACACACAACGAATAAAAAGATTGTACCTTTCACGCCGTCCGGTTCACAGCAACGCTCAGCCCGCTATACTGTGCGTCTTTACTTGTTCTACCGTTATTTACTACTTTTTTGCCACCCGAGCCTACCATGACGCGACGCCGCCACCTGCCCGATGATGACGATATCAATGCCTTTCGCGCTGCGCTAAAGGCGGCAGGTGTCCGTCGTATCGCGACCAACCAAGCTGACCCTGGCAAACCCAGGCGCGATGGGTTGGCTCAGCAAGCGCGGCGTCACGCGGCGGTTGAGAGCAGTACAACGCAGTCCAGCGGACGTACTTCAGACGGACGGGTGGAAGCCGTAAGGCCTTCCGAGTACTTGGAATTCAGTGTGCCGGACTTGCCTTGGCGCACGTTCAGCCAGTTAAAACGCGGCCAAACGGCATGGCAGGCGGGACTTGACCTACATGGCCACACCCTGGAAGAGGCGCGCGCGGAGCTGGAAAGCTTTCTGCGCGATGCTGCCAGCCAAGGTTTGCGCTGCGTGCTGGTGGTACATGGCAAATCATGGGGCACCACGGCTGACTTTCCCGTCCTCAAAAGCCATACCAACGCCTGGCTACGCGAATGGCCTGGGGTGCTGGCTTTCTGTTCCGCTATCGATATTGATGGTGGCACCGGCGCGGTCTATATTTTGCTGCGCAAGCGAGGCCAGTAACCCTACTCGGCGGCATCAGAGGCAATACCTGGCATGCGCCGCTCCAGTGCTTCGTCCGCTAGGTGCCTACCCAGGCGAATCAACTCCTTGCCACGATGGAATTCGTAAGTGCTGCAGACCGTTTTGGGTATTTCGATCAGCACATCGGGTGGATAGCCCGCCACCTTGTACTTGGCCAGCGCCGCCTGGGTAATATCAAACGACTCCAGAATCATATCGAGCTTGCTCCACTCCCGCTTGCCGCGCGCTTCGGTGGTCTCTTCCAGTTCCGCGTCTTCGCCCTCCCCATTGGCCCCCAGCCCAGCCCACAGCTTTTGCGTGGCGGCACGTACATCACCTATCCAGTTGCCCATACGTTGATCGCGTTCAATCTCTTTTTTGCTTCGGCTGTCGACGGCTTGCTCTTCTTTGGGTAGCAATTCTTCCAGCGTGACCGGCAGTGGGCTATGGGCCGTGACGTTGACCGCTACCACAAAATCCGCCTGATGGGCGGCCACCACAGGCATAATTGGTAACGGGTTGAGCAATCCGCCATCCACCAATACCTGTTCGCCAAAATGCACCGGAGTAATCACCCCTGGAACCGCGATCGAGGCACGAATGGCTTGCAAAAGCGGGCCGTTTTGAAACCATACTTCCCGCTGGCGTACCAGGTCTGTCGCCACCGTCGTAATAGGAATTGCCAGGTCTTCAATCAAGATATCGCCCACCAGCGCTTCTAGTTTGCTCATTACTTTACTGCCGCGCATCGCGCCCATGGGATTCCAGGTCACATCCACCAGTTTGAGCACATCCAGGTAATCAAGGTTGCATACCCAATCACGGTATTCAGGTAACTTGCCAGCAGCGTAAATACCGCCAATCAGCGCACCCATTGAGCAGCCTGAGACGGCGATGATCTCAAAGCCCCGCGCCTCGAGCGATTCAATTACCCCAATATGCGCATAGCCCCTGGCACCGCCACTGCCTAATACCAGCGCGACTTTGTTACCCCGACTGCCCTGTGCCAATTCATTCATACTGCTGTCCATCGCTAGCCCTTATTCGCATTGACCCAGTATGCATCGATAACCAAGGCGACTTGCGCTACCGCATTAGGTTCCAGGTGCAAATGGTGGCCACCTTTGAGCACCTGGCGGGTTAACCTCTTGACGGCTTGTCGCGCTTGGATGGCCCAGGCACGTTCACCCAAAATGCCCTCTTCACCCTCGATCAATAGCACTGGGGCGTTGATATTAGCGAGTAACGACAGCACTTGTTCAGGCGTGAAGCGCACCAAGGACGGCTTTAGCAAGCGACTGTCGGTACGCATTTGAACATGACCATCGGCGGTTGGCTGGGTGTTACGTTCTACCAACGGCGTTGCGGTGATGCTGTCTATCGGAGTGACGCCACCGGCCACACGAGCAGCGACGGCACTTTCGATATCTGGGTAGCGCGGTGGGCGAGAAAGTGGACGACGGTACGCCGTTAGCCCTTTACGTAGTTGGCTGGCCGTCTCTTCGCTGGGTGTGTTGAGTGCGCCCAGGCCATCTATCAGCGTCAAGCGTTCGATGCGTTCGGGTAGTGCTGCAGCAAGTAGGCAGGCCACTGCGGCGCCCATCGAATGGGCCAGCACGCTAACTTGGTCAAGACCGAGGTCTTCCATGGCATCCAACACATCGTGGCAATAGTCCCATAGCGCATAATCAGTGAGAGCATAGTCACCGACTTGCGGCAGGTGCGCAGAATGGCCATGGCCACGAAAATCAATGGCGACGATACGAATACCCAGCGCCTCTACCAGCAGCGGCGCTAAACGTGAAAAGCTGGCGGCATTATCTAGCCAGCCGTGTAGCGCTAGCCAAACTGGGGCACCTGCTCGGCCCCAACTCAGGGCCGCTAAGCGGCCTTGAGCAAGAGAAAGGGGCTGCGAAGCAACGCTGGAAGCAGCCTTGAATTCGGTGTGAGGCATAATCAAGTATCCTGGGCAAACGGCGGAGCGGGCAAGATGACGGCGTAAGCAACAAACGTTACCATGCCGAGCACAATGCTTCCGCCCCTTTTACCTTCACGCTCACTTGGTGCCGTTATGAAACCTCACCGCGATACCCGCGTCCGTAATCTGGTCTTTTTTATTGCTGTCATCAGTGCCCTGGTGGTCGGTTTCTGGCTCGCGAAATAGCTTTTAGGCTTCGCCGAGCAGTCCCAAGCTGGCGGCAGGCGCCTGACGACGCAATCCTCGCGAAAGTGCATGGCCTATCACGCCAATCAGCACGGCACCGCCAAGAGGGAGGAAAATCCATAGCCCCAAGTGGAAGCGTGGCGTGAGATCCAAGAGGAAAATATACAGTGCCGCCGTGGTCAATTCGGCAAGCACCGCGCCCATCAAACCACTTGCAAAACCCAGCAGCGCGTATTCAGCGCCCTGCACCCGCGAAATCATGCGGCTACCTGCGCCAAACACGCGTAGCAAACCGCTTTCATGGGCACGTACTGGTCGGCTGGCGGTGAGTGCGGCATACAGCACGCTTACCCCTGCCAATAGCACCAAGGCAAGGACTAACTCCACGGCCCGAGTGACTTGGCCGAGCACATCCCGCACCTGGCCGAGAATGGCATCGACATTCAGCAAGGAGACCCCAGGAAAGTCGGTAATCAGTTCACGGATCAACTCCTGCTCTGCTTCAGGCAAGTGAAAGGCTGTAATATAGCTATGCCCAAACTGTTCCAGCACTCCCGGCGGGAAAATGACAAAGAAATTGGGCTGAAAGCTGTCCCAATTCAGACTGCGCAGGCTAGTAATTTGCGTGGTGATCTCGTCGCTGCCCACCGAAAACGTCATTTCATCGCCGATACCGAGACCCAGCCTTTCAGCGAGCCCATCCTCCATCGAAATGGGGACGGGGGCGCTTTGGGGAGTCGCCTCAACAGCGCTCATCCAGTCTTGGCTCGCCTCTTCATCAATTTGCGCCGTCGAGAACCACTCCCCAGCCACCACAGCATTGCCTTCGGGTACTTCTGATTGCCAAGTTAGGTTGAGCTCCCGACGCAGCGAGTTATCACCGCTGGCATCCGGCGGCACAGCGTCCCTGGGTGCCTGGCCATTAATCGCAATCACCCGGCCACGCACCATAGGGTAGAGAGTGCTTTGCGTTTCCACTCGGGGCGAAACTGCCGCCTCGAAAGGGTCGCGCTCGGAAGGCTGAATATTGATAGCAAAGTAGTTGGGCGTATTGTCAGGCAGTTGGTCCTGCCAAGTGCTAAGCAAGTCGCCACGCACCAAAACAATCATCGCCATGGCAAAGAAGGTCACCGAAAAGGCCAGTAACTGGCCTAGGCCCGTTTGGCGACGCCTAGCTAGCTGGCGGCCGCCTAAACGCAGCGCCTGAGACCACTCACTTCGCCCAGAGAACCGCTGTACAACCCGCAACAAGCCGCTCAGTAGCAGCGCGCTAATCATCCACAACACGCCGAGCAGCACCGCCCCGCCGATCAACAGCGCAATGGCCAACGGCAGACTTCCCGAATAGAGCCACAGCAGCCCTCCAAACACGAGGCTTGCCACACCGACTACCAGCCAAGCCGACGGCGGCAGTGGGTCCAGCTCACGGCGCAGGACTTTTAAGGCGCTCACGCGTTTGATACGTAACAGGGTTGGCCCAGCAAACCCTACCAGTACCGCTAGGGCTGTAAACACACCTAAACCCAGCGGCATAAGACCTGGCGGCGGTAAGGTCATGGGCAGAAAACTCACTAGCAGCCAAATCAGCACCGCTTGCCCAATCAGCCCAAGCAGCGCACCGATCACCGCGGCTACCAGCGCAAGCCCCATTAGCTGGAGGGTAAAAATAGTGACCAACTGACGTTGACTGGCACCAAAGCAACGCAACAACGCAGCGGTATCCAGGTGGCGTTCCACATAACGGCGAGTCGACATTGCCACGGCCACACCGGCGAGCAAGACTGCTGCTAAACCGGCCAGCCCCAGATAACTCTCTGCGCGCTGTAATGCATTGCCGAGTTGAGGGCGATCAACGCGGACATCGCGAACCTCTACCCCATTGCGGCGTAGCTCAGCGAGCAACCCTTGCACTTGATCCAGTGCTTCCGGCGGTCCGGCCGCCAGGATTTCAAACTCGATTCGCGAGCCTTCCTGTACAAGGCCGGTGGCTTCAACATCCGCGGTATTGAGCATCAAGCGTGGGTTAAAATTACCAAAGCCCGCCGACTGATCCGCTTCGCGCTCAATAATCCCTGTCACGGCCAGCTCGGTTTGACCCACCTGAACGCGATCACCCAGCTCAATCTCGACCAGCTCAATCAGCCGGGGGTCGGCCCACGCCTCACCGGGCGCGGGGCCTGAGGCTATCTGTTCGGTCCCATTTCCAAAATCAACGTGGGAGACACCGTAGTGAGGGTAAACGTCATCCACGGCTTTTAAGCTAGCCGGTTGAAAACGGCCGTCACGGCTAATCATTGAGACTAGATCGACTTGGTCGCTGAGTATAAAACCGGCGCTTTCAAGGCGTTCTCGCAGCTCTCCTGAAAACGGATCGCGCTGCTCTAACACCAGGTCGCCCCCCAGCATCTGGCCCGCCTGACGCTCAAGACCGCGTTCCAGGCGGTCAAGAAAAAACGCAATCATGGTCGAAGCCGCGACCGCCAGTACCAGGGCAATAAACAGCGCACGTACATCGGCGGCTCTCAAGTCTCGCCTGAGGCTGCGCATGGCCAAGCGCCAATTCACATCGCTCATTGCGCGCCCTCATCAATTGCCGTGGCGGTGGGCACAAAGGCTTCTAACTTCCCGTGGTCTAAACGCAGGCAGCGATCACAGCGGCGCGCCAGAGCATGATCGTGGGTGACTAAGATAAGCGTGGTACCCGCTTCCCGGTTTAGCGTGAAAAGTAGATCGATGATTTGCGCCCCGGTATCGGGGTCCAGGTTGCCGGTGGGTTCATCGGCAAATACCAGTTCAGGGTCAGTTACGAAAGCGCGCGCAACGGCAACCCGCTGCTGCTCACCACCGGAAAGCTGTTTAGGTAAGTGATCTACACGCTCGCCAAGCCCCACACGCGCTAAGCATTGTGCAGCGGTTTGCGTCTCCCCGGCACGGGGCGACAGTTCAAGCGGGAGCATGACATTCTCAAGCGCGCTCAAGGTAGGTAGTAATTGAAAGTTTTGGAATACAAAGCCTACACGCCCAGCCCGAAGTGCGGCACGCCCATCCTCGTCTAAACGGCTAAGGGCGTGCCCAAACAGGGTTAGCTCGCCGTCGCTTGGCGTATCAAGCCCCGCCAGCAACCCTAACAGCGTCGACTTTCCTGCTCCGCTCTTGCCCAGGATCGCGACACTCTCCCCCGCTGCTACGCTGAGCGAAAGGTCATGTAAGATGGTGAGCGAACGCTCTCCGCTAGTGACCTTTTTAGACAGCTTATCCGCGTGTAGGACCGTGTGCCCGGTAGCATCAGAAGTCACGCTAGTTGCGGCTTGAGGAACATCGCCTGCGGTTGGGTTGTCCGAAGTAAGCTGGCGCTCACCTTGGGGCGATACGCTTGAAATCGATTTATCAGTAGATGAATGTGCAGTTTTATCTGAGGAGCTTGAACTTGAGGAATAAGACATGAAGCGTGGCATCCCTATGGCATGGCATGGACTGAACCGCATGGTAACCGGATGGCTGGTGCTGCTGATAGTCACCTTTGCCTCATCGTCTATCAACGCAGAACCTATTAACGCGGACGCAGACCCAGGCACCACATTGCTGGTGATGGGTGATAGCTTAAGCGCCGCTTATGGCATAGAGCGTGATGAGGGCTGGGTGAACCTGATGGCAGAGCGCTTGGAAGGCGATGCCCAGATAATCAATGCCAGCATTAGCGGTGAAACGACTTCCGGCGGTCTACAAAGGTTCTCTGATATTCTCGGACAGCAACAGCCAGATATTGTTCTATTAGAGCTGGGCGGCAATGACGGCTTACGTGGTTTGTCTCCACAACAAATGCAGACGAACTTAGCCACTATGATCGAGCAGAGCCAAGAAGCAGGCGCGCAAGTGCTGCTATTGGGAATCGATATACCGCCCAACTATGGCCAAGCGTATCGAGACGCTTTTACCGGTGTTTTCCACTCGTTAGCCGAAGAGTATGACGTTCCCTTGGTACCTTTCTTGCTGGAGGATATCGCCTTGAACGACGCACTCATGCAAAGCGACGGTATTCACCCCACTGCGGATGCACAGCCGATTATTCTCGATAATGTGTGGCCCACGCTTGAACCCTTATTAGAGAGAACGCATCAGGCAGCGGCTCAGTAAGCCCACTCTTTTGACTGAGAGATGTAGCACTTCACCACGCCAGCTTGTAATCTTAAGGCCTATTTGACAGTTACAAATGGCGGCTCATGCCTGCATCTTCTGATCACAGCCCTACTACTTTTTCGCGTCGACAGTTCTTAGCAACGGTCGGCGCGCTTTGGTTGGGCATAGGGCTTGGTATTCACCCCACGCCTGCATCAGCGTTTGATCCCCAGCGCCTTCGTCAAAGCATGCAGCAACAGTATGGTCAGACGGGCCTATCCGTCTTAGAAGAGTGGCTTACCCTACTTCAACAGCTACAGAATCAAGATGTTCAAGCGCAACTGCGTGGGGTTAATGATTTCTTCAATCGCCGTATTCGATGGGTCGATGATATTCGTGTTTGGGGAGAAGAGGATTTCTGGTCCACACCTTTGGAGGCCATGGGCAAAGGCCAGGGGGATTGTGAGGATTACTCCATTGCCAAATACATTACGCTTAAACAATTAGGTATTACTAGCCAGTATCTACGCATGATTTATGTGCGAGCGCGCATTGGACGTAGCCAAATTACCCAAGCACACATGGTGCTGGGCTACTACTCAACACCAGATGCAGAACCATTGGTACTGGATAATATTATTCCTTCTATTACCCCTGCCTCCCAGCGTACGGACCTCGACCCACTGTTTAGTTTTAACAGCGAAGGGCTTTGGGCTGGCGGCTCATCTGAATCTCGCGCCGACCCGCTCGCTCGGCTCTCACGCTGGCGCAGCGTTATCGAACGTATGCAAACCCAGGGTTTCATTTAAGAGGAATTGGCACGATGTCACTTATAAAACAACTTTGGCTTGCCATTATCGCCCTGCTTCTGCTGTCGTTCGTGGGCAGTCTGGCTATCAGCATCACCACCAGCCGCGATTATATTGAGCAAGAAGTGCGTATTAAGAATGAAGACAATGCCAACGCACTGGCGCTTTCCATGAGCCAGCTGGATAAAGAACTGGTGACCTTAGAGCTATTGATAGCTGCTCAATTTGATACCGGTTACTACCGTCGAATTACCCTGCGTGATACCGATGGCAGCGTGTTGATCGAGCGCGTTGCCGATACCTATACCGGTGATGTACCTGGCTGGTTTCGTCAGTTGGTAGAGTTTGATGTACCCAGCGGCACCGCCACCATTCAAGATGGCTGGCGGCAGTTCGGCACGTTGGAGCTAGAGAGCCAGCACAGTTTTGCTTATGCCTCGCTTTGGCGGAGCATGCTCGAACTAGCCGCGTGGTTTTTACTCGCGGGCGCCATTAGTCTAGCCATTGCCACTATGGTGGTACGTGGTATTAAACATCCCTTATCGCGTGTTGTGGCACAAGCCCAAGATATCAGCGCACGACGCTTCACGACGATCAAAGAGCCACGCACGCTGGAACTGCGTCAAGTTACACAGGCAATGAACATCCTATCGGCCAATGTTCATCAGATGCTGAGTCACGAAAGCTATAAACTGGATGAATTACGCCGTCATTTACAGCATGACCGTGTCACCGGAGCGCTCAATCGCGATGTGTTCATGGGTAAGCTTTCTTCCCAGTTAAGCAGCGATGACGCACGCGCTACCGGCATGTTGGTGATGGTTCGTGTACAGGAACTTGAGACGCTTAACGAGCAGCTCGGCTATGCCGCTACCGACCAATTATTAATGACGCTGGTGACCCAGTTAGGACAACTTGACAATGCGTCATCAGAGCCGGTGGTAGGTCGCCTTAACGGTAGTGATTTTATCTTTATGCTACCGCTGATAGATGATGTGGAAGAGCTTAGAATTCAAGTCATGGCCGCCTTAGTGGAGATAACCGCCACGGTGCCCACCGCAGAGCTGTTTTTACCGACCGCCATTGTGCCTTATGCGCCTCATGACGAACGCGCCATGCTGCTAGCCACGCTGGATGACGCCTTGGCTCAAGCCGAAAGTCTAACGTCCTTTGAACAGGTAGTAGTACGTCAGCGCGAACGTGTCTCGCTTTACAGCAGCCACGCCGAATGGCGAGCAGCGCTGGAAACCGCCATTCTGGCGGGCCCAGAGTTGGCTTACTTCCCGGTCGTCGACGTCAATGGCGATATCCTTCACTACGAATGCCCTGCCCGATTACAGTTAGCGGGGAAATGGCACACCGCTGGCGTATTCATTCCCTGGGTCACTCGCTTCGATATGGAGCCCGCCCTTGACTTAGCGGTCGTCAAAAAGGCACTGCACAACCTACAAAGCGATCTCAAACCAGTGGGAATCAACCTTTCTGCAGCATCGATCACCAACACTCAGTTTGTGAACGACCTTCGGAACCTGCTGGTTGCTCACCCATTGCTTGCAAAACAGCTCTGCTTTGAAGTACCCGCCACGCTGAGCACCCATGCAATAGGCAGCTTGCGCGGGCTATGCACCGCCTTACGCCCCCTTGGGTGTACCTTCGGCATCGAGCATGTGGGTGCCGAGTTTACGAAACTCGCTGATCTGCACGATGTAGGCCTTAGCTACTTAAAAATGGATAGCAGCCTGATACACGCTCTGCATACATCCAATGAACAACAGACCATCGTGCGGGGCATGGCCACGTTATGTCACTCATTAGGCATTCAGGTGATAGGGGAAGGTGTGGCAGACGATGAGGAACTCGTTTGCTTGTTCCGCGTGGGTATCGATGGCGCGACCGGTCCAGGCGTACATCACGCTTAAGCCTCACTTAGAAGTTGAGGCTTGAGGTAACTTAGCGGCACTGTTCTATTGATATTGCTAAATGGTGTCGCTATCACCGCCCAATAAATCGACGTTATTCTTTACCCGGAGAGATTTACGCTCCATCACCTTGGCTTGCGCGGCTTCGGGCAGGTCAGTAAAGGTGATAATTCCCTTCTCTAGCAGCACTTCCAATATATCTTCGACTACCCTTACAAACGCCAAATCAGACGCTATGAAGTGGGACGTTGAACCGGGCTGGTCGGCCAAAAAAGCCAGCACCGCAGGGGAATCAGGAGCAACCGTTTCATTACACTCAGTGGTTGATTCTTTGCTAAGCATCACAATCTCGCCAGCTGGATTGCGCTTGGTGTAGAGCATGGCCTTTCCTCTGTGGGTAAAAGCATTGAAGGATTACCTATTAGCATACCGAACTAGATACAGAAAGGCCGCCCTGAGGCGGCCTTATTATTTCTTTTTACTTATTGGTCAATTTTAAGCTGATCATTGTCCAGCATGCTTTGAATAAAGTCTGACGAGTTGCCACCTTGAGGCATCTCAACGCCTTTCAAAACGATATGTTGATCAGCATTGCTACCATCTGCTGTTAATCCACCGTCAGATTTAACGTGGAGTACAGTATCGTCGCCCTGCTGCTCGGCGAAAATATAGCCATCGATATTACTGCTATCCTCATCTTGCAAAAGATCTGCTAAATCCAGACGATCAGCTTCATTATCAACACCAAACTCACCCAGGTGGAAATCCATTACTTGGTCTTCAGCAGGGTTATTTGTCGTGCCCTGATCACCAAACTCCCATGCAAAAGTATCAGCACCGGCCACACCATAAAGGACATCATTGCCTGCGCCGCCAATTAAAACATCGTCCCCACCTTGCTCAGTGGGCATAACCAACGATTCATGATTTTCACGGATAAAGGCTGCTAACGCTTCATCACTTGGCTCAGCACCATTTTCAGCTTGCAGATAATTTTTGATACCTTGTACGCCCATACCGGGGTAATCGGCGTGTTCTAGCGCATCACCAAAAATGATGTTGTCTCCATCACTACCACGCAAGATATCGTTTCCTACGTCAGCGGGTTCCTCACGCTCGGAACCGCCTTGCAATACGGCTTGCAAATCCTCTGCAGAATTAACAATGTCTACTTTCCCAGTTGAACCATAAACCTTGCCACCGTTTACCCGAACGCTATCATTTTCAATGACCAAACCAGTATTATCGAAAAACTCGAGTAAGTTTTGACTTACGCCACCGCCGATACCTATAGCATGGACATCGACACCTTTCAGCGCTGAAAATGCCTCAATCGCCTTTTCCATCGTTGCTTTATTGGTGTCATAACCACCGGTTGTCTTAACATTGCCAGAATTATGATTATAGGCAGTGGGGTCGCCATCAGTTAGAAAGTAAGCAACATCTTTAAATGAATCAGAGTCAGCCTGCTTATCAAACCAAGCTTTCGATTTGATAAATGCATCCTCATAATTTGTCCAAGTATTTTGAGAGATGCTATCTATCTGCGACTTCAATCCTTTAACGTTAGCAGCACTCAACCCATTGATTTCAGCAACCTTCCAGGCACTATCTGAGAAGGCTAAAAGCTGAACATTGACAATACCATCGTGATTAGATAGATCATCAACTAGGCTTTTCAATGCATTTTTAGCTAATTGGAACCGTGAAAGGCTGCCCGTTCCGGATTGAGCGCTCATACTTTGCGAAGCATCTAACATCAAAGAAATATTATAATCTTGACCTTTCTCGATGACTGTTTTCTTACCGCCTTGATCGCCGATAAGTAGATCATCACCGCCTTTACTCTCAACAGTCTCTCCGGCATTGGTACCAATGCTTACATTGTTCGGATTCAGCGGAGCGGCCTCACCAGTAATATTGATGTCGAGAGCAGATTTAACGCTGTCACCATCACCATCCGTAAGAGTATAAGTAAAGCTCTCTGTCTCTTTCTCACCAGCATCCAATTGATCGTAAGCCCCTTGGTCTAGCTTGTAAGTATATGAGCCGTCTTCAGAAACGGTCAGAATGCCAAACTTACCTTGTACCTCAATATCACCGTTTTCTTTAGTGCTAACGCCATTACCATTATTCCAGACAACAGCCTCTTCATCCGAGGGGCCATCGGCACCGAATGCGTACTCTAACTGGCCAGATACATCAGGCGCATCAGAAGACACCAACTTAGCCATTAACTTATAGCTATTGGAGGCATTTTCATTAGTAAATACATTACTAACAATATTGTTATTCTGATCAACAAACCCGATTATCTGAAAATTATAGGTTTCAATCTCGCCATTTCCGTTTGTTATTTCGACTGGCACAATAGTGCTGGCATTTTTGATGGTTACAATATCACGAGGGTCAGCGCCGCTATTTGATGTCTCATTGTGATCAAAATTAATGGTATGCTTAATGGTAGCGGAGTAACCATTAATCAGAATATTCAATGATAAATCCAGATCAACAGAATTAATGCTTTGAGACACAACAAAATTATTGTGAGTAAATTCACCTAGTTCAAACATCGAATTCACTGACACAGAATTATTAGCAATTAAATCGTCGTTATCATCGAAAGTGTAATTGCTTTTTCCATTACTACCACCCCAGCTAATCACGTCATCTTGCCCAGCTGGCTGGTTGTTTAACACACCCCCATTAGCACCTGACACATTAGACCAGGCAACAGATAAGCCACCCACAGCTAATTCGTTTACAACCACATTAAGATCGTTGGAATCTGCATTTACGATTGGCATATCGTCTTCAACAACTACGGTTACCGTGCCAGTGCTTGATGCATTATTACCATCGACAATATTTACGTCAAAATCGAAGTTTAATGTGTCTTCCAGACTATTTTCCGGATGATCGACAGGAGCACTTAACGTAACTTCATAGCCAACAGAGGAAGTAGCAGAGGGGTTTGCTACTGATGTATTACCATCATTTAACTCAATGCGGATCGCCTCTCCATTACTAGTGGAGCCAACCGCAATTGCGTGATTGCCACCTAAGTAATCCCAGGTAATTTCCTCCCCTCCGGAAGCCAAGCCAGTAGGTAATGAAGTTAAATCAATGCCTACTGTCAATGACGAACCGGTGTCTCCAGCAATGCTGAGTGTACCTGAAGCAGTCGTTGAATTTGTCGAATCTGAATAGCCTGCCCCTGCCCCAGTGTCGGGAATGCCGTTATCCAACCCCTCTTCAGAGATGGCAACGACACTATTAATTACATAGCTCGGGGTGTCGCTGTCAGTGGCGGTCAGGCCGCCGCTGTCGGTGGCGGTGAGGCTGACCGGGGGTAGCGTGGTGCCGGCATTGATGGCGTCGACACCGGCCTGGGTCAGGGTCACGTTCTCGCCGTCAAAGGCGTAGTAGCCGTCACCGTTGCTGCCGGGGGTGAAGGTGACTTGGCCTGCACCGGCGGTGAGCATTCCGTCTTCTTCGTCACTGGCGGTGAAGGTGGCGACGGTTTGGCCGACCACGGCGTCATTTTCGTTAAAGGTATCCACCGCGGTGACGTCGATCGTCGGGCCATCGTTCTGGGCGGTGTACGTCGGGGTGTCGCTGTCAGTGGCCGTGAGCGCAGGCGTGCCGCTGTCAGTGGCGGTGAGGCTGACCGGGGGCAGCGTGGTGCCGGCATTGATGGCGTCGACACCGGCCTGGGTCAGGGTCACGTTCTCGCCGTCAAAGGCGTAGTAGCCGTCACCGTTGGTGCCGGGGGTGAAGTCCACCCCGCCGTTGGCCACGGTGAGCGTGCCGTCTTCTTCGT
>NZ_JBQXYA010000007.1:0-216053 GCF_052645115.1 Vreelandella sp. V005 | reverse complement strand
ACGCAGGCTTTGTGCCTAACGACATGCAGGTCGGTCAGACCGGTAAGATCGTCGCGCCCGACCTGTACATTGCGGTAGGCATCAGCGGGGCGATTCAGCACCTGGCGGGCATGAAAGACTCCAAGGTGATCGTCGCCATCAACAAAGACGACGAAGCGCCCATCTTCCAGGTGGCCGATTACGGCCTGGTGGGGGACTTGTTTGAGATCCTGCCGGAGCTTGAAAGCAAGCTGTAGCTGAATCCTAAAAAGCCCCGCAAGGGGCTTTTTTCGCTTATAGCTTTTAAAAATAAATAGCGAGCCACTTATGCAAACCCAACTGACTGCCTCAACGACGCTGCCGGTTATCGGCTCTCCAATGTTTATTGTCTCTGGGCCTGAGCTGGTGATTGCCCAATGTCAGGCGGGCATTATTGGCGCGTTTCCCGCGCTGAACGCTAGGCCGGCGGAAGTGCTTCGGGAGTGGCTGCAGCAGATTACCGACACCTTGGCCGACTACAATACCCAGAACCCGCAACAACCCGCCGCCCCGTTTGCGGTGAATCAGATCGTGCATCCCACCAATGACCGCCTGGATCACGATGTGGCGCTATGCGCCGAATTCGAGGTGCCGTTGATCATCACCAGCTTGCACGCGCCCAACCGGGTGGTCGAGCAGGTACACGCCTATGGCGGCCTAGTGTTTCACGACGTGACCACGCTAAGGCACGCTAAAAAGGCCATCGATGCCGGAGTGGATGGGCTGATTTTGGTGTGCCAAGGGGCGGGCGGCCATGCAGGGCGGCTCAACCCCTTTGCGTTTGTGGCAGAGGTTCGGCAATTTTACGATGGCCCGCTGGTGCTAGCAGGGGCAATTACCAAAGGCGAGCAGATCGCCGCCGCTCAGGCGCTGGGCGCAGACATGGTGTATATGGGCACGCGCTTTATTGCCACCCAGGAAGCCAATGCCCAGACTGCTTACAAGCAGATGGTGCTGGAAGCCGCTGCGGGGGATATCGTCTATACCAACCTCTTTACCGGGGTCCACGGTAACTACCTTCGCCAGAGTATTGAGCTTGCCGGGTTAGATCCAGACGCACTGCCAGAGGGTGACAAAACCGCCATGCGCTATGGCTCCGGGGGTAGCAGCAAGGCAAAAGCATGGCGGGATATTTGGGGTGCAGGGCAGGGAGTCGGTGGCATTACCACGCTCAACAGAGTGGCCGATGAAGTCGCCACGCTGCGCGCCGATTATCAAAAATCATTGGATCAGTTACGGCGGCGGTGACGGAAGGCGGCTACGCGAGCGTGAAAATCATCCGTGGCCTTGCACTCATCCTGCAGCGCGCCTTCAAGCGTTAGGGTGTCTTCAAGCGACAGGTTAGCCGCTTGCCGCATGGCCCGTTTCGTCACCCCCAGCGCCTGGGGTGACTGAGCCACCAGGGCCTGTGCCAGCGCTCGTGCTTCGGCTAACACCTGATCATCTTCCACCGCTCGGTTGGCCAGACCCAGCGCCAAGCAGCGCTCGGCGTCGATGGGGGTGGCCAGTGCCGCCATCTCAAAGGCCTGGGCATGACCCAGCTTGCGCACCAAATGCCAGCAAGCGCCGCCATCGGGAATCAAGCCAATATTGATAAAGGCCAGTTTTAGGTAAGCAGAGTGGCCCATCACCACCATATCGCTGGCCAGCACATAAGAAACGCCAATCCCCGCTGCAGCACCGCTGACGGCGGCGATCACAGGCTTTTCCATCGCCATCATGATGCGCAGCGCGGGGAGAAAAAGCATTGCCAGTCGTTCGCTGGCGGGCTGCGTGGAGGCCTTTTCAAATTCCGCTAAATCGGCGCCGGCACAAAAGGCGCTGCCATCACCGCTGAGGATCACGCAGCGAACCTGCGGGTCAGCCGCCACCTTGGCGAGGGCTTCATTAAGTGCCAGGGCCGTAGGCTCGTTGAGCGCATTGCGCACCGCTGGGCGCGCAATGGTGATTTCGGCAATACCGCCCTCGGTGACGTCAATCCGAACTAAAGGGGCTTCTTCACTGTACATACCCTGCTCCCTAGGCGGCGTCTAGCTGCTCGCTCACCGTTTCAAGGTGATAGTCGCTGTCGCCCAGGTAGTGATCGAACATCACCAAGTGTTTGGCGTAGTGGGCCACGTAGCACTCTTCGGTCATGCCCATGCCGCCGTGCAGCTGAATGGCCTGCTCCGCGATAAAACGCGCGGACTCACCGCAATAAGCCTTGGCCGCGGCGATTTTATAGTCCCGCTCGTCAGCGGGTAGCGAGAGGCTGGTCGCGGCGAGAATCGCCATGGATCGCGACTGCTCTAGGTGAAGGTGCATATCCACCATGCGGTGCTGTAATGACTGAAACGAAGCCAGCGGCAGGCCAAACTGCTTGCGCTCTTTTAAATAGGCTAGGGTTTGGTCGCAGGCGGTTTCCATAGCACCGATGGCCTCGGCGCACAGCGCCGCGCGGCCCAGGGCCAGCACCTCTGCCAGCGCGTCACTTACATCTTCGCTTAGGCAGTTGTCTAGCGGTAGTGCCACACTGTCCAACGTTAGGTCACCGGCGGGCTGGTCATCCATGGTGCGGTAGGTATGTAAGGTTACGCCTTGAGTGTCCGCAGGCACTATAAACAGCCCTAACTTGCCGGTAGGCAGTTGAGCGGTCACTAGCGTGGCAGCGGCACTGCCCAGGTTCATCACTACATCTTTGCGGCCGTTAAGTTGCCACTGGCCATTCTGCTGGATCGCCTGGGTCGAAATATCGAAAGCGTCATAGCGGGCGCCGTGTTCTTGCCAAGCCAGGGCGAGCTGGTGTTCACCTTCCAACAGCGGAGCCAGCCAGCGTTCTTGCTGTGCGGGGTTGGCGCATAGCGCAAGCAGCTGCCCCGGCATGACCAATCCAAACAGGTACGCCTCTGGCACCAAGCCGCGCCCTAACGCCTGCATGATAATCATTATATCGGTGCCGTCGCCGCCTAGTCCGCCTACGTCTTCGCTAAACGGCATATGCAGCAGGCCCAGCTCGGCGAACGTGCGCCATAGCGGGCTGGCCTCTTGGGCTGCCGCTTCCAGCATAGCGCGGCGCAGCTCGGGCGTTACCTGGTCGGCCACTAAGCGTGTCAGTGTCTCTTCGAGCATGCGCTGCTCGTCGGTGAGTGCAAAATCCATGGTGACTCCCTTACATACCTAAAATAGTTTTGGCGACGATGCTCTTTTGGATTTCGTTGGCGCCGCCATAAATCGACAGCTTACGACGATTAAAATATTGGACGCTGGCGGCAGCGCCTTGGGCGTAGTCGTCATCCAGTGATTCATCACCATGGAGAAACTCAGGGAAAAATGGCAGAGCAGCGGGCCCTAATGCGCGGCGGGTGAGCTCGCTAATTTCCTGGCGAAGCTCTGAGCCACGCACTTTCAGCAGAGAGCTTTCAGCGCCTGGTACACCGCCATCCCGCGCTGCGGCAATCACACGCAGGTTGGTGACCTCCAGCGCCATCAGCTCAAGCTCGGCTTTGACCACCCGTTGGCGAAAGCTGGGTAGCGATAAAAGCGGTTTGCCGCGATGCTGGACGCGGGAAGCGAGGGACTTCAAATGGCGCAGTGCCTGTTTGGCGTGGCCAAGCCCGGCAATACCGGTGCGCTCGTGGGTTAGCAAGAATTTGGCGCAGGTCCACCCTTGGCCCTCTTCTCCTACGCGGTTCTCCACCGGCACGCGGACATTATCAAGAAACACCTCGTTAACTTCATGGGCACCGTCGAGAGTGATAATCGGCCGCACGGTAATGCCGGGGGTCTGCATATCAATCAACAAAAAGCTGATACCCGCCTGTTTTTTCGCGTGCGGGTCGGTGCGCACCAAACAGAACATCATGTTGGCGTGCTGACCTAAGGTGGTCCAGGTTTTCTGCCCGTTGACGATGTAATGGTCCCCGTCGCGCACGGCGCGGGTGGACAAGCCTGCCAGATCCGAGCCGGCGCCCGGTTCGGAGTAGCCTTGGCACCACCAATCCTGATTGCTGAGGATACGCGGCAGGTAGTGCTGTTGTTGCTCTACACTGCCAAATTTCATGATGACCGGCGCGACCATATTCACGCCAAAGGGCACTACCGTGGGGGCGTGAGCGGCAGCGCACTCTTCATCGAAGATATGTCGCTGCACGGGCCCCCAGCCTGGGCCACCATGCTCGGTAGGCCAGTTGGCGGCAAGCCACCCTTGTTCGCTGAGAATATTCTGCCAGCGCAGGTGGTCATCGGCGCGTAGATGTCGGCCAAAACGCACTCGCTCACGGATATCGCTGGGCAAGGCGTCGGCTAAAAATCGGCGGACTTCCTCGCGGAATGCCTGCTCTTCAGGGCTAAACGTCAGGTTCATGAATGGGCATCCTTGGAGGGCGTCGTTTCGTGAGTGGATGACAGGGTGGCTTGGCGGTGCGGCCCGCCCAGGTGGCGGGGGTAGCCCAGTGCTTCAACCGCCAGCAGATCAATATCGCTCTCGCGGTAGCAGGCGCCTTGCTGTGCTAGCGTCAGGCTCGCCTGCTCCAGCGCTGACTGAACGTCGTTGGCGGTCGTTTGCTGTGCGGCGTTATAAAGCGTGCCCAGTACGCTAGGCGACTTGCTCACCACTACGTTGGCCCGCAGGGCTTTGAGCGTTAATGCCACTCGCTGTTGATCAGACGCGCTTGCACCGTGATTGACCAACTCATGGACGGGACCGCGTTCGGCAAGCACGAGGCTTAGGGGCGTGGCTGGCGCGCTTGCGGTCAATGTCTGAAGCGCTACGGTCATCGCTTGAGTTGGACTGGCGCTGGCATCTTCGCCAGGGGCGAGCAGGCACAGCTCGGTGTTAGCGTCCGGCGTTTGGGTCAGCGTTAGTTCGGCGCGCTGGGTAGCATGCTGCCACTTGTCGAATAGCGGGTGTTCACCGATGAGGGCGATATTCTTAAAAGGCTCAGCGTTGTCTACGCCGGGCACCACGTGCGGATTTCTGGCGGCAAAAAAGAGGTGAATCAGTCCAGCGCGCTGCGGGGAGTCCATGCAGGCAAGAAACAACTCCCGCTCGCGGCGCAAACCCTCTTCAAGCGACGCCGCTTTCGTGCAGAAATCGATTGCTTCCACAATGCGAAACGGTGAAAAGAGTTCGGGTGCGTTGGTTTCAAGCTGTTCTTGCATGAAGGCAATGGCTTGGGGATTAGACTCTGGGGCAGGTATTCGTCCGGTGATACGTGTCTGCTGTTGTCCCGCTAAGACCGCTTGAGCCGCTGCTAACCCTGCCTCCAGGGGCGTTTGCTCATCGCTGATCGCATCGATAATGCCGATCTCAAGCGCTTCATCGGCTTCTACAAAGCGCCCGCTGGTAATGATTTCTAAAGATCTTTCTAAACCTACCAAACGGGGTAGTCGCTGGGTGCCGCCTGCGCCGGGCAGTAAGCCAAGCTTCACTTCCGGTAAGCCAACGCGGGTGCCTGTCAGGGCGACGCGATAGTGGCAGCCCAGCGCAACTTCCAGGCCGCCTCCAAGCGCGGTGCCGTGTAGCGATGCAATTAACGGTTTAGAGCACGCTTCCAGCTGTACAATCACGTCGGGCAGTAGCGGCACTTGGGGTGGCTTGCCAAATTCCCGTATATCGGCCCCGGCGATAAAGGTGCGTCCCTCTGCCATCACCACCAGCGCTTTGGCCTGTTGGTCGGCCAACCCCTCTTCAAGGGCGCCGATCAAACCACTTCGCACCGCTTGGCCCAAGGCGTTGACGGGCGGGTTAGCGATGCTGATGACGCCGACTTCGCCATGTCGCTGGTAGTGAACACTCATAGTGGCTCCCGTGTTTCGCAGTGTGAAATAGCAATTTGTTATTTGGAATAGGCCGATGATGGCGAAAGTTGCCCATAGAGTCAATAAAGCAAAATGATGTTCTGCAATGCGAAACTGATTGGCTAAACAAAAGGCCGCACTAAGGCGACCTTAACCAGTTCGGCTCTCTACCGTTTGGCCTAGTGGATTAAAAAACGGGGTTAAACCCCGCGTCGTCCAGCGCGGCCCGTCGCGCCTCCATCCAGCCGTCGATAAACGCTGCTTCCTCATCTGGCGCATCTGCTTCATAGGCGTCCCAGGTAGCCTTTAGCAGGGCCTGGCGCTCAACCAGGGCGCTTTGATGCGCGTCCATGGCCTCAGTCCAAATTCCTTTGTCGCGGTAGTAGTCGACGACTTCATCATGGAAAGGGACGACCCAGGTCATGTCCTGATTTTCCAGAGCATACCCCTTGGCTCCTGGTGCGTTGTCCTTATAAGCATCGAAGGACTCGACCAATGTGGTGATTAATCCGCGCACGGTTTCGGGTGCCAAGTCAGCGTTGCTGACCATGATGGGGTAAGGGTAGCTAGCGCTGGCAAGCGGCTGGTCTGCGTCAACCCCCGCCCCGGACGTGACGGCATGAGGCTGAAAGTAGGGGGCTGTTTCAAGCATGCGTGCCCAGCCTGCTTCATCATCGGTGGGCAGCTCTGGCCACTGCAGACCGCGGGGGCTGGCGGCCAATCGTTGGGCGGCGGGTGTGACCGTGGTGGTAATCGCTGCGTCGGCGCGGCCGCTGATAATCCCGTCGAAGGCGGCGTTGTAGCCGGGGAAATCGACACGCTCCACGTCATCCCAGGTCAAGCCTGCAAATGCCAGGTAGGCTTCGGCGGCTTTATTCAGCGCGTCGTCGCCACGCAGGTAGGCCAGTCGTTTGCCTTCCAGGTCGGCGATGCCGTCAAGTTCGACATCCCCCGCCACGGCCATGCCCAAGCCAAAGCTGGCCAAGGAGGTTGAAATAACGCGAATCGGTTGCGGCCCCCAATCAGGGCGGGCAAACATCATCACACCCTCTGAGCCGTAGTAGCTGGCGATGCCGCAGGCGCATAGGTCCACGCGGCCTGTCTTAAGGGGCGTCATGCGCATGGTGTCATTTTCACCCGGGATGACCCTGGACTGCGTGCCATGCTCGGCTTGTAGCAATTGGCTGATCGCCATGATTTGCGCATTGCCGCTGGTGCCGGTGCCGTAAGCGGTCCAATTCAGGGTGGGTGGCATAGCGCTGGTCTGACTGGTGATGAGCAGGCCAGCCGCTAAGCTGCTTATGACGAGGGAGAGTGTTGTTTTTGTGCGCATGAATTCCTCGGTATTTGAATTAAGTGTTGGCCGTTAGCGAACGCCGATGGTGACGTTGGCTTAAACGCGCCATTAACACGCCCGGCACCAGTGCTACTGCAGCGAGGCCGATCAACTCCCACTGACTGAATGGCACCATGCCACCGCCAGGCAGTGCTAGCAGTAGACCGGCGATCAAGACGAGGGCGCGAATCACGATCTCTTGTAGCGCGCCATAGCCTAGCCGCCCCACACCCATTAAGTAGCCTTGCATCGCCGAGGCAAACAGGATGATGCCAATGATCGCCTGAATAAACACGGCGATAATCATCAGCGGCGCGCCCTGCATAATGAGCGCCGGGTTAAGAACGAACAGAAACGGAATAAAGTAAATCACGCTGCCCAAACGCATGGCCTGGAGGCCGGTTTCCATGGGACGGGCACCGGCCACAGTGGCTGCCGCAAAGGCACCTAGCGCCACGGGCGGGGTAATGAAGCTCAGCATGCCCCAGTAGAGAATGAACATGTGCACCGCCATGGGGTCCAGGCCACCGCCTTGAATCAACGCAGGGGCTAGCGCCACCGCCAGAAAGATATAAGCGGCCGTTACGGTCATGCCAATACCTAGTACAAAGCTTGTTACCGCGCCCATAATCAGCAGCAACGGCACGCTGCCACCGGCAATATTGATAAAGTCGTTGGCAATAGTGCCCGATAGGCCAGTCATGGAGAGCGCGCCTACCAGCATGCCCACACCCGCCAGAATGGCGATGAGTTCAGCAAACAGCTTGGCCGCTGATGACAGCGTCTCGGTAACGTCCTTCCAGCCCCAGCGGTTGTGTTTGGAGAGCTGGTTGAGTACCAGCAGCAGGGCGGTGGCGTAGAAGGGAGCCACCGCTTCGCGCTGCATGACCAGCAGCATCCACACCAGCAGGCCGAAGACAAAAATAAAGTACCAGCCTTCCTTAAGCGTTTGCTTAATAGAGGGCAGCTCTATAGCCGGTAAGCCCTTGATATCATTACGAGCGGCGTAAGCATCGATTTGGATGAATAGGCCAAGGAAATACAAGACAGAGGGGATGACAGCGGCAAGAGCAACCGCAGAATAGGGAATGTCTAGAAACATTGCCATGACGAAGGCGGTAGCACCCATCACGGGGGGCATCAATACACCCCCGGTAGAAGCACAGGCCTCCACGCCGCCCGCAAAGGAACGGCTCATGCCGATACGACGCATGGCAGGGATAGATAAAACACCGGTAGTCAATACGTTACTAATGACACTGCCGCTCATTGACCCCATCAGCCCACTTGAGAATATCGCTACCTTGGCGGGGCCGCCGCGTACATGACCCAGCAGCGCAAAGGCGAGATTAATGAAAAACTTGCCGCCACCACTTTTCTGTAGCACCACGCCGAATACCAAGAAGCCTATGACCAGACCCGCAAAAGCCTGCAAGGGCACGCCCATGATGCTCTCGGTGCTCATCGTATGATACATGGCGGTCTGTTCCAGGGTAGAAGGGAACGCCTGGATAGGGCCGGGGACGATATCCGCCACAAGCGGGTAAAGAGAAAATAAACCGGCAATAATCGCAATCGGTAAACCGCCTGCCCGGCGCGCGGCTTCGATAATCAACACCCAGTAGGCATAGCTGGCGTAAATAGCCATTTCCGGGGCAGAAAATGCCCAGCCGCGCTCCAGAATAGGCACGGCGTTATAGACGAAGTAACCGCCCACCAGCAAGGTGGTCGCGCTGAGCAGGTAGTCATACCAGGGAATAGGCTGCTCTTGCTGGCTGTCGCGCATGGGCCAGAGCAAGAATACTAGCGGCAGCAACAACGCGACCACGGCGTAATAGAATTGCGTCTCGAGCCCGGTGACAAAAGTGAGCAGCCCTAAATTAAACAGGTAATCCAGTGTCATCAGCATCAAAATGACAGTGACAGTGGCTGGCACCCAGCGTAACGCGGAAGGTAACTCACGAATTTGGCTAATTTTTTCTTTAACCTGCTTTTTATTGGCAGGCGAGGTTTCGGTGTTCATTGGGCGTTCCGTCAATCAGCAGGGGCGGCGAGCGCCGCCCCGTGGCGTGTTACTCGAAGATCGGTTCGAAGCCGGCATCGTTCAGTGCAGAGGCACGGGCTTCCATCCATTGGGTAGTGAATGCCTCGTCATCACTGGGGGCATCCTGCATAAAGCCCTCCCAGGCACTCATCAGCACGTTCTGGCGCTCGACGAGTTTGTCCTGATGCGATTGCATTTCATCGGTCCATACATTGATCTCTTTGTAGTACTCCACCACCGCATCGTGGAACGGGACGACCCACTGGAGATCCTGTTGTTCCAATGCGTAACCTGATGCACCCGGTGCATTATCTTTATAGTCATCGAAATTTTCTTGCATGGCTTTGATCAAGCCGTAAGCGACGTTATCCGCTAGGTCTTGATTGGCGACCACGATCGGGTAGGGGTAGCTGGCACTGGGAACCGGGTTTTCAGCGCTTATGTCACCTGCGCCGGCGGTCACTTCATGGGGGCGGAAGTAGGGTGCAACTGCCGCCATCCGCTCCCAGCCCGCTTCATCGTTGGGGTCTAGCACTGGCCAACTGATACCCCGTGGGCTACTCGCTAACTGCTGGGCGGGTGGAGTCACGGTAGTGGTGAAGGAGGCATCTACATCACCAGCGATAATGCCGTCGAATGAGCGGCCATAGCCGGGGTAATCAACCCGCTCCACGTCATCCCAGGTTAACCCACCGAACGCGAGATAGGCCTCGGTGCCCTTATTCAGTGCGTCGTCGCCGCGGATATAGGCGATGCGCTTGCCTGCCAAGTCCGCTGGCGTTTCAACGCCTAGATCACCCGCAACGGCCAGTGAAAGCCCAAACGAAGCAGTCGATGTAGTGATGACACGCAGCGGCTGTGGGCCCCAGTCACGGTCAGCGAACATCAACACGCCTTCCGCACCGTAGTAGCTGGCAATACCGCAGGCGCAAAGATCGACACGGCCTTGTTTCAGCGGTGTCATGCGCGAGACATCGTTGTCGCCCGGCAGGATGCGTACCGATGAATCGTATTTGTTTTGCAGCATGTTGCCGATGGCCACGGCCTGAGCGTAGCCGCTCGAGTTGGTGCCATAGGCTGTCCAGGCCATCGTGCCGGGTAATTCAATCTCACTGGCGTGACTGACCGCGGCGCCAAGTAGGGTTAGCGGGAGAGCGGCAATAAGTAGTCGATGAGCAAATGGGCGCATTTTGATGCTCCTTTGTTGTGGTTGTGATGATGCTGGCAGTTACGTTTCGTTACTTTGTGTTTTGCTATGCGGTATCTTGTTTTGCTAAGTGGTCGATTGATAGTAGAGAAGCCGCTGGGTAGCTGTCAATGTTGTTGTTAGAGCCTGCTCTCTTTAGTGAGCGACAGACACAAAAAAACCAGGCAATGGCCTGGTTTATCAATGAGTTGCTGATTTAGTTGGCTAGGAAAATTCACGCCAAGCGGCGTAAGTGCTGAGAAAAACACGTCCCGTTAATGCCTCCAAAAAATCACTCTTTTTGAGTTGGTCCATGACGGGTCCCTTTACTTCGGACAAGTGTAGTTTGACTTCGGAGTCCTTTAAGCGCGCGTTGATGGCGTCTAGACTCTCCAGAGCTGATGCATCGATCAGATTGACTGCCGAACAAATCAACACCACATGCTCTAGTTCTGGATGGCTCGCCACCAAGTTATAAACGGTGTCTTCCAAATAGCGAGCATTGGCAAAATAGAGGCTTTCATCAATGCGCAGCAGAGCTACATTGGAAACCGTCTCTACATCATGACGGGTAGTATTGCGAAAGTGTTCGGTGCCTGGAACACGACCTACCAAGGCGCTGTGAGGGCGGCTGGTTCGGTACAAAAACAGTGCAATCGATAGCGTAACACCGCTGATGATGCCTGCTTCCACCCCTTCGCATAGTGTAAGTAAAATCGTCACTGCCATCGCGGCAAAGTCGCTACGCGAGTAGCGCCAGGTTTGCCTCAGCATAGGGATATCCACCAACGTCAGAATAGATACCGTGATGGTGGCGGCCAGGGTGGCAATCGGCAGGTAGTAAAGCCAGCCGGTGAAGGAGAGCGTTACCAGTGCGATACCCAGGGCCGCAAAAGTGCCTGCGGCAGGTGTCTGGGCGCCCGCGTCGAAATTAATAACGGTACGCGATAGACCCCCGGTGACCGGCATGCCGCTGGAAAAACCGGCGGCCAAGTTGCTGGCGCCCAGCCCCACCAACTCCTGATTGGGGGAAATGCGCTGGCGCCGTTTAGCGGCCAGCATCTGCCCCATCGAAACCGACTCTACAAACCCGACCAGGCTGATGAGTAGCGCAGGAACCAGAAGTGAGCGCCATAACGAGTAATCGCCCCAGGGAAAACTCAGCGCGGGCAGGCCGCCGGGTACCCGGCCAACCACGTTGACGCCTTTTTCCGCCAACTGCCAGTACCAAGTCGCCCCGGTGGTGACGACCACTGCAAAGACAGGCCCGGCTTTAGCGATCAAGTCAGCTAGAAAGAGCGGCATGCCTGTTTTATGCAGAAATGCTTTGCCGTGACGCCGCAAAGTAATCAGGAACACCAGCGTACCGGCCCCTATCAGCACTGTGTGTAAATGGTAGGTGGGTAAGTTGGGCACCAGGGTGATCAAACGTTCCACCAGCGTAAAACCACTGCTGTCGACGCCAAGCAAACTACCCAGTTGACTGGCGGCAATCAGAATGCCTGAGGCCGTTAAAAAGCCTGAGATGACCGGGTGGCTTAAGAAGTTACTGAAAAAGCCCATTTTCAATAGACCCATGACAACCAGCATCCCGCCGGAAATCAGTGAGAGTATTAAGGCAGCCTGTAAATACGTCTCCGTTCCGGTTGCTGCGACCGACGATAGTGCCGCCCCCGTCATCAAGGCGATAATGGCCACTGGCCCGACCGCCAGGGTTTTGCTAGTGCCAAACAGCGTGTAAACCAGCTGTGGCAGTATGCTGGCATATAAGCCTACTACTGCGGGCAGCCCGGCCAGCAGCGCATAGGCGAGTGACTGGGGTATGACCATCACGGTGACGATCAGCCCTGCCAGTAAATCAGCTCCCAATAGGCGTTTATGGTAATGGGGGAGCCATGTCAGGATAGGCAAATAGCGCTTGAGCATGAGTTCCTGGTGTCGAGGGGATTGCCGAAGAGAAAGGGTAAGGGATATTCCATTCAGTTTCAGCGCTTATATTCATTAGTTCTTCACTAAAACATGCTGCGTAGAACATTAGCGCCTGCTGTCTGCCCCCAAAGTGCTACTTCCTTCGATTGTGTAAACCGTTAAGATTAGACGCAAAGGTGAATTAAGCCTTGTTGCTTGGTTGTTTGTGACTCAATAACACCAATAAAAGAGTACTACTCATGCGTGTACTGCAATTGCTGGTTCCAGTGCTGTTGATGGCATTATCTGTAGGGGCTGCCACTCACGGCGGAAGTTGGGTTTATGCAGCCGTCATTTTGGCGGCGTTTGCTGGCGCAGCCTTGCTGCTAGGGATGTTTGCGATGATCTATCGCGCCGAGCAACATCATCTTGAACAGCGTCACTACGGCTTCAAGCCCCAGCGGGATTACCGCGCTCTGCGCGCCATGGCTTACCGGTTGATGAACCGGGCCAGCAGCACGGCGATTGCCTCGGCGGAAGTCTCCCACTACGCCGATCTAATGGATCAACGTCTTAACCAGCAAGAGACGATGGCACGAGAGGCCTCCTCCAGCATGACATCCATAAACGCGGCTATTATGCAGGTCAGCGAGAGCGCTAGCCAAGTGGCAACATTAGCCGCGAGCGCCAGGGATGCCAGCCATCATAACCATGCCGAACTGGACGATATCATCCAGGATATGAACGATGTGTCGGAACGCTCCCACCAGGCGCTGGAAATGCTCACCGCACTCAACGACAAAATCGAGCGTGTTCGCAGCGTTACTTCGATGATTGAAGGTATCGCCGAACAGACCCACCTACTTTCGCTCAATGCCTCCATCGAGGCAGCCCGGGCAGGAGAGCACGGACGCGGCTTTGCCGTGGTCGCTGGCGAGGTACGCAATCTGGCATTGAAAACCTCCACCGCGACGCAAAGTATCGACGAGTTGGTCAAAGACATGCACGAAAGCGGGCAATCGGTCGTCGCGACGATAGGCCACTTAATGACGCGTATCAGCGAACGGTCTAAGGGGTTACAAGGGGTCGGCAGCAGCCTGGGAACGATGACCCAGGAGTTTGATCGGGTGCAAAGTGAAATCAACCGCGTTGCCGATGCCATGGAGAACACACGCCAACACAGTCAAACCGTCGCAGACAGCCTGCAGCAATTGGAAGATGATGTTGATGAAGGCAATCGCAACATGCATGACCTGGCCGAGCAGGCAAGGGCGTTGATGGAGGCAGCGGAAGGGGTCGATGGAGAGCTCGCTCAGCAGCACCTGAAGGGACGCCATCAAGCAGTGTTCCACGCGGCGCGGTCAACGGCGGATACGATAGGCAAGCTGCTCGAAAAAGCGATTGCCAGCGGAGAGGTAGCAGAAGCCACGCTTTTCCAACCCCATTATGAGCAGGTTCCCGGTACCCAGCCGCCGCTTTATAAAACCGGCTTTGATGCCTTCACCGACAAGCATCTCGCCAACTTGCAGGAACCGCTGCTTAAACAGCTAGGGCTGAGTTACGCCATTGCCTGCGACCGCAAAGGCTATGTGCCCACCCATAATCAGGCGGTGAGTCTTGAGCCGACAGGCGACTATGCTCACGATTTGAAGTTCTGCCGCAGTAAGCGAATTTTTGATGACCCAACGGGACGCCGCTGCGGTGCTCACGAAAAACCGCTACTGCTACAAACCTACAAGCGTGATACCGGAGAAATCATGCACGACCTGTCAGTGCCGGTGTATGTTAAGGGTAAACATTGGGGAGGCTTCCGCGTTGGCTACCAACCTGAGCGCGAGAGCGCCTCACCCCCCAAACTGGAAGCTGCTGCAAGCTCATCGGCACCCCTTGCGTTAACCCGCCGCGGCGTAGCGCGGGCGTGACTGCCATGCTGACCAGGAGTAGAGCGCAAGCCCAATCCAGATAAGCACAAACGTCGCCAATTGAATAAGCCCTAGGGGCTCACCGAATACGGTCAGCGCGATTAGGAACTGAATACTGGGGTTGATGTACATCAGAAAGCCCAGTGTCGCTAATCGCAGCCGCCGGGCGGCGCCCGCAAAGGCCATCAGGGGCAGTGCCGTCAATGCACCGCTGGCGATCAGCAGGCTGGTCGTTGAAGGGGCCTGTGAAAAATGTGAACTGCCGTTCCAGCTGAGCCACGACAGGGCTATCAGGGCGAGGGGGAACAGCAGCAGTGTTTCCACAAACAGCCCAGACAAACCATCCAATGGCACTTGCTTGCGAAACAGGCCGTAACTGCCGAAACTCAATGCCAGCAGCAAGCTGATCCAGGGCAATTCGCCGAGCATTATAAACTGGATGGCGATCGCGACACTTGCCAGCCCCAATGCCACTAGCTGCAACTTTGCCATCACTTCACGTAATACCAGCATGCCCAGTGCAACGTTGACCAAGGGCGTCAGGAAATAGCCCAGGCTCGCCTGCAATACCTGCTTGGACTCCACCGCATAAATGTAGATACCCCAATTGAAAGCGATCAACAGTGCGCAGGCCAGCACGCGGCCAAGCTTTTTGGGTTCACCCAGGGCTGCGGCAACCGGTGACCAGCGACGAAGCAACGTGATTAGGCCGACCAGAAAAAGACAAGCCCAAATGATGCGGTGAATCAATATTTCGAAGGCGGGAACACCCTCGAATAAGGCAAAAAAAAGCGGAAAACAGCCCCACATGGTATAGGCGGTCAGCCCAAACATAACGCCTTTGACGGCTTCAGGATCGCGTGTTGAAGTAGGAAGCATAGCCGCCTCATTATTTAAAGATGCTAATCTAGCATAAACGTTGCGATAACACTGGCAGAAAGGAGGTGTTCAATGAGCGAACCGAAAAGCAGCAGCCTAAGAGCCAGTCTCGTGCAGTGCGATTTGCGTTGGGAAGATCCACAAGCCAACCATGCGTACCTCGAACAACTTCTTGGTGAGCTGGACAGCCGCGCTACAGATCTGATTGTGCTGCCTGAAATGTTCGCCACCGGGTTCACGATGAACTCGCGTGAAATGGCCCAGCCAATGGCTGACAGCCAGAGCGTTGCCTGGTTACAGGCCCAAGCAAAAGCGCGCGACTGTGTAATAACCGGCAGTGTCGCGATCAAAGAGGACGGAGAATATTTTAACCGCTTGATTTGGGCGACGCCTGAGGGTGATTTAACCCACTACGACAAACGCCATCTTTTTCGTATGGCCGGTGAGCATGAACGCTACGGCATGGGCAGTGAGCGTAAGGTGGTCGAGCTTAATGGATTTAAACTGCTGCTGAGCGTTTGCTACGATCTGCGCTTTCCGGTCTGGATGCGCCAGCAGCCAGCAAAGGGCGAGCATTTCGAGTATGATGCGCTGCTATGTATCGCCAATTGGCCAGCACCGCGGCGCCAACCATGGCGCACGTTGCTGCAGGCCCGTGCGGTAGAAAACCTAAGCTATGTCATTGGCGTTAACCGCGTTGGAGAAGATGCTAAAGGGCTTGCCTACAGCGGCGACTCCTTATTGGTCGACTTCAAAGGCGAACCGCTGATTGATCAACCTGCCCATACCCCGTTCATAGAAACGGGCACGCTGGATAAAACTGCCCTTGATGCTTTTCGTGAAAAATTTCCTGCCTGGCAAGATGCCGACCGTTTCGAACTGCTGCCTGGAGTCGGTCAATGATGCGTCTTGATCGTTTCCTGAGTGAAACCACACCGTTAACCCGTAGCTTGGCCAAGCGGGCGCTGAAAAATGGCGAAGTCACCCTGAATGGTGAGCCGATCAAGCAATCGGCTATCCAAATCGATACCGATAACGATGCGGTTGTCCTTAATGGCGAGCGGCTGGCGCTGGTAGGCGTGCGCTACATTATGCTGCATAAGCCCGTCGACGTTGAGTGCAATGCCCGCCGCGGCCTGTACCAGCGAGCGATTGACTTGATCGATCTACCCAAAGCAGACCGCTTACAGCCGGTGGGGCGCTTAGATGTGGATACCACAGGTCTGCTGCTGTTGACCGATGACGGCCAGTGGTCGCACCGGGTTACTTCACCGCGCCACCGCTGCGCCAAGGTCTATATCGCTGAGCTTGCCGAACCCATGGAAGGCGCTACGGCAGAGTGGGCGATTGGCCAAGTGGCGGATGGCCTGATGCTAGATGGTGAAGAGACCCCGACTCAGCCCGCCACGCTAAGGCTGCTGTCGCCCACCCAGGCGGAGCTAACCATTACCGAAGGGCGCTACCATCAGGTAAAACGCATGTTTGCCGCCTTGGGTAATCATGTGAATTCACTGCATCGTAGCGCCATCGGCGATTTAGCCTTGGATGCCAAGCTTGCTCCCGGCGAGTGGCGTGAGCTGACTGACGACGAAATTGCGCTGTTCTGAATACTCCGGTAAGTACTCTTTAGCCGCTCCCCACAAGGGTTGAGCGGCTTTATTTTGTATGAATATTTATACCGTTATCTCATGTGCTCATACACAATAAAACTCCGAAATTTTGTGCCTACCAAATAGAAGGCTGCCAGTTGGAACGGCCGTCCGCGCGTGCGGTTAGCGGTTGCCGAATTTCAAGGCGCTAGTTTTAAAGTGCCAAGTTTTAAGAGGCTATGTATTTAAAATATCAGGCTTTAAAGTGCTAAGTGAGCAGCCGCAATCAGTGCTTGGGTGTAGGCGTGTTGTGGTGCAGAAAGCACGTCTAGACAGGGGCCTTGTTCGACCACTTCGCCATCTTTGAGCACCATGATGCGGTGTGCCATGGCACGAATAACGGCTAAATCATGGCTAATGAACAGGTAGCTCAACTGCCTGCGGGCCTGCAGATCGCGCAGCAAGGTGACGAGCTGTTTCTGCACCGTGCGGTCTAACGCAGAAGTGGGTTCATCGAGCACCAGTAGTTCTGGCTCCAAAATGATCGCCCGAGCCACGGCAATGCGCTGGCGCTGGCCGCCGGAAAACTCGTGGGGGTAGCGCGCTGCACAGCTCTCGGGCAAACCCACTTCTTGAAGGGTTTGGTTCACCCGTTGGGTGACTTCTTCGTGGCTCAAGTGCGGGTAATGAAAGCGTAACCCCTCGCTGACAATATCGAATACCGGCATGCGTGGCGAAAGGGCGCCATAGGGGTCCTGAAATACCATCTGTAAACGATGGCGTTGACGCCGCAAGTCATTGCCGGTGAGGCTGCTTAGTTGGTCGTCGCCCAGGGTGATATCCCCCTGACTGCTGACCAGCCGCATTACTGCCGAGGCTAGCGTGGTTTTGCCTGACCCGGACTCTCCTACGATGCCTAACGTTTCGCCGGGCGCGATATGGAAATCGGTCGGATGAACCGCAACGAAAGCAGGGGGCTGGCGCTTGAATAAACCGGTTTTGGGGCGTTTGAAGCTCACGCTCAGTTGGTGAGCAGACAACAAAGGAGGCGATGGCTCAATTGGCTGAGGCCGGCCTTCCGGTTCGGCGGCAAGTAATGCTTTGGTGTAATCGCTTTGCGGGTGTTGAAAGACTTGCTCGACTGGCCCGATCTCCTGAATACGCCCCTGGTACATGACACAAATGCGGTCAGCATGGCGGCGCACTAGGTTCAAGTCATGGCTGATAAACAGCATGCCCATGCCATGATTGTCACGCAGCTCGCGCAGCAGGGTCAGTATCTCCTGCTGAACCGTCACATCCAGCGCGGTAGTGGGCTCATCGGCAATCAGCAGCGCGGGGTTGTTGGCAATCGCCATGGCAATCATCACCCGCTGACGCTGACCACCGGAAAGTTGGTGGGGCCAGGCATCCAGCAGCTCTTCGGGGCGCGGTAGCTGCACCTGTTCGAGTAGTGCTTTGCTGCGCTGGCGGGCAGCCTGGCCGCGTAAGCCCTGGTGCAAGCGTAACGCTTCGCCAATCTGCTTGCCAATTCGGTGGAGCGGGTTGAGCGAGGTCATTGGTTCTTGAAAAATGAACCCGATCCGATTGCCGCGTACCCCGTTCCACTGCGCCTGGGTCAAGGTCGAGAGGTCGGTATCGCCCAACCAACGTTCGCCCTGAACAGTGGCGTTGCTGGGCAGCAGGTTGACCATGCCGAGCGCGGACACCGATTTCCCCGACCCGGACTCGCCAACAATGGCCAGGGTCTCACCCGCATTGAGAGTGAGCGACAGCGCGTGCACTACAGAAACGTCATCAAAGGCGACGTTTAATTTTTCAATGCGCAGGAGCGGGTTAGGCATGGTGTGTCTCTTGGGCAGGTGAGGTCTGGCGCTGCTGAACGTGGCGGGGGTCGAAGGCGTCGCGTAGGCCTTCGCCAATAAAGACCAGTAGCGAAAGCATGATCGCGAGTGTCATGAATGCCGTGATGCCCAGCCAAGGGGCATGAAGGTTATTTTTACCTTGCGCTGCCAATTCGCCAAGTGAAGGGGCGCCTGGGGGGAGGCCAAAGCCGAGAAAATCCAGCGCGGTCAAGGTGCCGATAGCCCCGGTAAACAGAAACGGAATAAACGTCAGCGTCGCGACCATCGCGTTAGGCAGCACATGGCGCCACATGATCAGGCGCGAGGGTAAGCCCATCGCTTTGGCAGCACGCACATACTCAAGATTACGCGCGCGCAAAAATTCCGCGCGGACGATATCCACCAGCCCCAGCCATGAAAACAGCAGCATGATCCCCAGCAGCCACCAGAAGCCCGGCTGGACGAAACTGGCCAGAATGATCAGCAGAAACAGCACCGGCAGGCCCGACCAGATTTCAGTCACACGCTGGCCAATCAAATCTATCTTGCCGCCAAAGTAGCCTTGTACGCCGCCAACCACGACGCCAATGACCAACGAGCCCACGGTTAGCACCAATGCAAACGCAACCGACAGACGAAAGCCATAAATGACTCGGGCCAATACATCGCGGCCCTGATCATCGGTGCCCAGCCAGTGGCGGCTGTCCGGTGGTGCCGGAGAAGGGCGCGTCATGTTCATGTCCAGGGTTTGGTAAGAGTAAGGAATGGCAGGCCACAACGCCCAGCCGTGATCCTTTATCTGTTGCTGAATGAACGGATCGAGGTAATCGGTGCGCGTCGGTAAAAAGCCGTCAAACTCGGTTTCTGGGTAATCCACCAGCAGCGGCACATACCACTGCCCGTCATACTGCATAACGATAGGCTTGTCGTTGGCGATCAGTTCGGCAAACAGACTCAACACAAACAGTGCGGTAAATAGCCAAAGCGATACACGGGCGCGGCGGTTGGCCTTGAAGGCCGCCAATCGACGCCGGGTAATGGGCGATAAGCGGGAGGTTGGCGTGGCCATTTTCAGGACTCCCGGGTCGAAAAGTCGATACGCGGGTCAACCCACACGTAGGTCAAATCGGAAATCAGCTTGAGGATCAGCCCGATCACGGTATACAGAAATAGCGTGCCAAAAATAACCGGGTAATC
Source organism: Vreelandella sp. V005 (assembly GCF_052645115.1). Classification (NCBI taxonomy): domain Bacteria; kingdom Pseudomonadati; phylum Pseudomonadota; class Gammaproteobacteria; order Oceanospirillales; family Halomonadaceae; genus Vreelandella; species Vreelandella sp. V005. Next base: position 196,352 of record NZ_JBQXYA010000007.1, on the reverse strand, counting down.
GCGCTGCATGACCGCTTCGAACCCGAGCAGGCCCAGGCCATCCAAAGAGAAAATGACTTCGATCAGCAGTGCGCCGGTAAAGAAAATGCCGATCATAGCGGCAGGCAGGCCAGCGATAATAATCAGCATGGCATTACGAAACACATGGCCATAAAGCACGCGCCCCTCATCGGCGCCTTTAGCGCGAGCGGTAATGACATACTGCTTGTGAATTTCATCCAGAAAGCTGTTTTTGGTCAGCATCGTAAGAGTAGCAAAGCTGCCAATAGAAGCTGCAATGACCGGCAGCGTGATATGCCAAAAATAGTCCTTGACCTTCCCCCAGGCCGATAATTGCTCAAAGTCGGGCGAGGTCAGGCCACGCAGGGGAAATAGGTCCCAGTAGGTGCCACCGGCAAATAGCACGATCAGCAGTATCGCAAACAGAAAGCCCGGAATGGCGTAGCCAACGATAACCAACCCCGACGACCAGACATCGAAGCGGGAACCGTGGCGAAGTGCTTTTTTTATACCCAGTGGAATCGAAATCAGATAGACCAGCAGCGTGGTCCAAAGCCCCAGCGAAATGGAAACAGGCAGTCGTTCGATCATCAGTTCGGTCACTGGCCGGTCGCGAAAGAAACTGGTACCGAAATCGAGCGTGAGGTAATCCGCCATCATGCCGATAAATCGCTCATGAGCAGGTTTGTCAAAACCAAATTGTGCTTCGAGCTGTTCGATGAAGCGGGGATCAATGCCCCGGGCGCCGCGCGAATCGTCGCTTACTTGGACGTCGGCACCGCCCATGTCCAGGCGAGTACTGGCCATGGCATCGGCGCCTTCAAAGCGTGCCAGCATCTGATCAATCGGCCCACCCGGCGCCGCCTGAACAATGATGAAATTGAGTAGCATGATCCCGAAAAGGGTGGGAATCATTAGCAGCAGTCGGCGTAGAGTATAGCGTGCCACAGAGCACTCCATCGTTCTTAAAGGATCAGCGACGTCGTTGACGGCGCTGCAATTCTGCTTCTCGCTCGGTATCTACCCACCACGCATCCAGATCCATTGCATATTGAGGAAAGGGTTCGGGATAGCCAAACTTGTCCCAGATCGCAATTCGGGTTTCCCCAGAGTGGTAGTGGGGAATGACATAAAATCCCCAGCGCAGCACCCGATCCAGTGCCCGCGTGGCGGTATCCAACGCTTCACGGCCATTGGCACGGATGATGGCTTCGACCAGGGCATCTACCGCTGGGTGGGCGAGCGACATGCGGTTACGACTCTGTGGTGCTTCAGCGGCGGCGCTGGTCCAGAAGTCGCGCTGCTCATTCCCCGGGTTGTTCGACTGGGGGAAATGACTAATCACTATGTCATAGTCGTAATTACGCTGCCGGTTTAAATACTGATTGATATCAACGATGCGCAGCGAGGTTTGCACCCCCAAGCGGGCCATGTTGCGCAACATGGGCTGTACTACCCTTTCAAGACCTGAATCGTAGAGTAATACTTCCAGGCTTAAAGGCCGTCCAGTTTGTTGATTAACCAGTACGCCGTCCTCAACGCGATAGCCCGCTTCGCGCAAAAGATCCAGCGCTTTACGCAGCCGCTCACGCAGGTCGGTGGGCTGGTCAATGGGAAGCGGTTCGGTGAACAGCCGATCAGAGCCGTGGGAGGCGATTAACTCGTCTCTAAATGGCTCAAGCAGCGCCAACTCTTCCTCTGAAGGCAGCCCGGTGGCCTCCATCTCAGAGTTTTGGAAGAAGCTTTCGGTGCGGCGGTAGGTATCATAAAAAATATTGGTATTGAGCCAGGGGAAGTCGAACATAAGGCTCAGGGCTTCGCGAACACGGGGATCTTGAAACTTCTCTTTACGCAGGTTGAAAACAAACGCCTGCATCATTGAAGGGTTGACATCGGGCACGGTCAGTCGCTTCACCAAGCCCTCTTCATAGGCCGGAAAATCATAGCCAATCGCCCAAGTAGCCGCACGGGCATCAGTGCGGAAATCGGTTAGGCCTGCTTTAAAGGCTTCCCAGGCAATATCGCGATCGCGGTAGTAGTCGTAAACGACGCGATCGATGTTATAGCGCCCGACATTGACGGGTAAATCTTTGCCCCAGTAGTCGTCATCACGCTGGTAAACGATGCGCCTGCCAGGGTCAACCTCGCTAATGCGATACGGCCCCGAGCCGGGATGCGCCGCCAGGGTGGGCGATGTGAACTCGCGTGGTTCCCAGTAGTGGCGGGGGAGTATAGGCAACTGGGCAACGATGAGCGGGAGTTCTCGGGAGTTAGTGTCATTGAAGGTAAAGCGCACTTGCTGCTCATTAAGCGCGATAGCTTCTTCGACGCCTGCGTAGTAACTCGCGTAAAAAGGATTGCCCTCTTCGCGCAGCAGATCTAGCGAGAACACCACGTCATAGGCAGTGACCGGTTCGCCGTCTTGAAAGCGCGCCTCAGGGCGAAGGTCAAACTCGATCCATTCCCGGTCAGGGTCCAGCCGCACGCCTTCCGCCAATAAGCCATAGAGGCTAAAGGGCTCATTGGGATTACTTGCCATCAAGGTATCGTAAATTTGTGAAATGCCGGTGGCCGGCGTGCCGCGGATAATAAAGGGGTTGGTGGAGTCAAAACTACCACCCACGGCGGTATGGGTAATCGTACCGCCCTTGGGGGCTTGTGGGTTGACGTGAGGGAAGTAAGGAAAATCTGCCGGTAGTTCAGGGCTATCATAAAGCGATAGCCCGTGAACCGTTTCGACAGGCACCACATTGTTTGCGTCGGTATTTAAATCGCCTACCACATCATTGCCGGAAGGGCGATTGGACGCGTCAGGCGTAATCGTTGCTTGTGAAGCCAATATCGATACGGTTACTAATAGGCCACTAATGAGTAGAAGCACTTTTGCAAATAACACACCACGCGGCATTGGTGACATCCCATGTAAACAAAGCCAACTCGTTAACCCATCAAAATTTCGATGATCCGGTTATTAATACCCTTTTAAAAACATCTGCCTCTATCGATATCGCTGCTAGCCACACTGTTCTAGCAAAATTGCCACAATGCGCTAACGGCCAGTTAGAGTTCAGCGACCTGACAGCGTCAGTAGCTGACCTGGCTGTAAAGCACTGGGGCGGTCGATGGCATTCCAGCGTATTAGGTCTTGCTGATTGATATTATAACGGGCTGCAATCGCTGAGAGGCTATCACCCCTTTCAACGCGATGCGTATCGGCGCCGTTATTTTGCGCAAGTGCCTGGCTATTGCCTTGTGACAGTTGCGCCAGTACCTGTTTATCTACTTCTTCAGGCACCAACAGGGTCTGAGCGCTGCGTGGGTCGATGCTGCCGTTTAGCAGGCCTGGGTTAAGTTCCGCTAACGCCGTTTTGCTGACATCCAGCATTTGCGACGCTTCTGTCAGGCTCACGGCATGAGCCAACTGAACTTTCGCGAAAGCGGGGTCGATATGAATCTCGGGTAGACTCACGCCGTATTGTTCCGGGTCGTTAATGATCGTGGCGATCGCTTTTAATTTAGGCACGTATTGCATGGTTTCATAGGGAAGGGAGAGATCCCAGTATTCGCCGCTCAAGCCCTGGCTTTGCACCTGGCGCTGAGCGTTGTTAACCGTTCCCGCGCCAGCATTGTAGGCGGCGAGTGACAGCATGAGATCGCCTTCGTACCACTGGTCAGCCTGCATTTCCAGGTAGTCCAGCGCGGCCTCGGTAGAGGTCACCACATCTAAACGGCCATCATAATTACCGTTACGTACCAGACCCAAGGCATCGCCGGTGCCGGGCATAAACTGCCACAAACCTGCCGCGCCGCGGTGGCTTCGTGCACCGGGATCAAAAGAGCTCTCAACAAAAGGAATTAACGCAACCTCTCCCGGTAGCCCACGCTCGCTTACTTGCTGAGTAATCCAGGCAAGCCAGGGAGTGGCGCGCTCGGTGATCGTGGCAATGTTTTCAGGGCTTGAACGGTAATGCTCAATCCATTCATCCACACGCGCCTGAGCTTCTGCTGGCAATGTTTTCTCTTGCCACTGAAAACTATTACGTAGTGTCGTCCAGGCATCCTGGGGTTCAAGCTCTAGCGCCTCCCAAAAATGGGTCTGGAAAGGTGTAGGATAGGGCATTTTGTCGATTGGCGACGCCGTTTGACCTGCGTTAGACGACGTTGTAGTCGTACCTGCGGAGGTTTCATAGGCTGGAGCAGAGGCTTGCGAGTTTGCCGCAGCGGCTAACATTAGGCCCATTATTACGGTACTGCCAGCGCTCAGCAACAAACGCTGGCGAATCGTTCTATAGGTCATAGTTACATTCGTTTGGTTTCGATAGCGTTCTTAGAAACGGTTCTTCCACTCGCGTAGAGTGGTGAACGTAGCGAGATCATTATCATTAATACCTTGAGTACCTGCTGCTTGGCGCACGCTATCTGTGCCCACGCGAAGGTAGGGATTAATTTTCAGCTCGCGTCCTATCGTGCTGGGTAAGGTGGGGCGATCCAATGCCCGCGCCTTTTCACACTCCTGCAAGGCGTGTTTAACGTCTTCATTTTCAGGGTCCGCAGCACGAGCAAACTCAAGGTTCGCATGTGTATACTCATGAGCTGCAAAGACCAGTGTATCTTCAGGTAGTTCCGCAAATTTGTTCAACGCGTTGAACATCTGCTCTGGTGTGCCTTCAAATAAACGGCCACAACCGGCGCAAAAAAGCGTATCGCCACAAAATAGAAGCGCGGGGATACCTGCGGTGAAATAGCTAATATGATCCAGCGTATGACCCGGTGTCGCCATGACATCAAACAAGCGGCCCATAATACGGACTTCATCGCCGTCACCCACAGTTTCGTCAATCCCTTCGATAGTGGGATTGGCGGGGCCAATGACGTGAGGGGAGTAGCGTTTAATTAATTCTGCTACACCACCCGTATGATCGTGATGGTGATGCGTAATCAGTATGCTTTCGAGGCTTAGCGACTCACGCTCAAGAAACTCGATTACGGGGGCCGCTTCACCGGGATCCACAACGCAAACGCTTTGGCTGGTATCTTGTCTCAATAGCCAAATATAGTTGTCGCTTAGCGCTGGGATCGGTGTCACGCTCATCATCGGCGAGATCCTTTAATTTCGAAGATACAGAATTGACTAACCAATATGCATAAGCACGCTAAACAACGCGCTTCTTAATTTTAGAAATTAAGTGGCACTAAATCAGTGTAAACAAGGCTTTTAAAAGCCGTTACTGTGGAGGGAAGCGCTGTTCATGTCAAATTCGACCACGGCCACGACACTCGCCAAGCGCTTGACAAGTAGCCAGCCGTATTGGCAGTCAGAAGCGGGACGTTCGCTTTGGGAAACTCAGCGGGCCTGTTTAGGGCCGGTGGTTGAAACCCGAGTGGGCGGTCACAGCTTGGAATTGGGCATGGGCCCACCACTAATGACCATGTCGGCGATTCCGCATCCCATCCGCTGGTCTCCCACTCGCCAGCTGGCGGAGAGCGATAGCACGTTGGTATGCCCGCCGGATCAATTAGCGCTGCCGGATCGCTGCCTGGATGTGATGGTGATCCACCACTGGCTGGAGTATTTGCCGGACGCCCACTTCACGCTTCAGGAAGCCGCACGAGTGACCGCTGATAACGGCATTTTGGTACTGTTTGGCTTTAACCCTATTGGTTTGAGTGGCCTTACCCGCCAGTGGCGCAAACGCCAGCAGCAATTTCCTTGGAATGGCACCTGGCGTTCAGCCAGTCGTCTGCGCGACTGGTTAGCGTTTGTCGACTTTGAGGTGGAACGCGTAGACTATTGCTGTTTTCGTGGCCGAATGAATGCCAAGTGTGGTGAATACTGGGAGTCGCTGGGGCGTCGGCACAACCTGCCGTTAGGCGAGAGTTATATGATTCAAGCCCGTCGGCGGCAACGCCACGCACCTGTTCAGCGCTTGAAGTTTGGATTGGAAGCACCTGTTTCGCCGGCTTCGTTAGGCGTCACCCGCTCAGGCTCATCGGCTCACTACCAGTCTTATCAAGAGCGCTCAAGACAAGCTCAGGCACAACAACCAAAGGATCAAGAGAGTGACTAAAGAGGCTGTCGGGCATCTGCCTCGAGTAACGGTGTATACCGATGGGGCTTGCCGGGGCAACCCAGGCCCCGGCGGATGGGGTGTGGTGCTGGCGAGCGGCCAGCATGAAAAGACCTTGAAAGGTTATGAGTCGGATACAACGAATAATCGTATGGAGTTGATGGCGGCCATCATGGCACTGCGTACCTTGAACACCCCGTGTGAAGTGGCGCTTTGGACCGACTCACAGTATGTTCGCCAGGGCATCACCCAGTGGATTCATAATTGGTTGAAGCGCGGCTGGAAAACCGCCGCCAAGCAGCCGGTGAAAAACGCTGAGCTATGGAAAACCCTCCACGAAGAGTCCCAGCGGCACCAAATAGAGTGGCATTGGGTGAAAGGGCATAGCGGTCACCCCGGCAACGAACGGGCCGACGCCTTGGCGAATGAAGCCATCGACGAGCACCAGAAAAGGAGGGCGTGATGCGCCAGGTAATCCTAGATACTGAAACCACGGGTATCGACCCTAAAGATGGCCATCGTCTCGTCGAAATAGGCGCGATTGAAATGGTCAACCGTCGCTTCACTGGCCGCACTTACCACCAATATATCAATCCCGAACGCCATATTGATGCGGAAGTCGTGGCCGTTCACGGAATTGATGACGCTCGCGTCGCCAATGAACCAGTATTCGCTCAAATAGCCGATGAGTTCTGGGCCTTTATCGAAGGTGCCGAGCTGGTCATTCATAACGCACCGTTCGATGTGGGCTTTATTGACCACGAATTGGGCATGCTCAACCAGCGACGTAAAACGCCGATGTTGGGTCCTGTGCGTGATCACTGCGCCGTATTGGATACTTTAACGATGGCGCGGGCCATGCATCCCGGTCAGCGCAATAGCCTTGATGCCTTGTGCAAACGTTATGATATCGATAACGGCCACCGGGTACTTCATGGGGCGTTATTAGACTCTGAAATTCTCGCTGAAGTGTATTTGGCGATGACCGGCGGGCAAACCGCGCTAACGCTGGATGCCACCTCCGCTTCAGAACAAGAAAAAGCGGACACGTCGAATGAAGGCTTGTCGGTACTACGCCTGTCGCTTACGCCCGGCCAGCTGCGTGTCGTGCGTCCCACCGAAGAAGAGCAGGTGGCTCATAAAGCCAAGTGTGAAGCGAATCAGTTGAATTGGTTTGAAGGTGCAGCTAGCGATGCTTAGGCGAGAAATTCCCCACCATGAACAGGCTGGGCGGGTTATTCGGCTGTCGCGCAGCATGTTGGCGCCAGCACCGTTAAGCGGTAGCGAAGAGCTAAACCCACTGCAACCCTTTCAGCCCTGGACAGAGCAGATGCAGCCGCTGTGTTACTGGGATGATGAGCCGGTCGCGTTGCTGGTCGAGCCGCAGGCGGAGAGTGGTTGGATCGATGGCCGCCAATGGATGAGCGAGCTCTCAACCGCTTGGTTTAGTCTGCTTTCAACAGCGTTGCAGGTGGGCGCTTGGTTAGAAAACCATCGATTCTGTGGTCGTTGTGGCTCACCCGCCACCAAGCTGACCGCGGAGTTTGCCATGCATTGCGACGCTTGCGGGCATCGCAACTATCCACGTATTTCGCCCTGTATCATTACGCTGGTGACGAGCGGGGAGGCGATGCTGCTAGCGCGTAGCCCACGTTTTCCGCCAGGCCGTTACTCGACCTTGGCTGGCTTTATCGAGCCAGGCGAGTCAGCAGAAGAGGCGGTACACCGGGAAGTGTTTGAAGAAGTGGGCGTGCATATTGACCAGTTACGTTACCACCAGAGCCAGGCGTGGCCATTTCCTCATTCGCTAATGTTTGGCTACTTTGCTGAAGCGACCACCCGGCGAATCCGTATCGATGGCGTTGAGATCAGTGATGCTGCCTGGTTTTCACCCCGCCAACTGCCATCACTACCGCCCCCTTACTCAATTTCTCGCGAACTCATCGAAACCCATTTGGCACGCTGGCGCTAATCAACGCCGCGTGCCGACCTATGGATTACTCGCTAGGAAACAAGCTGGTCAGCTTGGTCGCCAGCATGACATTGCCAGTTGCTTTAAGCTTGCCGGTCATAAAGGCCGTCATGCCATTGATCTCACCACTCATGATGCCTTTTAGGGTGTCCGTCGTTAGGCTCAAGCTGACAGATGGGTCATCGTGCTCGCCCTCTTGCACATCCAGCGTGCCATCCTGAATGTGCAAGTAGTAATTCCCCGCATCCGAGAAGTGGAACTGGAAAACTTCGTTCATGCCCTCGGCCGCTTCAGGATTGAAGCGCGCTTTCAGCTTCTCAAGGGTATTGTTCGACATAGAATTTCTCTCAATTAGGTAAATCAGACCCAGGCTAGCGATAATAGCCCAAAGAAACAAACATAAGGTAAGCGAGGTTATTTCATACAAGCGTTTCAATCAAGCGCCTTGGTCATACCTCGCTACCCTTAACGCTGGGCAGAGCCTCGCCCTAAAAGAGCCCAATTCCCAATGGAGAACGTCGATGAATGAATGGATAGCGGAAATAGGTACGTTTGTTGTGCAAACCACTATCGTTATGTCACTGATAGGTCTTGGTTTGATTCTGATAGCGCGTACGAAGCAAGACAAACAGAGCGATTTAAAACTTTATATTGAGCCGCTCAATGATCAGCGTAAGCGGCGTGCTCGCCGCTTACGGTTGGTGGCTACCTTGCCAGGTGCCCGGAAAAAGCTGCTAAAAGCATTTCGTCACGAGGATAAAAAACGTCACAAAGCGCAAAAATCTAGCCAAGAAACGGCTGACGGGGCAAGTGTATGGGTACTTGATTTTCATGGAGATCTCAAGGCGTCGCAGACGGAGCGGTTTGGTCAGGAAGTGTCTGCCATCATTGATGTTGCCGCCGAAAATGACGAAGTGGTGGTGCGCCTGGAATCCGCCGGCGGGCTAGTGCACGCCTATGGTTTGGCGGCTGCACAGTTAGACCGTTTGCGTACGGCAGGGCTAACCACTACCGTATGCATTGATAAAGTGGCGGCTAGCGGTGGCTACCTGATGGCTTGCACGGCCCAGCATATCAAGGCGGCACCCTTCGCGGTGATCGGCTCTATCGGTGTCGTTGCGCAAGTGCCTAATATCCATCGTTTGTTAAAACGCCACGACATCGATGTAGAGCTTTTGACCGCCGGTAAATACAAGCGCACCTTGACCGTATTGGGTGAAAATACCGAAGAGGGTAAAGCCAAGTTCTTGGAAGATTTAGAGAACACGCACCACTTGTTCAAAAACTACGTGGCTGAACGGCGTCCCGCCATGGACATTGAAACGATTGCGACAGGTGAAATTTGGTACGGCAGCGAAGCCTTGCCCCAGTTGCTCATTGACAGTGTGGGTACTAGCGAAGCTTATCTAGTCGAGCGAATGGCCGAAGCACGTGTGTTTACTGTCAAGCTGGAACCACCCAAAACCGTGACTCGCAAGCTGGGTTTGGCTGTATCTGAAGGCGTTGAAAAAGCAGCGCTCAAAGCACTTGGATTGATTGACGCCGCTGGATGGCAGCGGCGCTGAGTAACGATGTGAACAAGCGCTAGAAGCGAGGATTTTCGCTTTAGCACGCTCAAGCTGCGTAGTGGTGCGCCAGGGTATTAATCACAGCCTTGGCACTCTCACTGCTTAGCGAGTAGTAGATGGTTTGTGACTCGCGCCGGGTATCGACGAGCTCATCACGCCTTAAAATGGCTAAATGTTGGGATAGTGCCGATTGGCTTAAGGCAAGTTGCTGATTAATCTGTGTCACAGATAGCTCTTTCTCGGCCAAAAGGCAGAGTATTTGCAGCCGTTTCTCATTGGCTAGCGCCTTTAGCAGGTTAGTCCCTGCCTCGATCGCGCGACAGTTATGTTCAAGCAGGCGTGTAGCGGCGCTTGTAGAAGCAGACATAATGATCTCCTTGCCTACACTGTAACTTCAGCGTTTTTATGAGCATTGTTATAAGTTGTCGTGGCATCGTCGCGTCGCGAGGATCAAGTTGTTTAATGATCAGTAATTTAGCGTGTTTTGTCCAAGTCTTCGTTTAACGATTAATCAATGGTAGGCAGGTGGCCATTCCCTTGTCGACAATGTTACTGGGCAGGCTGCTGCTTTGGTCGATTTTTAGCCCATAGTATGAGGGCAAAGAGGCGCTTTACTTAATACAGTGTCAACAATCTTGTCGTACCGCCATTACAATAAAGAAAGAGACATCATGAGCCGCTACCCATCTACTTTTCAGCAGTCGATAGAGCACCCAGAAGCATTCTGGGCAGAGCAAGCCAAACGCATTCCTTGGTACACACCGCCTAAAACCATCCTCCGTTACGATGAGCAGCAGCATGCTCGATGGTTTAGCGACGGTGAAATGAACCTCTGCTATGCCGCCCTGGATTACCACGTTGACAATGGCCGCGGCGACCAAGCGGCTATTTACTGGGATTCGCCCGCTGCCCAGGCCAAACGAACCATCAGCTACCGTGAACTGCGCGACCGCGTCGCTTACTTTGCGGGAGCGTTGACGCAGTTAGGGGTTGAGAAGGGCGATCGCGTGGTGATCTACATGCCCATGATTCCTGAGGCGCTGGTGGCCATGTACGCCTGCGCTCGGCTAGGCGCCATCCACTCCGTGGTGTTTGGCGGTTTTGCGCCTTACGAACTGGCAGCCCGTATTGAAGACGCCGAACCCAAAGTAGTGGTGGCGGCTTCCTGCGGTATCGAACTGGGCAAGGTGTTGCCGTATAAGCCCATGGTGGATCAAGCCATTGCACTGAGCGCCTATAAGCCGGCTTCCTGTATCGTTTACCAGCGTGAAGCGCACCGGGCTGAGCTGGACACTCATGACGGTACCTCGGACTATGATTGGGAGGCGCTCGTCGCCAAGGCGCCTTTTGCCGACTGTGTACCGGTAAAAGGCACCGATCCGCTGTATATCCTCTATACCTCTGGCACTACCGGAAAGCCTAAAGGCGTCATGCGAGACACCGGCGGTTATGCGGTGGCGCTGGCTTATTCAATGCAGGTGATCTACGCCATGGAGCCGGGTGAGGTGTTCTTTACTGCCTCGGATGTGGGCTGGGTGGTTGGGCACTCTTATATTGTTTATGCCCCGTTACTAATGGGCTGCACCAGCGTGGTATACGAAGGTAAACCGGTGAAAACACCCGATGCGGGTAGCTTCTGGCGCTTGATAGAGGAGTATCAGGTAACGAGTTTCTTCACTGCGCCTACTGCTTTTCGGGCAATCAAGAAAGAGGATCCTGACGCCAAGTTGCTGCAGAAATACGATATCAGCAGCCTCAAGCATCTTTATGTGGCCGGGGAGCGGTTGGACCCGCCAACGTTTCACTGGTTGGATGATCTGCTCGACGTGCCGGTGATCGATCACTGGTGGCAAACGGAAACCGGCTGGCCGATTGCGGCTAACTTGCCAGGTATCGAACCCATGGCGACCAAAGCGGGTTCGGCGACGTTTCCGGTGCCGGGCTTCAATGTGCAGGTACTCGATCGCGATGGAGAGCAGGCCAGCGCCATGGAGCAGGGCAGTGTCGTCATCAAACAACCCATGCCGCCCGGTTGTTTAACGGGTGTGTGGAGTGACCCTCAGCGTTTCCATAGCGCTTATATGGCCGCCTTTCCCGGCTATTACTTAACCGGAGATGGCGGCTATTTCGATGAGCAGGGCTATCTCTTCATCATGGGCCGCACTGATGATGTGATTAACGTGGCAGGGCACCGGCTTTCCACCGGTGAAATGGAAGAGGTCGTTGGCGCTCACCCTGCCGTTGCCGAGTGTGCGGTCATTGGTATCCATGATGACCTGAAAGGACAGTTGCCAATAGGCTTGGTGATTCCCAAAGATGGTTTTGATGGTGATGAAGCGACTCTGGAAGCCGAGTTGATTGCACGTGTGCGTGAGCAGATTGGCCCGATTGCCTGCTTCAAGCAGGTGTTAGTCGTCGACCGCTTGCCCAAAACCCGCTCGGGCAAAATTCTACGCAAGCTGCTGCGCACGATTGCTGATGGCAAAGCGTATGGCATTCCTTCCACCATTGATGACCCCACCAGCCTGGCGGATGTGCATGCCGCCATGCGCGAGCGCTCGATAGGCGCTGCAGACAAAGCGACGCCGCTGGATTGACGATTGGTGAGCTCAGGCCGCCCACCCTTGCGGGCGGCCTCAATACCTGTTTTTAGAGCGCTGATGTTAATACCCTGGCTTTAAATACCCTGACTTTAAATACCCTACAAAAGCCGTATAATGCCGTCCTCATACTAGCGACCGCTGGATAGAACTGGTTTAGCCATCTGCTGACTACCCTGAGGGTTCCCTAACCCCTCTTATCTTTTAAAAAAAGGCCGACCCGCATGTTTGCATTGAGTGAGACTCAGCACCGCCGTTGCCTACTGGTGATGGTGGCTTTTCATATTGGCATTATTGCCGCCAGTAACTACCTTGTTCAGCTTCCGTTCACCCTGTTGGGTTTTCACACCACCTGGGGTGCGTTTAGCTTTCCGTTTATATTTCTCGCCACCGACCTAACGGTTCGCCTGTTTGGTAAAGGGCCGGCACGATCGATCATCCTACGCGTTATGCTGCCTGCACTCGTGGTCTCCTATGCGGTCTCGGTAGTATTTCCCCGTGGCAGCTTTGCAGGTATCGAGGCACTTTCTGAGTGGAATTTGTTTGTCGCGCGTATCGCACTGGCGAGTTTCTTGGCCTATGTGATTGGCCAACTGCTGGATGTTCAGGTATTTGACCGCCTGCGCCAGTGGGCCTGGTGGGTAGCGCCGGTCTGCTCGACCGTGCTGGGTAATCTGGCCGACACCTTTGCATTCTTTTCAGCGGCGTTCTATAACAGCCCTGACCCGTTTATGGCCGCCAATTGGATGGAAATTGCCGCCGTCGACTATGCCATCAAACTCGCCATCAGCCTGTTGTTCTTTCTGCCGCTGTATGGATTGTTACTCGCTTGGCTCACGCGCCGTTTGGTGGTGTGGACGGGCCAAGTGGATGCCGCCCCGAGCACGGCGTAATGTTTATCACCCTTTAATTGCCCAGGCTCAGGAGCCAGCATGACGAACGTTGCCACGGTAGATCTGCACTTTATCGATATGCCCGCCGACGATGGCGCGGCAGACGCCATGCCGCTCGTCGTGATCCATGGTTTGCTGGGGAGTGCGGATAATTGGCGCTCGCACTTGAAAGTATGGCAGCGCGGCCGCCGAGTGATTGCGCTTGATTTACGCAATCATGGACGTTCGCCCCATGCCGAAGGGATGCGCTATGCGACGATGGTGGAAGACGTTATCGCGCTGCTCGATAAGCTCTCGATTGAACGCGCCCATGTGCTTGGCCACTCAATGGGCGGCAAGGTAGCCATCAGCCTGGCGCGGCTGGCGCCTGAGCGCGTGGCATCGCTGATGGTGGCCGACATCGCCCCGGTGGCTTACGAGCATGGCCATGATGACGTATTTGCGGCACTCGACAACGTGCGGCAAGGGCAACCTAAAAATCGTCGTGAAGCCGATGACCTCTTGAGCGAACATGTCGATTCCCGCCCCACGCGCTTATTTCTGGCCACCAACTTGGTGCGTAATGAAGACAACGTGATGGCGCTTCGCGTCGGACTGGATCACATCAAACGGGGTTATAACGATATTATTGGCGTGCCGGATGGTGAGCAGCCCTACGAGGGCCCGACGCTCGTGCTGCGCGGCAGCGACTCCCATTACGTGGCCGACGATATGCTGCCTACGTTGCGCGAAGTGTTGCCGCGTGCTCGTGTGGTCACCTTAAAGAATGCTGGCCATTGGCTACATGCCGACCAACCAGACGCTTTCCAGCAGGCGGTCATGGCGTTTATTGCCGCGCAGTAATGCGTCACTGGCAGAGCGGTGTGACCGTTAGACCATGCTGGTCGGGGTAGCGCAAAAAACGGTTCAATATACGGTAGCTGTCGATATCAAAACTAGCGGGCGTGTCGGCAAGGGTTTTGGCTTTTTCAAGGCTTGCCGCGCTGCCCAAGTAGCACCATTGGCGAACCACGTGCCAAGCAGACGCGGTGCTGTTCGCGGCCTGCTCTTCAATCGCAATACTGCTTGGCCACGGCCACACATTAACCTGCAACTGCGCAAGCGTTGCCTGCGCCCGTTGTGTGTGCTGTGCTATCGTTTCCTGCCCATTGCAGGCACCGCGGCACTTACCTACCTGATTGCCAAAGCAGCGGCCCTTACCCTTTTCGAGCCCCAGCACGCGTGGGCACAGCTGTTGCTCTTCAGCCATTGCGCTTAATGTGTTCTTAGCCTCGCGCGCATTGCGGAATAAACCATAGAGTGTGACAGCGAGTGGCTGGCTCAAGGATTGGCCTAGCGCGTCGCCGCTAACCAGCTCCGGCTGGCTGGCACCTTCCGCCCACCACCAGGTGGTCAGCTTGCGCTGTTTGCGTAGTTGACGGTTCATAATCGGCATGAGCGACTTCACCAGCTGCGCTTCACGCAACTGGGCACCTAAGTCGCCCGCGGTTTCTTCCCATTCGATATGTTGCACCTGCTGAGCAAGGCGCATCTCTTTATCGTCCTGGTGATCACGCTGGAAGTGACCTAATACGCGGCTGCGTAGATTAACGCTTTTGCCCACATACAAGGGCAATCGATTATGGCCGTAAAACAAATACACCCCGGGACAGGCGGGCAGCCCTTCAAGCTGAGCGCTGTCCAAATGGGCGGGCAGTGTCCTGTGACGTTGCTCATCGTTTAGAAGACCTTGCCAAGCCTCGTCGCTATGCTCGACCTGCCACGTTTGCCAAAGTGACCACAGGGCATCCACATCGTCACCCGCGCGGTGGTGGCGAATAGGCGAAATGCCGTAGCGGCTCAGGAGCGCTTTCAGGTTGTGCTGACGCTCCTGGGGCGCTATTCGCCGCGATAAACGCAGCGTGCAGATTAACGAGGCGCGAAAATCCAGCCCCGCGCGCTTAAACTCGTTACGCAAAAAGCTGTAGTCAAAGCGTGCGTTGTGGGCCACTAATTGACCGTCGCCCAGCCACTCGCGCAGTGATTCAGCTATTTGCGAGAAACGGGGCGCAGCTACCAGCATATCGTCACGGATTCCAGTGAGCTGGGTGATTTGTGCCGGTACTTTGCAATCGGGGTAAATCAAGCTCGACCAACGATCGATCAGTTGGCCATTGACGACTTTAAGGGCCGCTATTTCGGTAATTCGGTCACGGGTTGCGCGGGTGCCCGTCGTTTCAACGTCGACAAAAATTAAAGTGGTTTCGTTCATTCAGCGCCAAGGTAGTGAGGAAAACTATTGATAAAGGGCTATCAATTCATATAACAAAGGGCAGTAAATCCAACATGCCCTTTCAAACGCCATCAGCTTATAAAGTGTGCGGGTCAACCGCTAGACGCGATACGGGCAGTACCTCGTTCGTAATGCCAGCTTGCTGTAAAAAGGCTTCAAAGGCCGCGTAACGTCGGTTGTCCAGCGCCCCAGGGTTGAGTGCCATGCGGCGCAGGATATCCTCCCAGGCGCTTGCATTAATTTCATTGTCGAGTACCGGGTGAGTGCTAATGAGCATTTCCCAGGCCGCATCAGGATTGTCGATAATCCAATGGCTTGCTTGTTCAACGGCCAGCACAAAGCGTGACCAGGTATCACCGCGGCGGGCAAGGGTGTCGCTATTCGCCAGCACCACTAAGCCGTCATTACGGGGGATATCCAGCTCATCGAAACGGATGACGTGTGTATTGATGCCTTCGGTTGCGAGTTGTTGTGGCAGATAGTGGTAAAAGCCGTCTGCAATGGCGTCGATTTGACCCTCTCGCATGGCTCGAATCGGGTCGAAGTGCAGGTTAATCGGCGCTGCGAAATCATCGGTTTGCTGCACTGAGCGCGGCAGCAATCGCGGGATGCTCAGGTAGCGACCCTCTCCAGTGGTATAACCATAATGCAATCCCGCCAAGGTATTTTCGGTTTCCGGCTGCTCTGCGCCCGTGACGATGACCGCGGTTAGCGATGTTTCGATCAGGGTCGCGATCCGGGTAATGGCTGCGCCGCTATGCACCTGAAGATGCAGCAGAGGTTGGCGTGTTAGCGCCAGGTCAACTTCGCCTGCCGTAAGCAGCTTAATGGCAATCGAAGGGTCAGCCGGGGTTTGAATATCAACCTCGAGCCCCTGACGTGCATACAAGTTCCGCTCTTTCGCTATGACTAATGCCGCGTGCTGGGGGCTTAGGTACCAATCCAGCATCAGTGTTAGGTGTTTCACCGGTGGCGGTTCAAGGGGCGGTGCTGGAGTAAGCGCCATGGTGGGCGCTGCTTCGGTATCGCTTTCACTTTCAACGGGTCGCCACAGGCCAGTGGGCACCTCTACATCGCTATCCAGCGTTAAGGGCGCGCTTTCTTGACTGTTTTCTTCATTTGCATAACTGACTGAATTAAAAACTAATAAGATGAAAATAAGACTAAGAAAAACAAGGTGCCGATAGCGTGATAGGCAGCGCAACATAGCCAGAACTCCAAATGTTGTAACGGCGAAGTGTAGCCGCCCATGAAAGCATCTGACTAGCCCTTTAAGCACAAGGAGGTGCGGAGAAGACACAGTAAATTCAACGGTTACATGTAATAATGGCGATGTATTGATGTAGAGACGGAGAGTCATGGACGCAATTTATACGTTCTTTTTGGTAGGCGGTTCGCTGATGGCGCTGAGCATTCTGGCCAGCCGCCTATCGTCAATGATGGGTGTGCCGCTGCTGCTGATTTTCCTCGGGCTAGGCATGCTGGCAGGTGAAGAGGGCGTGCTGGGCGTCGTATTTGATGACTACTCCATGGCTTTCGCCATCGGCCATTTTGCGCTGGCCATGATTCTGTTAGATGGCGGCTTACGTACTCGACTCAAAACCTTCCGGGTTGGTTTCAAACCTGCACTCTCTCTCGCGACCTTTGGGGTGTTTATTACCAGCGCCATCGTTGGCGTCATCGCGATGTGGATTTTTGATCTCACCATCGTGCAGGGCCTGCTGGTGGGCGCTATTGTAGGTTCCACCGATGCCGCCGCGGTTTTTTCCATGCTCAGCGGCCGCGGAGTCAATCTTAACGAGCGGGTAGGCGCCACGCTTGAAATTGAGTCGGGTACCAACGACCCGATGGCGATTTTCCTAACGCTGATGCTGGTTGAACTCCTCGTTGGCGATATTGGTGGCCCCACCGAAACCCTTCTGTTTTTTATTGCTCAGTTTGGTATTGGTTTAATTATCGGTATAGGCGGCGGCTGGCTGAGCGCTAAACTGTTGCGCTGGCTGGACTTGGCGCCGGGGCTTTACGCCATGCTCGCATTGGCGCTTGGTTTCAGTGTGTTTGGCCTGACCAGCGTGCTGGGCGGCAGTGGCTTCCTGGCTATTTACTTGGCCGGTTTGATGATTGGCAATCAGCCCGGCCGCCACCTCAACTTTATTCTCCCTGTGCACGATGGCCTCGCATGGCTTAGCCAAATTGGCTTGTTCCTGGTGCTTGGGTTACTGGTCACACCGAGTGAACTTTGGGAGGTGGCACTCCCGGCAGGGTTAGTGGCGCTGGCGCTGATCTTTATTGCACGCCCATTGGCTGTGCTGATTACCATCAAGCCGTTTTTTAAATTTCGCTGGCGGGAGACTTTCTTTATTGCCTGGGTCGGCTTGAGAGGGGCGGTACCTATTGTGCTGGCTATCTTCCCGGTGATTGGTGGGGTCGAAAATGCCTCGCTCTACTTTAACGTCGCTTTCGCCGTGGTGTTGATGTCGCTGCTTATCCAGGGTGGCTCGCTGACGCTAATGGCCAAGTGGCTGAAGGTGGAAGTGCCGGTAGGCACCGTGCCTAACCGGCGTGGCCCGCTAGGCATTTTGCCAGAGAACGATTTTGAGCTGTTCGTTTACGGTGTAGAGAACCAGGACCTGGAGGACGTGCCCATTCGGCTGCTGCGCTTTCCGTCAGGGGCGCTTATCTCGGCGCTGTTTCGCGATCACACCATGCTTCACCCGAAGGGCAGCACACGCTTAAAGCTTGGCGACGTGATTTGTGTGATCGGACGCTCGGAGGATCTTTATTCGCTTAATCGGCTGTTTAATGGCGATGCGAAGCTTAAGCAGGAGCGGGCCTTCTTCGGTACTTTTACCCTGGATGGCAGTGCCCAAATGCAGGATGTCGCACAAGCCTATGGCCTGACGCTAAGCCCAGGTGAGCAAAACATGACGCTGGCGGAATTTATTGCCCTCCGCGTGGGCGGGCACCCAGTCGTCGGGGACGACGTCGACTGGCACGGCATTCATTGGGTCGTCAGCGATATGGAAGGCGGGAATATTACCCGCATCGGGTTACGTTTGTACTAAAAGGCGTTGACTTCCAAGGGAAAGCTGTTAGTATACGCACCCATAAGCCGGAGGGATGGCAGAGCGGTTGAATGCACCGGTCTTGAAAACCGGCATAGGTTAATAGCCTATCCAGGGTTCGAATCCCTGTCCCTCCGCCACGTATTACGAATAAGCCGCTGATTTCAGCGGCTTTTTTGTTGGATGAAGGTTTTTACCCCACACCTTGCAATTGGCTCTCTTCGAAACGACTGGGGCGCCTATGGACAGTTTTTCAATCCAAGCAAGCATCTACAGGCTTGCCACTGAGCATCCTCTCCCAAAGCTTTACCCGCATGAAAGACCTAAGCTGCTATTCCAAAGATGACACAGATGGCATACATCGTTATTGTGGTCTTAAGAATTATGAGTATTTGCCATAGACAGATTGCGACCCAAAGCGGCCATTGAGTGCCTACGAAAATAGGGTTGATTCACATTGATGGATTGGTATTTCGTACACCAAAAACGTAGCCACTATTGCGGTCTACAGGCACTGTCTGCTAGAGCCATCAAATGACAGCTACGAGTAAAATAAAATATCCGGGCCTAAACAAAAGCGAACGTTCGTGTCCCTCACTTATTGTTCAGTTTTGGCCAAGATAACCGCCGGAAGTTATATGCCAGTTTAACCACGAAATTAGGCTCGATAGTGATGAAGAGAGGACAGTACATAACCTTTCGACTAGCAATTAGGAGGTGAAGTAAATTTGTCTCCACTGTTGCCTGAGTCAATTCATCAGGCTCGGTGGGATGTAATTACTTCTTCGATTGCATCCACGACAGCCTTGCGTTTTTTCGAGTCCATGGCATCAGGATGTGGCGCCCCAAAGTTCCCCTCATCATTATCGAAATACCTGCCGGAAGCGTCGGAGAAGTCCGACGATAGTGCCGCACGCACGAGTACTTCCACACCAATAGAAAGGCTTTTACCTGCAATGCCAAAGCCTTCCTTGACCATCTTTGATGCCAATAACGAGCCAGGATTAACTGCAACAAATACGGGCCCTTGGCTGCCAAGTGACGCAGCCAGTGCATTGTTCCACATCGTCAAAGCCAGCTTGCTTTGGGCGTAGGCCGACATGTCATCCAGAAGGCGCTTTTCCCCGCGCAGGGCGGCAAGTTCTACCGGAGCCTGTACCGCAGATGACAGATTAACCACCCGTGAAGTTGGCCTCGTGAGTGGCAAAAGGCGTTTGGTCAGCAAATAGGGAGCGACCGTATTGACCGCAAACCGCACATCCAGTCTGTCCCCGGTGATGTTTTCAGGAGCACGCAGGACACCCGCGTTGTTGATGATCACGTCCAACTGGTCATGTTCTCTGGTGATCGTGTCTGCCAATGGACCTACTTCAGCCAGACGCGACAGATCGGCTATATAGGTGTAGATCCGTCCGGCGCCCGTACCGTTTGCCAACATTTGCTCTGTCGCCGCCAGCTTCTCTGCGCTCCTTCCATGCAACAGCAATGTGTGGCCCTCGGAATAGAGACGCTTCGCGGTTTCTAGCCCGATGCCATCCGTGGCGCCGGTGATCAGAATTTTCTTGATCATAGTTTGTGTCCTTATGCCGGAAATTCAGGGAGGAGGTCTTCTGCGAGGTACAGGAGCGTTTCTTCAATATTCGCCTGATTGAGTCGTAGGTTCAGCGCTACATGGTTTACGCCGATTTCTTCCAGTGATTGCAGGTAAGCCTTCAGGAACTTTATGCCCGATCTGAAGCCCAGATGAATCGGCTGCGGCGGTGCATTGGGCTCTGTCAGAAGGTCAATATAGAGGGATTGCATCACGGGCTTTGAATACCCTGTTTCACTAGGAATACCGTTACGCCAGGATCTGACAGCGTTTGCCTGATCGTCGATGTTCCTCGGGTACGTAATCAACCCGTCACTATGGCGAGCGCCCCATTGAGGGGCCTGTTGGCTACCTCCGGTAATCAGCATAGGAATCTTTCCTGCCATTGGCTTTGGCAGCAGGTCCATCTCACCGTTGGTCTGGCCATAACGGTTTTCGAACGCTGGCGCGCTATCGGCCATCCTGCGGATGTAGTCGAAACTGTCCCGAAACCGCTCACCCCGGTTTTCGTAGTTTTCGTTGAGGGCGGGGTATTCATCAGGCCGGTCGCCGGATGCGATTCCGAGTATCAAACGACTACCCGACAGTTGATCGACACTTGCTGCGGCCTTCGCAACGTGAGCAGGGTGCCGAAGCGGTAAGATCAGACTCGCGACACCCAGGGCGATCCGTTCGGTTTGCCCGGCCAGAAAACCGAGGTAAACGAACGGATCGAATACTTGGCCGGCATCACCAAACGAGGGCACATTAAACGGGACATCTCGTAACCATACCGCAGAAAAACCGGCCTTCTCCGCCAATCGTACGCGTTCAAGGTAGCGCTCCATCGTCGGCACAGGGCCCCTGGTATAACTCTCCAGCGGAGCAACCAGACCAATACTCAACCGGTTTGGCTGAAACACCTGATTGTAGCCACGATTGATCCGGGCAAATGTCTTTGTGCTCTCGTTCAGTGCTGGCATTATTTAAACCTCCACGACAACCTTACCGATGGCCTGGCCACTGGTCAGACGATCATGGGCTTTGCCCGCTTCGGAAAGGCTGAATGTCTGCTCATCCAGAAGCGGCGTGACGCTACCCTGGTCCACAATCTGCGCCAGTTGCCCCAGAATGTCGCCGTGCGCTTCCCGATGATGGTTGTGCAGCATGGGAATTAACATGAACACCACATGCATCGAAAGCCCTTTGAAGTGAGCGGTGGTCAGATCAAGTTCAACCATGGCGACAGTGGTCGTCACATGGCCATTTAGGGCAGCTGCGTCAAAGCTGTTGGTCATATTTTCGCCGCCAACCGTATCGAAAACCACATCGAACCCGACACCTCCTGTATGGGCCTCAACATAGTCCGCGACGGTTTCAGTCTTGTAGTCAATCGGCGTAGCGCCGTAGCCTTTGAGGATGTCGAATGCCTGTTCACCGGAGGCCGTTGAATAAACAGCGGCACCAAAGTGCTTGGCCAGCTGAACCGCAACATGGCCCACACCCCCGGTACCACCGTGCACCAGCACTTTCTGTCCGGCCTTCACGTCAGCTCTTTGCAGGCCCTCAAACGCAGTAATACCAACCAGAGGCAATGCGGCGGCTTCACGCATCGTCAGACTCTTCGGTTTGTGCGCAATCAGCCGTGCGTCGGCGGGCATCAACTTTGCGAGCGCTCCCTGCAGATCGGCTAGGCCACCAGCACATCCGTATACTTCGTCACCGGGCGCGAAACCGGTCACACCTTCACCAACGGTTTCAATGGTGCCAGCGAAGTCCATGCCAAGCACGGCCGGCAAGTCCGGGGACAACGGGAGATTCTTGCCCATCTGGCGAATCATGGTGTCGACGGTGTTGATGCTCGTTGCCGCAACGCGGACGATGACTTGGCCGGGCTGTGCCGAAGGTGCAGCCATGTCGACCTGCTCAAACGCTGCCTCAGGGCCGTACTGATTAAGGACCATTGCTTTCATTGTGTAACTCCAATCTTGCAGTTGATTTGTCCAAGCGACTAAGAACAGATTAAAGGGTCGAGAAAACGGAATAAATGACCAATAATGGTATTCAGAATTCGTAAAATGGATATAAATTCATGGACACCGAGGGAATAAAGCTGTTTGTGCTGGCTGCTGAAAAACTCAACATTAGCGCCGCCGGACGGGAACTGGGGCTGCCGCCAGCCGTTGCCAGCGCCAGGTTGGCCAAGCTTGAAAGAGCGGTTGGGGCAGACTTGCTGCGCCGTTCAACTCGTAAAGTGGCGCTGTCTACTGAAGGCGCGGAGTTTCTGCCTTTTGCCAAGGAAATTCTGGCCCAAGAGAACGCGGCGATGGCCGCGATGGGGTTTGGCAATGAGCATGTGTCTGGCACTCTGAGATTTACCGCATCCAGCACCTTCGCCCAACAATATATCGTGCCTTTGGTACCAGAGTTTCTGGAGATGTATCCAGGTATCAATCTGGACTTGCGATTATCCGATATGGAACTGGACCTCATTCAGGGCAGTTTTGACCTGGCTCTGAGGGATGCCGTGTTGCCGGACAGCAATCTGAAAGCACGGAAACTCGCCGATGATCGACGCATATTCTGTGCCTCCCCCGAGTACCTCGCGAAATGGGGAACGCCAAAACACCTGGACGATTTGCATTCTCATCAGTTGGTCGCCTTCAAATCCCAGGCCACGATTGCGTTGGTCGGTCCCAAGGGAGAAAAAGAGCAGTTAAACCTTCGCAGCTCGCAAAACAGACTGATCATTGATGACGGCTTGAGTTACAAGATTGCGACCATGGAGGGGGCAGGAGTTGCTTTGCATGCGCTGTGGAGCGTCCATCAAGAGCTTGAGGTGGGTTCACTGGTTCAGGTGCTTCCCGACTACCGGATGGACGCGGAGCCGGCAGTATGGCTGGTGTACCCGAAATCCAATGTCTTAACCGCAAAGGTCCGGGTGTACATTGATTTTCTAGTGGCAAGAATAGGCCGGGAGCCACCTTGGCTGAATGCGGGTTAGCTATTTAATTGATTCTTATTGTATTTTTAAGTCTTAATGGTGAACCTGCTCCGTCTTTAGCTTATGGGAGAAACTTTCTGACGGGGCATTGTCCTAGCAGTCTCCTTTACGACTCATGGTGCAACGATAGCCATGTTGCATCATGAGCTGCTGGAAGTTGTCTGAAGCATACTGGCTGACGTTATCACTAATAGTGGATCAACTCTTATCTGTGTTTTCGTGCCCCAAAAGCTTGCTCTAAGGCGTCCAGGATCAGTCACATTTCATCGACGTCGCCGCGATACAGCATGCATAAACATCGATAACAAATGCGGCGTAGAAGAAGCCAGCTCAGGTAGCGACATAGATAAAATCGGACATCCAAAGCTAGTTAGGACGCATGGCTGTAAAATCACACTTCATTAGATCAGGTGCCCTTTTCTGGGAGGGGTCGCTGAGGGTCGTGGAAGGGCGTTGGCCTCGCACCACGCCGCGAATCCCAGGCGGCGCATGAGTCGTTCTACGGTGCAACGAACAACATTAACGCACCCACGGCGGAGTTGCCGCCAGATCTTACGAGCACCTTAAACGCAGAAGTTTCCCCCCTATACCCGCTAAATCTCAGCCGTAAGAAAAGCATCCTTCCAATATTGATCTGGCCCCCGTTCAGGATTTGCCTCAAGTGCCTTGTAGCGGTAATACGCCGGTAGCTGGCTATACTTCAACTCGACCCTGTGCTGAGCACGATGCTCGTCAATGGACGACACCATCAATTGAGTTTACGTTCGGGCTCCGACTGAGCGAAAAATGCAGCTGCCTGACTGAAAATTTCATTAGCGCGATTCAATTCGGTATTTTCACGCTCTGGCTGCTTGAATCGTTCACGTTCTGAAAGGTTAACTAAGGTGTCTTCCTACGAGCCTTCTCTAGGTTTTTATCATGCTCTCAGGGTCTCTGGTGTACAGCCCTACTTGCTGACAATGGAGCAGATCGCCGCCCACTTGGACGGCTATCCGCCTTGCTTTTTAATGACTAATCGAAAAGCCCGCTCCCGGATTTCCGGGCAATATCGTTTTGGTGAGTTCATGACCCCCATGACCCCATCATCTTAAGACATGGAGTCTCCGGTAAACCTGGGGCGATTCGGTATGCAAAAGAAGACGACTTCGCTCCCTATCATTCACGCTACCTTAGCAACGCTGTTGCTGTCGCTCGCAATCCCAGTGCTGGCACATGAAGGGGGTACAAGCACTTCGCCTAAGGATAACGTCACCATTCAGGATTCCCCAGCAGAGATTGGCATCGAGTTTAATGGCATGATGCGCATTACCCAGTTTGAAGTGACAGGCCCGGACGGCCCCGTTCCTCTTGGTGGTCAGCCAGAAGGTGATCAGGTCGAACGCTACTTCGTAAAGCCCAGTGACATTCTTTCGGCTGGGGAGTACCAGGTGAGTTGGCGCGGCCTATCGGATGACGGGCACATGATGTCCGACGGTTTTAACTTCTCGGTCGACCCCTGACCCGTGGCATGGTGGTTCTCCGTAAATAGCCTCGATGTCTGGACCGTCGCGATGATTCTCGTGGCGGCCGGGATTTACCTTAACGCCCTAGTCGCGACGGGGGCCGTGTTGTTTCGTCTAGCGTTTCCCCAACTCCCTGATCAAGACCGGAGAGGCGTCGTCCGCATGGGTGTCCTTGCTGCCTGGGCGGTGGTCACCCTGATTCTGTTCCAGTGGTCTTTAGAAGCTGGTTACCTTGGGGGCGGCAATATAGCGGCTGCAACCAACCCAATGTTGCTCGGGATCGTGTTCGATGGCGCGTCCGGGGGCCGACTAATACTGGCGGTAGCTGGTTTGCTGCTAGTCCAGGCGATTCAGCTTAATAACTTAGCGCTCTCGAAAACAGCCAACAGCTTGAGCCTAATAGGCGTGTTATTGGTGATGCTGGCATTCGTACAGGTGGGGCATACAGTAAACACCCCACGCCTCATTCTGGCTGGCTTGCTGATCGTTCACCTGATGGCGGCAGCATTTTGGGTGGCCTCGCTGTGGCCGCTATTCCATTTAGTGGGACGGGGTCACAACCAGGACAATACCGCCCGCATTCTGACCCGTTTCGGAAAACTCGCGATGGGCGTAGTTGGCTTGTTGGTACTGGCGGGTGTTACGTTGGCCACGCTACTAACAGGCGGTCTCACGCCACTGCTCACCACGGCATATGGACAGTTCTTGATCGGCAAGGTGTTGATTGTGGCGGTACTACTGTTATTTGCTGCCGCGAACAAGTGGCGGCTTGTTCCGGCCTTTGAGAGCGGCGACGCAACAGCCCCACGACGGTTACAGAGAAGTATTGCACTGGAGATGGTGCTGGTCGCGGTTATCTTGTTGATCACGGCAGTGCTGACAAGAGTGTCATCACCGAATGGGTGACTAATAGGGCAACCACCTTGTTGAGCCGTTCCAGAGCTCGAAATTAACGGTCGCCTTCTTATGGGCCTTACGCTGAGGTATAGGCGGAGGCTGCCATAGGCATTGCACCAAAAAGACGAAAAGTCATTGCTGCAGCGTTGACTCTAATCAGGGGGTCAGGATCCATCATCATGTTAGCAATGCTTTTGTGCAGCAGGTCATATTTTTACGTTAGGTTCAGGCTCGTTTCAGGTTAACACCGTATAAAGAACAAGTGACAATAACCTCTGAGGTAAATGACCATGCGCAAAATCTCCTTAACAACATCTTTGTTTGCCCTTTCACTAAGCTTGATAACGAGTGCGGCATGGGCTTCGCCCGGCCAAGGCAGTGGTGACAATGGCCTAATCGAGGCTGACGTTGACCGCACGATCAGCCTTGAAGCTGGCGATATGTGGTTCGACCCTGAAGCGCTAGAAATGGCGGCAGGGGAGGTGGTTAAATTTGAAATTACTAACACCGGCAATCTAGAACACGAATTTGTGATTGGTAGCAAAGAAGCCCAAGAAGAACATCGCCAGATGATGCTAAACATGGCCAATGGCGGAGGCCATGACATGTCGAATATGGCACACGGTGATGGCCACGATATGTCCAATATGTCAAACGGCGATGGTCACGATATGGCCAATATGAGCATGGCAGGCGTCACCATTGCGCCTGGCGAGACCGGGACTCTATTATGGAGTGTCCCTGATAATGTTAACGAGCTAGAGTATGCATGTAACATTCCCGGCCATTACGAATCCGGCATGTACGGCAATTTTTCTCTCTAATCTGACCTATATCCATGAAACTGTTGCTACTCGAAGATGATGATTTGCTAGCGGAAAGCTTGGCAGAAAGTCTCAAAGACAACGGTTACCTGGTTGATTTGGCCGCTTCATTAAAAGCGGCCAAGTCGCTTATGGCAACCGAGCATTACGAGCTGGCGATCTTAGATGTCGGTTTGCCAGATGGGTCGGGGCTGGATTTGCTCGCCCAGTGGCGCAGGCAAAAACGCGACACGCCTATTTTGATCCTGACGGCCCGCGATACCTGGGAGGATAAAGTTGTCGGCCTGGAAACAGGGGCCGATGACTATCTCACCAAGCCCTTCCACGAAGCCGAACTGATGGCCCGGCTGAAGGCCTTGCTGCGTAGGCAGTCTGGTCAATTATCGCAGGTGATTGCGCTAAACGGCGTCTCGTTGGATGAAGCGAGTCAACGAGTGTGCTTAGAAGGGGAAACGTGGCGTTCGCTAACGGCAACGGAGTTTCGGTTACTGCGCTACTTAATGCTTCATCCAGACCGCATTCACTCGAAAGAGCAGTTACTAGAGCAGCTCTACGCATTGGAGCAGGATGCCGCCGCTCCCAACTTGGTCGAAGTCTATGTCGCTCGTCTGCGCCGTTATCTCGGCAAATCGGTGATTCAAACGCGGCGCGGCCAGGGGTATTTCTTTGCTTCACATTGATCGGCGCAGTTTACGTTTTCGACTACTCGCCTGGCTAGGTGGCGTGGCGCTATTTGTGGTGGTGACGACCTGGCTACTGCATGGCATATTGTTACAGAATCTTGCTCGGGATTTTTTGGGTGAGCGTCTTCAGCGCGAAGCCAATCATGCGGTCGCACAGCTAGAGCAGGATCAATCGGCTGTCCCGACTGCGCTAGACTCGGTTAGCCAAGGCTATCAAGTCTTTCATCATCTCTACGTACTCCGCTTTAACGGTTCGGTCAGCGCTTCCGACCCGCAATGGCAGCAACAGCTGGCGCCTCTGCTGGAAGAGAAC
Organism: Vreelandella sp. V005; assembly: GCF_052645115.1. NCBI lineage: Bacteria > Pseudomonadati > Pseudomonadota > Gammaproteobacteria > Oceanospirillales > Halomonadaceae > Vreelandella > Vreelandella sp. V005. The sequence goes on along the minus strand of NZ_JBQXYA010000007.1, from coordinate 169,121 downwards.
GGCGATGCTCTTGTGGACGTTAAACATAACGATCAGCACATGCTCGTCTACCGCCGCCATTTTGAGTGGCAGGGTTCTAACGGCGTATTACTGGTGGGTGAGGATTTTTCTCAGGTAGAAGCAGGACTTGCTACCTTGCATTGGTGGGTCGGTGGAATTGCCGCCGTGCTTTTAGGAATGCTCATCATACTCAATATGCTGGCAGTTAACCGCGGCCTCACGCCACTTTGGCAACTGCGTCAACAGCTTGAAGCCTTGCGGTCAGGTAAACGTGATCGCTTGTCATTAGTAGCTCCTTCTGAGTTAGATGAGTTAGTCGACCAATTGAACTGGTTTATGGATGATATAGATCTTCGTTTACAACGCTCGCGGGAATCAGTCGCCAATCTTTCCCATGCCTTAAAAACCCCGTTGGCAGCGGTTACCCAAGTACTACGCGGCAACCGGCCTATTGATGAAAACCGACGGCATAAACTGCTCAGCCGTATTGAAGATATTAACGCTCAGTTAGATGCGGAGCTGCGTCGTTCGCGTATTGCAGGCCCTAACGCGGGGCGAATGGCCAACGTCAGGCGTGATAGTTCACGGCTCATAGAGATGTTCCGCAGCCTTTACCCTGAGCGTATCTTCAACCTCACCCACTCGGCAGGCGAGAAAGACCAAGTGCCTATTGAGGCTCACGACTTTTCTGAAATATTAGGCATCGTGCTCGATAACGCTGGTAAATGGTCGAATAGGTGCGTTAATTGCGATATTGTCGTCTCCGGTACCACACTCACGCTCACCATTGATGATGATGGCCTCGGCGTTGCAGAAAAGGATCTTTCGCGCTTGGGAGAGCGTGGCACACGACTGGATGAACGCCGTCCCGGCTACGGCTTAGGCCTGTCGATTCTTGCGCAGTTAATTGCCCGCTACTCAGGGCACTCGCGTTTTGAGCGTAGTTCACTGGGTGGACTGCGCGTTACGGTTACATTGCCTCTAGCGGTTGAAGTGACTAATTAATCACTATTCAGCTTTGATTCAGCTTCTTCCATCAAGATGGTGCCATTCATCATTGATGGGAGTTACACATGGCACGCTCAAGCATCATTTCTCACCCGCTTTCTCGTCGGCAGGTCCTAAAAGGCGGGGCAGCCTTAGGGTTAGGTTCCGCTGCGGCAATGGGATTAACCCCCGCCTGGGCAAACCCCTGGGGCCGCAGCAATGTCTACGCGCAGGGCGTTGAAGAAGGCCCCGAAGTATCACTGGCCATCCGTCGCGAATCACACCCGATTGATGGTCAGGAGGCGACCCCCATTACCATCAATGGCACCAGTCCAGGCCCGATGATTCGCTTACAAGAAGGGCAGGACGCGGTGCTTCGCGTCACTAACCTGCTTGATGAACCTACTTCTATCCATTGGCATGGCCTCATCCTACCGCCGGAAATGGATGGTGTACCTGGGGTTAGCTTTGCCGGTATCGCCCCTGGTGAAACCTTTACCTACCGCTTCCCCGTACGCCAAAACGGCACCTATTGGTACCACAGCCACTCCGGTATGCAGGAACAGTTAGGCCATGCCGGGCCGCTGATTATCGACGCCGCCGAGCGCGAGCCTATCCGTTACGACCGTGAGCATGTGTTACTGCTCACCGACTGGACCTTTGAAGACCCCATGTCGGTGTTCCGTAATCTGAAAACTATGGAAGGCTATTACAACTTCCAAGAACGCACGATTGCTGATTTTTTCGCCGATGTACGCGAAAAAGGTTTCTCACAAACCGCTGAAATGCGCGGCATGTGGGCCCAAATGCGTATGAGCTCGCGGGATATCGCCGATGTCACCGGCAGCACTTATACCTACCTGCTCAACGGCCACTCCCCCCAGGAAAACTGGAACGCACTGTTCAAGGCAGGAGAGCGGATACGGCTACGCGTTATTAACGGCTCAGCCATGTCTTTCTTTGATGTTCGCATACCCGGCCTGAAGATGACCGTGGTAGCCGCTGATGGCCAGCCGGTGCAACCCGTTCCCGTTGATGAATTCCGTATTGGCGTGGCGGAAACCTACGATGTGCTTGTTTCACCTGAAGACGACCGAGCATACACCATCTTCGCCGAATCCATGGATCGCAGCGGCTATGCTCGCGCCACGCTAGCCCCACGTGAAGGCATGCAGGCGGAGATTCCTGAACGCCGTCAAATTGCCGACCGCGGTATGGAAGCCATGGGTGCCCACGGTATGGGCGGGATGGATCATTCTGGCATGTCAAATATGGCGGGGATGGACCACTCCGGCATGTCGAATATGGAAGGTATGGATCATTCCAACATGTCGGAAATGGATCGCTCAAACATGTCGAATATGGACATGGATCATTCCAGCATGGCGGGGATGGACCACTCCAGCATGTCCAACATGCAAGGCATGGATCACTCTAATATGGGTGGCATGGCGGGTGAACAGGCGAAAATCGGCGAAAATGGCTTGCTCGTTGCCGGTGAAGCCCAGCCCGGCTCTCGATACGACCAGGCGGGCATCGGCATCGACCCTGATGAACGTCGTGTTTTAGTCTACCGCGATTTAAAAGCCTTCACGCCATGGCCCGATCGCCGCGAACCAGGCCGTGAGCTTGAGCTGCACCTGACCGGCAACATGGAACGTTACATGTGGTCATTCGACGGCAAGAAGTTTAGCGAAGTGACCGGCCCTATTCATTTTGTGAAAGATGAGCGGCTGCGTCTTATCCTCGTCAATGACACAATGATGGAACACCCTATTCACCTCCACGGCATGTGGATGGAGCTGGAAAACGGCCAGGGTGAATTGATTCCGCGCAAACACACCCTGAATGTGAAGCCCGGCGAACGCGTGTCTGCGCTGATCACCGCTGACGCCGAGGGCAGCTGGGCGTTCCACTGCCACCTTCTCTATCACATGGATGCCGGCATGTTCCGCGTTGTTCAGGTTTCTTAAGGAGGCAGTATGAATACCAAGCACTACTTAACCCTCGCCAGCGCCGCCCTCGGCATGGCCGCAGCCCCTACCGCTTTTGCCGAAGATGGCTATGCGGCTCCGGACCACTGGCCAGCTCCCACGATGGAACACAACATGGGCATGGGGCTGTTCGACCGGCTTGAATACACCGTTCCCGACAAAGGCCAAGACGCCGTGGCATGGGACTTTCAAGGCTGGTATGGCGGTGATATCAACCGTGTTTACCTGAAGTCAGAGGGCGAAAATGTCCAGGGCGATGGCGAAGATGCTGAGTTTGAATCCCTGGAACTACTCTACAGTCGCCTAGTGGCTGATTTTTGGGAGTTACAGGGCGGCGTGGGTTACCAGGGTGGCGTCTTTTCCGATGACCACGCTGAGCGAACCTATGGCGTAGTGGGCCTACAAGGTGTGATGCCCTATGGCATTGAGACTGACGTTGCCATGCAAGTGAGTGAAGATGGCGACGTGGCTGCCAGTTTTGAGGGTGAATACGATCTGCGACTCACACAGCGGCTCTACCTACAGCCGCGCACCGAAATCGCCGTGGCCGCCAGTGAAGTGGAAGAGTTTGGCGTGGGCGAAGGGCTTAACTCGGTTCGTGCTGGCCTGCGGCTAGGCTATGAAGTCACCCGCCGCTTCGCCCCCTACATCGGTGCTTATTGGGAGAAAGAGTACGGTGATACAGCGGATCTATCCCGTGCCCGTGGGGACAACACGGAAGATACTGGGGTCGTTGCTGGTGTTAAACTGATGTTTTAACCATCTAAAAGTGTGTAGCTTTTAACGTCACCAAATGGTGGCTTTTTTTTATTATTTTTAATTTTTAAATTCATCTCCGAGGATGTCGCTACCAAGCAGCACTTCTATTTGAAACTTGGACAGTTTGAATTTGATTTCCAACAGGCCCTTAGCATCTACAAAGCTATCGGGCGATTAGCCCACATTGTGGTTGAGGATAATGCCCATACACCTGACTGAGGCGTGCCGGTCATATAGCGATACAGCAATTGGGCGATGCTTTCTAGCTCATGGCTTCGCTTGGTATGAGTATTGCCTTGAAATTGCTTCGCCAGCTCGTCGCTCATGCGTTCGCCGATCAACAGGTGCATGTAGGTGATGGCACCAGTACCCAATCCACCGGAGCTTTTGCCATTCACCAGCAACGCCTTGAACTCTGACATGGTCACTCGTCCTAGCCGCGCCGCCAGCCACTCCGGCGATCCTAGTGGCATTGTGAGTATTTGCTTCATGCCTCTGTTGGCGATAAGGAGACTAACTTTTTACCAAGTGATTTGGTAGGCCAAGGAAGCGCTAATGCTCGTTAGTATTAATGCATGTTAACGATAATTGGGCTATTAATTAATAGCCCAGATTTTTAATCTACGTGTATAAACAAAAGTCCTATGAAAAAGTCTTAGGATGCCATTATTTTGATATGTAAATGGTGTGAATATCTAAGGCAAGTCTATACATTTACTGCGGGCACGTTGGTTTGCTTTTAGTGTTTGAAAAACCTAAGTGGGTAAACCAAGCGGTTGCATTAACACCTGCATTATCACCATCGCTCATTAAAGCAACACCATCGATATAGCTAGGGTTACTTCCAAAGAGTGCAGCGAAGTCAGCACGTACATCACGCACTTCAGCTATCCAGTCGCCAACACGATGTTCTCCACTTTGTAACGCCATTAAATTCGCCCGATGAGTAAACGCATTAGGCCAGATAGCACCCTGTGGCTGGGTAGAAGCCCATACATAGTTTACAGACTCCACCTGCCATGGAAGAAGCCCTGTTTTATGGGCCACATAAACGCGAGCAGGATAATCATCGCCAGTTTTAGTGGTTTCATCCAACCCCGGATAAGTGTTGCTTACTTTCCAGCACCAATGCAGATAGGGCGTTTCATTAAGATCAATTTCACGTTCAAGGTAGCGGGCAGACGCTTGACCTTGGGATTGTGCTTCTAGCACACGACGTCCTGACTTCTCAACGATAGTGTACCGTGTATCGCCTTCAAAGCTTCGAGTGGGCCATGTCATGATTTGGTTAGGAGTGAAGTGAATTTCCTGGGCGAGCGCCGTATTTACGAGAAATAGTGCGCTACATAAGCTAGCGCCTCTTATCAAGGCGACACTGGTACGCTTAGTTCGGCTCATGTCAGTCATCTTTATTTTTGGATGTATGTGGAAGGGAGGGGTGGTGTTTGCCAAGTTGGTGCAGAAGATAGAACTGGCGGGCGCAGGTGCGGCAAGCCCCGCACATTGAAAGATGAAATCGCAAGGCAGTGCTTTCACGAAAGGTGAGTGCTCTATCCTGTTTGAGTGACATTAAACGCGTTGCTTCGCGGCACATCATCATAGCGTAACCCCTCTCAAGAGTATTGGTCGGCGTTTAGTCATCGCCTAACGTTCAGTGCCTTTGAAACTAAATTCCTTACAAATGGAGGCGTTGACACAATTTGTAATACAGATCTTCAAAAAAACCTAGCGGCTCAATGAGTTAAGCTGCTCAAATGAATCCCGTAGCGCGTTAACACCCGTGACCCCCTGTATGGTTTCTTGGCGTTGTCCTTGAGCGTCAAATAGCAATATCGTGACATGGCCGACACCTTGCTGACTGGCGAATTCAGCCCCTTTTGTAGTGTTGATATCCGCAATGCGCCAAGCCGGTGGAGCTTCCATTTCAGCGAGTGCTGTTTCAGCATTGGCCTTTAAACGCTGACAAAGAGGACAGCTATGATCATGAACTTGAACCGCTACCGGCGTGCCGCTGCCAATAACGCTAAGATCCGATTCTGCCCGTGCGGTGTGTTCGTTAGCGATTAACCAGGCCGCCGGAACGGCTAGAAACGCCAGTGCAATGAGTGATTTCTTAACCAGGGCTGTTATTTTTTTAGGTGGTTTACTAGATGCTTTCTTTTGACGGGAAGAGGGTGTTTTTCGCTGTTTGTTCATTAGGTTAACCAGCCTTTTTCAATACAATCACGCAGCCGTAAGCGTGCACGGTGCAATATTACCCAACAGTTTGCATCGCTAAGCGTTAATGCTTCACAAATCTCCTGGGTGGTCAGCCCCATTAACTCACGCATAGTGAATACCTGGGCAATATTCTCAGGCAGTACCATCAAGCAGGTGTCGAGTAAACGCCAAAACGCTGCGTTTTCGAGTACTTGGTCTGGTTCACCCCAAGGGGTGGGTTTGCTGGCGGCTTGCCAACGCCCATTTTCTTTAAATAGGTTTTCAAACGAGTCTTCATCGCTCAGCTCATCATCTTGCCAAGAGAGGTAGCGACGTTCATAACGAAATCGCTCAAGAATTTTATTTTTTAAAATACCAAATACCCAGGTTTCAAAAGCCGAACGTCCCGAGAAGGATTGGTGCTTCTCTAATGCGACGATCAAAGTATCCTGCACTGTATCTTCAGCAGCGGCGCTGTCTCGTAACTGTAAGCGTGCGAAGGCGACAAGCTTGGGCCGCATGGCAGCAATGTGGTCTTCAATCGATTCCATGTCGGTCGTCACGGCAGCGTCCTCATGGGCAAATTGAGTTCATAATAATCACCATTCATCATTACATGCCGGCCTAGTTGGGCGTATCAATAACTTCGTTCACCTGCAACAAGGGTTCGGCATTGGTGAAATTGGCAATATCGGCAAGTAACTGGTCACCAACAGCGGCAAACGCAGACTCGAAGCATTTGGCCGAGTCAAATCCTAGGTGCGCGACCAAATGGTAGGGGGATTGAGGGTCGAGACGACGGTGTACGCGGAGATAGCGTAATCCATGCTCGCTTAATAAGTCATTGACCAATGCAGCATGGGTTTCAAGGTAATAGGCATCATCAAATTTGAGGGTGCCAGAATCGGGGTAAGCGATCATAACGTCGATCATCATTTTCTCCTAATATAAAAATGAGCCCATGACCGCAACGACGGCCACAGGTTAATAGGTTTTATGACGCAGGCGCTTCCCAAGCTAAAGGCTTGAGCTCTTCATTGAGCGGTGTGCTTGCCACATGGTTGGTGTAGTTGGAAAGGGTTTTAAGGGCGCAAGCGATAACCAGCTCAAGCACCTGTTGCTGAGTGAAACCTGCCTCAAGAAATGCATCTAACTCGGTTTGCTCAGCCCAACCGCGCTGGGCGTTCAAATGGCGGGCAAAGCGAGTCACTGCAGCTAGTTTGGCATCATTAGGTGTGTTTCGAGCACGTAAATCCTTGATGACTTCGTCATCGGCACCGGCTTTCTTTATCCCACCGGTATGGGCTGCTACGCAGAATTCGCAGTGGTTATCAGCGCTAATGGCGAGCAATGCTGTCTGCTGTTCCACAGGGCTTAGGCTGGTTTTGGCATAAATACCGTCAAGCGTTAGATAGGCTTCGAGCAGCGCTGGTGCTTCCGCCATCTTGGCAAAGATATTAGGCAGGAAGCCCATCTTTTTTTCAGCGGCCTGAAGGTTTGCTTGAGCCTCTTTAGGTGCACTCTCAGCGATATGTAATGGAAAATCAGTCATTTCAAACTCCTTCTGATTAAAAAAAGATCGGCTACGCTGAGTTGTTAACTCGCCTAAATGATTATGGAACAGTCGGTTCATAATTGGCAATAAGAATGCTAAAAAAAGCAAAAAGAAGCGTAAGGAAAATGTGAGGACGTTCACTCATATAGCGAAACGGCAAATAAAAACCTTTAGCTACTAAGGTGAACCTCATGACACTAACTAAACAAAAACGTAGTGATTTGCTGCATAGGCTTCGTCACCATGTGCGTTACACCGCCCCCCTGTTAGTACTTGTAGTCGGCGGCGTCGCTTTAAGCGCTACGGCCAATGAGCAAAGCGTAGTTGCTAACGATCAATCGGCTTCGAGTGGACTCTTGCTGGCAAGTCATCACGCAGAGGCTGAGGCACAACCTGAAGGTGAAGCTAACGCTGAGGGTGAGGCAGAAGGTGAGAGTGAAGCAGAGGCCGAAGGTGAACCGGAAGGAGGCGCGGAGGGTGCGTCAGCGGGAGGTGTTCAGCCCAATGAGCGCACCCAATTAGTATCGCGACCCGAAGGTTATGTGCCTGGCTACGATGAAAACGGTGAGAATCCTAAGTCATTGATTGAGCGTGGTGCAGCGTTGTTCAACGACACATCGCTCAGTACTAATGGGCTTTCCTGTGCTAGCTGTCACGGCGGTGACGGCCAACAAGGCTATCAGTCAACGTTCAACCAGCCTTTCCCTCATCCAGTCGCCATGGGCACCAATATGTTTGGTATGGAGACCGTTCATGCAGATGAAATGATTCAACTTTGTATGGTAGCGCCTATGGCAGCAGACCCACTCCCTTGGGATTCTGATGAGCTAGCGGCCTTGGCGGCTTATGTCGTTCACGCACAGCAACGCTTCGCAGGCGAGGCAGACGGGCACTGCAATCGATAGTGCTTGATCAGAAAGGGAAGTTGGGCGACTTTCCGCTGATGAATGAAAGTCGCCTTTTGGACTGAGTGTTCTTTTTGTGGTAAAAACACTCGCCGGCGTTTGTTCGCACGGTTAAAAGACACTGATAGGTAGACATAGAAGATTGACTGACATGGCGAAAATGCGTAACGGACTTACTAAGCAACTGGCTGCCATGATGATGGTGGTCATCGTCATGCTGTCAGGCGCCAGTGTGAGCAGCATCGCTAAAGGAAGCTGCTTAGTCGATACGCCTGTGTCAGTGTCTAGTGTTGCTGACGCTCATTGCCTATCTCCCTCTGCGTTAGAGCAAGCCGCCGAGCATACCGATGCCTCTTGTTCTCCCTTTGCACCTGCGAGTGCCTGCGCGATGTCAGGCCCTGTTCTAACGCCTTCCCCACAAGGGTTGATGAAGGTGCCTTACCCGCAATCCCTTCCTGAGCAATTAGAAAAACCTCCCCGCTTTTTCTTGTCTTTCTAGCACCTTAAACGCTCTTTCATACCGCTTAGCGTTCATGGGGATATCCCGTGAAACCAAGGTATGCCTGTTAGAAAAACGGAGAAAGCAATGGACTATCCGGCGATTGATCCCGTTGCCGTGGCACTTGGGCCACTGGTGATTCATTGGTACGGATTAATGTATGTGGTGGGCTTCTTGTCTGCGTGGGGGCTGGGGCGCTGGCGTGCAGACTACCTAGGCCTCAGTAAAGATGATATCAGTGACCTGATGTTTTATAGCGCTGTCGGCGTGATTGTTGGCGGTCGGTTGGGCTACGCCCTTTTCTATGGCATGGAGCAGTGGTTAAGTGACCCGCTGTGGGTGTTGCAGGTCTGGGATGGCGGTATGAGCTTTCATGGTGGCCTCGTTGGCGTGATAGCTGCAGCACTTTTTTTTGCACGCAAAAAGCGACTCGCGTTTATCGATATCGCTGACTTCATTGCGCCTCTCGTGCCCATTGGCTTAGGCGCTGGGCGGTTGGGCAACTTTATTAATCAAGAGCTTCCTGGCCGTGTGACGGATGTGCCGTGGGCCCTGATTTTTCCGCAGGTAGGACCTGAGCCACGCCATCCCTCTGCGCTATACGAGATGCTACTGGAGGGGGTGGTGCTATTTGTTGTGCTCTTCTGGTTATCATGCCGCCCTCGTCAACGGGGGTTGCTATCCGGGGCTTTTCTATTCGGCTATGGCGTATTCCGCTTCGCGGTGGAGTTCGTGCGACTGCCCGATGCCCATATTGGGTTCATCGCCTTTGATTGGGTCACCATGGGTCATTTGCTGACACTGCCCATGTTATTAGGTGGCGCTGCCTTGATCCTGTGGTCACGTTCCCAGCCTGTTACTAGCGTTAAAGGAGCCTAATAATGAATTTAATGAACCCCACCAGTACACGCCGTATGTTTTTAAAAAAGAGCGTTCTCGCTGTCTGCAGTATGGCCGCTGTTAGCTCGTCAGTATGGCCTTTATTGGTTTATGGCGATGAGCAGGAGGTGCCTGACAACAACCATTACTCTATCCCTGAAAAGAGCAATATGATCGGTCAAGATTACCAGGTGATAGCTAGCCAAGAAGATACGCTTATTGATATCGCTCGTGTGCACAAGGTGGGCTACGAAGAGATTCTGTCTGCGAACCCTGAGGTCAGTGTGTGGGTGCCAGGTAAGGGAACGGCCGTTACCATTCCACGGCGCCATATTTTGCCTAACGAAGCGCGTAAGGGGATTGTGATTAACGTCGCTGAGCTGAGGCTATATTACTACCCGGAGATCAAGCCCGGTGAAACGCCACGGGTTGAAACCTACCCCATTGGGATTGGCCGTGAAGGCTTCAACACACCGCTGGGTATTACCAAAACAACGATTCGTTTAGAGAATCCAGCATGGTACCCGCCACGCTCTATGCGCCAGGAAGCCGCTGAGCGGGGAGACCCTGCACCGGCGGTGGTGCCTCCCGGCCCTGACAATCCGTTAGGTGAGCATGCGATTTTATTGGATATTCCTGGCTACTTAATTCATGGCACCAATCAGCCCGATGGTATTGGCATGCGCGCTAGCCGGGGCTGCATACGCATGTATCCAGAGGATATTGCCTCCATATTTGATAACGTGCCCAGTGGTACGCAGGTCAATATTATCGACCAGCCCGTTAAAGTGGGCGTTAGTGAAGAGGGCGATGCCTATGTGCAGGTCTTTAAAACAGTTGATAGCGATAAGGTAGGCGCTGACGAGCTGAAAGCGAGGCTGCGTTTGGAGTTGTCGGCGTCTGAGGAGAGTCTTGCAGGGCTGGATGATAACCGTTTGAAGGCGCTATTCGACCAGCCTGATGATCAAATAGTCGCGTTATCTGCACTTACTCAAGCACCGAAGGAGGGTGAAGCGGAAGCAGCAAGCATGGATATTTATCAAATGATAACGCAGACGCCTTCAACTTAAAGCTGTTGCTAATTGTTTGATGCCTCTTAGCGGCTAAAACTGAGTATAACACCTTCATGACGCTGCCTTGTCATGAAGGTGTACCACATAAATGCTTAATTTGGGTGTGGGTCGCGTGGACACATCTGGCGAGCCTTCCATGTTTTTGGTTTCTTAACGCTTGAAGCATCAATCGAAAAAGAGTCTTCCCGCTGAAATGCGATTAATAGCAGACTACCCGCAAAGATAATCAGCGAAGGGTAGAAGAGCACGTTGGTGCCCTCCAGGTACCAGCCGAGCGGGTCAATGATTGAGGGGAAAACGGCAACAAGAGAGGCCCCGTTAATCGCCACCTGTACGGGAAGTACCCAGCGGCGCATCAGCCCCACCAGAACCAATAAACCGATCACGATCTGTAACACGCCGAAAAGGTACAGAAGCACCTCTGCGGACATGAACGACAGGTAGTATTTCTCGCTGATTGCCGCGCTACCTTCGGTGTTGAGCAGCTTGTTGGCGCCCCAGAATAGCATCAAACCCGATAGTGAGATGCGCAGGAATAGCAGCGTTAGTGCTTTCATTCGAATGCTCCTTAGTTGTTGATTGCGTTGCTGAAGATGCCCATGAGCAGCTCGTTCAGTTCACTGGCAATGAGCGCCAGTCCATCGTCATCACCCTGTCGATTAGGAGCAGGCAGTGTTGGGGGGGCCGCAGCAGCATGGCGCTCCCTGGGCCATCCTCTTATATTCAACCTTCCTGCGTGCAATCTATGGATGCATCAGCATTGGAAGCCGTTAAACACCAATAAAGCTATACATGAGGTAAGCCTCACCAGTCGCTGTCTCAAGTGCTGAGCACTCAGTGTTAGTCAGTGTGGTTGGCGATGCAAACATCCGGAGTGGGTATGCATAGAATATTTCTGGGCTGATGACCGGCTTTCGTGGTAACTGAACCGATTACCTTACAGAGCAGCAATGCTTTTTTTGGGGCGCCTTGCCTTGGATAGCGGACGCGATGGGGGCATTTCTGTGCCATTAATGTTGACCTCATGCTTTGAGGTTAAAAATAAATACAAAACATAACAACCGTCGTAGACTATTGGGAATGATCAGTCCAAATCTCCGTTTAGCGCTTAACGGCTCGGCGAGGCAACATTATCTCAACAACAAACGCACTCCTTTCTGAGCACCGTGGAGCCCATGGCGATAGGCATTTCCCGCTATGGTCACGGGCATTGAAAACCGCACTGATCGTTTTGATAACATTGCTTTACTTGCTGACGAAATTTCCTAAAGGAGTGGTGAGCTCGGTTAAATTGATTACCCTGGTTTTGCCGCCAATCTGCCGTAACATGGCTTCGTAATCATGATAAATATAGGTGTGCCTAAATGATCCAAAAAACTTTAAAAGCAGAGCCACGCATCATTTTTTTTGATGTTGTTGAAACGGTTTTTTCTCTGGCTCCGCTGGAAGATAAGCTGACTGAGTTAAACCTGCCCGCCGGTACGGCTCGACTATTTTTCGCACAGTTGCTGAGAGATGCTTTCGCTCTCTCGGCCAGCGGCGTCTTTCACCCCTTTCCAGACATTGCCAAAGGGACACTAACGGTCCTGCTGCACAGCCTTGGACGCGAGGCCGATGAAACCGCGTTGAAAGATATCTTGGGCGTTTTCTCCCAGCTCCCTGCCCATAAAGATGTCAAACCCGCGCTTGAAAGGGCGAAGAACTCAGAGTGCCAAGCCGTCCTGCTCACTAATGGCTCCCGCGCTAATACAGAGAAGCTGGTACGCGACAACGGCATAGAGCATCTGGTTGACGATATTGTATCGGTGGAGGATTTCAGCATCTGGAAGCCGCAAACAGAGCTTTACCGTCTGGCTGCATTGAAACACTCATGCGCACCTGCGAATGCTCTGCTGGTAGCTGCCCATGCCTGGGATGTTCACGGCGCGATTCAAGCCGGTTTTCATGGCATTTGGATTCAACGCCAAGAGTCGTTCTACCATCCCTTAATGGGTAACCCTGATGGGCAGGTTACTAGCTTGGTCGATGCAGTGGATCTTGGAGTTCAACGGCTCCGGTGAACATCGGCACACAGCAATGGCTTATTGGCACTCGGCGCGGCACACCAAACGCTCCCAAGGGGGCAAACAGCCAGCCTAACGTGAGATATTTAAGCTCCGGCCGCTCGGCCGGAGCTGGGTTTAAGTCTGCATGGAAATAGATTAGGCAAAAGATTGTTTTAACAATTTATTACTTTCGAAATCGACCTGGATGGTTTGCATCGTGGCGGTAACGCTTAAATAAAAAGTTTTAGCCGATGCCGCGAGGCGGGTAATTCTTGTCCTGGATAATCGAAATACCCATCTTGATCATTTCCAAATCGGGACGGCAGAAAGGCGCGCTAGAGATTTCCGCAAAATGTAGTCCGCCATCCGGGCGAATGAAAAACAGCCCCGGTTCGGCAAAAGGTTGATCGGTTTCTGTACTATCCAAGGGGGTAGAGATATATAGGCCTAAGTCACGCGCCTGATCGATACCAAGGCCGTACGCGACGTCGAAATTTAAGCCTACTTCATCGGCAAATTGTTTGGCTTTTTCCTCAGGGTCGGTGGAGACCGCAACGATCTGCACATTCCTATTATTGAAGTCGGCTTTCATATCATTAATCTGGCCGAGGTATTTTTTGCAGATGGGGCAGTGAAGACCCCGGTACATAACCAGCATTTGCCATTGGCCCTGCGGTGGCTGTCCTAGCGTCACCGTCTCACCAGTAACGGTCTTTAAATCAATAGCCGGAAAGGTTGCGTCAATTTTAGCGTGTGCTGACATCATATAACTCCTTTTAACGTGTGGCCCCTAACAGATTGTTTGTAAAAGGGGCATTGAGTGGACACCTCAATACGTGGAAGATTCCGGTTCACGTACAGTAGCTATAGTCGATCCGTTGCTATTCGTCGAAAGATTAAGTACCTGGCCCGCATTCCAAGCAGGGATCGATGTCGGTGTCGGCCTTGTTCATTTTTCCGTGCGCGTCTCTAAGTGCCGTACGCACCCCTTCCTCAATGACCGGGTGGTAGAACGGCATCGCCAGCATTGTGGAGATGGTCATGCGTTGCTGCGCGGCCCAGGCCAAGAGGTGGCCAATATGTTCAGCGGCGGGGCCAAACATCTCGGCGCCCACAAAAAAACCGCTACTGCGTTCTGCATACACTTTTAACATTCCACGGTTTTTTCCTAACACCTTGCTACGCCCCTGATCTTCAAACGTGCTTTTGCCCACGATATAGTTCTCGCGTTCGGCTGCCGGCATGCGGCCAACGCCGAGGCCCACGCTGGTTATCTGCGGGCTGCAGAACACCACGGAAAAGGGCGCCTTCCTTTCAGCAGGGATCACGTTTGGGTAACGGCCCGCATTGTCCCCGGCGATTCGGCCTTCATGAGCCGCTTCGTGAAGAACGGGTGCCTGTTGATTGGCGTCACCTACCAAGAAAACCGGGCTGTTTCCGCACTGGAGTGTCGATGATTCGTTTAGCGGGACGCCGTTGTCATCAAGAACTAGCCCGCTGTTGTGAAGAGCCAGTTCCTTAAGATTAGGCGAACGGCCTGTCGCCACCAGGATATAGTCAAATAGCTCCGTCAGTGCGCCCTTGTCGCGATGAACAAAGCTAATGGAAACTCCTTCCTCAACTGAGGAAACATCGGTTACCTCTGAGCGAGTGTCTAGATAGAACTCCTCGTTAAAACATTGTTCGGCATAATCGCGTATTTCCTTGTCAGCTAAGCCGCCAAGAGAACCACTTCGACCAAACATGCGCACGCGAACACCTAGGCGACTCAGTGCCTGTCCCAATTCCAAGCCGACTATGCCGGTTCCAAACACTGCCACCGATTCAGGCAGATCAGGCAATTCGAATAGGCTATCATTCACCAGCAGCCGTTTGCCCAACCCCTGAAACATATCGGGAATAGTAGGACTCGACCCGGTGGCAATCACGATTCGACCCGCCTTTATTTCAGTTCCTTCACCGACCGACAGCTTGCCCGGTGCCACGAAGCGGGCACTACCTACCAGCTTGTGAGCGGAGGGGATAGCGTCGATTGATGCCAGCACCGACCCGACAAATTTATTCCTTTCCTTGCGTACGCGTTCAAGGACTTTCTCGCCATTGACCACGATATTCTCTACCTGAATCCCAAACAGTTCTGCATTTGCTGCATCATGGGCACTTTCCGCCGCTGCGATCAGCAATTTGCTGGGCATGCAGCCTACCCGGGCGCACGTTGTACCGTAGTGGTTGCCTTCGATTAACACTAGATTATCGGTATGTTTGCGCGCGGCGTTATAGGCGGTGAGACCCGCTGTACCGGCACCTATAATCGCAACATCTACTTCTCTTGTAGCCATCTCATCGTCTCCAAATATAACCATTCGAATGGTGTTATTTACTTAACGGTAGGACGTCTGGAGAAGTTGAAACGCCAACCTCAAATTATTTTATGCTGACTAAAATCGAGGGAGACCACATCAACCAAGCGAGCCACACCGACTGTTAAGGGGGTATACGCGCGGCTACATTAAGGAGACACAGCGCTATCGCCTATTTGTTGAAATAAGGCATCTAACGTCTGAGCGGTATCGTCTAATTTAGGCGTGCTCTGGTTGATATAAGGAGCAAATACATAGCTAGGTATTTTCCATGACAGTGTCGCGCTGTCGGCTGAATCTTCAGTAACGTAGAACCGCAGTGGTGCTTCAATCATTGCCGGTACGCTTTCACGGATGATATCTACCGCAAAGTCGTTACGAAATACCCCGACGACTCGATTACCTGGAATGGTTTCGCCGCGCTGTGCAGCGGCCTCGGTTGGACCAGCTTCTGTAACAACTACCATCCCAGCATCAGAAACAGCCTGGTGTAGATCATCGAGTAGCGTCGCGTAGTTTTTCTCTGAAGCAATGACTGTCCAACCCTCTTCTGGCCAATCAATCGGCTCATTCGCGGATGCTTGGGTGATAAACGATCCACTGGCCCCTGCCACCATCAACACTGTAAGGAAATAGCGGGATTGTTTGATAAATGGGTCCATTGCTAGCTCTTCCTTATAAAAGAACGACTTAACGTATGCTTTTCTGCCAAAAGCGCTGCGTGGAGGGATGTACACCAAAATCGCTTGATAAGGCCATATTCATTGATTCGCATAACAGCCGGATAAGCGCCATATGGTGTACGGTATGGCTCATTAGAAACACCAGCTCACGACCTAGACTAGATGGTAGCGTAAGGCTATTACCCGGTGGCTCAATTGGGTAGTTAAGCATTATGGGTTTATCGGTAGATTGGTGGCTCAGCGCTTGTAGTTCAGTCCGAAGCTTGTCAACGGCTTGTGCCGCAACGCTGGGGTCTTCTTCTAGCGCTGCCTGCCGATCACGCTGTTCATAATCGATAGTATTTTTTTGGACGCTGTCTTTGAGGCCAGCCAGTAGCGTTTGATAATGCTCTAGTACATGGCGTACATGCTTACCCACTGACTGGGTTTCAAACAGCTGTTGATATAATGTGCAAGGCATTAGTAGGAGTAAATCGCTGAGCTGATTAAGTGGATAGATGTTTTCATCCACCAGCTCCTTACTCGTGGCGTATGGTTCAGCTGCGGACAATGAGTTAACGGACATAACGAAGCTCCTGATACGCTGAGCTGGCGACATCACCAGCTCAGCACAACACAGCAAATTACGCGTGCTGTAAATCGTTAACCGGCTTCGGCACCGCCTTCACCTTCACCTTCACCTTCACCTTCCATCTCTTCTTCCTCACCTTCGGCACCGCCTTCGGCCAGCATCATGGGCGCTTCCTGCATCGGCGTGAATCCTGTGTTGGGCTCGTCTGCCTGGGCTTGGAAAGCAAGACCGCTTGCCACCAGGGCGAGGGCAGGTGCGGTATAGCCGAACTGGCGGCTTAGACGGCTCAGTAAACGACGTTTAGCTTCGTGTTGAGACATGGTGTTTCTCCTTATAGTGTCACAAGCAAATGCGCCAAATGGCGCGCCTTCCTGCCGCTAAACCGCGGCTTGGGAAGAGGTTAAAAGCGGTGTCTGGCTAAGCCACTGGGTAACGGCCTCGACCTGCGTCGTGACCAGCCGGGCGCAGCGCGCGAGCTGGACCATGTGCTGCAGCGCGGTTAAGGCGTCAGGGCTTAATCCTTGTTGGTGTTCTGCTGTTTCCAAGGCTAGGGGCAGCAGGGCGCCGAGCCATTCAAGCGACGACGGTGCCTCCTGGCGGTCGCTCGGGGCTGCCTCAAGCCATAAAAGTCCAACGCAAGGGCCGCGTTCCTGAAACAAGAACCCGGCATTCTCAAACGGTACATTAAGCGGCTCAATGGTGTCCGGCGCGGCCAATGAAAAGCGTGCCCCGCGCGTCAGGGCAAGTCCGTGCTGCGCCGCCACCGACTTCAGTGTGTCTATCGCCTGGGCAGGCTCCTGTGCGGGCACAACGCAGACGATATGACCCTCCGGCCGACTCAGCAGGACGATGTCGAGCACCAGCTGCCCGTCACCAGTGGCGTGGGATAGGCAGTGCTGGGTGATGGCGGGGACGATGTCGTCGAGGTGCAGGCGCGAGCGAATCACCCGGCTGTCGTTAGTCAGGCAATAGCCGTTGGCACTTTCCAGTATGTGCAGCGACGCATCGGGGGCTTGTTTACCAGCCTTCAGTAGTGGCGCCAGTGTATCGGCAATGCGTGTTGCCACGGGCCCCTGGGGCGCGCTGATCGACCAGCGGCGCTGATCGAAGAACAGCGTGCTGCGCCAGGTAGCAGGGTGCTCGCGAGCGGGGGACGCCGTGATGGGCGCTGAAATATCGCTATCCCCAGGTGCCAGCAGGCCGTGCTTCCACCATAGCGATAACGTCGCCCACAGATCGCTGGCAAGTGTGGCAGCATCGACCTGCCCGCCGCTTGCTGCCTGGAGCTGCTCGATCACGCTCTCGATCGGCGCGCCTTCGCCGGCTAGCAGCCAGATCAGCGCCGCGCTGTCGTTAAGCTGGAAGTAGCGCCCGCTGGGGTGGTGGTAAAGCGCCAGCCACTCGCCGTCGATTAGCTCGCTGACATCGTGGCCGTGGAACGAGAGGCTCAGCGGGGCGAGCTCGGACGCCAAACGGTAATCGGCAAGGCTGGGTAGCCCGACAAAGGGTAGGTAGCGATTGGCATCCAGGGTCGGGTAGAGCGGTACAAACCCACCTGCCCGTTCACGCTCGGCCAACAGCGCCGCGGCATCGAAGGTCGTCGCGTCGTGGGGCGGCTGATCAAGCCCTGTCAGGGCAATCATGTCCTGGACCAGCCCGGTTTTGACGGCCTCTTCGACTACGCCGCCGTGCTCGGGCTTGGCGCAGGTGCCCAGCGAAGGGCTCAGGTTGCACTCCAGAATCCAGGGCTTGAGCTGGTCGTCGACCAGGCAGTCCAGGCCGATTAACTCGTAGCAGCCCCGCGGGTCGGCGCCGTCTTCCTGGGAGCGGGCGCGCATCGCATCGACGCCGGAGAGCGCGGATAGCGTGGCCAGATCCTGAAGCTGGCTAAACAGCGCCTGGTCGTCGTGGCCCTGCTCGCGAAGCCAGTGGCGATAGCGGTCAAGGTCGATAAACTCCACCGGAATCTCGGCGTCCAGGTTGAGCGCGTTGATGTCGGGGTTGGTCAACTGGCTAAAGGGGTTGTCGATGTCATCCGGGCTCCACGGCGCCGAGGCCAGCTTGGCAAAGCCCTGGTCGTAGAGATACACGCGTAGTGGGTCAATGCTGGCAATCAGCATATAAAGGCGCAGCACGTACTTGTGGCCGCGGATGGTGTGCGGGTTGGCAACATACTCTTGCACCAGCCAGTTTGGTGCTAGCGGCGCGGTGGTCGGGTCGCGCAACACCTGAACCCCTTGTCCCTTGGACGCATTGGTCGGCTTTAAAATCCAGCGCTTTTCGGGATGCGTGGCGGCGTCCTCGACCAGCGCCGGATAGTCGTGGGGCATTTCATAGGCGCGGGGGAAGAAATTCAGCCGCTTCGTGTTGGGATGCGCCTGACCGTAGTGGCGCCGGGTGCGTTCGCGCAGCGCCCTCAATCCCGCATGCAGGCGGCTTTTGACCGTGAGCGCGGCGTTGCCGGGAATGTGGTTCATCACACGGCTGGCAGACGTCGTCTTGAACGCTGCCCTGGGCGGCATGCCGGTGACCCAGGCCGCCTGCCAGTCCTGTTCATTTCCCTCTTTCCACCCCTTGGCTTGCAGCGTCTGGCGGAAAAAAAGATCCTGCTCAACATGGCGCTTACCGCTCAGCCAGAAGGTTGGAGCTGACGCAGACGAGCGTAGTGTGGAAGGGGGCATAACAGTGCTCCTGATGCATTGTTCTCATGTTCAGTGAGGCCGTCTTCAAAATACTTACAGCGTCACGTAGATTATTTTCCTGTGCTCTTGGAGAGTGCCATATAGCCAAACTCTATTGTCAGCTTCTCTCTTTATAGCGCATGATAAGAGTATTGTACCAATCGTTCCTTCCCATTAGAGGAGTTGTCCCCATGAAACGCATCATTGTCAGTGCCGTTGGTGTCTTCACTGTGGTTGCCCAAGCTCAAGCGTTGGAAATGACGCCCCTTGTGGATGCGCAGTGGTTGGATACCCACAAAGAGGAGTCATCACTGGTGATTTTGGACGTACGTTCCTCTATCGATAACGGCGGAGATGAAGATAGCTTCCGAGAAGCGCGCATTCCTGGCAGCCGCTATACCAGTTACACCGATGATGGATGGCGTGAAACCCGTGACAGCGTGGCGGGATTAATGCCCGAGGTCGACGACTTGGAAGCACTGATCGGTAGGCTGGGGATCAGCAACGACAGCGACGTGGTGATCGTGCCAGCAGGGACAGGGCCGACGGATTTTGGCAGCGCGGCAAGGATTTATTGGACCTTGAAAGTATTAGGTCATGATGACGTTTCGATTTTGAACGGTGGCTTTGCAGGCTGGCAGCAGCAGGGCTATGACGTTGCTACGGGCGACCCTGATGCCTTTGATTCGACAAACTTCGAAGCGTCTTTACGTGAGCAGTTAGTAGCAAGTACGGAAGAGGTAGAGGCGGCACGAGAAGAGCAGGCGCAGTTGGTAGACGCACGACCCTCTGACTATTTTTCTGGTGAGAATAAATCACCCGCTGCGCGAGTGGCAGGAACGATACCAGGGGCACGGAGCCTACCGCACCAAAGCCACTTAAATGTTCAAAACGGTGCTTACTACCTGGATGTCGATGGTTTGCAATCACGCATCAATGACGCCGACCTCGATAGCCGTGAGCGTACCATCGCCTTTTGCAATACCGGGCATTGGGCAGCGACCGACTGGTTCGTACTCAGTGAAGTGGCCGGGTTTGAGAATATCGCCATGTACGATGGCTCCATGGCCGCCTGGACCATCAGTGACTCCCGCCCGGTGCAGCTCGCCCGTGAAGGCATAAAACAGGTGCGTGAGCTGCTTAATTAAGCCCTTTTCTGCTATGCCCGCCGGATCAATGCGGGCTTTTTTTATGGGTGAATAAAAAGCGCGTACAGTAAGCGGTACGGTCAATATGGTACATTAGGCAGCTAATCAGTTAGATAGGCAGTGAGGTAGACACATGAGCGTTGGAAGACCGATGCAGCATCAACCAGAGGCGGCGTTAAGCGCTGCCATGCATTCGTTTTGGCGTTCGGGATATCACCATACATCACTGCGTGATCTGTTAGAGGCCATGAACATTTCGCGCAGTAGTCTTTACCATCTCTATGGTAATAAAGAGACGCTTTTTACGAAGGCGCTTGCACGCTATCGCGAACAGTTGCTGGCTCAACTGACTTCCTCACTAGCACAAGAAGAGAGTGCTTGGTGTTTTATAGAACGCCTTCTGATGCGCACTGCCGAGCAGGCGGAAAGCGAGCAAGCCGCCTTGGGCTGCTTGATTTTTAACTCTGCCACTGAGCTTGGCAGCCAAGGCTCATCTGAAGCTGAGGCCGCTACACAAAGCGTTCAGGCTATAACTTCATTCTTTGTAACGGTTATTGAACAGGCGCAAGTCGAAGGCTCCATTCCCGCTCAGCGCGACCCTCAAAGCTCAGCATATTTCTTAACGCTTTCAATGTCAGGGCTACGGATGTTATTAAAAAGTGGCGCTACGCAGCAGCAGGCAAACCTGCAAGTGTCACATATTTTGCGTGGTTTAGTTTGACTTTTTTAAGTAAGTATTTGTTTTGTTGAGTTTTATATCAAAAACGTTGTTGTGCAGTGACAGTTAAACGCTGTTATGTGCCATTAAATAAATCATCTGATAATGTCATTTTCAGCTGAGTCTTTATGGTTTTACATAGTTTGCCCAGTCCTGCATCATTTCCCGACGTTTTTCAAAGAGATCACCACGCCGATAGGCGGCTTCTACTTTGTTTTCGATAGTGTGAGCAAGTGCCATTTCTGCTACGTCCCTAGGGTAACTGGAGACTTCACCCGACCAGTCTCTAAAGCTAGAGCGAAATCCATGAGGGACGAAGTTACCCCGCTTTCCACCAACGCCATATTCCATGCCTCGCATAAGCTGAAGCATTGCCATATTTGACAGAGGGCGTCCATGTCGAGCGCCTGGAAAGATAAATAGATTACCCTGGATCCGGGAAAGACAGAGAGTAGCTCTAATGCTTGGGTGGATAAAGGCACCCTGTGCTCCCTTCGTGCTTTCATCCTTTCAGCAGGAACCGTCCATGTCTTCTTGCCTAGATCAATCTCATGCCATTCTGCATTAAGAACTTCGGATGTTCTCGTTGCCGTCAGGATAAGAAATTGCAAAGCTTTAGATGAGATACTGATCCCCCTGTAGCTCGGCGATAAATAAGCTTACTTCTTCGTGCAGATGGGACAGTCTTCGAGGGCAAGCGTCCACCACTGGCTTTCCCATTCCTGCAGATTGGTGATGATGCGACCCTTGTCGAGATCTCGGTAAAGCACCAACCACTTACCTTCCAGGTCAGCGCCTTGCCCACAGGTGCTGTGCAGTCTCCTAAAATTTTCCAACACGTTGCACGATGGATGTAGATAATCGTCGTCACCATTTCACTCTGTGCTTATGGAACCTATTGCTTAGCTTGCCGCTCAATAGCATTGGGTTAGGCAAAAGGAGATCTGCCATGAAGCATGTCGATAAGTGCGAAAATTGCGGTAAGGAATACAACCCCGAAGTTAAAATGGACACAGAAGAAACCCCCAAATGTGATGCTTGCGGGGCAGAGTTGTTCAGACACGTTTCGCCTCCCACAGGTGAGAAGAATGATGACAATGATGACCAGCACCTTGTGGAAAAAGGGCTAAGGAAGGCAGTCGATAGATTGACCGGCCATAAGCGATAGTTAGCAGCCCGATTATTTTCACCTGAGCAACTAGTGATCAATTGTTGTTCCTCCATTTAGCCCCCGGCGCTGACAGTAATGGGGGCATTTCATCCGCCTGCTAGGCGCTATGAACCTGAGGCAGTATCCAGCGATCGACGGTGTTGCCCTTAAGCAGAACAATGTTGCTAAAAACCCCACTTTAAACTCGGCAATGCCTGACTCGACCACTTCAAGCTTGGCTTTGATAACCAGCACTAGGGTGCACCACCATTGGCGTCAGGCTTGTCCCCATGCTTGGTGGCTTGTGCTTGTGCTTGTGCTTGTGCTCGCTCACTGTCTGTTTCGGTTTTTGTGAATTTGTCGCTGTTGCGCTCGGGCATGACCAAATCGAAGCGTATACGGCAGCCGTTTATTGGGAACGCCATCCCAGCCGTACATAAAACCGCTGGCGCCGTACCGGGATTCCGTTTGCTCAATCTCGATCCGATGCGCTCACTGGAGACGCAAGTGTTTTCTGCATAGCGTCTCGTCTCGTAGCTCTATACCCGCCTGAATCGCTAACTGATCGCAGTGACCCTGGGATGTGCGGCTTGGCTGCTGCTGAAGCGATGAGCGTAGCTTAAAAAGGGCAGTGCTTATTTTATCAAAGCCAGGTTGCTGATACTGCTGGCAGCTGGTGCCTTCTCGAATCCATATTGTTGGGTAAGTAGTGACAGTGGGAAGTGAATAGTTTCGGTATCTAGAGCAATGTACGGAATGCGCATTGATGTCCTGAATCATTTGGCTTGATGGCAAACCGAAAACGCGTTGGGTATAGGTACTTTTATTCATCTACCCTTTATCAATAAGAAAAAGGTTAAGCACGCAGTAGCTTTTGCCGCCAATAAAGATGGCTTTTTCACACACACAAACAGGCCAATTAAGAGATATGCCCGACCATGCCAAAGGGGACGGATAAGGAGAAGGCACAACAAGGTTTTGAAAGCCTGAACCAACCAAGCGGTATTTATATGCTGATTGATATACCGCTAGAAAAAGGGTTAACCAACTTAGGTTTACCCGCATCACGTCAACCGAAGAAGCGTAAGAGGTACCTATGCAAAACATCGTCGACATCCCCGTAACGCTAAAAGTTAATGCGGCTGACCTTCAGCAACCTCCTAGCAGACCCACTCCACAAACAGGCATTGCCGTTGCCAGTAATGCGGAAGAACTGGCCCAGCTTGGTGGCGCGAAAATGGCGATGCTGATTGGCTATCACGAAGGTTCAACCAAAGGCGGAGGCACGTTTATTCACTCTCCTGGAACAGATGGACCGCGTATCGGTGACTGGGTATTACAACCGGGACAGACCGTAACGCCGTTTCATTTTGGTACTGGCGAGGGTGGTGAAGATGAGGATAGCGGTGAAGCGCTTCAATTGTTTTTCGACTTCTGTGCTCAGCCATCTGCGCGGGGTTATCAGATTTATGGGGGCGGCCGCTTTGGTAGCTCTATCCCCTTGAAAATAGAAGGCGCCGGGTATGTTTACAGTGTTAACTTCTTCATCAAAGCACTGGATGCGATGGATGAAGTACTGACATTTAAAAGCTGTCGAGGAAGCGTCTGGTCCGGAAAAATTGCCGTTCATTGTTTTGGCGACCAGTGGTTGAGCAAGCGGCAGGGCGTTAATGGCATTCGTATTGACGACTGCCGAGGGGCTAAGTTGTGTAATTTATCTGCTAAAGAAGGCAGCGGCTGGGGCGTTTATTTTGGTGCTGGCAACAATAACATGTGCACTGTTGAGGATGTTTCCACAACCGATATGGGTGCTACGGGTAAAGACCGGCGCACCCATTCAGTGTCTGTGGCCTCGTATCGCAATAACGAGCACAACACTATTCACCAGTCGACGCTAGTTACCCTTTCTCCTGGTTCTATTATTCCAAGTGACGCGCACCAGATGTATCGCGCCTTCTGGATTTCAGCAGCAGGGGAGCCCTATAAAATTATTGGGGTAGATCGTGCGGCAAATGCTGTTCGTGTTTATCCGATGGTGCCTGATGCAGAGCAAACACTGGATAGTAGCCAACTTGTGTATGGCGGTGGTGTCTGCTGCTACAGCGGAGGGCATACTGCTAAAGCTAAGATTGGCCACGTATCAGCGATGCGAAGCGGTATTGGGTGCTGGCTAACTGGCCAGTCGAGTGCAAACGTAGAAGGCTATACTGGTCAATTTTGCGGCGTTGATATGGTTCTTGGGTCTGATCCTGATAACACCTTTGGCGGCAGCTTCTTTGGCTCGGTTTATTTTGAGGCCAGCGAGTTTGCTGATCTGGTCTACATGAACCAGACTCGGACTAATTCTCACGGCACCATCTTTGGGTCTTCTACCGCGCTCGACCTGTCCGACTGGATCAGCATGGAGCCCAAGCGCACGAACACGAAAGGCCGATCCACAACCAAGCAGTATTTCCCGATTACATTTATGTATGAGGGCAGCTTGTGGTATCCAGGCTTGGGTGGCGAACGTAGTCAAGATGAAGGCAATTACGGCGCATCAGCGACTCAGATGAACGGTGCACCACAGTTTGCACAACCGTTTCGCAACACCACCAAAATTAGCCTACGGCACAGCGAGCAGGCGGAGCGGTTCCGCGGCGTGTTGCCTGTCACTTTTCACCTCTACGGGCAGCAGGGAGACAACGGGTCATTCCATAACCCTATCCCTGTAGTGTGCCAGGAAGGCTATACCATCAACGGCAGCAATGAGCCGCTTGTGATCCAGCCGCGCGGCGTGCCCATAACGCTCCATGCTCTCCTTGAGCGGGACGATAACTGGATCGTTACCTACACCGAGCACCAAGTGCCTAGCTAGTCAGCACTGAGATCGCTGAAAAGCGGAGAGAAATTTTATGCAAGCCGGAAAACTCCACAATCGCGTCATCCTGAAATGGTAGGTAAAAGGGGGCGGACTGAAGCCAGCGCAACACCCGAAGAGGGTAGCCTGAAAGCGACGTCACCCCGTGATTAAGTAATAGCCTGGACAAGCGGTCGATTTGTGCTGCGGTTCAGGCGCCTCGGTTTGAAAAGTCATTTTTAATAAATAGCCTCTACAGTAATATTGTACGGAATTTGAGGACTCAATACCTTTTGCTACTCCTTCCCATGACTCTGGAGCTGTCTTGGATAGATTCGAAGAGATGCGCGTGTTTGCGGCGGTGGCTCAGCTAGAAAGCTTTTCAGTCGCTGCTCGGCAGCTTGAGTTGTCACGCCCTCGGGTGACTAGGGCGGTAGCAGCGCTTGAAGCGCGATTAGACATTGCATTATTACAGCGCACCACGCGGCAAGTGCGCGTAACAGAAGCGGGGCGCCGCTATCTGGAGGATGCCCAGCAGGTGCTTGCGCAGCTTTCCGAAGCCGAAGCTGCTGCGACCGGTAGCTACCTCACCCCACGCGGGTTGTTGCACGTCACCGCGCCGGTGCTGTTCGGCGAGTACTTCGTTACCCCGCAAATCGTCGATTACCTGGAACAGTATCCGGATGTGCAGGTTCGCGCCGACCTGATTGATCGGCCGGTCAATTTACAGGAAGAGGGCATCGATGTGGCGGTACGCATCGGCCATGTGCCAGAGGATTGCCAACACTTGACTGTGCCGGTGGGTGAGGTGCGACAAGTGGTTTGCGCAAGCCCCGCGTGGCTGACCGAACATGGCGAGCCAGCGCACCCGCTGGAGCTGGAAGCTTTGCCCACAGTGGTGGCGGAAGGCGGTAACTTGAGCGGCCATTGGTGGTTTGACAATGAGGGCAAACGTATTGAGGTGACGCCATCGCCACGGCTGCGCATCAGCGCTATTCACGCTGCATTAACCGCGGTCGAGGCGGGCGCTGGGCTTACCCGGCTGCTCTCTTACCAGGTGGCTGCCAGTGAAGCCGAAGGCAGGGTACAGCGCGTTTTAACGCGCTTCGAGCCCGCCGCCATTCCTATTAACATTTGGATAACGGCGGGCCGTGGTCGCGCCGCCAGCGTGCGTACCTTCGTTGATTTTCTTGCCGAGCAGCTGCGTGCCGATCCGGCGCTCGGCTACCGTGGCTGACCATGGAGCTCCCCACTGAATCGCCGCTGCGCGTTGAGGCTTTAATCGCGCTATCTGCCATCGCCCAGCACGGCAGCGTGCAGGCGGCCGCTGACGCGAGCAGCCTCTCAGCGCCCAAACTCCATCGACAGCTTCGCGCGCAGGAGCAGCGCTTAGGCGTCGCTTTAGTGACGACCTCCGCAAGAGGCAGCACGTTAACGGCGGCGGGCGAGCGTTTGTGCGAATACGCTGACACTCTGATCCACGCAGTCACCGGTGCGGAAGCCAGTGCGCGCCAGGAGCACCGTGAGCTCAAGGGCACGTTACGTCTACAGGCACCCCAGGCGTTGATAGAGCCACTTCTACTGCCGTTGGTGCTGCGGCTGCAAGAGCAGCATCCTGTGCTGAAGATCTACCTGCTGGCTGATGAACACCCCAGCCGTATAGAGCGCGAGGCACCCATGCATCTTCGCCTTATGCGTGGGCCGCTACCTGGGACCGTTTACGCCAGGCCCCTGGGGGATTTGCGCATTGGCCTATTTGCCAGCCCCCATTATCTGAATAAGGCAGGGCGCCCTGAAAACCTCAATAGTTTGGCCCGCCATGCGCTTATTCACTGTCCACGGGAAGGGCAGGCGCCGGTTTGGTCGCTGGCTGGGGGCCAATCCCTTCGCTTTGCACCCCGGCTAAGCATTAGCGCAAGTGCCGCTGCGCTGCGGGCGGCGATGGAGGGTGCGGGCATCGTATGGTGTTACGCGCTAGAGGCGCGCCATGCCTGCGCGCAGGGGCTGCTCGAACCCGTTGCCGAACCTCTATGGCCTTCGGCTGACACGCTGGCCCTTACCTACGCCCTGGGGATTCGAGCGCCTGCCAGTGTTTTGGCGTTTCTTGAACTTGCAACCCCCTGGCTGCGGACGCAGTTGGCGGAGTGATTGTTTCATTTAGCGCAATTTTGTGTTGTTCCTGATCGCTATTCTTGCCTCTCTTTGTTTGGCGCAGGATGAGTAACGTCGCTAAATAGCGGGTGACGCTCATCTGCTAAAAGCGCCCATTCAAGGAGTCCAGCAATGTCCAATGCTATCAAAGTTTATCGCCACGCTCTTTCTGGCCACTGCCACCGCATTGAGCTGCTGCTTTCGCTGCTCGGTTTGCCTGCCAGCTTTATCGATGTCGATCTTGCCGCAGGCGAGCATAAGGCGCCGCCTTTTCTAAACCTGAACGCCTTCGCGCAGGTACCGGTGCTTGATGACCAAGGGATTATCCTGGCGGATTCCAATGCCATCCTGGTCTATCTGGAGCGTCGCTATGGGACTGGTCGCTGGCTGCCGAACGATCCGCTCATCCAAGCACAGGTGCAACGCTGGTTATCGGTGGCGGCAGGGCCATTAGCAAACTCCGCCATGAAGGCCCGTTTGGTCACGGTGTTCAATGCCCCGTTCGACCCTGAACCGCTGATTGACGATGCGCATGCGCTATTCGCGCTTGTGGATGCCCACTTGGCGGATCAGCCTTTCCTGGCGGGTGATCAGGCTACCCTGGCGGAGATTTCGCTCTACAGCTACATCGCTCACGCGCCAGAAGGAAATGTCTCGCTGGAACCCTACCCGTATATTCGCGATTGGTTGAGGCGCATCGAGGTGCTGGAAGGCTTTGTGTCTATGGGGGTAACCAAAGTGGGTCTGGTGCGCTAGGCCAGCCGTGGCAGCATTTCAAATCGGTGCAGGTGAACTGCTCGCGAGGAGTCGAGGGTGAATAAAGACATTACCAGCCGTCCGTGGCATGAAGGCGAACTTGCCTTGCAGCGCGTGGTCGGCGTGGAACAACAGATGGCAGAGGTAGGCCGCAAGGTGATGCGCCCCTTTTTAACGCCGCAACTGCAGCACTTCTTCCCTCAACTGCCGTTTGTAGTGGCGGCGGCGGTGGACGGTGACGGTTGGCCTTGGGTCACGCTACTGGAGGGCGCGCCGGGATTTGTTGATGCGCCGAACGAGTCACGCCTTGAGCTAACGTTAACGCCGCCTGAGCATGACCCTCTTACACCACTATTCAGCAGCGGCACCAGCATTGGCCTATTGGGCATCGAGCTGCACACACGCCGTCGTAACCGGGTCAACGGTGTATTGCGGGGATCAGCTGGCCAATGGCAGTTGGAAGTGGCGCACGCCTTCGGTAATTGCCCGCAGTACATTCACGACTGGTCGGCGATGAGGTCGGTGCACCCCCAGCCAGGCCCCGTACTCGCCATGCGCGACTCATCCCTCAGCCAATTACCCTCTGAAGTACTTGCGCATATCGACCGGGCGATCACAGCCTTCGTAGGCAGTTATGCGCATACTGACCAGGGCGTTCAGGTGGACGCTTCTCATCGCGGTGGTCAACCGGGGTTTATTCGGCGCCAGGGAGGTGATCTGATTCTGCCCGATTTTGCGGGCAATCGGTTCTTCAACACGCTAGGCAACGTGCTGACCAGCGGACGCGCCGCTTTAGTGATACCAGATTTTGCCAGCGGCGATTTGCTGCATCTCTCCGGTGAGGCGCGGCTGGTGGATGAAGGGACCGCTGGGGCACACTATCCAGGCGCTGAGCGCTATTGGTGCTTAACTCCCCGTCATATCGTTTGGCGCCCAGGGGCTATGAGTTGGCGTAGCCATGCCAGCAAGGTGGCCCCTGAAGCAGCGCCCTATGGGCCATGGAAAGCACTTGCTCCCTCTACACAGCAGCCTGTCCAGGTGACCGCCGTGGTGCAGGAGACGTCTGAGAT
The DNA here is from genome assembly GCF_052645115.1 of Vreelandella sp. V005. Lineage (NCBI taxonomy): Bacteria > Pseudomonadati > Pseudomonadota > Gammaproteobacteria > Oceanospirillales > Halomonadaceae > Vreelandella > Vreelandella sp. V005. Next base: position 140,099 of record NZ_JBQXYA010000007.1, on the reverse strand, counting down.
TCGCTCTTTCTATTTAAAGGGTGAGACGCTGGCTCCCTTTAAAGCGGGGCAGTTCATTACGCTGCGCGTGCCGCGCTTGGATGGTACTTCACTGACGCGCAGCTACACCCTTTCTGGTGATAGCCAGCAGGACGATTATCGCATCAGCGTGAAGGCTGACGGTGAGGGATCGCGTTACCTGCACAGCGTGCTACAGGTGGGCTCATCGCTGACAGTGAGCCTGCCGAAAGGGGCTTTTACAGCAGATGCTAGCGGCTCAAAGCGTGCTCATTGGGTGCTGCTGGGCGGTGGCATCGGTATTACGCCGCTACTGAGTTTAGCGCATGAGTTAACAGGCGCAGACCGCGGCCCCGTAACGTTAATTCAGAGCGTGCGAGCTGCTAGCGAGGCGCCTTTTAGCGAGGAGCTACACGACCTTGGCGCGAAAGGGCTACGATTGCAGCGACACGTTACCGGGTCAACCGCTGCCGCTAACGACTGGTTTTCAGGTCGAGTTTCGCTGGCGTCGGTACTGGCTGATAAGCCCCTTTCAGAAGTGCAGTTGTACTTATGTGGCCCCGCTGCCTTTGTCCAGCGCTACCACCAAGAGGCGTTGGCTATCGGCCTATTACCTGAGCAGATACACACCGAAGCGTTTGGCCCTTCGGCGCTGACGCCAACCTATACAGTGCCAGTCGCCGAACAATCCGTTGAAGTCAGCTTTGCCTATTCAAACGTGGTGGCCCATTGGCAGCCAGGCGAAAGCCTGTTGGAAACCGCTGAAAAAGCCGGGCTTCAACCTGCCTTTGGATGTCGCAGTGGCAATTGTGGTGAGTGCGCCTGTCTATTGGAGCAGGGGGAGGTGACCTATCCCGATGGCATATCGTCACCGGAGGGGAAAATTCTACTGTGCAGTGCTCGTCCTGCTGCACATTCTGGGAGGCTTGCTCTACGGTTAGTGACGGTCAATGCTGGCGAGGCAAAGTAGCCGTCACCCGTCTTCATCAGCCGAGGTTGCGCTGCCGTTCGCCCGTTTGCGCCGCACGTTCGACCGCAGCTACCAGCTGGCTATTATGAACTGCGTGCGCAAAGCCCGGTGTATTGAAGGTACCTTGCGCCATATCGCGGGCCAAGCTGTCATACACTTCACCTACATTGATAGCGGCGCCTGCCCACACACTGGGGGCAGAGGCATTGACGGCACCCAGTGCTATCGGTGTTTCGGGTGGCGCGAACGCCACACTTGCCGATAGCGCCAGATCACCAACCTGGACACCGGCCATATGATTACCTCTTAGTTGTAGTGAGCCTTTCGAGCCGCGAATTTCCATTACAAAATTCGCCTCGTTTTCTGGAACGCCGGCCAGCACCTGAACGGAAACGGGGGCGCCGAGCGCTGTTTTCGCGATGATGTGGACATGGTCGGGAATCTCTCGAACCGAGGTTTCGCCGGTATCGGTCAGTTTAACCTCCCGTCATAAGAGCTCCGTTCTGGCATCGACTTCTGTAACGTTGCCCAGCACGGCTTCGATGATATCAAGCACATGGGCGGTGGTGATGGCTAGAAAACTTGCCCCAGAAGCGGCCTTATTGAAAGTAGTCATAAACGCTAGGCGACTCGGGACCATACACGAACGTGGTGGCGCGAACGTTCGCTGACTGCCGAAGGGGGCTGTACTGAGTAGCGAAGGCCGGCTCGGTTGAGCCGTCTTCACGGCTGCCGACTCGGCCCGATACGAACCGAAAGCCGCCCGAGCGAACGGCGGCTAAAAGGTACTCTGATCATACACTCGCTGTAGGCCGTACCACTATGTCACTGGTATCCACGTCATCTGGCTGATTAATGACGTGTGCTATCGCTGAAGCGATTGCTTCAGGTTTAAGAGCAATCTGACGATAAGCCACCATCGCTTTAGCTGCTTCGGGGTCTGTGATGGTGTTGGCTAATTCTGATTCCACCACCCCGGGATAAACGCAGGTAACGCGGATGTTGTCTGTTTCCTGGCGTAACCCATCCGAAATAGCGCGCACTGCATATTTAGTGGCGCAGTAGACCGCAGCGGTCGGGACGACCGTGAAGCCGCCAATTGAAGATACATTGATTACTTGGCCACCTTCCTGTGACTGCATGGTGGGTAGAACGGCGGCAATACCATTAAGGACGCCACGAATGTTGACGTCGATCATACGGTTCCACTCGTCAATTTTAAGAGAGGCCAGTGGTGAGAGCGGCATTACACCAGCGTTGTTGATGATGACATCAACGCGCCCATGCAAATTGACGGCAGAATCCGCGAATGCCTGCATGTCGTCCAGGTCGGTAACATCCAGGGTTCGATAATCCACCACGCCACCTTTGGCACGAATGCTCGTGGCCAATGCTTTTAATCTGTCGGTACGGCGTGCGCCGATGATGAGACGGTGACCTTGATCTGCAAGCCAGAGAGCAGTGGCTTCGCCGATACCGCTGCTGGCGCCGGTTAATAAAACAACTTTTGATACGAAGTTAGTTGAAACTGTCATGGGTTAATCCTCTCATTAAAAATACCTGGTGAAGATTAACTAGCGGGAGCAAGAGGCAACAGAGACGATCCTGCTATATGTTTGCCTAATCCTATTACTAGCAAAAGATGTGCGGGCGGTCGGCATCACTTTCCAACTTTCAAGCTACGAAGGGGGAGAGCAACACCTCTGAAGACACCCCAAGCACTAGGTATGATGAGGATAGGTCTAAGGGCTGCCTTGCTGTTAGCTCATCAAAACCCTGACTGAAATATTCCGTACATTGAGAGCGAATCTTTAGAGCCTTTGTTGCGAGCAGCTTTTAACGGCGAACGCTTACAATTTTATGATATAAAACCTGATATTTAAATTTAGTGTAGCCATACCCACTCTTAACTTAATGGCCACTTTTTTTAAAGACTCGACCATGCTAAGAGATGGCTTCATTTTTCACTATAATAACGCGTGGTAGGCTACTCGACACTCACGTTTCCAAAATGCGTCCAAAAAAGACAACAGAAGCGCGCGCTATCATTTTGTACCCACGAAGCGCATAATGAGAAATACGTTTCATCGTCTATAGACGAGCAGTAAAATGTTGCATTCGGCTTCATACCTGCAAATTGTGGAGCCTCCTATGAAAACCCTAATCCTTACACCTAACTTCCTTTTTATCCGTAAGTTAGAAAGCATTTCTGTTCTTAATGATGAGGAAAAGCAAGCAATACAGGCGTTATCGATAAAGACGGTATCCCTTAAAGCAGATCAAGATATATTAAAAGTTGGCGATCACCCGACTCAGTGCTGTCTAGTGGTTGACGGATTTATCTGTGCCTATAAGCTGACATCTGAAGGCAAACGTCAAATATTATCCCTTTATATACCGGGAGATATTCCTGATCTTGAAAGCTTGCATTTGTCGTATCTAGATATAAATATTGCCTCGATTACGCCCTGCATACTTGGCTTTATCGAGCACGACGATGTGCTAAGACTTTGTGAGCTTCATCCACGCCTTACAGCGGTTCTTTGGCGTGAGACCCTGGTGAGTGCTTCTATTACCCGTGAGTGGCTTTTGAATAACGGGCAACGGCATGCATATAACCGAATTGCCCACCTTATCTGCGAACTATTAGTACGACTGGATGCAGTAGGGTTGGCGCCACATAAAACATTTGATATGCCTGTTACCCAGGTTGAATTAGCTGATGCAACAGGGATGACCCAGATCCATATGAACAGAGTACTTCAATCACTTCGTTTAGATGGCCTAATTAGCAGCCATAAAAACCAGATAACTGTAAATGATTGGGAAAAGTTAAAGGAAACGGGTGAATTCGATCCTCTTTACCTGCATCTAGTGGCATAATCTGAATTGGGTTAGTCTAATTCTATGTTTTATTACTAATTGGCTAGTGAGTGTGAAAAGGAAGTAACGGCAATGGTTTTTACTATTCTCATTTAACTATTTGAATGCCCACCGCCTGGGTGCAATGTCGTTGTATCAGAAGGAGCTGGCCCACGCTGACCAACTCCTCGCCCCTCGGTGGCGAGCGGCACATCCTCAAGGAACTCCAGCGCACGCAACGGCATGGCGAATTGGATACCCCGCTGCCTGAACTCTTCCAACAACGTGAAGTTAATCGCTTGTTGTATATCCATATAGAGGTTGTAGTCTGCGCTCAGAACGTAATAAACGACTTCGTATTTAAGCGCATAATCATCAAACATCAGTAAATGCGCCCGATCAAACCGAGTGTTCTCCACTGCCTCGATGGCTTGTTGGACGAGGGGCGGAATCTCGCGTGCTCTCTCGGCGGTTGTCCGAAAGGAGATGGCCAGATTGAACACCACACGCCGTTCGCTCATTCGGCTGTAGTTGTGAATCGTTTGCTGAAGGAGCTTTGTATTCGAGCAAATGATTTGTTCGCCACTCAAGCTGCGGATACGTGTGGTTTTTAAGCCTATATATTCGATCGTGCCGGCAATGTCGTTGAAGACGATAAAATGACCCGTCTTGAAAGGTTTATCGACGCCAATAGCAGCCGAGGCGAACAAGTCACTTAAGAGCGTTTGTACGGCAAGGGCGATGGCAATACCACCAATACCAAGGCTGGCAACGAAAGCGGTAATATCTACCCCAAGGTTTGCTAATACCGATAGCAATACAACGGCCCAGACCACAATGCGAAACATCAGCGCGACCATGGTCACCGTCAGTTGGTTATCACGGCCCGCTTTATCTTGAACGATGCCCTCTTTCCAAAAAGCGATGGCGGCGTCGACCCAAAGGCCAAACTGCAGGGCGAGTACTAAGAACCATAAATGGCTGACGCGTGCGCTCCAGACGGGGCCTAATTCAGCCACTGCCAAGCCGATTTGCAATGCCATGGCGGCGATCAGTAGCCGACTGGTGTGCTTAAAAACTTCTGCACCGTATCGGCTCCAGCGACCTTTTTTATGGGATAGCCAATTAACCACCCGCGCCAGGACCGAGTTCATTAATAGGCGCAGCGCGATATAGCTGACGACCGCGATACCTATCACTAAAAGGAAGTTCACAAAACTTGGTTGAGAAATCCATATCTCCCAGGATTGCCATGAATCCCTGTTAAACATACATAAATTCCTTTTTATGCAGTATGAGTTTTCCGGATTAGGTTAAATCTTAAAACAAGCCAGTAAACTATCTAACACCGGTTTTGCCTTCAACGATATTACAGGGAGCCCGCCCGCTTTGATGAGAACACAATCGCAAAAGGAAGGCGGGGTAGAGGCGTTAATGGGAATACAGTATTACCTAGGTAGCTTTTTATGATGCATCTGTCGCCAAGACGCACATAAACAGTTTTCCCGCTTGGCCGTTGCTTTGTTGAGTCCAGTCATAGAGTGCGCCCTCTACGCGCAAGAGCGCTTAGCCTAGAGGGCGACGAATATTATGCTGCTATTACTCCACTTCGCCGACGCCCTTCGTCACATCGGCCATGCTGCCATACTGCTGGTCGGGCATTTGACGTATGACATCCAGTACTTCGTTCTCTGCTCCGTTATCCTTGGCATGCTGTTCAAGGTCGGAGCGACTGGCGGGAAAGTCTATGCCACTAAGGTGATGTGTCACGTTAGCGGGCGATTGACCACCAAGAGCACGTGTCATGATTGACCTCCTTTTCTATCAATTTCGTTGCAAATGTCGTAGTGCTTTTTTGCCGCATTTTAACCTTACCCTTATAAACATAGAGGATACTAAAAGCAGGAAACAAGGCCGGTTATTTTATTTAACTTTTTATAGCTGTTATAGGATTCTTGGCACTGTCTGGCAGCATAAGAGAGTATCGATTAAATAAATGACTGTGTCAGTTTCTATTTCTCTTGTAAAGGTATCCGACTTAGCTACCTTTGAAACTATGATGGAGAACTTTGACAACGTTCTGGGAGCGCGCGGTCGTAACGTGTTCGTTCATACCAAGGACAAGGAAGCCTATGCCAAACGAGAAGCGCGGAAGCGTGGTCACATATCCGCAACCCGAACACGCCGCTGAGCATGAGCGAGCCACCCACCGCGAGATCGCTCGGTGGATCGCCAAGCGCCATGGAATGGATTTCCTTGGTGAGTATGATCCGGCAAAAGATTACCCCGCGCCTGTTTATTTTGTGCCTGCTGATGTGTTGACCGATAGGCAAAAAGCCCATCGCTTAGGTATACGAAGCGAACAAGACTTGTTCGGGGGTGTGGTATCGGAACCTTTTATGGCCACAAAGGCGATTGTGCATCCCCTTGTCAGCTCACAATCGCCGGCACCTTCTGCATGGTCCGATGAGTTTTGTCAGCGTGTTCAACGTGTCGTGCTTGATGGCTACTCAGCCTTTTCGCTGGATGACGCAAAAGTGGCGGGGTTACTCCTGCTTGAGCATGGCCCGGTGCGTATTAAAGCGGTGCGGGCCACGGCGGGGCGAGGGCAGGCGGTTGCCTCCAACGTTGATGAGCTCACCAGCATCTTAAACACACTTAATGCCGACGAGATAGCGAGTCATGGCCTTGTACTTGAAGGGCATCTCTCTGATGTAACCACCCACAGTGTTGGGCAAGTTCGAATAGGGAACTCCCAAATTGCCTATTACGGAACTCAGCACCTCACTACCGATAACCAAGGCGCCGTTGTCTATGGCGGCACGGATCTTGTGGCCGTTGAGGGCAGCTTCGAGGTGCTGCTTACATTAAAACTCTCCGACGAACTACGCGAAGCAATTTCGAAAGCACAAATTTTTGATACCGCGGCGACGCAGTGTCTACCGGGCTTTTTTGCCTCACGCCGAAACTATGATGTGGCGTGTGGGGTGGATGCGAAGGGCATAAGACGAGTCGGTGTGCTTGAGCAGTCCTGGCGCATTGGCGGGGCGAGTAGCGCTGAGATAGTGGCGATGGAAGCGTTTCAAGCCACGCCAGCCCCGAAAATCGTCCAGACCTCATCCATTGAACGCTATGGGGCAGAGCAAACAACGCCACCGGAGGCAATCATCCTCTTCAGTGGGGTGGATGCGACGGTAGGCCCCATAACGAAATGCGTCATGTTGGGTGGTTATGACTACAAGCAGTGAAGCGATCGAGATTACGGTCGACAACGGCAAAGTAGCCGGTACGGTGCTCGCTCCGGAAGCCAAAATTCCCGGTGTGCTGTTTGTGCACGGTTGGGGCGGAAGCCAAGAGAGCGATCTTATCCGCGCCAAGCGGATCGCTGCCCTGGGCTGTATATGCCTTACTTTTGACTTGCGCGGCCACGGGGGCACCTTGGCGCAGCAGCAAACCGTGAGTCGAGCGGATAATCTGAACGATGTAATCGCAGCTTATGATGTCTTGGCTAACAACCCTGATATTGATCCCTCGGCGATTGCCGTGATGGGCAACAGCTATGGGGCCTATCTGGCAACGTTATTGAGCACTCGCCGACCGGTGAAGTGGTTGGCATTGAGCGTGCCCGCGCTGTATAGAGATACGCAGTGGGACATGCCCAAGCGAGCGCTGAATCGAGCGGATCTGACGGAGTATCGCCACCGGCAAGTCGTGTCGAGCGAGAATAAGGCGCTCGCCGCCTGCGCGCAATTCGAAGGCGACGTGCTGCTGATCGAAGCCGAGCATGATCACTTGATTCCCCATGAAACGATCATGAATTACCGGCGAGCCTTCGAGAAGGCGCACTCATTGACACACCGCATTGTGGATGGCGCCGATCATGCCATGAGTGGCGAAATTTGCCAGCAGGCCTATACGTCCATCCTCTCCGCCTGGGCCATGGAAATGATCATAGGACGTCGGATGGGGTTTATGGAGTCGAGCATGGTGCGCCAACCCTGACGCTGCTTATCCGCACCGCAGGGCGATCTTGACGCGGATAGCCAGTTGGTCAAACGAAGCACAGGCGCAGCGGCCAGGCCTTTGGTTGCCAAGGAGGGTAGACATGACGCCAGTTTTTATCAATCGTATCGCCACTGCCGTGCCGGATCATGACATCCATAGCAAATTCATCGACTACTGCCCCCGACTGCTGCCGGATAAGCGCTCGGTAAAGGTGTTCCAGCGGATGGCTGAAAGGGCGCAGATAGCGCATCGTTACTCTTTCCTGAAACCTCACTCAGACAACGATAAGCTGGACGAAGAAGGCTTCTATCACAATCAAGCTTTCCCGGATACGCACGCGCGCATGCAGTTCTACGAACGCTTCGCTTTTACTTTAGCGAAGCGCGCGCTTGATCAACTTGATCTCTCCGGCGTTACCCACTTGGTAGCCACGACGTGCACCGGTTTTTATGCACCAGGACTAGACCATCAATTGATTCACCATTACGGGCTAGCGACGCACATTGAACGTACCAATGTCGGTTTTATGGGCTGTTACGCGGCCATCAATGCGCTGAAAATGGCGCGCCATATTGTGCGCTCAGAGCCACACGCCACAGTGCTGGTGCTCAATCTTGAACTCTGTACCCTGCACCTAAAGCCCACGGAAACGCTTGAAGAGATTTTGTCGTTCGCACTGTTTGCCGACGGCTGTGCTGCTAGTATCGTCTCGGCCCAACCTACTGGTCTTGAAATGCATCACTTTAACGCCGACGTACTGCCGGAAACAGACGCTTTAATTACCTGGCGTATTGGCAATCAGGGCTTCGATATGCAGTTATCAGGAAAAGTGCCCGGCGCCATTGCCCAGCACTTACCGGGTGTCTTGAAAACCTTGTTGAGCGGCTATCGACACGCGGATATAGCGCACTGGGCAATTCATCCCGGCGGGCGAACGGTGTTAGATGCGGTCAAAGCCGGTGCTGAGCTGGAAGAGCAGCAGTTGATGGAATCACGGGAAGTGCTTTGCCAGTTTGGCAATATGTCGTCGGCCACTATCATGTTTGTTCTGCAAAAGATGATGAACAGCCAGAAGCCAGGGCCAGGGCTCGCCATGGCCTTTGGGCCGGGGGTAACGGTCGAAAGCATGCTTTTCGAGCTGAAGGAATAGAGCGGCCATGCGGGATTTCAGCCAGCGCAGCGATGAACATGAGCTTATGGATGAGGAGGATATCGCTTTCGAAGAGTTTCACGATTGTCTCATCGGCCTTGAACGCATTAATCATCTAACGCTCGCTTATCGCCCGACCTTGCAATGGCTTCGCCCCTGGTTAAAAAACAGGCAGCGGCTTTTGGTTCTGGACGTGGCCAGCGGCGGAGGGGATATGCTACGAAAGATTGCCCAGCGGCGGCCGGAGCCTGTGGACGCGGAGAAGCCTTGCCGCTTAGTGGGCGTTGACTTGAACCCGTGGTCAAAAAAAACTGCCGAATCTTGGCCATCATCCGCCGCTATCGATTATCAAACCGCGGATGTATTTGCATTTGAGCCAGGACAGCCCATCGATCTGATCATATCGTCTCTCTTTACCCACCATCTCACCGATAAGCAGGTGGTCGAGTTTATGCAGTGGATGGACCGGCGTGCGCATAAAGGCTGGTTTATTAATGATCTACATCGGCATCCGGTTCCCTACTATTTTATAAAGTTAGCGACTGCACTGTTTAGTCGCAACCGGCTCATTCGTCATGATGCGGCTGTCTCGGTGGCACGTGCTTTTAGCGTCGTGGACTGGCAACGCCTGGTCGGCCAGGCGGGGCTTGAGGGGCGTGTGCAGGTTAAGCGGTATTTTCCGTTTCGTATTTGTGTTTCCTGCCACAAAGAGGCGTATTGCTGATGGGGGAAGAGGCCGTCATCATTGGCGGCGGCCCCGCGGGATCGGCGACCGCTATTGCGCTATCCAGGCGCGGCGTACCGGTACGCTTGCTAGAACGTAAAGCGGATGCGCACCATAAGGTGTGTGGCGAATTCATTAGTGTGGAAGCCGCGCATTACCTGGCGGGTTTAGGGGTGAATCTAGCGGCGTTAGGCGCTGAACCCATTCACAACGCTCGGTTTTACAACGGCGAGAGCGAGCTTAACTTCCCACTGCCTTTTACTGCCTGGAGCTTGTCCCGTTACCGCTTGGATCATGCGCTACTTGAGCAGGCAGAATTAGCAGGCGCGGCTGTTGAACTTGGTACGACCGTCAGACACTTAGCGCATGTAGATGATGGGTGGGAACTACTTACTCGGAACCGATTTGGCCACCGCTCAGCGATGTCAGCGAATACGGTGTTTCTCGCCACGGGCAAGCATGAGCTGCGTGATTGGAAACGCCGCCCTCACGCCCAGCGCCGCTCTGTTGTTAAGCGCCTCTATCACTATAAGCGTCACCATGACTATATTGGTTTTAAAATGCATTTTAGTCCTAGCACATGGCAGCAGCATCCATGGCAGGACACGGTTGAGGTGCATTTATTCAATGGCGGTTATGCTGGCTTGGAGCCGATAGAGCAGGGCGGTGTCAATCTCAGCTTTTTAATTCGGCAGGATATCTACAAAGCGTGTGGAGGGGATTGGCCGGGTGTGCTTGGGTGGTTGAGTGAGACATCATCCCATATGAAGCAGCGCCTCGCCGATTTAACCCCGTGTTGGCATGCGCCCTTGGCCATTTCCAGTGTTCCTTACGGTTATCTCCGCTCCCCAGGCCACTCACTGCCGGGCCTGTTTCCGCTGGGGGATCAAGCCGCGGTGATTCCCTCTTTCGCAGGCGATGGCATTGCGATTGCGCTGCACACAGCGTTACTTGCTGCCCGCATCTACACTGCGGGAGACGATACCAAAGCGTATCAGCGCCTGGCCTATGCCGATCTAACGCGGCCTGTTCGCCATGCGGAGCAATTGGCCAACCTGCTTTCCTATCGCTTAGGCCGAAAGGCGGCGTTTATGTGCGCTCGGCGTTGGCCAGCGTTATTGAGCGCAGCGGCGCTGCGAACGCGGATAAGGGTCTAAAACCCTACTGACGCGTGTCGTTAGGGGTAAAGTCGCTATCGGGTTGCGAACGGCTGCCTTCTTGAAGATGATCGATGGATGTTTTGCCCTGCTTGGCTAACGTTGCCAGACGTTCGATTTGCTCCTCCAGCCGGGGCAGCGCCTCCTGGCGATAGCTTGAGAGATCGTTGATCGCGCCCATTACCTCACGAAAGGCTTCTTCGAGTACTTGCATGTCGAGCATCGCCGAAGAGGCGCGTTTTTGGATATCCACCCCTTGCTGGCGCAGGGCTTTTGCGGTGCCGCCAATCATTTGTGAAGTGGTCGTATTGAGTGCTTCGATACGATCCAACACCAAGCGCTGATTGGCCATCGCCATGGCGACCGTCACTGCCACGGTTAGCGCCGAGACGGTGACGTTGATGGCCCTATCGACCCCGCGCATCAACTCCCGGTTGTTGCGTATGATGACCTCGATCGCCAGCACGCCTTGTTGGCTAACCGCTAATTGCTGCTGAAGGTCAACAATGCGCTGGCGTAGCGGAAAGAGCAGCTCTTCCTCGATAAAGTGACGGCGTGGGTCATCAGCATCACGCGCGGCAATTTCATCTTGTAAGCGACGGTCGATCAAGCGGCCTAGCGTAATCTGACGATCCAATTCGGTAAGAATGTGCGTTAAGGCCTGCTGGTCATCGTTTAACGTGAGGTTGTCACGCTGCAGCATATCGTGACCACTTTTTAGCTCGTCAATGATGGCGTCCAAGGCCTGTTGGGCATTCTCGAACTTACGAAAATAGCGCTGCAGGCGGCTATCGAGGCCGGGAATGACGGCCATTACGCGATCCAGCGCGCTTGGAGCCAACCGGTGGCGAGTAGGATCGAGCCCTTCCATGCGCCCCCGCAGGTCACTTAGCGCTTTGGCGACCGGGCCTCCCTCGTCGCCCTGGTGGGCCAACTGGTTCAATGGGGTTTGTAGCATAGCGCTGCGATGGGCGGCCTGCTGCTGTAATTCAAGCCCCATTTCGTCTACCGCACGGCGCTGACGAACCCTTGACGCGTCTTCACCCTCAGCGAGAATATCGTCGATAAAGCGGTCGGCCATGGCTTCTAGCTCGGCATCAGCTGAATTCGCTTGGCCAGTGCCCAGTTGGCTAGCGATATCATCTACCAGCGGTAGGGAGAGGCGTTTATCACTGGATGGCTGCGTCATTTAAGTCTCCTAATTACTCTTTGCGGGCATAACGATCGGCGCCTTCGACGAAGCGGCGCAAATCTTCCAGTGCTTTCTCAGTGGTAACGGCAGCCTGTGGGCGCGCTGTCTCGATACGTGCCATGGCGACAGCGGTATCGTCGAGCACGGTCAGGGCCGATTCAATACGGGCGGTGAGGCCATTTAAACGGTGCTCGGTCTCTACCAGAAGATCCAGGCGCCGCACCAGGGCCGTGCGCTCTTCGTCGCTCAGTCGCTTACCTTCCCGGGTTAGGCGTTCGCGCACGTAATGGCCGTCTACGCTCGCTACCCCGCGTGCGTGGGAAGCCATGGTCGTTAGGGTATCAACACCGCCGAGGCAGACCTGAGCCACTAGGCCCCGCGAACGCTCGAAGGCCAGTTCGCCGGTATGAAAACGGCTACCCAAGGCCTCCAGCACATGGGAGTAGCGACTATAGAGGCGGTCTGCCTGGATCGCTAGGTCGGGACGCTGGGCGTCGATCAGGCGCTGTTTTACCCGACACATCGCGAGTACCAGTTCGTCGGCTCCTTCGGGCGGGTGGGCTGGGTCAAGTACCCTGACCCCCGACTCATAGACCTTCCGCTCCTCCTGCGCACGTTGCTTTCGCACCGCGTCGGCTCTTTGGGCTTCCTGGCGCCGCTGTCGACGGCGGGCCAGCCAACCGCGCAGCGTTCGTTCAAGGGGTAATGCTACCGGAATGGCGATAATCCCCGCCAGCCAGCCCAATAAACTGGGGCTGAAGCCGCCCCATAAGGAGGTTAGCCATGCCAGCACACTGATAAAGGGCACCAGCAGGCAATAGCGCAAGATGACCTGCAGCCTGTTGGGCGCCAGGCCAGGAAGCGCCAGCGCTGGGTTAAAAAGGCCGACCAGTAGCCAGGGCAGGCAGGTCATAAAGAGGCCATAGGAAAAACCCTGCAAAAATCCCAACATGGAGACGGCTATCCTTCCTTCGTTCATAGAGTGCCAATGTCGAGTGTAGAGTAACCGAGCGGGGGCGCTAAGCGCTAATTGGGTATGCTGTTCGTCAGTCGTTTACGCCAGATTGGTGAGCGCTTGTCGGCGCAACGCCTCGGCGAAGAATGCTACTAAACTGTCTTCGCTTTTATACTGAAAGTGAAAAAATGAAAGTGATGATCAGTGTTAATTTCATCGGTTATTTAAGCTTAATTTTTAACGTGCAAAAAAATTTAAAATATATTAACCATCGACAGCATTATGGCCTGCTGTGCTGATGTACAACACGTCATAGTGGCTTTTTTAAATCAACGTTAAAGCGATACACTTTTCCCTCTTGCTATCCTCTCGACAATATTAAGGGCATTTACTACGGTAAAAAAGAGTCAAGGATCCAACAGGGAGAGAGGGATTGTTATGGCTAAGGATTATATTTGCACCGATAATATCTGCACAATTGTCTTTGATGGCAAGTCGCTGTCGGGTAAGGCAGACATGCCACTAATTGATTTTCTAGAAACCCATGACATTGATTTACCCCACGTTTGTTACCATCCTGCGTTGGGGCCGCTAGAAACCTGTGACTCATGTTGGGTGGAAGTCGATGGCGAATTAAAGCGTGGTTGTACGTTAAAAGCCGAAGAAGGGCTGACGGTTACCAGCCAAAACGAATTTGCCATCGCTGCCCGTCATGAAGGGATGGATCGCCTTCTTGGTAAGCACGAGCTTTACTGTACCGTATGTGAAAACAATACCGGTGATTGTACGTTGCACAACACCATGGCCGAGATGGATATTCCCATCCAGCGTTATGAGTTCCAGCGTAAGCCTTACGAAAAGGATACTTCGAGCCCGTTTTACACGTACGACCCTGATCAATGCATTCTATGCGGACGCTGTGTAGAAGCCTGCCAGAACGTTGAAGTTAACGAAACGCTCAGCATCGACTATTCCATGGAAGACCCACGTGTGTTGTGGGATGGCGGCAAACAGATTGATGATTCTAGCTGTGTACAGTGCGGTCATTGCGTCACTGTCTGTCCTTGTAACGCGCTGATGGAAAAAACCATGCAGCCTGATGCGGGCCCTTTCACGTCAATGCCACAGTCGCTAAAGCGGCCAATGATCGACATTATCAAAACTGTCGAGACCACCACTGGTGCGACTGCGGTGACCGGTCTGTCCAAAATGGATATGCATTGGCGTCAGCCGGAGATCAAACGCACTAAAACGGTGTGTACCTACTGTGGGGTGGGCTGCTCCTTTGAAATGTGGACTCGGGATCGGCATATTTTGAAGGTTCAGCCTGTTATAGATGCCCCGGCCAACGGGATTTCGACCTGCATTAAAGGCAAATTCGCCTGGGATTTCGTTAATAGCGAGAAACGGCTGACCATGCCGCTCATTCGTGACAACGGACGTTTCCGTGAAGCCAGCTGGGATGAAGCGCTCGATCTGGTTGCTCGCCGTTTGCTTGAAACGCGCGATAAGTACGGTGCCGATAGCCTGGGTTTTATTGGTTCGAGTAAGGCGAGTAATGAAGAAGCCTACCTGACGCAAAAAATCGCCCGCTTGATCATCGGCACCAACAGTGTCGATAATTCCTCGCGCTACTGCCAGAACCCCGCGACTAAGGGCTTGTTCCGGACGGTGGGTTATGGTGGCGACGCGGGCTCTATCGAAGATATCGAGAAAGCCGAAGTGGTCGTCATCGTCGGCAGCAATACCGCCGAGAACCATCCGGTGATTGCCTCACGTATCAAGGCCGCACAGAAATTACGCGGACAAAAGCTCATCGTTGTCGACCCGCGTAAACATGAAATGGCCGAGCGAGCCGATATATTTTTACGTCCCAAGGCGAGCACTGACTTGGTGTGGGCCTCGGCACTCTCGCGCTATATGTTTGACAGTGGTTACGCCGATCAGGAGTTCCTCGAAAAGTGGGTCAATAAGGTCGGTGAGTACCGTGAGTCGCTGGAGCCATTCACGCTGGAATTTGCCGAGCAAAAAACCGGCCTCTCCAGGCAGGAGCTGGTCGATGCAGCGGAGATGATTGGTCAGGCAAAGAGTGTTTGCCTGCTGTGGGCCATGGGCATCACGCAACACAGTCACGGTTCGGACACCAGTACGGCATTATCAAACCTGTTGGTGGTAACGGGTAATTATGGCAAGCCGGGCACTGGCGGTTACCCCATGCGGGGCCACAACAACGTTCAGGGCGCCAGCGATTTTGGCTGCTTACGCAATATGTATCCCGGCTATGAAAAAGTCACGGACGACTCGGCACGCGAGCGCTGGGCAAAGGGGTGGGGTGTTCCCAAAGAGCAGCTCTCGAATAAAGTTGGCGAAGGCAACTTTTTGATGGTGCAGGCGGCCGCTGAGGATAGGCTCAAGGCCATGTACGTTATTGGTGAGGAAACCGCATTCTCTGACGCCGACTCGCACAATGTGCACGCGGCGTTTAGAGATTTGGATTTTCTTGTCGTGCAAGACATTTTCTTGAGCCGCACCGCTGAGTTCGCCGATGTCGTGTTGCCGGGTGCGCCAAGCGTCGAGAAAGAGGGCACCTTCGTCAATACCGAACGGCGTATCCAGCGTTTCTATGAGGTAATGCCACCTCTGGGTGATAGCCGGCCCGATTGGCGAATCCTCACCGATTTAGCCGCGCGCATGGGGCATGACTGGGGTTACACGCATCCTTCTCAAATTATGGAAGAGTGCGCCAGTATCGCGCCTCTGTTCGCCGGGGTGACCTATGAAAGGCTAGCGGATTGGAAATCACTTCAGTGGCCGGTCAAGGCTGACGGCAGTGATACGCCATTGCTATATACCGATCGTTTTCACACCGAGGACGGTAAAGCGAATTTGTACCCAATGGAGTGGCAAGAACCCGCAGAGGCGCCAGACGAGGAGTATCCGTTCTCGATGAACAACGGGCGAATGCTCGAACATTTTCAGGCAACCAATCAAACCGGGCGTGGCCCCCGCATTTGGTACGAAGCGCCAGGTTGGTTCGTGGAAGTCAGTCCCGAGTTGGCCGAGGAGTACGGCATTGAAGACGGTACCTGGGTGAAGCTCACTTCACGGCGAGATGATATCGAAGTCCGTGCGCTGGTCACCGACCGCGTCAGCGGCTACACGCTATATTTGCCGATCCACCAGGGTAAGCCTGGCGTCAATGCGCTCACGGGGGAGCACCATGACCCTGATGTTGAAACGCCCGCCTATAAGGAAACGGCGGTCAAGCTTGAAGTACTGCCACGTGAAAAGGGCGCGCCTCCTTTGAAAAGCAATAATTTCCGCTACGGCCACCGCACGCCGAGAAAAGGCGTAGAGGTCGAGGTTAAATGGGATAAAAGCGATTACGTGACGCCGCCCGCTCAGCTATCCAATCCGAGGAAAATGTAATGGCAGAACGAATTTCACACACCGTGACGCCTCCCAAAATCGGACCTGATGCCCATGAGGAGTTGGAGCGTTTATTACAAACGCTGCACGAGCATGGCGTGCTGCGCTTCGCCAATGATGTGGTCGGTGCCAATACTGAGGTTGCCCAGGTGCTCATCAATGGGCTTGGCAAACCAGGGTCACTCAATGCGATCCAGAATATTTCCATTCTGGGCATGGTGTTGTCGCGTATAGAGCCCAACGATTTCTACCGCGTTACCTTTGCGCTACGCGATGCCGTGGAAAAGATCAGCCAGCATCAGCCTGAGGACGAAAAGCACGCCTCGCCCGGGGTGAGTGGCGCTTACAAAATGCTGCACGATGACCAGCTATGGCACGCCATTATGCCGGTTATTGATGGGCTAAAAGCGTTCGCCGAAAGGCTGGATACGCCGGTCGACAAGCCGGTATCGGATTACACCGGTAAACCGACCAGTGGCCCTTAATTCGCAGGTAAAAGGCGCTCCTCAAAGTGCTTTAGATACTGCGCCATACGACAGCGGCAGGGCTACAGCACAACCCGTTGGTTAATTTTGCAAAAGTAACTCTTGGGCTTGGCTAGTAGCGCTTGGGGCGTTCCTGCTTCGAGCAGACGCCCTCTGTCGAGAACAGCAATACGATCCAACTGAGTAAGGCCAGCAGGGCGGTGCGTCACCAACAGCAGCGTCCGCCCCTGGCAGCGCTGACCTATCACATTGAGTACTTGGGTTGCCGTGGTGTCATCGAGCCCTTCGGTGGGTTCATCCAGTAGCACGATGGGGGCTAAGGATAGCAATGCCCGAGCCACGCCGAAGCGGCGGAGCTGGCCGCCTGATAATGAACTGCCGCCTTCATCAGGATAGTTATCGAGCCCCTCAGGTTGCTCGCTCAGCCATTCGCCTAGCCCTAGCGCTAACAGCAGTTCGGTCATTTGTTCATCGCTAGCCTGAGGATCGCCCAGTTTCAGGTTCTCCCGGTAACTCGCTACAAACAAGTGGATGTTTTGCGGAGCCACGGCGAAAGCCGCTCGCAAGGTGTGCTCGCTTAGCGTAAATAGCGGGGCTTGCCCCAACGATACCTCGCCACGCTGTGGCTCAACAAAGCGTACCAACGCATTCAGCAGCGTCGTCTTGCCACTGCCCGATGGGCCGAGAAGTGCCACATGTTCACCCACATTGATGGTTAGCGACACATCGCTGAGTGCCTGAGTGCCATCGGCAAAAGTAACGTGAAGGTGATCGATCGTCAGTTGGGTACCCAGCGGTTCCGCTTGATCCTGAGAAGGGTAACGCACTGTCGGCACTTGGGTACGCACCCCTTCAAGCCGCTGAGCGGCGTACTGAATTCTGCCGACGTTTTGCCACGCCTGGGGCAGGAGCGAGATTGCTTCGAAGCCGGCGAGCACGGCCAAACCCATAAAGGCAATTAGCGGTGCCTCTAACCGACCATGACTAATGAACCAGGCGGCCATGGCGAGGGCGGTAGTAAGCGTCAAGCCAAGTAACGTTTGGGTTAGCCATTGCGAGAACCCCCATATCCTTGCCGTTTGGCATTCAGCCGCATCGCGCTGGCGCTGCACACGGATTAGAGACGCGGACTCGGCTTCCCAGCGGCCATAAATCAACAGTTCCGCAAGCGCATCCAACCTTTCAATCAACTGCCCACGCAGGCGACCATTGAGCGCTTGCCAGGTTGAGGAAGGTGAGTGGTTCATGCGCCAAGCAAGCCATGGGCCCAACGTGCCTGAAAAGGTTAGCGCGAGCGCGGCAAACACGCCGATAACGGGAGAGAACACCCCGACCAGCGTGCCACAGCCAATAATGGCGAGCAGCGCGACGATAGAGGGCGCAACGATGCGCAAATAAAGGCTATCCAGAGCATCAATATCGGCCGTTAAGCGGCTAAACAATTCGCCACTGCCGTAGCGCTGCAGAGCCGTGGGTGAAAGCGGCTCAATGGCTGCATAGACATGCCTGCGTAGTTGCGACAATAGTCGTAACGTTCCCTCATGAGAGGTCACGCGCTCGCCGTAGCGGCCCGACGTACGGGTAAGCACAAACAAGCGAATGCCCGCCGAGGGCAAAAAGTAGTTAAAAGCGGCGGCCGTGCTGGCGGTTAGTCCCGCCAGGGCAGAAGCGCTTAAGAACCAGCCCGACAGGGCAATCATGCCAATGCTGGAAAGTAAGGTAACGAGGCTGAACAGCATGCCAGCCATCAACCAGGCAGCGAAAGGGCGCATCTGACCCAGGTAAGGGCTCAGTACGCTGACACGAGATGACGGATTGGCGTGCTTAGGCATGCTTATCCTCCCTGGAAGGAGCATAAGAAGAAGCATTAAGCAGTTCAGGACAGCTGGCGCGAAGACCAACCAGTGTATCAATGGCGCGAACCCTGCCGTGTTCGAGTATCAAAATGCGGTCGGCCAAGGCGAGAAGATCCAGCCGGTGAGTGAGCACCACCAGCGTACGTTCCTGCTTGAGCCGTGCCAGCGCCCGCATAACGTGTGCTTCGCTAAGACGATCCAGGCTGGCGGTGGGCTCATCAAGAAGCAGTAACGGTGAACCGCACAAAAACGCTCGTGCTAATGCAATGCGTCGCGCCTCGCCGCCGGATACGGGCTGGCCGCCTTCGCCAATAGGCGTGGCAAGCCCCTTGGGTAGCGAAGTGAGCCAATTGCTTAAATCGACTTCCTGAAGTGCTTGGCGGAGGTCATCGTCGTCAGCGTCTGGATCGGCCAGCCGTAGATTATCGGCCAGCGTGCCCGAGAGTATCGTCGGTCGCTGCCCCATCCAGCCAATAGCGCGCTGCCACGACTGTATAGCCAAGGAGCCGATGCGTAGGCCGTCGTGTGTTTCCAGGCTGCCTGACTCAAGCGGCAAAAAGCCCATCAGCAAGTTAAGTAAACTAGACTTGCCCGCTCCGCTTGCGCCCGCTACCGCCAAGCACTCGCCCGGTTGAAGCGTGAAGCTGACGTTATCCAGGGCCGGCGTGGGCTGATTTGCGTAGCGGCAGGTGGCATGTTTTAGCGCTACGCCCAGTCGCTTGGGTGCCTGCCATTCGGGGCGGCCCTGGCGGGCGGCCACCGGGGGGGCGAGCAAGGGGATCAACTCGCCTGCCGCCGCTTCCGCTTCGGCTTTGGCGTGGTAGTGGGTGCCCAGATCACGCAGGGGTTGATAAAAAGCGGGCGCAAGTATCAGAATGAACATGCCCGCAAACAGCGTTAGCTCGTCGCCCCAGGTGCCAAACTCGAAATGGTCCAGGTAGACAAAGCCGATATAAATGGCCAGTAATGCGATGGCCAAGGAGCTAAAAAACTCAAGCAACGCTGACGACAGGAACGCTACCCGCAACACGCGCATCGCTCGCACTCGATAGCGCTCAGAGACCTCATGCACCACCTCGGCTTGAGCATGGCTGACCCCAAATAGCTTGAGGGTTGGCAGACCCCGTAACGCATCCAGAAAATGACGGCTCATGCGCGCCATTTCCTGAAACTGAAGCTGATGCTTTTTTTGGGCACCAATCCCGACCATCGCCATATTGAGGGGGATAAACGGTGCGGTGATCAATAAAATCAGCCCTGCCGCCCAGTTCAGTGGAAATACGGCGATTAGAATCAATAAAGGAATAATAATGCACAATACCCGCTGAGGGCGGTAATCAGCATAGTAACCGTGCAATGCATCGATTTGATCCCAAACACGACTCCCGAGGGCTGCCGTGTGATATCGGCGGGCCCAAAGCGGCCCATTTTCACCGATCCGTTGAAGCAATTCACTGCGGATCGCCCGACGCACGTCCACCGCGCTACGTGTGGCGGCTTCGGTCTTCACCCAAGCCAGTGCACCGCGAGCAGAGAAGGCCAGCGGTAAAATCAACAGCGGGATAGTCACATCGGTGAATGTCGCTTTATCGATGACCATGCGTTGCGTAATGCTGGCAATGGCCCATGCCTGTAAGAAAAGCAAGGGCGTGGTGGCACTGCCTGCGAGGATAGTGACATAGGGCCAGAATCCGCCATGCCGTGCTTGGCTTGCCAGCCAGCGACGAGTAGTGGCTGTTTCCTGGCTCATTCTTCGCTCACGCGAACCTTGCCACGAAACAACCAATAACTATAAGCAGTGTAGCCAAGAGTGATAGGGATGAGCGCGGCATAACCCACCAGCAGGAATTGTTGGCTGGCGCGACTAGATGCAGCCTCCCATAAGGTAATGTCGGGGGGGAGCATGACGGGGAAAAAACTAGCGGCCAAACCGATCACGCCTATCATGAACATCATCGCAATTTGGACGAAGATACGTTTTTCGTGTCGATGAGTGGCACTGCGGATGGTAAGCACGGCTAGGGCCATCATTAATACCGCGGTCACTGCCAGCCAAAGCGGGTTGGGCCACTGCGACCAGCGTTCAGCAATTTGCTCGTTAACAATTGGTGTTATGGCCACCACGATTCCAATGGCCAATATAAAAAGCAGCATGAGTGGTCGGATTAATCGGTAAAACTTTCTTTGCAGTTGGCCTTCTGTCTTGATAATTAGCCAGGCGGCTCCTAGCAGTGCATAGCCGATCACGAGGGCTGCGCCAGTGCATAACCCGAACCACGAAAAAGCACTTAAGGCATTCTCGGCGAAGTTGCCGTCATCCGTCCCCACGCCGTCCACTACGCTACCCACGATCATGCCCTGAATAAAAGCGACGGCCGTTGTCACCACGCGAAAGCCGTTATCAACGCGTTGATGAGTGCGTGCTTTGGCGCGGAACTCAAAGGTCATGCCGCGAAAAAAAAGACACATCAACATTAAAATCAATGGCAAGTACATAGCGGGCAGGAGTGAGGAGTAGACCAGAGGGAAAGTGCCGTAAAGGCCCGCAACGCTGAGCACCAGCCAGGTTTGGTTGCCATCCCAAAAGGGCGAGGCAGTCGTTAGCATGACGCCACGCTGCTCATCGTCCTGAATGACATTAAACAGAATGCCTATACCCAGGCTATAGCCATCCAGAATGACGTAAACAATCAGTGCAAAACCGATGAGTCCAAACCAGATGATGGGAAAGAGTTCATCACTCATAGAGGCTTCCTTGCCACTGGCTCATGTGTTGGTTATCTAAGTCAATAAACCTTATCACTGGCGCTTATATCGTCGGCTGAAGGGGTCTTTAGGGCCGCGTTGCTCATGGGCATCATCATGCTCCTCGTTGTCAGGCAATATGCTCTCAGGCGTGTGGCGTATCAGCTTGAAGAAAAAGTAGGCACCGATGAAAAAGATCAGAGTGTAGATGCCCCATAGTCCGGCCAAACTGGTGACCAACGTGGTGACGCTAAATGGCGAAACGCCATCAGCAGTTCGTAATAAGCCATAAATAATCCAGGGCTGCCTTCCCGCTTCCGTGGTGACCCAACCGGCCTCAATGGCGATAACGCCAATGGGGGTGGCCAGCATCATCAGGATCAAGAACCAGCGTGATTGGTAAAGCTGCTTTCGCTTACGCATCCATAGCGACACAGCAACCAGACCGAACATCGTAAAACCTAAATAAACCATCAGCCGAAAGGCATAGAACACAAGCGGTACATAGGGCCGATCCTCTTTTGGCCATTGCTCCAGTGCTTGAATTTTGCCGGACAATGAATGGGTCAGGTAGAGGCTGCTGAGTCGCGGAATGTCCAAGCTAAACAGGTTTTTCTCCTGTTCTGGGTCAGGCCAAGCAAAAACCACCATGGGCATTCCTTCACGGTCAGGCTCGCTTTTCCAGTACGCTTCCATTGCGGCTACCTTGGCGGGCTGATGCTTGAGGGTATTCAACCCATGCACGTCACCGGCGATGATCTGCAGCGGTACGATCAGCGTTAGCATCCACAGTGCCATTGAGAACATCTTTCTTGCGACGGTATCACGGTGATTCCTATACAGATGCCAGGCAGCAACACCGGCCACGACAAAAGCCGTCGCGATTAGAGCCGCTAGTGACATGTGGACAAAGCGAAAGGGTTGGGAAGGATTAAAAATGACCTCCCACCAGTTTGCAGGAATAATCCGACCGTCCTGGAATGCATAACCGGCGGGTGTTTGCATCCAGCTGTTCGAGGCTAGGATCCAAAAGCTGGAAATGTAGGCGCCAAGCGCGACCATACAGGTGGCGAAAAAGTGGACCTTTCGACCAACGCGCTCTTCGCCAAACATCATAATGCCGAAGAAGCCCGCTTCGAGAAAAAAGGCGGTGACTACTTCATAGGTCAGCAATACTCCGCTGATTTCGCCCGCTTTAGACGAGAATACGCTCCAGTTGGTGCCGAACTCGAAAGCCATGATGACCCCAGACACCACGCCTGCTGTGTAGTTGACGGCGAAGTGAGGCAGCCAGTAGTGATAGATACCCAAGTAGACTCGATTGCCTGTTTTGAGCCACATTCCTTCGAGAAAGGCCAGATAAGTAGCCAACCCAATGCTTAGCGCCAAAAAAATGATGTGGTACATCACCGTGGTGGCAAACTGGAGGCGGGCCAAGTCGACGGTGTCTAACCCCATCATGACTGGACTCTCCTTGTCCGAAAAACACGCACTAATGAAAGACCATATTTAGGCTGCTGATGAATCCTCTAAACAGATAAGTGTAGCAGCGGAGTGCCTTTACACATGTTAAGTTAGCGCTGAGAGTGTTACGTGCTGGCGCCGGCAGCGATACCCGCGATGCGCTATACCTTGCTTGGCTATTTTGCGGTAAATCCGTACCCTTAGGCGGCCACAAAATGAGTGCAACATACGCTGAATTTGCTCCATGAAAGCGTAATTGCCTAATGCGCTTAGGGCGGCAAGCTAGGTTAGCCTTCACTGGTTCAGGCACGAAGTACTCGGTGAATTTGCCCCTTAGTGAAGCGGAATATATAAATCGTAACCATATTGGCGGCAACATGATTCACTATGCCCGGGATTCCCGCGTTCGCCGTCGCTGCTTTTGAGAGGTTTCATGTTTTTAAAGCTCCTGCTCTGGGCCAGCCGAGTGTTGGTTACCTTAATGCTGGTGGTATGCCTTCTGCCTTTGTTACCTAGTGGTGAGTGGTGGGTTAGGTTGTGGGATTTCCCTCGTGTGCAGTTAACCGCCGCGTTGGTGTTTCCGCTTCTTCTGTTAGCTATCCATGCATGGCTCAAGCGTCCCCGAAAAGAGCATGCCGCCTGGGTTGCCGTTATCCTGGCTATTGCTGGGTGGCACCTTTATCACATTTTGCCATTTACACCCGTTTGGCCCACCGAGGTGCCATCGGCGGAAATGCGATCCGATGACGATCGGACCGCATTAAAAGTACTGACCGCCAATATTACCTTCAAAAACGATCATTATGCCGAATTGATAGAGATGGTGCGGCGTGAGGATCCAGATCTCTTACTGTTGATTGAAGTTGATAGCGCCTGGGAAGAAGGGCTGGCTCCGCTGGACGACGACTACGATTATCGAGTGGGAGAGGTGCGTGATGAAGGCCAGGGGCTTGTGCTTTGGTCGCGTTATCCGTTTCTGGAGAAGCAGGTGGAGCACTTGGTTTCCGAGCGCAGGCCTTCGGTTTTTGCCACCCTAGATGTACCAGGCATAGGGCCCGTGCGGTTTGTGGGGGCTCATCCAGTCCCACCAGGCCTTGAAGAAGATATCGAGAGCGAAGATACCGAGGCCCGACGGGACAGCCGTGAACGCGATGCGGAACTGATGTTGATAGCCGAGCATGTGCAAAAGGACCCGGATAACCGCTGGATCGTCACCGGTGATTTTAACGATGTAGGCTGGTCGTATACCACGCGATTGTTTGCCGATTTGAGCGATCTAAAAGATCCACGTCGTGGCCGACGATTGCTGAGTACTTACCATTCGGCGTACCCGTTTTGGCGCTACCCAATCGACCATCTTTTTGTCTCTGACGGGCTTCACCTTGTTGAGCTTGAACGGATCAAAGTGATTGGCTCCGACCACTTCGGCATCGTTACGACGCTCGCCGTTGGGCGTAAAGATCAGGAAAAGCCCGAAGCGTCAGAGGAAGAAGAGGAGGAAGCACAAGAAATGGTCGAAGAGGGTGAAGAAGATGCTGCGGAACATGATGCGGGTGCTTCAGAGTAAGAAGCTGTCGTAAGAAAATGTCTTTTACAAAACGCTGCTAGCGAAAGGGGCATCGCTAGCAGCGTTGATATGTCCTTGTCGTACTTTTATACTCATCCTTGAGAAGATATTTCAGTGATTAGCGGCCGCCACTGTGGCTGTTTTTTCCGCCTTTCTGTCCCGCTTCGGAAGCTTTCTCTGGATCATTGGCGAAGTTACCACCGCTATTGTGGCCGCCTTTTTGGCCCGCTTCCGACGCCTTTTCGGGATCGTTGGCGAAGTTGCCGCCACTGTTTTGACCGCCTTTGTGGCCCGCTTCGGCCGCTCTTTCAGGGTCGTTGGCGAAATTACCGCCGCTATTCTGACCCCCTTTGTGGCCAATATCTTCGTAGAATTCTTTATCGTGGGTTTTGGCAGTGGCGTCACCGCCTTTTTTACCCGCTTCACTGACAGACATTTTATCTGAATTGCTATTCCGTTTATCACTCATTGCATTCTCCTTTCAGCAAATTATTGGGGAAAAGCGCGTTTATAGGTTACTCAACGTCGCCATTCCTAACGCTTCACTTCCACTGGTCTACCCAGTGGACGCAGCAATCCTGTGCTGGTGACCAAAACATATGTAGAAATAATCTTGCTAACAAGCCGGAAAGATATTTTTTAATTTTTATCAACTTATTTATAATCGTTTCTTGATTTTTTTGACTATTGTTAATTAAGCGGAGTCTGGTTTTATTGAAACGAGGAGGCTAAAGAGAAATTTCTAAAAAGCTGTTAATAGCTACTTTTTTAAAAGTTAAAATGTAGGTTAAGTTTAAATATATGGTTTCAGCTAGTGGCTATCATAGGGTTGGCTAGCATTCATCTCGTGGCTGGTAAACTTTGCTCTCTTCAAGCGTGGCAGCGCAGTGCATGGCTCTTGTTTGCTGGCGGTATATCCGTTGCCTATCGATTCGTGCAGGTGTTTCCTGAACCGGATGCAGTTTTGAGCAGGTGATGGGCCTAGATCGCGATTTTTTCACTAAATATTTTCCATCAGCAATAACGAAAATTTTCATTTTAATTAGCGTGGGAGCGTAAATTCTAAAATTTGTTAACCTTTTACCATCCCCGCCAATATCCGCTCTGTACTAGGCTAGAGAGCACGCTGAGTTTAAAGGAGAGGCTATATGGATAAGCAGGTCATAGATATTATCCGAGCCAAAGAGCAGCTACCCGATAACATGACGGATAGTGAAATCGCCCGGGCGTATAAAGGAACGTACACGGCTGCAAGGGCGGCTATCAGCTTGGATCATAAACCTATCGATCAAGTAATGGCCGATACGATGGCGAAGATTTTTCCTTTTATGCGGAAAAAGTAATAACCACCACTGACTTCTTTTCGTAGCGACATCACTATTTTTTTACCAAACGCAGCAAGAAAAGGTGGGCGACGATGATGGTTATATCGCGCTTGTTACTGGCCCAAGGAGGGGGTTATGCCTAACAATCCGCTTAATAGCAAAATGATGCCGCTGACATCAATTAAGAGTGGTGACCTTTTCGAGCTGCTTCCTGATGTAGCGGGACTCACCGTTAAAATCGTTAATGTTTGCTTTGTCGGACACCCCGGTAGCAGCGATTGGGTCTTAATTGATGCTGGAATGCCCCACAGCAAAGAGCTGATCGTCGAAGCGGCGGCGTCCCGATTTGGCGATAATGTCCCTCCTAACGCTATTTTGCTGACGCATGGCCACTTCGACCATGTGGGGTCAGCTATTGAGTTGGCAGAGTATTGGGAGGTGCCTGTTTACGCTCACGCTTTAGAGTTGCCTTATCTCATTGGGGAAAAGCATTACCCCTACCCAGACACCAAGGTGGAGGGGGGCATCCTGGCCAAGCTGTCAGCCCTCTTTCCTAACACGCCGATAGATCTACGACCCCATATTCACCCTTTGTCCGAGGATGGCAGCGTTCCCGGTCTACCTGATTGGCGCTGGATAGCCACGCCAGGCCATACCGAGGGACATGTTTCGTTCTTTCGCGATAGTGACCGCGCCATGATCGCAGGCGATGCATTCGTGACGGTTCGGCAGGATGAACTCTATCAAGTCTTGACCCAGCATCAGGAGCTTAGTGGGCCACCCCGCTATTTTACGCCCGACTGGGACGCTGCGCGTGTCTCCGTGCGGCGTCTGGCCGAGCTTAAGCCACGCGCG
The DNA here is from genome assembly GCF_052645115.1 of Vreelandella sp. V005. Taxonomy (NCBI): domain Bacteria; kingdom Pseudomonadati; phylum Pseudomonadota; class Gammaproteobacteria; order Oceanospirillales; family Halomonadaceae; genus Vreelandella; species Vreelandella sp. V005. The sequence goes on along the minus strand of NZ_JBQXYA010000007.1, from coordinate 113,361 downwards.
GTGATCACTGGTCATGGTCGTCCCATGGAGGGTGAAGCCTTGGAGCATGAGCTAGAGAATCTAGCCCAGCATTTTGACCACATTGCCCGTCCTTCGCACGGTAAGAGCGTGCGATAACCTGGCAATAAAACTGTTTTCACATGGAGGTAACAACATGGCACTGACGGCATTCGCAATTAACTGCACCCTTACCCCTTCACCTGCCGACTCCTCTTGCGAGCGACTTATCACTGAGACGCTGGCAGAACTCGAGCGCCACGGTGTCACCGGCGAGCAGATCCGTGCGGTAGATTATAATATCAAGCCTGGCGTGACTTCCGACGAAGGGGAAGGAGATGACTGGCCTGGTATTCGCCAGCGTATCCTGGACGCTGATATCTTCATCTTGGGCAGTCCGGTCTGGCTCGGTCATCACTCCAGTATTTGTCAGCGTGTTTTAGAGCGCCTGGATGCGTTTCTGGATGAGAAAGACGACCAGGGGCGGCTGGTTTCATACGGTTGTGTTGCTGGCGTTGTAGCAGTGGGGAATGAAGATGGCGCTCACCACATTATCGCCGAACTGTTTCAAGGCTTGAACGATGTTGGATTCACTATTCCAGCGAATGCTTCTACCTACTGGGTGGGTGAAGCAATGCAGGCAACCGATTTCAAAGATTTGAAGCAAACGCCGGAGATGGTACAAACCGCTACGGCGGGGCTTGCTCGCAACTGCGTTCATCTGGCGACGCTACTGAAACAAACCCCTTACCCTAAACAGGAAAGTTAACACTTGGCTAGGGTAAGCAGGGCGAGGGGGCAAAGTGCTAGTGGGCCTCGTTAAGCAGGTCACCTAGCTGTCGCTCTGAAAGTCGCGTATTGGCCATGTAGTACACAACATCGCCATCTTGCAGTAGGCGGTCGGTAGCTGGGTTCAGCATACTGCCGTCGCTATCATCATGACTGCTGGCCAATCCTAAGACGGTCGCATTACAGACTTTTTTCGCCTGTACAAACAGGTTGCCAAACGTAGCACCCGCTGGCGGGTCAATGAGTTTCGTTTGATATTGCGTAGCGCCACGATCGACGGCAAGCAGCTCATTGACCACCCTCGAAATCCCGGCATCCGAAGCGGAGCGTACCAGCATCTCTAACGCTAGCGCTTGGGTGCACTCAATGCCGGGCAAGGTGCGGCGTAGCATGGCGGCGGTATCGGGATTGGCGCAGTGGGCGACGATATGGGCGTCATCCCCTTTTAGGCTGTAAGCACTGAGCGCGACTGTTGCAACACGGTCATCACTGGTGTCATAGATGATAATGCGGCTCGCGTTCTCAACACCTGCCCGTTTGAGCAACTCTGCATTGGAAAAGCTCTCGCCTTTAATGAATTTAAGATCAGCTGGGCGTGGATTGCTCATTTCTTTAATGACGCACAGTACAATCTCGTCCGGCAGGCTTTTGTCGGCTTTGAGAATATCCAAAATTCGCTCTGTGGTTTCGCCGTGCCAGCCGATGACAAGGGTATGACCGCTCAGATGGCTAAAATCGCCTTTGCCTTGCATCTGGAGTCTCCAAAAAGTTGATAGTGTGACCGTGGCTTTACCGATTAATGCCGCAAAGAGTGAAATGCCACCGGGAATGAGGTAGAGCGTAGCGATCCATTTGCCAGCCACTGTTTCTGGGCTGAAATCACCGAAGCCAACGGTGCTGGCAACTACTACGTAAAAATACACCCAATCTGAAACGGAATCGGCCATTGCTTCGCCAATGAGAGAAAAAAGCCCCCATGTCGTCCCCATGTGGGCCAGGACGACTAGCAGAAGAAAGGTCCATGAGATTTGGAGCGTCGATGCTTTGAGGACACGAAGCAGTCGTTGGATGACAGGCATTTGGGTCCCTTAAAGTAATGGTAATGGCGTGCATATTTTATAGTGGGCGCGGAAGTCGAGAACTACCGCTTTAGCTTACGTTGAAGAAACAAAAAGGGCCGCTGGTAGCGACCCTTTGATATTCACAAACTGAAGCAATCAGGCAAAGCGTTTGACAATCCAGGAAAATGCGCTCTCGGTAAGTGATTTTTTTCCATGGTGTTCACGGTGCTGGCTCCAAACCATGCCACCGGAAACGACCGCAAGGCTCATCAACATACTGGCAAGAATAAATTCATTCATGGCTTTCTTTCCTCATCAGAGGTTTTGTCCCGCTCTACGTAACCATAGCCGAACGACCCCACAAAGATCAAGAGTAGACCTAGCCCCACGCCCATCCAAACGTTATCAGTATTCAAGCTGGGATTGGTCACCACCCAGCCTGCAGTAAAGCAGGTGGCCACAACGATAACGCCTACGTTGCGAGTTGCTTCCAGGAACTGCTGACGGGTTGCGCGTGCGCCTATTTTTCTACGAGCCGCTGAAGCTCTGCGTTCTCGTAAGCTTTTATTGAGCCTTACCCGTAGCGCCTCTTGCGGGTCTTTACCCTCATGCGGTTCCTTCAAACGGCCACCTATTGAATAGCTTGAAGAGTATATTAGAACCCGGCTTTGTTGACCTGTGTGCCGCGGATACAGTCACCGTAGGCCATTGTATCTCCGGTTTCTTCTGCGAGCTTACGGCAATCTGCGGTTCTGGAAGAGGTGGGGCCAGTGCTACAGCCTGCAAGGATGAAGAGAAGTAGGCAAAGAGAGATAAGTGTTTTCATTAATGACTCCTTGCCATAGGAATTTCCTTGCTGCATTTAACATCATTTAAGCCATAGGTGTCGATTAGTGATAGGGAACGTCATACGCCTGGAGGGTGTCAGAAGGAGTATGTTCAACTATCGGGATAAGCATATGGATCGTGTATTTGCCTGGGATCATCACCATAACCGCGTCGTTTATCGAATTCCTGGCCATCACTTTGACGATGGCAGAGAAGACAGTGACCTTTCTCCCGTGTGGTTACCTGCCGACATCTCAGATTTGCCAGAAGGGGTGACGGTTGATGATCTGCGTACTGTCTCGGTGAAGGATTAACGCAACGCGCCTCAATTTCTCAGTGCGCTTACCATAAGTGGAAAGGAGGCCAGAGAGGCCTCCACCGCCTTGCTCAAGGGGCGGCATATTGCTCGTTGAGCACTTGCACTTCTTATCCGCTTCAGGCTTCGTTGCGCAGCGGTGCCTAACGAACTCGCCATCTCTATCACTCGCCTCGCGAGTATCGACTACCCACCATTCGGGCTGTGAATCGATCTCCGCACCTTCCTTAACGGCTCTGTAGACAATAAATGTCGACATCATCCTCTCCTTGGGTTTTGAGACACCTTCACTGTAGACCATCTTTTAAAATTGTTGGGAGTAATAGATGAAGCGCATTGCACAACATGTCTTTGCGCTGTTTGCCTTGTGCCACCAACGGGCTGCTTTGCCTGATTTTCAGGCTGTTAGACGGAGCATTTTTTGACGCTTAAATAGATGGTGTTTGGCTAACGATGAGCTACTATGCGTTTAACACTAGCCCTCAGGAAGTCCGCCATGTTAAAAGGTTTAATCGTCTGTTTTGCGGTGTTATTTGCACAATTGGCGGTGCTGCATGTGATTGATGCTCGGCTTTATAATTCTCCTCAAGATGCGCGGCAAACGGCTACCACTACCGTTACGCCCCATAAAGAGGAGAAAGATGACGGAGAAGAAATGCTGAGTTAGAAAAAAGTAGCATTAAAAGAACATAGCCAAAAGGGCAGGTATATAAGAATAGAGCTATAAGAACAGAGCTATAAGAACAGAGCTATAAGACCAGCGCTAAAAGGCAGAGTGACAACAACGTTTTAATTGAACCCTAGTGGCGCGAAGCCCCGCTAGGGTTTTTGCTTTTAAAGCATTTCATCGAGCCAAGCGTTAAAAGTCGCCCATGAGCGTTGATCTGCGCGTTCGTGGTAAGCGTCGCTGCCAAACACGCTGAAGGCGTGGGGGGCGCCTGAATAGATACCTACTTCATACGTCACCCCCGCGGTTTCTAGCTCTTCTGCCAGCGTCGCCACATCCTCTAAGCTCACCGAGCTATCCGCACCGCCATGGGCGATGAAGAGGGGAGCCGTTTCGCTGGCATAGGCTTGGCCTTCCGGTGTTGTTAGCCCACCGTGAAAACTGGCGTAGGCCGCGATGTTGTCGGCTTCCCCGGAGCGAGCGATTTCTAGCGTTACCGCACCGCCAAAACAGTAGCCCATGATCACCGTTTGTTCAGTAGCGCCCTGTTCTCTTGCCTGTGCCAAGCCGCCCAGCGTTAGAGCGCGCATTCGTTCTCGATCCTGGTAGAGGCGGTTAGTGGCCGCCCGCTTGTCGTCGACCGCTTGGGGGCGGTTTCCTTCGCCATATAGGTCGACAGCAAAAACGTCATACCCTTTATCGGCCAGCATATCAGCGCGTTGGCGCTCATAGTCATCCAGCCCATCCCAGTCATGAACGATCAGTACGCTGCCTTTTGCGTTTTCACCGCCAGTGATGAAATAGCCCTGAAAATCTTCACCGTTGACGTTGTAAGCAATATCTTGCCCCGCGGGGGAGAATGCTGAAGCCGGCAGCGCTAAAAAGAAGAGCGTTAAAGCGCTGCCTGGGAGTAGAATTTTTTTCATATTATTGTGTCCAATCGAGTGTTGATGAAGCATAGCCGATAGCGGGTGAACTGATAAAACGTTGAATAACCATTTGTTCGCTAGACTGTGTAAGATAGACAAAGACTTGCGTCTGGAACTCGGCAACGGCATTCTTGTCAGTTGTTGGAAATACCATTAGGGAGCATGAACACATGGCTTATAATGATTCACGTATGGCACGCCCCCAGTCGGGCGGTGTTGCCAACAGTGTCAGCACTAACAAGGTGTTGCGTAACACTTACGCACTACTGGCAATGACGCTGCTGTTTTCAGCAGTTACGGCAGGTGCCGCTGTTGCACTTGGCATTCAGCAGATGAACATTTTCGTGTTCTTCATCGGTGCCTACGGCCTGATGTTCCTTGTCCACAAAACCGCGAATTCTGCTGCGGGCTTATTGGCCACGTTCGCTTTCACAGGCTTCATGGGGTTCACGTTAGGGCCGATACTTTCTGCCTACCTAACCCTGCCCAATGGCGGCGCGTTGATCATGAACGCCCTGGCTATGACTGGCCTGACGTTTGTGGGTCTTTCGGCAGTCGCGTTAACCACCAAAAAAGACTTCAGCTTCTTGAGCAATTTCCTGATGGCAGGTGCCATCGTGTTGATCCTTGCCATGGTCGCTGGTTTCTTCTTTAACATTCCTGCGCTATCACTAATGGTTTCGGCAGGCTTTGTTTTGTTTGCTTCAGCCGCCATTCTGTATCAAACCAGCGAGATTATTCACCGTGCCGGTGAAACCAACTACATTCTCGCTACCGTAACGCTCTATGTATCCATCTATAACTTGTTTGTGAGCCTGCTTTCCATTTTAGGCATCATGAGCAACGATTGATTCTTGGCAGTAATTAGAAGCAATGACAGGCCCTATTTAGGGTCTGTCTTTTTTTAGGCCACCACTACTGGGCATCAATCTTTTTTTCATCAACGACTAGGTATCTAGAGATGCAGTACGGTTTATTAGTAATGGGCGCGCCGTACAGTAGCCCGGCACCGCACTCTGCATTACGTTTTGCGTACGCCGTGCTATCACGTGGGCATCAATTGGCGGGTGTGTTTTTCTATCACGATGGCGTTCATAATGCGTCTTCCTTGATGGCGCCTCCTCAGGACGAACTCAACCTCCATGACGCCTGGCTGGAATTGAATCAGCAGCATGCTATTCCGTTGGATGTGTGCATCGCCGCCGCACTAAGGCGCGGATTAATGAATGAATCCGAGGCGCAGCGCCACGGTAAGCAGACGTACAATGTCTTTTCCCCCTTTGAGTTAACCGGCCTTGGCCAGTTGCATGCCTTACAGCAACGCGCCGACCGACTCATTACGTTTGCTTGAGAGGAGATTACATGGCGACCCCTAATGCGCTATTAGTGATTATCCGACACGCTCCCCACGGCTCTAACTGGTTGCGTGAAGGGCTAGATGCCGCCTTGGTGGCCGCTGCGTTTGGTCAACCTGTTCATCTGCTTTTTATGGGGCAGGGAATACTGGCGCTAATGAAGGAGCAGAGCAGTGGGGCGCCTGGGCAAAAGGCGACCCTTCCTACCATCGATATGTTAGAAATGTACGATATTGATAAGCTCTGGATAGCCGAAGAAGCTCTGCAAGCGTTGTATATCGCCACTGACATGTTAGTGAATGGGGTAACCGTGATCGCAGAGCGGGACATACCTGACTTATTGCAGCAACACACCAACATACTCAACTTTTAGTGGGGTAACGATGATGCTACACATCCTCACCAAGGGGCCTAACAGCAGCGCATCTTTCGAAATGCAGCAAGCGATTGGGGAGCAAGATAGTGTGCTGCTGATTGAAGAGGCGGTTACTGCGGCGCTTGACCCCACTTGGGAGGCTTGGCAACGCTATCAGTCGCGTATTTTTATGCTATCGGAAGACCTAACCTCGCGTGGGCTTGCCAGCATTGCAGCCAAGCACCAGTTGCCGACGATAGAAATGGACGATTTTGTATCGCTTACCGAACAGCACCTAAAGACAGTTACCTGGTATTAATGAATGTCGGAACCAAAAATATACCGTTATCTTGATTCTGAAAAAAAGTATCCGCTCGATCCGGAGGGATATTTAGTTAATCAAGCAGACTGGGGCGAATCCGTTGCCAAATTGATGGCTGAAGAGGAAGGCTTGACACTTACTGCTGAACATTGGGAAGTGATTGATGTGGTGCGGGCCTTCTACCAGCGCTACGAAATGGCACCGGCCATGCGCCCACTCGTCAAGGCAACCAAAAATGCGCTGGGAGAAGAGAAGGGGCGATCGATCTATCTGATGCAGCTATTCCCCGGCAGCCCCGCCAAAAGGATTGCTCGCCTAGCCGGGCTGCCCAAGCCTACCAATTGCTTGTAGAACGCACTGTTTCTAGCTACGCCGCATCGCCACGGGTACACACGGAAAGCACCACCGCATCATCTTGGCTAGTAGAGACGAGCGCATGCCCCATGTCGCTATCAAAATAGATGCTGTCACCCTCTGCTAACAGCAGCGGGGCGTAGAATTCGGTGTAGAGCATGATGTCGCCATGCAGCACCATCAAGAACTCTTCGCCATCATGGCGCACCCACTGCTGATACTCATCAAAGCTACGCGCCCGTACGATGGTTTTGAAGGGTATCATTCGCTTTTGAGCCAGTTGATGCCCCAGCAGTTCGTGCTCATAAGTCGGTGTTGGGTGTAGCTGGCCTTTTCCTTTGCGGGTTAGATCTCGCCGCCCCATGGTGTAACGCTCCCGCTTGGGCGGCGTCAGCAACTGAGGTAGGTCGATATTCAGGCCGGTGGTCAGCTTTTGAACCACGCTGAACGTAGGAGAGACTTGGTCATTTTCAATTTTGGATAGCGTGGAGCGCGCTAGCCCCGTGCGCTGGCTAACGTCTTCTAGGGTCCACTGATTGGCCAAGCGAATTTGTTTGAGCCGTTCACCAAGGCGCAGAGGCTCAACAAAGGGTTTGCTTCCCGATGCGATACGCAGTGCGGCATGCTCTTCAGAAGTTGCGGTCATAAGGCTCGTCACGTTGGCGGCGATAGCTTAGGCGTGTGTCGTAAGAAGCGCATGATAGCACAGCCTAGAAGCGGGAAGATGCCCGCCAAGCAGGTGTAAATGAGGCCTTAATTATGGCACTTCCCCAAAGGGTAGGCCCAAGAGTGCTTTGAGATGCGCTTCTACACCGCTGGCCAGTGATTTGGGGTTATAGCCACCTTCGAGTACCGAGACAATTCGGTTATCCGCATAGAGCGTCGCAATTTCCATCGCCAAGTGAGTGATCCAATAGAAATCCTCATCCTCCAAGCAAACATCGCCCATCGGGTCGTCACGATGCGCATCAAAGCCAGCGGATATCATCACAAGGTCAGGCTTAAAGGCATGTAGCGCAGGTAACCAATGGCGTTCTACAATGCGGCGAAACTCGTGGCCCTCCGTGCCTACTTCCAGCGGTGTATTCACCACGTTTTGCCACTCGCTGCGAAGGTAGCGCCATGGGTAGAAGGGGTATTGAAAGCTGGTGCATATCAACACCTCCGGATCATTTTTAAAGATATCGATGGTGCCGTTACACTGATGCACATCGAAATCGAGAATGGCAATCCGTTTAGCCCCGTATTTGGCTCGGGCGTGCGCAGCACCGACCGCGATATTGTTATAGAAGCAAAATCCCATGGCATCGCTGGCTTCTGCGTGGTGCCCCGGTGGCCTTACCGCGCAGAAAACATTGTCGGCCTGGCGTTTGAAGACTTGGTCAACGCCACGAATGACCGCACCCGCAGCCACACGCGCCGCTTGCAGGCTGTTAGGGTTCATCATGGTATCGCTATCTAGGCTGACGATGCCCTCCGTAGGCAGGCACTTCTCAAGCGCGCGCAGGTGACGCAAGGGGTGAACGCGGGCAAGGGCTTCTTCGCAGGCTTCTTTGGCATCTGCCTGCATGGTCTGCTGTAATAGGCCAGCAAGCGATAGACGAGCGCGAATAGCCTCCAGACGCTGAGGGCTTTCGGGATGTTCCGGCCCCATATGATGCAATGAGCAGTCTGGGTGGGTAAGGTAGGCGGTAATCATTCAAACGCTCCATTATTATTGATGCCACCTTAATCGCCTCCATGCCCTACGCGACAGTGTCAATAAGTCGTACGGTCGCTATTTATGTCAGGGAGACTCATCCGTGAGCACGCGCTTTTTACACCATTTTTTCGAACCTCGTACACTAGCGGTGTTTGGCGCCTCTGAAAAGCCCGCATCGCTGGGCGGTTTGGTACTGAGAAATATTCAAGAGGGCGGCTTTAAAGGATCGCTTTGGGCGGTCAATCTAAAAGGGTATTCGCAGGTATTCCGCGTGCCGTGCTTCAGCCGTGTGAGCGAGTTACCTGAAGTGCCGGATCTAGCGGTGGTTTGCTCACCCATTGAAGGCGTGCCCAGCCTGATCAAAAAGCTCGGCCAGCACGGGGTCAAGGCAGCACTCGTGCTGTCTGGCGGTGCCTACCTTGACCGCGATAAAGGCAACAAGGGCTCGATTCGCGAACGCATGCTGAGTGCGGCTCGGGTATCCGGTATCCGAGTACTGGGCCCGGAGTGCATGGGTCTGATTGTGCCGGGTAAAAAACTCAACGCCTCCTATGCCAGCCAACCAGTGAAAGCTGGCCGTGTCGCGTATCTGGGGCAGTCCGGGATGCTCGCCAATGCAATGATCGATTGGGCGGCAGGGCGTGACGTCGGTTTTTCGCACCTAATTACGGTAGGCGATAGCGTTGATGTGTTACTGCCCGACCTAATCGATTACGTAAATCAATTTTCGCCAGCTCAGGCCATCATGCTGCACCTTGAGCGAATCAGCGACGCCCAGCACTTTATGACCGCCGTGCGTGACGCATCACGTAATCGTCTGGTACTAGCGATAAAAAGCGGTCGCACCCCAGAATCGGATATTTCCGGCATGGCACCCACGCCCGGCATCGCCAACCGTGATGTGGTATTCGATGCTGCCTTTGCCCGAGCCGGGGTCGTGCGGGTGGATGACTCCGACGAACTGCTCGATGCGTTGGAAACCCTATCGCGGATGAAACCATTGAAGGGTGACCGCTTGGCCATCGTCTCGAATGGTTTGGGGCCTGCCATGCTGGCCATTGATAAGCTGATCAGTGCGGGCGGTAAGTTAGCCGAATTCAGTGCCGACACCCAGGCTGCTCTCCATCAGAGCCAGGTGGATATGAGCAAGCCAGGCGAGAATCCGGTGGATCTGGGCGGCAATGCCTCACCAGAGCGGTTTGTTCAGGCGCTGGAGATCGTCGCCTCCGATGCCAATGTGGACGCTGTGTTGGTGGTTCATGCTCCCACCCGGATGGCTCCTTCGCTGGTGACAGCGCAAGCCCTGATCGATAACCGCAAAAAGTTTCGCCGCAATCTACTGACCAGTTGGATGGGGTTAAAAGAAGCACTTAACGCACGGCATATATGTAATTTAGCGGGGATCCCGACGTATATTTCACCAGAAAAAGCCGTTAAGGCCTTTATGCATATGGTGATTTACCAGCGCGTTCAAGCGTTGCTTCAGGAAATTCCGCCCAGCCTGCCGTTTTCGACCAGCCCCGAAATTCGTGCTCAGTGCCGCCAACTGATTAAACAGGCAAAAGAGCAGGGTAGACAAACCCTAACACACTCGGAAACGGCCCAAGTGCTTGAGGCCTACGGTATCCCAACGGCCCCCAGCGTGTATTTGGCCAACCCCGATGAGGCGCTTGCGCGTGCTGCGGAGATACCTGGCACCAAGGCGCTTAAAGTCGTTCACGAAGGTAACTGCCGCCCTTATCGCTACCGCAAGCATCCGCATAAAATTTCGGCAGGGCTGCTGCAGGACTTGGACACCCCCGAGCAGGTAGCCGCGGGGGTTCTTCAACTCGGCGAAAAAGTCGCTGAGAAATTCCCCGAGTACGCCATACGCGAATACTGTTTGCAGCCCATGCAGCGTGGCAAGCATTCGATGCAGATTTGCGCAGGCATTACACGCGACCCTGTGTTCGGGCCGCTGATTGTCTTCGGTATCGGCGGTTATAAAGTCAACGTACTGGCTGACCGCCAGGTGGCATTGCCGCCACTCAATATGAGCCTCGCGGCGGACGTCGTGGGTAGAACGCATGCTGCCTCGCTGATCCGTGAGCACTCCGCCGATCCTGAGCGCGACATCCAGCACCTTTGTCAAATGCTGGTGAAGCTCTCTCAGATGGCGTCGGACCTGGGTGATTTACGTGGGCTGGAAGTGAATCCGCTGCTACTCAATCGCGATGGCATGGTGGCGGTCGACTTTGCAATGGATCTCGGCACTCCCTCGCGGTTTGCCATCATGCCGTACCCGGAAGAGCTGCGGGAATGGGTGACACTCAAAAATGGCTGGCAAGTAGAGGTGCGGCCGATTCGCGCCGAGGATGCCCACCTGATTACCACCTTCCACCGTCAGCTCTCGGAAGAGAGTATCCGCTTTCGCTACTTTCATAATAAATCCAACCTTACCCAGCGCGATCTATCGATCTTGTCGCATATCAATTATGACCGCCAGATGGCCTTTATCGCCGAGCACTTGAGCGACGATGGCAGCAAGGAGATGCTTGGCGTCGTGCGGGTGTGGAACGATCCGGACAATATCCGTACCGAGTTTTCCGTTATTATTCGCGATGACCTGCAGGGGCTGGGCATTGGCAGCCTGCTGATGAAGAAAATGATCGATTACTGCACCAACATCGGCACGCTGGAAATGATTGGTAAGATCATGGTCGACAACCATCCGATGCGGGCACTAATGAAGCATTTGGGCTTTAAATCCCGTTACAACATGGAAGAGCAGGTGATTGATGCCGTGCTGCGCCTTAACGAACCCGAAAGCGAATGGCAGCGACATCGCCTGGAGAGTCTGCCAGACTAAGTTAGCCATCCAGTAAAAAGGCCTGCGTCTTCATCGGCAGGCCTTCAATGAGCGTTGGGCAATTCTCTTGGCAATTAAGGGGCCAAACGGAAACGGCTCCACTCGCCACCATCGCGGCGTTCAAAGCGCAGCCGGTCATGTAAGCGGCTCGGCTGGCCCTGCCAAAACTCGATCATTTCTGGCTCAACACGATAGCCTCCCCAATGAATCGGGCGAGGAATAGGCTGGCCGTCGTAGGCTTGCTCGAAGCGTTTTTGGCGCTCTTCGATCCAGTTACGATCAGGTATGACGACGCTCTGCGTTGCGATCCAGGCGCCTAACTGACTGCCTCGTGGGCGGCTGCCAAAGTACTCATCCGACTCATCCGTGGTGACTTGCTCAACGGGGCCTTCGATGCGTACCTGACGAGAGAGCGAAGGCCACCAAAAGGTCATCGCGGCATAGGGTACATTGCTTAATTCGCTACCTTTATGGCTATGGTAGTTGGTGAAAAATACCATGCCACGCTCGTCAAACCCCTTTAGCAACACGACCCGCGAATGAGGCCTGCCTTGACTGTCTACGGTAGCCAGCGTCATGGCATTACCATCTTTACCCTCTTTCTCCAGCGCGAGGGAGAACCACTCATCAAATAACACGAATGGATCGTCAGGTGCCTGGGACTCGTCTAGCCTGCCGCCTTCATAATCACGTCGTATATCGGCTATATTACGTGTCATCGCATGCTGCTCCCTTGAATTTCTTCCATGTTCGCTGGTCTGCCTATAAAGCTCAAGTGATCGCCATCAATGAATGTTTGACGCACTTATTCATAGTGGCTGTTTCTGAACTGTCAGAAGAAACACCGTTGCGACCAACTGTCTCGCATTCTATGAGAAAGCTAGAATTAATGCGAAGCTGTCCCACCCATAGGGGCTCACCACCGGTTAACTCATTACGGCTGATAGAGGAAAGGGCTATGCCTGATAAGGTAGCAATAGAGGTATGGGATCGATGGATTCGTCTATTTCATTGGGGGTTGGTACTGGCCATACTGTTCTCATTTTATACCACTAAGACGAGCGCCACGCCTTTTCTCTTTCCCATTGAGGTGCATGCACAAGCGGGCTACTTGGTTATCGGCCTACTCGTTTTTCGCTGGCTATGGGGGGTGCTGGGCAGTATATATGCAAGGTTCCAAACGTTTTTATATCCACCCACAAAAGCCATGACCTATTCAAAAGCGCTCATCAAACGAAAACCGAGTGCCTACGCTAGCCATAACCCGTTGGGTGGCTGGATGGTGGTTGTGATGCTGCTTTCGCTCACTTTTCAAGCGGTGAGTGGCTTGTTTTTAAGTGATGATATATTTTTTCAGGCGCCTCTCTACAGCCTCGTCAATGACGCCACTAGCAGCCAACTGAGAACCTTGCATCAGTGGAATAGCGATTTCTTGCTTATTCTCATAGGGCTGCACTTAGTGGGGTTGATCGTGCATCGGCTACTTGGCGAGCCATTATTAGCGGCAATGCTGGCAGGCACCAAACGCTTTAATCAGCAGCCGGTTGATGCCCGTAGTGAACCCTTGAATGCTGCCATGCTGCGATTACGCGCGCTGGGTTGCCTGCTAATAGCGGCAGGCGTTGTCGTATGGCTTTGGTTTTAATTGCTATTTAACGCCGTAACTGCCGGCTACGAAAGCGTGCATAGCCCATGCAACCCGCAAAAAGCGCCATTGAAACCGCCGCTTCCAGCACCCCGCGCATACTTTGTCCGGGAAGCGTTGCCAGCATTACCCCTTGGGTAAAATAGAGCAGGCTGACGAAGGCAAGCCACGCATGTCCGCGGGCGCGCTGGCCAATGATAGAAGGCAAAAACAGCACCAAAGGCAGCACGAAAGCGACCACCGGGCGCCAGTTGAACTCATCGCCTTGAACGAGAAAGCCGCGGTAGATCACCAGCATCAGCAATAGGCCAAAGCTCGCTAACACCAGTTGGCGAGCTCTTTTTGTGAGTTTATCAATACCGTGGCGGGCTTCCACATCCTCTAACCACTGCCTCATAACGCCTCCTGACGCATAGCGCGCAGCGCCAGTGCGAGTCGGGCGATACGTTTACCCTGGGCTAAGCATAGCGAGCGCTCGTGTTCATCAACCGAGCGGTCGCTACGTGGGCCTGCCAAGTGGCTGGTCCCATAGGGAGTGCCGCCGGTATGCGTCTCTAGGAGCGTAGTTTCACTATACGGTACGCCTGCGTAAACCATGCCATGGTGCAACAGTGGCACCAGCATGGTCAGCAGCGTACTCTCTTGACCACCGTGTAAGCTTGAGGTCGAGGTAAAGGCGCAGGCGGGTTTATCGATCAGTGCGCCATTTATCCAAAGGCTGCTGGTCGAATCGATAAAATATTTCAGCGGCGCGGCCATGTTGCCAAATCGGGTAGGGCTGCCTATCGCCAGTGCGCTGCAATGACGCAAATCATCCAAGTCAACGTAGACCGCGCCCTGCTCAGGAATCTCGGGGTCAACGGCTTCACAGGTCGTTGAAACCGGTGGCACTGTGCGCAAACGTGCTTGAATGCCGGCTATGCTTTCGACACCGGCGGCAATTTGCTGCGCCATGGTGGCCGTTGCACCTGAGCGGGAGTAGTAGAGCACCAAAACGTACGGAGTCATTTCACTCATCTTTATTCCTGGCTAAAATCATGGAAACTGTCACGCCATAAGCACATAACAGGGGTATCTATGGTACCAGAGCTATGGGTAAGTCCGTGTGCGGTACAAAGGTATTTTCTAGCGCATTAAGTCGCTGGTAGACCCAGGCGCGAGTGCCATCGCTTAGCGTGATCTCCCGCCGCTGGTAACGAATACCCAGCCGCTCATAGCGATCCAGACGCGCAAGCTCGGTGGGATCGACGCGAAGTAGCAGGCCTTCTACGCGACTTCCTGCGTCAGGGGAAAGGTCCAGTCCACTGCGCTCATACCCTTCAAGCAAAGCCTGTTTAGGTTCGCCAAAACTACCCATCACGATCAAGCGAATGGGAGCATAGCGTAGCGTGCCGTAAACAAAGACCTGATGGGGGCGCGGTTCAATCTCGGCCAAGTCATTGGGGCGTTCATAAAACCAAGGGCTAAGCATGATTAACCATAGCCATCCCGCCAGGCTGAGCATGCCCACACCACCGACTACAAAAAAACGTTTTATCCAAACCTTTTTAGCCACACTAACAGGCTCCTAGGCGATAGAAAGAAGTGGCTGCTCAGCTTGGCGCGTCAACTTATCGATGACAAGCGCTATCTTCTAAGCGTTATCTTTCACGCGCTATTTTTCTAGTACTGGGTTATCGACTTATTTTATCTGCTTAAGCAAAGTGGACGTGTTTGCTAGGCTATGTATGTAAACTAGGTGGTTATTAGCCCCTGCCGGAGGAGTCTGCAATGAATCAGCCACTTCGAGATGAAATGGATTTTCGCGCGCTAGTCGGTGATGTCGCGCCAATAGCGCCCAGCAACCGTGCAGATCCTGGCGCTAATCGTAAAAAGCCTTCCGAGTCGCAGCTGGCCCGGCGTGAGTGGGCGGAGGAAGAGATGGGCGCTCGCAACTTTCTGTCCGATGACTTTGTCGACCTGCTTCCTCCGTTCGACCCGATGGAGTATCGCCGGGAGGGCATTCAGCAAGGCGTCATCGATAAATTAAAGCACGGTGGCTATAGTGCTCAATCCCAACTCCACCTACTTCGGCGACCGCTGAGTGAGTGCCGTCGGATGCTATTTCCCTTTATTCAGGAAGCTTACGCGCATGATTTACGCTCGGTACTCATCGTGCACGGCCGCGGGCGTGAAATCGACAGTCCTGCCAATGTGCTGCGTTCTTATCTTGCCAAATGGCTAAGTCAATTTGAGGAAGTCCAAGCTTACGTATCAGCGCAACCATCGGAAGGGGGGCTGGGCGCTACTTGGGTGATGCTGCGTAAGAGCGATCGCGCTAAAGCCAATAACCGTGAACGACAGCAGAAACGGCGAGGGTAATCTGACCCTTATTCATTGAAAAGGGCAGCCGAAGCTGCCCTTATGTTTTTATGCCTGCCTGATTAAGCTACTCGCTAGTGGTCAAACGGCGTTCAAACAGCGCCTGACGCTCTTCTACATCCGGCTGGTAACGCACGCTGATAAAGCTCAGTGCGCGTAGGGCGTCCTCTGGGTCCTGATCATCACGCAGCGCCATGGCAGAAAACCCACAGCGGCGCATGTACTCCAATTGATCTACCAAAACATCACCCACCGCACGCACTTCACCTGCATAACCGTACCGCTCGCGCAATAAGCGGGCCAGGGTGTAGCCACGGCCATCGGTAAAGGCCGGGAAATCGACGGCAATCGCTGCAGCTTTACCAATTTGCTGCGCCAATTCTGGTGTCAGTTCAGTATCACTGGTAAGCAACGGCGACAGCTCTTCGTCATCCTCCTGGTTAGCTTGCCAAAGCGTCAGTGGTACAAACGCCGGGCGCTGTTCGGGAAGTGCTTCCGCATCGTAGGAGACACACCAAGCGTTCTCCGCCGCTAGCTCGCCGTTGGCAATCAGATGATCAACATGCACTGGCGTCTGTTCAACGGGTTCAGCGGTTGTCTCATTGGCTTTATTAGGCATAAACACGCTCCTTGAAGGGTTTTAAGCCAATACGGCGGTAAGTATCTAGGAAGCGCTCGTCTTCATGGCGCTGCGCCACGTAGACTTCCAATACTTTTTCGACCACATCCGGCACGTCAGAGCGGAAAAATGAGGGGCCCAGAATTTTACCCAGCGATGCATCATCGGTGGAGTTACCGCCAATGGAGATCTGGTAGAACTCTTCGCCTTTTTTATCGACACCCAGGATGCCGATATGGCCGACATGGTGGTGGCCACAGGCGTTCATGCAGCCAGAAATGTTCAAATCCAGTGGCCCCAAATCGTAGAGGAAGTCCAGGTCTTCGAAGCGCTCCTGCAGCGCCTGAGCAATGGGAATAGACACCGCATTGGCCAGGCTGCAGTAATCGCCACCCGGGCAGCAGATGATATCGTTGAGTGTGCCCACCGTCGGATTGGCCATGCCCAGCGCTTCGAGCTCTTGCCACAGCGCTTCCAGCTCATCGACCGGCACGTCTGAAAGCACTAGGTTTTGCTCGTGGGTAACGCGCACTTCACCAAAACTGTAGCGATCAGCCAGATCAGCGACTGCCTCCATCTGATCGGCGGTCACATCGCCAGGCGCGTGCTCACGGCGCTTCAAGGAAAGCGTGACTGCTTTATAACCAGGCACCTTATGATCCGACACGTTATTGGTCACAAAGCGGGCGAAGCTACGATTCTCGGCACGCAGTTGGTCAAACGCTTCATTGGCGTTTTCCGCCACCGGGCGGCGATCCGGCTCGGGGAAGTGGCCTTTAGCGGCATCGACTGCGGCTTGGTTGAGCGTCTGAGGGCCGTCTTTCAAGTGCGCCCACTCTTCATCGACGCGGCGGCGGAATTCCTCGATGCCTAGCGCTTTAACCAGGATTTTAATCCGCGCCTTGAACTTGTTGTCACGACGGCCGAACTGGTTATAAACCCGCACACAGGCTTCCAGATAGGTCAGCAGATGCTGCCAGGGCAGATCTTCGCGCACCACATCGGCAATCATGGGGGTGCGGCCCAGGCCACCACCGGCTAACACCTTGATGCGCAGCTCGCCATCGGCATTGCGCCATAGGCGTAGGCCAATATCGTGTACCTGAATCGCGGCGCGGTCTTGGGCTGCACCGCTGACGGCGATTTTAAATTTGCGCGGCAGATAGGCAAATTCAGGGTGCAGGGTAGACCACTGACGAATTAATTCGCACCAGGGGCGCGGGTCTTCCACTTCATCATTGGCGATACCGGCAAATTGATCGCTGGTGGTGTTGCGGATACAGTTGCCGCTGGTCTGAATCGCGTGCATCTGTACCTTGGCCAGGTCGGCCAGGATATCTGGCACATCCTCAAGGGCAGGCCAGTTCAACTGAAGGTTCTGCCGCGTGGTGAAGTGGCCGTAACCACGGTCATAGCGACGAGTAATCTCAGCCAGCGCACGCAGCTGATTACCCGCCAGCATGCCGTAGGGTATCGCAATACGCAGCATAGGCGCATGGCGTTGAATATAGAGGCCGTTCTGCAACCTTAATGGGCGGAATTCTTCTTCACCCAAACGCCCAGCGCGGTAGCGTTCCATTTGGTCGCGGAACTGAGCGACACGCTCATCAACCAGTGTTTGGTCGTGAATATCATAACGGTACATGTGGCACGATCCTGCTAAAAAGCGAAATGGTCACGTTGAGACGGACGTTAATGTAGCGTCACCTTAACGCGGGCGTCATATTCTACAAAAGAATATATAATTATCTTTTTATCTCTAAAAGCTATTTAGATAATAATCAAGCAAAGGGACGGTTAAAAGAACCCAGATTGGGGGGCGGGGCTAAACAGCCAGCGCTACCCAACGGCGACGTTGCCATACCCATAAAAATCCAACTGAATTAATCGAGCGGTAAAGTAGCTGCATCAGCCAGATACCCGGCAAGCCGTGTTCAAGACTAATGCCTACCCACCAAGCCAGAGGTAGAAATAGCAGCCACTGCATCCCCAGCGTCAGAAGCATAACGGTACGCTGAGCCCCCGCGCCCATCAACGCCTGGGCAAGCACTAATGCTGCCGCATCGAATACAATCATCACGCCGGTTAACTGCAGCGGCAGGGCTCCCAGGGCAACTAGCGCATGATCGGTGAAAAAGAGGCTCAATACGTACTCTGGCAATAACAGCATAGGTAATGCCAGCAACAGCAGCAGCAACCAAGCGATTCTTAATGCATCCAAGCCCCAGCGGTGAGCCTCTTGTTGGGCATCCCGGCCTAGCGCTTCGCCGACTAAGCTCATCGCGGCTACCCCAACGCCCACGCCCGGCAAGATCAGTAACAGCGACAAATTAATCAGCACATGGCCAACCGCGACACTAGCGGTTCCTAGCTGGCCTAACAGCCAAAATAGTACCGCGTAGCCCGCTGCAAATAAAAGCTGCTGCATTGAATGAGGCACGGCAAGCCGTAGGGTAGTGCGCAACGTGGTCAGGCACGGTAATTGGGTCAACACTGGTGGCAAGGATACATGCATTGTCGTCACCCAATACCACGCCATCAAGCCTGCACACAGCGATAGCGTAGTGCCCGCGCCAGCACCACTAGGCCCCAAGGTGGGTAAGCCTGCCAGGCCATAAATCAACCCGGCGCTTAGCCCCACATTGAGCAGGTGAACCGCCACGATGATACGCAAATAGAGGTGTGTCTGATGGCGTCCATTCCAGTAGCCACGAAAACAAAGCGTCAAAGCGATGGCCACCAGCGACACTACGCGCCAACGGAAATAGTCGACGGCAACGCTGTGTACGTCTCTTGCGTCAGTGATCAAGCCAATCAGCAGCGGTGCCTGCCACCATGCCCACAGGGAAAGCGGTAGCGCCACTGCAAGACCGACCACCAAGCCTGACTGAAGCGGGTGGTAGAGCCCTGATCGGGCCGCGCCCAAGCGTTGAGCGGTTTGTGATTGCACACTAGAAGAGAGGCCAAACACGGCCGCGCTCAACATGAACATGGCGTAACCACCCACGCCTACGCCGGCCAGTGCCACTTCACCCAAATGGCCGACCAGGGCAGCATCGACCAAATTGAGCACGCTTTGCGACAGCATGCCCAACATGATGGGAAAGGCCAGGCGTAATACCCGGCCATGGCGTTGTGCAAACAGCAATGGTTAGCTCGGGTCGTAGGAGAGCACCGGCGAGAGCCAGCGCTCCATTTCCTCAAGGGGCATCTGCTTACGGGCGGCAATAGCCTCTACCTGATCCCGCGTGATTTTGCCCGTCGAGAAGTACTTCGACTGGGGATGCGCAAAGTACCAACCGGAAACAGCGGCCGCGGGCCACATGGCAAAGTTTTCAGTCAACGCCAATCCGGTATTTTCAGTCGCATCCAGCAGCCGGAAGAGGGCCGCTTTTTCGGTATGATCCGGGCAGGCGGGGTAGCCAGGGGCAGGGCGGATGCCCTGATATTTCTCGGCAATCAGAGCATCGTTGTCCAGCGTTTCATCCGGCACATAGCCCCAAAACTCTTTGCGTACGCGTTCGTGCATACGTTCGGCAAAGGCTTCCGCCAGGCGATCCGTTAATGCCTGCACCATGATCGCGTTATAGTCATCACCGGCCGCCTCGTATGCTTTGGAGAGCTCGTCGACACCGTGGCCGGTAGTGACCGCGAAACCGCCGATCCAGTCGGCTTTGCCGCTCTCTTTCGGCGCAATGAAATCAGCCAGGCTGTAGCAAATGCCATCGCGGCCTTTCGTGGTCTGCTGGCGAATGTGGTGTAGCCGCTCTATCACTTCGCTGCGTGACTCGTCGGCATACACTTCAATCACATCATCATCGACGCTGTTGGCGGGCCAAAGGCCAATGACACCGCAGGCCTGAACGCGCTTCTCTTCAACCAGCTTGCGCAGCATGACTTTGGCGTCTTCAAACAAGTTGCGGGCCGCTTCACCTACCACCTTGTCGTCAAGAATCTTGGGATACTTGCCCGCTAGCTGCCAGCTCATGAAAAAGGGCGTCCAGTCGATGCGCTCGATCAGCTCTTCCAGATCGTAATTATTGAAGGTCTTCAGCCCCAGCATGTTGGGCTCGGCTGGGGTGTGGGCGTTCCAGTCGGTACGAAAGCGCCGTTTACGTGCCTGAGTGTAGTCAAGATCCGCCGCCTTCGGCCGACGCTTGGCATTACGCTCTCGCACTTTCTCATACTCTTCGCGGATCTCCGCCACGTAAGCGGCTTTTTGATTAGGCGCTAGCAAACGACCTGCGACTCCCACCGCGCGAGAAGCATCAGTCACATAAATCACCGGGTGTTCGTATTGAGGTTCGATTTTCACCGCGGTATGCGCTTTAGAAGTGGTTGCGCCACCGATTAATAAGGGGAGGTCCATGCCACGGCGCTGCATCTCTTTGGCCACGTGCACCATTTCATCGAGCGATGGGGTAATCAAGCCAGAGAGACCGATAATATCGGCGTTATGCTCTTTGGCGGCTTGCAAGATTTTGTCTGCAGCGACCATGACCCCGAGATCAATCACTTCGTAGTTATTACACTGCAACACGACTCCCACGATGTTTTTACCGATATCGTGAACATCCCCTTTTACCGTGGCCATGACGATTTTGCCCTTGGCCTTGGCCTCTTCGCTCTTCTCTGCTTCGATATAAGGAATCAAGTAGGCAACAGCTTGCTTCATCACTCGCGCCGATTTGACGACCTGCGGCAGAAACATCTTGCCGTCGCCAAACAAGTCGCCGACCACGTTCATGCCGTCCATCAGCGGGCCTTCGATCACTTCGATAGGGCGCTCCGCCTGGGCACGGGCCTGTTCGGTATCATCTTCGATATAGGCGGTTATGCCTTTCACCAACGCATGCTCGATACGCTTATTGACAGGCCAGCTGCGCCACTCAAGGTCCTCTTTCTTCGCCGCGCCGCTGCCATCCCCCTTGTACTTGTCGGCGATATCTAACAACCGCTCAGTGCCGTCGCTACGACGGTTGAGTACGACGTCTTCGACGGCTTCGCGAAGCTCGGCGGGAAGGTCGTCATAAACCGCGAGCTGACCCGCGTTGACGATGCCCATGGTGAGGCCCGCCCGGATAGCGTGATACAGAAACGCCGAGTGAATCGCTTCGCGCACAGGGTTGTTGCCACGGAACGAGAACGACACGTTGGAAACACCGCCAGATACCATGGCGTGAGGCAGGTTGTCGCGAATCCACTGGGTCGCCTCGATAAAGTCGACCGCGTAATTGTTGTGTTCTTCGATGCCGGTGGCGATGGCGAAAATGTTCGGGTCAAAAATGATATCTTCGGCAGGGAAGCCGATTTCATCGACCAATAGACGGTAAGCACGCTGACAAATCTCGGTTTTGCGCGCGAAGGTATCTGCCTGGCCTTCTTCGTCAAACGCCATCACCACAATGGCCGCACCAAAGCGGCGGCACTTGGTTGCCTGCTCACGGAAGGCGGCTTCACCTTCTTTTAGCGAAATGGAGTTCACCACCGCTTTGCCTTGAACACACTTTAACCCCGCTTCGATGATCTCCCATTTGGAGGAGTCGATCATGATCGGCACGCGGGCAATATCGGGTTCACCGGCAATCAGGTTAAGAAAGCGCTCCATGGCTTCCTTGGACTCGAGCATCCCCTCGTCCATATTGATATCGATGACCTGAGCACCGTTCTCCACTTGCTCAAGGGCGACTTCCAGCGCTGTGGTGAAGTCCTCTTCTACGATCAAGCGCTTAAAACGCGCCGAACCGGTGACGTTGGTGCGTTCACCGACGTTGACGAAGAGTGAATCCGCTTCGATGTTGAACGGCTCTAACCCGGATAAGCGGCAGGCGCGGCGGCGCTCAGGAATGACCCGCGGTGCCATATCGCGCACGGAATCGGCAATGGCGCGAATGTGCTCAGGCGTGGAGCCACAGCAACCGCCGATTATGTTGACCAAGCCGCTCTCGGCGAACTCGCTGACGATCGCCGACATCTCTTCTGGTGTTTGGTCGTACTCGCCAAACTCGTTGGGTAAGCCCGCGTTGGGGTGCGCTGAGACGAAGGTATCTGCCTTGGTGGAAAGCTCTTCCAGGTAAGGGCGAAGTTCTTCGGCACCCAAGGCGCAGTTCAAGCCAACGGAGAGCGGCTGGGCGTGGCGTACGGAGTTCCAGAAGGCTTCGGTGGTTTGGCCAGAGAGCGTACGCCCGGATGCATCGGTGATCGTGCCAGAGATCATGACCGGCAGGCGCTCGCCGCGATCGTCGAATAGCTCTTCAAGGGCATAAATCGCCGCCTTGGCGTTGAGCGTATCGAAGATGGTTTCGATCATGATCAAATCGGCACCGCCAGCGATTAGCGCTTCGGCGGCTTCATAGTAATTCTCGCGCAGCTCATCAAAGGTGACGTTACGCTTGGCGGGATCATTCACATCCGGCGACAGCGATGCGGTGCGCGACGTTGGGCCAAGGACGCCCGCAACGTAGCGAGGCACACCGGTTTCAGCGGCGACGGCATCGCACACTTCACGGGCAAGCCGCGCTGACTCGCGGTTTAGCTCCACCACCAGCGCTTCCATGCCGTAATCAGACTGGGAAAGCTGGGTGCTGTTGAAAGTGTTGGTCTCAACGATATCCGCACCGGCTTCCAGGTAGTCGCGGTGAATCCGTGCGACCACATCCGGGCAGGTTAGGGCGAGCAAGTCATTGTTGCCTTTAAGATCTGAGGGCCAATCGCTGAACCGTTTGCCACGAAAATCTTCCTCACTCAGCTGGGCGTTTTGCAGCATGGTTCCCATACCACCGTCCAGAATCAGGATGCGTTCAGCAAGGCGTTGGGTGAGGGTTGCGGTCAAAGCACTATCAGCCATGGCAGGGGGAATTCTCCAGCGTCACAGTCGTCAAAGGGGAGCTTATAATCGTCGTGAAAGCAGCATATGTGATTATCAGGCGCGCAATTGTAGCAAAAGGGAGGGCAAAAGGCGCCCTTAAAATAGCCGACTAAAACAGTCGGGATTGTGTCCGCGCGCCGTTTTGCTTACCATAGACACAAATGACATGTGAAGTGGCCAAGCCACTACCACGGGAGGAAGACAGCCCTCATGACCACGACTAGCGAAAAAGATACGCATACCGATACTCAGGGTATCGATATTACCGATAGCGCCCAGGTTTACCTTGCGGAATTGCTGGAAAAGCAAAACGTCGAAGGCATCGCCGTGCGCATCTTTATCACCCAGCCCGGCACGCCTTACGCAGAGACCTGTCTGGCTTATTGCCGCCCTGGTGAAGAAGAGCCGACAGATGTGCTGCTGGAACTCGAGAAGATCAACGTCTATCTCGACAAAAACAGCTTGGCATTCTTAGAAGAGGCAGTGGTGGATTTCAACGCCGATCGCATGGGCGGCCAGCTAACCATCAAGGCGCCTAACGCCAAGATGCCCAAGGTCAATGCCGACAGTCCGCTGGAAGACCGTATTAACTACGTACTTTACAGCGAGATTAACCCCGGCCTAGCAGCCCACGGCGGTGAGATTAAGTTGGTCGAGCTGACAGAGCAGCAGTACGCCGTGCTTGCTTTTGGCGGCGGCTGTCAGGGTTGTGCAGCCGTTGACTTAACGCTTAAAGATGGCGTTGAGAAGACATTGATGGAGCGTATTCCAGAGCTGGCAGGCATCCGCGACGTAACGGATCACAGCGACACCACTAACGCTTACTATCGTTAAATTAGCGATCGTCAGCCTCAGAAGCCCAGCTTGCATCGCTGGGCTTTTTTTATGTCTTTAGGTTGACGATTGGCCTGGCTCACTGCTCTGCTTGGAAAGCGCTTCGGGGAGCGCCGTTAGCTGTGTTTGCAGTGCTTCCATGCGGCTCCAAAGCTTCTCTTGCCAAGCTTGTTGTAGCGCCGCTTCGCGCTCGGCATGCTGCTGGGATTGGCTGTTTAGCGTGGCTTTGGCCTCATTT
Source organism: Vreelandella sp. V005 (assembly GCF_052645115.1). Lineage (NCBI taxonomy): Bacteria > Pseudomonadati > Pseudomonadota > Gammaproteobacteria > Oceanospirillales > Halomonadaceae > Vreelandella > Vreelandella sp. V005. The sequence goes on along the minus strand of NZ_JBQXYA010000007.1, from coordinate 89,273 downwards.
AACTGCTGAGTCAGCGCTTTCTCTTGTTTTTCCAGTTCCGTCATTTGCTGCTTCTGCTCACTTAGCTGCTGCTCACGCTCACTGGCTTGCAACTGCAGTTGATGCAGGGTCTGCTGTTTTGTCTTTAACTCCTGGCTCAATGTATTAGTGCGCTGCTCAGACTGCTGCAGGCGTTTTTGGAAACTCTTCTCCTCCTGGGCACGCGCCTGCTGAGCACTATCCAGCATTGCCATTAGCCTTCCTTCGGCCGCCTCATGACGCTGCTCCTCCTGGACTAGACGCTGCTCCCAAGCTACCTGCTGCTCGCTGATGGCATTGCTATGCGCATCGCGCTGTGAGTCTGCTTGCCTCTCTAGCTGCTGCTGTACCTGCTTCAGTTGGGTTACTTCTTCTTGCGACGCTTCGGCCTGTTGATGCCAGTGATGTTCATTGGTTTGACTAGCGGCTAATTCCCGGTTTAACGCCTCCATCCGCTGCTCCATATGGCGCAAATGCTCGGCGAGGGCGCTTTCGCGCTGTTCAGCGTTAGCGGCCTGCTGTTTAGCCTCCTCTGCGAGCTGCTGGGCGTCAGCCACTTGGCGATTTGCATCTTCGCGATAGTGGAGCAGCGTTTGATTCGCCACCTCCTGAGCCTCGCGCCACAGTTCGCTGGCCATGCTCACCACCACTTCCGGGACACCCTTGGGCGGTGGTACGTCACGATTCTGCTCGCGCTCGCTGCGCCAAAGGCGGAAGTGATCGCTGATCGTTGTAAAGCTGCCGGTGCCCAGTACATCGCGGATACGCTGCACGCTGGGCGTATCGCCGCGAGAGAGCAATTCATCAATTGCTTGCTGAACATCGCTGTACTGAATGCCGTTGCGGGCCATGGTGTCGTCCTTCCCTGTGTATGTTGCTAGCCGCCTTAGAGCCACCATTGTCGATAGTTAAGTAGTAAAAAGCAATTGTTACATATTACGTATTACGTAATAATATTTATTATAAAAAGCATAAATTCAAGATTACCCGTCTTATCTTGAATTTATAGCGCTACAGCGACACAATTAGCACCTAGAGGTTATTGTGTTGTAGGGAATGGGTGTTCAGGGAATAGTTGAGCGAGGAAAGGGGTCTCAAAAATGGGTGTTCAAAAAACAGGTAGGCAATCAATAGGTCATCAAAAAATGCCTCATCGAGCCGTAAGCAATGCCTAAAGCGCTGATACCCGGCCGTGTCGTGTCTTTTTTGGGGCGCACGCCCGAAGGCGGACAGCTTGACGTTAGAATAAAAGCGCACAACGATACTCAGGCAGTTATGGCATGGCTGGACGAGTACGTGGATAGCCCACAGACCTGGAAAGCGTATCGCCGGGAATCCGAGCGGCTGCTGCTTTGGTTAACGCAGCAAGGGCTGACGCTGGCAGCAATAGACCGAGAGCTGCTGCGCCGATTTGAGCATTTCCTTACTGACCCACAGCCAAGAGAGCAGTGGATCGGACCCTCCAAGCCTCGGGCTCATCCAGCGTGGCGACCGTTTCGCGGGCCCTTATCGGCATCTAGTCGACGCCAGAGCTTGGTCATTCTGCAAGGAATGTTTGCCTGGCTAGTAGAGGCTGGGTGGGTGAGTCACAACCCGTTTCGGCTGATGCGGGACAAGTCACGCCGATTGAATAATCAAACCCCACGCATCGAGCGTTACCTGGAGAGTGATTTGTGGGCATGGCTATGGCAGTGGCTCAATGAACCGCTGCCAGCAAAGGCGGGTAGTCGGGCGCTGTTTGAGCAGGCACGGCGACGCTTTATCTTTGCGTTTGCCTATTTGCTTGCCCCGCGTATCAGTGAAATGGCGGTGGCCAATATGGGCGATTTTCAGCGCAGCGAAGGGCGCTGGTGGTGGAGCGTGGTAGGCAAGGGCAGTAAGGTGGCGAGAATTCCGCTGCCCGGCGATATGCTGGATTGCCTGCTGCAATGGAGACAAGCGCTAGGCTTGCCAGATCAGCCTGGCGAGCAGGAGCGCACGACACCGGCGCTTCGCGCCCTGGATGGTCAGCGTGGGTTGGGCGACAATCAGCTGTACAGGCTGATTAGGGCAACGTTTCAACAGGCAGCACTAGCGCTTGAAGCGCAGGGCGGAGTCTCATCGCATATCAACACGTTGCGTCAGGCAACCCCACACTGGTTACGGCACACCTCGATAACTCATCAGGCTCAATCGGGCGTTAGCCTACGCTATTTGGCCGAGTCCGCCCGCCATGCGCGCCTTGAAACCACGTCAAGATACCTACACAACGAGGACATCGAGTGGCATGGCGAACAGCAGCGCCATCGCTTAGACAATTCGCCGCTTGATAACCCCTCAAGCCGCGACTGAGTCGTTATAATAGGATCATTGCATTCGCCATAGAGAATGACCAACGCATTGACCAACGTAGAAGGAAACGCCATGAGCACTTCCGGCGCCGAGCAGGCCCAACAAGAGCTAATTGAAGATTTCGAAATATTCGATAACTGGATGGATCGTTATCAATACATTATCGATATGGGGAAACAACTACCTGATTTTCCCGACGACTGGAAAAGTGAAGAGTTTAAAATCCAGGGCTGCCAGTCAAATGTCTGGATGCGGCATGAAGAGGAGGGCGATAAGCTGATTTTCAAAGCAACGTCCGATGCCGCTATCGTGTCCGGGCTGATAGCGGTATTGCTGCGTATCTACAGCGACCGTACGGCGGCTGAAATTCGTGCTACCGAACCGCACTTTTTAGCGGACTTGGGGCTGGACAAGCATCTTTCGCCGACGCGTAGCAATGGCCTGCATGCCATGTTGGAAAGAATCTACCAAGTGGCTCAGCAGCACTAGCGGGGCAGGTGGTCGTTGCTGCAGGCGTGTGGGAGCGCTTCCTGATCTTCACGGTAGAGCTGCTCGCTGCGACCGCCCGGCACAGGATCCATTCCACCAGGGTTGCCGGGGTGACACTTAACAATTCGCTTGATAGCCATCCAGCCGCCCATTAACGGCCCATGCACCTGTATTGCTTCAATCGTATAAGACGAGCAACTTGGCCAGAACCGGCAGCGCGGCCCTAGCAGGGGGCTGATCGTGTATTGGTAGGTTTTAACGCACCCGATCATTACTTTCATCAGCAACCAGCGCAACGCTGATGGTAGGGCTGTCAGCCAACGGCTCGCGGCGAAGCGCTTCACGGTTAGGATGTCGCTTTTTGGCCGTAGAGCTCATCGGGATCGATTAGCGGCGTGCTGGTAATCGCTACTTGCTCATGGCCTACCTGCACATAAAAGCAGCTACGCCGTCCGGTGTGACAAGCGGGGCCTGTTTGGTCCACCTGGAGCAGTAGGGTGTCACCGTCGCAATCAAACGCCGCTGAGATAAGCAGCTGCTGCTGCCCCGACGATTCGCCTTTACGCCACAGCTTACCTCTTGATCGTGAGTAGTAACACACCCGCTGGGTGGCTAGCGTCTCTTCGAGCGCCTGTCGGTTCATCCACGCCATCATCAACACTTCTTTGGAATCATGCTGCTGGGCAATGGCTGGAATCAGGCCATCGGCATTAAAGCGAACGGCTGCCAGCAGGGTCGATACAGCGGGTAAGCTATCAGCGGGGGTCGCACGCTCAAGCTGCTTAAAAAGTGCCTCGGGTGTTACTTGATCAAAACGGGACATACATTCTACTCACTAGCTATTGGTGCTTCAGTGTGCTCGACAATCTTGACAGAGCCCTTGAAGCTCAATGGTTTGGCGCTCAACATTGAATCCTTGGCTTTTTGCCAGTGCTGCCAACTGATCACTGATCTCATCCAAATGCAGCTCTTCGACATAGCCACAATGACGGCATATCAGTAGCTGGAAACCATGAACATGCTCAGGACATGCACAAGCCACATAGGCGTTCTGAGATTCAATGCGGTGCACTAAGCCTTGGTCGATCAGGAATTCAAGCGCCCGGTAAACCGTCGGTGGCCGAGCCGCCGCATGTTCAGTCGACAGTTTATCGAGTAGATCATACGCTTTCAGCCCACCCCCATTTTCGGCAATTAGCTCAAGTACGCGCCTGCGTATGGGGGTGAAACGAACGCCTCGAATGTGGCATTGAGACTCCGCCTGCTGCAGTAGTGTATTCGCTTGGGTCATGGGCAACTCATTGGACGTTATTAGCCTAGTATCTGGCCTTTCACTACTTCTGGCCAGTCTGAGGCGCTTACCTACACGCCGTTAGTCTACGCGCTGGATGAGGAGGTGTCAGGGCTTTCTACCAACTCACTTTGCCGTGCAAAGTGATGCTGGGCAAAGGCAACACGCTGTTTGGCAGGCACGCCATCCGGCTGACGTTCAATAAGGTCTAGACGTCGCCGCAACCCTTCACCATTGGTCATCTGAATGGCGAGTCCTGGGCGTGCATTAAGTTCGAGTAGCATTGGCCCATGCTTACGATCCAACACCATATCGGTACCTAAATAGCCCAGGCCCGTCATCTCGTAACAGCCTGCCGCCAAGTTCAACAGAGTGTCCCATTGAGGCACCACCAAACTCGCTAAATCGTGGCCTGTGTCAGGATGGCTAAAGCAGGGACGGTCAAACTGAACGGCGCGGAGGGCAGCTCCCGTCGCAATGTTTAAACCCACCCCAACGGCACCCTGGTGTAAGTTTGCCTTACCGTCAGAGGCGGCGGTGGATAATCGCATCATGGCCATGACAGGGTAGCCCTTGAAGACGATAACCCTTATGTCGGGAACCCCTTCGTAGGTGTAATCCATCAAGCTTTCATCAAAGTTGATCAGTGTTTCAATCACCGCCACATCGGGCGAGCCGCCCAGGGAGTAGAGGCCCGACAGAATATTGGAGACATGCCGCTCGACATCGGTAATCGACAGCTGGGCACCGCTTGGTTTGATAAAGGCGTTATCTTCCACCTTTTCAATGACCAGGATACCCTTGCCGCCACTGCCCTTAGCAGGCTTTATCACAAAGCCTGCATGACCGGTAAGCATTTCTCCGATGTGTTTCACCCCAAATTGGGTGGTTACCGTGCCGATCAGCTCTGGCGACGTAATCCCATACTGCTGGGCGAGCAGCTTGGTTTTAAGCTTATCGTCCACTAGCGGATAGAGCCGGCGACTATTGTAACGACCAATATAGCGGATATTACGCCGATTCATACCGATGATGCCCTTGTCGCGCAGTCGCGTGGGCCAGGTCCAGTTTTTCAACCAGCTCATGAAGGTTTCTCATCATCAGTGATGGGCTTAAAGCGACGCAGCTCCAGCAGACGATACCCGGTGTAATTACCCAGCAGCAGGATCATTGCCATCAGTATCAGCTGAACGCCCAGGAAGTTGAACGTGATATGGCGCACCCAAGGGTTGTTCATTGCCAAGTAAGCCAAGATAGCGGTAATCAAACTGCCGCCACCCTGTATCAGCACCTGTTTGGGGCCTTCCTCTTCCCACAAAATTGACATCCGCTCGATCGTCCAGGCCAGAATGATCATCGGGAAGAAGGTAATCGTTAAGCCAGCACTCAGCCCCATACGATAGGCCAGCACAGTAAAGATGGAGATGATCGCTATCACCGTAATGATGACCGCGGACACCCTGGCCACCAGCAGTAAGTTCAAGTAAGAAAGATAATTTCGGATAATCAGGCCAACCGCGACGATCAAGAGAAAGCCGATCAGGCCGGTGGGTAGGGTGGTTTGAATGAAAGCGAGGGCAATCAACACCGGCATAAACGTACCGGAGGTCTTGATACCCACCAAGACACGCAGGAAAACCACCATCAATGCGCCAATCGGAATCAACAGGATGGTTTGGAACAGCGCCTGCTCTTCCAGGGGCAAGCTATGAATAGAGAAGTTCAGCAGGGTGTCTTCAGAGTAATGATTGCGTACCGCCGCCGATGCAGGCTGATCATGGGTCATCATCGAGAACGTCACTCGTGAATTGGTGCCGCCCTGAACTTCCAACACGGCGCGACCGCCGGTTTCCCACAACAGCAGATTGTCAGGCTTACCTTGTTCGCCGGTTAAGGGGTTGAAAATAGACCACTCTTCACCCGATTCGTTGAAAACTTGAATCCAACTGCTCAGCGTTTGCCGTCGACGTCCATCTTCCAATAGTAGGCCGCTCACTTCACGCGCTAACACGCCCGCTTGGTTTAACAAGCGCACCACCAGGGCCGCTGGATTCTCTTGAGAAAGCAGTAGCCGGGCGTTTTCTTCCTGCCGCTCACCGTTTACATCACGGATTAACTCACGGGCAAACGTCGCATTGTTAGCGCTACGCGCCCAGGCTTGTTCAATTAGCTGGCTAGCCGCCGTGTCGTAGGGGCTTTCCCATGGGGTCGCAGGCGACATTTGAGGCGGTGTTTGCACTGGGGAGCGAGCATCTTGTGATACCAACATTTGCACTGAGTAGTAAAGCGTTTGACTGCCTGCTGCCTCACGGATCGTCCATTGCGCCGTACGGCCCAGCTCGTCTGCTTGATAGGCTAAACCATAGCCTGACGATGCGGTGTTTTCGGTTAAAACGCGATAACCCGCCTGATGAGAGGGCAGCGCCAAGTCGACCTGCACGGGGCCATCTTGAGCATTAAAAGTGATGCCGGCTTCAATTTCCCAAACCTGACGTTGTTCACCGGGTAACCAGGGAATTTCAAACTGCACATGGCGATGTACGCTGGTGGCAACACCCGCCACCAGTAGCAAGCCGACAATAATATAAAACATTAACCGTGACATGGAGATTCCTTTCAGCGTATAGCGCCAGGGGAGAGCAGTTACTCTTCTGTATCGTCTTGATCGGCTGCTTCGTCTTCAGCAGCTTGATCGGCTGGCTCGCCACCTGGAAACTCGGGGCGGTCATACAGATAGGTGTCGGCTACATCAATGATCGCTATGTCCATCAAAAAACGGCGGCCAAGCAGTACCGGGTAATCCAAATGGGAACGGTCATTGAGGGTAAATTCGACGTTTTCACGGATAGGGCCAAGCGTCATCAATAGGGAAATGACTGGCCGTGACTCTTCGCCCGACGCTTGAACAATCCGCACTCGACGCACGATGGGCGCTTCCACCCATTCATCACGCTGCGCCTCAACGGCGACATCGTCGTCGTTAAGCGCCAGTTTGAAGCGCACCCAGTCCTCACCGTCGCGTTCGAAGCGAGTAATATCTGCCGCAGAAAGCGACGATGTGTTGGCGCCAGAATCGACACGCGCTTTAAGATAAGTCCCCAGGCTGGGCAGACCGACCCATTCACTTCGGCCCAGCAGCGTTTTAGTGCTTAGTGTCTCATCCACTTCACACTCTTCACGGATGATGACAGGTTCGTCACCACGAGCTTCTAACTGCTGAACATCTTGGCGCAGTGAACGTAACAAACTGCCTACTTCACGCACGTCAGCAGTGAGCACCTGCTGTTGATCAAGCTGGCGTGACTGCAGCTCAGCGTGGGTGTCGCATTGCTGCGTCAGTTGAGTCTCTAATTCAAGGATACGGGTATTGAAAGACGCTTCGCTTAGTGGAGGCGGTTCATTAGTTTCTGGCTGGGTTGCTGCACAGCCTGCAATAGAAAGCGACAAGCCAGCTATAAGCCACAAAACACCTGGGCGCATAACGAGAGATATCCTTGGACAATAGGTGGGGGAATAATAAGGAGATGGGCGACGAGTGTCCAACGCCATCAATGTTTTTTCGGCCACTCAGTTTACTTGATTTAACATAATATATATTAAGCGAACCCGACCAAGGTTGAGTAGCGACAAATGGTTAGCTGCCCTATGCTAGTAAAATGTTTTACCATACTTGTATCTAAGGCCACTATAAATACAGGAAATAATGGTATGTTCTCCTTTCTGCGTATTAGTTTTTTCACCCTGCTTTTTCTGCTGGCGGGCTGCGCGAGTGTTGATATTGAAGAGTACGCTGGTTCAGAACCACGCCTGGATATCGCTGAGTACTTTTCTGGTACCACCAAAGCCTGGGGCATGGTTCAGGACTATTCGGGTGAAGTACAGCGCCGTTTCACCGTGGAGATCGAAGGAACCTACGAAGACGACACCTTGACGCTGGATGAGTCTTTCGTGTTTTCAGACGGCGAAACTGATCGACGTGTATGGACATTTAAGCGGATTGACGAACACCGCTGGATCGGTACTGCAAGCGATGTAGAGGGCCACGTTGAAGCCCGTCAATACGGCCATGCTTTCCACATGCGTTACCCGCTTGAGCTCGCTATTGATGGTCGAATGATCACGTTCACTATGGATGACTGGATGTATCTTCAACCGGATGGCCGCTTGATCAACAAAACTGCCATGCGTAAATTCGGCTTTGCGTTGGGAGAGATTACACTGGTGTTCGATAAATCGAGTGGTTAATACAATGTACGCAGCATCGCAGCCTGATAAACCATCGATAGCCTCGTAAAAAGCTATGCGATAAAAAGCAGCCCGCTATTTAGCAGGCTGCTTTTTTCATTCTAGGCTGACGCTTTTATCACTTGGTTTCTTATTACCCAGGCTTTACTCAGGCGCTGCGTAAGAGCCGTCTTCCTGGTGAACTTCGTTGCCAGTGATGGGTGGCGTGAAGACACAGGCCACCGTCATGCCTTTCTCTTTACCGCGCAGCAGATGCTCATCATGCTGATCAAGCAGGTAAATATCGCCCGCTTTGATCGGCCAGATTTTGCCATCGGCCAGGGTTTCTACTTCGCCTTCACCTTCATAGCAAAACACTGCTTCGTAGTGATTTTTGTAATGAATGTGGGTTTCAGTACCGGGAAAAATACGGGTTATATGGAACGAGAAACCGGCGTTGTCGTTAGCCAAAACCAGGCGTGTGCTGTCCCAGTTACCGTTTTCAGCAGTCACTAGGCGTTCTGTTTTGCGTGCTTCTTCGAGGTTACGAACGATCATAGAAGTACTCCATAGCATAGCGACTAGCGATTACCAGCCGCGGTTTCCCTAACGAATCAGGCGTGGGCCCACGCTTTATCCTAACGTTAAATTACTCGCTAGCAACAGCCTTCACGCACATTTCCAGGATATCCAAGCCTTCTAGCAAATCCTCATCACTAATGGTTAGCGGGCAAAGGCATTTAACGACTTCGCCGTCCTGGCCACTGGTCTCAATCACCAAGCCATGCTCGAATGCTTTACTGGTAATCTTGTCGGCGATATCGCCAGAAACAACGTCAATACCCCGCATCAGGCCACGGCCACGTTCGGTAGCAGGCATGCCGCTTTCCGTCAGTAGTGCTGCAAGCTTTTGGAAACGCTCTTCTACAATACGCCCTTTGCGCTGAACATCACGCTCAAAGGTGTCGTTGGACCAGTATTTTTTCAAGGCGGCCGTGGCGGTCACCATCGCTAAGCTGAAACCGCGGAAAGTGCCGTTATATTGACCCGGCTTCCACTGATCCAGCTCAGGGCGCATCAAGACATGGGCGAACGGCAGACCAAAGCCAGAGAGTGACTTCGAATTGGTAATAATGTCGGGGGTAATGCCCGCATGCTCAAAGCTGAAGAATTTACCGGTACGACCACAGCCCGCTTGGATGTCATCGATAATCAGCAGAATATCGTGAGCGCGACAGATGCCTTCCAGACGCTTTAGCCACTCCAGGCCTGCAACGTTAATACCGCCCTCGCCTTGCACGGTTTCAATAATCACACCGGCAGGTATATCCAAGCCGCCAGATTTATCGCCCAGCAGTTTTTCAAAATAATCGAGTGTATCGGTATGCTCGCCCATGTAGCCATCATAGGGTAAAAAGCTGGCACCCTGAGTAGGTACGCCGCCCGTGGCTTCACGAAACTTACGGTTACCGGTCGTCGCCAATGCGCCCATGGTCACGCCATGAAAGCCATTGGTAAACGTGACAATATTATGGCGACCCTTAGCGACACGGGCCAAACGTATAGCGGCTTCAACAGCATTGGTGCCCGTTGGGCCAGGCAGATGCACTTTATAGTCGAGCCCACGTGGCTTGAAAATGACCTCTTCGAGCGTTTCAAGGTAATCGCGCTTGGCATTGGTCCACATATCCAGCCCATGAACGACGCCGTCCGTTGACAGGTAGTCAATCATTGCCTGCTTCATGTGCGGATTGTTGTGGCCGTAATTGAGCGTGCCCGCGCCGGCGAGGAAATCAATGTACTCACGGCCGTTTTCATCGGTCAGGCGCGCATTTTGCGCCTTGGTAAATACCACCGGAAAGGAACGAGAGTAAGTACGTACGTTGGATTCCATGCGTTCAAGCGTCTGGGTCTGCATTGCGACCTCCTTAGTTGATCAGTTTGCTATTAGACGTTGCTAGCCCGGCGCAACAGAAGTGGAAAAACCTCGATCCATTGCGTTTCTAACGGCGTGGCACGCTTTAGATGCGGTCGGTTTGAAACGGACCGATGCGTACCAGATTTTCCGGATCATGCTCGCCGCCGAGCTGTTCGGTAGAGAAGTATTCGCGGCTGTTGAGCGGTGCGTGCCAACGCGCTGCCAAGCGGCGAAATAAGCCCCATGAAGCTAAATTATCGGGGGTAATCGTGGTTTCAAGATGGTGCACATCATCAAGCTCTGGGCGAGACATGATTGCCTCAACCAAGCGACGTGCCAACCCTGTGCCACGGGCTTTTTCACCCACGGCCACCTGCCATAAAAAGTAGGTATCCGGCGCGTTATCTTTCACATAGCCGGAAACAAAACCAACGACCTCGCCTTCTTCGTTGGTAGCCACCGCACAGGTATCACGAAACTGCGTGGCTAATAATAGGTAAGCGTAGGCAGAGTTAACGTCCAGTGGCGGGCAGGCTTTGACAAGCTCGTAAACGCCCCAACCATCATCCGCGTTAGGTTTGCGAATAAAAAGCGGCATTTCAGCATGCCCAACGACCGCATCGGCCACTGTAGGTCGTGCTAAATCAGCAGAGGGGGTAAACGGTTGTATCGGCGTACTCATAGTTATGCTTCGCTGTAGCGAATTTGAGAATCATTATAACAGCTGATTATGAGCAATTCAAAAATCATATTATTCACCATCCTGTTTTCCATAATATTTTGTTATGAAAATGCTGTTATGCCCAGCCTGCTCACATTCAAGGGGATGCCTTCACTGCTTTTAGAGTAGCGCAACTGGGCGACAAAAAAAGGCGCACCAATGGCACGCCTGTTCGGGGATATAATGACTACAGTAGTTAGCGGCGTGTGAGCGTCCGCATGGTGACAAACTCCTCGGCTCCTGTCGGGTGAATACCCACAGTGCGATCAAAATCATGCTTGGTCAGTCCCGCCCTTATTGCAATAGCAATTCCTTGAATGATTTCACCTGCATCATCGCCCACCATGTGGGCACCAACGACCACATCAGAGGCATCATCTACCACCAATTTCATTAAAGTACGCTCTTGACTGCCGGAGAGCGTGTGCTTCATGGCGCGGAAGTTGGTGCTGTAAACACGGATATTGGCAAATTTTTCCCGCGCTGCCTCTTCGGACAGCCCTACCGTGCCAATATTGGGATGACAAAACACCGCAGTAGGAATGGTGATGTAATCCAACGGTTGAGGAATGGCATCCGAGAAGTGGATATCCACTAACTGCATCGCTTCCGCTAAGGCCACGGGAGTTAACTCAGGCCCCTCGGTTAAATCACCAAGCGCCAATACTGAAGGCAGCGCTGTTTCAAACCGGTCATTCACCGGAATTTTGCCCGCTTCATCTAGCCCCAACCCTAAGGCCTCAAGCCCTAAATCACGAATATTAGCTTTACGCCCGGTGGCCGCCAACACCACATCGACTTCCATCACCTGCCCATCGGTGAGGTAGACATTATAGGCATCTTGGGTGGCTTCGATGCGCTCGATATTGATATTGAAATGGAGATTGACCCCTTTTCTCTCCATTTCCGCACAGGTGAACTCGCGCACCTGCTGATCAAAACCTTTTAAAAAGAGCTCGCCTCGGTAAATCAGGTGCGTATCACTGCCGAGCCCGTTAAAAATGCTGGAAAACTCAACGGCAATATAGCCGCCACCCAGGACGAGAAAGCGCTTGGGAAACGTGTCCAAATCAAAAATCTGGTTGGAGTCTAATGCATGCTCACTGCCCGGAAAATTCGGCACCCACGGCCAGCCGCCGGTCGCCAGCAGGATTTTTCTAGCGGTCACCGATGAGTCGCCATGCTCGCCACTTAGGGCTACCGTATGCGCATCTGTTAACCGCGCTCGCGCATTCAAGAGCGTTACCCCCGCCCCCTCCAGCATGCGCTGGTAGATGCCATTAAGGCGTTTTATTTCACTGATTTTATTGTCCCGCAGGGTCGCCCAGTCAAAGCTGGCAGGCCCGGGCAACTGCCAGCCAAAGCCGGCGGAATCGTCAAAACTGTCGTGGAAATGGGCAGCGTAAGCGTAAAGTTTTTTAGGAACACACCCTACGTTGACACAGGTGCCGCCCAGGTACCTATCTTCAGCAATGGCTACCTTGGCGCCCGTGGCGGCAGCCATCCGGGCTGCACGCACACCACCCGAGCCTGCACCAATCACCAGGAGGTCATATTCGTATTCAGAAACGTCTGCCATCGTTTGCTCCTGTGGAGTTAAAGTAGGGTTATTGACCTGGCCGCTGAGGGAGGTTAAAACCATTTGCTGCTATTTTATACTGTCCAATCCTTTATACTTACCAAGATTTATTATTCTGCTTCTCGATCAGTGGCTTAACTCTATTAAACTTAGCTGGAGACTTTATGGCTGACCCTATTGCGACGCTACTCGATAACAATCGTGCCTGGGCTGAGCGCATGTGCGAAGAGGATCCCGACTATTTTAAACGTCTCTCAAGTCAGCAGAACCCCGACTATCTATGGATTGGCTGTTCCGATAGTCGTGTGCCTGCCAATCAAATTATTGCGCTGCCACCCGGGGAAGTTTTCGTTCACCGTAATGTAGCCAACCTGCTCCACCACACGGATATGAACGCCCTCTCGGTGGTTCAGTATGCCGTGGATGTGCTTAAAGTTAGCCATATCATGATCGTTGGGCACTATGGTTGTGGCGGCATCAAGGCCGCCATGATGGGCGGCGAATGCGGTGTAGTCGATTATTGGCTGCATTCGGTCCGTGAGCAGTATAATCGCCACCGAGACACCCTCGGCCACCTTCCTTTGGAAGACCAAATTGACCGTATGTGCGAGCTCAACGTCAAAGCCCAGGTGAACAGTTTATGCCGCACCAAGATTCTGCAGCGCGCCTGGCAGCGAGGCCAACAAATCTCGGTGCACGGCTGGGTTTACGGTTTAAGTGATGGCCGCGTGAAAGACCTTAATTGCACCATCAGTGGGTTAGAACAAGTCGAAACGCTTTACCGCATCGACCGCCTACAACCAGGCGATTAAGCCTTATCTTTGAGCGCCTGCCGAGACACTAGTCGTAGCGGTAGGCGCGATGGCAACTCTTACAACTGGCCCCTACCTCAGAAAGCGCTTTGGCCGTCTGGCGGACGTCACCCTGTTCGGCTATTTCAGCCAACTGGTCGATTTTAGCTTCAAGATCCGTAAAGCCAGCCGCAAACTCATCCCATTCCTCCCATAGCGTGGGTCGAGCGTCCGAACCACTGCCATGAGTCCCTTTTATAAAAGCGGGGAGTAGCTGCTGGCCACGCGCACGCTCCTGTAGTTCAGCTAAGCGAGGGGCGGCAGCCTCGACATCTTGATTGTTAACCAAGTCAAAACGCAGTTGACGAACCAGGCTTTCAATATCTTTGAGCTCTTGCTGGCGCCACATCACAGCTTCACGCTCGCTAGCGAATGGTGTATCGCCCACGGATTCAGGCATCGTTAACGCCGCGCCATTGCTCTCTTCGCCCGCCAAGACTGGCGGCACGCAAAGCAGTAATGCCAAGCTGGCGCCCAGTGCGTGACGTTGAAAAGCCCGTGTTTGGTTTTCACGCTTCAGCATAGAAGCTTCCTGTGGGTGTGCGGGTTCATCAATATTCGTTAGCCTATCGGGCATGTCACCCCAGTGCCTTTTAAGCCGCAATAGCCATGCGGGTTTTTATCGAGGTACTGCTGATGATAAGCCTCTGCATAATAAAACGTGTCCAGCGGTTTTATTTCAGTGGTGATTTGGCCTCTGCCCGCCTTTTCTAACGCCTGCTGATAAGCCGCTGCGCTCTGTTCGGCGGTGGCAAGCTGCGCTTGGGTAGTGGTGAAAATAGCGGAGCGGTACTGCGAGCCAATGTCATTACCTTGGCGGTTTCCTTGGGTAGGGTCGTGCTGCTCCCAGAATACCTGCAACAGCGTTTCAAGATCGACCCGCTGCGGGTCATAAACAATTCTCACTACTTCAGTGTGGCCGGTACGCCCCGTGCAGGTCTCGTCATACGTCGGGTTGGGGGTTTCACCACCGGCATACCCCGCCGCAGTGACATAGACGCCGGGCAACTGCCAGAATAGTCGCTCGACGCCCCAGAAGCAGCCCATGCCCACCACAATTTCCTCGTGCCCCTCTGGAAACGGCGGATGTAGAGAGTGGCCGCTGATGGTGTGGACATCGCTGGTTTTAATCGGGACATCGCGGCCAGGCAGTACCCGGCTGGCACTTGAACTAGCACTTGAAAATAGCGACATATCGTCCTCACTCATTGCTGCTTTAAGATGGTTGGATCACCGGAACGGGTAAAGGTGTAGATCAAATCCACCGCCTGATTGGTACCCGATACGGCCTGAAGATAAAGATTACGCCATAGCGTATAACGTAAGGTTAGTTCTGCAATCGGCGAGAAAATTCCCACACCGTAACTGATTCTCAAGTCATCAGTTAGTTGACCGCTGACGGCTACTTGACTCTCGTCGCCTGCGCCGGCGGTGTCGAGGGTTAAATCGTCGATACCGAAAGCCTCACCTATGGAACCTACGGCGCCGCCGGTGCGTCCTAACGACATTCCTATCAGTGCCGTGGTGAGCGCGCTGTCAACTCCGCCACCAGAGGCGTCCGGGGCACGGCCACGGAGTAAGTAGGAAAGCGCACGAGATTCGTCCATCGCTGGCTCAGAAAAGATCATCACGTTAGGTGTTTCAGCATTACCGGTGACCCGGAGGCCTGCAATGACGTCATCTTCGGTCACCTCCGGGTTTCGGATGGCCTCGAAGTCAAGAGTAGGCAACCCAGGCGGACCGCTGAAGAGTAGCTCACCGCGACGAATGACCAGGTCTTGACCAAACGCCTGGAAGCGGCCATCCACGAGATTGACATCGCCGAACAGCTGTAACGCTCCGTCACTTTGGCGAACTTCCAAGGCGCCGCCCAAACCTGACTCTAGGCCATAGGCTGAAATCTGCATGTCGCTGCCTAGCGTCAACGTTACCAGCACATCAAGCGCCATGCCGGTCGCGGCGAGCTCATCGGAATTACTCGGCTCATCGCCCCTTGCGGCGGCACGCTGGGCCTCGATTTCTGCCTGTCGATCGTCGCGCTCGGTAATAATGACTTCGTCACCACTGGGCGTTACCGCGGATGACGGCATATCGCCGATTTCAAGCCTTGCCCAAGGCAGATTGATATCACCTCTAACTTGTAGTCTGTCAGGCGTCACACGAATGCGAATATCCGGGGCAGCTTCTAATCGCCCAAACTGCGGCAATACGATCAGTATAGGCTCTTGAACGGCATTGAGGTCTACCCCAATTCGCCAGTCGTCACCGCTTGGCCAGTAAGCATCTCCGGTAATTTCCAAGCGCCCACGTTCCGCCGCCAGGTAACCATCAATACCGCCCTGCTCACCGTCGAAAGTGACTACCAATTCACCCCCTTGCACATCGACAGGAATATCGGGGCCACTGACCCCTATACCGCGAAGACCTAGCTGACCCTGCAAATCAGGCTGAGCGGTGGAGCCGGAAATTTGCACGCTGCCGCTGAGATCACCTTCCAATCGATCCATCCCCACCAGCATGGGACGATAAGGCTGCAGCGAAACATCATCAGCACGCAATTCACCACTGAGCTCGCCAGCCCCGAGTGGATCATTGATCGATAAACTCAGGTTCAAATCACCCGCTTCGGCAAGCGAAAAAGCCACATTGGCATCCGCCTGCGCTTGGTTAGCTTCGATTTGAGCATCCAAACTGATTTCGGGCAGTGGCACGGGCTGGCCATAGTCATTGATAGCAGTCACTGCAAGCTCACTGAGCACCTGCAGATTAGCCTGCCATTGCGCCCCTCCTTGACGCCAGCGAGCGTCAAGATCCGCCGTTGTATCACCCGCTAGCTGCCACTCTTCGGGTAAAAAGGGCTCCAACATCTCCATAGGTACTTCACGTAACGTGAGTATGGCATTGCCCTGTTGCGCGGATGCACTAATCGGTTCTTCCGAACACACCACGCCTCCCTGCTCACGGCGCAAACAGAATGGGCTAATATTCGCCTGACCGTTGGTAAGGTTATAGCGGAGATCCAACGGCGCTTCGAGGCGAATATCGCCCGCCTCCGAGTCAACTTCCAGCGGTGTTAGCCGGGCCTGATATCGCTGACGTTGCTGGTCGAAACGCCCATCAAGGGCAAGCTGCGCGCGGCTTACTACATTGTCACCCATTCCCTGGACATTGAGTTCAAGACGGTGCGCTGACAGCCTTCCGTCAAGATCCACGGCCACTGTGGAGAGCGCCTGACCACCAGCATTGACGTTTTGCAGTGCCAACTGTACATCGAGATTTGGATCTTCGATCCCCTGAACATCGGCATTCAACGTCAATCTTTCCACACGATTTTCGCCGAATCGAACACTATCGCCTTGTAAGTCAGCCAGCAATTGCGGTTGGTCAAAACTGCCGCTAGCCTCCAACGTCCCTACGATAGTGCCCGCCAGATCGGGTGAGAGGGTCTGTAGTTGGCGTAGCGCGATGTCGGCATCGAGCGACATCGTCTGTTCGCTGATTTGCCCCGCTGCTTCCAGCCGGTTATCGCCCTGGGTAAACAGCAGCTGATCAATATCAACTTCCATATTGCTGTTGGCGTCCAGCGACGCTTGCAGTGTTAGCGGATAATCACGCAACACACCATCAATCGATAGGTTAGGGATACTGACAGCCCATAGATCGCCTTGCGGGCTCGTTTGTTGAGACAAGGAAAATTCAATGTCGCCATTCAAATTTCCATCTAACTGATTCACAAAGTGGGAGGGGTCAAACTGATCCAAACGAACATTGGCATCCACCTGTATCGGGGCTAACCAGCGAATGGTGCCTTCGCTGCGCAAGGAGCTTTCGTCGATCGCCAGTGTGAGCGGCTGCCAGCTAAACTGCTCAAGATCGCCCTCACCGCGAAGGTCAATCTGGGTAAGTGGTACACTGGGGCCTTCGACCGACATCGCGAGCTGAGCGTTGTAATTATCCAGGCTCCCTGATACCTGCAAATTCAGGTCATCCACCACATAGGGGTCGGTTGCCACGCTCTCTTCGGATTGATCCGACGCTTCATCCGTGGTGACTGGCAACGGCCACTGAACCTGATCACTCTGCAGCTGAAGTTGAAACGGCAGTGTGGGTGCTAGCGCATCAATTTGGCCGCTTAGCGAAGCATTAACAGCACCAGAGGCATTCAACTGAGCGTTAAGTGCATCCAGAGGGCCCGAGAGCGTTAACGATAATGTCTCGCCATCCAACTCAGGAAACGTCTCGGCTAAAAACAGTTCTACATTCAAGCGTGCATCAAGTGGATAATTATCCCTTAGTGTGACGTTGGCCGTTAAATCAGCCTGCACATCAGGTGTCTTGACCGCAAGCTCGTTTAATTCGACGTGGTTACCCTCGGTCATTAACCCAAGCTGGAGCCGCTCCACGCGATATTCTGTGGCCCCCTCAAGACGAAAATCGTTCACTGTAAATTCGGGTATTTGGATATCTACCGGCAAGGAGATATCGGGTAACTCGAGACGTTCGCGTGCTTCTAACTGCTCCTCTGGCGACGTGACCGCCTGAATGGCTTGGTCTTGCGGTTCGCGGAGCAATATAGCGGCATCGATCGCCTGGGCAGAAAGAGGACTGTCCATATTTTGCGTTAATAAAACGCCTGCCGAGGGTGGCAGGTAAAGCCGCGGTTGCTCCAAATGTGTCGGCTCAAGCCGCACTTGGTTGCCTTCAGCGACGGCCGCCGAACTCAATGAGCGCCACGCTACTTGTGTACCATCGGCAAGCCGCAGGTTGACATCATCGAGCTGTAATGAACGTAACTCGATGGGAAAAGGGAAACGAATAGATAGTGGCGCGCCCTCTTCTTCTGGTGGTTGTTGCTGTTCATCCGAGGCACCTAGCCTTACATCAGCACCCACCACGCGGAGTGTATCGACGCATAACCGGCCTGAAAGGACGCAGTCATCCGCCCAATCAAGCTCAAATTCGTCGACGCTTATGCGGGTTCCACCCAGCTGAAGCTGGAAATCTTTGATCATAAAATGATCAAGCAAACCGCCCTCATGCTGCGCGTAGGAGAAAAAATCGCGTTGCTCACCTTGCGACAGCAGTATCCCCGTGCCCCAGGGAGATAACGCCACCCCCAATACCAGCGCTACAATACCCAGCAGCCAGATAGGCACTACGATAACAAGGCGCAACAGGCTCCAGAATAACAGCCAAGTCCGATACTTGGGTGACAATCGCTGGCGCTTATCAGACGTCGCTGCTTCAACCTGAGACAAAGCTATCTCCTAGAATTCCGGTCCGATGGAAAAGTGCAAACGCCAATCGTCTTCATCATCAAAGGGATGAGCGATATCAAAGCGAATTGGCCCGACCGGTGACACCCAGCGCACCCCGGCACCGGCGCCTGTTTTTAAATCATTGGGCCCCCAGTTATCAAAAGCATCGCCATTATCAACGAAGGTGGCTGCCCACCAATCTCCCGTGACACGGCGTTGATACTCGAGGGTAGAGGTAAGCATTTGCTGGCCGCCACGTAGTCGACCTTGTTCATTGCGCGGAGAAAGACTTTCATAAGAATAACCCCGCACACTGCGGTCACCACCGGCAAAAAAGCGTAGCGACGGCGGAATTTTGGCAAAGTCATCGGTTTCGATAGCGCCTACGCTTACCCGCGCTAAGAAGCGGTTATCGTTGCCAATGGTGCGAATCCACTCGGTATCGGCCGTAACACGGGTGAACTGTGCATCTGACCCCCAGACCTTGTCAGAGTACTCCAACGAAAGCTGTTGGCGATCGCCCCATAATGGAAAGCGCTGAGGACGTGTTCGGGTCCGAGACCACTGAACCCCAGGGTAAAACAGCCATACTTGGTCGGCTTCACCGCCCTGCTCGAAGTCTTCATAAGTGGTGCGGAAGTAAACGGTTTGTACCCAGTCGTTATCAAACTCCCAGCGTCTTGCAATTTCGACGGTACCTTCGAGTGATTGGGTATCACTGTCGTCGACGTTGCGGATACCGTATTGAAGCCGATAGCTATCGCGCAGCGGGTCTTCTAACGGAACGTTATATACCCCGGTAAAACGCTGCTCAGGCGCGGATAAATAGAGATCGTGATCCAGACTATGGCCATAGCGATTGATCCATGGCTGTTCCCAACCAAACCGTAGCCTGGGGCCTACGTCGGTTGCGTAGCCAATACCGACTTCGAACTGATGACGGTCAGCAGGCTCAACGGTGACATCGATAGGTAATTGCGTGTCGCTGGGTTTATTAAGGATTAATGCACTGGCTAACGCGGCACTGCTGACCCGTGGGCGCTCAGGCTGAGACGCGGTGGCTTCGCTCCACCATGGGTCGCCACCGCCAGGAGGAGCAATGGTTAACTCTTGCGCTGTTTCAAGGCGTGGGCGTACTGACACTGAGCTAAACCAGCCGGTTTCTGCAAGCGATTGGTTATAGTCAGCCAGTGTTTGCGCGAGATAAGGATCACCACTTTCAAAGGGCTGTATACGGCGTAATCGATCGAGCTCGATATGGCTGCCCGTTATCGACGTGTTTCCAAACTGGTAGCGTGGCCCGCTGTCAAAATCCATATAGAGGCGCGCACTTTGTAAATAAGGACGCACTTCCATACGACGGTCCGTAAAGCCCCAGTCGAAATAGCCTCGCTCAATAGCCAATCCGGAGAGTTGACCACGCAAGCGCTCCCAAGGAGCATGCCGCAACACATTGCCCTCTTCCAGCGGAAAGTCCTCTACTGCTTGCTGAAAGGGTGGATCGCCACTGGCGTCGCCTTCGACATTGATGGATAAAATTTCAATTTCAACTTGCGGCCCTGGATCAATATCCAGCGACACTCGCTCATCGTCAGCGTGTCCGAAAGAGATATCAGGCTCGTAATAACCATACACACGCATAGCTTCTTGGGTGCGCTGGCGAACCTCGCCTTCCAAGCGTACTTCGGTGTACTGCTCAGCCTCGACGTTCTGTAGATAAGCTTGAATATTGCCTTCGACTTCATCGGAAACACCCGTGATCGTCGCCTGTAATGCCCATGCTCCGTGCGATACGTATAACAGTGGAAGCACCACCAACACGGTGCGACCAGTGGCTGAAGTCCATCGCCGTTGTCTTCCCATACATTTTATCCTAACCTAAATCAGCGGCTTCATTACCTAAGCATTACAACGTCTTAGCAAAATCTCAGTAGCAGAACGTATAACCATTATGCAGATTTTTTAACGCAACATTTCTAATTGAGCACTGAACGCGAGCTGTGCTTGACGAACTTGCCTCACGTCGCTCTCCAGCGAATTCAAGCGTTGAGACCACTCCTGCTCTAATGCCGCTAGCGCTTGTTGATCCGCGGGCGCTTCAACCTCAGCAACGGAAGATTCCAATTCGTCAAAGCGTGCCTCAATGGCGTTTCTTTGCGCTGACAACTGCTCTTCCCAATCACTACCCATCGAATTGAGCTGGCTATCCAATACAGACAGGCGCTGTTCGGTCAGTTGCTCCAGGTGGGACACTTCTTCAATAAGGTTCTGACGTCCCGAGGTTCCCGTTTGTTCCAGTGCATCCAGCGATTCCCGCATTGCCATCAGTTGGCTGTCACGCAATTCAGCCTGCTCATTAAGCTGGTTTAACTGCTGGAGCAATGAATTAATCGAATCACTAGAAGCCATGTCCTCATTCATGGTAAGTAGGCTGTACAACTCTTCGCGGGTATCGTTCAGCGCAATGGAGAGTTGCTCTTGCTCTTGGAAGAGCGTCGACATCTGAGCTTGTACAAAGGTTATCGTATCTTGTACACCCGTGTCATCCGAATCCAAGCGAGCATGAACATTTGATACTTCTCCACTCACCCTATGTAGTTCGTCTAACAGTCGTTCACGTTCGTACCAGAGTCCAGCCGCCGCCGCACCCAACAGGGCAATGATTAAGAGCAAGCATAGCCATAATGGCCACAGGATAGGCCCCTTTCGGTGGCGCAAATGCTGCGCCGTCAAACTTTGATCCACATCGGGCACAATTCGAGAGGATGCAGTGGCGTCTGGCATAACAGTTCCTCAGAGAGTCTTAGGGTCGGCACGGCGGCCTATACCTCGGTACATTAATCCACAGCTAGCAACAAATTCAGGGTCGTAAATGTTGCGTCCATCTAATACGAGCTTAGCGTTTAATAACGCGCTAAGCCGATGCCAGTCCGGGTTCCAATAGGTTTTCCATTCGGTCACCAGCATTAGCACATCGGCTCCCTCGCAGGCTTGGTAGGGATCATGCGTATACGTACGCAGGTCCTCACGATTCCCTACCAGCGCATGCAAAGCAGGCACCGCGGCCGGGTCATGAAGTTGAACCTTGACTCCTTGCGCCCAAAGCGCTTCAAGCAAGGTCAACACGGGCGCATGATCAATACGGGCGGTGCCGGGTTTAAATGCAGCCCCCCAAATCGCCACCGTTTTACCTGCCATTTCGCCGGAGAAATGCGACCAAAGCTTTCGAAACAGGGTTTCTTTTTTCTGCTCGTTAATATCCATCACTTGCTCAAGCAACGCTGAATACCGACCACTCTTTAGCTGTACATCGGCTAAGCGCATCAAATCGCGAGAGAAGTTAGGCCCCCCAAAACCACAACCAGGGTACAGGTACTCAAAGCCGATACGCGAATCGGCCCCCATGCCTTGGCGGACATGCTCGACATCCACGCCCAGAGTATCAGCCAAACCAGCAATTTCATTCATATAACTGATTCGTGTGGCCAGCATTCCGTTAATGGCCAGCTTCGTTAACTCCGCCGCGCGGCGTGGCATACACTGAAAGACTTCACTGCGACGGTTAAAAGCGCGTAAGAGCTCTCTGGTGACTTGCTCCCCCATGGCATCGTCACAGCCTAGCAAGCGTCGGGTTGGGCGTGTAAAAGAGTCCCACGCACGGCCCTCTTCTAGGGTGTCGGGAAGCGCCACACTGGTATGCTGAGACCCCATTAACGTATGCAGGCGCTCGGTCTCACCAACTGGGAATGTCGAGTTATTGATCAGCACGATACTGTGCTGATCGGCTAACAACGATGTGTCAAGAATTTCACTGGCAGCACTTCGCTGTGCCGGCGATAAGGCCATCCAGATCACTTCAGGAACGACGGCATCCTCAAGGTGCTCAATGACCTGCAGAGAGCCCTCGGCTAAACCCTGCTCGAGCTGGGTCATTAAATGCGGTTCGCTGCGTAACCAGTCCTCCTGGGAAAGGGTCGACCAGGGCGCATCTGCATGGGGTAACCACTGAACCTGATGGCCCACCCAAGCAAGCGCCGCCGCAGCCGTCGCGGCGCTTAATTCGCTGCCGTAAAGTAACACCTGCATGCGTTACGCCTCCTGGTGGTAACGTGACAGCAGTGTTTGGAAAGCCTCTCCAAACTCGGGGTGACGGCGCGCGTAGGCAAGAGTGGCTTCGAGATACCCTAAGGGCTGGCCACAATCGTAAGTGATACCTTGCATACGATAGGCCTGAACACCCGACTGCTCGCGCAGGGACTCAATGGCATCGGTCAATTGAATTTCACCACCCGCACCCGGCGGGGTCTTTTCCAGGATCGAAAAAATACTACCTGGCAGTGCATAGCGGCCTATTACGGCAAGATTCGAAGGGGCATCATCACGTTTGGGCTTTTCCACCATACCGACCAAGTCGGCAGATTCATTGGCAGCAGGCGCTTCCTCCTTGGGGGCCACAATCCCGTATTTCTCCACTTGTTCCCAGGCGACCTCTTCTACCATCAACTGCGCCGTTTGCTGTTGGTCGAAGGCCGCTAACATGCCCGCTAAATCAGTTGCTGAATTGGCGCTGTTATCGACCAGCACATCGGGCAGCAGCACCGCGAATGGTTCGTCATCGCCAATGATCGGACGAGCGCATAGCACCGCATGGCCAAGTCCTAAAGGCACACCTTGCCGGATACTAATGATATTGACGTCATCCGGAACTAAATTGCGCAACATCGTCAATAATTCGTGTTTGCCCTTCTTTTCCAGGCTGGCTTCCAACTCAGCATGGGTATCGAAGTGGTTCTCGATGGCGCTTTTGTTGCTACTTGTGACCAGCACGATTTCACGAATGCCGGCAGCAATGGCCTCTTCCACGACGTACTGAATCACCGGCCTATCGACAATGGTAATCATCTCCTTGGGAATAGCTTTCGATGCTGGCAAGCAGCGAGTACCAAACCCAGCAACAGGAAGTACGGCTTTACGAATCATAGCAAGGTCCTTTTCATGCGTTCCGACACAGGAGTGGTTAGAATGTCCATAATACTGAAGGCGTGAATGGATACCACCTCGCGAACAGCGAACAAGTGGTTACACGTCAATATTTTGCTAAATGTTCAAAATTTATGGGAGTCACACTATGCAAGCGACATCACAGGATAGCACTGCTCATCACTATCAAGGCAATGTCGATGCAGCGGAAGTCGCCAAATTTGAAGCGCTTGCTAGCCGCTGGTGGGACCCGCAAGGTGAATTTAAGCCCCTGCATGATATCAACCCCCTGCGCCTAGACTTTATTGACGCGCGCTCAGGATTAGCGGGTAAGAAGGTGCTTGATGTCGGCTGTGGCGGTGGTATTTTAAGCGAGTCTATGGCCCACCGCGGGGCGAAGGTAACGGGCATTGACCTTGGCGAAGCACCGTTAGCAGTGGCTCGTTTACATGCCGAAGAGCGTGGCGTAAAGGTGGAGTATCAACATATCAGTGTGGAGGCACTGGCCGCTCAAAAGCCCGGCTTTTATGATGTGGTAACTTGTATGGAAATGCTTGAACACGTGCCGGATCCTGCTTCCGTTATTCGTGCCTGCAGCGCCCTGGTACGCCCCGGTGGTTATGTGTTTTTCTCTACCTTGAATCGAACCCCAAAATCCTACGCGTTTGCCATTTTAGGCGCTGAGTATGTGCTTAAACTCTTGCCGCGTGGCACGCATACTTACGCAAAATTTATTCGCCCTTCAGAAATGGCGGCTTGGTCTCGTCATAGTGGTTTAGAAGTGCGCGAACAGACAGGGCTGACCTATAACCCGCTGACCCGCCATTACCGTTTGGTTAGCCACGATGTTTCGGTCAATTACATGATGTATTGCCGCAAGGTGAACGCTTAAATGTCGCTACAAGCACCGCAAGCAATACTCTTCGACCTGGACGGCACGCTGGTCGATACCGCCCCTGATTTGGCCAACGCCACCAATGCCCTTCGCGCTCACCATGGGTTAGCGCCGCTACCTTTTGAGGTAATTCGCCGCCAAGTTTCTAACGGGGGGAGTGCCCTGGTCACGCTGGCGCTAGGATTAGAGGCCACCGCTGATGGGCATATCCAAGCACGCCAGTTTTTACTCGATGCCTATGAGCAGGCCGTCGCTGTGCATAGCCGGGTTTTCTCGCCACTTGATGTGTGGCTACAAGAGTGGCACGGCAGTCAGCGGCCTTGGGGGATCGTGACCAATAAACCGCGCCGCTACACCTTACCGTTGTTAGAAGCACTTTTGCTGCAACCTGGAGCGCTGCTATGCGCGGATGATTTGAGCGTCAAAAAACCAGCCCCCGAGCCGCTCTGGGAAGCTGCTCACCGCCTTGGCGTGGCCCCTGAACGGTGCTGGTATATCGGTGACCATGTGCGAGATATGGAAGCGGCCGTGGCCGCGGGGATGACCGCCGTGGCGGTTGGCTATGGGTATATTAGCGAAGAGGATGACTACCAGCAGTGGCCTGCTGACATATGGTTTGAAGAGTGTGCGATGCTGGTCGATGCCCTGGGTGCTTTCAAGCGCTAACTTTTAAACGCTGACATCCATGGGCACCGACACCGCTTTAGTGCTTAAGAGTTTGGTGAGTACTTAACAGCTTAAACCCGAGGCGGCTGGGCATCGAGCTGTTGACCGCTGGTGCCCGCACTATCGGAGCCCATTAACCATAGGTAAGTCGGCATTATCTCTTCCGGCGTACGCAGGGTAAACGGATCTTCACCGGGGAACGCAGTGCGCCGCATTTGAGTACGCGTGGCGCCTGGGTTAAGCGAATTCACGCGGATATTCGGCTGATTATGTAATTCGTCGGCGAGCACATCGACAAAGCCTTCTGTGGCGAACTTAGAAACCGAATACGCGCCCCAATAGGCACGTCCCTTGCGGCCAACGCTTGAAGATGTAAAGATCACCGAAGCATCATCCGATTGCTGCAGCAATGGCAGCAGCGCTTGCGTCATCCAGATAGGCCCGTTGATATTGACCTGCATCACCTGCTGCCATAATTCAGGGTTGTACTGCTCAAACGGCGTAATACGACCTAACAGCCCAGCGTTGTGTAGCAGCCCATCTAAGCGGCCAAATTCCTGATCCAGCGTTTCGGCCATATCATGGAAATCTTTCAGCGTAGCGCCTTCAAAATTGAGCGGAAAAATCGCCGGCTGGGGGCCACCAGCCGCTTCGATTTCATCGTAAACACGCTCTAATTTAGCGATGGTACGCCCCAATAGAATCACCGTAGCGCCATGCTGGGCGTAGCTCAACGCTGCCGCCCTGCCAATTCCGTCTCCTGCGCCGGTTACCAACACGACGCGATTTTCCAATAGGTTGGGCGCTGGTTGATAGTCGATCTTGCAGCTCATGCTGATTCCCTGAAGCAAAAATGGCTCAAAAAAATATTAACCTGCCGATTGGCGCAAGAAGTCGCTGGCAAGCCCTGCGGCACTGCTTTGCGGGTAGTCGTCACGCACTCGCTCAAGTAGTTCACGGCTGCGTTCCGCTTCGCCTTGACGTGCTTTTACCAAGCCTAGCTTATAGATCGCATCAGGCACTTTGCTGCTACCGCTGTACTGCTCGATAACATGGCTAAATGCTTGATCCGCCGACTCCAGCTCTCCCTCTGCGGCGTATAATTCACCCAACCAGTAATGGCCATTAGCCGTTAAACTGGTATCAGGATGATCGCTGACAAAGCCTTCAAAGGCCGCAATTGCTTCTTCAAAACGGCGTGCTTGAACGTGGGCAAAAGCGGCTTGGTAATCTGCTTGCGCGTCTTCGCTGACGTTGCTGGCGGAAGGCGCATTAACGACCTCTGCGGCCGCTTCCGGCTCAACCGCTGGCGTCGATTGCTCGATCTGGGTTGGCCCACTGCTCATCAAGCGATCTTCAATATCTAGATACTGCTGCTGCGATTGACGACGGAGTTGTTCTAATTGGTGACGCAACTCTTCAATCTGGCCGCGCAGTTGCTGGATCTCTTGTTGATGCTCTTGAACCTGATTAAACAGCACTAAATTACCGCTAGACGCTTCTTGACGCTGCGTCTGTTGATAGAAGCTGCTGTTTGAAGAGTCAGCACTGGAAAGATCTTGAACAAGTGGCTGCTGGGCAACGGCCACCAGGGGCAATACGGACAGCGGGAGCGCTATGGCTCCCGCACCGCACAGCCTCTCAATGAGACGCTTGAGACTGTGATTCATGATGACTCCGTAGAGAAAAACGGCGTGCGATTAGCACGCCGAATTCATCAGTAGTTAAAGGCTTAGTAATTAAACACGACGCGACGATTCTGCGAATAGGCGCTCTCGTCTTGGCCGTTAACGGCCGGACGTTCTTCACCATAGCTAACGACGCTCATCTGCGAAGAAGAGACGCCCTGAATGTTCAGGAAGCGCTCTACCGCATTGGCACGACGCTCACCTAGCGCCATATTGTATTCACGTGTGCCGCGCTCATCCGTATGCCCGTGTAGAACCACCTGAGCACTGGGGTTAGCACGCAAGTAACGCGCATGCGCCATTACTACAGATTCATACTCGCTTTTGATCGTGTCGCGATCATAATCGAAATAGATAGTCCTTACTTCTGGAATGCGTGAATCAGCCTGCTGACCAGCGCCTGAGCCAGAAGAAGAACCGTACTGGCTACCCGTGCCTGTACCCGAGGTGCTTGATCCGGTAGTGCTGCCGTCCTGGCTACCGTACGAGTCACCGTCTTGGGTTCCGCCGGTGCTGGAACAGCCAGCGATTACCACGATAGATAGCGCTGCTGCTAGTGAGCGAGCCAACGGTTTAAGTTGCATAATCAGACTCCTTGCCTGAAAACTAAAAATTTCAATATTAATCAATGGTGTTGATCAATTTAAGAAGGGTGACCAAGCTGGGTCACGTACATCGCCCTGTGCTGATGGCAGTCTAAAGGAAGAGCGACCATCGGCAGAAACAGCACTTAGCACCCCGCTGTTACCCTGTTGGGTAGCGAAGATTACCATGGTCCCGTTCGGCGCAACACTAGGAGATTCATCTCTTGTCGATTCACTTAAAACTACTAAGCGATCACCGCTTACATCTTGCCTTGCCACTTGATAGCCACGGCTAGAGCGGTGAATCAAGAATATCTGTTCACCGTCTGGTGAGTAGCGTCCCCGGGCATTGTAATTACCGGTAAACGTTATGCGCTCAGCATCTCCACCACCCATTGAGTACTGATAAAGTTGCGGACCACCGCTGCGGTCAGAGGTAAACAGCAAGCTGCGTCCATCTGGCGCCCAAGCGGGCTCAGTGTCAATGCTGTTGTTATTGGTAATTCGCTCTACTGAACGGTTAGCCACATCCATGATATAAATTTCTGGCTGGCCATCTTTTGAGAGCGACATCGCAATACGGCGTCCATCGGGCGACCATGCTGGTGCACCGTTGATACCGTCAAACGAGGTTGCCATAACACGCTGCCCAGTGGCGACATCCTGGATATAGATAGCCGGACGCTCCGTTTCAAAAGATACGTAGGCAAGCTTGGTGCCGTCTGGAGACCAAGCGGGTGACATGATGGGCTCATCAGAGGTCAATACTTGCTCGCTGCGGCGCCCATCTGCGTCGGCAACGTACAAGCCGAACTGCATATTGTCGCCAATACCCTGGGCAGTGACGTAAGCGATTTTGGTTGAGAAAGCACCACGAATATCGGTGATCTCTTCAAAAATTTGATCGCTAATGTAATGAGCGGCACCACGCAAGTCATTGCCTCTTACGGTGACGGTTTCGCCAATCATCCGGCGCTGGCCGCTAATATCCATCAGCTCAAACTGTATTTCGAAGCCACCGCTGGTTTGCGCTGCACGGCCAACGACCAAGTAGCGTACGTCTAGTGACCGCCAGGTCCCGAACTCAACATCATCGGATTGACTAGGCTGTTCAAACATGGCGCTACGCGCTAACGGGTCGAAATAACCACTGCGCTCAAGGTCA
Organism: Vreelandella sp. V005; assembly: GCF_052645115.1. Lineage (NCBI taxonomy): Bacteria > Pseudomonadati > Pseudomonadota > Gammaproteobacteria > Oceanospirillales > Halomonadaceae > Vreelandella > Vreelandella sp. V005. The sequence goes on along the minus strand of NZ_JBQXYA010000007.1, from coordinate 60,615 downwards.
TCTTGAACAATTTGGGCGACGTCCTCCGGCATTCCCTCTGAACCCGCAAACGGTACCACGCCAATAGGCAGCGCTTGATCGCTTCCTCGCGTAATTTCAATGGTTAGGTTGGCACTTGCCACACTACTCACTAGGAGTAGTGCACAGAATAACCATACTTTGCTCAAACTTTGCATCAGCGAACATCTCCCGGGGTAAATCGCAGATTAAACTGACGTAAATTACGCTGCTGATCCGCTGGTAAGTCTCGCAACTCACCAAACGGTGCAGCATGTTCAACAGCCTGCATGACAGACCGATCAAAAGCACTATCGCCACTGGATGTCACGATCGACGTTGCCAATAATTCCCCAGACGGCCCTAGCCTAACTTGTAGGGTAGCACTCATCGAATCACTTGCACCGGCCGGAATCAACCATGCCTGTTCAACCGCACGACGGACAATATTGATAAAACTATTGGCCGCCTGTTCCGCTTGCTGAGCATTAGCGGCCGCTTCGGCCTCCCCTGCCAACTGGCGTTGCATCGCCGCCTCGGCGGCTTCCGCAGCTTGGCGCTGACGCTCTGCCTCGGCCTCGCGACGCTGCTGCTCTTCGGCTTCACGTTGGCGCTGGGCTTCTGCCTCACGTTCTCGCTGAGCCGCTTCCTCTTCACGAAGACGCTGCTCTTCGGCTTCGCGTTGACGCTCGGCTTCTTCCTTTTCGCGGCGCTGCTGCTCTGCTGCTTCACGTTGGCGTTCGGCTTCTTCCGCTTCACGCCGCTGCTGTTCTTCTGCTTCACGCTGGCGTTCAGCTTCCGCCTCTGCCTGGCGCTGCTGCTCCGCCGCCTCTTGCTGGCGACGCGCCTCTTCCACCTCACGCTGTCGTTCAGCTACGGCTTCGGCCTCTGCCTCACGCTCAGCGGCTTCAGCGGCCTGCTGTTCAGCTTGTTCAGCCGCCTCAGCAGCGCGACGCTGTGCTTCTGCTTCCGCGGCCTCACGCGCCGCTTCTAATGCTTGCGCCTCCGCCTCCGCTTCCGCTGCTTGCTGAGCAGCCTCTTCGGCTGCTTGTTGTTCGGCGGCAGCTTGCGCTTCACTGGCCGAAGGTTCGTCTGGCGCATCGGGTTCCGCAGGCGCTTCAGCAGGCGCATTCATCGCCGCTTGCTGTTCCGTTGCCTGCTGGGCCTGATCAGTAAAGGTTTCGGTACTCACCAGTGTGGCCTGAACGATGGATGAACTATCAGGCTCGGCGTTGCGAGTCGGCAAACTGATCAAGCTAAATAAGACGATCGCGACGTGCACACCAATCGCCAGGACAGTTGGCCACTTATAGCCAACATCTTGAGGATCGCGCGGGGAGTTTACTACCATGTGCGCGCTACCTTTACCCATCTTGCGGCGGCTCAGAAAGCAGCCCCACGTTAGCTACACCAGCGCCTTGCAATGTACTCATCAGGACAACAATTTGTCCGTAAGCTACATTGCGGTCACCGCGTACCATCACCGGCGTGCCGGGGCGGCGTTCAAGGATAGTGGTGACACGCACCGCCATTTCATCCAGCGAGACGGCGTTCGAGTCTTCACCCAGGGTGATGAAGTATCCTCCCTCGCTATCAACCGAAATGACGATTGGGTCGTTGTCTTCCTGCGTTTCAATGGGCTGGGAAGTAACTTGTGGCAGTTCCACTTGTACGCCCTGGGTTAACATGGGCGCGGTAATCATAAACACAACGAGCAGTACCAGCATGACATCAATGAAAGGAACCACATTGATCTCACCCATTGGTTTGCTTTTACCACTGCGATTGAAAGGTCCTTGCATGGCTGTCTCCCTTAATCCGCGCTTGGCTTGCCGTCACGACCTTGCAAATTACGGTGCAGGATAGCGTGAAACTCCTCGGCAAAATCTTCATATTTACCGAGTAAGCGAGAAGATGTATTGGATAAGCGGTTATAAAAAATGACCGCTGGGATAGCCGCAAACAAGCCCATGGCCGTGGCAATCAGAGCCTCAGCAATCCAGGGTGCCACTGTTGCAAGGGTCGCTTGTTGGGTTAATGACAGGGCCTGGAATGACCCCATAATGCCCCATACGGTGCCGAATAACCCAATATAAGGGCTTGCCGATGCTACCGTAGCCAGAAACACCAAATGCTGGGTCAAGCGATCCTCCTCCCGTGACCAGGCAACACGCATGCTTCGCTGTACGCCTTCCAAAACGGTATCTGCATCGCGGGTTTTAGGCATCAGGCGGTTAAACTCGCGAAAACCCGCTTGAAAAATATGCTCGGCACCATGACGCGGATCATCGGCAGGGATTTCACGATAGAGTTCATTTAAGTCGACACCCGACCAAAAAGACTCCTCAAACTGGTTGTACTCTTGCTTGGCGCGGCGCAATGCAATGCTGCGCTGGAAAATTACTACCCAAGAGAGAACCGACCCCACCAACAGTAGCAACATCACCAGCTGCACAACCGTGCTGGCATTCATTATCAAGTGGGGAATGGACATGGTGTTATCGTTCACAGGTGCCCTCATCAATCTATTAGGGTCGGTATTGCCGACGCAGTGAGTGACCTCTTGGTTAAGAGGCCCGGGTCAAAATTTTCAACGAAGCTGGCCATGCTTTAGGCCGCAGACGCTCAGCGCTTAAGCAGGCTATCTCGACTGTGGCTGAACAGAGGAGTTCCACTCCACGCCAAACTTGCTGCTCAAAGGTCATCCGGCAGCGCCCAATATCGATGACATGAGCGCTAATTTCCAGGACATCATCCAGGCGAGCCGGTTTCGCGTAATGACAGGCCAAGCGGTATACCACTAGCTGTGTACCTTCGTCTAGCAGCGTTTGTTGATCAAGCCCCAGTTGGCGCAGCCATTCGCTGCGCGCGCGTTCCATAAACTTCAAGTAGTTAACGTAGTAGACAATACCACCTGCGTCAGTATCTTCCATATAAACACGCAGCGGCAGACGGTAATCCTGGTCAATCGGTATACTCAAGGACGACGCTCCCCTTCCATATCGGTCGCTTGATCGTGAGGTACACGGTCAAAATGCAGCCACGCCTGGCGAGTCACGACGCGCCCGCGTGGCGTGCGCATTATCAAGCCTTGCTGAATTAGATAGGGCTCAATGACATCCTCGATTGTATCGCGCTCTTCACTGATGGCAGCTGATAGCGAATCGATCCCCACCGGTCCACCATCGAATTTATCGATCATGGCCAGCAGTAACCGCCGATCCATATGATCCAAGCCGTGGTGATCCACATTGAGCATATTAAGCGCCGCATCAGCCATGGTGACATCGACCACGCCGTTGCCTTTCATTTCTGCGTAATCACGTACGCGACGTAACAGCCGGTTAGCGATTCGCGGCGTTCCACGCGAGCGGCGGGCGACTTCGATCGCCCCGTCATGGCTGGTTTCAACACCTAGCAGGCGCGCAGAGCGCGAAACGATTTCGGTCAGCTCTTCGAGGTTGTAAAACTCGAGCCGCTGGACGATGCCAAACCGATCTCGCAATGGCGAGGTCAATAAACCGGCCCGGGTGGTTGCGCCCACTAGCGTAAAGCGGGGCAAGTCCAATTTGATAGAGCGCGCAGCCGGACCTTCGCCAATCATAATATCCAGCTGAAAATCTTCCATGGCCGGGTAAAGCACTTCCTCGACCACCGGTGAGAGGCGATGAATTTCATCGATAAAGAGCACGTCGCCGGGCTCCAGGTTAGTCAGCATGGCGGCCAGATCCCCTGCCCGCTCAAGTACCGGTCCTGAAGTGGACTTCATACCCACGCCCATCTCGGTGGCAATGATATGTGCAAGAGTCGTTTTACCCAGACCAGGAGGGCCGAATACCAGGGTGTGATCCAGGCTCTCATCGCGCAGTCGTGCGGCGCCAATAAAGATTTCCAACTGCTCCCGGACACGCGGTTGGCCAATATAGTCGTCCAGCCGCTTAGGGCGAATCGCGTAATCAATCCGCCCTTCTCCCTGTTCAGGCTCAGCGGCAATTAGCCGATCGTGTTCTAGCATAAGTGCTCTTCTTTAAGGCGATTCAAAAGGTCTATTCACCAAGGTCTATCCGCTATCCGCAATTGTATCCTGATACCGCTGCCTGCTTAGCCTTAACCACTCATGCGTTGGGTGAGTGCCGCTTTGATTAGCGCTTCGGTAGACTGATTGGGGTCAATGTCTGCCAACATTTTCGATGCCTCCGTAAGCTTGTACCCCAAGCTTACTAAGGCGGCTTCTGCATCGGCAAGGTTATCGCGGGCAGGCATGCGGCCATTGGTGGACTCAAGAGGCAGTAGCACATTGCTACCATCTTCCCACTCAGGGAAACGGTCCCGCATTTCAATGATCAGACGCTCAGCCGTTTTTTTACCCACGCCTGGCAATTTCGTGAGCGCTTTACTGTCGTCGTCACGCACACAGCGCATAAAGGCGTCCTCATCCATCCCCGATAGAATGGCGAGTGCGAGTTTGGGTCCTACACCATTGACCTTGATCAGTGCGCGGAAGAGTGCACGTTCGTGCTCACGGCCAAAGCCATAGAGTAAGTGGGCATCATCACGAATGGTTAAATGGGTAAATAAGGAAACGCTTTCGTTGATGGCTGGCAGGGCAACCAGCGTATTCATCGAGGTTTCCAGTTCGTAACCTACCCCATGAACGTCGATCACAATCCAGGGAGGTTGCTTTGCCACTAGCTGTCCACTCAGACGTCCAATCATAAAGTCACTCAAACTGATGTGAAAAAAGGTAATAAAAAACAGGTAACAACCGTCGCTTACTATAAAGCGACTCTGTACAGGTGACCAGTAGTTCAGTCACAAGCAGAGAAAGGCTTACAAACGCCAGCGCCCGGTGGAGCGTCGGCGAGCCCGCGCTGGTGCGGCAGGTAGGCCAGGGCTGCTAAAGGCAGAACCACTAAATGCATGCGTTAACGCAATCGCCAGCGCATCAGCCGCATCGGCTTGGGGAGTGGCGGAAAGCTGCAAGATTGCCGTCACCATGTGCTGAACCTGCTCTTTGTCAGCACCACCCTGCCCGGTGACCGCTTGCTTGATTTGCCTTGCCGCGTACTCAGCAAGGCCTAGCCCATGATTGGCGATACACACCAGTGCCACGCCGCGCGCCTGACCCAATTTCAAGGCAGAGTCAGGGTTTTTGGCCATAAACACCCGCTCGATCGCCACCTGGCTAGGCTGATGCAAGCCAACGACTTCACTAAGACCTGCATAAATTTGTGCCAAGCGTTGTTCTAGCGCGCCCTCTGCGGTTCGGATACAGCCACTTGCCACATAGCAAGGTTTGACACCGACCATGTCGATGACGCCATACCCTGTCACACGAGATCCTGGGTCAATGCCCAGAATCCGAATAGGGCTGGCAGACTTTAGTTCATCCATGTCGTCGAAACTCATTAGGGCTTTATACAAAAACACCGACGCCGGAGCGTCGGTGCTATGCACTCAACTAACCATTTTATTCGGTGGCAGTTTCTGGCTTGGCTTTCTGCCGTAGACGGATATTCAGGTCTTTCAATTGCTCGGGGCTCACTTCGCCCGGTGCATTGGTCATCAAGCAAGCAGCGCTTTGGGTTTTCGGGAAAGCAATCACTTCGCGGATAGTCTTAGCGCCGACCATCAGCATGACCAAGCGATCCAGGCCAAAGGCCAAACCACCATGGGGCGGCGCGCCGTACTGCAGCGCATCCAGCAGGAATCCGAATTTCTCTTGAGCTTCTGCTTTACCGATGCCCAGGATCTCAAACACGGTGCTCTGCATGGTCTGGTCGTGAATACGAATGGAGCCACCGCCCAATTCAGTACCGTTGAGCACCATATCGTAAGCGCGAGACAGTGCGTTCGCAGGGTCCGCTTTCAGCTCTTCCGGTGTGCAAGAAGGCGCAGTGAACGGGTGGTGAAGCGGGCTAAGGCGGCCGTTGTCGTCGGCTTCAAACATCGGGAAGTCGACGACCCATAGCGGCGCCCATTCCTGAGTGTAAAGCTCCAGATCAGCGCCTAGCTTAACGCGTAGCGCACCAATGGCTTCGTTGACGATGCGGGTTTTATCCGCACCAAAGAAGATAATGTCGCCATCTTCAGCGCTCACCCGGTCGAGTAACTCTTCAACGATGTTTTCCATGAACTTAACGATCGGTGACTGCAGACCCTCGAGCCCTTTAGCACGCTCGTTGACCTTGATCCACGCCAAGCCCTTGGCACCATAAATGCCGACAAACTTGGTGTATTCGTCGATCTCTTTACGCGATAACTTGGCGCCACCGGATACTTTCAATGCCGCGACACGACCATCATCAGCGCTGGCTGGGCCAGAGAAGACTTTGAAATCGACTTGCTGCATCAGATCGTCGACATCGGTTAATTCGAGCGGGATGCGCAGATCCGGCTTATCCGAGCCGAAACGATCCATCGCTTCCTGCCAAGTCATGCGAGGGAATTCAGGCAATTCAGCGTTAAGCACATCTTGGAAAAGCTGACGAATCATGGATTCCGTAATGCCCATGATGTCGCTCTCTTCCACGAATGACGCTTCGATATCGATCTGAGTAAACTCAGGTTGGCGATCGGCGCGCAGGTCTTCATCGCGGAAACACTTGGCAATTTGGTAATAACGGTCAAAACCAGCCACCATCAACAGCTGTTTAAACAACTGCGGCGACTGTGGCAGTGCAAAGAAACTGCCCGCGTGGGTACGGCTAGGTACCAAGTAGTCGCGTGCGCCTTCTGGCGTGGCGCGCGTGAGTACCGGTGTTTCGATATCGAGGAAGCCTTGGCTTTCCAGATAAGCACGTACGTTGTGAGAAATGCTCGAACGCAGGCGTAGCTTCTCGATCATATCGGGGCGACGAAGATCGATATAACGGTGCTTTAAGCGCACCTCTTCACCCACCTTGCCATGTTCGTCCAGCTGGAAAGGCGGTGTAATGGCCGTATTGAGAACTTCCACCTCTTTCGCCAGCACTTCAATCATACCCGTAGGCATGTTGGGATTTTGGGTACCTTCAGGACGCAGCCGTACGCGACCAGTGATACGCAGGACATACTCACTGCGGGCACGGTCGGCATTAGCGAACGCCTCGGCGGTATCAGGGTCGACCACGAATTGAGCGATGCCATCGCGATCGCGCATGTCGAGGAAAATAACCCCACCGTGATCACGGCGGCGGTGAACCCACCCGCATACCGTCACTGTTTGATCCACCAAAGTTTCGTTTAGCTGGCCGCAATAATGGCTGCGCATGTCAAATCCTGTTCTGTTACGTGGCAATTAAAATGTCGCGGGCGTCCCGACCCTGACTGCCGCAGTTATGCTGCGGCGCCTTTGTCACTGGGAGTAACGCTCTTGGGAGTAGCACTGGAATCGCTTGATTTAGCAGTATCTGAAGAGGCAGTCTTACCTTCAGCGACCAAGTTCTTTTTGCTACCCGTTTTAAAATCGGTTTCGTACCAACCGCCGCCAGCCAAGCGGAAGCCCGCCGCCGAGACTAGCCTCTCCAAGCCTTCGCTCTGGCAGGCGGGACAATCCTTCAACGGATCGGCGCTAATTTTTTGCAATTTTTCTAGGCGATGGCCACAGGCCTTGCACTCATATTCATAGATGGGCATGTTATTGGCTCCTAAAAAGCTCAACCCTGACAGATTCAGTACTGACAGACACAGTCCTGGAAAACCAAGTGCTGAAAGAAAAGAACAGTGGCGAACACAAACGCTGCCAGGCAACCAATATGTGGCCTGTCGAAATAAATTCCAAGGCTGCGGTTGATAAAGCGCCGCCATTATACCCTTTTGTGACCCCTGCCGAGCAAGGTTATGCAGCCTTCGGCAGTTAATGGAGAGAATAAAATGCCGCATGCCGTCATATTAGACGCACAAAGCCTAGGCCCTGGGATAGATTTAAGCGCTATAAGGGAGTCGGTCACACACCTAGAGGTGTTTGAGCAAAGCACCACGCAGCAGACGCTTGAGCGCTTAACAAAAGCGGACATTGCCATAGTTAACAAGGTAGTACTGGACGCTGAAACGTTGCGGCAACTGCCTAATCTAAAACTGATATGCGTGCTCGCCACGGGGCTCAATAATATCGATCTCGAAACGGCAAAAGCGCAAAATATCGAGGTTAAAAACGTAGCTGCTTACGGTACCGCCAGCGTGTCGCAGCATACATTGATGCTGATACTCGCCTTGGCTAATCGTCTTCCCCGCTATCAACGCGATATCGCGGCTGGCGAATGGCAGCGCAGCGACTTTTTTTGTTTGCAGGATTACCCAACGCTGCAGCTGTCCGACAAGCATTTGGTCATGGTGGGGCAAGGTGAACTGGGCACAGAAGTGGCGCGGCTGGCGGAAGCGTTCGGCATGCGCGTGACGTTTGCGGCTAGGCCAGGCAACGAAGCCAACGACCAGCGCCCCGCACTGGACGACCTGCTAACCGACGCTGACGTAATTAGCTTGCACTGCCCCCTCAGTGACGCCACCAAGCATTTGATTAATCGAGAGCGCCTGGCCAGGGCCAAACCGTCTTTACTGTTGGTTAACTGTGCTCGCGGCGGGGTTATCGACGAAGTCGCTGCACTTGAAGCATTACGCCGCGGCCAATTGGGTGGTTTGGGCGTTGATGTACTGCCCGCAGAACCGCCTAAAGAGGGCCATCCGCTATTAGAAGCGCTCAGTGAGCCGCTCAACCTAATTGTTACGCCTCACAATGCCTGGATTACCCCCGAAGCCCGGCAGAATATTGTCAGCCTTACGGCTAATAATATCCGCGCATGGAAAAGCGCCTAAGCAGGGGGATTACGTTCTTTCTTGCCAGTACTAGGACTTCACTAGGCTCGAGTCACCTAGTGAGTAGCGAAATGGCTAGGGGCGCGACAATCATCCAGCACGTCAAGCTCGACGTGGGTGACTTGCGCCCCTTCTGGGCCTTGCCATAGCCATTCACTTAGCAGCTTGACCGCGTCTGAGTGACCACACATCAGCACTTCAACACGACCGTCCGGCAGGTTCTTAGCGTAACCGGTGAGGCTGTGCTGAAGCGCTTTCTCTTGGGTCGCCCGGCGAAACCATACGCCTTGCACCTTACCCGTGACCAAGGCACGTACGCAGCAATCCGTCATGCTCTCCTCCTCACTATCCGTTATTGAACATACTCTTGCTTGATCAACACGGCGCTGTTACGCGGAATCAGAGGGTGCCCACGGCGCAATAGCAGAGAACGCGTAAACGCTGCGCCAAACAGCAATATCAAGGAGCTGTAATACACCCATAGCAGTATCATCACCACTGACCCTGCAGCACCGTAGGTGGAAGCGGTGGCGGTATAAGCCAAATAAATCGCGATAACGCTGCGACCCAGCGTAAACAGCACGGCAGTCACCACTGCGCCTATGAGCACATCTTTCCAGCGCAACACCACGTCGGGAAGCACTTTAAAGATAGTCGCAAATAGCAGGGTCACCATAGCAACTGAAATGAGCGATTCAAGTGAGGTCGTAAACAGGCTAGCGAAGGGTAATAAGTTGTCTGCAGCAATCAACATGCCACGCAGCACTACCCCAAGCACCAACGATACCAGCAGTATAAAGCCGATAGACAGAACCACGGTTAGCGAAAGTAAGCGGCTTTTGATAAATCTCAACGCACTGTTAGAGGTAGGCTTTGCCGTTACACCCCAAATGGTATTGAGCGAAAACTGCATTTGCGCAAAGACAGTTGTTGCACCCACCATGAGCGCGCCTACTCCTAACAGCGTAGGCAACAGGCCCGACTCTTCGATTCTCGACTGTGCAACGGCTTCCTGAATGGCAATGGCGGCATCAACGCCTAACGTGCCCTGTAACTGAGCGACTATTTGCCCCTGAGCGGCCTCTTCTCCCATCACCACACCGATTACCGTGACGGCGATGATAATCGTCGGTGCCAATGAGAAAAGCGTATAAAACGCAAGCGAACCCGCATAGCTAAACGCATTGCGTTCCAGCCATAATGAAGTGGCGTCTTGGGTGACTTGCCACCAAAAATTAGCCGTACGTTTTATCATGTCCACTCCCTGTGTCTTAGTATTAAGACAAATTTTAAGCGTTATCAATAGGCTGTTTTCTCTAGCATACCTAACCACAGCGTTTAGCGCAGTTTTCTGGTAGGTTAACTTTTTGATATCAGCACACCAAAAGGAAGCTTGGATGGCCACCGATATTGCGTGCTCCACGACTGCTTGCGATTTCGACTGCTTAGTGTTTATCGGGCGCTTCCAACCGCCTCACCTCGGGCACTTAGCGATTATTCGTGAAGCGCTGAAACGCGCACGGCAGGTGATCATACTGGTGGGCTCAGCATGGCAGGCCCGCTCATTACGCAACCCGTGGCGATTCGATGAGCGGCAAGCCATGCTTCGTGCAGCCTTTGATGATGGTGACAATCAACGGTTAGAGATAACCCCGCTACTGGATGCGCTTTACAACGATGACGTTTGGGTACGAGACGTGCAGCGCAAAGTGCGTGATTTGGCCGCCCCCGTTAATGCTCGTCTGCCCCGCATTGGGTTGATTGGAGCCAGCCGCGGGCAATCAAGCTACTACCTTTCCCTGTTTCCACAGTGGGAGTCGGTGAGTGTGCCATTGGTGGAAGGTATTTCCGCCAGCCAAATTCGGGAGCGCCTGTTTCGTTCGCCTAGCGCCGCAGAAGATTACTTAGGCACCGGTGCCTACCATGACTTGCCTAACGGCGTCGTCGAACGGGTAAAACGTTTTTGCCATGCAAGCGACTATCAGCGCCTGCTCGAAGAACAGCAGTTATTAGACCAATACCGCCAGGGGTGGGCTCATGCCCCCTACCCACCTATCTTTGTGACGGTAAATGCGGTTGTGGTGCAATCAGGCCATGTCCTGCTGGCACGGCGGACAGCGGCACCGGGTAAAGGGCTTTACGCCCTGCCAGGCGGGTTTATTCATCCCAATGAGCGTTTACTCGATGCCTGTTTGCGCGAGCTTCGCGAGCGCATACGGTTGAAGGTGCCTGAACCGGTACTTAAGGGCTCATTGCGTGGCCAGCACCTATTTGACGAGCCCCATCGCAGTTGGCGAGGCCGTACCTTGGCAGAAGCGTTCTACTTTGCGCTGCGCCCCGACCAACAGTTACCCCGTTTGAAGCCTGTGAAAGGCGGTGATCATGCGCGTTGGGTGGCGCTGGCGGATCTTGAGCCTGAAAGCTTGTTTGAAGACCACTTTTTTATTATTCAAAACTTTCTCGGTTTACCTGCCGATTTTAGCAATAATTGAGTACTCACGTGAAAAACACCCGCCCGGTTGAAATATGACTGGGCTATGGATGAACTATGCCTGCAGGAAATCGCGGGGCAATTTCATCATTTGCCGCCATAAACGCTCGACACCGGGTTTATGCACCATTGAACATCGGTATAAGCGAATTTCCAAAGGAATGTCCCAGCTTTGGTCTCCTGCCCTGACCAAGCGACCGCTTTTCAGCTCTTCACGAATACAAAAATCCGGTATCCAGGCAACACCTACTCCCTGCAGCACCATGCCTTTTAAGCCTTCAGCCATTGCCGTTTCATACACGGTACGCAGCTTCATTCGCAATGGGTCATTCTTGAGCAGCATGCGTACGCTTCTCCCCAAAAACGCGCCCTGCGTATACGAAAGATAAGGAATGGAAGTGTCATGCTGAAGAGAAAATTTGGTCTTGCCGTGGGCATCCGGCAGCGAGACGGGCAGCATGTTGACCTTCCCGATCGAGAACGAAGGAAACACTTCGGCATCGAGCTGCATGGTGGCAAAAGGGTCGTAATAAGCGAGCATTAGGTCGCAATTGCCTTCGCGCAGCACATGAATTGCCTCACCCACGTTCATGGCTACCAATCGCGTCGGTAATTCGCCTAAGCCTTGCTGTAAACGGGAAATCCAGGGCGGGTAAAAGCTGAGTGCTAAAGAGTGAGCAGCGACAATATCCAGCGCTTCGTTGGCAATCGACAGGCCTCGCAAATGGCTAAGTGACTCATTTAACTGTTCGACTAGGTTTCGGGCAGTCACCAAAAACAACTGCCCTTCTGGCGTTAGTCCAACGGGGGTAGTCGAACGATCCACCAAGGTGACATCAACCGCCTGTTCCAACGCTCGTATGCGGCGACTAAACGCTGGCTGTGTCACGTGCCGCTGGCGGGCTGACGCTGAGAAACTGCGTGTATTGGCGAGTGCGACAAAATCTTCTAGCCATTTTGTTTCAAGATTCACCCCAAGACTCCTTGTCTCACCCTTTGCTCACGCATTTTGATTCCTTTGAGATTATTTAACTACTGTACCGGCGCCATTAAATAAGCCGCCCGTGAAACCACCTTCAGCCACAGTGAGCGCTGGTTAATTTCATCAATGCTGACACGGCGACACTGTGCGAAATCATTTTCAAGCATGGTCTCTACGCTGGCAGCAAACGCCTGACTGGGAATGAACGCAGTGATTTCAAAATTCAAGCGAAATGAACGGTTATCCAGATTTACCGTGCCCACTGTTGCTGCATCGTTGTCAATGAGTATTACTTTTTGGTGAAGAAAACCAGGAAGATAACGGTATATTTTAACACCTGCTCTTAACATGTCCGGTAAGAAAGAGAACGCTGACAGAAAAACCAACAAATGATCGGGCCGCTCGGGAATCATCACCCGTACGTCTACTCCGCGCATTGCCGCTAATCGCAGTGCATCTTGAACGCCTTGGTCGGGTACAAAATAAGGGCTGGTCACCCAAAGCCGTTGCTTTGCGCTATGGATAACCTGTTGCACCAGCAGACTGGCCGTATCCTGACGATCCGCAGGCCCAGAAGGTACGATAACCACATGGTGGTTGGTTGACGCTGACGTTTCGGCCATCCAGTTTAAGCTAATCACTTCATCAGTGGCCCAGTGCCAATCTTCCCAAAATGCTTCCTGTAAACCGAGTACACTTGGTCCTTCAAGCTTCAAGTGTGTATCTCGCCAGGCGCCATGGCGGGGATCTTCGCCTAAATACTCGACCCCTATGTTAAAGCCACCGACCCACCCCTCTTTGCCGTCGATCACGGTGACTTTGCGGTGGTTGCGGAAATTAAGCTGAAAACGGTGCTTTAAACCACGTGATGAGCGAAACGCGCTTACCGACACCCCGTCATTGGTCAAGTCGGTGAGATAACCTTCGTTTAATTTACGGCTCCCTACCTCATCGTAAAGGAAATAGACGCGGACGCCGCGTTGCGCAGCACGTTGCAAATGTTGCTTTAAGCGCTGTCCCAGTGCATCACTGCGAACGATAAAAAACTGTATCAGGACGTACTGCTCTGCTCGGTCAATACCGTCAAAAAGGCTTTCAAAGGTCGCAGGGCCATCGATAAGCAGCGTGGCATGGTTACCATGGGTTAAGGGCATCATGGCAAGTTGCTCCACCGCTTGGATATCCGCATTATTGGAGGGCGCTACGAAAGATTCTATGTTGGCACGATAACGCACCAGCACGCGGCGTAGCACAGTGTCCCGCTGCCCCCGCGCCGAGACATAGCCATAAAATCTCGGCCGACCAAAAAACCAGTAAGCAGGCAGTGCCACGTAAGGGAAAGTAAGCAGCGATATAATCCACGCAACGGCCCCCTGGGAGGTGCGGCTGGACATTAAGGCCATAATCGCCGAAACGATTCCCAACAGGTGAATCAGTAAAATACTGGTCCCAAGCAACCAGGAGGTCATAGCCACGTCCTTATAAAGCCCTCACAAAGAACAAGGCCTCGCCGTCAGCGAGGCCTTTATGCGCTTAAAACCTAGGCGTTCAAAGCCTAAGCAACCTTACCACTTTTACTACGCTGACTGAGCAATAATCTCTTTCCACTTGGCAGGGCCTGTTTGATGGACCGACGTACCCTGGCTATCGACAGCCACCGTCACGGGCATATCTTCTACCTCGAATTCGTAGATCGCCTCCATGCCTAGATCTTCAAAGCCCACTACCCGCGATTTCTTAATCGCTTGAGCTACCAGGTAAGCCGAGCCACCCACAGCCATCAGATATACCGCTTCGTTATCGCGGATGGCTTCTATGGCACTTTGTCCACGCTCTGCCTTACCTACCATGCCTAACAGGCCGGTCTCTTCCAACATGGTGCGGGTAAATTTATCCATTCGTGTGGCGGTCGTTGGACCAGCGGGCCCCACCACCTCATCACCGACCGGATCAACCGGGCCCACGTAATAAATAAAGCGCCCTTTCATGTCAACAGGCAGCGGCTCACCTTTGGCTAGCATGTCTACCATGCGCTTATGGGCAGCGTCGCGGCCGGTTAACAGTTTACCGTTCAACAGCAACGTATCGCCTGGCTGCCAGGTTTTGACTTCAGCGGGTGTCACGGTATCAAGATTGACACGCTTGACGTTATCGCCTGCCTCGCGAGTGATTTCCGGCCAGTCCTCCAGCTTCGGCGCTTTTAAGGCCGCAGGGCCTGAACCATCCAGCGTAAAATGGGCATGACGCGTCGCCGCACAGTTGGGAATAATCGCGACGGGCTTATTGGCCGCATGGGTCGGATAATCTTTCACTTTGATATCGAGCACGGTGGTTAAACCGCCTAGCCCTTGGGCGCCTATGCCGCTCTTATTAACCTTATCAAACAGCTCCAGGCGTATTTCTTCGGCGCGATTGCTGGGGCCGCGGGCCTGCAGATCCTGGATATCGATAGGATCCAGCAGCGCTTCTTTGGCAATCATCATCGCTTTTTCAGCGGTGCCGCCAATGCCAATGCCCAGCATTCCAGGCGGACACCAGCCCGCGCCCATCTTAGGCAGTTGCTCCATTACCCAATCCACGACGCTATCGGAAGGGTTAAGCATGGCAAATTTAGACTTGGCTTCACTACCACCGCCCTTAGCGGCCACGTGAATTTCCACACTGTTACCAGGCACAATTTGGTGATGGATAATGGCGGGAGTATTGTCTTTGGTATTCGCACGTTTGCCGTCAGGGTCAGCCAGTACCGAGGCGCGCAGGACGTTATCAGGCAGCAGATAGGCACGACGAACACCTTCGTTGATCATGTCGTCCAGGCTCATGTCCGCTTCCCAGGTCACGTTCATACCCACGTGAACAAACACGGTAACGATGCCGGTGTCCTGACAAATCGGGCGATGCCCAGTAGCGCACATACGCGAATTGATCAGAATTTGCGCAATCGCATCTTTCGCAGCGGGATTCTCTTCACGCTCGTAGGCGGCCGCCATGGCATCAATAAAATCTTTAGGATGATAGTAAGAGATGTACTGTAGAGCATCGGCAACGCTTTGAATAACGTCGTCCTGGCGAATCACGGTCATGGACTAACAGCTCCTAGGTTATCGTCTAGTCAGCGGCATTCTTGCGCAAAGGCGCAAGTGCCGTCTTAGCGTGACGCCAGTATACCGTATTGACCTTCCGCCGGCAGCACCTCCTCTGTCTCGACTTGGTTGACGTGGCTATTTCGTTGATGATTTTTTAAGGCGAGCAAGATAACAGTATAAATATTTGGTTTGGACGAAGACATTGACTAATTAACAGGCTATCCCTTGGCTTGGGATTGGCACTTCGGACAATAATAGAGCCTGCGCGATCCCACCATTTGGCGCTCGATGACCGACCCACAGCGGTGGCACTCAAGTCCGGCTCGATCGAACACTGCAAAACGCCACTGCTTGCGTGATTCGCCCGCTGCTTTAGCCTGCTCAATCCACGCTTCTGCATTGGTTACGCCGGCGGTTTGGTAAGCTCGCCGAGTCGTCTCGATAATTGAGCGTGCAAGGGACTGCTGCTGCCTTGGGGTGAGGTCTACTGGCCGCGCGCTGGCGGGCAATTGAGTAAAAAAGAGAATTTCAGAGCGCAGATAATTGCCCAGCCCTGCCACTAACCCTTGATCAAGCAGCAGTGCGCCCAAGCTGCGCTGGTAAAAACGCTTTAGTTGCAACCGCTGAAGGACATCCGCGGGGGTTACTTCCTGGCTTAATAAGTCAGGCCCTAAACGAGCCAAAAAAGGGTGTTCGGCGAGGTTATCGCTATGCCAAAGCGATATATCTGAAGCGCTGTAAAGGCTAGCACAGCGCCCTTCTGCCGTTAGCCGAACGCGTAACGTGCGTTTCGTGGCGGGCGGTTTATCCTCGCTATGAAGCTTCCAAACACCATAGAGCTGATTATGGGAGTAAAGCACGCGCTCATCAGCAAACCGGATCAGCATCGCTTTGCCACGCGTGTCTACCCGTGCCACCTGAACGCCAATAAAAGAGTCTGCCTGGCTTGCAAGCTCTGGAAAGGCAAACCAGGCTTTTTCAATGACCCGCCCGCCTATCTGCTGCGCTACACGGTCTGCCGCACGCCGGATTTCTGGGCCTTCGGGCATCCCGTTAGCCCAGCGCCAGCTGTTTTTCTTTCATTTGATGGAGCTGGTCACGTAGTCGCGCGGCTTCCTCGAACTCCAGGTTTTGCGCAGCTTCAAACATGGCATCTTCGAGCTTGCTGATCGCCCCCAACAGATCCTGCTTGTTCATGGTGGACACATCGTACTCGGCGCTATTTTCCGCCACTTTGCGTTCGTTGCCGCGCCGACGGCTGCTTTTCTTGCCGGGCGCCTGGGCGGCTTCAAGGATATCAGCCACCGAACGTGTGACCGTCGTGGGCGTAATACCGTGCTCCACGTTGTGCTCAGTTTGCTTCGCCCGGCGACGTTCGGTTTCATCAATGGCTTTGCGCATTGAGTCAGTAATGCGGTCGCCATACAGAATCGCCTTACCGTGCGCGTTACGGGCAGCCCGACCAATGGTCTGTATCAGCGAGCGCTCCGCACGTAAAAAGCCCTCTTTATCGGCATCTAAAATGGCCACCAGCGAGACTTCGGGAATATCTAATCCTTCACGCAACAGGTTAATGCCCACCAGCACATCAAACTTACCCAAACGGAGGTCGCGAATGATCTCGACACGCTCAACGGTATCGA
Source organism: Vreelandella sp. V005 (assembly GCF_052645115.1). Classification (NCBI taxonomy): domain Bacteria; kingdom Pseudomonadati; phylum Pseudomonadota; class Gammaproteobacteria; order Oceanospirillales; family Halomonadaceae; genus Vreelandella; species Vreelandella sp. V005. The sequence continues at coordinate 43,623 of NZ_JBQXYA010000007.1, read as the reverse complement.
TATCCGAGTGCAGGTAACGAACCCGTATACCGTGCTCATCAAAGTACTCGGTCAGGTCTTCCGCCATGCGTTTGGTGAGCGTGGTGACCAACACCCGCTCGCCCACCGCCGTGCGCAGGCCAATCTCCGAAAGCAAATCATCAACCTGGGTGCTGGCCGGGCGCACCTCGATTTCAGGATCCAGCAGTCCCGTGGGGCGCACTACCTGCTCAACGGTTTGACTAGCATGCTCGCCTTCATAGCGGCCAGGGGTGGCAGAAACAAAAATAGTTTGGGGGGAAATCGCCTCCCACTCTTCAAACTTCATGGGCCGGTTATCTAGCGCTGAAGGCAACCGGAAACCGTACTCCACTAAGGTCTCTTTCCGTGAACGGTCGCCTTTGTACATGCCGCCTACCTGGGGCACGCTGACGTGCGACTCATCAATAAACAGCAGTGCGTCATCGGGCAAGTAATCAAAAAATGTCGGCGGTGGCTCGCCAGGGGCACGACCGGATAGATAACGTGAGTAGTTTTCAATGCCGTTGCAGTACCCCAGCTCCAACATCATCTCAATATCGTAGAGCGTGCGCTGTTCCAGGCGCTGCGCTTCAACCAAGCGCTCATGCTTGCGCATCCACTCAAGTCGCTGCTTAAGCTCTTCTTTAATGGCATCAATGGCGCCAAGAATGGTTTCCCGTGGCGTCACGTAGTGTGATTTAGGATAAATCGTCATGCGCGGTACCTCGCCCTTGACGGCCCCCGTTAGCGGGTCGAACAGGCGAATCGTATCAATCTCGCTATCGAACAACTCCACACGCACCGCTTCTTCATCGGAGTCGGCGGGGAAGATATCAATCACGTCTCCGCGGACGCGATAAGTACCGCGCCGAAAATCCATGTCGTTACGGGTGTATTGCAGCTCGGCTAGCCGGCGCAGGAACGCGCGCTGGTCGATCAGCTCACCTCGCGTAAAGTGGAGGCGCATCTTTAGATACTGATCCGGGTCACCCAGACCGTAGATAGCTGAAACAGAGACGACGATCAGCGCATCGCGGCGTTCCAGCAGTGCCTTAGTGGCGGAGAGACGCATCTGCTCAATATGATCATTGATGGAGGCATCTTTCTCGATAAAGGTATCAGAGGAAGGCACATAGGCTTCCGGTTGGTAGTAATCGTAGTAAGAAACGAAATACTCCACCGCGTTATCCGGGAAAAACGCCTTGAACTCACCATACAATTGGGCCGCCAGGGTCTTATTGGGCGCCATCACAATCGTCGGACGTTGTTGCTGCTCAACGATATTGGCCATGGTGAAGGTTTTGCCGGAGCCCGTCACGCCGAGGAGCGTTTGGTGGGCAAGCCCAGATTCCAGGCCACTAATCAGCCCTTTAATGGCGGCAGGCTGATCACCGGCAGGCTGAAATTTTGACTGTAATCGAAAGGCTTTGCTCATCGGTACTCCAAAAAGGGGAAACGGGATAAGTGGTAACTAAACAAGTCGTGTCGCGATCTCAACCGTCGATTCCGTCATTAATCGCTGAATCGGACAGCGGTGGCTGATTTCTTCAAGCCTGGCGCGCTGTTCAGGGTCGTGAATACCGTGCAAAGTTAGCGCGACTTCCAGCCGATACAGGCCTTTCCTTTCCTGACTATCATCACGCTGTACCGTGGCGGTCACGCCTTCAAGTGGCCATCCCTTGCGCTTGGCATACATTTTTACCGTGATAGCCTTGCACGTGCCCAGGGCAATATCGAAGTAGTCGTGAGGATCAGGCGCGCTCCCCTCGCCGCCAACGACGGGGGGCACATCGGCGTACAAATCCTCCAGCCCATCGACTTTTACACACTGTCTGAAGGCATGATTACGTTCGCTAATAACGGTAATGGGGATATGCATTAGGATACCTTGACGCCAAGCTTGAGTTTTTCAATGGCGTTGATGAGCGATTCGCGCTTTGCTCGGCCTTCTACGTCGGCGCCGTGGCGCCCCACTTCGGCGCTTTCTACGCCATCAAGCATCATGAGCGCGGTGGTAATTTTGTTCACCTGCTCGACCGATTTAACACCCTGGAACGTTAATGATTGCTGCGCCATACCGTTTCCCTGCCTATTGACCTATGCAAGACTCCTGCGAAGGAAGGAGTCTAGCACGCTAATAGTGCCTTGCAATTAATGCTCAATGCCCACACTTAAAGGCACTACGACACACATTTCTGCCCGCATGCTTACCATGGCAAGCATCTCACTATTTTGATCAGGAGTTTTTATGGCGACCGTTACCTCAAGCAATGCCGCCCTTGGCAGCGTCCGCCTTACTCACCTAGCGGCACTGGACGTAAAAGGCGCCGATGCAGAAAAGTTTCTCCAAGGGCAGACGAGCGCGCAGGTCAGTCTGGCCAATGGGCACTTTGCGCCACTAACCTGCTTTTGCACGCCGAAAGGGCGCATGCTGGCCAACGCCCAGTTGCTGCTCATGGGGGACGACCATTACCGACTGCTGTTAAGTAGCACCCTCTTAGATAGCCTAGCCAATCATCTTAAAAAATTCGCCGCTTTCTATAAGGTTGAACTGACGGCCCTACCCAATCTCACTTTCATTGGCACCGACGGCAATCACCAAGCATTGACTGACCAACTTGGCCTGAACCTTTCTGAGCAGAACCTTCCTGAGCAGATTGGCACCCACACCAGCAGCGAGCAGGTTTTTGCACTGCGTTACCCCGGTAAGACACCACGTTGGCTGGTATGTTTCGATAACGCTATCCACGCTGACGAACTATCGATCTCGGACGACGATACGCATCGCAACGCATGGCAACTTGAAGATATTCGCAGCGGCTTAGCGTGGCTGACCGACGCGCAGCAGGATCACTTTTTACCGCAAATGCTCAATTGGGAAGCCTTGGGCGGGATTAGCTTTAAGAAAGGCTGCTATACCGGTCAGGAAGTCGTTGCGCGGGCCCACTTTCGCGGTCAGGTAAAAAAGCGTCTGCTGCCTATCAGTATTGAGACGGCTACACTACCGGAGGTAGGCGCCAGCCTTACGAACGGGGACGATAAAGCGGTGGGCGAAGTGGTGGTCAGCGCCATCAACGAGCAAGGTGGCGTCGAACTGCTTGCGGTGATGAGCACTAAGGTCACCGAAGAAACAGTGCCGCTCTTTTTAGCGGGGGCACCTGCGTCTCTGTTACCGCTGCCCTATACGATCGAGCGGGTTGACCCTGAGCAGTTGGCAGTACGCCTCAACGGCTAGCATTTGCTAAGCGTTAGGTAAGCCAAAAAGCGTCGTGGCGGTGTGGCTGCTCAAGCGCGCGACTTGTTCCTCCGTTTGGCCGCGCAGGGTAGCCACTATTTGGCATACCTGTGCCACCCGACAGGGCTCATTCCGCCTGCCCTGGTAGCCACTAAGCGGCATATCAGGGCTGTCGGTCTCCAGTACGAACGCATCATCAGGCAGTGCTTTAACGGTTCGCTGCAGCCGTTTGGCACGCTCATAAGTGACCGCGCCGCCCAGTCCCAACTTGAACCCCAAATCGAGAAACTTCTCCGCCTGCTCAAGAGAGCCTGAGAAGGCGTGAATTAATCCAGCTTGAGGTAACGCAAGTTGGCGAAGTCGCTTGGCGACCTTATCGTTAGCATGAACACAGTGCACCACTACCGGCAGAGAGTGATGCTTTGCGAGCTTTAACTGGGCATCAAAATAGTGCCATTGGGCATCCAGCGTGTCGCTAAAGCGACCATCAATACCACACTCGCCTAGTGCAACAACCTCAGGGTGCTTGCTCAAGGTTTGGTCGAGCGCCTCGATGTCGGCCTCTTGATGCTGCTGAATAAAGTACGGGTGAAGCCCTAGGCACACAGCAGTGTCACCCCGCTCGCCCAGCGCCAGCACGTGTTGCCAGCGGGTACGGGTGGTACCTGGCACCACAAAACGCGCTACACCCGCCGCCTTGGCAGACTCAAATACCTCAGCGCGGTCAGGATCGAACTGAGAGAAATCGAGATGGCAATGCGCATCAATCAACATAGCAATGCTTAGTGTTCACGAGTGGGTTGGAAGCGAATGTCCGGCCAGCGCTCCTGGGTCATCTGCAGGTTAACTCGGGTTGGCGCGATATAGGTAAGGTAGCCCCCACCATCAATTGCCAGGTTAGCACTGGCCTTGCGCTTAAACTCTTCGAGCTTTTTAGCATCCTTACAATAGACCCAGCGGGCAGTCTGCACGTTGACGCCTTCGTAGAGGCAATCGACCTTGTACTCTTCTTTCAAGCGATGCGCGACCACGTCAAACTGTAGCGTACCCACCGCGCCGAGAATCAGATCGTTATTATCCATCGGCATAAAGACCTGGGTTGCACCCTCTTCAGACAGTTGCTGCAAGCCTTTTTGAAGCGCTTTCATTTTTAACGGATCTTTCAGCCTTACCCGCTTGAAGAGCTCTGGAGCAAAGTGAGGTATACCGGTAAAGCGCATATCCTCACCAACAGTGAAAGTATCGCCAATCTGAATGGTACCGTGATTGTGCAGACCGATAATGTCACCAGGCCACGCTTCTTCCACCTGCGAGCGGTCAGAGGCCATGAAGGTCAGCGCATCAGCAATTTTGACATCCTTGCCAATGCGTACGTGGCGCATCTTCATGTTTTTTTCGTATTTGCCCGAGCAGACGCGTAAGAATGCGATGCGGTCGCGATGGTTGGGGTCCATATTGGCCTGGATTTTAAACACAAACCCGGTGAAGCGATCATCTTCAGAAGTCACCACTCGGGTATCGGTTTCATGGGCCTGGGGCGGTGGCGCGTATTCAACAAAGCCATCCAGCATTTCACGTACCCCGAAGTTACCCATCGCGGTGCCGAAATAGACCGGTGAAAGCTCGCCGCAACGGTAAGCCTCCAGATCAAACTCATGAGACGCGCCGCGCACCAACTCCACTTCCATGCGCAGCTCTTCCGCCTGCTCTTCCCCTAGCACAGCATCGACTTCGGGATTATCTAAGCCTTCGATGCGCTTATCTTCAGGGATTCGGCTACCCTGCCCCTGAGTGTAAAGATGGACCACGTCATTGTAGAGGTGATAAACGCCCTTGAAGTGGCGCCCCATACCAATCGGCCAAGTCATCGGCGCGCACTGAATATTGAGTACCGTTTCAACCTCATCCATCACCTCAATAGGGTCGCGAATGTCACGGTCCATTTTATTGATAAAGGTGAGGATGGGCGTTGTCCGCAGACGACACACTTCCATCAGTTTAATGGTGCGGTCTTCAACACCCTTAGCGCCGTCGATCACCATCAGTGCCGAGTCAACCGCCGTGAGCGTACGATAAGTATCTTCAGAAAAGTCTTCGTGACCTGGGGTATCCAGCAAGTTGACGATGCGCCCACCGTAGGGAAACTGCATCACCGAGGTTGTCACCGAAATTCCCCGCTCCTGCTCCATCTTCATCCAGTCAGACGTCGCGTGGCGATCATTACGTTTGCTTTTGACCGAGCCTGCTAACTGAATGGCGTTGCCAAATAGCAGCATTTTTTCGGTGATCGTGGTTTTACCGGCGTCCGGGTGCGAGATAATAGCGAAGGTCCTGCGAAGCTCTGCTTCACGGGCTAATTGAGTCTCTTTCATTATGCCTCTTCAAATATAGGTACCCAGCGCAGCACTCCAACACTTGGCCACCGCGCGTTAAGCAATTCCATTACGGTAATTGTAACGCCTGGAGGCGGTGGTTGTCGCGAATGGCGTCAATAGCACAACCCATGCAAGCGACCAAAAAAAACGCTGAGCAAGTCAGCGTTTTGAGATAGCGAGCGCCTAATGGCGCTGCTTCTTGAGCGTAAAAAATGATTAGGCGTAGGTATTTACTTGGGTGCCTACATTGCCTTCTCTAGCCAAGTCGGGCTGAGCGCCGGTGTCTGCAGATGCTAGAACCTCGGTGACTTGCTGAGACTGGGTATCCAACGCGTCTCTGAATACCTGCATTTGAGCCTGTTCGGCGGTTTGCGCTTGGTTCATATACAGCGAAGCGCTGACTGCACTACTGATCCCAACATCCATATTTCCACCTCGTGGCGTGCGAATGTACTTATAAACTAGCAAAGCATTAGTTCAGGCGCAAAAAAAACATACCCATTCTACTACTCACTTTTACTACTATCGGCTTAATCGATAAAACCATTAGCAAAGGCAACACTGCTTAAAATCTATCTGCGCGAAATGGTGCCATATCAATAGTCGTTGACTCGCCTTCCATCATCTCAGCCATCAGTTGCCCCGTCGCTGGCCCCAGAGTAAACCCTTGATGGCCATGGCCAAACGCAAGCCATAGCCCTGGATGACGCGGTGCCGGGCCAATCACCGGTTTCATATCGGGTAAACACGGCCTTGCCCCTTTCCACGGGGCTTCATCACGGCGCTCTCCCAATGGGAACACACTGCGGGCGACTTTCTCGGCTGCGCCCAATTGATTAACATCGGCAGGCGCATCAAGGCGGTCCAACTCAGCGCCGGTAGTTAGACGAATACCGGCATTCATCGGCGCCAGCAAATAGCCAACTTCTGCATCCATGACCCAGTAGTTCAGCTTGGCCGCTGCTTGCGTCGCATAATGCATGTGGTAGCCACGCTTCACAAAGCTAGGGAAATGATAGCCAAGCTTCTTCAGCCAGCTACCCGCCCAAGGTCCCAGCGCTACAACAACATCGTCTGCTTCTAGCGTTTCTGCAGTAGTGCTCACTTGCCAACGCTCTCCCACCTGCTGAACAGAAGCGATATCGGCCTGCACAATGCGCCCGCCCCCATTACTAAACGACTCGGCATAGGCGGCGACCAATGCACCCGGGTCGGCCACTGTCCATGAGTCTAGCCAGTGGATAGCTCCTATGATGGCATCGCTTAAAGAAGGCTCTTTGGCCTCAAGCTCAGCGCGGTCTAGCTGCTCGAATTGAACCCCATAAAGGCGCCGCGCCTCTTCCGCCTCTTTCAGACGTGCTGTCATTTTTCCCGGCGTACGGTAAAGCTCGAGCCAGCCCTGTTTACGCACCAAGTGCTCCGCTCCAGCAGACTCAATCATTGGACCGTGGGTCTGCAGAGAAAGCTGAATTAACGACGCATATTCCGGCACGATTTTCTGATAAGCCTTCGGCGCCGAGTTCATCCAGTAACGCACTAGCGGGGAAGCGGCATTTAACATGCCCGCCGGGCGGTAGCGAATATCCACTCGACGGTTAGGCAGCACGCTCAAGAGCGTTTTGACGTCCCGTGGGAATGGATAAGGCCTGACGGCTTCTCTCTGAATAATACCCGCATTGCCAAACGAGGTTTCTCGGCCAGGTTGTAGGCGATCCACTACGGTAACATCGTGACCGCGCTGGCGCAGATGCCAAGCAATGCTGACACCCACCATACCTGCACCCAGAACTACCGTTTGACGCGCCATTTTGGTGTACTCCTGTTTACCGATTTAAAACCACTTAACGGACAAAATAACTACTTGAAAAATATCACCAAAACATCCGCATTAACACAGTGGTTATCACTATTTTAGCGAGCTTTTTCAGCAACAAAAGCTGCCAAAATAATTAAAAAGGAAGACTCCACTATTAACTGACATGCTTAGACACACGGCAAGGAATAGAAATTGACTATGCGCAGGGATAAAGTGATGCCGCATTAGCAATAAGGTAAATAAACCAGGAAGCCAGAAACGTCAAAATCCCAATGAAGGGCATAAATACTATATAAAGAAATTAATAGAGCAAAAAAAACAGGGAAGGGAAATTGCTGGGGTAATGGGGTGGATGATGGGACTTGAACCCACGACCACCGGAGTCACAATCCGGGGCTCTACCACTGAGCTACACCCACCACAACCTAAAAAGGGTAACGCAAACATTGTCACTGGGGTGGATGATGGGATTTGAACCCACGACCGCCGGAGTCACAATCCGGGGCTCTACCCCTGAGCTACACCCACCATAGACAATCTTACGTAGAAACAGGCATTGCATGCTTGAAGATATGATTCACTGACAGGTTGTTACCACTGAATTAGGTGGCACGCCCAGCAGGAATCGAACCCGCAACCTACGGCTTAGAAGGCCGTTGCTCTATCCGGTTGAGCTATGGGCGCACAAATAGCATTCAGAAATAACGAATACTGATGAGCACTAGACCACAACCAAAGCTTGGAAAAGCAAACTACTACCTTTCACGTTTAGGTGTGGTCGGGATGGAGGGATTCGAACCCCCGACATCCTGCTCCCAAAGCAGGCGCGCTACCAGACTGCGCTACATCCCGATTTAATCACCCTAGACGCTACCGCTTGGCCCGTCTCAAGCGAGGCATATATTACTATTTTTAATTTTAAAGTCAACCATTAAAGTGATTATTGGTGAAGGCGCTTTGCCTGGATGCCCTAGCGTGCGAAAATTGCAGGCTTAGAACGCGCAGTCGCCTGCGCTAGCGACACTAGGTGCTGCCTTGAATGCCAAGCCGATAAAAGGCTTTAAGACACCGCCTAGGCCTTTTCCATATCCACAGGGATTTCTCTACATGACTGCCCAACTAATCGATGGCAAAGCCATCGCTGCTACTGTTCGCCAACAGGTTGCCGAAAAGGTAGCCGCACGAAAAGATGCAGGCGCACGAGCACCGGGCCTAGCCGTAGTTGTGGTAGGCGATGATCCCGCCTCTCAAGTTTATGTCAATAATAAGCATCGCGCCTGTGAACAAGCAGGGATAATGTCTTTTCAGCATGCCTTGTCCGCCTCGACCTCGCAGCACGAATTGGAAGCGCTGATTGACCAACTCAATAACGATCCGGCTGTAGATGGCATTTTGGTTCAACTGCCACTTCCCAAACACCTAGATGCTGGCCCTATTTTAGAGCGTATTCGTCCTGACAAAGATGTGGATGGCTTTCACCCCTATAACATTGGCCGTTTAGCACAGCGCATGCCGGCATTACGCCCCTGCACACCCAAAGGCATCATGACCTTACTGGCGCAAAGCGATATAGCGCTACGCGGGCTGGATGCCACGGTGGTGGGCGCCTCTAACATTGTCGGACGACCGATGGCGCTTGAATTGATGTTAGCGGGCTGTACAACGACCGTATGTCACCGTTTTACCCAAAACCTTAAAGACCACGTTAGCCGCGCGGACATTGTGGTCGTGGCGGTGGGCAAGCCAGGTATCGTTCAGGGCGAGTGGATTAAACCAGGCGCTATCGTGATTGATGTAGGCATTAATCGCCAAGAGGATGGCACGCTCAAAGGCGACCTGGATTTTGCCACCGCCGCAAAACGCGCTAGCTATATCACTCCAGTGCCGGGAGGCGTTGGGCCAATGACCGTAGCGACGCTGCTGGAAAACACCCTTGAAGCCGCTGAGCAGCACGACTTAGCCCCCCAGGATCACGCCTGAGTTAATTTTACCCCCTTAATGGAGGAGAAAGACCCAGTGAAGCGAATTGGTATTATTGGCGCAATGGCGCAAGAAGTAAGCTCCCTAGCCAGTCAGCTAGACAATGCTGAACGCTATGAGCATGCAGGCTTTATTTTTCACACGGGCACCCGCTATGGCCTTGAGGTCATCGTGTTGCAGTCGGGAATTGGTAAAGTCAACGCTGCGGTAGGTACCGCCATATTGCTGGAGCGACATCAACCTGACGCTATTATCAATACCGGTTCTGCCGGCGGGTTTGCCACCGACCTCGCCATTGGCGATGTGATCATCTCTGATGAAGTGCGCCATCACGACGTTGACGCCGTGGTATTTGGCTATGAGATAGGTCAAGTGCCGGGAATGCCTGCTGCCTATCAGGCCGACTCAGCACTCCGCGACATCGCGCGTAGTGCTATCGCTTCGCTGGGCGAGGTCAACGTGCGCGAAGGATTGGTCGCCACAGGCGACGCATTCATGGCTGACCCTGCCCGCGTCGAAGCAACCCGTGCTCAATTCCCCACCATGCTGGCCGTTGAGATGGAAGGTGCCGCCATTGCGCAAACCTGCTATCTCTATCAATGTCCTTTCGTAGTGATTCGTGCACTCTCGGACATTCCCGGCAGCGGCGACAATCACCTTTCCTTTGATGAGTTTCTGGAAATGGCTGCCGACCACTCATCGCGAATGGTCGATCACATGCTGAAGCAGCTTAGCAAAGACTAGCGCTAAACCTCTGCATATTGACCCGCCGGCAAGACAATACCGGCGGGGCCTATTACACAGGGCAGGTTACTGAGGCTAGGCCTTCATGGCCCAGCCAAGCGCCTCCCCCGCTAACAGCGGAATAATCGTCTCCCCCTGCGCATAGGGATAACTCGTCGGCAGCCGCCACTCGCGGCGTTCTAGGGTAATGGTGTCAGCGTTAGGCGCCAGCCCATAAAAATGTGGCCCGTTAAGGCTCGCAAACGCTTCCAGCTTGTCTAAGGCACCCATTTCGTCGAAAGCGGTGGCGTATAGCTCGATAGCAGCGGGGGCGGTATACGCGCCGGCGCAGCCACAGCTAGATTCTTTTGCACCCTGAGAGTGAGGGGCGCTATCGGTTCCCAAAAAGAACTTATGGCTTCCGCTGGTAGCCGCTTTTAAAAGCGCCTGGCGATGTTGCTCACGCTTGAGAATGGGCAAGCAATAGTAGTGAGGCCGAATGCCTCCGACCAACATTTTATTGCGATTAAACAGTAGGTGATGCGCAGTAATGGTAGCGGCCACGGTGTCGGGTGCTTGAACAACGAACTCAGCGGCTTGCTGGGTAGTAATATGTTCAAATACGACTTTCAACGCTGGGTGGCGCGCCAGTAACGGCTTCATCACATTTTCAATAAATACCGCTTCGCGATCAAAAATATCAATCTCAGGACTGGTAACCTCACCGTGCACTAATAGTGGCATGCCGACCTCGACCATCTTGGCAATTGCGGCATCGCAATGAGCCAGGTCTGTCACACCGGAATCCGAGTTCGTGGTGGCGCCCGCAGGATAAAGCTTGACCGCTTTTACTAGGCCGCTTTGTGCCGCGCGCTCGATCTCTTCGGGGGCGGTGGTATCCGTCAAGTAGAGCACCATTAACGGTTCAAAAGCACTGCCCGCTGGCAAAGCAGCTAAAATACGTTCGTGGTAAGCGATCGCTTGAGAGGTGGTGGTGATAGGCGGCGTCAGGTTAGGCATAATAATGGCGCGTCCCATCTGTGCAGCGGTATGGCCAACGACCGCTTTCAGCGCCTCATCATCACGTAAATGAAGATGCCAATCATCGGGGCGAGTCAGTGTTACAGTGTCCACGGCGAGTCCTGTACTGAAGTGATGTGGGAAAGTGGGTAGCGACAGTATACGCCATTGCGCGATCGGATAAATCCACCGCTTAAGCACCACAGCGACGCCCAAGTGTCGTATCATAATGGCAATTTTCTTAATGAACCCGTATTAACGGCTAGGGTTGATAGCTCGCTTTTAACGTTGAGGATCCGGTTGTTTATGCAGAATGTGCGAAGCTATGCGGATGTCATTGCCAGCCTAGAGGGCGTGCTATGGTTAAGCCTTGCCTGGTCAATTTCGCTGTCGGTGCATATGGGCAGTACGGAACCCACTCTTGGCATTCTATTAGTCATGGGTGCTTTTGTAGTGTTCAGTTGGGCACATCGCCCCTTGCGTTTTTTGCTGGGTCGTTATCATATCCGCAAACGCCGTACCGATATGTGGATACATATCTTAGCGCTGCCGCTGCTGCTAGCGATGTTCTTTCACATCATGCTCGAAGCCCTGCTAGGCAGTGCCTGGTTACCGCCTAAAATGCTGCTCTTCAATATCCTGGCCTCTGCTGGCTGGGCCACCTACGTCATGACCCTGTTTATTAAATTTGTTATTCATGGCCTAAAAAACAGGACCAAGTAAGCTCATCATGCCGACGGCGCTACCCCTTCCCCTCTCGACGCCTAACCGCAACTTAGTGCGGCTCACTATCGTACGCGGCATCACCTGGACCGGTTTTTTACTGGCCATTATCGTGGGTGTCGAACTACTCGCCTTCGATTTGCCGGTAACGGCGGTGGTCAGCGTGGTCATCGCAATGGGCGCCCTTAACATCGCTACCTGGTGGCGGCTTGGCCGTCCGCGGGCGGTCACCCATTTAGAGTATTTACTGCATCTATTGGCTGATATTGCAGGCCTTACACTGCTGTTTTATTTTTCTGGCGGCTCCACCAACCCCTTCATTACTTACTATTTGGTGCCCGTCACCATTGCCGCGGCCACCCTACCCTGGCGTCATGCCTGGATTATTGCGGGCTGCGCGATGGCGGGTTATACGTTTTTAATGTTCTCTTACTATTCCATCCCCCAGCTGGGCCATATTAATAGCGACAGCCCGCTTAGCCTGCACATATTGGGCATGTGGCTAAACTTTGGTCTCTCCGCGGGCTTGGTGACCTTTTTTATTTACAAAATGGCCCATGCCCTGCGTAGCAGGGATCAGGCACTTTCCCGCACGCGTGAAGCCGCACTTCGTAATGAGCAGGTATTAGCAGTGGCTACCCAGGCGGCAGGCACTGCGCACGAATTGGGAACGCCGCTCTCTACCATGGCGGTACTGCTCAAGGAAATGCAGGCTGACGCAGCACCGGATTCTGACTTAAATGAGGATATTACCCTACTGCGTCAGCAGGTGGACGTATGTAAATCACGGCTGCAAAACCTAGTCTCGAATGCTGACCGACGCCGTATGGCGGAACCCGAAGTGCTCGATGCAGAAGAGTGGCTTGCAGGCGTAGTGCAACGCTGGCTAGTGCTCAGGCCTGATGTTAGCCATCAGTTTGAAGTGGCCGAAAAGCGTGGCAGACCCTGGTTGGCTGTTGACGCCACACTTGACCAAGCGTTGACGAATCTATTGAACAACGCCGCCGATGCTAACCCCGAGCAGATTTCGATTCGCTTGGACTGGCAGGATGAGAGCGTAGTGATTGATATCCGCGATCATGGCCCTGGCGTGGCCATGTCGATTGCCGACCAGTTAGGGGAAACGTTCATCTCTACCAAAAGTAAAGGCATGGGCATTGGATTGTTTTTAACCCATGCCACTATCAATCGCTTCGGGGGCGGTGTAAGCCTGTATAATCACCCGGAAGGCGGTACGCTAACGGAAGTGACGCTGCCCCGTTGCGCGGCGCCTCATTAGACCCGAAAGCCCCGCGCATTTCCTTTACTGGATTGAGGACGACATGCAAACGCGAGAGCAACGCCTGCTGGTTGTTGATGACGATGAAATGTTTTGTCATGTGCTAAATCGCGCTTTAACGCGGCGTGGTTACGAGGTTATTGTTGCTCATGATGCTGAGCAGGCCCTGGCGATGGCTGCCCAGCACATGCCTACCATGGCGACTCTCGATCTAAAACTGGAAAATAGCTCCGGTTTAAAACTACTTCCCGAGCTGCTTGCTATCTCGCCTCAGTGTCGCATTGTGGTACTGACCGGCTACTCAAGCATTGCCACTGCCGTTGAGGCTATCAAGCTGGGTGCTGTCAATTACCTCTGCAAGCCAGTCGATGCTGACGACGTGCTCACGGCTTTCGAGCGCCAAAGTGGCGACCCTGATATTGAGCTGGCAGATAATCCGCCCTCAATTAACCGTATCACCTGGGAGCACATCCAGAAGGTGCTCCAGGAACATGACGGCAATATTTCTGCCACCGCCCGAGCACTGGGCATGCACCGCCGTACCTTGCAACGCAAATTACAAAAACGCCCAGTGCGTCGTTAACAGCCTCTTAATGCGCCGTCCAACCGAGATCAATATTGAAGCTTGAGCCGGTTACCGCACCGGCAGCGTCGGATGCTAGGTAGGCGACCAGTTGCGCCACTTCCTCAGGGTCGATGAGGCGCTTGATCGCCGCCTGCTTGAGCATGACTTTCTCAATTACTTCCTGCTCGTCCATACCATGCAACTTCGCTTGGTCAGCAATTTGATTATCCACCAACGGCGTTTTCACATAGGCCGGACATACCGCGTTAGCCGTGATGCCTTGTTCGCCGCCTTCCAACGCTGCGGTTTTGGTCAAGCCGATCATGCCGTGCTTGGCGCTGATATAAGCGGCTTTACCGGGCGATGCCACTTGAGCGTGGATTGACGCTACATTAACGATTCGTCCCCATCCTTTTTGACGCATATGCGGCCAGGCCGCCTGAGTGAGCAGGAAGGGCGCCGTTAGCATAAGATCCATAATCTGACGCCACTTCTCTTCGGGGAACGTCTCGATCGAAGCTACATGCTGAATGCCGGCGTTATTCACCAAGATATCGACACCACCAAAACGCTTAACGGCATCGGCCACCGCGGCACGACAGGCATCCGGATCGGTTAGGTCGGCTTCAAAAAAGGCGGCGCCAGCCTGTTCAGCCACCGCTTTACCCGCCGGATTAAAATCGACAGCCAGCACTTGATGGCCTAGTTGGCAAAAATGCTTCACAACCGCAGCGCCGATACCACTACTGGTCCCGGTTACCAGCGCTACACGCGGCGTTGAAACAGATGAGGAAGTCATAGGCAATTCCTTTTCATATGTGTGCGAAAGATACGTTTAGTATAGCGGTGCGTGGTTAAGCGTCATGCGCATCAGTAGGTTGCATTAAACGCGCCATCATTTGCTGGGCCAGCCTAGCGGCTTCCTGCATATTCTCGAGCTCTTCTAGATCTTGCAAAATCACCCGTTTATAGATGGCATACCCGCCAGGCAAATGCTCAAGAGCGAGCCGGTAGGTGCCTGAAGGCAACAACAGCGTTAGTGAATCAGCCAAGGGGGCCGTAAGGGAGGATTGGTGAGGCACTACTACCAGCCAAAGCTCACAAGGGGTAATCAAGGCCCCCAACATGCTTTCAGCGCCATAATGCTGAAAGCATAGCGCATCAATTCCTAAGCGCGGGTTCCAGCCCTGCTTTTGCTTGATCTGGGCTAGGTGCACATCACGATACACCTTTGCCAGCTCAGCAAGGCAGGCGTATTCGTCAGCAGTCAGCGTATACATTCGTGGTTATTTTTTCCAAGTAATAACGGGTGTCAATGGCTAATGTAGCGAGCTGCTATTGGCGAAATAAGGACTGCTCCTCCACAATGGGCATAGCGTTAGCGGGCAACCTATGCCGCTATTTCACCAGTTAGCCGTTTACCGGTTACTCGTTCTCCGGTTACTCACCACTTTGTATTTTATTTTGCTTATCGTAAAGGAGCTCCACCTATGTTTGTGGTTATTTTTGGTCGTATGTCATGCCCTTTCTGTGTTCGTGCAAAACACCTTGCCGACCACCTGGAAAAAGCGGGTAAAATCGAAGGATACCGCTATATTGATATGCCCTCGGAAGGCGTTACCAAAGAAGACATTGCCAAGACGGCGGGTAAACCTATTCATACCGTACCGCAGGTATTTGTCGATCAAACCCATGTCGGTGGTTTTACCGAGTTTGACCAGTTTGTCCGCGACAAACAGCTCCTTGCCGTTTAAGAGTAAAAGCGGTCAGGACCACGCGGGCGTTAAAACGCTCGTTAATAGCCGTTGAACCCTTGCCTACCTAGCTTGCCTATAATACTGAGCAGTTACTCAATGGCTCACGCTAGGTGTGCCACGTTTGGGCAAGGAGTTCACCATGCAGCGTCAGGAGTTCGTTCAGCAGTTGTGGCTTGACTATGTACACACCCATCCCGGCATTGGCGCCTTGAGGCTATGGCCTTTATCGACCGCTGCAGAGTATTTAACGTTGGTCACACTCAACCATGGCCCATTTTCTGCCACGGCATTAAGCGGCAACCTAGCGCACATGGGCTACCGTGCTGTCGGTCATTACGCCATGGCGGATAAAGGACTATTAGTCCATTTATTGGCCCCAAGCGATGGCAGTAGCTGGTTGGTGCTGGCAGAATTGCAAATTGGCACCCTCTCGAAAGCGCCGCGTGAAGCCATTGAAGGGCTTGTGCGTGAGTCGCACCCACAGGACTGCAAAGGGCATAACTTGCTCTGCCGCGGTCGGCCCTGGCCAATGCCTTCGTGGGCGCTTTATCAACAATTGCAGCAAGCCCACCCGCTAGCCGCCTGGATTGCAGTCATGGGCCCTCGCCTGCATCATGCCGGGTTCGACTGTGGCCAGCTTGGCGAGTCATTAGAATGCCTGGATCAACGTCTTTACGAGGTGGGAATGCCAAGCCTTCAAGGGCAACAAAATGGCGTTTTTACCGTGTCGTCGCTTTTAGAGCATCGTTTCTACCCAACGACACCACAGAAAGCCGTATTCGCCGATGGGGATGAGCATCGCCTGTGCTTGGGCGGCTTGGCCCTAGTGCAACAACAGATAACGCACAATAACGAGCGTTTAGTAGATGTGCTGCTACCCGCACACACACGTTGTGAAATGGCGTGAGACACTGACGTTCAACAGCCAGCGTCCCATTTTTTGCATGTG
Organism: Vreelandella sp. V005; assembly: GCF_052645115.1. Lineage (NCBI taxonomy): Bacteria > Pseudomonadati > Pseudomonadota > Gammaproteobacteria > Oceanospirillales > Halomonadaceae > Vreelandella > Vreelandella sp. V005. Next base: position 27,201 of record NZ_JBQXYA010000007.1, on the reverse strand, counting down.
ATTCAATTAAATAGGATAAATTGGCTTATTAGGTATCGAACGTCATTTCGGGCACATGGTCCGGCACAATGAGTTTGCCTGCTGTTTTTTCGACGATTTCTTCAACGCTAACGCCCGGCGCACGCTCTTTTAGAATAAACGCGCCGTCTTTAATTTCCAAATAAGCCAAGTCGGTCAGCACTCGGTTAATACAGCCGGCCCCTGTCAGCGGCAGTTCGCATTTTTCCAGCAACTTGGATTCGCCATGTTTAGAAGCATGGGTCATGGTGCAGATAATATTGTCGGCACCGGCGACCAAATCCATGGCGCCGCCCATTCCTTTGATAAGCTTGCCGGGGATCATCCATGAGGCGATATTGCCCTGCTGGTCTACCTCGAATGCGCCCAGTACAGTCAAATCCACATGACCACCACGAATCATGGCAAACGATTCAGCTGAAGAGAAAATCGCCGCGCCAGGCCGCGCCGTTACGGTCTCTTTACCCGCGTTGATCATATCCGCATCGAGCTCTTCTTCGCTGGGATAACGGCCCATGCCCAGCAGTCCATTCTCGGACTGCAGCATGACATCGATACCGTCCGGAATATAATTGGCCACCAGCGTGGGAATGCCAATCCCCAAATTGACGTAAAAGCCATCTTGAAGTTCGCGTGCGACGCGCTGGGCCATCTGTTCACGTGTTAAAGCCATGGTGACTACCTCTTGTTGAATCGTTAAATGAGAAGCGAGAGAGACTTCTGTACGTTAAGTTTTGAGAAAGACTTAACTGCGTACCGTGCGTTTTTCGATACGCTTTTCAAAGGTGCCTTGAATAATCCGATCCACATAAATACCTGGGGTATGGATCTGGCTGGGCTCGAGCTCTCCCGGCTCCACAATTTCTTCAACTTCAACCACGGTGATTTTTCCCGCCGTGGCGGCCATGGGGTTAAAATTTTGTGCCGTATGGCGATACATGACATTGCCATAACGGTCCGCTTTCCAACCCTTTACGATGGCAAAATCACCAATAATGGCCTCTTCTAAAATATAGTGGCGATCATTAAAGACCCGAACTTCTTTACCTTCACCAATCGGCGTGCCGTAACCGGTGGCGGTATAAAAAGCGGGGATACCCGCGCCTCCGGCACGCATTTTTTCCGCCAACGTGCCTTGAGGCGTCAGCACCACCTCAATTTCATCATTGAGCATCTGCTTCTCAAACAAGGCATTTTCGCCGACATAAGACGCCAGAATTTTTTTGATTTGGCGATCCTCTAGCAGTATCCCCAGGCCAAAGCCATCCACACCGCAGTTATTCGACACTACGGTGAGGTCTTTAACCGCACGGCGCTTGATCTCGGCGATCAGGTTTTCTGGAATGCCGCATAAGCCGAAGCCACCAGCGATGATGGTCATACCACTTTCGATGCCTTCCATTGCTTCTTCGTAGGAAGCTACTCGCTTATCGAATCCTGCCATTGTCGTGCCTCACGTTGTTGTCATTGATAGGAGTGGTCATTGTGTAAGCTGCCAATGATGCATAACCGCATCTAAAGATAGTGCCAGTGTTGTACCAGATGATATATTTGTTAAGTTTGTTTTTCTTATCAATTTATTTGTAAAAATAATAAAAGGCATTTTATGACGGTCAAGCAGCTTCGCGCCTTTCTGGTAGTCGCCCAAACGCTCAGTTTTACTCAAGCCTGCGAGCGCCTGCATTTATCTCAGCCAGCACTGAGCCTGGCGATTAAGGGGCTGGAAGCGTCGCTGGGAGGCAAGCTGTTAATCCGCAGTACTCGAAGCGTTAGGCTAACCCCTGAAGGCGAGTCACTGCTACCGTTAGCCAAACATTTGCTGGCCCAGTGGGACAATACCGAAGAGCGCTTACGCCAACGCTTCACCCTCCAACTGGGGCGACTGAGTGTCGCTGCCATGCCTGCCTTCGCCTGTAACTTGTTACCTGCAGCGTTAGTCAACTTCCGACGACAATACCCGAAAATCAATATTACAGTGCACGATGTCATCAATGAGGAAGTCACTGAAATGGTGCGTTCTCGTCAAGTAGAGATGGGCATCGCCTTTTCACCCGAAGGCACGGGGAGCCTGCTCTTCACCCCGCTGTTTGAAGATCATTTTGTGGCCGTGGTGCCCCCAACGTCTTCACTAAATCAGGCTTCACAGCTAGCTTGGTCGACGCTTCTTGGACACGACTTCATCACTCTTCAACGCCCGTCAATGGTACGCCGTTTACTTGAACAAGAGCTGCGAAAACAAGCAATGGAACTGCCAGTGGCATTTGAAAGCCACCAGCTCTCCACCGTAGGTAGGATGGTGGCCGACGGTTTGGGTGTCAGTGCAGTACCTTCCATGTGTATTCGCCAAATGCATGAACTGGGAGCGCGCTGCATCCCACTGACAGCGCCTGCGATCTCATGCCGGGTAGGTATTTTGACGCATCAAGAGCTATCCGTTGCCGCCCACGCGCTTCGCACTGTATTACTCAAGACCGTTCAAGCACCTTCGCTAGCTCTCGATTAAGCCATCACTAAACTAAATCGTCATTAAGGTGATGCAGTAAGCGGGGTTTATGCTGGGCAGCGTGGCTAGGATCATTTAGCATTCAATATTACGCTATTCGTCTGACGGTAAGGAAACGTGGTATGCCTATTTTAAAGGGGCTTGTCAGCGCACTGCTGCTAACGCTCAACACGCTATTTTGGGGCGTACCGCTGATTCTATTAACGCTGCTCAAAGTCATTGCGCCCGGTCAGCGGCTGAAACAGAAGGTATTGCGGGGGTTAAATAGCGTGGCGCTCAACTGGATTGGTTTCAACCTGTGGTGGATGCACCATTGGTTAAAACCTGACGTCACCATTACGGTTCCCGAGCAGTTGAGCCCTCAGCAGTGGTGGCTAGTGATCTCCAACCACCGCAGTTGGACCGATATCTTCATGCTGTTTATGGCCTTACACCGGCGTATTCCCATGCCGCGTTTTTTTCTGAAGCGTCAATTAATCTGGATTCCTATCGTGGGTTTGGCTTTTTGGGCGCTAGAATTTCCCTTCATGCGCCGTTTTAGCCGCGAACAAATAGCGAAGAACCCTAAACTTGCAACGATTGACCGCGCCTCTACCGAGCGGATGTGCCAGCAGGCACGTAATGCGCCCATTGCGATTTTCAATTTTGTGGAGGGCACGCGGTTTAGCGTTGCTAAGCGCGACATCCAGCAAAGTCCTTTCCGCCATTTATTACGCCCTAAAGCGGGGGGCGTCGCGCAAGTTCTTAGCCTGCTAGGCAGTCAGTTAGATGGTATTCTGGATGTGACAATAAGCTATACCAATCCCTCCCCTACTTTTTGGGGTTTTTTGTGCGGCAATGAAGCACCTATTACGCTGCACGCAAGGCAATTAGCTATTCCCCAGTGGATGTACGCACCTAATAACCACGACGAAAAGCAGCATAAGGAACGTTTCCACACATGGATCAATTCACTCTGGCGGGAAAAAGATGGCCTGTTGGACGGCAGCACCCATCACGACTGATTGGCTTGATCAGCTCGTGTCTACTAGTCGGAATGCTTGTCGGCTGTGCCAGTGCCCCACAATCTTCATCGCAGCGTGCGGCGGTTCCAAGTACGGCTCAGATTAGTGGCAACTGGGTACAAGTGCAGCGCGGTGATACGTTGGGACAAATGGCGGCTCGGGCTAATGTCCCGTTAGAGCGATTACAACGATTCAACCCCGGCGTGAATGCACGGCGCCTTGAGGTAGGCCAACGACTCTTGATCCCCACGCAGCAAGAGCGCGCGCCCTCGGGCGGCCCTTATCGTTACCAAATTCGCCCGGGCGATACGTTCTCAAGCGTGGCCCGCCACTTTAGCACCACCAGTGGGCGCATACAGAGCGCCAACCCTAGCGCGACCCCTACTAACCTTCGCGTCGGCCAGGTGGTCAGCGTGCCTCTTGGCGGTTCTGCGCCACGAAGCGCATCCAGCAGCAGCGGTTCAGCTAACGCTAGCCGTCCCGCTGCCACACCCAGTAGTGCGCCCAGCCAAGCACTGCCAAGTTCGGCCAGACGATGGCCCTGGCCGCTGGATGATTATCGCGTCGTTCGTCGCTTCGGTCCTGATAGCCGTGGCACGCTGCAGCCTATGTTACTGGCTACTCAAGCCGGCGCCCAAGCAAAATCCGTCGCCTCCGGCGAAGTACGTTTTGCTGATGGCATGCGTCAGTTAGGTGAAGTCGTGATCGTCCACCATGCCGACAACCTACAAACCGTGTATGCGCTGTGTGATCGCATTTTAGTCGAGGTAGGCAAGCAAGTAAGCGCGGGTGATGCGCTTTGTGAAGTCGGGCAAAGCAGCGCCACACAACGCTATGATCTGCTGTTTGATCTGCGCCAAGGGGGCAAGCCCATCGACCCAAGGCAGGTGCTGCGCTAACGCGTTTCGTAACGCTATTGCTAAAGTGCATGTTAAAACCCTTAAAAACAAACGGCCCCTGTTTAAACAGGAGCCGTCGGGTTAAGCAGGCTAGCCTCAGCCGTTATATTAGCCGCGATAGTAGCCAGGTTTTACAAACGGCATTGGGGTAACCACCATTGGTAGCTGCTTACCCCGCACTACCGCGTATACGGTGCTTTGGGGGGCTTCCAGCTCACGGCTCACGTAGCCCATCGCGACTGGCTTGCCAACGCTTGGCCCAAAGGTGCCTGAAGTAACACTGCCCACTTCATTACCGCCTTCATCCACCAGCGTCGCCCCCTCACGAACCGGTGCACGCCCGTCGGCTAACAGGCCAACACGCTTACGGGTATGATCTTTGGTATCCACTTGGTGCAGGATAATGTCAGCGCCCGGAAAACCTCCAGGGCGCTCGCCACCGTGACGGCGGGGTTTACCAATCGCCCAAATCAGCCCAGCTTCAACGGGCGTCGTCTGCATATCCATATCATGCCCATAGAGGCAAAGCCCGGCTTCAAGACGCAGAGAATCTCGCGCCCCAAGGCCAATTGCTTCTACTTCGGGCTCGGCTAGCAGCCGTTCGGCGAAGGCTTCACAGGCATCAGCCGCCACTGAAATTTCAAAGCCATCTTCACCGGTATACCCACTGCGGCTCACCCACACTTCTTGCCCCGCAATGGTGAAGCGGCCATGCTGCATAAACACCAGCTCGCAGGCTTCAGGGCACAATCGTTGCATTACATCCCGCGCCTGGGGGCCCTGGAGCGCCAGCAGACCGCGGTCTAATGTCACAATCTCATGGGTCGACGCTAGATTTAAACGTAAATGCGCTAAATCCTGATCTTTACAAGCAGCGTTCACCACGAGGTAAAAATGATCACCAGCATTGACCACCATCAGATCGTCGATAATGCCGCCTTCGCTGTTGGTCAACAGCCCGTACCGTTGAGCGCCCTTATCAAGCCCTACTAAATCGGCGGGTATCAAGGTTTCCAGCGCTTCAGCAACGCTATCGCCGGAAACGCTAATCTGCCCCATGTGTGAGACGTCAAACAAGCCACACTGTTGGCGAGTGTGCTCATGCTCTTTTTTGACCCCCAGCGGGTACTGCACAGGCATTTCGTAGCCAGCAAAGGGCACCATTTTGGCACCCAGTTTAAGGTGCAGCGCGTGCAGCGGCGTTTGCTTCAATTCTGACATGGGGGCTTTCCTCACTTAAATTTCTTCACTAAAAAAGAGAGCGGGAAGCCACCTATCTGTGCCTTCCCGACTCCCTTCACCCATTTTTCACTGCTACCTACCTAACAAGCGGCGCATTTTATTGATCATGTTCTAGCTCTTCACCCGGCAGCACATCTTTGCCGTCGAAATAGTCCTTGGTTAGCTTAAAGACTACCGGCGAAAGCAGTGCCAAGGCAATCAGGTTGGGAATGGCCATCATGGCATTGAAGGTATCGGCCATTAACCAGATAAATCCCAGTTGAGCGATAGCGCCTAGGGGGATCGCCAACACGAACAGCACACGGTAGATCATGATAGAACGGGTTCCAAACAGAAACTGGCAGCACTTTTCACCATAAAACGACCAGCCAAGAATGGTGGTAAACGCAAAAATGGCCAAGGCTACCGCGACAATCTGGTTACCAAACCCTGGTAGCGCGGCGTCAAACGAGAGTGCTGTCAACGACGCGCCCGCCTCGCCCTCTATCCACACGGTCGAAGTCAAAATGACCAATGCCGTAATCGTGCAGACGACGATGGTATCGATAAAAGTGCCCAGCATAGCGATCAAGCCCTGACGCACCGGGTTTTTGGTTTTGGCCGCCGCATGGGCAATCGGCGCACTACCTAACCCTGCTTCATTAGAGAAAATGCCGCGTGCCACACCAAAACGAATAGCTGCCATTACCGCAGCACCTGCAAAACCACCGGCAGCGGCCATGGGATTAAAGGCGTAGTAGAAGATCAATCCAAAGGCTTCACCGATTTGTCCGGCGTTGATAATCAACACCAGCAGGCCTGCTACCACATAGGCAATGCCCATGATAGGAACCAGCTTACCCGCCACCTTGGCAATACGCTTGATGCCGCCGAGTATTACCGCTCCAGCCAACACCATCATGACAACACCACTAAGCCATGTGGGGATACCGAAAGTAGCGTCCATGGCATCAGCGACCGAGTTAGATTGCACGGTGTTACCAATACCGAACGCGGCTACCGCACCAAAGAAAGCAAACACACCGCCAAGCCAAAGCCACTTTTTGCCCAAGCCGTTTTTGATATAAAACATCGGCCCACCGACGTGAAAGCCAGTGCTATCTGTTTCGCGATAGCGCACTGCCAATACCGCCTCGGCAAATTTTGTCGCCATGCCCACCAAGGCGGTAATCCACATCCAAAAAACCGCACCGGGGCCACCAAGCGCAATCGCTGTGGCAACACCCGCAATATTGCCGGTGCCAATCGTCGCTGAAAGCGCTGTCATCAAGGCATCAAAGGGAGATATTTCGCCCTCATCGCCGCCTTTGGCAACCCCTTTCCCCACGCTGGGTTTTAGTTCGCGGCCTGCCCACATTAGCTTGAAACCCATGCCGAGCTTTCTAATCGGCATCAGTTTCAAGCCAAGCTGTAAGTAGATCCCCACACCCAAAAGCAAAATCAACATGACGGGGCCCCAGACCACGCCATTGATTGCCCCCAAAAGGCTCGTTAAAGTTTCCACATGTATCTCCTCACTCCGTTGGTTAGGAATAATTATTGCATTTTTGACCGCCGCTAGTGTTGATTAGCATGCGATTTACTTGTTTTACACCATGAACTCAGCAAGCATCTAGGGTGATGTCGCTTGCGCATAGAGGATGCCGCTTTTTTCATAACCTCGGCTAGGTGATAAGGTACCAGATTCGTAACACGAATTGCGTCGCCAAGGAGCTATGAAGAAATTTGTTTCCAATCGGAAACACGGTAACATGCACCCCTATTCGCGTGGTTATACCAAGTCATCGGACTTGGCTAAGTGCTCAACCGTGCACCCGCTTTTACGCTATCCGACAGTCGCCAAGTCGTACGACAACCGCTAGTATGCTCGGGTCCAGAAAACTGTTTCATATAGGAAATCATCATGAGCAATCTGCCTGCCAATCTTCGTTACGCTGAAAGCCACGAGTGGGTACTTGACCACCAAGATGGCACCGTTACCGTCGGCATTACCGATCACGCTCAGCAAGCCCTGGGTGATGTGGTCTTTGTCGAGCTGCCTGAAGTGGGTGCAGCCCTGACGAAAGGCCAAGAATTTGGCGTGATTGAGTCGGTTAAAGCCGCTTCGGATCTTTACTCCCCCGTTGCTGGCGAAGTGATTGAAGTGAATGAAGCTCTGGAAGACGCTCCCGAAACGGTCAACGAAGCGCCTTATGAAGGCGGTTGGATCATGAAAGTTCGCTTAGACAGCAATGCCATTGAGGGTCTGTTAGATGCTGATGCCTACCAGGCAACACTAAGCGCCGACGACTAAATTTTATATCAGCGCCTGCCACTCACAGCAGGCGCTTTGCATTTTTCCCCTGCACGGTTCTCTCTTAACGTTCGGAATCTTCCTCATGCCTTTTGAAACACGCCGCCTGGCCGAGTTGGCCGACCACGATGCTTTTATCAAACGTCATAATGGCCCAAGTAGCGATGACGTCGCCACGATGTTAAAAGCGCTCAATATGCAGCACATGGAAGATCTGATTGAGCAGACCGTGCCGAGCGATATCCGCCTTGGCCGCGAACTAGCGTTGGATGAACCACGTAGCGAAGCTGAAGCGTTAGAATACCTAGCCCAGCTGGCGCGGCAAAATCGCGTGGCAAAAAGCTACATTGGTCAGGGTTATTACGGCACGCACATGCCAGCGGTCATTCAGCGCAATGTGCTGGAAAATCCCGGTTGGTACACGGCTTACACCCCTTACCAACCGGAAATTTCTCAAGGCCGCCTGGAAGGCTTGTTGAGTTTCCAGCAAGTGGTGATGGATCTAACCGGCATGGAGCTTGCGAATGCTTCTCTGCTCGACGAAGCCACCGCGGCGGCTGAAGCCATGGCGCTCTGCAAGCGCGGCAATAAGAAAAGCAAATCCAACGCCTTCTTCGTCGCCGATGATGTTTTTCCACAAACGCTCGATGTGGTCAGAACGCGTGCCGAGTTCTTTGGCTTTGAACTGATCACCGGCCCAGCAGAAGAGCTGGCCAACCACGATGTGTTTGGCGCCCTTGTGCAGTATCCCTCTGCCAGCGGTGAGGTCCGCGATTTAACGCCGCTACTCAGCGCAGCCGCTGACCATAACATCATGACCTGTGTGGCTACCGACCTTTTGAGTCTTGTGCTACTGAGAGAGCCCGGCAAACTAGGCGCTGATATTGTGGTGGGTAACTCCCAGCGTTTTGGTGTGCCGATGGGCTTTGGCGGCCCTCACGCGGCTTTTTTTGCAACGTCTGACAAGCTCAAGCGTTCGATTCCAGGACGTATCATCGGCGTGTCCAAAGATAGCCGCGGCAATACGGCACTGCGCATGGCGATGCAAACCCGCGAGCAACACATTCGCCGCGAGAAAGCGACCTCGAACATCTGCACAGCCCAGGCACTGCTGGCCAATATTGCCGGCTTTTATGCCACCTATCACGGCGCTGAGGGCCTGCGTAAAATTGCTGGCCGCGTTCACCGTTTGACCACCCTCCTTGCTGAGGGCCTAAAGCAGGCAGGCGTGGCGCTCGCCCATGACAACTGGTTTGATACGCTATGTTTAAGCGGTGTTGATGCGGGCAAGATCCATGGCCGCGCCATGACCCACGATATTAACCTGCACTACTCTACCAATGGCAATGTGGGCATCAGCCTCGATGAAACGACCACCGCTCACGATGTAGCCACTTTATTCGACGTATTGCTTGGCGATGAGCATGGTCTCTCTGTGGCGGTATTGGACGAGCAGGTCATCGCCAACGGCGCCAGTGGCATTCCCGCTAGCTGCCAACGTGAAAGCGACTTCTTGAACCACCCTACTTTCAGCCGCTACCGCAGCGAAACCGAAATGCTGCGCTACTTGAAGCGCTTGGAGAACAAGGATCTGTCGCTTGCTCATGCGATGATTCCGCTCGGCTCGTGCACTATGAAGCTTAATGCCACCAGTGAAATGATCCCTGTTTCCTGGCCATCATTTGCCCACCTGCACCCCTTCGCACCTCGCGATCAGGTGGCTGGCTATCATCAGATGATCGATGAATTATCGGCTTTTCTGGTCGAAGTCACCGGTTACGATCATCTCTCCATGCAACCCAATTCCGGCGCGCAGGGGGAATACGCAGGCCTAGTGGCTATTCGTCGCTATCAGGCGGCCCAGGGCGAAGGTCATCGCGATGTTTGCTTGATTCCCAGTTCCGCCCACGGCACCAACCCGGCCTCAGCCGCCATGGTGCAGATGAAAGTGGTCGTGGTGGAGTGTGATCAAAACGGCAACATCGATATGGCAGACTTGCGTGCCAAAGCCGAGCAGCATCGCGATAAGCTCTCGGCTATTATGCTTACCTATCCGTCGACCCATGGTGTATTTGAAACCAGCGTGCGCGAAGCGTGCAAAGTGGTACATGATAATGGCGGCCAGGTTTATATAGATGGCGCTAACATGAACGCGCAGGTCGGCTTAACACGCCCCGGCGACTTTGGTGGTGATGTTTCGCATCTTAATCTACACAAAACGTTCTGTATTCCTCACGGCGGTGGCGGCCCTGGCATGGGCCCGATCGGTGTTAAAGCACACCTTGCACCCTATGTTTCGAATCATGTGGTCACGCCGATCAACGGTGTGAATAGCGACAGCGGTGCCGTTTCCGCAGCGGCTTTTGGTAGCGCCTCTATTCTGCCGATTTCGTGGGCCTACATTAAAATGATGGGTGCACGCGGTCTGCGGGAAGCCACCGAGCTTGCCATTCTTAATGCCAATTACATTGCCAAGCGCTTGGAAGCTTCCTTCCCTATTCTCTACCGCGGCCAAAATGGCACCGTCGCTCACGAATGCATTATCGATATTCGTCCGCTCAAAGCCGCTTCTGGGATTAGCGAAGAAGATATTGCCAAGCGCTTAATGGATTACGGTTTCCACGCGCCCACCATGTCATTCCCCGTTCCCGGTACGCTGATGATCGAGCCGACCGAGTCTGAGTCACTATATGAAATCGATCGTTTCTGCGAGGCCATGATTGCTATTCGGGAAGAGATCGCGCGAGTAGAGAGCGGTGAATGGCCGCTGGATAATAATCCGCTGGTCAATGCGCCGCACACCCAGGCGGATTTGATGGATAACGAATGGAAGCGTCCTTACAATCGGCAATTGGCTGCGTTTCCCACCGCTGCTGTGCAAGCCGCGAAATACTGGCCCGCCGTTAATCGCGTAGATAACGTTTTTGGCGACCGTCAGTTGATCTGCTCCTGCCCTAGCATTGATGAATATCGTGACTAATCGCGCTCACGGATAAATCGTAAAGAGCCGATATTGAAAGCGACAATACGCCCTTGCTGCCCTAACCGTTCGTGGGCAGCAAGGGCGTTTTTTCTTGCATGCGCTGCGCATGGAAACCGTTCAGCAGCTTTTCGTAGCGTTTGGGCAGCACCGAGTCGCGACGACGCAGCAGGTAAAGCACTTCGTTGACCGCATTGGGCAAATTCAGCGCTTTCACCTGGCGTTGCCAGGGAGATGTTTCCAGCACCAACCTCGATACCACGGTAAAGCCAAGCCCCCTGGCGACCGCATCAAGTACCATGCTGACTTCGTTAGTAAAGCCTTGGTGACGAAAATGCGTCATCGAACGGAAATCATTTGGGTAATTAGCCCGTAATAGCGCATTGGCATGATTGATACCGTCGTAATAATTAAGAAAGCCAATGCCCATTAAATCTGACAGTGTGCTGCCTGCAAAATCGGCGGGTACTACCAGACAGAGAGGCTCTTGATGCCAAATGGAACAATCAAGCTCTGGATGCTGCATCGCCTCCGTGACAATGCCGATATCATAGCGACCATCTAAAAGATCATTCACGATTTCATGGTTAAAGGCGAAGCTATAATTGACCGTTAAATTGGGGTGCATCTGTTGTTGACCCAAAATGTACGGATAAAACATCAGACCCACGCTTCCCGGTGAGGCAATACGACAATCACCACTATCCAGTGAGTCATCATCTAGGCCATGCCGAAACTGTTCATGCTCGGCAAACAGCTTTAACGCATAATCATAAGCGCGCCGACCCGTTTCGGTTAGCGTAAAGCTACGCCCCTTACGCTCTAGCAGTTCTTTGTTTAAATAGCTTTCCAATTTACGTACATGCTGGCTTACACCCGGTTGCGTCATTTCCAAGCGATGCGCGGTACGGGTAAAACTACCCGTTTCTACTAGCGTAATGAATGTACGGAAATATTGGGCATTAAACATAGTAAAGAACCATTGTCTTTAGCAGCCATCGTTTTAAATAAGCCTCATAGTAGCACAGCATGCTGGCAGTCATTGCCCCGCTGTACCGTCTGCCAGGGCGTGGTAGACTGCTGACAGCACTCAAACGACTAGGGACAGCCCCACTGATGACCGCAACTGCTCAACCCCGCGCCACCCTTTCCAGCACCATTTCTCCTGAAGGAAGCCTTGAAGTGCTTTCTCAGCATGAAGTTAATCGGCTACATAGCACTTCTCAAAGTGGCCTTCATGATTTACTTCGGCGCTGCGCTCTGGCGGTTTTAAATTGCGGTAATCCAAGTGACGATAGTCTGGCTATTTTAGAAGCCTATAAAGATTTTGATATTGAAGTATTGCAACAAGACCGTGGTATTCGTTTAAAGCTCACTAACGCGCCAGCAGAAGCATTTGTGGATGGCCGGATGATCCGCGGTATACGCGAACATCTCTCGTCCATCATTCGTGACATTGTTTACGTCTACAACGAAATTCAACACCACAACCGTTTTGACCTTAGCACAGGCGAAGGCACAACCAATGCCGTCTTCCATATTCTACGCAAAGCAGGCACGTTGAAACCGGGCCGCGACCCGAGTCTGGTCGTCTGCTGGGGCGGCCACTCCATTTCGCGTGAAGAGTACGAATACACAAAAGATGTCGGTTATCACCTAGGCCTGCGTGATTTAGATATCTGCACAGGCTGTGGGCCTGGCGCGATGAAAGGCCCAATGAAGGGTGCGAACGTCGCTCATGCCAAACAGCGCCGGAAGGAAGGCCGCTATTTGGGTATTTCAGAACCCGGTATTATCGCCGCCGAAGCGCCCAACGCAATTGTTAATGAGTTGGTCGTCATGCCCGACATTGAGAAACGCCTGGAAGCCTTTGTTCGTTTGGGCCATGGCATTGTCGTCTTTCCTGGCGGGGTGGGTACCGCAGAAGAAATTCTTTATCTGCTGGGCATTCTGCTACACCCAAGCAACACAGATATTCCTTTCCCGTTAATTTTTACAGGCCCTGCCAATTCAGCCGCCTACTTCCAAAAAATTGACGAATTCTTGGTCTATACCCTGGGCGAGGACATTCGTCGCTACTACACCATTATTACCGGCGATCCGGTTGCCGTTGCGCGTACCATGCGCCACGGTATTGATGAAATCGCCGAATTCCGGCGTACTCATCAGGATGCGTTTTACTACAATTGGCGCTTGACCATTGCACGGGAATTCCAGGCGACGTTTGAACCCACCCATGAAGCCATGCGTTCGCTTGCGCTCCACCGTCAGCAGCCGACGCATGAATTAGCTGCCAACCTACGCCGCGCCTTCTCTGGGATTGTCGCCGGCAACGTTAAAGAGCCCGGCATTCGCGCTATTGAGGCCCATGGCCCCTTTGTGCTGACGGCTGAGCCTGAGTTGATGCAGCGTTTAGATGAGCTGCTGACCTCGTTTGTGGCCCAGGGCCGTATGAAACTTGATGGCCAACCCTATACGCCTTGCTATGTATTGAAATAGCGAGGCTCAAATGAAACGCACTGCCGCTGCTAGCTCGTGGCGAGTAAAGTAGATAGGAGCCGGGATGCCTCAATGCTGATTGCATTCATAACGCTGCTAGCCGCAGGCATCGTCAAAGGTGCCATTGGCTCGGGTGTCCCGGTGATCGTCGTGCCTGTGCTGACAATGCTTTACGATGTTCAGCTAGCGATTGCAGTGCTGGTAGCGCCCAATTTGATAAGCAATGCCCTGCAAGTTTGGCAATATCGACGCCACTTGCTACCGCTTCGCTTTTTGGCTGCATTCTCTCTAGCGGGTGGTCTTGGCATTGTGCTAGGTACGTGGGGATTGGTGGTGCTCTCGACGGAAATTCTGTCACTTGTGGTGGCGAGTGCCATCGTGTTGTACCTAATCATTAAAATGCTAAAACGCCGTGTCGCTCTGCCCTTCAATATCGCTGCACGACTGGTGATCCCCGTTGGGTTACTGGCAGGCATATTACAAGGTGCCGCCGGCATGTCGGCACCCGCATCGGTAACGTTTTTAAATGCCATGCAACTGGAGCGTCGCGTTTACATTGGCTCCATTTCTGTTTTCTTTGTAGCCATTACCTGCGTGCAGATTCCGGCGCTGCTAAGCGCCGGTATTTTGACGGCTGAACGTTTCCTCTTCAGCGTTATTGCCTTAGTCGCTATTGTTGCAGCCATGCCGCTTGGTGCCCACCTTGGTAAACGGTTACCGCACCGCTGGTTTGATAATTTAATTATGCTGCTGCTGGCAGGTATCGCTTGCAAAATTTTTATCGATACACTGATGGCTCATTGAGTGCTAAAAACTAGGCTTAGCATTGTGCCCTCTATTGCTATGCGCCTGCGTTGGAACCATTGCAGAAAATAGTGGCCTGATTCGTTACACTTAGCATGCCGCTCCCTCCTACCCTTGAAAGGAACTCAACATGTCGATGATCGATCAGTTAAAAGATGTAAATACCAAAGATTTTGCCAAACACTGCTATGAAAGCAGCAGTGTTGATAAATTACGCGATGCCGCTGAAGGCAGCCCCGACCAAGCCGAAATGGAGCATTGGGGCATTACGGAAGGGCAATGGGAAGAGGCAATTGTGGCGGCCTTGGCCGATCACGAAGCTAATGAATAAACAACGTAACGAAAGCTGCTCTTGAAATAAATAACACGCCCTACCGGCCAACCGATAGGGCGTTATTAATGACAATAGGCTCTATAACAACCGTCGCTTTTTAGTCAGTGCTTGAAAGCACCACTCCACCATACTCCTCCCGCAGACGCTCCAGTTTTGTCACTTCACTCTCGCTTAAAGCTGGGGATTCCCATAATGGCTGCTCATTGGCATCTCGCAAGCCTTCCAAACTAACTGTCAGTTCTGCATTGCTAGGAATTTGAGGCTCTCCCCAGGGGCCAAACCGATTTGGCGCAAGACTCCAGGTAAGTGTTTCTCCCGGCTCAATGCCTCCTGATACCACGTAGTAAAACTCTTCATCTACCCAAGGAATTGAACGACCAGGGCTAGTAACAACGCCTCGTAACAAAAGCTCAGAAATAGTTTGATTCGTACCATTAGTCACTTCCAGATCAATAACCGGTTCAGTCGCACCGTAAGGACTCTCATCCATGTAGTAACGCGCGCTATCGATACTAAAACGCGCCAATTGCTGCTGGTCGCTCTCCGCTTTCGCTTGCTTCTCCTCCAAACGTTTTAACGTGCCAATGGCCTGCTCACGCTCGCGGGCTCGACGTTCGCGGAGTATCTGGTCGGCACGTTGAATGACTTGGTCACCCGTCAAGCCATGCATTTGTAAATTGGCTGACTCGGCAATTTCGGCCGCGTTCATGCGATGAGGATTAAGAATATCGATACCGTCGAACGCCGACGCGGTAGCAATGATAATGAGCCCTTGATCAAAATCGTCACGCTTATAAGTAGGCAGTGAGTTACGCACCTTCTCGACCGAGACGACCGATGCTGGCATCGAGCTTGTATCAATTTTGGGATCTGAACAACCCGCTATCATGAGTAATGATAGTGTGATGGCAGACAGCCTGAAAAGGCTCCACATATACTCACCTCAACGCAAACGTTAATAAAAATTGCTGAGGAGCTTAGCGGAAAGTGCTGTTTATCACTAGCCCATGGTGATGGTATGCATGATTGCTGGTAACGCATCAGTGCACGCCAAAGCATTATCATCTCCCAAGCTTCCGCTAATATTACTGGTGATTGACTAATTTACTGATGTGGTCGCCCATGACGAAGGAGAACTCGACCATAGCGCCTTGATTCGAGAACTCAGGCGTAGAAACACAATGCCCATCGATTAATAACGCACACTATCGTTAGCGCAAGTAATCGGGGATGTCGAGAACCCCATGGTCACGAAAATCGCTAAGGCGCTCTTGAACCTTGGCTTCGGAGCCTGCCAAGTGAGCAGAGAGCGCTTGGCTAGCTTGCTCACCCTCCTTATGACGCATTCTGTCGAAGATTTTCAGGTGGTCATAAAAGAAAGGATCTTTGTCTGGCAGAGCCATGCTCGAACCGAGCAGATGCTTGCTCATAAGCAGGACAGGATGCGTGCGCCTTAGCATGTCAAAAATTTCTTGATTCCCCCCCATACTCACGGTTTTGTAGTGCAGATCGCTTTCAAGTTCATCCAGTGTCGCGCCTTCGACGTTAGGATATTTCGCAGCCGTCTGCTCTAACTTCTCAATGAAATGGGAGATTTGTTGCTCGGGCATTACCTGCGTAGCCCTGGCAATCATAAAGGGTTCTAGCTGCCTACGCGCCTCATAAAGGTTATGCAGCCGATCATTGTCCAGTGGCACGATGGACCAACTGGTGTACTTCACTTTTTCAACCACGCCAATGGACTGCAGATAGAGCAGAATGCGATGCGTAATGGTACGGCTGACACTGTATTTTCTTGCCAGTTGGAGTTCATTGAGTTCGAACCTACCCTTCATCGAACTCAAGACAACATCATGTTCGACGACATCAGCAATGGCGCGCCAAGTGTCAGTGCGCTCAATCTTGGCATCCTCGCCCAACGCACTGAAATCGGCCGTCGTTAGGTTCCGTCGGATAGGCTCACCAGCCGCAGCTCCCACCAAATAGCCACGACCACCGAAACGGCAAATTAGCTGTTCATCATGCAATCGCCCTAACGTCTGACGAACAGGTGATCGACTCATACCGAATATCTCTGCAATATTGCCTTCGAGTAGCACTAAGCCTGGTTCAAGGTGGCCGCTATTGATACTTCGCTTAAGCGCCTCATAAAGCTGGTCTTTCAACGACTGCGACATTCAAGCCACTCATTAAATAGGTATTAGTAAAAGGCTGTTAAGTAACGGCACCTACCATCCACGGCACAAATTCATTGTTACCATAACCCAACGATTCACTGGCACTCTGCTCGCCTGAGGCAATCGAAATGATCTTCTCAAAAATATGCTCGCCCACTTCTTCAACCGTGGCGGTACCATCCACAATGGTGCCACAGTTAATATCCATATCTTCGAGGATGCTTTCATACATCTGCGTATTGGTGGCCAGCTTGATACACGGTGCAGGCTTGAACCCGGAGACAGAGCCGCGCCCGGTGGTAAAGCACACGACGGTTGCGCCTGAAGCAATTTGGCCCGTGACGGATACCGGATCATAGCCGGGGCTATCCATAAAATTAAAACCGGGCTCTTTCAACGGTTGGGCATACTCAAGCACGTCATTAAGGCTTGAAGAACCACTCTTAGCCACGGCGCCCAGCGATTTTTCCAGAATGGTCGACAACCCCCCTGCTTTATTTCCCGGCGAAGGGTTATTGTTTAATTCTGCCCCATTAATCTGGGTGTAGTGCTTCCACCACTCGATCCTTGCGAGCAGCTTACGCGCCACGTCTTCATTAATGGCTCTATCTAAAAGCAAATGTTCAGCACCATAGATTTCAGGCGTTTCACTCAATATCACGCTACCGCCATGTTGGACGATGAGATCAGCCGCATGGCCCAGGGCGGGGTTAGCAGTAATGCCAGAATAACCATCTGATCCACCACACTGCAGTGCCACGGTTAGGTGACTCAACGGGGCCGGGCGCCTCTCGGCATGACGGTAGTCATTCGACATTTGCCGAATTTTTTCCGACGCCTTTTCAATACTGGCTCGAGTACCGCCAGCGCCTTGAATATTGAAATAAAATATTCTTGATGTATCCGTCAGTCCGTATTTTTCAACCAGTTGTTTAACTTGATTGGCTTCGCAACCTAACCCAATAATAAGCACGAAAGCAAAATTAGGGTTGATCGCATAGCCATTTAAGACCCTTTCAAGGAAGGCAAACCCTTCAGAGTCGGTATTCATCGCACAGCCTGAACCATGCGTCACCGGCACAACGCCATCAAAGCCTAACGCTTCAAACTCGCCGCTTGCATTGAGACGCTCTGCAACCACTTTTGAGACCGTGGCCGAGCAATTCACGGTGGAGAGAACGCCAATGTAGTTGCGCGTACCTACTTGACCATTGGCACGGTGGTAGCCATTGAAGGTGCGCTGATTTTCCATCACCCCTGTTCTTGGCGCTGGCTTGAAATGCTCAAGCGATGTGTCAAGTTCCAGCATAACAATATTGTGCGTATGAACATGCTCACCGGCTTCAATTCGGCGCGTTGCCAACCCAATAATCTGACCATATTTGATGATGGGCTGCTCTGGTTCAATGGCCGTTAACGCAACTTTATGACCAGCATCAATATTCTCATGGGCAGTGTGCTGTGCATCGTCGATGGGATAACCCTTCGGAACAGCCCTACTTGCCACGCCAACGTTGTCATGAAGATTCAGCCTAATGACCGCAGGCACACTATTGATAAGCTCCATTACTTTCTCCCTAAACTGCTTTTACGTTTGCAATTTACTCAGTACCCCGCCATCAGCCTTTTCACCAGCGCGTTTAAAATTGTTGTACTGGGCATATTATACTATCGTCGAGTTAATGATCATTGTGTGCAATATTCAATAGAAGTCAGTTTACTTTCTCTCGAAGCGCATGTCGATAGCTATCAAAGCAAGAGAGCAAGCCGGCTACCCAGTAAGAGAAGTACAAAAAAACAACATGTCCGGAGATACAGCGTTGGAGATTAAGCCGGTTGGCCGGTCAGAAAAAAAAGCAGCATAGACGCCAGACTGTCTTGCAGCAGGAAAATACGAAGACTGGAACTCAAGGCACTAGTGCACGTCGAATACGAAAATGAGTGCTGGCCAATTTTGAATGGCTAGACACAGGCGGCAGTGCTATAACGCATATGCCCATTAGCAATTAAGAACTTGGAGGTTCGCATGAAAAAATGGATTATGATGGCAGCTGCTAACTGGTTGCGTAAGCCAGAAAATCAACAGAAAGCCAAATCTGCATGGAGCAAGTTTCGTAATCGAAATGCTTCGAAGCAGCCGCAAGACACTTCTCGCAATACAACAGCGCAACGGCCCAACAACGATTACGATAATCGGCCTTAATATTCACAACTAGCGATGCTGGCCAGACATAAAGTGGCTTACAACCTCATAGAATGTTAAGCCACTACGCCACAATAGCCCCGCTGGACAACCAGCGGGGCTATTGTTTCTAACTGTATGCTAGGCAGCGCAGACGCTTAATGGGCGAGCAACTCAAGGCCATGCCCGTTGTGTCACAGCATTTTGCAATCTTTACAGAGCGTCTATTCTGAGAAAGTGGAGTGAACTGAAAAGCTGAGTTCAACAGTTCCTACCCAAAAACCGCAGACACTAGCAAGGAGAGCGAAATGACACTGCATTTAAAAGCTTGGAACACCAGACGGTAATTATCACAGGCGACACCGCAGGCATCGGCCTAGTAACGGCGCGCATGGCTGCCGAGCATGCCGAAGCGCCCATTTCGGTCACGTTGATCAAACCTGCCAGCATCGCCACGCCCTTCCCCGAGCACGCTGGTAACGTCATGGAAAGGGAACCAACTCTGCCGCCACCGCTCTACGAACCCCGCATCGTTGCGCGCAGTATCCTCTACTGTACCGAGCATCCTCGCCGTGACATGTAGAGAGCGGATCAAGCGGCAGATATATTCCACACAAGAAGCGACTAGACGCGGCGTGTTCAGCGCCGACACGGCACGAGTGATAACTTGTCATCGGCCGAATATGAAAAGCTTATTTTAAGAGCCTAACGGGTGCCTAGAATACCCAGGACAATTCATGCTTTAGACTTAGCTTTCTGGTAAATATTAATTAGAACAACCGTATTTTTACCATCCAATATGTCCATTTTTTAAGTAACATGCTAGAATAAAAGTGCTTATTTTATGTGTGAAGCAACCGAAAGAAAGCACGATTAGTGCAGACGGGTCATTGCACAAAATACTAATAAGCTATTGAAATATAGTGGTATTTTTATTGAAATTCGAGCGTTCACAAGCTGATATGTGAATACAAAAATCGTTAGCACCAAAATTTTAGTCGTATTTTCTTAGAAAACTCATACATTCTAAGAAGCACAGCCAAACATTGGCCTTATGCAATGCTACTTTCTAGGCCAAGGTCGTAAAAAAAATAAGAGATAAATTATGTCCGAGCACTTCCAGGCACCGACCGTTAGCACCAATTTGGCTAGTAATGTTTTACCACCATTTTTCGACCTACCGCCCGCTTTGACGCAACGTCTGAAGAATTGCAAGTCCCTGCCTTCAATGCCTGGCGCAGTCTTGGAGGTCCTAAAAGTAGCACGAGACCCAGACGCCTCGTTGAGCGACTACGCCAATGCTATAGAGCGTGACCCCGCCCTTACCGTGCGCTTTTTATCTCTTGCCAATAGTGCCCTGTACCGGGGAACCAAGAAAAAAGTCACGATTTGCCGGGAAGCTGTCATCCGGCTTGGTACTGACGCAACCATTGCCGCCGTATTGAGCTTTAGCTTGATTGGCGGCAAACAGAGCACTGCGACTTATACATATATCTGGCAACGAGCCGTAATCGCAACTCTCAGCATACAATGTCTCAGCGAACATTTTCTGTGTCAGTCACAAGCGAGACAGCTTTTTACCGCTGCCTTGTTGCAGGATATTGGGATAATGGCGCTGCATGAAATCGCACCTCCTTATGCGGAAATGCTTGAGATATATCTACACGATCACACTGCACTTTGCGTTCAGGAAAAAGCACTCTTTGGTTGCGATCATGCCGCCATTGGTGCCTGGCTTTTGAAGAGTTTGGGAATACCTGAGGATCTCGCCATCTTGGTCGCTCAAAGCCATGACGGCAATGAGACTATTAAGACTCCCCTGCTATGCCTGCAACTTTCGGGGAGTATTGCCGACGCCTGGCTTTCACTTACTCCGCAAAAGTGTTTTAGAGAATTAGTAACGCACCATCCAGCATTAGAACCCAAGCTATTAGCAAATCTTCTGGATCATTTGCAAACGCAGCTACCGCCTATAGCACAGCTGTTCAACCTCATCATGCCCCCTATGCTCAACAGTGAGGTCCTGCTGGCAGAAGCCAAACAACTGTTGCACGAGCGAAATCAGCAGCTTCAGTTACTACTGAAACGTGAGCAGGAAAAAAGCATTGCCCTGCAGGAGCAAAATACCCTCCTTGATCACCAGAGCCGAACAGATCCACTCACCGGCATCGCCAATCGCGCATATCTGGAAAAGCAACTGGCACTTTTTTTCAAGCAAGCCACCTCTGGCCAAGAAACGCTAAGCGTAATCTTTATTGATCTGGATCACTTCAAACAACTTAATGATACTTATGGACACCAAGTAGGCGACGATGTGTTAAGACAGTTCGCCAAACTTCTTTCAGGTCTAGTAGCAAACAAAAAACAGTCAGCGGTCAATCTACAGGATATTATGGTGGGTCGTTACGGAGGCGAAGAGTTCCTGGTATTGCTTTCGCAACAGTCACCCGAGCAAGCTGAACATCTAGCAAAACAGTTGAACCACGCTTTGCTAACTACCACGATGACCGAAATATCGGGCCAACCTCTTAAGGTGAGTGCCTCGATAGGTATTGCCAGCATGAGTGACGCTATCTTTCGGACACCTCTTGAACTTATTGAAGCCGCCGACCGCAGCATGTATCTGGCGAAGCGCAGCGGCCGTTCCTGCACCATACTTTTTAATGATAGCCGATGATTCATTTACAGGTGAGCCGCAGGCTTATTGAAAGCACTTAGGAGTCCGCTGGGAGTCTCTTCACACCCAAGAATCTGACTACCAATTTTGCTCTTAACGATCGATGTAATTATATTTTGTTTTATAAACAATAGCTTATATCGATATTTTATCGCCGACTGGGCTTTTGACTACCGAGAGTAGATTAAAAAACCCATCGGCTTGTTCTCATTCAGGTAATTTTCAAGTTGTTATCCCAAATGTCTGTTAATCTGGAGCTAGTTCATTTCGCCTAGCCGAGCAAATGATTCGATTAGAATTTACATCTTTTCTGGATTAACTTTTTTCATCCTATATAATGAATGAAACAAAATAAAATAGGTGCTATATGGGTGGGGAGGCTTACAGCAATGACATTACACGGATTCGCCAACTCAACGAGATTGGCATTGCTCTTTCCTCAGAGCACAATCACGATGCTTTGCTAGAGAACCTCCTAACTAGCGCAAGGGAATTAACCCAAGCAGACGCTGGCACGCTCTACACTTTTGATGCTTCAAAACAGCAGCTCTCTTTTGCCATCGTACAAAACGATACATTGAACCTACGCCTTGGGGGACTTAGCGAACCAGTAGGCGAACAGTTTCCCCTCATTGATTTATATCAAGCTGATGGCTTACCCAATCACCACCTAGTAGTAGCCTATACCGTTTTAAACGACTGTACCGTCAATGTTGAAGACGCTTACACCGCAGAAGGCTTCGATTTCGCTGGCACACGTAAAATCGACCAAGCCACGGGTTATCGGTCGCGGGCTTTTCTCACTGTACCGATGCACAACCACCAGGGTGATACTGTAGCGGTTTTGCAACTTTTGAATAAACGTACCGCAAGCGGTATTGACGGTACTTTTAGCTCAGCTGATCAGCATATTGCAGAGTCGCTTGCTTCGCAGGCCGCCGTAGCCATCACCAATCATCGCCTTGTTGACGAAATGCAGGCTCTCTTCGACAGTTTTGTCCGCGTTATCGCCACCGCTATTGATGCTAAATCTGCTCATACCGGTGCACATTGCCGCCGTGTACCTGATGCGACTCTGCTGCTCGCCGAGGCCGCACACCGCTCAAAACATCCTGAAGTTGCCAGTTTTACTTTAACTGACGAAGATCGATACGAAATTAAAACGGCTGCCTGGCTGCACGACTGCGGAAAAGTCGTCATACCTCACCATGTGATGGAAAAGTCGACAAAACTTGAAGGGCTGTTTGACCGCCTCCCTTCAATTGAAGCCCGCTTCGCAGTTAAACAGCAAGCACTGAAGATGGCACAGTTGCGTGCGGAGTTCGACGCTTATCGCAAGGATGAGGCCTTTACTGACGTAGACCGAAAACGTTTCGTAATAGATCAGTTAGCACTGCAGAAGCAACTCGAACTGGTTCGTCGCTCGAATACAGATGGTGAGTTTATAGATGATATTGATATTCAACGTCTCAAGGCGATAGCGCAAGAAACCTGGGAAGATACCAATGGTCAACTTCAGCCCTTATTAACTGAAGATGAGCTAGATAATCTATGTGTTCGTCGCGGCACACTGAATGAGGAAGAGCGCAAAATCATTGAAGGGCACGTGGTTGCCACACTCAATATGCTTGATGAGCTCCCCTTCCCGAAACATTTACAA
Source organism: Vreelandella sp. V005 (assembly GCF_052645115.1). Lineage (NCBI taxonomy): Bacteria > Pseudomonadati > Pseudomonadota > Gammaproteobacteria > Oceanospirillales > Halomonadaceae > Vreelandella > Vreelandella sp. V005. The sequence goes on along the minus strand of NZ_JBQXYA010000007.1, from coordinate 3,929 downwards.
CGAGTTCCTGAGTATGCGGGCGGCCATCACGAGCGAATGGACGGAACGGGTTATCCTAAAGGGCTGACCCGAAACCAGCTTTCTTTGCCAGCACGGATGTTGGGCATCGCCGATGTTTTTGAAGCGCTTACAGCACCAGACCGTCCCTATAAAGCCGCAATGAAATTGTCCCAAGCCCTGACCATCATGGGGCAAATGGTAGAGGATCAGCACCTCGACCCGGCTTTATTCGCTGTGTTTATCGAAGAAGGTGTCTACCTCGATTATGCAAACCAGTACTTGAACGAATGTCAAATTGACACTGTTGATATCGACTCACTCCCAGGATTACGTATCACGTAATTCAAAAAAGATAACAATTAACTTTTTTAAGATACATATCTAATTATGCAAATAATAACTCTGGGTGCTAGTGGCGGGCTTGAACCACAGCAGGGCACCACCGCTTTCCATTTGCCACCTCATACACTTATTGATGCTGGCACAGGCACTCAGAGACTCAGTATTTCAGAACTAACGTCACTACATAGTGTACTGCTAACCCATGCCCATCTTGATCATATTGCAAGTCTCCCACTTCTAATCGATATGCAGTTTGAAGCACTTGCTGATCAAGAGCGTGCCTTAAGTGTCTTTGCGCTTCCTGAAGTGCTAGAGACACTTAAACGACATATATTCAACGAGCATATTTGGCCTGATTTCACACAGCTACCCTCATCGGTCGCTCCTGTGCTCAACTTTGTGCCGATCACTTTGTGGCAGACATTTACATTACCTGGGGAAGCAAATATTGCGTTACAAGTGACACCGTTTCCCCTCTCCCATGGTGTCCCCACTTGTGGCTATTGGATTAGCGATGGGTCCCAACAGATGGCTATCTGTGGTGACACTGGTCTTAGCGAGTCCACGATTGAATCACTTAACCGTCTAGGACCACTAGATCGATTGGCCATCGAATGTGCCTATAGCAACGACTTTGATGCACTAGCAGAAGTTGGCCATCATCTCACACCTTCAAGACTCGCTTCGCTCCTTGAGTCTCTGGATACACCCCCAAAAGAGCTATGGATTACACACTTAAAGCCTAAACAGCGCGAACGCATTGCCAGTGAGCTTCGTCAGCACCTCCCCTCTAACTTGAACTGGGCCCTGCCTTCATGAGGCAATTTATGCGACGCAGCATAATTCAATGCCTTCTTGGCACGTCACTTAGTGCGGCAGTGATTTCCCCCTTATGGGCTTTTCAAGCAGAACTTGTTAGCGCTCAAGATTTGTTGGCCCAAGGCGATAACCAGTCCGCCTACTCGCAGTTGCGAGCCACAGAACTCGAACACAGCGGTAACCCTGAATATGATTACTGGCTAGGTGTCACTGCCCTCCGCGCGGGTGAAGCCAGTCACGCATTGATGGCATTAGAAAGGGCGATTTTACGTCAACCCACCCATGCCGGCGCCCGTATGGAGCGCGTTGCCGCCCTGGTTCAGCTCGATCAACTTGAGACAGCCAAACGTGAAATAAAGCAATTACAAGCCCTTTCACCCCCACCCGATGCTCAAGCCGCCATTGCCCGATTTCAAGCCTTAATTGAGCAGCGCCAGCAAGCCAAGAATGGCCCGCAGCATCAAGGCCTTTTAGGTGTGGATATCGGTTATGACAGCAATCCTCAGCAGTTTCCTAACGAAATTGCTATCGACCCGTTGCGGCCCGATATACGTCGTGTGGTTGAAGAACTTATCGATCTAGGGCTGGAGCCCAATGGCGATCCATCGATGTTTGATAAGCAAGTATTCAGCCGCGATGCCAGTAGCTATCAGCGGCTACAAGGAAACTATCAGGGTCTTTTCCCTATCGATTCGCAGTCTCGCTGGCGAATTAACACAACTGGACAAGCTCAGCGCTATACCGAAGTGGCGGCACAAGATTACGACCTCACACTGGCCCAGGCTCAGTTGGGCTACCAGCGCGACCTAGCAGCGCAGCGCACGATAATGCTCAAAGGCAGCGCACTGCAGGGTTGGAGCGGGCCTAGCCAAAGCCGCCTGCTTACCCGCTGGGGCAGCGGTGTGGATTTACGCCATCCCATCGGATTGGACAGCGAACTCACCTGGCAGCTTGATGCGCAGCATAACCGCTTTAGCGCCGCCAACAATAACTACGATTCAGGTCGTTTAGGCGTTCAGTTGAACACCAACTATACCGCGCTTCGTACTCGTTTAACCGCGCAAATTGAGCATGAGTGGGCCACTGGCATTCGCGACGGCGGTGATCTTCTGCACCTGCTGCTAGGCGCAGGTATCGACTATCCATTAAGTGATCGCCACCTGATTCGCGCCAACCTCAACCACCGAATTCGCACCTACCAAGAAGATGGTTACGCACCGTTTAACGAATTTTCAGCCACAACCCGCCGCGATCGCATTTGGCAAGCACGGCTCTCGTGGCTACATCAATTCAATACGGACTGGCTATTGGAAGCCAGCGCCGATGTTGAACGCCGACGCTCCTCAGTCAATTTCTTTGACACGCGCCGTTACCAGACTCAGTTAGCGCTTCGCTACCTTTTCTAACGAGGATTATTATGGCCTGTTTTCACAAACGCCCATTAGCTCGCTTTACAACGATCGGCCTGGGTAGCCTGGCGCTACTGCCGTTTCCCTCCTTCGCTGATACGCCAGCAGGGCGTATCATGTTTGTTCATGGCGATGCCACCATCGAGCGCGACGGACAGCGTCTACCGGCTGAGCGCGGCGACGATTTTTTTGCCGGGGATACCTTTCATACCGCTCAAGCCAGTACGCTGCAACTGCGCTACAGCGATGGCGGTACCAAGGCGATTCGTCCTGATAGCTCCTATATCCTTGAGCGTTATGTGCTCGACGAAGAGACACCAGAAAACTCGGCACAAAGCGGCGAACTTCTCCGCGGTGGACTGCGCTCGATTACCGGCGCCATTGGCAAAAACGCGCCGCAGAACGTCACGCATAAAACCCCCGTTGCCACCATCGGGATACGTGGCACCAGCTTTCAAATCCTCCATGTACCGGAAGGTGGCACTTCATCGCTCCCCGGCGTCGATACAGGTAGCTATTTCTATGTGGAAAGCGGCATGCTGGCCATGTCGACGAATGCAGGCGAAACCCTTATTCGCCCGGGCCAAGTCTTTTTCACGCCGTCACTCGATACCGCACCACAGCTGATTCCCGGGGGCATCGACATCTTTGAGCAGCTCGATAACAACATGCCGCAGGGCGAAGACTCAACAACAGAAACGCCTCCAGACACAACAGCTACTGAGCCATCAAATAATCCCGGCACATCCTCGGCAGGTACTTTCTTTGAAAACGCTGAACTCACGTCGTTAGAAGACGACAGCTCGGTACAAAACACGATTAGCGAAGCCCGGATAGAATCGCAGCAACCCGAGCCAACACCGGAACCCACACCCGAGCCAACGCCAGCACCTACACCCGAGCCAACGCCGGAACCTACACCCGAGCCAACGCCAGCACCTACACCCGAGCCAACGCCAGCACCTACACCCGAGCCAACGCCAGAACCTACACCCGAGCCAACGCCGGAACCTACACCCGAGCCAACGCCGGAACCTACACCCGAGCCAACGCCGGAACCTACACCCGAGCCAACGCCGGAACCTACTCCCGAGCCAGCACCGGAACCTACACCCGAGCCAACGCCGGAACCTACTCCCGAGCCAGCACCGGAACCTACACCTGAGCCGACCGAGGAACCTGCAGAAGAATTGGTCGACGATAACGAGGACACCGAGGGCGATAACGACGATAATGGCAATGGCAATGGCAATGGCAATGGCAATGGCAATGGCAATGGCAATGGCAATGGCAATGGCAATGGCAATGGCAATGGCAATGGCAATGGCAATGGCAATGGCAATGGCAATGGCAATGGCA
>NZ_JBQXYA010000006.1:0-226586 GCF_052645115.1 Vreelandella sp. V005 | reverse complement strand
CCTCGGTGACGTCGAAGTCATCGATCAGCTTGAATAGGTCGCCGACTAGGCGGTGCACGATCTGCTTGGCGCGGTCGTTACCGCCTGACTGGTCAAAGCCGGCGACGGTTTTGATGAAGTCTTGAACGTCGGGAGTATCGAATATCTTCACGGTCATGATGAAACCTCTATTTTTATAGGCTTTTGTTTTATAAAAAGAACTGGCGTGTTCTATCGATAATTAGCTGTCGTCGTCGCGCACTGAAGAGGGATGACGGCACAGCGGTTTGACGCGGATCTCCATGTAGGGGAAGAGCGGCAGATTGCTGACCAACTCTTGCAGTTCGGCGTTGTCTTCCACGTCAAAGATACTGACGTTCGAGTAGCTGCCCGCTACCCGCCACAAATGTCGCCATTTGCCCTGACGCTGTAGGTCTTGGGAGTACGCTTTTTCCGTTGCCTTGATCTTGGCGGCCTGCTCGGCTGGCATGTCGGGCGGTAACTTAACGGTCATCTCAACTTGAAACAGCATATGGCTCTCCTCTTTCATCGCGGGCGGATGCAAACGATGGTTTTGTTTGCGTGGCGTTTACTTACGTGAGTAGTGCGCCAACTTATCTTCATCTAATTTGATGCCCAGTCCCGTACCTGACGGCACTTCTACGCCAAACTCGGTGTATTGGAGAGGCTCTGCGACAATGTCATCTTTCAGCAGCAGCGGGCCGAACATTTCGGTGCCCCAGGCCATCTCGGGCAGCGTTGCCCAGGCGTGAAGTGAGGCGGCAGTACCAATGGTGCCTTCCAATAGGGTGCCGCCATATAAGCCCACCCCAGCTGCTTGGGCGACATGGGCAAGCTCCAAAGCGCCATGAATGCCGCCTGATTTGGCAATCTTCAGCGCGAAGGCGCCACTAAAACCGCCACAAATAAGATCTAGCCCATCGCGGGCATCCTGCACCGCTTCATCGGCGAGCATGGGCACGTTGAAACGATTCGCCAAGCGAACTAAACCGGCATGTTCACGAGCGCCAATAGGCTGCTCAATTAGCTCAATACCGGCATCCTGCAGCGCCTGAATACCGCGAACGGCGGTGGATTCATCCCAGGCCTGATTAACGTCAACGCGTACGCTGGCACGGTCACCCAGCGCCGCTTTTATCGCCGCCACATGGCGCACGTCTTGATCGACCGGGTTAGCACCAATTTTCAATTTGAAGTCGCAGTGGCGACGCTGTTCTAAACGCAGCAGCGCCTCATCGATATCTTTGGCGGTATCACCGCTGGCTAGCGTCCATAACACGGGCAAGTGATCCTGGCGTGCGCCGCCCAGCAGCTCGGCGACGCTCAATCCCAAGCGTTTGCCCTGGGCATCCAACAGCGCCGTTTCTAATGCAGACTTGGCGATCATATTGCCGCGGGCATGGCGGTTAAGCCGAGCACGCAACTGGTGAACATTGTTGGAGGGCTGACCGACCAGCAGCGGAGCTAGATAAGTATCAATATTGCGCTTAATGCTCTCCGGGCTCTCTGGTCCGTAGGCCAGGCCGCCAATGGTGGTGCCTTCGCCCAGCCCTTCGATACCGTCGGAGTGGCGCATGCGTACAATCACCATGGTTTGGCAAGCCATGGTAGCCATGGAGAGTTTGTGAGGACGGATGGTCGGTAGGTCGACCAATAGCGTCTCAATATGTTGGATGACGGTTGACATGCAGGCTCCAGCGTCTGGCAATCGTTGACTTGAGGTCAGTTTGATGGCGCGAAGTAGAGGGAACCAATATTGTTTAGGTGCTGGGTCATACCGAGGAGGTATCACCAATAAGCGGACAATCCTGCCGATTTAGCTGACAGCCAAGCTGAATTGGGCATCTAAACTTTTCCTATAGCTATATCCATTACTCTCTTATGGATAATTTTTTTATATTTATTTCAAATGCTTGGAAAATTAGTACGGCTATGAGTCAAGTATCATCACCCATTGGGTGACAATGCTTATGTGAACCCATGACAGGCGCGTGTTACCCATACCAGTTACTCACTATTATGCAATGCACTAGCGCTAAACCCTATGTCCAGCCGCTATTTATAGCGTTCCACCGCATTCACCGAAGCGCACTGAAACAGGCGACTCTTGCGACAAAAGAATAAGTCGACGCTGGCAAATCGTCGCTATCTCATCGCCAAACGGGAAACTCAGACTAGTTGTCTAGTCCTAATGCCTTCCTTGCTGACAATACGTCATCATGGGGATCATGGTTCCAGAGCCAATCGAAGCGTTTCTCCAGGTTCTCGATGAGCTTGGCCTCATCACTGCCAATACCCACGCCCGCATACTCGTATACGTCGCCCGCCTCATGAGAAGTGCGCTGCACCTTGCAGGTGCGTGCATGGCGTACCTGTTCGAAGGTAGCAAGAACATCGCTGACGTTGTGACGATGGCAACTGGCATCCACCAACAGGGTCGCCAGCACATAAGCGTCCTCCAGCGCCTGACCGGCCCCCGCCCCCTGGTGAGGCACTAACGCATGGGCGGCATCGCCAACGATCAGTACGCGGTCGCGCTGGTAGCGGGCAAGCTCAGGCAACTCATGCAGCGCCCAGCGCGTTGGCTCAGCAATGCACCCAAGAATGGCTTGGCAAGCCGGGCTCCAACCTGCAAATACGTCTAACATTTCTGCCTGGCTGACGGCTTGAACCCACGCTTCACCTTCGGACAGTTTAGGGTTCGGTATCGAACGATCGGTAATGAAGGCCACAACGTTAACCAGTTGCGACTGCTTAACCGGGAAGGTCAAAATATGGCGATCTTTGCCAAGATACATTTGAGGCACCCATGCCAGGCGTTTCTCGCTGCCTTTAGCCTCGAGAGCAGCCTCTAGTTCCCTGGTGGGAATCATGCCACGATAAGCATAAGTGCCACTCCAGAACGGCGTAATTTCGCCGTACTGCTCCGGGGGTAGCACATGGGGGCGTACCGCCGACTTAATGCCGTCAAATCCGATGATCACATCCCCCGTAAAGTGAGTGCCATCGTCGAAGCTGGCGGTGGCGCTGTCGGCGTCTTGCTTAACGTCTATACAGCGTTTGCCGAAATGGGCGATGCCTTCAGGCAGATGGGCAACAATCGCAGCAAGAAAATCGGCACGATGTACCGAGGATTGGCCCACACCTGGCGCCAGGCTGGCCGTTAAGTAGGTATCATCGCTGCCTCGGCGCCACTCGAACCAGACATCCTCAAAGGGCGCTGGTGAGGAGTCGGCAATACGCTGATAAGCGTTTTCCAACCCCAATAGCTGAATGGCTTTTACCGCATTGGGGCCAAAGGAGACACCCGCACCAATTTCTGAGAACTGAGGAGCCGCTTCGAAAAGCTGAACATCAAGCTGGCTATCACGGGATAATGCAACGGCGAAAGCGACGCCTCCGATACCACCCCCGATGATGCCAATCGAAAGACGTTTTGGCTGTGTATTTGCTACTGTGCTGTTAGCGATCATGATTTAACTCTGCTCAGGGGACCTATCGTTATATGTTGAGCGTTACGCTCTCCCCTTACGCTATTCGGAAGCGTCAACTGTCACCACACAGCCTCCTTCATTCAGACTATAAGCGGCGCTAATAACAAGATGAATCAATCAGTTAAAAACCTCTCTAACGGCTGCATTCGACCATCGTGGAATACGTGGCGAGGCGCAAGATGATGGAGAAGCTGGCCAACATTGACCTGAATCTACTGGTCGTTTTTGACTTGTTGTACCAGGAACAAAATACACAACGGGTGGCGCTGCGCTTGGGTATCACCCAACCGGCGGTGAGTCACGCACTGAAACGCTTACGCCACTTGCTGGAGGACGAACTTTTCGAGCGCACGTCGCAAGGTTTGCAACCTACGCCCCGTGCCAGTCGACTTCACCCCGGCATTGCGGATGCATTGTCGCGAATGAACGAAACGCTGAACCTATGCGACGATTTCAATCCCGCTAACAGTGAGCGCACTTTCCATATCAACATGACCGATATCGGTGAAATCGTGTTCCTTCCACGCCTGCTGCAATATCTTTCCCACCATGCGCCGGGGATTTCACTCAATACCGTGCGCAGCCACCATAATGACCTGAAAAACGAGATGGAGGAGGGAGAGATTGATTTGGCAGTTGGCCTGATCCCGCAACTTGGGGCAGGCTTCTACCAGCAGCGACTGTTTGTGCAACGCTACGTTTGCCTAATGCGCGAGCATCATCCGCTCGCCGCTAGAGAATTTAGCCTTGAGGCGTTTCGCGCAGCGCATCACGCGGTGGTGGTTGCCCGGGGGACCGGGCATGGCATTATCGAAGAGCAGCTTGCGCACGCTGGGGTCGTGCGCCCAGTTCGGTTAACACTGCTGCATTTCGCGGCGGTTCCCTATATCGTCAGCAACAGCGACCTCGTAGTGACGGTCACCGATAAGTTAGCCGAGGCAACGCGAACACGTTTCGGGTTAGCCATTCGTGAGCACCCCCTAACGTTCCCAGAAATCCCGATTAATCTTTTCTGGCATCGTCGCTTTCATCAGGACCCAGGCAACCGCTGGCTGCGTGGGCTGATGTTTTCTCTGTTCTCTGAATAGGGGTCATTAACGCCTAGGAATTCGGCTTCGCCCACGCGGCGCGGGTGCTATGGGCTGCCGTTTTATTGGTAATTTTCCAGCTGCCGTCAACCTTCACCAAGGCAATCACATCGACCCAAGAGTCCTCAAGGTTTTCACTATTATCAAAGCCTAGTAGAACGCTGGCGACCTCTCCGGCCTGGGTGATGGCAATAAAACGGCTCTTCACCGCTCGCTGGCTATTCGCCCAGCGCTCGAAGCGGTTGCTGATCAAGTCAGTTGCCAAGGCGCCCTCAGCGTCCAGAGCAAAAATCCACGCCTCTTTATGAAATGCCTCCTGAAGCTTTTCCATACCGCCTTGAAAGCCATCCACATATAGCTGCACAACCCGTTTGATCTCATCGATCTCGGGTGCATCGCCCACAACAGGGATATTCGTCATCTTTTTACTCCTGCTTATTAATTGCTATTTTTGTACTGTTTATAACCCAAGCACCTCACGGGCCTGCTGCCACGTAGCCACGGGGCGCTGATATTTTTCACATAAGGCGACGGTACGCGCGACCAGCGCGGCATTAGAGGGCGCCAGCGTTTTGCTATCCAGGCGAACGTTATCTTCAAGACCGGTACGGGTATGACCGCCAGCCGCAATCGACCACTCGTTAAGCAGGTATTGATTGGCGCCAATACCCGCACCGCACCACTGAGCCTCCGGCGCCAGGCGCTTGAGCGTCTCGATATAGAAATCAAACGTTGGCTTGTCCGCTGGCATCGCGTTTTTAACCCCCATGACAAACTGAACATAGAGCGGCGTTTTTAGCTTGCCTTGCTTGGTAAGGTTCACTGCTTGGTGGATATGCGACAGATCAAACGCTTCGATTTCGGGCTTAACGCCGTACTTAAGCATCTCATCGGCAAGCCAATCCACTAGCTGCGGCGGGTTCTCGTAAACGCGATTGGGGAAGTTATTGGAGCCTACTGAGAGGCTGGCCATATCAGGCTTGAGCAGCAGCATCCCGCCACGCGCTTCTCCAGCGCCGGAACGCCCACCGGTAGAAAGCTGAATAATCATGCCAGGGCAGTGCTTCTTAAGCCCTTCCATCAGCCGACCAAACTTCTCTGGGTCGGATGAAGGTGTTTGGTCATCGTTGCGCACATGGCAGTGAGCAATCGTAGCGCCCGCCTCGAACGCTGCCTGGGTACTTTCAATCTGCTCCTCCACCGTGATGGGCACGGCAGGGTTGTTCTCTTTGCGCGGCAGACTGCCGGTAATGGCGACGCAAATTATGCAGGGCTGAGCCATGGACACCTCTTTTGTTCTTATTGCGAACACTAATTTGTATTACGAACAAATTAGTTCACCTCCTCCCAAGCGTCAAATTTAATTCCTCAAGGCTCAAGAGCGGTTTTCGGCTGTGAGGCGAATTCACTTTCCGAAATTACGCCTTCCAACCTAAAATAAATGACAAGTACTTGACATAATTTTGAAGCTAACCTAATTTCTAGGTTAACGAGGTGAACCACTAGATTTTATATCTAGACCCTATAAAAACAAAATTAATAGTAATTTCTGGAGCTTAAGGAATGTCTATTACTACCAATATGACAATAGACCGTCGTAATGCCATGAAGCAGTCAGGCGCCTGGAATGACATGCTCATTACAGACTACCTTGACAAAGCGGCAGCGCAAGTGCCTGACAAACCAGCCATTGTCACCTACACCATGGCCACAGGAGAGCGCACGCAGCTTAGCTATCGCGAACTCAATGAGCGGGTCACTCAAATAGCCGTTGGGCTTGTCTCGCTTGGTATTCAGGTGGGGGATGTGGTGTCTTGCCAATTGCCTAATTGGTGGCAAATGACCGCGCTCCACTTAGCGTGCGTACGCATTGGCGCGGTACTTAACCCGCTTATGCCCATTTTTCGCGAGCATGAGTTACGTTTTATGCTCGCCCAAGCCGAAAGTAAGCTGCTCGTCGTACCCGGCGTGTTTCGCGGTTTTGACCATGCTGCCATGGCAATCACGCTGAAGGCAGAATTGGCATCGCTAACCCACGTGCTAGTGATTGGCGATGAAGGTAATGGAGAATACAGCTTTGAAGCACGGCTGCTTAACCATGGCGAGGAGCAGACGCACGATGCGGCTGCCCTGTTTAAGCAGCGTCGCCCATCTGGCGATGATGTTGTGCAACTGCTTTACACATCGGGTACTACGGGTAAGCCGAAAGGGGTAATGCACACATCCAATACGCTGCTTAGCCATATTCGCCCCCTTGCCGAACGCTTAGCGCTGAAGGCTACTGATACCACCTTGATGCCTTCGCCTCTGGCCCATCAGTTAGGCTTCCTTTACGGCCTGATGATGCCGATCTACTTGCAGGCCACGGCCGTTCTACAAGACACGTGGTTACCCGCTGAAGCCGTCAATATCGTACGCCTTGAACAGCCCACTCTGATGCTGGGCTCTACCCCCTTTTTGGCCGATATCGCCGAGCAAGCGATTGCTCACGGAAGCGATCTGCAGTCATTGAAGCTATTTCTATGTGCGGGCGCCCCGATACCCAGCCCGCTGGTAGAGAAAGCGGCGCGTAATTTACCCACTAAAATCATCTCCGCCTGGGGCATGACCGAGAACGGCGCCGTTACCACTACCCGCTTGGATGACGCACCCTCATGTTCAGTCGAAACCGATGGCGTCCCCCTACCCTTTATGGAACTCAAGGTAACGGATATTGAGGGCAACCCCTTGCCGCCTAACCAGGAAGGCAGCTTATGGGTGCGCGGTGCCAGTCTGTTCGTTGGCTACTTCAAGCAGCCTGAGCTTTACGGCGTAGATGAGGAAGGCTGGTTCCCAACGGGGGATTTAGCACGCCTGAATGAAGCGGGCTATGTGCGAATCACCGGGCGCTCCAAGGATGTGGTTATTCGTGGCGGCGAGAATATCCCCATTGTGGATATCGAAAATACCCTCTATCAGCATCCTGCTATCCAGGCACTGGCGCTTGTTGGGCGGCCTGACGAGCGTTTGGGAGAGCGGTTGGTTGCTTACGTCGTACTCAAAGAGGGCTACGCCAGCCTGAACCTTGAAGAGATCACACAGTTTCTTACCGAGCGGCATGTCACGCGTCAATACCATCCGGAGTTTCTTCAAGTGCTGGAGGAGTTGCCACGCACGCCCTCTGGAAAAATTCAGAAATTTAAGCTTCGCGACCAAGCGGCTATGCATGCCGATTCACGCGCTTGATGTGTCATTAGGCGCCTCAAATGACCCGTAGTGGGAAAACTATATGCAAGGTTTAACTGGAAAAACCGTCATCGTGACCGGCGGCGGTGGCGGCATTGGCCGCGCGGTGTGTCAACGTTTTGCTCAGGAAGGCGCGCTGGTCGCTGTGCTTGACCGCGACGAGCACGCTGCCCAAACCAGCGTTGATAGCATTATTGACGCAGGCGGTAACGCCCGCGCTTACGCTGCAGATATCACCGATTACCGCGCTATCAAAGCGACCGTTGAGCGCATTGAAGCAGAGCTTGGCAGGCCCACTATTTTGATTAATAACGCGGGCTTCGACCGCTTTATGCCGTTTCTTAAAACCGACCCTGCGATGTGGGAGTCACTGATTGCCGTCAACCTGACCGGCGCGCTCAATATGCACCACATCGTACTGCCAGGAATGGTTGAGGCGGGTGGTGGCAAGGTGGTCAACATTGCTTCTGACGCAGCCCGGGTGGGCTCTTCCGGTGAAGCCGTTTATGCCGCCTGCAAGGCCGGGCTGCTCGGCTTAAGTAAAACCCTCGCCCGGGAGCTGGCCACCAAAAATATTACCGTCAACGTCGTCTGTCCTGGCCCTACCGATACCGCCCTTCTAAAAGGCGTGGCCGATACCTCCCGCGACCCAGAGAAGTTATTGGAAGCCTTCCGCAACGCCGTGCCTATGCGCCGTATTGGCCAACCGGAAGATTACCCCGGAATTATCGTCATGCTCGCGAGCGATGAAGCCAATTTTATTACCGGGCAGGTGATTAGCGTCTCCGGCGGGCTGACCATGGCGGGTTAACACCCAGCCACTTACAACGACAAGGAGCTGCATCATGAGCCATACCACTCACTACGAAGACATCTTGTATGAGGTAAACGACGGCGTCGCGACGATCACTATTAACCGACCCGAGCGCTATAACGCCTTCCGCGGGCAAACCTGTATGGAGCTGCTGGATGCCTTCAACCGTGCTGGCTGGGATAAATCGATTGGCGTCATTGTGCTCACCGGTGCGGGGGACAGGGCATTCTGTACCGGGGGCGACCAGGGTGCCCATGAAGGCCAATACGATGGCCGCGGCATCATCGGTCTACCGGTAGAGGAGCTGCAAACGCTGATCCGCCAAGTGCCTAAACCGGTCATTGCGCGCGTGAATGGGTTCGCCATTGGCGGCGGGCATGTTTTACACGTGGTGTGTGATCTTAGCATTGCGTCAGAAACAGCCATTTTCGGCCAGGTGGGCCCAAAAGTGGGCTCGGTTGACCCTGGCTTTGGCACCGCTTATCTCGCCCGCGTGATTGGCGAAAAACGAGCCCGTGAAATCTGGTACCTGTGCCGAAAATATACCGCTCAGCAAGCGCTGGATTGGGGGCTGCTCAATGCAGTGGTGCCGCCTGAACAGCTCGACGAGGAGGTGCGTAAATGGTGCGACGAAATTCTTGAAAAAAGCCCCACGGCTCTCTCCATCGCCAAGCGCTCGTTCAATGCAGACAGCGAAAATATCGCCGGTATTGGAGCGCTTGGTATGCAGGCCCTCAGCCTCTACTACGCCACCAAGGAGTCGCAGGAAGGCGTTGCCGCGTTTAAAGAGAAGCGTAAGCCCGAATTTCGTAAATATTATTAGCTATCGAACATCCGTTATAAACGTTGCTCCCCGGTACAAAGGGCAGTCTTAAGAGAGCGAGTGAAGCGTCATGAATTTTGCATTTACCGAACAGCAAGAAGCCATTCGCGCCACCATCGCGCGGTTTGCCAGCGAGCGATTGGCGCCTCGCTACCGCCAGCGTGAGCAGGCGGCATGCATTGAGCGCGAAATCGTCGCCGAGTTAGGCCAGATGGGCTGCCTGGGCGGTGAGCTACCCGAAGCGTTGGGAGGCAGCGGGCTGGACTGCGTTACCACTGGGGTGATTGTAGAAGAGATCGCCAAGGGCGACTTTAACGTCGGCTACTTGCCCCTGCTCGCCTCTCTTAATGGTCAAATTATCGCCCATCACGCCCGGCCTGAATTGGCCCAAGAGTGGTTATCCGGCATGACGGCTGGCCGTAAGATCTGCTGTATTGCGCTTACCGAGCCCCACGGCGGCTCAGATGCGGCCAACCTTAAGCTCAAAGCAACCCGTGACGGCGATAGCTTTCTGTTAAAAGGCGAAAAAACCTCTATTTCCATGGCCGATCAGGCGGATGTCGCGGTGGTCTTTGCGCGTACCGGCACACAAGAGCAGCGCGCCAGCGGCATCAGCGCCTTTTTAGTGCCCATGGAGAGTCCGGGTATTTCGACCAGTCGCTTTGAGGATTCAGGCCAACGAGCCATTGGCCGCGGCTCTATTTTCTTCGACAATGTGCGCGTGCCTGCCGACCACATGCTAGGCATCGAAGGGCAGGGCTTTAAGCAGGTGATGCAGGGGTTTGACTATAGCCGTGCGCTGATTGGTTTACAGTGTTTGGCCGTTGCTCAGCAGTCGTTGGATGAAACCTGGCAGTGGCTCACCCAGCGTGAAGCCTTTGGCCAGCCGTTAGCCGCCTTCCAGGGCTTGACCCATCCACTGGCGGAATACCAGACCTACGTACAAGCAGCGCGATTGCAGTGTTATTACGCGCTGTGGCTAAAAGACAACCAGCGCCCGCATACCGCTGAAGCCGCCATGAATAAGTGGTGGGGGCCGAAGCTAGCCTTTGATGTGATCAAACAGTGCATGCTGGCCCATGGGCATACGGGCTGGGGGGAAGATTTGCCGTTTTCCCAGCGCATGCGCGATGTACTCGGGCTGCAGATTGGTGATGGCACGGCTCAGATTATGAAAAATATTATTGCGCGTCAGTCGGTCTCTGCGTGAACGCTGGCTTTTTGCTTGTCTCACCTGATCGCCTGGGCGCTGATTCTATCGACCCAGTCAAGGATATGCCGATGGCGAGTGAAGACGACAAAAGCGTGGCCAACCGACTATTTTTTCGCCTTTTTCAGGTTAGCAATATTCTGCAAAAGCAGACGATAAGTGAAGTAGGCCTGACGACTGTGCAGTGGGCAGTATTGGGGGCGCTTTCACGCCAAGGCTTTGAAGAGGGGATTTCGTTTAATGCGCTTACCGAGTATTTGGTGGTTAGCCGTCAAAGCCTGGACGGCGTGCTTAAGCGTTTGGAGCGCGATGCCCATGTCGAACGTATCCCTCATCCCGATGACAAGCGCGCGCGGATTATTTTACTGACCCGCCAAGGTCGCGCCTTTTGGGAGAGTTTACAGCCCCGTATTCATGAGTTTTACCGCGATGGGCTGGGCAGCTTCTCTTTCGATGAAACCGTCAGCCTGCTGCACTACCTCAATAAGCTTCAGCACGATTTAGAACATACCGCGCCAAGCGCCAAGGAGGAAACGACCGAAACACGTTAACCAACCTAACTAGCGGCGCTGTTGCAGTGCACCCAGCGTTACTACCCATACCGATAACAACAATCTGCCTCGTCTTGCGCGGGGTTGGGGGTTCTATGTCTGCTCTAAATAAACAACCATTAGTCATGGCGTTAGGCATCGCGCTTGCCAGTGCGTTCAGCAGCGCTCAGGCAAGCATCAGCGATAATGAAATTCGCATTGGCTACTTATCCGATATGTCAGGGCCCTACCGCGACTTGGCAGGCCCAGGCGGTTTGGAAGCGCTCAATATGGCGGTCGAAGATCACGGCGGTGAGATTAACGGCGCACCAATTGTGGTCTTCAGTGGTGATGATCGAAACAGCGCTGATGTGGGAGCCAACACCGTCCGTGAATGGATCGACCAGCGTAATGTCGATATGGTCGCCGGCATGGTGGCCTCGTCGGTGACGATCGCTGCTACTCAGCTTCTGGCTGAAAACGATAAGCTTGCCATGGTGGCGGGTGCCGCAGCACTGAGTATCACCAACGAGTACTGTACCCCCAACCATGTGCAGTGGGTCTATGACACTTACGCCATGTCTAATGGTGCCGCTAAAGCGATACTCGAAGAGGGGGGTGATAGCTGGTACATGATTACCGCTGACTACGCCTTTGGTCACTCGCTGGAAAACGACGTGACCGCCGTCGTGGAAGCACATGGTGGCAAGGTACTGGGGAGCGTGCGCCATCCGCTAAATACCAGCGACTTCTCCTCCTATGTGCTGCAAGCGCAAAGCTCAGGCGCCAAGATCGTAGGGCTGGCGAATGCGGGGGCCGACACCGTTAATGCGATTAGTACAGCGGGACAATTTGGCCTGGCACAGTCCGGCCAATCGCTTGCTGGACTGATGGTGTTTTTAAACGATATTCATGCGCTGGGCTTAGAGAGCACCCAAGGCATGCAGCTAACGACCGGCTGGTACTGGGATTTGAATGCGGCTTCACGGGCCTGGGCAGAGCGTTATCAAGCACGCACCGGCCGGATGCCCACCATGGTACAGGCAGGCGTTTACTCCAGCGTTATGCACTACTTGAATGCCGTCGAAGCGAGCGGCACGGACGACTCCGCCACCGTTCGCGCCATGATGCAAGACACCCCCATTAACGACATGTTCGCCACCAACGGCTACATTCGTGATGATGGGCGTATGGTGCATGATATGTACCTGGCCAAGGTAAAAGCGCCTGACGCCTCCACTAACGAGTGGGATCTTTACGAAATAGTGCGCACGATCCCGGGTGAAGAGGCCTTCCAATCGCTGGAAGATAGCCGCTGCCCCTTGGTCGCCCAATAACCTTATTCCAATACGCGCGGCATGCTAGCGGGAAAGCGCCGCGCGACTTTTTAGGGAGTGCTCGCATGCATGTAGATACCGCCATCACCAGCCGCAAATCGGTGCGCCGATTTCTCGACGCCCCCGTTGATCGCGCAACGGTGATGCACATATTGCAGATTGCGAGCCGTGCGCCCAGCGGTAGTAATATCCAGCCCTGGAGAGTCCATGTGGTGGCGGGTGCCGCCAAAGAGCAGCTGTGTCAGCGGCTGTTAGACGCCGTTGATCACGGCAAAAGCGATCCTCCAGAGTACCACTACTACCCGCAGAACTGGTTTGAACCCTACCTGGAACGCCGCCGCCGCTGTGGCTTTGGGCTCTATGCCACGCTCGGCATTGGCCGCGAAGACAGAGCCAAACGCGAGGCCCAGGCGCGGCGGAATTTTCACTTTTTCGATGCGCCCGTGGGGCTTTTCATCACCATGGATCGTCGCCTGGAAACCGGCAGTTTTATGGATTGCGGCATGTTTATCCAAAGCATCATGCTGGCCGCCCGTGGCCAAGGGCTGCATACCTGCCCCCAGGCTGCCTTTGCCTGGTACCACACGCTTATTCGCGACGCGCTTAAGCTGGATGAGGACTCGCTACTGCTGTGTGGCATAGCGCTAGGTTACGAAGACCCTCAAGCACCTGAGAACAGTTTTATAACTGAGCGTGAAAGTGTCGAGAATTTCACGATATTTCATGGCGTTTAAGCATAAAAAAGCCCGAGCAGGCGCTTGGGCAACGAAGAAATAACGAGAAGGGCTAGCACTACTCAAGCGGCTCATAGGGCAAACCCACATAGTTTTCAGCAATAGTCGTCAGCCCAGCTTTAGAGCTGGTGACGTAGTCCAACTCGGCCAACTGCATGCGGCTGTTGAAATCCTCTTCATCAGAGAAGTTGTGCAGCATGGAGGTCATCCACCAGGAGAAACGCTCCGCCTTCCAGATGCGTTTCAGGCAGGTTTGCGAATAGCGCTCGATCAAATCTGTGCGTCCCTCTTGGTAGACTTTCATCATTAATCGATAAAGCGTGTTCACATCGCTAGCCGCTAGGTTGAGCCCCTTGGCGCCAGTAGGTGGGACAATATGCGCCGCATCGCCGACGAGGAACAATCGCCCGTACTGCATGGGTTCGACCACATAGCTGCGCAGCGGTGCGATGCTCTTCTCAATCGAAGGCCCAGTCACCAGCTTTGCGGCAACGTCGTCAGGCAGGCGGCGCTTCAGCTCTTCCCAAAAACGTTCGTCAGACCAATCTTCTACCTTTTCATCCAGCGGTACTTGAAGGTAGTAACGGCTGCGGGTGGCGGAGCGCATGCTACATAGGCTGAAACCACGCTTGTGGCTTGCGTAAATCAGCTCATCAGAAACCGGCGGCGTATCCGAGAGCATGCCCAGCCAGCCAAAGGGGTAAACCTTTTCAAACTCTTTGATGCGGTCTTGAGGAATCACCTGGCGGGATACGCCATGATAGCCATCGCACCCGGCGATGTAGTCGCAGTCGAGCCTGACCGTTTCGCCGTTGTGCTCAAAGGTGAGATAGGGGCTATCACTCTCCAGGTCGAAGGGCTGCACGTTTTCTGCTTCATAAAGCGTGGTTGCACCAGCGGCTTCGCGCGCCTCCATTAGATCCCGCGTTACCTCGGTTTGGCCGTACACCATCACTTTACTGCCGCCGGTTAGCTCGTCCAGGGCGACTCGCACACGGCGGTTGTCGAAAACCAGCTCAAAGCCGTCGTGGGGTAAGCCTTCTTTATCCATGCGCTGGTCAACACCCGCCTCGCGCAGCAAGTCCACCATGCCCTGTTCCAGCACACCGGCGCGGATACGGCTCAATACATACTCACCGCTACGCCGCTCAACAATCACGTTGTCGATGCCTTGGCGATGCAGTAGCTGGCCAAGCAGTAAGCCGGAAGGTCCTGCGCCAATAATCGCGACCTGTGTTTTCATAGAAGGTGCCTCATCATTGTCATTATCTAAAACTTATAAGTTGTATTTTTCAATGAAACACGCCGCATAATAAGGCATGATCTAGGTCAATTATTGGACATTTAGCGCTTTATTACCCCACCTTAGTCGTAAAGGAGATGCAGGAGATGGCAGCCTCATCGGCAACCTCCGTTCCAGTATTTAAACTCTATGGCGAGACCCAGCATTGGCCCACGCCCGACTTGCTCCACTGCGAATCGATTCCCGAGCGCAGCCAACTGCATAACTGGATTATCCGCCCACATCGTCACGCCGACTTGGTACATATTCTGTTTATTAGCCAAGGAAGCGTTGAGTTAGCACTAGAAGGAACGAGCCATCACTTAAAGGGTATCGTCGCCATTATTGTGCCCGCGATGGCGATTCACGGTTTCCGCTTCTCATCC
This sequence comes from Vreelandella sp. V005, assembly GCF_052645115.1. NCBI lineage: Bacteria > Pseudomonadati > Pseudomonadota > Gammaproteobacteria > Oceanospirillales > Halomonadaceae > Vreelandella > Vreelandella sp. V005. The sequence goes on along the minus strand of NZ_JBQXYA010000006.1, from coordinate 211,663 downwards.
GATGTACAAGGGCACATTATTACCCTGGCCAAACCGCTGGCAGACCACTTACATAGCCTCATAGGTGAGAGCAGTGCGCTTAAAAAAGCCGACTTTTATCGCCTCTCCCTTTCGAGCCAAAGGGGGGAAAACCAGCCAGCGCGCATTGCCACGCTGGTGTCGCAGATCGACCAGGAGTACCGCCAACCGGCCCCCGGCCGCGATAGGCTGCTCGAAGCTCTGATACAAGCCTTGGTAGTCGAGCTGTCGCGTCTTAGTGCCGTTGGCAATCCTGCGAAACGTTACGGCCCACGCCAAAGCGATAAAGGCCGGCAGCATATAGAGCATTATCAGGCGCTGGTCGAAGCACACTACCGTGAGCAGCCCAGTATTGAAGCGTTAGCCGAGCAGGTAGGGGTGAGTAGCGCGCACTTGAATATGCTGTGTCGCCAAATCGCCGGTCGCAGCGCCCTGCAATTGCTGCATGAGCGCCTACAGCTAGAAGCCAAGCGCCAGCTCACCTATACCAATATGACCATTGGCCAAGTCTCTGACAGCTTAGGCTTCTCTGAACCCGCCTACTTCACGCGCTTTTTTAAGCGCAATACAGCGCTTTCGCCGCGTGAATTTCGGCTGCGTCAAACGGCGGTTAACGAGATCGCTAAATAGGATAATGCCTTGGCCCTAGCTGCATCGTCATCCAGCGCAGCTCGGTGAACTCTTCGATGCCTGCTTTACCGCCAAAGCGCCCGTAGCCGCTGGATTTCACACCACCAAACGGCATTTGTGGCTCATCGTGTACCGTGGGGGCGTTGATATGGCAAATACCCGTTTTTAAGCGGCCTGCCACTTTCATGGCGCGTGCGCTATCGCGGCTGAACACCGCCGATGAGAGTCCGTACTCGCTATCGTTAGCGATGCGCACTGCCTCTTCTTCACCGTTAACGCGGATCACCGCCACGATCGGGCCAAACGATTCTTCGCTATAGAGCCGCATAGCACTGGTCACATCATCGATGATCGTGGCCTGCATGACCACGCCCTCGGCTTTGCCACCCGCGACTAAGCGCGCGCCTTGAGCCACGGCGTCATCAATTAAGCTATTTAGCTTTTCACCTGACTGCGCATTGATTAACGTGCCGAGCGTGTTGCTTTCATCACGCGGGTCCCCTGCTTTTAGCGCCTGAGCCCTTGCGGAAAATTTCTCTACAAAAGCATCCGCCACGTAGTTATCGACAATCACTCGCTCCGTAGACATGCAGATCTGGCCTTGATTAAAGAACGCGCCAAAAATCGCTGCGTCCACGGCCGCGTCTATGTCTGCATCATCCAATACCAAAAACGGCGCCTTGCCACCTAGTTCAAGCAGCACAGGCTTTAAATGTTTAGCCGCTTGCTCGGCAATGATTTTGCCTACACCGGTGGAGCCAGTGAAATTGACCCGCCGTACGGCTGGGTGGGCAATCAGCGCGCTCACTACATCAGCGGCGTTATCCGGTGCATTAGTAATCACATTGACGATACCGTCGCCAAACCCCGCTTCCTGCAATACTTCACCAATCAAATGATGCGTCGCCGGGCACTGCTCTGAAGCTTTCAAAATAACGCTATTGCCGCAGGCCAAAGGTGTGGCGATGGCCCGCGTACCCAGAATGATCGGTGCATTCCAGGGCGCGATACCCACCACGACACCACAGGGTGCACGCACCCCCATCGCCATACTGTCAGGTACGTTCGAGGGAATGATATCGCCTTGGATTTGCGTCGTTAACGCCGCCGCCTCACGCAATACATCGGCCGCCACTTTGACGTTAAAACCTGCCCAGCCTAGCGTGGCACCGGTCTCTTCCACCATTCGATCGATGAAATCCCCCTGACGTGCTTCCATTAGTTCAGCCGCCTTGAGCAGTTTGGCGCGCCGCTCCCCTGGGCCCGTTTTCGAACATGCTTCAAATGCTCGGCCTGCGGCGTCCGCTGCCGTGTTCGCATCACCGACACTTGCCGCCGCAGCGGTGGTGACCGCCTCACCGCTTAAAGGATTCGCACGGGTAAAGGTGGCGGTTTGCTCGGCAGCGGTTGATTGGCCCGCCGACAATAGCTGAGTATTGAACATGGCATTAACTCCTTGTAATAAAACAGCTTACAGCAGAAACATAGTGCTCAAAATAGGAAAAGCGATGAGCAGTGCAAGGCGTAGTAAGTCAGAGACAACAAACGGCGCGACCCCTTTAAAAATCTCACCTAACCCCACATGTGGTGCCATCGCTTTAATCACAAACACATTCATCCCCACCGGCGGGGTCATGAGTCCCAGCTCAACGGTCAGTACGGTCAAAATACCGAACCATACCGGGTCGATACCCATCGCCTGAATAATCGGATAAACCACCGGCACGGTGATTACCAGCATCGCGATGGAGTCCATAAACATGCCCAACACAAAGTAGAGCGCCAGGATGCACAGCACGACAACGAGTGGCGTGAGATCCATGCCGTAGAGCACATCGGTAATGGAGAACGAGATGCGCGAGACGGAGATGAAGTAACCCAGCGTCTCAGCCCCCACCAGCATAAAGAACACCACGGCAGAGAGCGCCAGAGTCTCTTGGACGCTGGCCCAAAGCTGCGCACCGCGCATACCTTTTACCAGGGCGTAAAGCAGCGTGGCGAACGCACCTACACTAGCGCCTTCCGTCGGTGTAAAGGCACCAAAATAGATGCCTAAAATCATCACCAGGAAAACGCCAAAGAACGGCACTAAGCCGGTCAGCGAGAGCAGCTTCTCTTTCCAAGCCGTAGGCTCACCGGCCACCGCAAGTGAGGGGCGCAGCCACATCACCACGGTAATGGTCAGGGAATACATCAGCAGCCCCAGTAGGCCGGGGATCAAGCCCGCCATGAACATATCGCCCACGGACTGTTCAGTAAGAATGGCGTAGATAAGTAGCGCAATACTGGGCGGAATCATAATGCCCAGCGTGCCGCCTGCAGCAAGCGCCCCAGTGGCCAAGCCACGGTTATAGCCATAGCGCTCCATCTCCGGCAGCGCTACTCGGGTCATGGTACTGGCTGTCGCCAATGAGGAACCGGAAATCGCCGAGAAGATACCGCAAGAGCCCACCGCCGCAATCGCCAAGCCGCCCTTCCAGCCACCACAAATGACCCGCGTTGAATCAAACAGCTTACCAGCCATACCCGAATGGGCCGCCAGCACGCCCATTAAGATAAACATGGGTACGGCGCTAAAGCTGTAGTTCGAGAGCACTTCTACCGGCACCGTTTTTAACTGTGCAACGGCCGCGTCCCAACTAATGATTTGCGCAAACCCCACCACGCCCACGATCAGCATCGTGAGAGCAACCGGCACACGCAGAATCATCAATACCAATAAAAGCCCTAGCCCAATGGCGCCAATCGCTTCACTCCCCATGAGGCGCCTCCTCACCTGTGGCATAAATCATGCCCAGTAACGAATGAATAAAACTTCGTAATCCCAGCAGTAAGCTGAGCACCGCCGCCAATTGGAAAATCGGGCCCATGGGTAAGCGAAGGTCTTGTGTGATTTCTCCGTACTGCGTGGCAGCAGCAGCAGAATCCAGTAACCCCACAAACAGGATCAGCCCCAGCGCCGTAAAGCCCAGCAAAAATAGACCTTGGATACGATTTTTTATCGCCTGGGGTAGACGGTGCGAGAAAGCTTCCACCACCACTTGGCTTTTCTCGACATTCGCGGCCATCGCCGCCAATAACGCGAACAGCATCAAATAGCTAACCAACTCAACGCTGCCGGAAACACGCAACGCAATGGCGCCTTCCGTTAGTCGGGAAAGATAGCGAGTACTGACATCGGCAATGGTCACCGCCAATAGCCCGATCAGTGCGACACCCGCCACCAAGCGGCAAACAAGGGCCAGCCAATGGCTGGCCCGATAGAGGAGTTGTTGAAAAGAGAGAGTAGAGTGCATGAAAACTTACCCCTCTTGGGTACCACAAGACTCGCTAGCGGCCAGTGCAGCCTCATACACCTCACGAGCTTGGCTCAAACCACGCTCTTCCAACTGCGTTAGGTAGTTTTCGATACCGGTTTCGAGCGGCTCTTGCCAATCAGGGTGCTGAAGCGGGTTTTCAATTTCACGGATGGTGTGGCCCGCATCAACCGCTTCTTGCTTACCTTCCACATCCAGGCGATCAAACACTGCACCGGCGTTTTCAGCCCATTTCATGCCTGAGTTACTATCAATGACCGCTTGCTGCTCCGGGGTCAGGCCGTCGTAGGCACGCTGGTTCATGGTGGCAACAAAGATCAGCGTATAGAACGGCACTTCGGTGTGATAATTGACTAGCTCATTAACGCGGAAACCTTTCAGCCCCTCCCAAGGAAAGCTCAAGCCCTCGATCACGCCCCGCTGCATGGAGGTGTAAATGTCTGGCGCTGGCATACCCACCGGGCTTGCACCCATATTTTCCAGCATCTCACCCGCCACGGCAGTGGGGCGGCGAATGCGCAGGCCTTCCAGGTCGGCAGGGGTTTGCACATCGGTGTCGATGGTGTGGATACCACCGGGGCCGGTGGTAAACATAAACAGCGGGCGGGTATCTTCGTATTCGCTATCCAAATGGCCGTCATCATAGAGCGTTTGCAGCACACACGCCCCTTGCGTTGCCGTTGAGGCTACACCGGGCAATTCGACAATTTGCGACAGCGGGAAACGACCAGCCGTGTAACCCTGTGCCGTGGCACCAATATCGGCGATGCCGTTGGCAGCGGCTTCATAAATGGAATCCGGTTTGGCTAAGGTACCGGCGGGGAACATTTGAATGGTTAGATCGCCATTGGACTCTTCTTCAATGGTATCGGCCCACGCTTGCAACACATCTTGGTTAACGCCTGAAGGGCCAGGCCAAAAGTGCGCCATACGCAGCGTAGTTTCTGCCTGGGCCGAGCTAACAGCAAGGCCAGCAATCGCTGCCGCCAACACACAACGGGATAGGGACATTTTCATTGGAGCCTCCAGGACTTTTTGGATTATTGTAAGTTCGTATAGCGAATAGTAGTTCGCTTTAAGTATTCACATTAATTCACTATGAGGCGTAGGGCTAATCGACATTCGTCTATGTTCAGGCTATGTCATCCGGCCTTTTCAGCTTTCTGCCTCGAATCACCAGTGTTGCTGCTTTTACGCCGACTCCAAAAGGTACAATGACAGGTAAAAGTTGGATTTTTACAAGATCAATGCCCGACCAAGGTCGAACCCAAACAAAAAAAGCGCTGCTTACGGATAAGCAACGCTTTTTGGTTTTTATTCACAAACTTGCAGACTACGGGACTAGAAATCGAAAAACACCGTCTCGCCTTCTCCTTGCAGGCGAATATCCAAACGATAACGCACCTTACCATCCACCTCTTCCCGCTTGGCGATTAAGGTTTGGCGACGCGCCGGCGACTCGATGCGCGATAGCACCGGGCACTGAGCGTTCGCTTCCGCTTCGTCGTCAAAATAGAGCCGCGTTTGCAGGTGGATATTCACCCCGCGAGCAAACAGCGTCAGGTTGATATGCGGGGCCATTGGTTGGCCACTGGGATGTTTCACCGCGCCGGGCTTGATGGTGGTTAACGACCACTCGCTACCGTGATCGAACGTCGTCGCGGTACGCCCGAAACTATTGAACGGCTTGCTGAGGTCGTAATCTGCCTGGTAGTCACCGTTAGCATCGGCCTGCCATGCTTCTAGAAAGGCATCGCGCACCAAGTCGCCGTTGCCGTCGATGACAATACCAACCACTTCGATGTGCTCGCCCTCGGCCTCGGGCTTGGCCATCTCGCTCCAGATCTCTTCATCCCGTACGGGGTTGCCCGCCGCAGCGAGAGCAAGACCAATGTGCACGTAGGGGCCAGCGGTTTGCGAGGCGGTTTCACGCAGCATCAGTTCGCTTGTCGGCTGGCTGTTGGGCTGAATAGAAGGCTGTTTCATGATGTCTCCTCGCCCTTATTGGTTTTCAAAGTAGGTTTGCAGCTCGCCGCGTACCACGATATCAAAACGATAGGCCAAGCAGTCCATCGGCTTGCTATTGGCCATGTCCAACCGGCCGATCATGGTTTCAACAGCCTCAGGGTCTTTCAGCGTATGCACGATCGGACATAGCGGAATCAGTGGGTCACCTTCAAAGTACATTTGGGTGATTAACCGGGAGGAGATAGAGGGCCCGGTCACTGAAACGTGGATATGCGCAGGCCGCCAGCTGTTCATGTCATTCGGCCATGGGTAAGGACCGGGCTTAATGGTGCGGAAACGATAAACACCTTGCTCATCTGTCAGGCAGCGCCCCACGCCACCGAAGTTCGGATCCAACGGCGCCAGGTATTTGTCGTTTTTGTGGCGGTAGCGCCCACCCGCATTCGCTTGCCACATCTCAACGAGGGTGTGCGGCACGGGCTTGCCGAACTGGTCGACGACTCGGCCAAACATAATGATCCGCTCGCCCTGGGGCAGCCCCTGACCTTGAGTAACTCCCTGGCTCACCTCTTGGCGGAAGTTCATTAGCAGGTCGTTGTCGTGTGGCCCCATGCGCAGGTGGCTAAAGTCCGGTCCGGTTAGTTCAGAGACGGTCGGCTGCTGCATGCTCACCAGCGCCTGCTGGGGCGAGCGCGCTACCGAGGTTTTATAGCCCGGCGCAAAGGCAGGCGGATGCCAGTTGCGATCACGGGCCACAAAGCGTTTGTTATCCTGGGTCATCACCCTTACCTCTCATCCATTATTTAGACGCGCTACTCGCCCCAGCCCAACTCTTTGGCCAGCGCAAAGGCGTGATTGGCCGCTGGAACGCCGCCGTAAATCGCCACGTGCATCAGCACTTGGCGCAGCTCGGCTTCCGTTAGGCCAATACGCTTGGCGGTTTTTAAGTGTAGCGTTAACTCTTCACGGCCAAGCGCGGCAAGGATGCCGGTGGTGATCATGCTGCGCTCGCGGCGCGTAAGGTCGTCGTTGCTCCACAGCTCACCCCAGGCTAAGCGGGTAATCATCTGCTGGAAGGGCGCATCCAGGCTGTTGGCGTTGGCGGTCGAGCGCGCTACATGCTCTTCTCCCAATACCTGCTTGCGGGTTTCCAGGCCAGTGGCGTACGCCACGCCGTGGTTGGCCACATCGTCCAGATCCGTTGCCAGCACCGCGAGGAGCTTTTGCGCGAACAGCGCCGGGGCTTCTACCGCAGGCACGTGGCCAATGCCGTTAAAAATCTCCAGCGGTGCACCATCGATTTCCGCTGCCAGAGCTTCCAGCGTGGCAGGCGGCGTGGCCATATCTTCACTGCCGCCAAACAGCTGTACCTTCGTTTTCTTACCTGAGAGCTTTTCAGTGAATGTATCGCGGCCAAGCATCTCACACAGCTGAGCGTAGGATTCATCATCGCCACGGCCCATTTGCACGCACCAGCCTGCTTTCAGCGCGGGGCTAGCCTCAAACGCTGCCGGGGCAAACCACCGCGGCACGATCTCTTCAGACATTGCCGCCAAGCCTTCCTGACGCACGCGGCCTGCACGGGTGTTCCAGAGATCCGGATTGCCAATCACCGCACCGGTATTGGTTAGCGTGACGGAGAGCAAGCGGTCGCTATGCGCGGCAATCAACTGCTGGCCGACGACACCGCCAATGGACGTACCGGCAAAGTGAAAGCGCTCAGCGCTCGCCAGTTCTGCCAATTCAAGAGCCTCAGCGGCCAGATCAGCGGGCGTGATCTTCTCGCCGCTAACCGCCTGGCTAGAGCCATGGCCGGGAAGATCCCAGGTCAGCACTCGATAGCGTGGCAACAGCGCGGGGATCACGTCGTCCCAAACCGCCTGGGTCATGCCCAAGGGGTGCGCCAGCACCACGAGGGGATTAGCTTTCGCACCGAGCAGCCGATAAGCCACGCTACGGTCATTGATGGTATGAAACGCCATGTCTGCCTCCGTTAAACCCGTTCGATCAGCGTGGCGATACCCTGCCCTACGCCAACGCACATGGTGCAAAGCGCGTAGCGCTTACCGCTGTTCTGCAACTCATGGGCGGCAGTCAACAATAGACGCGAACCGGACATACCCAGCGGGTGCCCCAAGGCAATCGCGCCGCCGTTCGGATTAACGCGTGGGTCATCGTCGGCCAGCCCTAAATCGCGCATACAGGCTAACGCCTGGGCGGCAAACGCTTCGTTAAACTCAAACACATCGATATCATCCATGGCGATACCAGTGCGCTTGAGTAGTTTCTGCACGGCCGGTACCGGCCCATAGCCCATGATGCGCGGCTCAACGCCAGCCGTGGCCATACCGATGATTTTCGCCATGGGCTTCAGGCCGTGCTGTTTGACGGCTGCTTCACTGGCCACCAGCATGGCGGCTGCGCCGTCGTTGACGCCGGAGGCGTTGCCTGCGGTTACACTGCCGCCCTCACGGAAAGGCGTCGGCAGGCCCGCGAGCTTCTCCAGCGTGGTTTCACGCAGGTGCTCGTCCTGGTCGAAAATCAGCGGCTCTTGCTTACGCCGAGGGATCTCGATGGCAGTAATTTCTTGGGCAAAGCGTCCGGCCTGTTGAGCGGCAGCGGCTTTCTGCTGGGAGCGCAGGGCAAAAGCATCCTGATCTTCGCGAGAGATATTGAACTGCTCGGCGACGTTTTCCGCCGTTTCCGGCATGGAATCAATGCCGTAGGCTTTCTTCATCAGCGGGTTGACCAAACGCCAGCCAATGGTGGTGTCTTCGAGTTTTTGACTGCGGGCGAAAGCGCTGTCGGCCTTGCCCATCACGTAGGGTGCGCGGGACATGGACTCCACGCCGCCTGCCAGCGCCAGCTCCATTTCGCCGGCTTTAATGGCACGAAACGCCGTGCCGACCGCGTCCATACCCGAACCACACAGGCGGTTCATGGTCGTGCCGGGTACCGAAGTAGGAATGCCTGCCAGCAGCGACGACATGCGCGCCACATTGCGGTTATCTTCACCGGCCTGGTTGGCGCAGCCCATGAAGACTTCTTCAATGGCGGCCGGATCGAGATCGGGTGCTTCTGCCAGGACGGCTTTAAAAATCGTCGCGGCAAAATCATCCGGGCGCACGCTGGCCAGGGTGCCGCCGAAGCGCCCCACGGCCGTGCGGCGGGGATGACAGAGATAGACGTCTTTCTCGCTCATAACAATCTCCTTATTCGCCAGCGTGGGCACGCTCGGTGCGCGCTTTTAATTCGCGCAGGATGATCAGCTCTTTCTCGCTGGGCTCAGGGGTGCTTTCAAGCTGTTCAGCAAAGCGAACTTCCCAGCCGGTGGCTTCAATCACATCTTCGCGACTCACGCCAGGGTGTAGCGATACCACGACCAACTCTTTAGTGTCCGAGTCGGGCTTCATCACGCACAGATCGGTAATCACGCGGGTAGGTCCTTTGCCGATATTAGGCACGTTATCGCGCCCTTTACCGTCGCGGCCAAAGCCCAAGGTAGTCACAAAGTCGACATCTTTCACGAAAGCGCGCTTTGAGTGCTTCAGGGTGATAAAGACTTCACCGGCGTTGGTGGCTATTTCCGGCGCACCACCGCCACCCGGAAGACGCACCTTGGGCGCTTTGTAATCGCCAATCAGCGTGGTGTTTAGATTAGCAAAACGGTCGATTTGCGCGGTGCCTAAAAAGCCCACATCCACCTTGCCGCCCTGCAGCCAGTAGCGGAACATCTCCGGCACCGCCACAGTGGTTAACGCGGATTCGCACAACTCACCGTCGCCGATGGAGAGCGGCAGAATGTCGGGCTTGGTTTGCAGCGTGCCGGACTCATAAATCAGCACCACATCGGGGGCATGGGTCAGACGCGCGAGATTGGCGGCTTCCGAGGGCAGCCCGATACCTACAAAACAGGTCATGCCGTTTTCCAACGCCCGTGCGGCGGTCACCGACATCATTTCAGAAGAGGTATATTCGAGACTCATTAGATATTCTCCCCTACATGATTTTGGACAGCGTTAAAGACGTTGTCGTCGAGCCACCGGGTGAAGGTGTCTCGATCTCGGGCGATGGCATCCCACTCCTTGTAGAAGAGGTTGCTGCGACCGTAATAGCCATGGGTGTACGAGGGAAGCGCGCCTTTTTCGGCCACCGCAATGGCGCTGATCGCCCAGCTGGGAATCACACAGGCATTGGGGTGGGCGTTGAGGTCATCGACGATCTCCTCCACCGTGACGATACTGTGCTTGGCCGCCAGCACCGCCTCTTTCTGTACGCCAACGATACCTTCCACCAGCACGTTCCCCTGGCGATCCGCCCGTTGGGCGTGGATGATCGAGACATCCGGACGCACCGACGGTACAGCCGCCAGGCGCTCGCCGGTAAACGGGCACTCGATGAATTTGATTTGGTCGTTGACGCTGGGTAGCTCGCTACCGATATAGCCGCGAAATACCGCCATCGGTAATCCCGCCGCGCCTGCTTCAAAGGCGCAGGCCATAGCGGCATGGCTATGCTCAAGAATCTCGATCTTGCACGGCCAGCCTTTCTCGACCGCATCACGCAGGCGGTGTAACGATCCCACACCAGGGTTACCACCCCATGAGAAGATCACCTTTTTGGCACAGCCCGCGCCAATCATCTGGTCATAGATGATATCGGGGGTCATGCGGATCAGCGTCAGGTCGCGCTTTTTCTGACGGATCACTTCATGACCCGCAGCAAACGGAATCAGGTGGGTAAAGCCTTCCATGGCCACGGTGGCGCCGTCTTGGACGTAGCGCGCTACCGCGTCATGCAAGCTCAAAAACTCGGCCATGATGGGTGCCTCTTAGCAGGTCGTTGGCGTACTTATCGATACTTGTTCGTCAATCGAACATAGATTCTCTATACGAACAAGTTACTGCCGAACGCTTTTAGGGTCAAACCCTGCCGTGCTGCTGAGCAGTGAACCTTGAATCACCTCTCGCTTAACAGGCTTTTTAAAAAATATTACTTTTCAAGTAATTAGCTTATTCTAAGCCACTTTTGGGTACGCAGAACCTGATCAATGCTGCTACCAAGGTATAAAGCGGGGTCGCAAGCCTTACGCAGTGACTCGGGGTCAATAATCCCTTTTACGTCAGGATGGGTTAAGAGCACTTCTGCATAAGCGCGCGCTTCCTGACGAGCGGTTTCTGCTGCTTCTGCGCTAACGGCCTTGGCTCTGTCCGTGCCTAGCGCAGGCGCCAGTAACCGAGCAGCGGGCTCGGCCATAATGCCGCCGCCGGTGGCTGACAAGTTTCGCTGCATATGTTCAGGGTAGACCTCGAGCCCTTCCAATAGCACCGCCACTTGTTCCAGCGCGCCTTCCACCAGTAGAACGCTTTCCATCAGTGGTGCCCACTCCGCGTGCCACTCCCCTAGCCCTCGCTCAAGAGGCTGGGCGGCAGCGTTGACCAATACGCTGGTGTGGCCATGCACTTGTCGCGCCGCACCGCGAATCAGCGCGCTTCGTACCGGATTGCGCTTATGAGGCATAGAAGAGGACTCCCCCATCCCGGGCGCCGAGGGTTCCGCTACTTCGCCGACTTCGGTTTGCGTCAATAGCGACACATCCAGCGCGATTTTTTCAGCCGCGCCCGCCACGGCATCTAACGCGGTGCCAAGAGCATGGATCGGGTAGCGGTCGGTATGCCAGGGCAGTACCGGCGCTGCCAAGCCTAACCGCTCGGCCAACGCATCCATCCATTCAAGCCCAACGTTATCCCAACCCGAGTGCACGCCCACCGCACCGCCGAACTGAACGGGGAGCTCAATGTGGCTTAACCGCCGGCGGCTCTGCTCAAGGCCGATCGCCCAGTGGGCCACCTTGACGCCAAAGGTGATCGGCAGCGCCTGCTGCATTAGCGTACGCCCGACCATGGGCGTGTCGATATGAGCATCCATCAGCGCTGTTGCCGCCGAACGGCAGCGCAGCAGTAACTCATCCAGCGCCGCCAAGCGCGGTTTAAGCAGCAGCATCAGCGCGGAGTCGACCACATCCTGGCTGGTCGCGCCCTGGTGCCAGTAGCGCTTGAGCTCATCGGCCAGCAGTCCCCGGCCCTGCTTGACGAAGGGGATGGCCGCATTACCGCCGCTGGCAATGCCTTCGGCAATATCGGCGATACTAAACGTCGCGATTTCCAATTGGTGGCGCATTTGCTGGCTAACGCCAACGGGGACAGCACCGCTGGCTTCTTGAACCTCGGCCAGCGCTAGCTCAAAGGCCAGCATGGTGTTCACCATCGCGTCTTCATCGCAAGCTGCGACCGCACGCTGACTCATAAAAGGGTGTTTTAAAAATCCAGCAGGCATGGGTGCCAAGCCTCCTATTAACGTTGCTCAAACCAGCAAAGTAACTGAAAAAGGCACGACTCAGGAAATAATTGTACGGTTGTTCGCCATTCGAACTAACGCTAACCAAGCCTTTACTTATGACTGGGATAGCGTGGCATCCGTGACCACATAACGCAGCACCATCTCAGTTACATGATCTTCTAACTTACTCTGGTTCTCGGGCGCAGCTTGCTTCCAATCGAAAATTCGCGAGAACGTGTGCTGGTTGGAGACATTGAAAAACGACAGCGCACTAATCAGCCAGTGTAACTCCCTTGGGTCTAAACCCTCACGAAAGCAGCCAGCCTCGACACCTCGCGCATACACATTGGTAAGCACATCAATCACCCCAGCATTGAGCGATTGAATCAGCGCTGACTGCGCGATAAAGCGCCCATGGTGAATATTTTCGATCATGACCAGGCGAATAAAATCGGGATTCTTGGCGTGATGACAGAAGGTAAAGCGCACTAGTCGGCTAAGTGCTTCAAGCGGGGCCAGGTGGTCAAGATCCAACTCGGCCTCTTGAAGGCGCACTTTCTGGTAAGCCGCCTCCAGGGTATGTAAATAAAGTGTCTCTTTATCACTGAAGTAGTAATAAATCATCCGCTTGGAGGCACGGGTTTTCTCGGCGATCTCATCAATCCTTGCCCCAGAGAGGCCTTTTTCTGAGAACTCACGAGTAGCCACGGCGAGAATATCGGCGCGCACGGATTCGGGATCGTTTTTGCGACGCCGCCGCGTGGCAGGAGGGCTGGCTTTAGTAGAAGTGGCTGTCATAGAGCATGCTCTTTTATTGTCGTGGTCGTCTTTTGTCTAGTATGCCATAGCTTGACTGAACGTACCATTTCGTACATTGTTGCTCGGGAAAGGGTTAAAAGGCCACGCACGCCACTGCTAGAGGTCTTTTCAACCCCCTGACAACGGCCCAATAAGAGGACAATAACAATGTCTTTACGCCCACTGTTTGCATCAAAACCTACCTCCGTAAAACGCGCCTTGACGGCGGCTATCGCTGCCGCCGCGCTAGCATCCGCCGCCACCGCTTCCGCACAAACGCTGCGCTTTGCCCATGTGGATCCAGATGACTGGACGACGTCGAAAAAAGGCGCGGCGGGCCAGGTATTCAAAAACCTTGTCGAGGCTGAAACTGACCTCACCGTGGAACTCTACCCTGCCGGCTCTCTCGGCGGCGAAACTGAGCTAATCGAAGGCGCCCAGGATGGCACGATTAGCATCGCCATGGTTTCCGGCGCCTACGCCAATTTCTGCCCAGCGGTGGCCGTGACGGATATCCCTTACACGTTCCCGTCGGCGCCAGTGGCATGGCAAGTATTGGACGGCGAATTTGGCGCCGCACTTGCGGAGCACTGCTTACAGCAAACCGGCCTGCGTACATTAGCCTACGGCGAGACTGGCTTTCGGCACTTCACCAACTCCGTGCGCCCCATCAACTCGCCCGAAGATATGGAAGGCCTGAAATTCCGCGTACAAACCATTCCGCTCTACCTGGAAATGGTCAGCGCGTTGGGTGGCGAGCCCCAGGGCATCGCTTGGGGTGAAGTACCGACAGCGCTTGCCACGGGTGTCGTTGATGGCCAAGAGAACCCTATCTCGGTGATCTACGGCAATAACTTCTACGAGTTCCAAGACTACCTCACGCTTGATCGCCACGTTTATGGCGTTGATCACATCCTGGTCAACGATGAGATATTCCAGTCTCTCTCTGAAGAAGAGCAAGCTGCTGTAAAACGTGCCGCTGTCGTTGCTGGCACCACTGGACGTGCTATCCAGCAGTTCAACTCGGCGCAGGGAATCACCAAGCTGGAAGAAGAGGGCATGGAAGTGACCCAGCCCACTGCTGAACATATGGACACTTTCCGCGAAGCGGCACAACCGCCGGTACAAGCGTACCTACGCGACGAACTTGGCGATGATGCCGAGTGGATTGACCGCCTCTCATCGGCCGTCGAAGAGGCCTCCGCGAACTTTTAATCCCACCTGTTCAAACGCTTGCGGGTGAACCATCAGTGGTTCATCCGCCAACCTGCGTGCCTGACTATTGATTGAAGGTGCTCCTATGCCTGCTCTTCTCACCCGGCTACATCGTGGTCTGATCCTGTTCAATGGCAGCTTGGCAGGGCTTGCCATGATGCTGATATTTTTGCTGGTCGCGGGCAATGCCTTTGCCCGCTACACCTATGGCGGTTCCATTAGCTGGGGAGAAGACACCGCCATCTACCTGATGATTTACGGCCTGATGTTCGGTATGTCCTGGGCATATCTACAAGACAAGCACATCGGTTTTGACCTTATTCGACGCTTGCTGCCGCCGCGCTGGGTGCGCTGGCAAGCCGTGCTCGTCGATCTGGTCGTCTTCGTAGTGGGGATTGGTTTGATGGTGTCGGCGGTTGAGTTTATCGCCGCACGTGGCGGGCGCACCTCGTCCAGTACTGGGATGCCGATGTGGCTGTTTCAGGCTTCTATGTTGATGGGCGGCGGCTTGCTCAGTCTCTCTGCCCTGGTGATGGGCGCGCTGCGTTGGAACGAGCAGCTTGGTGAGGAGGCTTCGCCATGATTTTCATACTGCTTTTAGCGCTCGTATTACTCGGGGTGCCGTTTGCCTTTGCCATCCTCGGTTCGCTGACGGTGCTCATGAGCACCGGCGATTTGCCCTACCACATTCGCATTGTGTCGCAGCAGTTTTTCGGCGGTATGGAGTCTTTCCCGCTGTTGGCGATTCCGCTGTTTATTCTGGCTGGCGAGCTGATGAACGAAGCGGGCATCACTCACCGTATTATTAATCTGGCCAGCGCCATTGTCGGCCGTCTTAAAGCTGGCTTGGCACACGTTAATATCTGGGCGTCGGTCATTTTTGCCGGGCTTTCAGGATCGGCGATAGCGGATACCTCGGCGCTAGGGCGGGTATTTATCCCCGCTATGGAAAAAGAGGGTTATCCGCGTGATTTTGCCGCTGCGCTGACGGCTGCATCCTCGGTAATTGGGCCCATTATTCCCCCCAGCATTCCAGTGATTATCTATGCGCTCACGGTGTCTGGCGTGTCGGTACCCGGGCTCTTTTTGGCCGGTATTGTGCCGGGTTTTCTGCTGGCGCTAGGGCTTTCGATTTACGTCTACTTTTTTGCTGGCGACATGGTCACCTCAAAGACCAAGCAGCAGTCACGGCGCCACGCGCTTCTGCACGGCTTACTACCCGCACTGATGCCCGTTTTTGTCGTTGGGGCGATTCTCGCCGGTATTGTGACACCCACCGAGGCGGCGGCCTTTGCCGTGGTCTATGCGTTAATTTTGGGCGTCGTGCTCTACCGCAACATCAAGCTGGTCAACCTGCCGGGTATCTTCGCTCGTGCCATGCGCGATAGTGCGGTGATCATGGTCATCATGGGGGCGGTTGCCGCCGCCAACTGGGTGCTAACGTTCGAACGTGTGCCCAACATGCTGACTGACTGGGCGCTGATGAGTATCGATACCCAGTGGACCTTCCTGATTGCCGTCATTCTTCTATTACTGGTGGTAGGGCTGTTTTTGGAAGGCATCGCGGCCATTTTGGTACTCGTGCCCATTCTTCACCCCATTGCCATGGCGCTAGGTATCGACCCCCTGCACTTCGGCATCGTAGTGATTTTCAACCTGATGATGGGGCTGATCACGCCACCCATGGGGCTCTGTCTATTTGTTGCAGAGTCTGTCTCCGGGGTGGGGATGGGGCCGATTATTCGCCGCATTCTACCCATGCTGGGCGTGCAGTTTTTGATCTTGCTGCTGATTACCTTTGTGCCTGAGCTGGTCACCTTCCTGCCACGCTTGGCGGGCTACTGATTCAACGCACTATAAGGAGCATGACGCCATGTACTCATCTATTGCCACGGTTTGCCTAAGCGGCTCGTTGGAAGAGAAGGTAGACGCCATTGCCGAAGCTGGCTTCGAAGGCCTTGAGCTTTTTGAAAACGACCTCACGGCGTTCACCGGCACGCCCCGTGAGGCAGGTGAGCTGATTCGCTCCCGTGGGCTTAAGCTGGTCACTCTCCAGCCCTTTCGTGACTTTGAGGGGCTACAGGGGCGCGCGCGAGAGCGAGCGTTTGACCGCGCCGAGCACAAGTTCGACCTCATGGAAGAGCTGGGTACGGATCTGCTAATGGCCTGCAGTACCGTCCACCCTGATTCCTTACCGGGGTTAAGCCGCGCCGCCGATGACTATTATGAGCTCGGCGAGCGTGCAGCGCGGCGCCATTTGCGCGTCGCCTATGAAGCGCTGGCGTGGGGGCGGCATATTCACGATTACCGCGATAGTTGGGAGGTAGTGCGCCGTGCCGCGCATCCTAATGTTGGCTTAGTGCTGGATACCTTCCACATCTTTTCCCGCCAGACGGAGCTGGGCACCATCGGGCGAATTCCGGGGGATCGCATCTTCCTGGTACAGACTGCCGATGCGCCGCGTCTTTCCATGGATCATCTATCGTGGAGCCGCCACTACCGCTGCTTCCCTGGCCAGGGTGAGCTACAGATGGACAGCTTTATGGCCATGTTGGAAGAGACCCGCTACGACGGCCCGCTCTCCCACGAGATTTTTAACGATGTCTTTCGCATGGGTCATAGCGACCAGACCGCCCGCGATGGGCTGCGCTCGTACCATTTGCTGCGCAGTATGCAGAGTGACAGCGGAATTCCCGCGCCGCAGCCGATCGAGTCGGTCGCCTTTCTGGAGATCGCCGTTGAGCCTGCAGATTTAGCGTCGCTGCGAGAGCTACTCAGCGCACTGGGCATGGCCTGCGTTGGGCGCCACCATACGCTGAATGCCGAGCGCTGGGCCGCCGGTGACGTTAATTTGGTGCTCAACACCGAATCGAGCTTTACCGGCCGTGTGCCGGGGCGCGATGCCACTGCGGTCACCGCCATCGGCCTGCGCGTAGGCAACGCTTATGAAGCATTCAAGCGCGCCGATAAGCTCGGATACGATATCGTCGAACCCGAAGAGGTCGGTGCTAGCCACCGCATGAGCGCGCTTCGCAATGTGGATGGCAGCCTCTCCTATATTATTGATGATTCACAGCTAAGCCGTACCTGGGACCGCGAGTTCCCTGTCGATGTTAAGCCCGTTCCTCAGGGGGCACTGGTGGATATCGACCACATTAGCGTGGCGCTCTCCTACCACGACTATCTCTCGTTGATGCTGCAGTACCGTGCCATTTTCCAGTTGGAGCCCACGCCCTCTTTCGATGTCACCGACCCTCGCGGTTTGATCCAGAGCCAAGTGCTACAGAATCATAACGGCCGTTTTCGCTTGGCGCTTAATGCCAGCGCCTCGCCGGATACTGCCAGTAATCGCTTTGTGCGCCAGTACGGCGGCTCGGGAATTCATCATGTCGCCCTACGCACCAGCGCTATGCGCGATACCAGCGCAGCACTCCAACAGGCGGGCATACCGGTACTGCCGATTCCAGGCAACTATTACCGCGACCTGGCCGCACGCTTTGACCTTCCGGCACAAACGCATGCGTGGATGCAGGAGCACCATATCCTCTTTGATCAAGACAGTAGCGGTGACTTCCATCAGCTGTATACGCAGCCCGGCAGCAAAGCGTTTTTCTTTGAACTGGTGCAGCGTGACGGCTACCAAGGGCTCGGTGCACCGAACGCCTTTGTACGCGTCACCGCGCAGCAGCGCCTGGAAGCTGCCATTGACGGTATTACGCAAGACGCACCCGACCATGACGCAGGGGAGAAACAAGCATGATCAAGCTGGGACTGGTAGGCGAAGGCATCGCCAAATCGCAATCTCCCGACCTGCATGAGCGCTTGGGGGCATCCTTGGGCGTACCGGTGCGCTACGATTTAGTCGACAGCCTGGGCGTCGTGGATTTTGATTTTCCCAACGCCATTCAAAGTCTGCGTGAGGAGGGTTACCGCGGCACCAATGTCACCTTCCCTTTTAAAGAGAAAGCCGCGCAGCTGGCCGATATCCGCGGTGAAGGTGTGAAGCGCGTTGGCACCGCCAATACATTACTGTTCGATGAGGCGGGTTTACGCGCTGAAAATACGGATTACACCGGTTTTATCAGCGCCTACCGCCACTCGTTCGGTGACCAGCCTGCGGGGGAGGTCTTATTGATCGGCGCTGGGGGCGTGGGCCGGGCGGTAGCATGCGCACTAGGAGCGCTCTCGGTCAGCTGTGTCCATATTCTTGAGCACGATGAGCGTCGCGCGCAAAACCTTAGCCATGACCTCAACAGCATGGGCATCACCGCACAATGCATCACCCCCGAGCAGGCGCAGCACGAGCTATCCCAGTGGCAAGGCGTGGTCAATTGCTCGCCGATCGGCCATATCAATCACCCAGGTTGCCCGATCGATACTGCTGGGCTAGGCGCCCAGCACTGGGTGTTTGATGCTGTCTACATTCCCGCCCATACCGAGCTTTTGAAGGCCGCCCAGCAAGCCGGTGCTAAAACGCTCTCGGGCGTTGATCTGTTTGTGTTTCAAGGCGTGGATGCGTTTCGCTTTTTCACACATGATCGCATCGCTACTGAGCAAATCGACCCTCATGTGATACCGCTGCGTACTCACTATATTGAACAGCTTGTCTCGCCAAGCGCGCAAAGTAAGCCATAATGCCTCTGCAAGTAGCGTACAATAATTCGCCATTCGAACTACGCTATTGACTACCATGAAGCGCTGAAGAGGCTGCTATGCTCGCAATACTCGCGATTACCACTCCTATTTTCCTGTTAATCGGTATTGGTTATGTGGCTCGGTGGAGTGGTGTGATGCAGCGTGAGCAGTTGCAAGGCGTCGGTATTTTTGTGCTGTATTGCGCCCTGCCTGCCCTGGTTATTCGCGCGCTAAACCAGCAGCCTTTGGAGGCGATTTTACAACCTCACTATCTGGTGGCGTACGGGCTTGGTTCGATAGCGGTGTTAGGGGCCGGGTTGGTGCTTTGCTTAAAGCTGCAGCGCCAGCCCCTTAACGCCAGTGCGATGCAAGCGCTGGGGATGGCCGCATCCAACAGTGGTTTCGTTGGCTATCCGGTGGCGGCAATGGTCATCGGTTCGCCGGCGGCGGTGCTCTTGGCGCTCAACATGCTCATTGAGAACCTGCTTGTAATTCCCACCGCACTGATCCTGGCTGAAATGGGTAACCAGCATGGATCAAGCGTATGGAAAACCGTTCGCCAAACGGCGCTCAATCTGGCCAAAAATCCGGTACTCATCGGGCTCACGGTGGGTATAGTGATTGCAGTAACAGGCGTCGCCATACCCGGCCCAGTTGAGAAAGTGATCGATATGCTGGCGGATGCGGCGGGGCCAGCGGCGCTGTTCGTTATCGGGGGGTCGCTATTTGGCCTTCACGTTAAGGGCATGATGCGTGATGTGGGGCAAATCGTGATCGGCAAGCTGCTCATTCACCCCCTCGCCATCCTGGTCGCGTTCCTGCTGATTCCGGATATCGAACTGATCTACTTTGCCGGTGCGCTCTTATTCGCTGCCTCGCCAATGATTAGTATTTATCCGCTATTCGGCCAGCGCTACGGCTTAGGCGGGGTTAGCGCCACCGCCATGCTAGTGGGGACGATCGCTTCTTTCTTCACGCTCAGCCTGATCATCTGGCTAATGACGCTGTCAGGACTAATAACGTTTTAAACCACGAACGCAAACAAAGATAAAACTTTCGCAGCCAAGGATAACAAAATGAGCCAACCTGCTGATCAACAGCCCTGCGCCGTCGTGACCGGTGGCGCGAGAAACATTGGTCAAGCCATCGCCCTGCGCTTACAGCAAGATGGCTATCGCGTGGTCGTGGTGGATATCGTCGAACCCGAAGCGCCGACCCTGCAAGCCGATGCTTATCAGATCGATCTGGCTGATGCAGACGCTACTCGCCGCGTCATGGCAGAAATCGCCGAACACCATGCCGTAACACGGCTGGTCAATAACGTAGGCATTGTTGCGCCCGCACTGATTGAAGAGGCGCAGCTTGAGGACTTCGATAAATTAATGCATCTGAACGTACGCTCTGCGCTGATCTGCACCCAGGCGCTGCTCCCCAGCATGAAGGCCAGTGGCATGGGGCGTATCGTTCTGAACACCAGCCGAGTGGTACTTGGCAAAGAGGCACGTACGATCTATAGCGCCACCAAAGGCGCACTGCAATCCATGGCGCGCACATGGGCACTGGAACTTGCCGAACACAATATTACGGTTAATTGCGTTGCGCCTGGCCCCATTGCGACCAGCGCTTTCTGGCAAAACAACCCACCCGATTCTGAGCGCGCCCGGCGCATCGTCGACAATATTCCGCTAAAACGCATGGGCCAGCCCGAGGATGTCGCTCAGGCCGTTAGCTTCTACTGTGATGAGCGCAGTGGATTTATTACTGGCCAGACGCTGTTCGTATGTGGCGGGGTGACCGTCGGCTAGGGGTAGTGAAGCTACTTCACGACCCCTTTTTCACGCAGGGTGCTGATTTCCTCAGCGCCTTTGTGCAATAAGCGCGCTAACACGCTATCCGTGTCCTCGCCCAAGCGTGGCGGCGGCTTACGATACGCCAAGGGAGTTTTGGAGTATTTGATCGGATTGGCCACCCCCGGTATTGAGCCCTTTTCGGTCTCCAGCGCAACCTGCATGTTTCGCGCTTTCACCTGCGGATCATCAAAGACCTGAGCAATATTCTGAATCGGCCCACAGGGAACGCTGATGGCGCTGAGTACCTCAATCCACTCACGGCTTGAGCGCCCTTGGGTGATGGTGACCATCTGCGGGATTAGATCAAGCCGATGCTTGACGCGTTCAGGGTTAGTGCTGAACCGGGGATCGCTTGCCAAATCAGGTCGCCCGACGGCCTCACAGAAGCGCCTGAACTGCCCATCGTTACCGATCGCAATGATGACCTTTTCACCGTCCGCCGTCGGAAACGGCTGGTAGGGCACTAGGTTAGGATGGTATTCGCCCGTCCGGGTCGGTGGGGTGCCACTGCAAAAGTAGTTCATCGCTTGGTTCGCCAGCCAGCTCACCTGAACATCCAGCAGCGCCATATCGATATATTGGCCCTCCCCCGTCTGGTGCCGGTGGTGCAATGCGCCAAGAATAGCGATGGTAGCGTTCATCCCGGTGGTCAGGTCTGAAACGGCCATGCCTACCCGCTGTGGCCCAGCACCCGGTTCTCCATCGGCGGCTCCGGTAATGCTCATTAATCCGGCTTGTGCTTGAATCAGATAGTCGTAACCTGCCATGGAGGCCATTGGCCCCGTCTGGCCAAATCCGGTAATCGAGCAGTAAATCAGTCGCGGATTGATCGCCTCTAATGTCGCGTAGTCGAGCCCTTTTCTTGCCAAACCACCGCTTTTGAAGTTCTCTACCAGAATATCGCTTTCAGCTGCCAGTTCACGCACCAGCGCCTGACCTTCAGGCTGGCCGATATCCACGGTCACCGAATGTTTGCCGCGATTGGCGGAAAGGTAATAGGCCGATTCCGCGGTGTCGTTGCCCTCCCGGTCTTTTAACCAGGGAGGCCCCCAGTGACGGGTATCATCACCAAGTGTGGGGTGTTCGATCTTGATGACCTCAGCGCCCATATCCGCCAGTATCTGGGTACACCAAGGCCCCGCCATTACCCGGCTTAGATCCAGTACGCGCAAGCCTGCCAACGGACCCGCCATCGCATCATCTCCCCTTCAGAGTGTGGTTGGACCGCTTCAATCAATATCGCTTCGCCAGCGCCCCTCGCTCCAGGCCAGTAACAGGAGCGGCGCTCGCGAATCTACTCAGACCTTCGACACCATATCGGTCTGGCGGGCCTTTCGACGTCCCTCCAAAAAGCGATAAAACGCCAAGGCAAGAGAACCCACTGTCAGGGCGATAAAGAACCAGGTGATAGGACCACGCACAAAGATAGACAGATCGTTGGAGCCAATTAAAAGCGAGCGACGCAGGTTATCTTCAAACATCGGCCCCAGAATAAAACCAATGAGAAAAGGTGCGGCGGGAATGGCCGCCCGGTTAAAGATATACCCCAACACCCCGAAAGCCAGCATCAACCCCACATCGAAAGTGTCATTATTGACGGCATAGGCGCCATAAACACAAAACATCAGCACAATCGGAAACAGAATCGGTTTGGGTATGTCAGCAATCAGTGAGAAGTACTTGATGGCGACATTGCCCACCACCAGCAGGATAACCGAGCTCAGCATGATGCCCATGAAGAGCGCATAGATGAGTGACAGGTTCTCTTGAAACATTAGCGGGCCAGGCGTTAACCCGTGCACCATAAAGGCGCCGAGAATAATCGCCGTGATCACATCGCCAGGAATGCCTAATGACAGCAGCGGGATCATCGTAGCGCCAGCAACGCCGTTATTGCCGGCTTCAGCCGCCGCCACCCCCTCAACTTCGCCTTTACCGAAATTGGCTTTGTTAGGAGAGCGTCGACGGGCATCGCTATAGGAGATAAAAGCCGCGGCAGTGGCCCCGGTACCGGGGATGGCCCCGATAATGACCCCGATTAAACTGCCACGCACGATACTTTTCATGCAGCGTTTAAGTTCAGAGAAAGCCAAGCCTGCCCCGCTCGCCTTGGCCTTGATGTGGGGCACCGCTTTCTTACGATAAAACTCGATAATTTCCGGAATGGCGAACAGGCCAATCAACAGCGGAATAAAGGAGATGCTGTCCATTAGGTTGTAGTTGCCAAAGGTCAAACGCTGCGAGCCGAAGACATCGTCCAGCCCCACCATGGAAAGCAGTATGCCCAGCAGGGCGGCCATCAACCCTTTGATCATGGAGCCACTGGCGAGAGAAATAATGATGGTGAGAGAGAAGCAGATCAGCCAGAAAAACTCAGGCGCGCCGAAATTAAGCGCGATTTTAGCCAAATAAGCGGCAAAGAAGATCAACGCAATATTAGAGATAAAATCAGCGATCACAGAAGCGTAGAGAGCGGCTTTAAGTGCTTTCTTCGCATGCCCTTGCTGAGCCATGGGGTAGCCATCGAGCAGTGTACAGGCAGAAGCGGGCGAGCCTGGTGTCCTTATCAAGATCGCTGTAATCGAGCCACCATACATGCCGCCCTTGTAAATCCCGACTAACAGCAAAATGGCGGCGATTGGCTGCATTGAGAAAGTAAACGGCAGGGCTAGCGCCACCGCCATGGTGGCCGTTAACCCGGGGATCGAACCAACCACCACCCCAATGACGACCCCCACCGCAATCGCCAGAAAGTTCTCCAGGCTCACGAATAGCTGTATGACTTCCGAAAAATTTTCCATAGCTCACCTAGAAAGAATAAACAGTCACTCAGAGCCAAAAAGGCAGCATCGGAAGCGGCACATTCATCACTTCAACAAACAAGAGTGCCACGACGATCGGAAACAGGAACGCCATGCTATATACCCACCACGTGCGAACGGGGTGTGCCACGAATAGCACCAGTGTGGCCAAAATGCCGCTGAACACCGCGCCCATTGATTCAAACAAGGCAACATAAATCACTAAAGCCACGACCATCATAAAAAACCGCCGCGGCGAGCCTTTTTCAATCGAGCGCTCGTCATCCTCGCTAGGACCTGATATCAGTAGTCCCTGGCCGATAAGCAATATAGAAAACAGCACGATTAACCAGCCCACGATACGTGGCAGCCACTGGGGCGACATCATCGGATTCTGCAGAATAGGCGGTTCGTTGATGTAGTTGGGTACCAAGTAAAAGACCAGCACAAGGGCAAAAACAAGAAGGACGACCCCCGCTATCACATCACCCATGTCCTTTATCTTCACCCTGCGCTTGGGATCCGATGTCGTCATCGCTGCCTTCTCCATAGAAATAAGTCAGGCGAGGGCCGAAGCCCTCGCCTTTACTCATGGGTAGCTACTTGGCTTATTGGCTGATGCCGGCTTGTTGGGCAACCTCTTCCCAACGCTGCAGGTCATCGGCAATGAACTGCTTAAATTCATCACCAGCCACTTGGCCTGGCTCAGCGCCTAACTGCTCAGCGAAATCCAAAAACTCTTCACGTTCCATCACGTTGGCGAGTGCTTCTCGCATTTTAGTCTGCGCTTCTTCAGGGAAAGAGCTATGAGCAATCAGGCCAAACCAAGCGGTCGTGATGAACTGGTCTAGGTTGTATTCACCAATTTCTGACAGTGTGGAGACATCAGGAAGATATTCAGAGCGCTCGGCAGAAGTGACCGCAAGCGCGCGTAGATCGCCGGAACGAATATGTGAAAGTACCGTTGGCATATTCTCAAACGACACATCCACATCGCCACCCAACAACGCTGGGAGTGCCGCGCCACTGCCCGCAAAAGGCACCGCGGTCATGTTGGTCTCAGTCAATGTCTTAAACAATTCGCCAGACATGTGGATGGAACTGCCCACTCCACTGTGACTAAAGGTCATGTTCTCGTCTTTTGCGGCTTCAACAAACTCAACCACGCTTTCGTAAGGACTGTCTGCCGGCACCACCATGACATTGGGAATATCGATCATGTTTTGTAGAAAAACAAAGTCTTCTACCGGGTCATAAGTGAGATCAGGGTAGATCGCGGCGCCGATGGTGTGGCCCGGGGAGGCCATTAAAATCGTGTGATCGGCATCACGCCCACCACGAGCGAGACGACCAGTACCTACCGTAGAACCAGCGCCGGGGCGATTTTCCACAATGACGTTGGCGTCAAGCTCTTGCTGAAGCAGATCGGCAACGCGACGCGATAACACATCGGTAGTGCCGCCTGGCGCATAAGGCACGACTAAGCGCACATCGTTAGTCGGCCATTCATCAGCGCTGGCAGAGGAAACAGTGAGACCAAGCGCCAGAGCGCTAGTGCAGGCAGCCAAGTAAGCAGAGCTAAGGAGTTTGTTCATTTTTCTTCCTGTGCGTGATTAAGTCATTATCATGCTTAATTATTGTTCGTAATACGTACATATATTCGTAACTTGATAGCTGAGATTACTTTGTTGCCAACCTATTAAAAAACACAACTTTAGTAGCAGGGCATGCTAGGCACCGATTTGTAGCGTCGGCAGAATCTCGTCACCGCGTCTTTACAAAGGCATAAGTTCGCAATGCGAACATTTTTGCGTTAACCTTCCCCTAGTAAACATTGAGGTAATGGACGATAAAAATGCAGGAAGAGATGCTGAGTGAAGATAGCCGTGATTTTGTAACAGCATTAGCCAGCGGCTTGGAGGTGATACAGGCATTCGACCATGAACATCCGCGAATGACACTAAGCGAAGTTGCTACGCGTACAGGGATGAACCGAGCAAAAGCCAGGCGTTTCTTACTCACTCTTCATGCGCTCGGGTATGTCCGTAAGCAGCAGCGCTATTTTGAATTAGCGCCCAGAGTACTTCAGTTAGGGTATGCTTTTTTATCGGCTAACAATTATAGAGACGTTATTCAACACTATTTGGAAGATATAACCGCTGAAACGGGGGAGTCTTCGTCGCTTGGCGTGCTAGAGGGAAATGACGTTATTTACCTCGCCCGCTCGGCAGCGAAACACCGTTTAATGGCAATTACCCTATCAGTGGGGACAAGGCTGCCTGCCGCGCATACTTCCATGGGGCGTATACTTCTAGCCCAACTCAGCGATACTGACCTTGATCACTTCTTATCATCGATAGTGCTTGAGGCCTACACCGATAAAACGGTGACCGACGTTGATGAACTCCGAAGCCAGATAATGACAGCACGACAGCAGGGTTATGCTGTTTCTGATCAGGAGCTAGACTCCGGTCTTCGTTCCATTGCGGTGCCCGTCTACGACGCCAAGCAGCATTTAATGGGCGCGATCAATATCAGTACCAACGCTGCTCGGGTCGATCTCGACACTTTGATCAATGTGTACCTACCTGTTTTAAAAAATAAAGTAGAGCAAATACGATTACATATTAATTAGTCGCCACCACCACCGCTTCTAACGCAGCTTTGTAGCCTTGAACCCCTAGCCCGGCGATTACTCCATCGGCACGCAGCGAGACATAGGAGTGATGCCGGAAAGCTTCTCGCTTGTGCACATTAGATAAATGCACCTCAATTACTGTTCCATCGAAAGCATTAAGGGCATCAAGAATGGCCACGGAGGTATGGGTGTAGGCAGCGGGGTTGATAATAATTGCTTGGGTGCCATCCAGACGAGCGGCATGGATAGCATCGATCAGGGCGCCTTCATGATTACTTTGCAAACATGCTATGTCCCAATCGGCCATTACTGCTTTCTCTCGCAGCATGTTATTCACATCATCTAACGTCGTGTAACCATAGATCTCAGGTTGACGACTACCTAACAAATTTAAATTAGGTCCATGTAATACTAATACCTTTCCTTTACTCATAACGTTTTACTGCCCTACTTGTATTGAACATATCAATAATAATGGTTGCTCTATCGCTCAACTCACTAACTGCGCCAGCGCCTGATCAAGCGATGCTTGTTGGCGCTGAGTGTAAAGCTCAATCTCATCAATGACCGTAGCGCCTAAGTCCTGCTCGAACTGCTGTTGGCTGGCGCTACTGCCGTAGTTATCGTGGCTGCTTTCGCCCAAATTGGACTGAAAAATACCCGCCGCGCTCACCGGTAAGAAATCTTCATAAATCATCGGTGTGACTGACAGGGCGCCCTGCTCGATCAGTTGATCGACTTGCGCTGCTGACACTGGCCCTTGCACCGGCACGCCCTTCACCGCGTGGTAATGAAAGAAAGCTAGCGCTTCACTACGTAGGGTGGCGTAATCATCGGGGAACGCGGTGAATACCTCCGCCAAATGGGCTTGATGAGTGTCATTATCTGCACTCTTGGGCGCGCTTTCCCGCGCCGTCGCTAGCAGGCGATCATAAAGCTCGCGTCCCTTTTTAGTTAACGCAATACCACGCTGCTCAATTTCACCAAAGCGAGCGGTGTGCTTGCCCTCGGCGGCATCTGCGAAAGCGATAGTCTCCTCCAACGCTTTGAAACTGGTCTGGCGCAAGAGTATCGGGCAGTCGCGGCGGGGCGGGCCTTCAATGGTAGCTTTGGGATCAATACCCACGCTCGGCATACGCCGCTGCACTTCATCGATATCCAGCGTTCGCGGGGTTAGGTGGTTAATGTGGGGGCCACGAAAACAGACCACGTCGGCAATTAGCCGATGCTCATTATGCAAACGGTCATATGTCGCCAAATCGACCGTGGCGTTGTCATGCCAGCGGAACGTTTCCAGCGCTTCCTGAACGAATTGCTCGGCATCGGCGGCGCTAAGCCCACCCTGCTGCTCGAAGCGTTCAATAAGCGTTTTCACATTAGCCGTAAAAATATCTCGTGAGCTTAAAATGGCACTTGCCTGTTCGCGGAGCTCAACCTTCTCGATGAGTTCAAGGCGCAGCAGCGAGGTAAAGACACGAAAGGGATTACGCTTGAGTGCCTGATCGGCAAACGGTCGAAACGCCGTCGAGTGCACCGGCACCCCCGCCGCGGCCAGGTCATAATAGCCCACCGGCGCCATCCCCATCACCGCAAACATACGCCGAAGCATGGCAAGCTCGTCGGCACTGCCCACCCGAATCGCGCCGTGGCGTTCCACATTGATGCGCGCTAGCTCGTCGCTCTCCTGAAGTGCATTGTTAAGGGCAGGTTGCGCCGCTAGCACCTCTCGATTGACTGCCTCGACCAGCGACAATAAGGTGCCGTATTGTGGTACCTCCTGCTGATACATCGCCGACATCGCACTGGAAAACTGATCGCGGATTTCATCACTGCTAACGTACGCTGAACTCATGGAATCGTCCTGTTTATTAACGGCTGTACCTGCCCATAAGGGCTATACCTACATAGTAGCGCTATCGGCGGCTGAACAATTTCACTTTTTCCGCGCCTGGCTACACCGAAAAACCCTATAAAAGCTGCCATCACCTTAACGAGCAGCTATTTTAAACTGTTACATTAGTATTTGACCTTATGCACATAGGCACGCCACCCATGACGCTTCCGCTTTATTTAGGTTTGCCCATGTGGGCCAATCAGCACTGGCTCGGCAGCCTTTATCCGCGCCATGCCAAAACAGCATTATTAAACGATTATGCAGCCGTCTTTTCGTGTGTTGAAGGCAATACGACGTTTTATAGCGGGATCCCTAAGCCGGAAACTGTCGCCGCTTGGGCAAGCCAAGCACCGCCTCACTTTCGTTTTTGCTTTAAATTACCGGCAAGCGTCACCCACGATCAACGGTTAACGCATTTAGAAGATGCATGGGCCTTTTTGGCCGCCCTTGAACCACTGCACCACCAGCTTGGCCCAACGATGGTTCAACTACCACGTGATTTTGGGCCACAAGAGCTCCCTCAGCTTGAGGCGTTGCTTGCGGACTGGCCACACCATTTACCATGTGCGGTAGAGGTACGTCATCCCGAGTTTTTCCACAAAGGGGCCGCTGAAATTGCTCTTAACCGCCTGTTGATAACTTATTCGGCTAACCGCGTGATGCTCGATGTTCGCCCGGTGTTTTCAACACCCGCTAACGGCCATATGGGGCTGGCCCAAGCCCAGCAAGAAAAGCCGAAACTGCCACTACACGTGCTTTCCACGGCAAATTATCCGGTAATACGCTTCATTGGCCATATTGACAAAACCATAAACAGTGACTACTTCAACGCCTGGAAGGCTCGCCTAAAGCTGTGGATAAGTCAGGGGAAAACCCCTTTCTTATTTGTGCATACTGCGGATAACCGCGAGTCTCCCCACATGGCTCGCTTACTTTACAATGCGCTGGGTGAAGCGACGCCATTACCTCCGCTAGCGCCTTTCGCGGGTGAAAAGCAAAGCCAGCTATTTTAGCCGGTCTTTTTAGGTCAGCTAACTGGCATGCTTGCAGTCGATCAGATAAATTGCGCTTACTTTCGAAAAAAGACGCTAGCAATGACGCTGTTTTCGAAAACTAGCGTGAACAACACGCTTTGACTGACACAATAATCGACTTAATGGGTGATGTATGGCGAAGCTCGCACACGCGCAATGGTCATCGCGAATGACCTTTGTGCTGGCTGCCGCTGGTTCAGCGGTTGGCCTGGGAAATATCTGGAAATTCCCTTACATGGTGGGCGAAAGCGGTGGTGCTGCTTTCGTCTTTGTCTATCTACTCTGTATCGCGCTGATTGGCTTACCCATTCTGGTGTCTGAATGGCTACTCGGGCGGCGTGGCCAGAAGAACCCAGCCAGCACCATGTCAGAGCTGGCGCGTGGAGCGAACAAGCCAAAAGCATGGGCCATCGTAGGCATTAGTGGCATCATCGGCGCCTTTTTAATTCTGTCGTTCTACAGCGTCATTGGCGGATGGTCGCTCTACTACACGGTCAACTCGGTGAGCGGTGCCTTTAGTGGCCAAGACGCTGACGGCATTGGCGCACTGTTTAACGGCATGCTGAGCAACCCAGGCCTACTGCTGCTGGGCCACTCCGTCTTTATGCTGCTAGTGATTGGCATTGTCGCCCGTGGTGTTACGAAGGGCCTTGAGGGTGCCGTACGCATTTTGATGCCGGTGCTCGCCCTGCTGCTCGTCGTGCTGATCGGTTACGGCATGTCGACTGGGCACTTTGGCGAAGCATTGACCTATATGTTCAACCCCGACTGGAGCAAACTCAGCGCTGAAACCGTGCTAGCCGCCCTAGGTCACGCCTTCTTTACCCTCTCTTTGGGTATGGGCATCATGATGGCTTACGGCTCGTATCTGGGCAAAGACATCAACCTGCTGCAAACCGCCCGTACGGTTATCATCATGGATACCGTCATTGCCCTTGGCGCTGGGCTAGCCATTTTCCCGATTGTATTTGCCAATAACCTGGATCTTGCTTCAGGCCCTGGGCTGATTTTCGTCACGCTGCCCTTGGCGTTTGGCAATATGGATGGCGGCCTAATCCTAGGCTTGATGTTCTTCTTGTTGCTCACGTTTGCCGCGCTAACCTCCGCGATTTCACTGCTTGAGCCGGTGGTTGAGTTCGTTGAAGAGCGCACGCCGTTAAGCCGTGTTATGGCAACGGTTGTGGCAGGTGTGGGAGCTTGGTTGCTCGGGATTGCAGCGCTGCTATCGTTCAACGTATGGAGCGAGCCGCTCATGTTTGGGCTGGGGGTGTTTGATTTGCTTGATACGCTGACCAGCAAAATCATGCTGCCGCTAACCGGGCTAGGTGCGATTCTCTTCACCGCTTGGTGCTTAGAGCGCAACAGTGTCGAAGCCGAACTAGGCCTTTCCGCGACCGGCAAGAGCGTATGGAACATCATCGCGCGCTATTTAGCGCCCGCTGGCGTTATTGCCGTATTCGTGACTGGGCTTATTTAAGCTAAGCCGTCACTGGTCCGCTGCTTACTAACCTTATTTCAGCTAATCTCAGTGCAATTCGCTCTCTTGTCGATCTTCGTCGGGCAAGGGGGCGATGTCCCGCGATAGTTTCTGAAACTCCCGATGCAACTCAATACCGCGGCGTGCTCTTAAGCTGCGCTGGGCAGCGCTACGCTGGCGCTGAGCATGCTCATCCACTTGCATGCTCATAAAGATATCGAGCAATTCGCTTTTAACCGAGGTGATTCGTTCGACGTTTCTCATAATCGACGTTCCTCCAGGTGAATATGCCTTCGTCCACCTGCACCCGTGACGACTGTATGATGCAGTGCGGCACTTCACTTATTACTATAACCTACTTGACAAAATGATGACGAATCTTAAAAAAAGGGGCTAACGGCCTTTAAACGTTAATCCCTACACCGCTTTCCATGCCCATTTGCGCTATCAGTCAGGCATACTGTCGAAATGCTAGAACTAGCCAAGTGTGAGTTTGAGAGCCAAGGAGCTGAACGTGAGTCGCGCCCTGTTCGATGAGATGAGACGCCGCATGGAGCACTTCCGACGCTCCGAGCAAAAAGTGGCGCGGTTTGTACTGCGCAACCCCGAAGAGGTCATCCACATGCGTATTGTGGATTTGGCCACCGAAGCCACCGTGAGCGAACCCACGGTGGTGCGTTTTTGCCGCGCGCTGGGGTGCAACGGCTTTCAAGATTTCAAGCTACAGCTAGCGCAAATGCTGGCTAGCGGCAGCCAGTTCGCTCAGTTTTCCATGAACGATAGCGACTCTGTTGCTGAGTTTTCGCATAGCATCTTTGACTCTACAGTGGGTACGCTGCTCTCGGTGCGAGACCGGCTGGATAATGAATCCCTAGGGCGTGCGGTGAATGCACTGGCAATGGCTAACCGTGTGGAATTCTACGGTTTTGGTGCGTCTGGTGCGGTGGCTTTCGATGCCCAGCACAAGTTTTTCCGGCTGCAAATTTCCACCTCTGCCTACGCCGATCCGCATATGCAGAATATGTCGGCGGTGACCTTAAAAGAGGGCGATGTCGTCGTAGCGATTTCACAAACCGGCCGCACTAAAGCGCTGGTGGCCAGCGTGCGCTTGGCCCGTGAAGCAGGCGCTACCGTCATTGGGCTATGCCCCAGCGGCTCGCCGCTTGCTGAAGAGGTCAGCCTGCCGCTGTATATCGATGTTCACGAGGACACTGAGATTTACACCCCGCTTAGCTCACGCATCGCCCATCTGGTGCTCATTGACGTACTCGCTGTCGGCGTGGCCAAAACCCGCGGCCCGAAACTCGCTGAACAGCTCAAAGCGGTTAAAAAGAGCCTTAATACGCTGCGCTTTCCTGAAGAGTCTTAGTCTTTACCTACACGTTCCCAGTGGCCGGGAGCGAGGGCAGGTTGAAGCGAGGGTCTTTTGACAGGGATGTCAAAAGTAGCGCCCACGGATGGGTTCACAGCGCCCTCGCGTAAACCTGCCCTCGACGCACAGGCGTGAAGATTGCCATACCTGTATACACAGCCAGTTCGCTGGCTGTGCTAGACTAGCCGCCTATTTTTTGATCCGGCAGCGGCTACTATGGACGACGTCACGGCGATTCTCGATCAGCTCAACTCCGCCCAGCGCGAAGCAGTGAGCGCCCCCCAAGGCAATCTATTGGTGCTCGCAGGCGCAGGCTCCGGCAAGACTCGCGTGTTGGTCCATCGCATCGCCTGGATGATGCAGGCGGAAGGGCTGTCTCCCTACGCACTGCTGGCGGTTACATTTACCAATAAAGCTGCCAAAGAGATGCGTACCCGCCTTGAAGCGCTGCTCAGCCTCTCGATGCGTCATGTTTGGGTGGGCACCTTTCACTCCATCGCCCATCGCCTGCTGCGTACCCACTGGCAAGATGCCCGACTGCCGCAACATTTTCAGATTATCGACTCCGACGATCAGCTGCGCCTGGTCAAGAGGCTGTTGAAAGATTACTCGATCGACGACGAACGCTATCCGCCCCGCCAAGTGCAGCATTTTATTTCCGGCTGCAAAGAGGAGGGCTTGCGCCCACATCAAGTCAATGTCGATGGCGATGGCTACATGGGCCAAATGGTCGAGCTCTACGAGCGCTACCAGCTCACCTGCGAGCGCGGCGGCTTGGTCGATTTCGGTGAATTGCTGCTGCGAAGCCTTGAGCTGCTGCGCGATAACCCAGCGCTTTTGAAGCACTACCAAGAGCGCTTTGGACACGTCCTGGTGGATGAGTTTCAGGACACCAATACCCTGCAATACGCCTGGCTAAAACTGCTCACCGGCATGCAGACGCCGATGACCGCCGTCGGTGATGACGACCAGTCGATCTACGGCTGGCGCGGCGCAAAAGTGGAGAATATCAGCCGCTTTGAGCAGGAATTCCCGCAAACCCATACCGTGCGTCTAGAGCAGAACTATCGCTCTACCAGCGCGATTCTTGAAGCCGCCAACACGCTGATCAGCCACAACAGCGAGCGGATGGGCAAAAACCTGTGGACTGACGGCATCGAAGGCGAGCCGATCTCGATTTATGCCGGGTTTAACGACTTGGAAGAAGCGCGCTATATCGTCGATACGATCAAAGAGAAGGTCGACGAAGGCTTTAACCGCCGCGATATTGCCATTCTCTACCGCTCCAATGCCCAGTCGCGGCTGCTCGAAGAAACGCTGATTCGTCAAGGCATGCCCTACCGTATTTACGGCGGTCACCGCTTCTACGAGCGCCTGGAAATCAAGAATGCCCTGGCCTACCTGCGCCTGATGCTCAACCGCGATGACGATGCCTCGTTGGAGCGGGTCATTAACGTCCCCACTCGCGGTATTGGTACCCGCACGGTAGAGATAGTGCGCTTGCGCGCCCGTGAGCAAGGCATTCCGCTGTGGCAGGCGCTCCACGATGCGATTAACGACGGTACCTTGAAAGGCCGCGCGGCCAATGCGGTGCAAACGTTTGCCAACTTGATCGAGCAGCTCGATAACGATGCCTCGGGTATGGCGCTGCATGAAATTATCGATCACGTTACTGTTCACACCGGTTTGATAGAGCACCACAAAAGTGAGCGCGGCGAGAAAGGCCAGGCACGGGTCGAAAACCTGGAAGAGCTCGTCACCGCTGCCCGCGCCTTCACTCAGGGCGATGTCTTTGAAGCTCCTGAAGCGGGCGAAGGCATGGCGGCGTTGGAGGCGTTCCTCTCAGAAGCCGCCCTTAACGCAGGCGACCATGAAGCCGAAGAGTTCGAGGACAGCGTGCAGTTGATGACGCTGCACTCCGCCAAAGGGCTGGAATTTCCGATAGTATTCATTGCTGGTGTTGAAGAGGGGCTGTTTCCGCACAAGATGTCTATCGAGGAACCTGGCAGGCTCGAAGAGGAGCGTCGGCTCTGCTACGTGGGCGTTACTCGTGCCATGCAGAAACTCTACCTGACCCACGCGGAAACCCGCCGCCTGCACGGCAAAGAGGTGTTTCCACGCCCTTCGCGCTTCTTGCGCGAGCTACCGCCGCATTTGCTGGAAGAAGTGCGCTTGCGCGGGCATATTTCACGCCCGGTGACCGCCTCACGTACCTCCTTTGCCCAGCAAAGCGTCGAGAGCAGCGGCGATCTGCCTAGCCTGCACGTTGGCCAAGGGGTTGAACATCCAGTATTCGGCGAAGGGATCATTCTCAACGCGGAAGGCGAAGGCGCCCGCGCTCGCGTGCAAGTGAGCTTTGAAGGCGAAGGGGTCAAATGGTTGGTACTTGGCTTTGCTAAGCTAACACCTCTGTAAGCAAGCCTCCCCTTTCACTTAGTTACCCCTGCTTGTGCGCTCAGGCGCCTTTGAGAGGCATTATGAAACAACGCTTTAAACGCCTATTTCCCGAAGTGAGTAATGGCTGGCAAACATTGAGCGGCTATCAGCGCTTTGAACGTTTAATTTCGATGGTGCTCACTTTAGCCATCGGCGGAGCCGTGCTAGTGGCCATGTATTATCTGGTGATTCACGTGGTACAACTGTTATTTATTCAAAGCCGTGATCCCTTCGATTACCGTGTCTTTCAAGCGCTATTCGATATGATTCTTACCGTCTTGATTGCCATGGAATTCAATAACTCAATCATTCGCACGATGACCAGTGGAAAAGGCTTTATCCACGTCGAAATTGTGGTGCTAATCGCTATTATGGCGCTAGTACGCAAGTTTATGGTACTGGATATGGAGGTTATTGATCCGTGGCAAATTGGTGCGCTATCGATAGCGGTATTGGCGTTAGGCGGCTGCTATTGGCTGGTACGCCACGGCAATAGCATGAAAGACGCATCGGATGATTGATCAGAAGGCTTGCGGGCGAAATTCGCTATAAAGCATACTAACAAGCGAACATGGCGCACTCAGCGCCCTATAACAACAGTATGATTACTTCTGGAGTTTTGCTTACATGCAACGCCGTAACTTCCTCAAAACCGTTGGCCTAGGTGCCGCTGGTGTCGCTGCTGCCCCCTTTGTAACCACCTCTAGCGCGCGCGCTCAAGAGACCTATACCTGGGACATGGTCACGTCGTGGCCAAAAAACTTCCCCGCTCTGGGCACTGGCGCGAATGACTTCGCCCGCCGGGTCGAGCAGCTCTCCAATGGGCGTATGCAGATTCGCGTACACGGTGCGGGTGAGCTGGTTCCCGCGCTTGAAGTGTTTGACGCCGTGGCGGCAGGAACTGCTGAGATGGGTCACTCTGCGTCTTATTACTGGCGCGGCAAAGTCGCTGCCTCGCAGTTTTTCACTGCCGTACCCTTCGGCATGAACACCACCGAAATGAACGCTTGGTTATATAATGGCGGCGGTCAGGAACTGTGGGATGAAATCTACGCCAACCACAACCTCAAGCCCTTCGCCGTCGGCAATACCGGCACGCAAATGGCTGGCTGGTTCAAGAAAGAGATCAACTCGCTGGAAGATATGCAGGGGCTGAAATTACGCCTGCCAGGGCTTGCGGGTGAAGCCATGAACGGTATCGGCGTCAGCACCGTCAACATGCCAGGATCCGAGATTTTCACCTCGCTGCAAACCGGCGCTTTGGATGCCGCGGACTGGGTCGGGCCGTATAACGATTTGGCGTTCGGCCTGCATCAGGTGGCTGACTACTACTACACATCGGCGTGGAACGAGCCAACGGCTGTGCTGGAAGGCACAATCAACCTGGACGCGTGGAACGCGCTGCCCGAAGACCTTCAGGACGTGATCCGCGAAGCCGCGCGTGCCTCTAACCTTGCCATGATCAGTGAATTCGCTTTCCGCAACGCTCAGGCGTTGGAAGCGCTGGTCGATGAGCACGGCGTGCAGCTGCGCACCTTCCCTGAAGACGTGATGGCCGCGCTGTATACCTCTTCCCAGGAAGCCATTCAGCGCCAGGTCGATAGCGATGAGGAGTCTCGTCGTGTGTATGAGTCCTACTCAGCGTTTCAGAAACTCGTGCGTCCGTTTAGTGATGTCGGCGAATACGCTTATCTCAAGAACCGGGACAACGTACGTGCCTAATCATTTAGGCAAATAAGCGGCAGTAACGGCAAAAGGGCGCACTTAGCGCCCTTTTGCTATTTTAGGCTGGGATCGCTTAACTGCGGCTAATCGCTATGAACAGCTCTTATACGTCCATTATCGTCTAAGGCGACCATGACGAAACGCGCCTCAGTGACTTTTTGGCGCTCCTCTATCCGCTGCCCATGGGGCGCACGTACCCACACTTCCACATCGATTTTGATAGAACTATGTCCGATCTCCTGGACCTGAGTGTAAACACTTACCATTGAGCCCACGCGGACAGGGCTTAAAAAATCCATGGCCTCGATGGCCACGGTGGCCGTTCGTCCACCCGCTTCGCGGCAGGCTGCCAGCT
This sequence comes from Vreelandella sp. V005, assembly GCF_052645115.1. Lineage (NCBI taxonomy): Bacteria > Pseudomonadati > Pseudomonadota > Gammaproteobacteria > Oceanospirillales > Halomonadaceae > Vreelandella > Vreelandella sp. V005. Next base: position 175,161 of record NZ_JBQXYA010000006.1, on the reverse strand, counting down.
CAGCGGCCTGATCCATTTGATTGACTAGCCATCCGCCGGGTATGTCGCCGTAAAGATTGGTATCTTGGCGGGAAGCCAGTAATTTTAAAGTCAGCTGCCCTTGCGGGGCCGGTACGTCATCCAAATCGGTTTCCAGAAGAGTCATGAGTTAGTCGCTTAGTCAGTTTATTGTTGTAAACGTTGCAGTGAGGCACATTGCCAAGGAGCGTTGCTGCATCGCAACACAAGTGAATGGATTCAGTTAACCATAAGAGGACGCTTGTTTGAATACTCCTGTGCATACTCTTTCGCCTTATCAGCGCTCCCTCTTACCGCTACAGCGCGCTTTGAGAAGGGGGGTGATGGCGTTATTGCTGCTGGTGTCGCCGCTTACTTGGGCGCAATCACCGCCGATAAGCGGCACGTTAGGGGCTGTCGGTTCTGACACTATGGCAGGGCTAATGCTGCGTTGGGGTGAAACGCTGACCGCCCGCTACCCAGACGTTAAGCTGCAATTTCAAGCCAGCGGCTCTGCCAGCGCGCCCACCGCCCTAATGGCCGGTACGACTCGGCTTGGACCGATGTCGCGTCCGATGACCCCCGAAGAACGAGGTAACTTTATTGAGCGCTACGGCTACCCGCCGCTGGAACTAAAGGTTGCCCGTGATGCCCTCATCGTTGTCGTCCACCGGCATAATCCATTACGTGCACTCACCCGCCAGCAGGTTGATGCCATCTTCTCAACCACGCGTACCTGTGGTGCCGATGCGCCCATCAGGCGCTGGGATCAGCTACCACCTACACAGGACTGGGCATTTGGCAGGATTGCGCTACATGGGCGCAACCTTGCCTCGGGCACCCATGGACTATTTCAAAAACGAGCCTTGTGCGGAGGGCTCTTTCGCCACGACATTAGCGAGCACCCTGGCTCATCGGCGGTGGTCGCCGCAGTAGGTGAATCCGCCAATGCGATGGGTTATGCGGGGTTTAACCACCTCACCCCCGCCGTACACGCGGTTAGTCTTTATAACGATAATGGCACCGCGATAGCGCCCGGTGAAGCAGCGATACAGAGCGGTGATTATCCGCTATCACGCTACCTGTACCTCTACGTAAACCTACCGCCTGGCGAGACATTACCCGCCGCCGAGCAGGCACTGTTAACACTCATTATGTCTGAGGAAGGCCAACAGATAGCGCGCGCGTCCGGCTTTGTTCCTCTAGCGCAGAACACACTGAACGCACAGCAAAGGCTGTCATCTAATTGACACATTATTGTCTTAGAGTATGCAATCACTGTATGTACATTGTTCTACGCACACTGGTCAGTTTTGTGACCACCCTGGTTTTGCCATGATAGCGACATGACCCCTCCTCGGTTAACCTCTTCTCGGCAGCCGCTCCGGCTGCTGCAAGATCGCGTGGCCACCGGTTTAATTACCGCGGGCGGCGTCGGCGTGCTGCTGGCAATTCTCGCTATCGGCATCTTTTTGGTGTGGGAAACTCTTCCGCTGCTGGCCATTGGCGATACCTTGGCCCTGGCCAAGCTCTCTCCCCTGGCGTGGGGCACACTCAAAGCCGCACTTGCTGCACTGCTCTTCGCTATTCCCGTTGCATTAGGTGCGGCTGCCTACTCCACGATGTTTATGTCGGCAAAGCTACGCGCGCGAATCAAGCCAGCGCTCGAAATGATGGAGGCGATCCCTGGCGTAGTGGTGGGCTTTATTGCTGGGCTCATTTTGGCCCCTTGGGTAGAACGCCATCTCACCAGCGCTTTAATGCTGATCGTTTGGCTGCCACTAAGTGCCGCACTAGCCGGTTGGCTTTGGCAGTTGGCCAAAACACGCCTGCGCCGTCGTTTGCCGCTCTCCTGGGCAGGTGTCTGGCTAGTGCCCTGGCTCGCGTTGATGGTGGCGGTCGTACTATGGCTCGCCCCCTGGATCGAGCAACAGTGGCTGGGTGGCGATTTACGCCAGTTGCTCGATGAACGCTTTGGTCTGGATTACGCCACACGCAACGCGCTGATTGTGGGCTTTGCCATGGGCTTTGCCGTTATCCCCAGCATTTACTCTTTGGCAGAGGATGCCCTGGCCGATGTCCCCGCCACTTTAATAGAAGGCGCTCAAGCGCTGGGGGCCAGCCGCTGGCAAGCGCTGTGGAAAGTCGCTTTGGCAGCAGCAGGCCCGGGTGTTTTCTCAGCGGTCATGATCGGTGCGGGACGCGCGGTGGGCGAAACCATGATTGTGCTAATGGCGAGTGGTAACACCGCCCTGTTTAGCGCCAGCCCCTTCGAGGGTATGCGTTCCATGGCCGCTGCTATCGCCATTGAGTTACCTGAAGCGTCACCTGGTGGGCTCACCTATCATTTACTGATTTTGGCTGCCCTGGTGCTGTTTATTTTCACGTTCCTAGTCAACACGCTGGCCGAGGTAGTTCGCCAACGCTTACGCCGACGTTACCGCCAGATGGGAGGCACGTCATGACCTCTGGCGCCGCTAGCACCGCCTCTCGCCACGCTCGTTTCCACTGGCTCAATGACGTTTGGCCCTGGCTATGTGCCGCCAGCGTGGCGCTTTCCCTATTAATGCTCGGTGCGCTACTGGCGCTACTGCTAGCACGTGGGCTGGGTCACTTCTGGCCCGCTGCGCTTGAAGAGGTGACGCTCCGTTCAGGCGAGACCTTGGCAGGCGAAGCCGTACGTGATGTGGCGCTACCGCAGCAGGCGGGGGATGAACGCCTCTACTTTACCGGCAATCAGGACATCGCGGGAGTGCGTTGGCGTTGGGTGACCGTGGATGAGATTGCCGAGCGTTTGCAGCCTGACGACTTGATTCGCCTGGAGCGAAGTCCCTGGAGTGATTTTATCGGCCGTTTGGTCGCCATCGAGGAAAACGATCAGCGCTGGGAGGGCGACGCCGCTTGGCAACGGCTAACGACGCTTTTGGCGCTGCCTGCCAGCCAACGTCAGGTGAGCGATCTGCTGCTCACGACCGTAGACGGCCAAACCTTGCGTCAACCGTTAGCCAATGTGATCAGTGCTCAGATGCCCAACGCCATGCCGTGGTGGCAGAAAGCCACCACCTGGAGCAGTGGGGTATGGCGCTTTCTCAGTGAAGGACCACGCGCCGCTAACACCCACGGCGGGGTGTGGCCAGCGATTTTTGGTACGGTGCTGATGGTAATTTTGATGTCGGTTCTTGTCACTCCGTTCGGAGTGCTGGCGGCCATCTACTTAAACGAAATTGCTCACCAAGGTCGGCTGACCCGCCTGGTACGCATTGGTGTGCGTAACCTTGCTGGCGTGCCTTCCATTGTATACGGCGTCTTCGGCTTAGGCGTGTTCGTGTATGGCATTGGTGGCTCGCTGGATGAATGGTTTTTCAGTGACACGCTGCCCTCGCCCACCTTCGGAACCGGCGGCCTGCTATGGGCCTCATTAACTCTCGCCCTGCTCACTCTGCCCGTTGTGATTGTGGCAACCGAGGAGGGGCTGGCGCGTATTCCTGAAGCCCAGCGTGAAGGCGCCGTAGCACTCGGCGCCACTCGCTTGGAGATGCTTACTCGCATCGTGCTGCCCATGGCGGCGCCCGCCATGCTGACTGGCGTCATTTTGGCGGTTGCCCGCGCTGCCGGCGAGGTTGCCCCCCTGATGCTCGTAGGCGTTGCCAAGCTAGCGCCACAAATGCCCATTGATGGCGACTTTCCCTACCTGCATTTAGAGCGCAAGTTCATGCACCTTGGCTATCATTTATTTGATACCGCCTTTCACGGTGAAGATGTGCAGGCTGCCATACCGCTAGTTTATGCCACAGCGCTACTTTTAGTGTTGATTGTGCTGATGCTTAATCTAACTGCCATATTTCTGCGTCATTATCTTAGGCGTCAACGGGGAAGCGAATGCTAGCACCATCACATTCAATCAATACCTCTCAGGCACCAGTGGCGCACTTTTCAGTCGACAGCAGCTGCCTGAGCATCGATCACTTGAGCCTCGCCTATGCGGGGAAAGAGGCGTTGCGCGACTTAACCCTTAGCGTTCCTCGTCATCGTGTAACGGCTTTTATCGGCCCCTCAGGGTGCGGTAAATCAACCTTGTTAAGAGCCATTAATCGCCTCCACGACCTGAATGAATCGGTAACGCATAGCGGTAAAATCACGCTGGAAGGGCAAGATATTCACGCCCCGCAAACGAATGTGACCGAACTGCGACGGCGAGTGGGGATGGTTTTTCAAACGCCCAATCCCTTTCCTATGTCGATCTATGAAAACGTTGCCTTTGGGCTGCGCTTGCAGCAGCGCCTTCCCAAGCGCAAGAGGGATGACATTATCGAGTGGGCATTGACCTCCGCCGCGCTTTGGGATGAGGTTAAAGACCGTCTGCACCGCTCCGCCTGGCAGCTTTCGGGTGGTCAGCAGCAGCGTCTCGTCATCGCCCGCACGTTAGCCGTACAGCCCGACGTACTGCTGTTGGATGAACCGGCCTCAGCGCTAGACCCCATTTCAACGCTCAAAATTGAGGAGTTGATTCGTAACCTCAAGTCAGAGCTGACGCTCGTTCTGGTCACTCACAATATGCAACAAGCGGCACGTGTATCGGATTACACCGCCTTTTTGCATCAAGGTGAGCTAATCGAATACGGGCCTACCGATCAGGTCTTTACGAATCCCCGTTTGCAACGCACCGAAAACTACATCACCGGCCGCATCACCTAGGCCTAACCGACTGAAACGTCAGGAGTGCTCCATGGATATTACGAGCGATACCCACAGCCAGCATATCTCTCGCCAGTTCAACCAGGAGCTGGAAGAGCTGAAAACCCACCTGATGGCCATGGGCGGGCTGGTAGAAAAGCAGGTACAGGATGCCGTCTTTGCCTTGCTGGAAGGCGACACTCGCTTGGCTGAGCAAGTGCGTGACAATGACCGCCAGGTCAACGATCTGCAGCTGCAAATTGACGACGAGTGCACACGCGTCCTGGCGCGGCGTCAGCCTGCGGCGTCCGACCTACGCCTGGTGCTTGCCGTTATCCGTGCCACGTCTGATCTTGAGCGCATTGGCGATGAGGCCAGTAAAATCGCCCGTAACGCCCTGCTGCTGAGTGAAAGCACCAGCACCATTCGCGGCTTGGTGGAAGTGCGGCACATCAGCGAGCATGTGCGTAAAATGCTTCGCGATGCACTCACCGCCTTTGCCCGCTTTGACACCGACTTGGCCATGCAGGTAGTGCGTGAAGATGAATTGGTGGACGACGAGTACAGCAGCGCAATGCGCTCACTTATGACGTTTATGATGGAAGATTCACGCTCCATTACCTCTGTACTCAGTATCATGTGGGTTCTGCGCGCACTCGAGCGCGTCGGTGACCATGCTGATAACCTTGCCGAGTACGTGGTTTATCTTGTCAAAGGGTTGGATATTCGCCATAGCGACCCCGGCAACCTTGACCCGCAGGTACTAAAAAAGTCTTGACCTGAAAGGGGTTTCCTCCTGCAATACGTCCAGGCCGCTGAGCGGACTGGACGTTTGAATCACAAGGAGTCTCCCCATCATGCTGGATGCTGTCACTGCGCTTAGCCGAGGCACACGCTGTGTATATCAATCGGGTATGCGTCGCTATGTGTTTCTGCCCATTCTGGTCAACCTGCTTGTTTATGTCAGCATGTTCAGCTTTGTGCTTAATCGCTTCGATGGGTGGTTGGCCCACTGGATGAACATGGTGCCGACTTGGCTCGACTGGCTCTCCTGGCTTATTTGGCCTCTGTTCGTGATTAGCCTGCTAGTGGTGGTGTTTTTCACCTTCACGCTGGTCACCAGCTTAATCGCCGCCCCTTTTTACGGTTTTTTGGCCGCCAAGGTCGAAACGCAAGTCACGGGCAACGAACCCATCGATGACCGTAACCTTACGAAAACAGCCATTGATGCTATTGGTCGCGAGTTCGTCAAGCTCGCCTATATCCTCCCCCGGGCAGCCGCCCTGTTTGTGCTTAGCTGGATCCCTGGGCTGAATTTAGCTGCCCCATTGCTGTGGGCGCTCTTTTCCGCCTGGATCATGGCGATCACTTATTTAGACTACCCAATGGATAACAACAAGGTGACGTTTGCCGATATGCGCCAGCGGCTTTCGAAACGCTGGTGGCAAAGCCTCAGCTTTGGAGGATTAGTCACCCTCATTACCTGGATCCCACTGGCTAATCTCTTTCTGATTCCCGGTGCAGTCGCCGGGGCCGTACTGCTCTGGGATGACCATTACAGAGACGCGCACAGCAATGGACGTGGCATCACGCCGCAGTAGAGGCATATATTACCTGTGCTCGACTACTTTGCTACTTTTACGTTTAGATCATGTTGTCACATTCAATCAACAATAAAGGAACAACGTATGCTCAAACCCATCGCATGGCTGGGAGCGTGCTTAGTCAGCACGCTTTATATGGTGGCATCGGTAGCAACCGCGCACGACGTTCAAACAGAGGCTATGCGTATCACGCATCCTTTCGCCATACCAACCCCTCCGGGGGCTAGCAACGGCGCTGCTTATGTGGATATCACCGCCTTGTCAGCCCCTGCCACTCTGGTTGGTGCAAGCAGCCCGGCAAGTAACACCGTCGAACTACATGAAATGCGAATGGACGGCGATATGATGCAGATGCGCCATGTGAACGAGATTCGTATTAACGCTGGGGAGACGACCATCATGCGTCCCGGTGGCGGCTTCCACCTAATGTTGGTCGGATTAACCGAGCCATTAGTAGAAGGCGACCGGTTTCCCCTCACGCTCTCCTTTGCTGAACAAGAAGAGGTGACTATTGAAGTCTGGGTACAAAGCGCTCAGGAGGGTAGTAATGCCGCAGATCAGCATCACCACCACTAATAACGATAGTCACGCTCCCTGACCTAAAAAACCCCGCTTAAGCGGGGTTTTTCAAAAATTCTTACGCTAGCAGTAACCGTTAATAGATTACTTACCAATCAGTGCTATCGCCTTCATCACGCGTCAACTCTTCTGGATCGATGGTAGCGCCACGTTCTTTGCTCTCAACTTCATCAGAACCGCTGCTAGTGGGTGAGAAATCCAAGCTATCACCTTCATCACGCGTCAAATCATTAGCCGAAATGTTGGCTTCATTATTAGACGTTTTGTGTGACTCAGGTTTATCGATCACATCCTGACCAGCAGAGCGATCTTGGTTTAACTCAATTGATGAGTTCGCCATTGCCAGCGGGCTTGCGATCAAACTAAAAGCAGTAGCAACAATAGCGGCTTTTTTACCCATTTCTTTCAATAACATAACGTTCTCCTCAGCATTTCTATATACCGCTTATTCATCAATAAAACGGCCAGTAGGTTTATAAATGCACGCAGCATGCCAAAAAATTTCATAAACGCAACATGCCAATAAAAACAGTTGCCTATGAAATAGATTTGCGCGCAAAACAAATTAGCGCTGCTTTATTTTGTCAAAAATACTTGTGCAATAATTACACATGTGTCGTTTATTCCTATAACGCTGATGTTTAACGTCATGAATAGTAGGGAGTAGAGAATGAGCGGGATATAGGTAGGCACACTCCTCCCAAACAGGAGGCAACGCGAACTTGAGAAAAGCTAAAAACCGCTGATACACAAAAAACTAGACCCTGCATTAGCAGGGCCCAAGGATACAAGAGAGAGGCAATGACTAACGTTAGCTTCCTTTCCTTTTGTGGGACTCCAACCTTGGATTTTTAACCCTGACCAACGTATTGATTGCCGTTTGATTCGTTCCTTGAATCGATCTGCATCCTTATCGGTGTGATACACACTGCGTGTTTAACACACACCCCAATCGTAATGTATTTCTACGGAATTGCAAACTTTTGTTACCAAATGTTTCCATCACCTTCATCGTGCGTTAGATCTTTCGCCGTATATTCCACTTGGACCTCAGTACGGTTTGATTCTGACTTGATAATATCAGGACGATCACCTTCATCGTACATCAGGTCAGAGGGGCTAAAATCAGCTTGATCAGAGGAGCGCTGTGATTGGGCTTGAATCGGCTCTCTATCGACGGCTAAATCTTGATTGGCTTCAATAGAGATATGGGCAAATGCTAGTGGGCTGGATAACAAACCGAAGGCAAGGCCTAAAACAGCTGCTTTTTTAGCGACAACGTTAAACATAATAATTACTCCTAATGACTAGTTAATACCGCTGAAGTGAAGTAAGAAGGTTAAGTTGGCTTGCTTCTCACTGCGGCGACTTCACTGCCCTGTCAAAGCATATTAGGTGCCAACTTTCTTCTTATTAAGAAAAAACATTTAAAATCAACGATTTATTTTCTATTAATTGCGCACAAAATTAATGTGCAAAACAATATTTAGCGCAAAAATAATGTGCACAAATGACTCATGCGCAAAAAATGTATGTATCGTTATGACACACTTACGATTGCTTTACCTTCTGGGCATAGTGACGGGTGGTTCTTCTTGTAATTGCTAGGGCAAGCGTTTTACTTGGTTAAAATGCATTAACCAAAAAGCTGCTCCCAAGCATAGATGCGAAGGCCAAGTAGGTAGGTATGAGGAAAAGATAATCAGAAGCGGGCAGGCCTAAATTTGTAAAAAACACACAGCAAAAAATTAGGCCCCGCCATGGCGGGGCCCGATATCAGAATAGGCGATAGGTAATGACGAACGTCAGCTTCCACTCCTTGTGCGGGACTCCAACCTTGGAATTAACCCTGACTGACGTATTGATTTCCTAGTGATTCATCCTTGAATCTAAAAAGCATCCTAGCCTTTATAACATCCTGTAGATCACCTCTTCATCCGTTGAAGAGGCATTCTTTGATATCAAAAATTAATTAGCTTTTAACTACCACTGTTTTCTTTGACAAGCTCATCATCACTATACTCAGCATCATCTGAGTGATCGCTAGAATTAGGCTCCATGTCGCTAGCATTGTCGCCTTCGTCATGGGTTAGATCATTAGTCATGTCTTTGGTGTCGTTGCCACCAGTGCTATCAGAACCTTGGGGATCCATCGGCTGTTCATCAGCTGTGATTCCTTGGTTTTCATCAATAGCAGAATTTTCATCTGTTTGGGCAAACGCCAATGGGCTTGCCATCAGGCCAAAAGAAACACCTAAAATGCCAGCTTTCTTGAGAAAATCCTTGGACATCATATTCCACCTCCGATCGCTGTTTGATACCGCTTATTTAAGAAAGAAGGGCCTAGTTAAAAACCAGCATTTCCTGCGGTCGTCTTTCTTACTCTTAACGTTGCAGCGGATGTGCCAAAAAAATGACATTGAAAATAAAACACATAATAAACAACAATTTAAAAAACAAAAGGCGCTCAATAGCCAACTCGCTAGAGTCCTTTTTACACGCCATCAGGTGTGCAAAAATGGCACATGAGCAAACTTTTACCAATCTTACTGCCAATATGACACACTTCTACAGGTGTTGTGCGCTGACATCACTTGCCAAGATTAAACAAGCCGCGAAGCGGGAAATGTACAGCGAAATAGCGCGCCTTTGCCAGGGTGGGATTCGATCTGTAATTGTGCGTCGTGGCGCAGCAATACGTGCTTTACGATGGCTAAGCCTAACCCCGTGCCGCCGGTCGCGGTACTGCGACCTTTATCAACACGGTAAAAACGTTCGGTCAGCCGAGGAATATGAACAGGATCGATCCCATCGCCATTATCTTCCACATCGATTGAACCGCCACCAGCATTACTTTTCCAGCGCAACGTAATGTAGCTCCCTGCTGGGGTATAACGAACAGCATTAAAGGCCAAGTTAGAAATGGCGCTACGAATTTCCTCCTCGCTGCCCAATAAGCGTGCATCGCTTTCAAGTTTCACAGTAATGGTATGGCGCTGATGCGACAGCGCCAGGGCATCATTACAAATGCTGTGTAGCAACGGCCCCAGCGCTAGCGGATGGTGATCTTTGCCGCCCTGATCAATTTCCAAACGAGACAGCAGCAAGAGGTCGTTGACCAGGTTTTGCATTCGCTGCGTTTGCTCCTGCATTTGGTGAAGGCTTTTACCAAGGCGTGGGGGCAACTGGTCAGCGATGTCGCTATAGGTTTCCAAATAGCCGGAGAGGACGGTTAGCGGCGTTCTCAGTTCATGGGAGACGTTGGCAACAAAGTCACGGCGCATCTGCTCGAGGCGATGCAAGCGGGTAATGTCGCGTGCCATGACGAGACGTTCATCATCGCCATAGAGCGTAATTTGATATTGAAGTATACGCCGCTCATCAATAGGCGAAGTGAGCGTTAACGGTTCGCTATAGTTACGTGCATTGAAGTAGCGGATGAAACTGGGATCACGCAGCAGGTTGGTAATATGCTGCCCTCTATCATGGGCGGTTTGGAGCCCCAGCATGGCGGTTGCAGCACTATTCCACCACTCCAAGTCACCATGCCGGTCAAGCATCACCACACTGTCACGCATCGCTTCGGACGACTCTTGAATACGTGCTAAAGTAGCACGCAGTCGGCTTTGCGTAATGCGCTGACTTTTTTGATAGCGATACAAGCGATCAAAGAGCTCGCCCCACATACCGCGTGCAGCAGGTGGCTCGTCGTGAGGGTGTAGGGTTAACCACAGGTACAGCTCGCGCAGTTGTCGCAGGTGATAAAACAGGCATATTGCAAGGCCTACCGAAAGCCCCAGCCCTGCCGAACCCAATAGCCAACCTAGACAAGTCCCCAGCGTCGCTAGCCACGCTAGCCGCCACAGTTCACGGCTCCACAGGCGCACATTTACACCCGGGCAGAGAAACGGTAACCGGTGCCCCGAACCGTTTGAATCAGGTTTTGATGCACATCACCCAACGCTTTGCGTAAGCGACGAATATGCACATCAACCGTACGCTCTTCTACATACACATTGCCACCCCACACTTGGTCAAGCAGTTGGCTGCGTGTGTAGGCACGCTCTTGATGGGTCATGAAAAACTGCAACAAACGATACTCGGTGGGGCCCATTTCCAACGCTTTGCCGTGAGCACTAACTCGGTGGCTGACCGGGTCTAGCAAGAGACCGTTAATCTCAATCGGATCTTCAACGCCACGAGGAGTAGCGCGGCGGAGCACTGCTTTTAGCCGTGCCACCAATTCACGAGGAGAAAAAGGTTTGGTGATATAATCATCGGCGCCTGCTTCAAGCCCTTGAATTTTATTATCTTCCTCGCCTTTAGCGGTCAGCATAATAATGGGGATCTCAGCCGTGGCTTCTTCGCGTTTCAAACGCCTAGCCAGCTCAATACCGCTGGTGCCGGGCATCATCCAATCGAGCAGCAGTAAATCCGGTTGATGGTCAACGACCATGGCATGAGCATCCTGGGCGTTATCTGCTTCGAGCACGCGGTAGTCAGCCATTTCCAGCGCTACCGCGATCATCTCGCGAATCGACGATTCATCATCGACAATCAGAACGGTCTTGGCGGTCATACCAGAGCCTCACGGTGTTCAAAAAGCCAGTTCAAAGAAAGCCAGTCTAAAGATCAATTCTTCAATGACATGTCAGTGACGATAACACCATGACTTGATGACAGTTACATGACAATCGCCGTTATTAGCCCACCGCAGGCCACCAACTTAGCGCAATACCGGCAAAAACAAGCAGACCCGACCAGTGGTTGTTGAGGAACGCCTGGAAGCAGGCATCCCGCTCACGGTGGCGAATCAAATGCTGCTGGTGCAAAAAAGTCGCTGCCATGGCAACAAGCCCCAGCCAGAAGAACCCACCTAAACCGGCTCGCCAACCAACCCATGCCAACAGCATCAGCGTCGCCGCCTGCAGCAAGCCAATCATTAAGCGATCTGCACTACCAAACAGCACGGCGGTTGATTTAATACCAATTTTCACATCATCGTCACGATCCACCATGGCGTACTGCGTGTCGTACGCGACCGTCCACAGCACATTGGCAAAGAAAAGCAGCCATGCTTCTAGCGGCACGTGGTTCAGCACGGCGCCAAACGCCATTGGAATGGCCCATGAAAACGCCGCGCCGAGTACCACTTGAGGAAAATGGGTATAGCGCTTCATAAACGGGTAAATAACCGCCAGTAATACGCCACCCAGCGACAGCAGCACCGTAAACCAATTGGTCAGCAGTACCAGAATAAAGGCAGTGGCCACCAGCGCAATAAATAGCAGTTGGGCCTCGGTTTCACTGATACGCCCCGTCGCCAGCGGACGATGCTTGGTGCGTTTTACATGGCCATCAAAATGACGATCCGCATAATCATTCACCACACAGCCAGCAGCCCGCATAACGTAAACACCCGCTATAAAAATCAGCAGGGTATTTCGGCCTGGCACGCCTTCCGCCGCAAACCAAAGCGCCCAAAGCGTCGGCCACATCAACAGCCACGTACCAATAGGTCGATTCAAACGCATTAGCTGTAGAAAATCTGCCACGCGAACCAACCCTTTTGGTCGCAACAGTGAACGATCCATGCTTACCTCACGAAAAATAAGATGCAGGCGCTAGCCTAGCGCGAAGGCAGATCAAGGTCATCTGCCATCGCCTGCAAAAAATACTCTTGCACCAATAACGTTAACCCGCCTTGCTGAGTGCCCAGTTGAAAAACGGAGCGCCTGCCCCAGGTGCTGTTAGGCACGACACCGTTGGCACGAGCAAAGGCGGGGGGATGCGTGGTAGCCTCTAGCGGCCCACGAATTAAACCTGGCTGACGAAATAACCAGCTCCCTAGCGAACGCTCTCCCAAATGCTCCATTCGTTGGCCCTTTAATTGTGTAAGAGGGGCCACAGAGCGCGCCACCACCCAGGGTATTTCATCAATACATAGCGCTACTTCCCGCAGCCAGGCATAACGCTTGAGCCCAATGCCCAGCGCCTGGGCCTCATCCTGTCGCGGCCAGCCAACGCCCTGATAAAGTAAGCGTACGCGAAACGGCCTATCCCCCCCGGCAGCGATTAAACGGGCGGTTAAAGAATCTGTCGAAGCAACCCATCTCCACCAGGGCATCCCCATGGCAGACCGCACTGCTTCAATGGGACGCCAATAGGGAAACAGCGTGGGTTGCGGGAAAGCAGGCGATGTCACCGAGTTCTCCAGAACAATAATCGGGGCGGCTAGTGTAACATGGGGTCCTGATAGGCTTTTGTTTCAGCGACCCCCTTGGTAACCGCATGCCCGCATCACCCTCCCAGGTACCTTCAACGACGCAGAAAATGTCAACCTCTCACGCCGAGCTGATAATTATTGGCACCGGAATGGCAGGCATAGGGCTAGCGCGCGCCCTGCGCCGACAAGGCGATCAACGCTCAATGACACTGGTTAGTGCTGACAGTGGTGATGACTATAGCAAGCCTCTGCTTTCCACCGGCTTCGCTAAAAAGCTAACGCCCCACCAGCTAGCACAGCGAAGCGCTGCCGAACTTGGCGACGAGTTGAACGCGCGCATCGTTATCCACACCCCTGTGGTGGCAATGGATGTGGATAACCAAATGCTGTTGCTCGACACTGAACAAGCACCCCACGCTGAAAAGCTTCGCTACGACAACCTGGTATTAGCCACCGGTGCGGCGCCCAGAATGCCGTTCAGTATTGATTCCAGTGTCGCCCCACGCTGCTTCACTATTAATGACCTTGATGACTACCGGCGCTTCCATACTGCGTTAGGCCAAGGCCCCGCGCGGGTGGCGATCATTGGCGCCGGGCTGGTCGGCTGCGAATTTGCTAATGATCTGCACGCCGGCGGTCATCACGTCAGCATCATCGCGCCGGAAACGACACTGCTTCCCCGCCTGCTTCCCGCGCCACTGGGGAACGCCCTGGGCGATGCCTTTAACGAAGCAGGCATCGGACTACACCTTGGCCGCGCCATTGATTCAATAGCACGCAGCCACGGGGAAAGTATCGTCTTACGTTTGGATAACGGCGAGACGATCAGTGCTGATTTCGTGCTCATGGCCACCGGCCTAGCGCCGCGTACGGCGCTTGCCAAAGCCGCTGGCTTAAGCGTTTCACCTAGTGGCATAAAGGTTGACCGCCAACTACGCACCTCCCACCAGAACATCTTCGCATTGGGCGATGTGGCATGCGTCGATGGCGTGAATGCCATGTACGTACAGCCGCTGCAAGCAAGTGCCAAAGCCCTGGCGGCGACACTTTCGGGCACCCCCACAACGGTCAGCTTCGGCACTTGGCCAGTGGTGGTTAAAACACCGCTACTACCGGTGGTTGCCTACCCGCCAAAAGAGACGCCAGCACGATGGCGAATTGAAGGTGAAGGCGGCGATATCAGTGCCTTGGCCGAAAATAAAGACGGACGTTTGATTGGTTTTGCGTTGACAGGCGGCTGCGTGAGAAGGAAAGTGGAGCTTTCCAGAGCAGCACCTACGCTGCTAGGCTGATTTTCGTAGCGTTCAAGGCTAGGCTAGAGAAGCTAACCTATGCTTAGCAACGCATCTAACAACCTGTATTTGTTTTACGTATGACACATTAATAATGGGAGATTCCTTATGCGCAAACCTGAACTCGCTGCTGCTATCGCTGAAAGCGCCGACCTGTCTAAAGATAAAGCAGGCCAAGTACTGAACGTTATTTTGGATGAGATCACCAATAGCGTTGCCAAGGGCGAAGATGTCGCTTTGATTGGTTTTGGCACCTTCACCGTGCGTGAGCGCGCAGCGCGTACTGGTAAAAATCCGCAAACTGGTGCGCCATTGCAAATTCCCGCCAGCAAAAATGTTGCCTTCAAGCCAGGCAAAGCCCTTAAGGAAGCCGTTTCCTAATGAAGCTCAAGCTGACGCTGTGGCTGCTGGGCGTCATGCTCAAACGCGCCCTGCGCCGCAAGCCGCGCTTTCGTGAACAATTAGAACGCATGCGCGGTCTGGACTGGGGGATTGCGACGGAAGATCTAAGCATTGCCCGCCACTACCGGATGACGCCAAAAGGCATCAGCACTGGTAAAGGGCTGCCCGTCGATTTAGATCTTGAACTGCGTTTCCGAGACCAAGCCACCGCCTTACAAGTGCTCAAAAAGCCAACTCAGCAAGCCTTCCTTGATGGCATGATGAGCGGTAACGTGCGTTTAGTAGGCGACTCCGCCGATATGAATAAGCTGCAGAAACTGCTCAAGTATTTGTAGCCTTTCACGATTGGCCAAGGGTAGCGGGGGTAAGCTAGCCCACGTCAGAGGTATAACAGCTACCGATGGACATACCTCATCAACGCTTGGTTTACTTCCGCGTTACGCTGGAATCTGGTTCAGTGCGCCGCGCTGCGGCGCGCTTGGATATCGCTCCTTCGGCCGTTAGCCGACAGATTTCATTGCTAGAAGAAGCCCTGGGGGCGACCCTCATGGAGCGTCAGCGTGACGGCATTTCACCTACCCCGGTGGGTGAAATGTTGCTTGAATACTGCGAACGTCGCGGCGCGCTTGATGAAGGTTTTATTGCCTCTCTCGAAGCTTACCAACGCCTGGAAACGGGCAAGATATCACTGACGGTCGGTGAAGGCTTTGTCAGCGACCTAGTAGCCTCCCCACTACATGAATTTACCCGGCTTTATGCGGGCATCCAACTCGACATCCACATCGCAGGTACCTCGGGCATCATTGACGCCATTGTCGGCGATCACAGCCATATTGGTTTAATGTTTCATGAGCGTACCCATCCACAGCTGCGCTTCTGGGCCTCCAGCCCTCAGCCACTGATGGCTATTCTGCCGCCCAACCACCCGTTAACCAACCAAACGTCACCGCTCACGCTAACCCAGCTTAGCGGCCAGCCCATGGCCATGTGGGACACCAGCCACGGCGTTCGGCAAATGGTCGACCAGGCGTTTCAGCAATCACGCATCGTCCCGCGCCTGGCGATGAACACCAACTCGATGGTAATTTTGGCGCAATATGTGCGCAGCGGCATGGGCATTACCCTACTGCCCGCCTTTGCCGTCGCGCACGATTTGGAAGCTGGCACGCTCGTAGCGCGCCCGGTAGATAATCCCCTTTTTCAGCGCTCCCAGGCCCACATGGTCACGCGCGTGGGCCGCCAACAGCCCAAGGCCAGCATTCTATTGTTACGCCATTTACAACGCTGGATGCAGGCTTTTCGCGACCCGGTCTCCGCAAGCGATCAACCCACGCCGCTGCCGTAGCCAAAGGCGACGCTGGCTTCCGGTGCCGTTTCCACCCAGACGCTTTGCGGCACCGTGTATTCACGCAGGCCATCCAACCCGCTAGAGCGGCCAAAACCACTGTCGCCAAAGCCCCCAAACGGCGACATTACGCTGATGGCTTTATAGCTATTGATCCACACCGTGCCTGCACGCAATTGCCCAGCCACACGATGCGCACGCGCTACATCCTGGCTCCAAACGGCGCCGGCCAAACCAAAGCGGGTTTCGTTGGCAAGCTGAATAGCCTCGGCTTCATCATTAAAGGCCATAGCAATCAGCACGGGTCCAAACACTTCCTGCTGGGCAATTTCCATGTCTGGCGTGACATCGATAAGCACGGTAGGGGCGATAAAATACCCCTGGGCTTCGTCAGGTAAGCCTTCAGGGCGTTTGCCGCCCGTTAACACTCTCGCGCCTGCCGCTTCGGCGGCCTCAATCATGCGGGTGACCTGCTCCAATTGGCGGCGATTCTGTAGTGGCCCCATGCGCGTCGCTTCATCGCTAGGTAACCCCACCACAATCTGCTCCGCTGCCCGCGCCAAGCGAGTAGTGACTTGCTCAAACACCGAGCGCTCAATCAACAGCCGTGAGCCCGCCACACAGCTCTGGCCAGCGGCAGCAAAAATAGCCGCCTGAGCACCCGCGACGGCTTCATCCAGCTTGGCATCGGCAAACACGATATTGGCCGACTTACCCCCCAGTTCTAACACGCTGGGTACCAGCCTGCGGGCACCCGCCTCGGCAATCATCCGGCCACTCTGGGGAGAACCGACGAATACCAGCTTGCTGATGGCGGGATGATCGGTCAGCGCGGCGCCGGTCGTTTTTCCCAACCCGTTGACGATATTGATCAGCCCTTTAGGCAGCCCCTGACCGACGTTTCCAGAGCATTCAAGCAGCTTGGCAATCACCACCGATGAGAACGGCGTCAGCTCGGAAGGCTTCAGCACGACACCGTTACCCGCCGCAATAGCCGGGGCCAACTGCCAGGCGCAGGTGAACATCGGCGCGTTCCAGGGGGTAATCTGCCCCACCACGCCATAAGGCACATGACGTACATAGTTAAGGTGCGAAGTAGGCACCGGAATCACTTCGCCATGCTGTTTGTCACACCAGCCCGCGTAGTACTCGAACATCTCGCGCACTTTGCCTACTTCGGCCCGGCAGTCGCGAATCGGCTTACCGGCCACGACGCTTTCCAACTGCGCCAGCGCCTCTTCATGGCCTTCTAGTCCACTCAGCGCCGCGTTCATGCGCCGCCCACGCTCGCTGGCGGTGAGCGCCATCCATTCACGCTGCCCCCGCGTAGCCGCTTGAGTAGCACGCTCAATTAGCGCAGCGCCTGCATCACAGTAGCGCACCAGCGTTTCTCCAGAGGCGGGGTTTATAAGCGTGATGTCGTCACCTTCGCCCGCGACTAACTCGCCATCAATCCAATTACTTAACGGTGTGGCAGCGGCTAAGCCGAAACCTTCGAGTAGTTGTTCGAGATGATCACAGGCATGTTGGCTAAGTGAGCTCATTGGTTGACCTCCGTTTGGCTGCCACGCGCTAAAATCGGCGTAGTGATATGGTTAAAGTCATCGCTATCGGTGGGCTGCTCGGGGTTCGCGTGCCACGCATCGACAACGGCTTGCAGCAGCGGTAACGGCAGGCCCAGTTGCTCAGCGGCATCCCGCGCCAAGCGCAAGTCCTTACGCATCAAGCCGGTGGTAAAGCCAGAATCGAAGCGCTCGCTCAGCACCCATTCGGGGAAGTTGACTTCGCTAACCGCGCTGCGCCCTGAACCGCTATTCAGGCCCGCCAAACAGGCAGCAGGGGCTACACCCGCCTTGGCGGCCATCGCAACCGCTTCGGCAGTCGTCAGCAGGTGCGCTGCACACAGGTAGTTATTGGCAAGCTTCACCACATGGCCGCTGCCTGGGCCGCCCACATGGGTGCGCTTGGCTGACATCGCCTCCAGCATCGGCAGTACTCGCGCAATGGTGGTTTCATCGCCCCCCAACAGCATGCCCAGCTTCCCGCTGGCGGCACCTTTAGGCCCGCCGCTGACGGGGGCGTCCAACCATAGCAGGCCCGCGGCGGTGACTTTTTCGGCCAATTCACGCGTCACCGCGGGGTCGCTGGTCGAGGTATCGACGATCACACTGCCTTTGGGTGCCAGCGTGAGTAAGCCTGGGGATTGCTCGATCACCTCACGGACATGGGCAGAGGTGGGCAACGACAGCAGGTAAACGTCACTGGCAGGTAGGGCATCGGGCGCTACCACTGCTAGGCCCTTAGCCGCCAAACGCGACCGCGCTTGCTCAAATACATCGCTACCCGTGACTGCAAACCCGGCGGCTTTAAGCGTCAGCGCCATGTTGCCGCCCATCTGTCCCAGGCCAATCACCACAACCGATAACGACTCTGTTGAAAAAGACATCGTAAAACCCCTTGAACGTCCTGTTACGTGAAGTTCGGCGTAGACGCTCCCCTACCCAGAGGGCATTAGAGAGCGCATATCGCTAATCGTTGAGAAGAAGGTGATCCGTTAGTCGAGCAGCGCCCTAACTAACTCCACCCAGTAGCGCGTTCCTAGCGGCAACAGCGCGTCGTTGAAGTCGTAGCGCGGATTGTGCAGCGAGGCAGAATCTTCGCCGTTGCCCATCCAGATATAGGCGCCGGGTCGTTCGGCCAGTAGAAACGAAAAATCTTCAGAGGCCATGCTGGGTGGCGGGTTGCGCTTGACGTTGTCACTACCGAGCAAGCGCTCCAACACCGTGGCGCAGTGCTGGGCATGTTCCGGGGTATTGATAGTGGCCGGGTAGCAGCGCTGATAATCCAGCTCAACGCTTAAACCGTGGAACTCGGCCAGGCTGGCAATCGCCTGTTTAAAGCGCGCCTCCAGTTGCTCTTTAAACGTCATATCGAAGCAGCGCAGCGTGCCGCGCAGCTCGACCTGCTCGGGAATCACATTGAAGGTATCCCCGGCGTGGATGCTGGTAATACTCAGCACCGCCGATTTATCCGGCGGCGTTTCGCGGCTCACTAACCCTTGTAACTGGCTGATCAGTTGGCAGCTCGCCAGTACCGTATCAATGCCCAAGTGTGGCATCGCGGCGTGGCAGCCTTTGCCAATCAGTTTTAAGGTGAAAATATCGAAAGCGGCCATTACATCGGTATCATGCACCGCCGCTTCACCCACCGGCAGGCCAGGCCAATTATGCAGGCCGTACACAGCATCCATGGGGAAGCGCTCAAATAACCCCTCTTCGACCATGACGCGCCCGCCACCGGCACTCTCTTCGGCGGGCTGAAAGATAAATACTACCCGGCCTTTGAAATCCGGCTGCTGCTTCAATGCCCAAGCAGCGCCCAGTAGCATGGTGGTATGGCCATCGTGACCGCATGCATGCATTTTGCCCGGTGTTTGCGAGGCATAAGCCAGCTGTGTTTCTTCACGAATATCCAGAGCATCGATATCGGCCCGTAGGCCGATAGTTTTGCCTTCACCCTGCTGGCCATCCAAGGTGGCGACCACACCGGTACCAGCGATCCCGGTGGTGACCTCAAAGCCCCATTCGTTCAGCAGCGCTGCTATTCGTGCACTGGTGCGGTGCTCTTCAAAGGCCGTTTCCGGGTGCTGATGGAAATCGTGACGCCACGCTTTTAATGTGTCGCTATCGGGTAAGTGTACTGAGGCAGTCATCGTCCTATCCTTAAAGCATTACGTGAGCGACAACGGCAGAGCCGATAAAGGTACCGGTGAAGACCAGCAGGGCCACGATCACCAGCTTCCAGCCGGTCTGCTTGAACATGGCAAACTCACGGCCGGTCAGCGCCAGACCTGCATAGGCCAACACCGGCGTGACCACTGCTAGAAAATCCACCTCGGCAAGCCGTGCGATTATCCACCCATTGCCAGGAAAGAACGGCAGCGTTGCGATAATGCTGATCAGCGATACCCAGGCCACACTGGGCAGGTAAAAAGGGCATACCCGACCGATCACCAAACCGATGATGACCATTACATACAGAATCAGCATGCCGGGTAGAGCGTCTAATAAAGGCGAACCGTTGACGATATTGCTAAACCACCCCGCCACACACACCGCTGCCAGTACCAGCGCGGTTTTGCCCAACTGGTTTTCAGGACGCAGCTCTTTAAGCGCTTCAGCGTTGAACTGATTGGCCGAATTCTCATGAGTTTTCATGGCGAACCTCCTGGCGTGGGCCTTTTAAGCGCTTGTACATCCACTCGGTCACCGGTAGGGCGATAAACAGCGACACATACAAACCGGTAGCATAGGTGAGCAGATTACTGGCGCCTGCAAAGGCGAGCAGTTCGTCTTTGGAAGCCGGTACCGCTTCAGCCAACGCCGCCGAACACGCCGCTACCATGCTGCCGCTGCCCACACCGCAGGCCATGGCCAGGGCGCGGATATCGAGAATATCCAACGAAGCGATATAGCCCGCCATCAAGGCGAAATAGAGCGTACCGAACATGGTGCCCACCACGTACACACCCATAATGCCGATACCTTCCGCGCTTCTTAGTCCGTAACGGTCTGAAATAATGGCGATATTGGGTTCGCGGGCGATGGAGTAGGTAGCACCGATCGCTTCGCGGCCCATCTTGAGCACCAGTACGGCAAAGGGCAGCGCGATCAACATGGTGCCGAGATTACCCAGCTCCTGGAGTATTAGCGCAGGGCCTGCGGCGATGATCTGCTCAATGGCAGGCCCGATAGTAGAGCCGAACTTGGCAATAAACGGCAGGATGGCGATAAGGATGATAGGGCCAGCCGCATTGCTGACCGGCTTGGGAATCACCTTTCCCATGGCCGAAAAAAGGTGGGGATTGAAAATAACGCCAATGATAAAGGCGTAAAGCAGCGGTAGTAACAGCAGTGTTCCCGGTCCGAGTGGAATGCGCACAATGCCTATCCACTCGGCAAACATCGACGTCACAATCACCGTCAGGTGCAGACGCCAGTCCAGCAGCAGCTTGAGATCCATTGGAATGTTCCTGTTTTTTTAGTGTCACTCCGAGTATCGAAAGGTTGCCGTTCCAATCATAGGGCTTTAGTGCGCTATTTTTTAGTACACTCAACCGTTGATAGACGAGGTAGCGACATCTAACGCTCACGCATTTATACTAAAGTCTAACAAACGCCTATAAGAGCCTTTATGCCCATTTCTTTACCGCTGCGGCGCCTTTGGACGCTGGATAAATTCGCCTACAGCCTGCGCGTGTTTATAGCCTTCAGCGGTGCGCTGCTGTTTAGCGGCTTAATGGGCGATGTCGCGCTGGTGATCCCCCTCTTTCTGGGCATCATTGCCTGTGCGCTGTCTGAGACTGACGACAGTTGGCAAGGCCGTTTTCAAGCCCTGCTGGTCACCCTGGTGTGTTTTACCTCAGCGTCTTTTATTGTCCAATGGCTGTTTCCCTGGCCGTGGCTATTTGTCATTGGCCTGGGTGTTTCAACCTTTACCCTGATTATGCTCGGCGCCATTGGACAGCGTTACGCCACGATTGCCTCGGGCACGCTGATACTGTCGATCTACTCAATGATCAACATCGAGCAGCACGGCGGCGTGGATGAGGACGTCGCTGCACGCCAACTGCTGTTGTTGGCAGGAGCCGTCTGGTACGGATTAATCTCAGTGGTATGGTGCGCGCTGTTTTCACGCCAGCCGGTCAAGCAGAGCATGGCGCGGGTGTACAAAGCGCTGGGCGAGTTTTTGATCCTGAAATCGGCGCTATTCGAGCCAGTGCGGGGCGTGGACGTGGAGGCCCGTCGGGTAGCGCTGGCACGCCAGAACGGCAAAGTGGTCGATGCACTCAATCAAGCCAAAGAGATGATTTTTAGGCGCTTAGAGGGCCAGCGCGGCGATCGAAAGCTCAACCGTTACCTGCGCATTTACTTTATTGCCCAGGATATTCACGAACGCGCCAGCTCGACCCACTACCCTTACAGCGCGCTCAGTAAAGCGTTCTTTCACCATGATGTGCTGTTTCGCTGTCAAAGGTTGCTGGATCAGCAGGGGCGCTCCTGCCGCCAGCTAGCCAAATCGCTGCTACTCAACCGCCCGTTTGACCACCAGCAGAGCGAAGAGGCGCTGGCCGACCTGCACGCCTCGATTGAGAACCTGCGTGACCGCGGCAAACCCGAGTGGCGACCGCTGCTTTACCCGCTCAGCGCGCTGGCAGAGAACCTGGCCACCTTGGAAAACCAGCTCGCCAGTGCCCATAACCCCGGCGTCAGCGATGAGCGGCGCGATAGTTCACTGTATGACCGCTCGCCCTCCAGCATGCTGGAAGCATGGAAACGGGTTCGGCTTAATTTTACGCTCGGCTCGCCCACTTTTCGCCACGCGGTGCGGCTCTCTATTGCACTAATGGCAGGTTACGGGCTGCTCCAGTGGATCGACCCCGAGCAAGGCTTTTGGATTCTGCTCACCACGCTGTTTGTCTGCCGACCCAACTTCGCTACCACTCGGCGGTTCCTATCGCAGCGGGTGATGGGCACCGTCCTGGGCTTAGTAGTGGGCTGGGCATCCATTAGTCTCTTCCCGCACCCGCTGGTACAGAGCATGATCGCCGTGGCTGCTGGCGTATCATTCTTCGCTTACCGCGAAAAGCACTATGTGATCGCCACCGCTTCGATCACGCTGTTGGTGTTGTGCAGCTTCAACCAAGTGGGCGATGGCTATAACCTGATTTTGCCCCGCCTGTTCGATACCTTGATCGGTTCGCTGATTGCGGGCTTGGCCGTATTTTTTATTCTGCCCGACTGGCAGGGGCGCAGGCTTTACCGCGAGGCCGCCAATACGCTGACTAACCACCGCCGTTACCTGGAGGAGATTATCCACCAGTACGAGGAAGGCAAGCAGGATGACTTGGCCTATCGCCTAGCGCGGCGCAATGCCCATAACGCCGACGCGGCGCTCTCCACCCTGCTCACCAATATGCTCCATGAACCGGGCCACTACCGGAAGCTGGATGCGGATAACGGGCTGCGTTTTCTGGTGCTCTCCAACACCCTGCTTAGCCATCTCTCTGCACTAGGGGCTCATCGTCATCAGCTGGCAGACGATGAAGACGATGCCACGCTGGTGCCGGTCGCCAAACGCATTGGTGAGCTGCTGGGACAAATCGCCGAACAGCTCGATAAACGCCAATCGGTGGCAGCGCTTACCGAGCAAGCCTCGGCATTGCTCGCCCAGTTAGATGAGCAGAGTGTGGTGAACGCAACGGAGCAGGCTGTGACACTCTATCGTCCTATCCAGAGCCAACTACGCCTCATTGCTGGGCAGCTCGCCCCGCTAGGCGAAGCTGCCAATCGCTTAGTCGGCAGCGAAGCGCCCTCTTCCAGTAGTTCAAGCGTTCACACTTGACCATAGCGCCCGGCGGCTTCACCCAGCCAACGACGCACCAGCACGGCAGTGATATCAGGATTGCTCTGCAGCGTGTGAGCCAACGCGGTCACTCGCTCTAGCAGATCGGCATCGCGCTCGAGATCGGCGATTTTCATCTGTGCCAAACCGGTTTGGCGAGTGCCGAGTACTTCGCCGGGGCCGCGGATTTCCAGGTCTTTCTCGGCAATACGAAAGCCATCGGTGGTTTCGCGCATGACGGCCAAGCGCTGGCGCGAGCTTTTCGACAGTGGCGGATGATAGAGCAGCACGCAGAAGCTTTCGGTGCTGCCCCGCCCCACCCGGCCCCGCAACTGATGAAGCTGCGAAAGCCCCAAGCGCTCGGGGTTTTCAATAATCATCAGGCTGGCATTGGGCACATCCACGCCTACCTCGATCACCGTGGTAGCCACCAGCAGATCTAGCTCGCCCGCTTTGAAGGCGGTCATCACCTCGGCTTTCTCGCTCGACTTCATGCGCCCGTGCACCAGCCCTACCGCCAACTCAGGCAGCGCTACGGTTAGCTCATCACGAGTAACCTCGGCCGCTTGGCACTGCAACACCTCTGATTCGTCAATCAGCGTACAGACCCAATAGGCCTGGCGGCCTTCGCTACAGGCCAGTCGAATACGCTCAACCACTTCGGGGCGACGCTCATCGGGCACCACCACGGTTTTCACCGGCGTACGGCCGGGAGGTAGCTCGTCGATCACCGAGACATCCAGGTCCGCATAAGCGCTCATGGCCAGGGTGCGCGGGATTGGCGTGGCAGTCATAATCAGCTGGTGCGGAGTGAGCCCACCCGCTTCGCCTTTCTCACGCAATGCCAAGCGCTGATGCACGCCAAAGCGGTGCTGCTCGTCAATGATCGCAAGCCCTAAACACTGGAAGTGGACGTCATCTTGAAATAGCGCGTGGGTGCCCACCACCATCCGCGCCCGCCCATCGGCAATCGCCGCTTTGGCGTCCAGCCGCGCTTTGCCTTTGAGCTTGCCCGCCAGCCACGCCACTTCGATCCCCAGGGGCTCAAACCAGGCTTTAAACGAGCGGTAGTGCTGCTCAGCGAGGATTTCCGTCGGTGCCATGATCGCCGCCTGGCAATTGCCTGCCAGGGCGCTCAGCGCGGCCATGGCGGCAACCACAGTTTTACCCGAACCCACATCGCCCTGGACCAGCCGAAGCATAGGCGCCGGGCAGCTCAAATCGTGGCTGATCTCTTCCAGCACGCGGCGCTGGGCGCCGGTTAGCGCAAACGGCAGTTGAGCCAAAAAGCGTGCCTGCAGGCTGCGCCCAGACGGTAGCGTTGGTGCGCCATCGGCCTGAATGCGCAGGCGCACCTCGCGCAGGCTGAGCTGATGGGCCAGCAACTCTTCCAGCGCTAGCCGCCTTGTGGCCGGGTGCTGGCCGCTGGTCAGTTGTTCGATATTCACGTCGGGTGGCGGCTGATGTAACAGGTGAAGACTGGCGTGGAGGCCGGGTAACTGAAAGCGTTGAAGCAGCGTAGCGGGAATAACATCAGGCAGCGCCTCAGGGGCGTTATCCAGCACCCCGAGCGCCTGCTGCGCCAGGGCGCGCAGTCGGGGTTGGTTCAAGCCTTCGGTGGTGGGGTAAATGGGCGTGAAATATTCTTCGACTGGGGTTTCACTGCCGCCAATAAGGCGGTATTCGGGATGATAAATCTCTAACCCGGTGGCACCGGCGCGCGCTTCGCCAAAGGCACGCACCGTGGCGCCGGGGCGCATCTGTTGCTGCTGAGCGGGCGAAAAGTGAAAAAAGCGCAGGCTGAGAATACCGCTGGCATCGCGCAGACGCACTAACAGGCTGCGGCGGCGCCCCTTTACCACATCGCAGGCGGTCACTTCGCCCTCAATGACGGCTTCTTGACCCGATCTCAGCAAGCCTATTGGCGTCAGTCGCGTGCGGTCCTGATAGCGCAGCGGCAGGTGAAACAGCAGATCACTGACGCGCTCTATCCCTAACCGGCCAAGCTTCAGCGACAGAGCTTCACCCACGCCTTTCAGCGCCGTGATGGGCGCGGCGAGATCGCTCATGGGGCGCTGTTCACGGCCTGAGCAGGCTGCTGGCAGTGGCTGATCGCTTGAATCAGCGCCTCAATGGCTTTAGGACGTGGAAAGCTTGCCCGCCAAGCAATGGCCACGGTGCGTGATGGCGCTGGCGCCACAAAAGGACGGCTGACCAGCATGGCGTTTTCATACTGATTAGTGCCTAGCGCCGATTGCGGCAGCACCGTAATGCCCAACCGGGAAGCGACCATATGGCGAATAGTTTCCAGCGAGCCGCCTTCGGCAATCAAGGTGTTGTTGGGGCTGTTGAGCTTTTGGGTAATCGCCGGGCAGGCTTCCAGAATCTGATCACGAAAGCAGTGTCCTTCACCCAGCAGCAGCAGGCGCTCTTCGAGTAAATCCTCTTTATTGATCGCTTCGCGTGAAACCCAGGCATGATTGGCAGGCATCAGGACTTCAAAGGCTTCGTCGTAGATTGGTTTAGTGACCACATCGGTTTCGGTAAACGGCAGGGCCACAATAATCACGTCTAGCTCACCGCTTCTGAGCTTGGCGCGCAGGGTACCGGTCATGCCCTCTTCAATGTACAGCGGCATCTGCGGCGCCAGGCTTGCCAGCGCAGGAACCAAATGGGGAAATAGATAAGGGCCAATAGTATATATCGCGCCAATGCGCAGGGGGTTGGCCAACTGGTCTTTACCGCTACTGGCCAGCTCGAAAATCAGGGTGCTCTGCTCCAGCACACGCTGCGCCTGGGCAACGATCTTTTCGCCCAGCGGGGTGACTTGCACGGTAGATTTAGAGCGCTCGAATAGGGGCGTTTCGAGTTCTTCCTCGAGCTTTTTCACTGCCACCGAGAGCGTGGGCTGTGAAACGTGGCAGCGTTCTGCCGCGCGGCCAAAGTGACGCTCCTGGGCGAGGGTTACGATGTAGCGAAGTTCTGTTAAAGTCATAGCGGTGCCAGTGGCATCCTCTCGTAGCAGCTCGTGACTAGGGTTTGTCGCGGGATGGAAAAGGACACGCAAGCTCTGCCAACCGTCCTCTTATCCGACAAGGTCACATTTCAATGTCACCGTTGGTAGAGACTTTGCATCTAATAGGGAATATTAATCAAGAGGAGTGAGCACGGTGAAACTAACCGTACTGATTATCGGCTGTGGCGATATAGGGATCAACCTTGGGCGCGAGTTGCTAGCAGAAGGGCACGAGGTAATTGGCATGCGCCGCAACGTCGAGGCGCTAAAAGTCACCGGCATCAAACCCCTGAAGCTGGATTTAAACGACCTCGAAGACGCCGATGCCGACCGCCTTCCCCACGCCGACTACGTCGTCTATACCGTCAGCGCTGACCGTTTCGAAGAGAGCGCCTATCAAACCGCCTACCCAGAAGGGTTAAAGCGCGTGTTGAGCGTGATGGAGCAGCACAAAACGCCTCCACGCCGGGTATTTTTTGTCTCTTCAACCAGCGTACACGGCCAGCAGGAAGGCGAAGTGGTTAACGAAGAGAGCCCCACCGACTCGACTAGCTTCTCTGGCACGCTAATGTGCGAAGCAGAACAGGCACTCCTCAACCATTCACTGCCCGGCACGGTCGTGCGCTTTTCTGGTATTTACGGTCCAGGGCGTGATCGCCTTATTCATCAGGTGGCTGAAGGCCGTGTGGCGGCAATCACCCCTGTGGTTTACTCCAACCGCATTCACCGTGACGACTGCACCGGCATTATCGCCCACTTGATTCGCTATCAGGAGAGCGGCGAAACGCTGGCCGATATCTATCTGGGTAGCGACTGTGAGCCGGTGACCATGCATAACGTCATGATGTGGCTAGCCAAGCAGTTAAAAGTAGAAGCCAGCGAAACCATGCAGTCACCGCTACGTCGCCGGGCCAGCAAGCGTTGCGATAACCAGCGCATCGTAAGCACTGGTTATCAGTTCCGCTTTCCTAGCTACCGTGAAGGGTATGCCCAGGTACTGAAAGAGGGTGGCTTCTTAGCCGTCAATAACGTCTAACCCGGCCCGCTTAATCGCCAATCACCATCACCGCTTCGGCTTCCACCTGGCTGCCTTTGGGCAGCGCTTTCACACCGACGGCGGCACGGGCAGGGAAAGGAGCGGTGAAGAACTCTTCCATGACCTGGTTAACGATCGCAAAGTTATCCAAGTCGACTAGGTAAAGGTTCAGTTTGACGATATCACTGAGTGAGCCCGCCGCTTCCTCACATACCGCCTGCAGGTTGGTGAAGACCTGGCGTGCCTGCGCTTCAAAGTCATCAGACACAATCGTCATGGTCGCAGGGTCCAGCGGAATCTGGCCAGAAAGATACACCGTATTACCCGCTTTGATAGCCTGGGAATAGGGGCCAATAGCCGCGGGGGCTTTGCTGGTGTTGATAACAGCCTTATTGCTCATGCGATGTCTCGCTCCTGTAATGGTTAGTACCTAATGTTTGAATACTAAAAAATAGTGTTCCCTGCCGACGCTTTATCAGCATGGCGTCATATAGAGTGTTAATTGGCGAGTCGGGTGATTTTTCCCACGTTGGGAAGATTGCGGATGCGTTTAATAATGCGTGCCAGGTGCACGCGCCCTTTTACCGATAGCGTTAAATTGACGGTGGAAAGGTGGGCATCACGTTCTTCGATGCCAATACGCTCGATATTGGCATCGGCGTCAGTGACCAGGCCGGCAAGCTCAGCGACCAAGCCCCGGCGGCTCTCAATTTCGATCCGCAGCGCCACCGGGAAGTCCTCATCAATCGTGTCGGACCATTCCAGCGCAAAGAGCTTATCGGGGTCGTTTTTATCGGCAAAATTTTTACACTCGGCGCGGTGAACGACCAACCCTTTGCCCGTCGAAAGATGGCCAACCACCGGGTCGCCCGGCAGCGGGTGGCAGCAGCGCGCAAAGTTGGTCACCATGCCTTCACTACCGCTGATCACGACCGCTTTACTGCCTTCAATACCGGCAGGATGTTCATAGGTTTCATCGCCGTGAGCGGCATCAACCAAGCGGCGCGCCACCACGTGGGTCATGCGGTTACCCAGCCCCAGCGACTCCAGCAGCGACTCTTCAGACGACACATCCAATTCTTTGAAGGCGCGTTTTAACGTACTCTCGTCAAGCTCTTCGAGGCTGGTATCAAACGGCGCCAGGGCTTTATTGAGCAGCCGCCGACCCAGCATGACGGCTTCGGTCTGCTGCTGGTATTTCAGTGCATGGCGAATCGCCGAACGCGCCTTGGCGGTGGTGACGAAATTAAGCCAGGCAAGGTTCGGGCGCGCACCGGGGGCAGTAATAATTTCTAGCGTCTGGCCGCTCTCTAAGCGGGTCGAGAGCGGTGCCAAGTGGCGATCGATCCGACACGCAATGCAGTTATTGCCGATATCCGTGTGCACGGTGTAGGCGAAATCGATCACGGTCGCGCCTTGCGGCAGCTCCATAATGTCGCCTTTGGGCGTAAACACGTAGATATCGTCGGGGAACAGATCGTTTTTGACGTGTTCGATGAATTCTAACGAATCGCCAGCGTGGCGCTGCATTTCCAGCAAGCCTTTAACCCAGGCGCGAGCGCGAGCGTGGCTGCCTTCGGCAATCGGGTGAGACGTCTGCCCTGCTTTGTAAAGCCAGTGGGCGGCAATGCCGTTATTGGCCATTGCTTCCATCTCACGGGTGCGTATCTGCACCTCGATAGGCATACCGCGCGAGCCAAACAACGTGGTGTGCAGGCTCTGGTAACCATTTGCCTTGGGAATCGCAATATAGTCCTTAAAACGCCCCGGCACCGGCTTATAAAGGTTATGCACCACGCCTAAAATACGGTAACAGCTGGCCACGTCTTCGGTGATGATGCGAAAACCAAACACATCCATGATTTCGGCAAAGGGCTTACGCTGGTCGCGCATCTTCTTATAGATCGACAGCAGATGCTTTTGCCGCCCAATCACGGTGCCATTGAGCCCATCTTCATCCAGGCTTTTTTGCAGCGATGACTGGATTTCACGCATGGCGCTGCGCCGATGGCCTCGCGCCTTGGCAACCGCCCGCTTGATGCGCTCGGCACGCATGGGGTGAATCGCTTGAAAAGAGAGATCTTCAAGCTCAACGCGGATGGTATTGATACCTAGGCGCCCGGCAATGCGGGCATAAATTTCCAGCGTTTCACGGGCAATACGGCGCTTCTTATCCGGGCGCAGCGCACCCAGGGTGCGCATGTTGTGCAGCCGATCGGCCAGCTTAACGATGATGACGCGAATATCCCGCGACATCGCCAGCACCATTTTCTGGAAATTCTCCGCCTGAGCGACGGCTTTGTCTTCGAAGGTGATTTGGGTAAGTTTGGAAACCCCATCCACCAACTCGGCTACCGGTTTGCCAAACTGGGCCACCAGGGCCTTTTTGGAAACGCCGGTATCTTCGATAACGTCATGCAGCATGGCGGCCATCAGGCTTTGATGGTCCATATGCATATTGGCAAGAATATTCGCCACCGCTAGTGGGTGGGTGACGTAAGGCTCGCCGGAACGCCGGCGCTGGCCGTCGTGTGCCTGCTCAGCGTAGTAAAAGGCGCGTTTGACCTGCTGGATCTCGTCCGGGGGTAAATAGCCGCCGAGTCGGTCGGCCAGGTCATCAATGGTAAACATTTACCGCGCCTCTATCGGTTTCGTTGTAAACGTTAGTCGTCGATATGAGTAGGCGTCATCGCCGGGCGGGGACGCACGGCGGCTTCAACAGGCTCGTCCAGTACGGTGTGATCCACTAGGCCTGCGGCAATTTCACGCAGCGCCATGACCGTTGGCTTGTCGTTTTCCCATGGCAGCAGCGCATCGCGGGAGCCGCGTGCCAACTGGCGAGCGCGCTGGGTGGAAATCATCACCAGCTTGAAACGGTTTTCAACATTCTCAAGACAATCTTCAACGGTTACGCGAGCCATGGGAGCCTTCCTTTTATGACAGAACCAGGCCGACACCGTAGAGAACGGGGTCGACCCAGCGAAAAAAGTGGTGCGACAAAAATAGTGCAACGCAATAGAAAGTAGTAGAACCGGATAGATTACTCGACCGCAGGCGCCTGTGACAAGAGCGCAGCTAACAGCGGCGCATGCCGCTCGCTCATCACGGGGCGGCTTAAGCGCCGACTAATGACCAATGACTGCAGCTCTTGCAGTGCCGTGGTGAAATCATCGTTCACTACCAAGTAATCATATTCGTGATAATGCGACATTTCGCTGATCGCATCACGCATGCGCCGGGCAATCACCGCATGCTCATCGGTGCCGCGGCTGGCCAGGCGCCGCTCCAGCTCGTCCCGGGAAGGGGGAAGTATAAAAATCGATACCGCATCGGGCATTTGCTGGCGCACCTGCTGGGCGCCCTGCCAGTCGATCTCGAGTATGACATCCTGGCCAGCGGCCAATAACACCTCTACCGCTCTGCGCGACGTGCCGTAGTAATTATCAAAGACGTTGGCATACTCGAAGAACTCACCGCGCGCGATCATCGCTTCAAACTCAGCCACATCGGTAAAGTGATAGTTAACACCGTTCACTTCACCCTCGCGTTTGGTACGCGTGGTATGCGACACAGAGACCTGAATGCCATCCAGGCTTTCAATTAGCTCACGGACCAAGCTAGTCTTGCCAGCACCGGACGGGGCAGAAACGATAAAAAGCGTACCTTGGGACATGAAGCGCTTTCCCTTCAGTTAGCAAAAATAGGCAACGGAAATAAGTAGAGCGACTGCAGCAATACAGCAAGGTTGCGCAGTATCGCACACCCATCGCTGCGACTGTAGCGTTAGCGGTGACATACAAGGAGGTAGGCATGCGCGGTACACTCTTCATTATCGGGCTTATTGCGCTGGGCGTAGTCCTGCAAAAAGGCATTATTGAAATACCGCGCCAGTGGGCGCCCTGGGCGCCGCTCCACGTAGACGACCCCATCACGCCCATTACGCAGTTCAAGTTGAGCCGCTTGGCCGATGACCGCGCCGGGTGTTTAGCGGCGCTAGCTACCGTACCCGAAGGTGAGCTGCGCTACACGCCATTGGCCGATTATTCGCCTACCGCGAGCTGCCCGCTTGCTAATATTGTGCGCATGCAGTCAAGCGGCGTTACGTTTAATCAAAGCTTTGTCGCCTCTTGCCCCATGGCCCTGGCGTGGGTCATGTACGAACGCCACGCGCTACAGCCTGCCGCTGAGGAAATCATGGGCAGCCGGGTAAGCCAGGTCAACCACGTGGGTAGCTTTGCCTGCCGTAATGTCTACGGCCGCGAAACCGGCAGGCGCAGCGAACACGCCACCGCCGAAGCGCTGGATGTGGTGGGGTTTCAGTTCGAGAGTGGCCAGCGTATTACGCTGATTAACCATTGGAATGATGAAGGCGCAATGGGGGATTTTTTGCGTGCTGCGCGGGACGGCGCCTGCGGCACCTTTGGCAACGTCTTGGGGCCTGAATACAACGCCGCGCATGCCGACCACTTCCACATGGGCATGCGCGGGTACCGGCTATGTCGATAACTCAACTGTGGTTAACCAAATCGTCATTAACCAACCTACCGCTAACGTATCAACCGCCCTTACTCGAGGTTGATATCGTCTGAATCTGTCGCGGCCCCGGTGGCAGCGCCCACACCCCCACCAATAACGGCGCCCTGAACAACACTTCCCCCCGTGATGGCAGCGGCACCCGCGCCGACGGCCGCACCCACGCCAGCGCCACTAGAGGCGCGCTCACCAGTCGTTGTACCGCAGCCTGCCAAACCGATGGTTAACGCGATCACTGCGCCTAGGGTCATCATTCGGGTCATTGTCACTACCTGCATGTGCATGGTCATCTCCTTATGGGTTACTGCTTCTACACATTAGTGAGGTTTCGATGTATTCGCCATTTAATTACGCTGTTGGTACCGATGCCCCATTGACCGCCGTTAAGCGCGCTGGGCCACGGCTCCATAGGTGCGCTTTTCCAACCAGCGCCCAGCCGCAAAAATCACTAAGCCGCACAATGCCAATCCAGCACCTACCAACCCGGTGCTCGACCAGCTAAACCCTGCGCTGATAGCCAGCCCCGCCAGCCACGTCCCTAAGGCGTTAGCCCCATTAAAGGCCGCATGGTTGAGTGAGGCCGCCATGGTTTGTGCATCTTCCGCCACATCCATCAAGCGGGTTTGTAAAGACGGTGCCAACGCCATGCTGGTGCCCACCAACCCAACAAACAGTAACCCTGTCCAGGTGTTATTGGCTGCAAAGTAGAACAGCCCCTGAACCACCGCACACCACACTAAGATGAGCGGAATAGCGCGCATCAGGTTTTTATCCGCCATGCGTCCGCCGATCAAATTACCGGCGATGGAACCCAGGCCAAAAATCACCAGCACCAGCGGCCCCAGCGCTTCGCTCATACCCGCCTGCTGGGTCAACGTCGGCATCACGTAGCTAAAAATCGCAAACATACCACCACAGCCAATGCAGGCAAGCGCCAACGCCACTAGCACGCGTTGCTTTAACAGTGCGGAGAGCTCGCGTAGCGGGCTCGCAAACGTATCCACCGGCTGAACCGGCACATAAAACCTGATCAATAGCGCGGTGAGCAGCGCAATACCCCCGACCCCCACAAACGCGATTTGCCAGCCAAATAGATTGCCGGTCCAGGTGCCCAGCGGCGCCCCGATCAGAATCGCCACCGTCAAGCCCATCATCACCCGGGAGATAGCCCGTGCCCGCTGGTCGACCGGCACCGCCCCCGCCGCCACCAGCGCCGCGATGCCAAAATAAGCCCCATGGGGTAAGCCTGCCAGAAAACGCAGGCCCACAAATGACCAGAACCCCGGCGCCATGGCACTGGCAATATTGCCCACGGCAAATACCAACATCAGCACAATCAATAGCA
This sequence comes from Vreelandella sp. V005, assembly GCF_052645115.1. NCBI lineage: Bacteria > Pseudomonadati > Pseudomonadota > Gammaproteobacteria > Oceanospirillales > Halomonadaceae > Vreelandella > Vreelandella sp. V005. The sequence goes on along the minus strand of NZ_JBQXYA010000006.1, from coordinate 141,708 downwards.
GCCTTCTGGGCGCCCGTGCAGCCAGCGCTGAAATCAGCGGTGCACCCACGACCACGCCCAGGGCGTAGCTACTGATGGCATACCCCACCTGGGGAACGGTCACGGCTAAATCGCCCGCCACGCGGTTCATCAATCCCATGATGACAAACTCGCTGGTGCCGATACCAAAGCCACCCAACGCCAATACAAACTCGGCCAGACGCGGGTTACGCGCCAGCCCTTGAGACGACGATGCTGTCGTATCCTGCATGCTTATCTCCTTGGGATATCGCACTGGTGGCATCTCGATTAGCGTTAAATGATCGCAGGATTAGACGAAAGTAGAAACACAAGGCGCTCAAAAAGTTAGCGGACAAAGAAGATAAGCGCCGCGGTTTCCCTCTTCTACGCTCGCTTTGCTAGTGTGGGGCTTTTACTAAACGCGTGAGGCAGTGATGACGCCCGAAACCATTGAACAAGCTATGCAAGGGTTAGCTCAGGCCGACCCAGATATTGCCCGCGCCTACCCATTGGTCGGGCCTCCTGGCCCACGCCAGCGCGACCAAGGCTTTGCCACATTCTTTTCCACCGTCGTTAGCCAGCAGCTCTCCACCGAAGCGGCTCGCGCCATTATGGGCCGCGTCAATACACTACTGCCCGAGCTGCATGCCAAAGCGGTCATGGAAGTAGAAAGCCAAGCACTGCGCGATGCCGGGCTCTCCTGGCGCAAGATCGAGTACGCCAAAGGCCTCGCGGAAGCGGAACTGGCGGGCACCTTTAGCGCCGATGGGCTTGAGCACCTGAGCGATGAGGAAGTGATTACTGCGATCACTCAGCTGCGTGGCTTTGGACGTTGGAGCGCCGAGATCTACCTAATGTTTTCGCTCAAGCGCCCGGATATCTTCCCCGCGGATGACCTGGCCCTGCGGGTGGCGCTAGGCCGCCTTAAAGGCATGGACGACAAACCCACGCCCAAACAGGCGCGCCAGCTAGTCGAGCACTGGGCGCCCTGGCGCAGCGTGGGTTCGCTGTTTCTGTGGCACTACTATCGCGGCGAGCCGCTTTAAACACTAGGCTCAGTCTGAAAACTGGTTGCGCTCGACCATACGGCGTTAAAAATCGGCTCAAAGTACTCATTTACACAACGTAAACTCCGTCTTTTCACCGATTTTTGCCTTGTCTGGCCTTCGCTCGCCTACTTTTCAGACAGAGCCTAGGCATCCAACCCGCCGAATTTGCCGTTCTGGTAATCGTCGACCGCCTGCACGATATCTTCGCGGGTATTCATCACAAACGGCCCGTGGGAGTAGACCGGCTCGTCGATCACATCACCGTGACCCAACAGTAGGCGCGCATCGCTGCTGGCTTCGATATCTAGGCGATCGCCGTCGCGATCCACTTCGATCAGACGGTGGGACTGAACCGGCTCACCGCCCACTTCGACATCACCATTCACAACGTAAAGAAATACCTGCCGCCCAGGGGCAACGGACAGCTGTTCCTGGGCGCCGGCAGGCAACCTTAGCGTCGACATGAATACGCCGGTAAGCGTCTCGATAGGGCCAACGTGATCCTGCCACTCACCGGCGATCAGGTTCAGCTCACCGCCGCCGGGCAGCGCAATGGCAGGTATGTCCGCCTGTTGCAGCCCCACATAGCGCGGCTCGCTCATTTTCAAACGCGCTGGGAGGTTGACCCACAGCTGCAGAATTTCCAGCGGGCCACCTTCGCGGAGAAACTCGGGCGGCGAGATTTCCGCATGCACAATGCCGCTGCCCGCGGTCATCCACTGCACACCGCCCGCATGGATCACGCTTTGATGGCTGGCGCTGTCCGCATGCGCCAGCGAGCCTTCCAGAATAAAGGTGACCATTTCAAACCCACGGTGCGGATGCGGGCCAAACGGCAATCCACGGTTATTGGCCGGGTACGTCTGCGGGCCGTGATGATTCAAAAACAGAAATGGATCGAGTTGCTCTAACTGCGGCCCCGGCAACGGCCGCCGGGTGACTAAATCGCCAATATCATCGCGCTTGGCTGGATGCTGGGCGATCACGCGGCGTGCTGATGGGGTAGTGTCTAACGGCATAACGAACTCCTTATCAATACTGACCAGCCTAAAACCTCAACGCGCCGATGAGGAGCGAATAATTTGCCTCGTTTCGTTGCAGGAAATTGTTATTAACAAGCTGAGCGGTTTTCTCAAAACTCGGTCACCACCGTCACCCCCGCTCCTTCGAACTTATCCATGTTCATCAGCGCATCAATCGACTGCTCAAGAGTAATCCGTTTACTGATCAGCTTTTCCGGCGCCAGCTTTCCTGACTCGATCATCGCTAGCATGGCGTCATAACGATGTGTCTGCATGCCATGGCTACCCAGTATCTCAAGTTCGTTGGCGATCACCTTGCTCATGGGAATGGCGGGCGTGCTGTTCTCGGCTAACATCAGCCCAACCTGTACATGCTTACCACGTTTACGCAGGTTGCTGATGGAGTTAAAGCAGGTCGTTGGGTGGCCTAGCGCATCCAGCGATACATGAGCGCCTCCCCGGGTTATCTCCGCCACCGCCTCCACCACATTGGGCACCTTAGCGGCATTCACGGTGGCAGTAGCGCCCAATTGACGGGCCAGCTTAAGCGCCTCTTCTGAAATATCGATAGCGACCACGTTGGCGCCAATCGCATTGGCAATCATCACAGCAGAAAGCCCAACACCGCCACAGCCGTGAACCGCCACCCACTGGCCTGCCGCTGTTTTGCCCTGATCCACCACTGCCCGAAACGAAGTGACGAAACGGCAACCCAAGCTCGCCGCCGTGGCAAAATCGAGGGTTTCCGGCAGCGCGACCAAATTGACGTCGGCGTAGTGAATGCCCACATACTCGGCAAAGGAGCCCCAGTGAGTAAAACCGGGCTGAAACTGGCTATCGCACACCTGATGATTGCCCGTGTGGCACTCAGGGCAAGTGCCGCACCCACCAACGAAGGGCACCGTCACACGGTCACCAATACGCCACTTTTTGACGTCTTTACCCACGGCTTCGACAACGCCAGCCAGCTCATGCCCCGGCACATGGGGAAGCTGGATATCCGTGTCATGCCCTACCCAGCCGTGCCAGTCGCTGCGGCAAACGCCGGTCGCCATGACGTTCACCACCACGCCATGCGACTCAGGGGCGGGATCAGGTAATTGCTGAATGCGGGGAGGAGCGGAAAATTGCTCAAAAACAACGGCTTTCATAACGAATCCCTAACCTAAATCTTTTTACTTTTTAACGGCTCCTGCGGAGAAGACGCAACTTACTGGCCGCTAACGCTTAATCGCCCCACGACCCGAAACGACTTCCCCGTTGGGCGCACTACGATCATCTCACCCGACCCCACGCCGCCACCCACCAATGCCGTGATGTTCACCTGATGAGTGATCAACAACAAATTGCCCGGCCCCTGCCAGGCAGCGATCTGCTCTTGAGCGGTTTGAGTAATTGACGCTTGATCACCGCGCCCGCGAAAGAACGAGTCCAGCCAGGGAGTAGGCGTTACAGGCCCCAGCGCCATCAGCTCCGCGGTATCCAGCGCCCGGCACCAGCGCGACGAATACACGGCCGTAATGGGAATATCCCGCGCACGAAATTCACGACCCGCGGCTTGCGCATGGGCGCGACCCTGGGCCGAAAGGTTGCGTTGGGTATCACATTGGGAAATCTCAAAACCCGTCGGGTCGCCAATACCTGGGGCCAGGGAGTGGCGCATAAGAATCACCAAGCCGCCTTCTTGGAGTGCGTGCCAAGTTGTGTCGTTTGCTTGAGCGATGGGGAGCGCACCCAGCACAGTGAGCAGTAAGGTTAAGGCGAGGTGGCGCAGGGTGGGCATGGGTTAGAGTCCTCTATTGATGGCTAAGAACCGCTCTCGCCCGTTCGCCGATTGTCTGCGCAAAGGCTTGATATCTTCAACTTGCGCAATATGCGCCAGTTTTACCAGAGCTTTCCAATTCGCGACGCAGTGCGTCTTGAATTGGGTAGGTATGGCTGCCTGTTACTGCTTAATTTTTCCCCTTAGGTGTTCGTGATTCGTTAGACTATTCAGCATTTATATATCGGTCATTAGATTCAGCCCTAACGCTAAGTCTGCTGTATCTCTAAGGAATATCGCAATGCCCCTTACCCTTCCCCAGCTCGAACGCCATCTCTTCAGCGCTGCCGATATTCTGCGCGGCAAGATGGACGCTTCCGAGTTCAAGGAATACATCTTCGGAATGCTGTTCCTGAAGCGCTGCTCCGACGTGTTCGACGAGCGCTATGCGCAGGTCGTCAAGGATCAGATGGCCAAGGGCAAAACCGAGGAAGATGCGACCCAGATCGCTGAGAATCGCATCTGGTACAAGACGAGCTTCTACGTGCCGGAAACCTCGCGCTGGCGCTATCTGCTCAACGAGGCCCACAAGAACGTGGGCGATTTTCTCAACACCGCCCTAGGTGGCCTGGAGCAGGGTAATACCAGCCTGCAGGACGTTCTGGAGCACATTGATTTCAACCGAAAGGTCGGCCAGAGCAAGATTTCCGATGCCAAGTTGCGTTCGCTGATCAATCACTTCAACAATCACCGCCTGCGTGACCGGGATTTCGAGTTCCCCGATCTACTCGGTGCAGCCTATGAATACCTGATCGGCGAATTCGCCGACTCCGCCGGCAAGAAAGGCGGCGAGTTCTACACGCCCCGCTCGGTGGTGCGCATGATGGTGCGCCTACTCGACCCGCAGCAGAACCACCGCGTTTACGACCCCTGCTGTGGTTCCGGCGGAATGCTGATCGCCTCGAAGGAGTGGGTCGACGAGCACGGCGGTGAGGGCTTCCGTTTGGATTGCTACGGCCAGGAAAACGCCGGTACCGTGTGGTCGATCGCCAAGATGAACATGCTGCTGCACGGTATCACGTCATCGAGCTTGGAAAACGAGGACACGCTGGAGCACCCTCGCCACGTGAAAAACGGCGAATTGCAGCGATTCGACCGCATTCTGACCAATCCGCCGTTCTCCTATAACTTCGGCAGCAAAGATACGGACGACAGCGGCCAGCCAGTATTTCAGCCTGAACTGCGTAGTGAACGTTTCAAGTACGGCGAGGTGCCGCTGGGCTCGAAGAAAGCCGACCTGATGTTCCTGCAGCATATGCTGGCGGTGTGTGCCGATGGCGGTATGGTCGCCACCGTCATGCCCCACGGCGTGCTGTTTCGTGGCGGTGAAGAGAAAAACATTCGCAAAGGTATCATCGAGGATGACCTTCTCGAAGCGGTCATCGGCTTACCGCCCAACCTGTTCTACGGCACCGGCATCCCCGCCTGCATTTTGATCCTGCGTCATCGTTACAGCATGGGTGCCCACCAGGTCGCCAGCAAGCACCCAGAAAACCAGGGCAAGGTGCTGTTCATCAATGCTGACCGGGAGTACTTCGAAGGCCGCGCGCAGAATCATCTGATGCCGGAGCATATCGAAAAGATCGCCGCCATCTACGAGGCGTTCGCCGCCGGCCAGGGGCAGGACGTGCCCGGCTTTGCCAGTATCGTCAGCGTCGAGACGCTGCGAGAGAACGGCTACAACCTCAATATCCGCCGTTACGCCGACAACGCCCCGCCGCCGGAGCCTCACGACGTACACGCCCATCTGGTTGGTGGCATTCCCGAGGCTGAGATCGAGGCCAAACGGCCGCTGCTCGATGCCCTGGGGCTCGACCCAGCGGCGGTATTCGCGCCCAAGCCCGGTGACCCCGGTTATTGGCTGTTCCGCGACCATATCGCCACCAAGGCTGATATCAAGCCCGCCATCGAGCAGAACGCCGGGGTACTGGCTCAGGAGCAGGCGCTGCGCGAGGCGTTCGAAACGTGGTGGCAGCGCCACCGCCAGAGCATCACCGCGCTGGCCCAGCACCGCGAATACGCCGCACTGCGGAAAGAACTGCTCAACAGCTTCACCGAAAGCCTGCATCCGATAGGGCTGCTGGACGACTTTCAGGTCAGCGGCATGATCGCGGGCTTCTGGCACCAGCAGAAGTACGACTTCCTCACCCTGATGGCGCGGGATGCCCATGGCGTAGTCGATGCCTGGCGAACCAGCATCGTCACGGCGCTGGAAGACAAGCTCGACAAGGAAGACCCGCTGGAGCACAAGCTGGTGAAGTTCCTGCTCGGCGGCTTCCTCGAAGCGCTGCAAATCCTGGAGCAGCAGCAGGCGGAACTCGACAGCCAGATCAAGGCCGCCGAGGAGCAGTTGCCTAAGCCCGGCGGCAGCGACGACGATGATGAGAGCGACGGCGAGGAGATGCTTTCCGAGATCGAACGCGCCAAGTTGGAAAAACAGATCAAGGATTGGAAAAAGCAGCGCACTGCGCTGGCGAAAGAATTCAAGGCCAAGCGTGCCACCCTACCGGATGAGTTGAATGGCAAGGTCGACGCGCTGGATAATGCCCAGTCTGCCGAGCTGCTGCTGACCATTTTGCATCACGATATGACCGCCATCGTCGAGCGTTATATTGGCAACCAGCGCCAGCAGGTCGTCGCGGCGGTGGAAAATTGGTGGGATAAGTACAAGGTGACGCTCACCGAGATAGAGCAGGCGCGGGACAGCGCAGCGAAAACGCTGGCCGGATATCTAAAGGAGCTAGGGTATGTGGGCTGAAAAAAGAATTTTTGATCTTGGAAAAGTCTTAACTGGTTCCACTCCGTCGACAAGCAACCCTCTTTTTTGGGGTGAAGAAATACCATTCATTAGTCCATCAGATTTTTCTGATGAAATCTCTCAGGTTTTTAATACAGAAAGATCTCTAAGCAGTAAAGGTGCTGCTATATCACCAACCTTTCCTAAAAGCACAGTACTTACTACGTGCATCGGCTCCATAGGGAAAATGGCTATATCCTGTATTGAAACAGCTTCATGCAATCAGCAAATAAATGCCCTTATTTGCAATAAAGACAATGATCCAATATTTGTTTTTTATTGCATCAAACATAATATAAACAAACTGAAGGCGATTTCTGGAGCCACAACTATACCAATAGTCAACAAGAATACTTTTGGTAATATTAAAATTAAAACTCCAGATAAAAAAGTACAGACTATAATTGCCAACATCCTCGATACCCTCGACACCCAAATCCGTCAGACCGAGGCAATTATCGCCAAGCTGCAGCAGATAAAGCAGGGTTTGCTGCACGATCTGCTCACACGCGGTATCGACGAAAACGGCCAGCTTCGCCCGCCCTATGAGCAGGCGCCGGAGTTGTATAAGGCGTCGCCGTTAGGGTGGATTCCGAAGGAGTGGGAAGTTTTACGACTTACAACTTTGTCAGAAAACGGTTTGAGCAATGGCGTATTTAAAGAACCAAAACGTGTGGGGAAAGGGGTTCCTCTGGTAAATGTGGCTGATTTATATAGAGGAGACCGGTTGGCGCTAGAAGGGTGTGAGCTTTTTGATGCGTCTCCTGGTGAAGTAAAGCGTTATGGCGCCCGAAAAGGAGATATATTCTTCACACGTAGCTCTCTGAAGTTAGAAGGCATAGCTCAAACTAGTTATCTCAATTCTGAAGCGAAGTCAGCAGTGTATGAGTGCCATGTCATGAGGCTTAGACCTAAGAAAAGTTTAGTTTTTCCTCGTTATTTAAAAGAATGGTGTGTTGGCAATTTTGCGCGGAAGCATTTTATGGAGCATGCCAAGCAAGTAACGATGACCACAATATCTCAGGATGGAATAGCAGGTCTTTTATGCCCGAAGCCTGATCTTGATGAGCAGGAAAAATGCGTAGCGATGATCGAGAGTCATGAGAGTCGGATTTTAAAAGAGCTAAATTTAGTTGAAAAACTCAAAAAACAAAAAGCAGGCCTAATGGACGATCTGCTCACCGGCCGGGTACGGGTCACCGAGCTAATCGAACAGCAGCAAGCCAGCTAACCAGAATAAGGAGAGGCCGGATGGGGCCGGAGTGGCAACTGAGCGAACAGCCGTTGATCGCGCAGCTCGAGGCGATGGGTTGGAGCTATATCAAGGGCAGCCTGGATGACCCGGCGGCGACCGGTCGTGAGCGCTTTGCCGAGGTTGTGCAGCGTGAGGTGCTGCGCGAGCGGCTTCGGGCGATCAACACCCGCCTGCTAGACGATGGCACCCGTGCCGGGTGGCTGGACGATGAGCGCATCAGCACGGCGATATCAGCCCTTACCCGTATCGCCGCGCCGGGGCTGATCGAGGCCAACCGGATCGCCACCAAGCTGCTCACCGAAGGCATCGTGGTCGATGGGCTGCCGGACTGGGATGGCGGCCGTTCGCGCTCGATCCGCTATATCGATTGGGACGCTCCGGCCAACAACAGGTTTACGGTCATCAACCAGTACAAGGTGAAGTGCCCACCGGGGCATGACACCGCCAAGCAGCATATCGTCCCCGATCTGGTGCTGTTGGTGAACGGCATCCCGCTGGTGGTGATCGAGTGCAAGAGCCCGAACCTGGCAGAGCCGATGGCGGAGGCCATCGACCAACTGCGCCGCTATAGCGACCAGCGCTTCGCCAGCGGCGAGGCAGGCGACCACGAAGGCGCCCCGGCTCTGTTCAATACCAATCAGCTCTTGATCGCCACCTGCTTCGACGACTGTCGGGTGGGCACCATTGGCGCGGGCGCCAGCCACTATTTGCCGTGGAAAACGGTGGCCAGCGCGGAGAATCCGCATCAGCAGGAGTCGGACATGGCCAAGGCGCTCGGTGTGACTGCGCTTTCGCCCCAGCAGCGCACCGTGGCGGGAATGCTGGCCCCTCGAAACCTGCTGGATATCGTGCGCCACTTCACGCTGTTCATGACTAGCGGCGGGCAGACCCTCAAACGGGTGTGCCGCTATCAGCAGTATCGCGGCGTGGTAAAAGCGGTCGACCGGCTCAAGCACAGCAAAACGCGAATCGAAGACGGTGAGCACGACCGGCGCGGCGGCATCATCTGGCACACCCAAGGCTCGGGCAAGTCGCTGACCATGATGTTTCTGGTGCGCCGCATGCGCACCGACCCGGCGCTGCGCCGCTTCAAGATCGTCATCGTCACCGACCGTACCGATCTGCAAAAGCAGCTCGCCGCCACCGCCGCGCTGAGCGGCGATCTGGTCCATGTGGCCAACAACGCCACCACGCTCAAGAAGATCCTGCGTCAGGAAGGGCCGGGGCTGGTGTTCGCGATGATCCAGAAATACCGCGACGCCGAGGGCAAGGCCAATGCCAGCGACTTCGAGCAGCTCAACACCAGCCAGGACATTCTGGTGATGGTGGATGAAGCTCACCGCACCCAAGCGGGGGACCTGCACGCCAATCTGCAGGCGGGCTTGCCCAACTGCGCGCGCATCGGCTTTACCGGCACGCCGATCATCATGGGCGAGAAGAAACGCACCCACGAGATTTTCGGCGAGTTCATCGACAAGTACACCATCCGTGAATCCGAGGCGGATGGCGCCACCGTGCCGGTGCTTTACGAAGGGCGGACGGCCCAGGGCGCGGTGAAGGATGGCAGCAGCCTCGACGAGCTGTTCGAGGATTTCTTTGCCGACAGGCCCCAAGAAGAGCTGGAAGCAATCAAGCAGAAGTACGCCACCAAAGGCAACGTGCTGGAGGCGACGAAGCTCATCGAAGAAAAGGCGCGGGACATGCTGCGCCACTACGTCACCCACATTCTGCCCAACGGTTTCAAAGCGCAGGTGGTGGGCTACAGCCGTCTGGCGGCGGTGCGCTACAAGACGGCATTCGAAGAGGCACGGGACGAACTGTTGCAGGCCGCCGATCGGCTCAGCCCGGAAATGAAAGCGCTGGACGACGAGGCATTGGCGCGCAAGTCGCCCAAGCTGCAGGCACTGGTACAGGCGGGGCGCTACCGCGAGCTGCTGGCGCAGCTGGAGTTCGCGACGATCGTCTCCGGTAGCAATAACGACGGCAGCGAGTGGCAGGCACACACCGACCGCGCCCGTCAGGACGAGGCCATCGCGCGCTTCAAGAAACCCTTGCTACCGAAGGAAGGGCAGACGGCCAATACCGATCCGCTAGCATTTCTGATCGTCAAATCGATGCTGCTGACCGGGTTTGATGCGCCCATCGAGGGCGTGATGTATCTCGACCGCTCGATTCGCGAAGCCGAGTTGTTGCAGACCATCGCCCGCGTCAACCGTACTGGCTTCGGCAAGTCGGTGGGCATCGTGGTGGATTATTTTGGCGTTGCTAATCACCTCAAGTCGGCGCTGGCGGCCTACAGCGACGAGGATGTCGATGGCGCGCTGCGCAGCCTGAAGGATGAGATTCCGGCGCTGCGTGACCGCCACCTGCGAGCGGTGGATGTGCTGCGTTCGCGCGGTATTGAGGATCTGAACGATATCGAAACCTGCGTCCAGGCGCTGGACAGCGAGCGGGTGCGCCAGGAGTTCGGCGTCAAGTTGAAGGCCTTCATGCAGAGCCTCGATACGGTGCTGCCGCGCCCGGAGGCGCTGCCGTTTACCCAGGATGCCAAGGCGCTGGCGATGATCTACGCCCAGGCCCGGCGCCGCTACCGGGATAGCACCGTGCTGGGCAAGGATGTCGGCGCCAAGGTGCGCCGACTGATCGATGAGCATGTGATCTCGCTGGGCGTCGACCCGAAGATCGCACCGGTATCCCTGACCGATGCCCAGTTCGGCCAGCAACTCAATCAAGTACGCGAGCAGGCGGCCCATTACGGGGTCGACAACGCAGAGGATGGCAACAAAGCGAAGAAAGCCGTGGCCTCGGAAATGGAGCATGCCATTCGCAGCCACGTCACCGGAAAGCTGGACGAAGACCCGGTGTACTACGTCAAGTTGAGCGAGCGGCTCAAAGATATTCTGGAAGGCTTGGCCGGCCAGTGGGATGCCATGATTGCCGCCCTGCAGACGATCATCGATGAGGTCAATAGTGGCAGCACGCGACACGAGGAAGGCCTGCCCGATGTGCCAGAGAGCTACCTGCCCTTCTACCGCATGCTACGCGAGGCCAAATGCGGAGGGACGCAACCCGATCTCGCCACGCAGTCAGACTTGATCCAGCTCACCGAGCATCTGGTGGCGCACATCAGCCACGAAGTGAAAACGCCGAGCTTCTGGGAACCGCACCGTCGGCCGATGCAGGAGGCACTGGAACAGGCGCTGTTCGAGCGTATTTTGGATAGCGAGCTGCTGGCGTTCGATCAGATAGAACCGCTGGTCGACAAGTTGCGCGACCTGGCCAGGGCCAACAGCTATAAGCTGGAGCAGCCATGACGCTCGAGGTGGATGACCTGATCATTACCGTGCGCGAAAGCGCGCAGCGCAAGACATTGCGCTTGACCGTCGAGCGCGATCAGTCGCTGGTATTGAGCACGCCGCCGGGAGTCGGGATGCCCACACTAGAAGCCTTCGTCCGTCGCAAGCAGGCATGGGTCTACCAGAAGCTGGCTGAAAAGGCGCTGATGCAGAAGCAGATCCGCCAAAAGCGCTATGTTCAGGGCGAAGGTTTTCTGTATCTCGGCCGCCATCATCGGCTAAAACTGGTCGATGAACAGGAGACCGCGCTTCAGTGGCACCATGGGCGCTTTCACTTGCGCCGGGACGCACGGCCGGATGCCCGGCATCACTTCATCCGCTGGTATAGCGAGCGCGGTAAACATTGGCTCTGGCAGCGTGTGCGGATGTTTGCCGCGCGATTAGAGGTCGAGCCCACCGGCATCAAGGTACAGGACCTGGGCTATCGCTGGGGCTCCTGCGGCAAGGGCGATATGCTCTATTTTCACTGGAAAACCATGCTGCTTCCTGCCCGTATCGCTGAATACGTGGTAGTGCATGAGCTGGTCCATCTGCATGAACCCAATCACTCCGAGGCGTTTTGGTTGCGGCTGAAACGTGCCATGCCGGATTATGAGAACCGCAAGCAGTGGCTGGCCGAACACGGCATGGACGTTGAAGGGATTTAGTCATGACAAGAAGCTGTGAAGCAAGTACCGCCCACCATTGGCAAAGAGCGTAGGTTCAGCGACTTCGTCGTATACGTCGATGAAAGTGGCGACCACGGTATGGCGAATATCGACCCCCATTATCCGGTCTTCGTGCTGGCCTTTTGTATTTTCTACAAGGGGCACTATCTGTCGAGCGTCGTGCCTGCGCTGCAACAGCTGAAATTCGATTATTTCGGCCATGATTTAGTCATTCTGCATGAACACGAAATTCGCAAGGAGAAAGGCGATTTCAGGCTATTTAAGAATAGGGCCGATAAACAAGCCTTCATGGGGCGCCTAAGCACGTTAATTGATAACAGCAATTTTATCCTCGCCTCATGCGTCATCGAAAAGAATCGACTGAGTAGTCGCGATGAGCAGGATAACCCGTATCACTTGGCGCTACGCCACTGCCTAGAGACGCTCTTTGATTTTGTCAAAGAGAAGAAGCAGGAGGATCTCGTCACTCATGTCATCGTTGAGAAGCGCGGTGCAAAGGAAGACGACGAGCTGGAACTGGAGTTTCGCCGTATTTGCGATGGTGATAATAAATATCAGCGAGACTTACCGTTTAGCATCCGCATGGCTGCAAAAGCGAGTAACTCAGCAGGTTTACAGTTGGCAGATTTAGTAGCGCGGCCCATCGGCCGACATGTACTTAATCCAGAGCAGCCGAATCAGGCATTCGATGTATTGAGAAGAAAATTTTACTGCGAAGGCGGACGACAGGCGGTGGGGAATGGCTACGATCAATGGGGGCTGAAGCACTTCCCTTGATTTTTGTATCGTCCAGATAGCGAAAAACCTCGATGAAACTCACCGAGGTTTAGACGCCGACCGGGCACTCCCAGTCCACTTGTTGGACATTTTGGATACTCTATACACTAAAGTCAATTTTTACCGTTATTACTCAATATTCTGAATTTGATTCTGCACGCGTTCGATTAGCTTTATAACAATAGCCTAACTTCATCCGATAGAGCCATAGCGGCAAAATTGCGCCATAGATTACAAACACCCATCTCTATTTTTGGAACGGCAAAATCTCTGCCCGCCGAGATCGATCAGTCCTTGCCGTATCACGCTTGAGCTTAAGAGGCACCACGTTATCCCCAGCATCAGGCTGAATACTTAGGTAACCTGGGCGTAAATTACACAGCATCTCAATCGTCTCTGGCGGCAGGCCAATCTAGTGAACCAGTTCAGTTCGCTCAAAGATGCCGTTGTCTACCAGAAGGTGAGCGCCGCGCATCATCAGCTTGGGTTGCTCGAAAGCCAACGCATCATCACCTGGTTCGCCCTTCGTCCATTTACGCGCCGAGCGCCCTTTCCACAGCCTTAGCTCTAACTGCTCCGTTAGCAGCGATAAGTCTCGGCAACGAACGATCATCGACGCGACCGAGACCTTCCAGCGCGACTTAAGCGAAAGCAGGTTATCCAGCGTTGGCCATATCACCTCTTGCGCAAAGCTCTCGGGTGGCATCAAGAAAGCACTGGCGAAGCGGTGTGCCTGCCCTTCTAACAAGTCATACAACTCTTTTTTAGCGTATTGCGCAGCCGGTATCTTGGAGTGCAGCACCACGTGCCCTAGCTCATGCGCGGCATCAAAGCGGTTACAAATGGCATTGGCTTTGTCTTCAGCGATCAACACGTAGGGTCGGCCATCTAAAACGGAGACGTGAGAAACACCGTCCATTTTGACGTGCCCCAGGGTGGCCCGTGTGCATATGATTCCTGCATTTTCCATGACCTGGATAACATTTGGGATAGGGGCAGAACCTAACTTCCAAGCCTGACGGCACTCTCTGGCGATATCTTCTATTTCTTCATCGCTAATCAATCGGCAGTCGTCGGCCTCCAGCATCGGCACGTTAACGTCTGGCCAATCCATCGCCTCCTGAAAGAAGTCAGAGATTTCTTGTAGCCATGCTAAGTAGAGCTGTGATCTTTCACGTGCCTGTTTATGAACAGAGGCTTGAGAACGGAAAAAATAAGGTCGTTGGCTTTCCTGAATAACCGGAGGAACTGGTTTTAAGAACCACATACGAGAAACGTTAAACACGTGGCAAAGGCGATCAAATGACTCAGCCTCTGGTAGCTGGGAGCCTTTTTCCCAGGCCGACACCGTGCTGGAAGAGCGCCCTACCTGCTCTCCCAATTCCGCGAGGGTCAGATTTTGGGCCATGCGCAGTTGGCTCAACCGCTGACCTTGAAAGCCATCCACCCCTGTTCTCATGTCACTCGTTTCCACCTTCACGTTGATCCAGACTCTCGGCGCGACGCACCCTATCACGCAGGGTCGGATAGGCAATATCTTCTACCTCATCGCCTGCTTCACTGTAGTACTGCCACAGCTGGCCTACATTCATATACAAATGAAACCCTCCCCCAGGGTCACTGTAGGGAACTGCTATGGTTACACCGACAGGACTACTTTGATCACTTCTGATCTTTTTGTTGTGTGTAGTAGCAATAAAGCATTCATTATCAGTTCGGTAGAATATGTCATCTTATAAGTTGCTTTTTAAAAAAATAGCAACTAATGTGTTGCTATAGACTAAAAAGCAACTTATTTGACGACATCACTATGCCGCTACTGGATCAGATCAAAACGCGCCGTGTTGAGCTGGGTTTCAAGCAGAGTGACATGCAGATGCGGGTGGGAATGTCGCGCCAGCAGTATCAGCGGCTTGAAGCCAGTGGTAACCCGCGCCTCAGCACGTTAGAGCTGGTGGCTAAAGGGCTGAATAGCGAGATTATGCTGATCCCCCGTGAGAAGCGCGACGCCGTGTTGGCTCTACTCGCGAGCCATACGGCAGACGCAGCGGCTCCCAGTGAGGAAGATACCAGCGATAGCGTCATCGATAATCCTTGGAAAGGCTTATTAGGGGATGATTAACCGTTTAAAGGCGGGCTAAATGGATCGATTGAGTATTCTGCAGCTCTCTCTGCATGGGAGCGTGGTGGGCCATCTTGCGGGTTACTCCCATGGCAAGAATATCCTGCTGTTCGATGATGAGTTTCGCCACAACCCTGAGCGGCCAACGCTTAGCCTGATTACGCACCCTGACTTCCCTAAATCTGAAACACTCTTAGCGAATGATTGGTCAAGACACCAACGGCTGCATCCCCTGTTATCTAACCTGCTGCCTGAAGGTGCGCTGCGTGAACTGCTAGCGCATAGTTTGAAAACCCATATTGACCATGAGTTCTCTCTTCTAGCATGGCTTGGTCTTGACCTACCCGGCGCCCTTATCGCTCGCCCTCTCACCACAGACAACATCCCGGCAAAAGTACTGGCTCGGTTACCACACGCACGACCTGAAACCATTGAATACCCACCTATACTAACGCCTGGCAATAAATTCTCGTTGGCTGGCGTACAGATGAAATTCTCCATGAAGGAGAAAGATGGCCGTTATAACTTAGTCCATAGCGCCGTAAATGATGGCCATGAGGCGTTGGGTGAGTGGATTATCAAAACGCCCTCCACCCAACATGCTTACGTTCCTTTAAACGAATTTTCGGCAATGCAACTGGCGGCCCTGGCAGGCATCGATATGCCCGAAACTCGCTTGGTTGCGCTTGATGCGTTAGACAATCTGCCTGCTATCCGTTTACCAGAAGAGCCTATGGCGTTTGCTATCAAGCGTTTCGATCGTCAGAGCGGAGTGCACGGCACCGAGCGCGTTCATATGGAAGATTTTGCTCAAGTCTTAGCGAAATATCCCCATGAGAAGTATGGCTCGGCTAACTATGAGCAAATCGGCCGTATTTTGTACCAGTTTTCCGGTGATGCTATTACGGATGCCCAGCAATTTGCCCGACGCCTGCTGGTAAATATTTTGCTAGCCAATGGCGATGCGCACTTAAAAAACTGGAGCCTTTTGTACGCTGACCGCTACACACCACGGTTATCACCCGCTTACGATATTGTGACCACCAGCGTATATCTGGAAAACGAGCGTACTACTGCGCTCAATTTGGCGGGCCAAAAAGCGTGGTATCAAACTTCCATGGCAAACTTTCAGCAATGGGCTAAAAAAGCCGATATTCCTTGGCGCTTAATCAAGCCTCACCTAGATGACACGCTTGATAAAGCGAGCACCCTGTGGCCAAACGCATTGATAGGGTTGCCCATGTATGAGCCTCATAAGCAAGCGCTTCGAGAACATTGGAAGCGCCTACATACTGACTTTCGCCTGCCTAACGGCTAACAATGATCGTTAGCCGCGAGAATTATCACTCAATATTCTGAATCTTAAAATTGATTATCAATATATTTGATATAAAAATCAGTATTTTATTTTATTAAATATACTAAAAATACAAAATAACTACCCACTACACTACCCACTTGGCGGAAGCAGCAACCAACAGAAGCAGCAACCAACAGAAGCAGCAACCAACAGAAGCAACATGCTAAGCGCTTTCAGCCTGTAAGAAGGAGCCTTCGGCATAGCTTCATATTATGTCATCAGGTATATCTTCATTGAGGTATACAAGGCTATTGTATTTTGCTTTTTCTTCCATCCGCCTGCGTAATGTAAGCCCACTATCACCGATATCCGGCTCAAGCTCTAGAAGACGTCTTTCTACTAAATCGAGATACGTTTTATCCAATTCGCTACTCGTAGATGGGTATAAAGTATTCTTTTTGAAAACCTCAAGAGAACAACGTCTATCGATCTCGTCCGCCAAGAAATCCAGCAATTTACTCTCAACACCGGGATATAAAGGCTGTTCTCTTTGCTGGGCATCTTCCCCTGTACCTGAAAATGGTTCCTGTTTTCTAACTTCTTGTCCCTCTATTTTCTTTTGTTCATCTCCGGCACCACTAATGATTTGGCTTAGGGTTTGAACCTGAGATTGTTTACGTTTGTTAGCCAGGGCCTTCAGCTGTTTCATGGAGACTGCAGGCATCTGCAGGGACACCGGGTTGCCATGTTTTTTTCGATATTGACGCGTGTACCACGCACCTTTCATCTGCCTGCTAGCTTCCCGATATTCCGCTTCGTCCGGAAGTGCTTTTAAGCTTTTAGCCATCTCTCGATAACCATGTTCGGCGTGGTGTTTCACTGAAAAAAACAACGCCGAACTAGTTAGAGACTTACGCTTCAAGTGCTCTCCGATCCATTCCAACTGAGCTTGATTGCTCATCTCTATCCAACCAAACGGCGATGTCATCTGCAGCCCCCTAAGCTAAGAGAGTAATTAAAAAGGTGATGAGTAAAACGCGCTCGCCCAACCAGCAGCAGGAGCATTTTTTACCCTGTATACTTACATTGTCACATTACTACGTAAATATACAATGTAGAAATACCATGTATTTTATCCTTTCAAATACAGTACAGGAAATAGGATTTTTATTCCTTTGAATAATTGCGTATATTGCTTGCTATGAACACAAAGCTACTCACTTATCACAACGACAAATTGACGCCCGAAGCGCGTTGGCTGCTGATGAAATGGGCATTGGAAATTGGCCTTGATCAAAGCTACGAAGGTTCTCTTAAAGCTCTCTTTGTGAGCTTAAAAATGACCTACGCGCAGGGCCGCCGGGCTTGGGATTTACTAACCAAAAGACTGGGCGAAAATCATGAGCAGCTTGTTGAGATAGAGCGCCTACCGAGCAAAGGCCGAGGTCGTCCAGCATCCCGCTACCGCTTATCAGCCAAGCTTGTAAAGGCATTACAAAAGAGCCCGTCGGCTTCTGAGCACCATGCTGAAGAAATTGCCTCTCTAGCAAAAACAACTCGATTACCTGTTGCGAAAGATGAAATTGCTTTGCTGTTTGATAGGCGTAGCACCGGATTGCTTTTATCTAATCGCTGGTTGCTGATGGTGTTATTAGCCCATGCTGATTCGCCGGGGATCGTGACTCGCCTTAGCATATCCGCTTTACGTCGTTTGACCGGGATGTCGCGTTATCGCATCACCAGTCAGTTAAAGAAACTAAGCGATTTGGGACTCATTGCTCACCATCAGCCAGGGCAATACTCCCCCCAGGCTGGTACTCGCAAGATCTCCACCTATTTGCTTGATCTTGCGCACCCATTGATGGGGAAAGTAGGTAGAGAATCCATATCCATTTTATCGCCCTCCTCAAGCATCAAATACAAGAGAACGGAGCTAGTGGATGGAATAGTTGATGCAGTGATGGCCGCTGGGGTGTGTAGCAGACAAATCGAAGCACTACTGAAGAAATACGATGCTATTGAGGCTGCTGAGAGTGATACGGCAAAAAGCACTAGTGAGGAAATAACACCAGAGGACGACCCTGCCAGCTTGGCCAAAGCCTACTACAAGACTAAAGATATCATGCAAAGCGCTCTAACATTGTTGCCAAACACTCGTTACCTACAGGGCGGGATCGAAGCGCTACTTCACACCTACAATACCGACAATGCTGACAAACTGCTGGCTAGTGTACATACAGATGCCATGTTAATGCTTTCAACATGTTGGCTCGATTTGCAAGAAGGGCGGATAGGCCCCGACCAGCCTCAAGCCGATATCATCGCAGGAGCTGCGCGTCGTTTAGAACTTACACTTGAAGGCGAAGTGGATAAACCTCCTTCCGATGAAATAGCAGCTGTCACTGAAGAGTATACCCATAGCTCTCGCAATGAGGATGAGGAAAAAAACAGCAAACTTACTACAGCGGACTCACCAGCTAAACAAAGCGCTTATTCACCTTTGGCAATATTGATATATGCCCTGTCCCATCACTTAGCTAAAAAGTTGCAAGGTGCTTTTAGTCCTGATGACGATATCGATTTTGAAGCACTGACATACGTGATGGTTCCTGTTTACGCTGAAAAACCTGACAAACAGCAACTGCTTGCGTATCAGCTACGTGGGTATGGGTTAAAACTTGAAGGTCGTAAGGATAAACAAAAAAATATTTTATACCGGGCCCCTGTCGATGAAGATTTAAAAACATATTGGCAAACGCACCACCAGGATTGCCTTTCAGCCATCAGCGATGAGCCAGATGACTCAGCGACAGACACTGCGGAGCCTGCCGACTAATAGGCCTCAAGTCGCTAGCGCTACTCTCCAATTAAAAAATACTCAGCTTCCTCATGTCATGAACGAATAACAGGAGTTCGTCATGAGCGTGAAACTGATCCGCATCAAAGCCGTCATGGAACGCACAGGGCTGGCTAGATCGACGATCTACAAGTACATCAGCCTTGGGCAGTTTCCACAGCCAATCAAACTGGGCACACGGGCCGTTGCCTGGGTCGAAAGTGAAATCGATACATGGATAAACGACAGCATTAGGCGTAGAGATGAAGACGCTGCTTAAGGTCAAGCTATTTAGCCTTTGCTAATTTAATTGAAGAGTTGATTCTCCACTAGCCGCTACTCGCTGCCGCTAGCTCCCGCCTACATCCGTCGAACTGCCATCAACCTTTGTGACCCTTGTTTAATTATTATTAACGTAATCAAAGAGTAATGGGAGGGGCATCAAGCCCCGCACCTAAGCAGCCAACGAAAGGCTAATCACCAAGACATCATCACCGCATTGAATCCAGCACCCGCTGGAGGATTCGTTGTGCCTGTCATAAACGCCCATTCCTCAGAAGCCATGGGTGATCATTTCTAACAAGGAGCATAAAATGTCATATCCATTCAACTCAAACCTCCATTCAGTCGATGCCCCTGTCTTTAAAGGGCTACGCATCCAAGAGGGCTACCTGCCAATGGCAAGTGAATACCTTCAGGCCCTTTACGACACAATGCATAAAGCCCTGAATGACTACCCACGTGTGCTAGCCGTCCGAATTGATCCCGTCATCCCCACGGGGATAAGCGGCAGAATGACGCTAGAGGATCATAAAGGCCTTATCAAAAGGCTCATCGCCTCCTTGAAGGCCATTATCAAACATGACCGAGAACGGAAACGTCAGCATGGCTGGGTACCCGATACCAAAGTGCGATACGTGTGGAGCCGGGAAATCGGCATTAACGGTAAGCCGCACTACCACTTATTGCTCCTGCTTAACCGTGACGCCTATCACATGCCTGGTAAGGCATGCTCTCCCAATGAAAACCTTATCAGCCGCATCTCACGTGCTTGGTATAGCGCGCTAGGGGTCGCTTGGAACCCTCAAGAGCCCTGGGTGCATGTGCCTGCACATCCGTTCTATTGGATCGACCGGAATGATCCAAATAGCTTTCAGGAGGCGTTCTATCGCGCCTCTTACCTTTGCAAAGCAGATACAAAACAGTACGGGTTAGGTTTACGAGCGTTTGGAACCAGTCGTAACTGAAAGCCTCATCATGATCATTAAGCAAGGCTGCTAAGCAGCTCTTTGCTCGCATGCCCCCACACCGCTAAACTCGGCTCACTATTTTGTGGGGGCTATGTATCAGCCATACCCATAATGAGCCATACCGTTACGATGCAACAGCTGGAATCCTTCTTTTGGGAAGCCGCAAGATTGCTTCTATACGGCAGCTCAACTCAGACTTTAACCGGGTTTTACATGGCTCAGCATCACCATTAGAGTTCTAGAATAAAAATAATATTAAATACAATTTGATGCACTTAAAGAGCCGCTGCGTGAGAGCCCCGCGGCAAATCATTCGCCGAATAAACACAATAGAATCCAAATTTTATATGCAGCTCCAGTCAATTCGTCTATCAAATTTCCAGTCATTTGGAATACAAGCTACAGAGCTCGCACTGGAAGAAATCACTTACCTGATTGGCCCCAACGGCTCAGGTAAGACTGCGGCGCTCCAGGCTTTGTGCCGTCTGTTTGCTTTTGATCCATCTCTGCGCCGAGTCCTGCGGTCTGATTTTCACGTCCCCTTCGATGAGGAGAACGTGCCGGAAGAACGTCAACTCTGGATAGAAGCTGATTTCATATTCCCGGAGCTGGCGGAAGATGAAAACAATAGCACCGTTGCTCCTCACTTTGGCCACATGCGCCTCGACGAAGAAAATGGCATACCGCGTGTGCGTTTTCGTCTTAGTGCTAACATGGGACAGGATGGCGACATTGAAGAAAAATTAGTTTATGTCTTGGATATTGATACAGATGGCACGCCGCTCAGTACAGCGCAAGTGCCCCGGGCTGAACGCAGTCATATCCATGTCCACTACCTGCCAGCCCGCCGTGATCCAGCTGACCACATAGCCTACGGTGCCAATGCACTGCTCGGGCGCATGTTGCGAGCAGTGAACTGGGATGTTGAGCGCGATGCCATAAAGGAGCTCACTGACCAAATCAGCGATAGTCTCGCTTCTAACCCATCGGTTAATGCACTTAATACAAGCTTGAGAGCGGCATGGGGCTCTTTACACAAAGGCAGTATTTTTATCGATCCGAAGATCACCTTTGTTGCCTCTGAGATTGAAGCCTTATTGAGGCATATGTCGGTTTCTTTTTCACCGGGACACGATGAACAATTGGTGGACTTCTCACGCCTGAGCGATGGCCAGAAATCAATGCTCTACCTTTCCCTAGTGCTTTCATCACAAACCATTGGTCGCGCTGTACTGGCTGAAGAAGACACATCATTCAATGTCGACAAATTGCGCCCACCTGTCTTTACGCTGGTCTCAATCGAAGAGCCGGAAAACAGTCTTTCGCCCCATTACCTCGGCCGAATTGTTAATGCTCTCAATGTGATGACTTGCAACGGCGATGCGCAAGCCCTAATTGCTACCCATGCCCCGTCAATGCTACGACGAGTTGCTCCCGAGCGTATTCGGTACCTGCGTCTATCCGAGGGAAGAATTTCGTGTGTTACCCATATTCAGCTACCCAGCTCCGCTGACGGGGCACACAAGTTTGTACGTGAGGCCGTACAGGCCTATCCGGAAGTCTATTTCTCTCGCCTTGTGGTATTGGGAGAAGGCGACAGCGAAGAAATAGTGCTACCTCGACTCCTTAAAGCTAAAGGTGCACCCGTTGACGAGTCGGCCGTCTCGATAGCGCCTTTGGGTGGGCGCCACGTCAACCACTTCTGGCGCCTATTGTCTGCCCTACAGATTCCCTATTTGACGCTGTTGGATCTAGATATCGCCCGCCATCAAGCCGGTTGGGGACGAATCAAGTACGTCAATGATCAGTTGGCAACGCACGAACCAAGTAAAACACTTCCTGCAAACTATGTTATTCCGAAATGGAATGATGAAACTTATAAGGTCCGTAAATACGAAAACTACAGATCTCAGCTAGAACTGCGAGATGTGTATTTCTCGTTTCCCATGGACCTCGATTTTGCGATGCTGCTTGCGTACCCCAACGCCTACGGCGTAGTGAAGGAAGAACCCGATGATGCAACGAAAAAGGCTGTTTTAGGGAAAAGCCATTATGCCGCGAACCAATACACTGAGGATGAACTGAATTTGTTCAGCACTTATCACCGCAGCTTCAAGCTTGGCAGCAAACCAGCAGCGCATATTGATGCTCTCGCCAAGCTAAGTGATGAAGACCTGCTCTCCAGCATGCCTGAGTCTTTCAGACGCTTGGCTGATGCCGTAATCAGCAAGCTAGCTGAGGTACCCGAGTGATAACTGTTGAAGCATGGCGACCTGCTGATGGGCTAGTACTTGAACCCAACGCTATGCGTGCAGCTAGGGAGCAGATGCACTGCCTAGCCCTCACGGCGGGCCCGGGTGCGGGTAAAACCGAAATGCTTGCCCAGCGAGCAGACTTCCTTTTGCGCACAGGCACTTGTCGCTATCCCAAAAGAATTTTGGCTATCTCGTTTAAGGTCGACGCAAGTAGCAATCTGAAAGATCGGGTTAAGCACCGCTGTGGTTCTGAACTGGCATCACGATTTGACAGCTACACTTTCCACGCTTTCGCCAAGCGAATTATCGACCGCTTCAGGCCAGTGCTGACTGGTGAATATGCGCTGGAAGTTGGGTACAAAATTGCTGATCGAAAAACAGGCTTCTCACGCAGCCTGATTGAGTTCTCCGACCTAGTGCCGTTGGCCATTCAAATTTTGCAGAAATCACAAATGGCATGTAACGCTATTCGTCAGACCTATAGCGATGTTTTTCTGGACGAGTTCCAAGATTGCACCAATCTGCAGTACGAATTGCTAAAGCTCGCCTTTCAAGGAACAAGCACTCGCCTGACCGCCGTGGGCGACACTAAACAAAAAATTATGGGATGGGCGGGCGCCCTGGACGGTATCTTCCAGACATTCGTTGCCGATTTCGCGGCGATACCTCTCAACATGTATCGCAATTTTCGTTCGAAGCCTCGTCTGCTGCGCCTGCAAAACGAAATCATCCGTGCGCTTGATCCAGCGTCCGTTATGCCCGATGACCAGCTTGCGGGCGATGAAGGAGAGGTCTTCGCCTGGCACTTCATAGACAGCTTCAATGAAGCAGAGTACCTTGCGGATTTGATTGATGGCTGGATAAAAACAGAACAGCTACCTCCTGCAGAAATTGCGGTTCTCGTCTCCAAACAGCTTGATCTTTACGCCGCCCATCTAATGGTTGCACTGGAGGCCCGTGGTATACCTTTCCGCAATGAGCAACAAATGCAAGACATCACAGTCGAGCCAATCGCGCGCTTGATAGTGGATTATCTTTCTTGCCTCTATGGCCAGCGCGAGCCTAAGGCTTGGATTCGACTAATAAATCTGCTGGTTCCCTTCGCGGAAGAGGACATTCAGTCGAACTCACGCAAGGATCTTTACCTTCTAATCAAGCAACAACGCAAAGAGGTGGCCACTGCTAACTTAATCGCAGTTCCTTTTTCTGGCTTGTGGGAATTAGTTCGTACATTCTTGAAGCAAATCGGTATCGAGACTCTCGTAGCCCTGTCACCAGACTATGAATCCCGTGATCGACTCAACGAGGTAGTCCGGCTTACCAAAGTACGTATTGAGGAGTTACTCAATATGGAAGCCAACGTTCCTAGAGCGCTTGAGCGTTTTTCAGACGATCAGGCGGTACGCATTCTGACCATTCATAAAAGTAAAGGGTTAGAATTCGACTCGGTAATCATTATGGCTATTGAAAATGAAATTTTCTTTGGCAACCGAGATGAAAACCGTTGCGCATATTTTGTTGGTGTGTCGCGAGCCAAGAGGCGACTAGTTCTCACCCACGCTGATCATCGGGAGCGGCCGGTAGGAGCCGGGCGATTGGACGTTAGCCGCTCTCCTCAAAATGAATATCTTGGTTACGCCATGCCATTTGTGAAGCAACAACGATAAGAAAAGTGCTCACTTAATGCCTGACGAACTATTTTTAGAACTCGTCATGATGGATACAATACCAAAGGGAGCCACTATGGAGGCAAATTCTCACTACGCTATTGGCGGAAGGGTAGAACATCCGCTCGTGTAGTTCGATTAGACCTTACAGTGGTGGCCTTAAGCTTGAGAGATACGACATTAGCCTCAGGCTGTACACTCAGATAGCCAGGTCGAAGATTACAAAGCATCTCTATTATCTCTGGCGGCAAGCCAAGCTGGTAGACCAACTCATCGCGTTCAAATATGCCATTATCAATCAATAAATGAGCGCCCCGCATCATGAGCTTGGGCTGCTCAAAACTAAAGGTATCATCGCCTGGCTCACCCTTCGTCCATTTACGTGCAGAGCGCCCTTTCCAAAGTCTTAATTCAAGCTGGTCTGTAAGCAGTAATAGATCACGACAGCGTACGATCATTGATGCCACAGAGACCTTCCAACGAGATTTAAGCGACAGCAGGTTATCTAGCGTTGGCCATACAACCTCCTGCGCAAAGCTCTCCGGAGGCATCAAGAAGGCACTGGCAAATCGGTGTGCCTGCCCTTCTAAAAGGTCGTAGAGCTCATTTTTCGCATATTGCGAAGCCGGAATTTTCGAGTGTAGTACTAGGTGCCCCAGTTCATGCGCTGCGTCAAAGCGGTTACGAATTGCATTCGCTTTGTCTTTAGCGATCAGCACATATGGTCGGCCATCCAAAATAGAGACATGGGAAACGCCATCCATTTTGACATGTCCCAGGATCGTACGTGCACAAATGATCCCGGCATTTTCCATTACTTGGATAACATTTGGAATTGGGGCAGTGCCGAGGTTCCAAGCCTCACGACATTCGCGCGCGATATCTTCTATTTCTTCATCACTAATCAGGCGGCAGTCATCGGCATCAAGCATAGGCACATTGACTTCAGGCCACTCCATCGCATCCTGAAAGAAGTCTGAAATCTCTTGAAGCCATGCCACATGCAGCTGTGACCGCTCACGGGCTTGTTTGTGTGCAGATGCTTGAGATCGGAAAAAATGAGGGCGCTGCTCCCTATGAAAAGCTAGCGGTATTGGCTTGAGAAACCACATACGGGAAACATTAAACACGTGGCAAAGACGATCAAAGGACTCAGCCTCAGGTAGTTGAGTACCTTTTTCCCATGCCGAAATCGTGCTGGAAGAGCGCTCAATCTGCTCCCCCAGCTCCGCGAGGGTCAAATTTTGGGCCATACGAAGCTGGCTCAGCCGCTGGCCTTGAAATCCATCAACCCCTGTTCTCATGTCACTCGCTTCCGCCTTCGTTTTGGTCTCGTTCCTCATCGCGACGCATGCTAGCACGCAGCTTCGGATAAGCAACATCACCGAGACCATCTATTTCATCGTAATACTGTAAAAGCTCATCAGTACTAATTCGCAAGTGAAACCCATTACTTGGGTCACTATAAGGAACGGCTAATACGACTCCCAAGGTGGAGCTGTGATCGCTTTCTGACCATTTAGCCGTATAGGGCAGCAATAAAGCATGTAGAGAGTCATCATTCGGTCCGAGAGGTGGCGTCACTAACTGAAATAAGTCAGGATGCTGATTTTCCAGCCTTTCGTTAATAGCGCTGAACTCTCGCCGGTGTTTAGCCGAGTTTGGCTGTGTCTTGTCTATCGTCATGACACTCGTGGTAATTCGCAGAGAACCAGCACTAATTAGAGCAAAGTGTCCGCCTACTGGTTTAGTAGGGTAGTTGCTAACGTCGAAGCTTTCATCATTCTGCAAACCAAGAAGCGCCTCTTGCACCGTGTAGTGATGTAATTGCGGCCCTGGGCCGGCCAGTGGTACATGCTTGAAGGTTTTAAGATGACTATTGCTATTCTGAAAAGCTACTTCAATGCTTTCAAGCAATTGATTTAGATGATGACGAGGTAGTTGCTGACAGATAAAGCGGCACAGTTCATCTCTGTTCGTTTCTTTTTGGCTCACGAATGTCTCCAAGGCACTTTTTCGGTAAAGCAGATTATAGACCCATTTTTTCCTGTTATCCATGCAGCCGTAGCGGATAACCAATAGGATATAGCTGTACGTACTGCTAGCTTTGATTGATGAAAGGTTCGGCACCTTGGATCATTACCGGTCTTCCCGCAACAGGGCATTGCATTGGGTCATCTATCAATTAAGCACATTAGCGGTTGGCAAGAGCTCAATTTAACCCCACTGCCTGGTACTTCTTGAGGTGCTCAAGTGGGACACCACTAATCAGCATTGATCTTTTCTCTTCGGAACGCGACCATACTGCGACTTATCCATCTGTGGGTACAACAAAACGCGCCAAACTGGCCGTTTCTGGCAGAAGGAAAAGGGATATCGGACTATGAGAAACGATTCGCACTGGATTCTAGTTAGCATTTTCCCATGCGCCCTAGAATGCGCGGATTTCGCGTTAAAAATTATACCTAAGCGGCGACAGAAAAAATAACGGCACTGTTTCTACTTCTACCGATTAAGGTTTCTAATATCTGAAATCCTATTAATAAGATTTCAGGATACAGAGTAGGTTGGCACATAGATGAGCATCAACACAGGTCAAGAATTTAATGAATTCGTGCTTTTTTCTGAGGAAGAAGCCCAGGCACTTGATAACCGTAGTTTTAAACGTGATGTCAGAGGCAAGCCGGTAGTTTTCGTTAATTGCCTCGCTCGTAAAAAAGACGTACAACTGAAGCCGGAGGAGCGTACGCGGCAACTTTGGCTTGCTCGCCTCATCGACCAATATGGCTATTCCGCATCTCGCATTCAGGTGGAATACCCGATCACGTTCGGTCGCGATAGCTCTAAGCGCGCTGATATCGTGGTCTTCGATGCCGATCGCCCGACAGTGCCTTACATCATCATCGAGGTGAAGCAGGGTAAGCTGCGCGATGGCAAAGAACAGCTGCGGTCCTACACCCACGCCACCGGCGCGCCCTTAGCGGTGTGAAGCAACGGCATCCTCGCCGAAGTCTGGCACCGAAAGAATCCCAATTACTTCGTTCCTATCCACTATCTACCGCGAGCGAGCCAAACGATCGAGGATATCGTCGATCAGCCTTGGACTATTCAGACCCTAATTGACAATGAAAACGAACGGGAACGCGAAGGTACAAAGGCTCGCTCGTTGCGCGCATTGATCGAGGATATGGAAAACGAGGTGCTGGCCAATGCTGGCGTTGATGTTTTTGAGGAAGTATTCAAGCTAATTTTTACAAAGCTCTATGATGAAATGGCCACTCATCGCGGCCAGCATCCATACCTGCGCTTCCGCAACACCAATACCGCTGCTCAACTCAAGCGCTCTATACAAGACTTGTTCGATGAAGCAAAGCTGAAATGGCCCGGTGTGTTCCTTGAAGATGAGCGCATTCGTCTTTCGCCTGATCATCTGCAAGTCTGCGTCGGATCACTCGAAGAATGGAAGCTATTCAACTCCAACCTAGACGTAATTGACGACGCCTTTGAATATCTCGTAAACAAATCTTCGAAGGGCGAGAAAGGTCAATACTTCACCCCGCGTTGGGTAATCGATATGTGTGTGAAAATGCTCCATCCGCAAGAGCATGAAACCGTAATCGATACCGCTTGCGGATCAGCAGGCTTCACAGTTCACGCTATGTTTCATGTCTGGCGCAATATCATTGCCGACATGGGGCTGCAAGAAAGCCATCTATTTACGATGGACCAGAAACCTGCTCGCTGCGAAGACTATGTGCGGAGTAAAGTGTTCGCCATTGACTTCGATGAGAAGTCAGTCCGTGTTTCGCGCTGCTTGAATCTAATTGCGGGTGATGGCGAAACCAACGTTCTGCACCTAAATACCCTCGACTGGACCAAGTGGGACGAGACGGTGAAACAGGACGAATGGGCCGATACCTATGGCGAGGGCTGGCGACGCCTACGCAAGCTACGGGCTAGCGCGAGACAGACTGACTACCGGCAGTTCGGCTTCGACGTCCTGATGGCCAATCCTCCTTTCGCGGGAGATATCAAACAGTCCGAAATGTTATCGCCTTACGACCTGGCTCATAAGAAGACGGGCAAGCAGGATCGTTCGGTGAGCCGTGACCTGCTCTTCGTCGAGCGCAATCTGGATTTTTTGAAACCAGGCGGGCGTATGGCCGTGGTGTTGCCGCAGGGCAGGTTTAATAACTCAACCGACCAGAGATTGCGCGAGTTCATCATGGAACGCTGTCGTGTTCTTGCGGTGGTGGGGCTACACCCGAATACCTTCAAGCCACACACTGGTACCAAGACCAGCGTGCTGTTCGTACAGAAGTGGAACGACGATTCCTCCGTAGGGCCACTCTGCCCAAAGGTGGACGACTACAACATCTTCTTCGCCACACAGCAGGTCGAAAGCGTTAACAATTCGGGCGAAAAGGTCTATGTGCGTCGCGAGGATGGATCGCCAATGCGTGACACGCATGGACACTTCATCGTTGCACATGACCTCTATAATCATGATGGTTTTACAAAAGATGGAATAGCCGAGGCCTTCCAAGAGTTCGCCGCACAGGAGGAGTTCAGTTTTTTTCGCCTCGCCCTTTCGACAGTGACCGTCTAAGCGCACTGTTGGAGGGGCTGGAAGCCTCAGTAATTTCTTTATCAAATGTCGAGCATGACAACGGCAAAACACG
The DNA here is from genome assembly GCF_052645115.1 of Vreelandella sp. V005. Classification (NCBI taxonomy): domain Bacteria; kingdom Pseudomonadati; phylum Pseudomonadota; class Gammaproteobacteria; order Oceanospirillales; family Halomonadaceae; genus Vreelandella; species Vreelandella sp. V005. The sequence goes on along the minus strand of NZ_JBQXYA010000006.1, from coordinate 112,850 downwards.
GATTGACAGTGGTTATTTTTCAAAGATAGCTATCGTTGCAGAGCGGAGGATTGAAGCATTACCAAACCGTAAATTAGGTGAAATCTCATCCACTTTTCGGAAGGGAATCTTTGATATAAAGGCTGATACCTATGTAGAACCCCATAGCGGAGTTCAGTTTTTGCGAATTGGTGACTTGAGGAATGGACTTATTCGTAAGACTTCAACTGCATGGATTGACCGATTAGCACATGAGACGGAACGTAAAACCGCGCTAAAGTATGGCGATTTAGTGCTGTCAAAAACTGCTTACCCAGCTGCGGCATTCGTAAATATTGCAGAGTGCAATACAAGCCAAGACACTATTGCGGTTAGACTAAATGCTGAAGGTAAAAAAAATTTCCGCACAGGCTTCATTTCTTCCTTTTTGAATACACGTCACGGTTACGCACTGATGGAGCGGCGTTTTCAAGGTAATGTACAACAGCACCTTTCTCTTGAGGATGGGAAGGCAATTCGAATTCCACTATTTTCGATTGCTCTACAGGAGCGGGTACACGCACTTGTTGTAGATGCCGATAGGAAAGGTAACGATGTAGCCTTTTTCCAACAAAAAGCTGAAGAAACTTTGTTTGCAGCGCTTGGGCTGGAAAACTGGACGCCGCAGGAACCACTCAGCTATACCGCCTGTGCTAGCGATTCTCTCGCTGCTGGGCGCTGGGATGCACAATATTTCCGCCCCTTGTTCGATGAAGTCGAACAACGACTTACAGTGACCGGTAGGGCCGTAAAACTGGGCAAAATTCTAGATATCAACAGTCGAGGCCGGCAGCCAAAATATACAGAAGAAGGGTTGTCAGTAGTTAACTCGAAACACGTTCGCACCAATAAAGTGATGATTGACGATGAAAACCGTATGGCCATGGAGGCTGACTCACCCGTGGTCATCGAAAAGGGCGATGTTTTACTTAACGGAACAGGTGTCGGCACAATTGGTCGAGCCGCCGCCTATCTCCATGATCAAAGGGCTCTGCCTGACAATCATGTGACTGTTCTTCGCTCCGATCGCGTCGATCCAATCTACCTCGCTGTGTTCCTGAACAGCCAACTTGGACAGTTGCAAATCGAGCGACACATCAAAGGGTCATCAGGGCAAATTGAGCTCTATCCGAATGATATTGCCAAAATAGTGTTCTGGGACGCACCTGATCACGTGCAGACAGAAATTCGCGAGGCTGTCCTGTCAGCTTTCAATCAGGAGCGACGCGCTAAAGAACTTCTGGAAGCCGCAAAGCGTGCCGTTGAGATAGCTATTGAGGACGGCGAAGCCACTGCACTGGCATTCCTCGGAGCAGCCGAGGAGGCAGACTAATGGCTCTTCCACCACATGCTCAGGAATGGCTAGAACGGGCCGAGATCGACTACATTGGGCCCTTCGTTAAGGCGTGGGCTGCGTTCAACGCTTGGTATCGACATGCCAGCGGACAGTCGAAAGAGCGCGCCATGCTCAATTTCGCTATTAATGATAATAACAGCCGTCTGCGGCGCCGGGTTTTGCCTCTACTAGAAAACAACAACACCACTGCGGAAGCAGAGCGGCTCAAGCAGGCGATATGCGACCTTCAGTTGCAGCTTGATGCAATCCAGTGGGAGGTGTCGCCCAAGGGCAATATTGAGCGCGTATCGCTGCGGGAAGTTTGTATCGCACCGAAGCATCTACAGTACGAGCAAAGTGAACGAAACGGGCAACGTTTCCTTGCTCGCAAGATACAAGGCGGGCATATAGAGATCACAGTGACGTCTTTGAGCACTGGTAATGTGAAGTTTCATTTCCATCAAGAACGCTATGATCCCGCTACAGCTTACGCAGAACAACAGTTTACAGCGAACCTATCGAATGCACAGCAGCTTCGGTTGCGGGAATTCTATGACGCCTGCAATCCAAGGCCTATGGTCGACCTAGTGCAGGGTAGCGGTCCTCAGTTGCAGATATCGTCAATGCAGTTTCAGTGCATCACCGAAGATCTTTTGGCTGGGCTGGTCGAGACACTTTATGCCATGCGAAACGCCCTACTGCACGGAGAAGTCGATCCCGATGAACAGGTATTGGCCTGCTACGAACCAGCCTATCGCATCATCACATGCTTTCTACAGTCAATTAGATGAAAAAAGCGCTGCAAAATCTTCTGCGTGGTATCAATCAATGAAGTGGTGGCTGAAAGCGAATTTTAATGAGGGCTTTAGTTATGCACTTTGCTGAGTTATCGAGGGAGAATTTGGTTTCATATTTGGATAACTTAATTTCCAATCTTGGCAGCCTACTTTGACAAAAATATAAGTTGCCAGTGGTGCCCTCTCGGGCACCACTGCTTCTTGTAAACGCACCGCCTCATACCGCCATTACTTGGCTTATGCGACGTTCCATCTCTTCATGGAATCGCTCGACCCGCTCGGCGATGGTGCGAATCATGATGTCGTCACGGTAGGCACGTTTGATAAACAGCGGCATGCCCGGCCAATAGCTGACAAAGTCGATCCATTCCCGCTCGCTGACCCATAGGCCACCCTGGCATTGAGGTATGTGCTCATCGGGTATTTCTCCATTCAACAGCACTTCGATTTGGAACTTGGGTAGCTTAGTTTTGATTTCTAGCAGGCCGTTAGCGCCTACCAAGCTGTCAGGCGAGTAACCCACGTTGTGGTTAAGGATGATGCCCACTTCGTGTGGCTTGGGTTCGCCAGTGGTATCGCAGTAGAGCGCACGAGCCACGCCTTCCAGCGTATGCCCACGCCGGGTATGGGCATTGCCTTGAAACGGCTCGACCAGTTCTCCGGTAATTCGCTCACCGATTAACTGGTGCATGTAGGTAATCGCCCCAGTACCCAACCCGCCTGGGCCTTTACCCTGCACTAGCAATGCTTTCAGCTCCGACATGGTGACGCGACCTAGCCGCGCCGCCAGCCACTCTGGGGTGCCTTGCTCCATGGTAAGCACTTGCATGGATGCCTCCTGCCATAAGGGGTAGAGCGTTGGTTACTTAACCGACCGCTTAGAAAGTGAGGCGCGTAGCTTGTCGAAGTCAGTCTGGGGGACTTGCACGGCTGAACCGTATTTACCACTGAACCATTCCTGAGTCGTGGCAGGGCACTGGCTAATCAGCCGCTGGATCTGTCCCGCCTGAAAGGGTGTTACTAGCTTGGTAGCGGATTTAGTACTGGATTTACCGTTGTCGTCCTGGCCCCGTGTGGTGATGTTGAGTAGGGCGCATAGTACGTAGCGCTTGCCATAGCTGGTGGAAGAGCCAAACGCCTGCACCGCGTTCTTGTTACCGCTTATATCGGCAGGCAGCAGCATGCTGGTCTCTTCACGGTGGCCATCCTTATGCATCAGCACACCGGTCACCTCTATGCCGCGCTCCTGCGTCTGAATACGAAAACTCACCGCAAAGCCGTGTTTCTGCATAATGGGACGCACGGTATCGACGATATCCTCCAAGGTGGCATAGCAGCCGTTGTTAGCCTGCCCGCGCTCCTCAATGCTGGGGAGTTCGGTCTGCATGGCTGCCATGGCCGCGCTATAGGCCATCATGGCCTGGCGATCCATTACCCGTTCCTGCATCTGTAGCAAGCGTTCCATCTTGTCGATATCGACGTCGGGGTTGAGTGCGGCACGCTCAATCACCTGGATAATAGCCGTGCTCTCAGTGAGGTGGGGAGTAGGTTCTGCAGGAACGGCTTGTAAAGAGGATGCAGACGTCTCGTGATTTACCACATTAGCTTTGGTGGCCATGACAAGGCTCCTTCAATAGGGGTTAAAGATCGGCGGGAAGTTCATGCGGGGGAACGGGGCATAAGTGCAGCTCGGTGCGATACAGCTGTCCTTTTGCCATCACGTAGGTTTCGGCATAGGTTTGTTCCTGAGTGAGCAGCCGTTCCGTCAGCTGGGTTAATGCGATATCTAAATCGGGGCTAAGAGAGGCCATGATGTGCTCCACGTAAAAGCAAAAAGCCCAGCCTGTTAGGGGCTGGGCTTATCGCGCTATCCAATGAGAGGTAGGACAAAAACTAAGAAAATTAGCAGTAAAATAATGAGAAACAGCATGTCAACTGACCAGGGCAAGGGCTGTTTGCAATGCCTCCTGCTTCAGCTGAGCCCCCTGGCCAAACCACGCAGAATCCAATCGGGTATCGTTGCTACGCGCACGCTTGTCGTGATCCACGTACTCGGTGACCGCATTAAGCAGGCCCCAAGCGGTGTCTTTGGCTGTGTCGAGGTGTGACCCGCGGCCTTCGCCGTGGTAGAGCTTCTGCACCTTGTTGAGTGCGCGGTAATTGGGCAGTTTGGAGGGATCGTCTATTGGTTTATCGATACCGCAGAGCACCGACTGAAAATACTGCTGAGCTTCGCGGTGGTCGATCTTACGTTCCGCTAACGCCTTCATGCGGTACATAAAGTCGTTCCACTGGAAAACAGAAATACCCAACTGGCTTTTTACTGCTCGAGGATCGAACTCCGTTCGGTGGGGTACCTTCACCGCATGCGACGTGCCATCCACGGCAATCTGCAGTGTGTTGTTACACACCACACGCACCGTGGTGGGTGTCGCCATGGTGGCCAGCGTGCCGTCACAGGACGTTGCCAACAGCAGGTAGTCGTTGACCTCATCTTGGCCTTTCAGGGAAGTGCTTAAGGCACTGCGTGCCAGGGCCCAAAATTTACGCCCGCCTTTCAGCACGCCAGCGGTTTCCAGTTCATACCCGGCGTATTCCGTCAGGTCACGGTAAAACTCCAGAATCTCCTCGGGCTGCACCACCTTATAACGCTGTGATACCACCGATAACGGCGCCTTGGTATCCGAGCGGTAGAGCACCTTCTGCTCAGGAAACGAGTGGATACTGCCCAGGTGGCTGGCACCCTCGGCAATAAAGCGCACCGGGGCTTCCTCAATGTGCCAGTCCATTCCGGCCTGTTGCTGCCAGACTTCTAACGGTTGTTGACGTGATAGCTGTTGCCCCAGGCCGTGCCAAGGGGTAGCGCCAACGTAGGCCATTTGTTCAACGAGATGAGCCATGGGTAATTCTCCAAACATAAAAAAAGCGCTGACAAAAGCCAGCGCTATGGGGTGAGTAAGTAAAAGGCAAAACCAAACAGGCGCTACTCAGTGAGCGGCGGCCAAAGGGGGATAGGACGGTCGAAAGATGTGCCCACAGGCAAGGCACAGCCAGGGGGTACCGGCGCCGGGTGGCAGCCACTGGGCAAATAAAGACGACGTTACCCGGACGCCTGACTTCCCACCGGCAACCGCACCGACTATGGCAGCAGGGAGTTTAGCGAGTGGAAAACGCGCCGTTGCCAGTGAAAGCGTTTGGGTAGCCGCGGTAGCACGTAAGGCGCCAATCGCACCGCCCACTAGGCACCCGCTGACAACGCCAATGCGTTGGGCGGTATCAAGATTAACCAGGCGGGTAGCGGCACAGCGTTTACATGGTGGGGGCATTGGCAATACTCCTATGCGTCACGAAGCGATTCGTGGGGTGGATTCATAGGAGTGATATAGATCTTAAAATAATTGGCGTTGACCTTGATACTGTTGCTGCTAAGTGCAGCCAAACAGGGCCACCTGTCGGTTGTTCCCTATTTTAAATCACCAGCTCCACAATCAGGATCGGCATCGCAAGCTTGGTTGATAGTGGCATTCTCGGGTTGTAGAGTACTGTGTTCAATATCGAAGCGCTCCCGCAAGATCGTCTGCAGCTGCGGCAGGATTTCTTCCCATCGCTCCATGGCTTCCACATCGATATGCGCCGCTAAAGCCTGGCTGCTTGATGACAGGCTCCAAATATGCAGGTCATGAACAGCACAGACACCGCTGATCCGGACTAGAGCGGTGTTGACTTCATGCGCATTAACTCCTTTTGGTACGCCTTCCATCAGCACGTTCGTCACCTCAATCAGCAGTCGAATGGAGGAGACAAGAATCAAGAAGCTGACAAAAAGAGACAAAATCGGATCCGCAATGGGCGGACCGCCCAGATAAATGATTGACCCAGCAACCAGTGCAGCAACTGAGCCAAGCAAGTCTCCCATCACGTGCAGAAGCGCTCCGCGAACGTTTATGGTCTGTTCTCCACGCATCAGCACCCAAGCCACTACGATATTCACTAGCAAGCCAAGCCCGCCGATCGCCAAAACCATGCCACCAGCAACGGATGGTGTATCTGCCATGCGGCGGATTGCCTCGTAGGCAATGAATACAATCACCCCGAACATAAACAGCACGTTGAACAGGGCGCCGAGAGTTTCCGCGCGCTTGAGTCCAAAGGAGTGCTGACGCGATGCAGGCTTCTTGGCCAGCCAGGCTGCGAAGGCGCCTATCCCTAGCGATAGTGAATCGGTAAGCATGTGACCAGCGTCCGACAACAAGGCAAGCGAATCAGCTATCAGGCCACCGAATACTTCGACAACTGCAAAACCGGTAGTGAAGACCAATGCGAACAACAAGGTTTTGCCACCATTATGACTGTGATTATGGTCTGACATGAATGCTTCCTTCGTGATTGGACAACGAGACTCATCTCTAGCCGATTGACACACTCTCTATTAGTCCATTAAGTCGATATATTTTGACACTTATGTAAGAAGCTTTCACAGAACCGCTTCGGCCTGCTCTAAATTTGCATTCTCTCGCTGACCGAAGATAACTTTGCAGTGGTTCAATAAATCCGGACGCCAATATAAGTGTGAATATTGTCAATGTTCACAAGGTATCTATTGACTAGAAAAATGCGATCTTTTACGCCAGTTCAAGTAGGAAGTTTCCACCTCACGCTTACCTCAAGCCCACTAGGCTTGCGGTTCGTGAGGGTGAGAATTGCTCGTTGGCGTTGAACTAACTCTGAGACAATCGATAAACCCAACCCGCTGCCGGTGGTGCTCTGCCCAGAAGCGCGCCTAAAGCGTTCAGTAACTTTATCCAGTAGTGCCTCGGGCAGTCCGGGGCCAGTGTCTCTCACAATAAGTTGAGGGGCTCCTTCCTCTAGTGACAACTCTACCTCTACATGACCACCTTCCAGGGTATAGCGTAAGGCGTTATCCAGGAGGTTACGAAAAAGAATGCCCACCTCGACTTCGTCGGCGCGAACCTCCAGCTGGTTTAAGCCTGTTAGCCTCAAGTGCTGATCTCGCTCTTCAGCGAGTGGCCATAGTTCTGCCATTAATTCAGCAATAATAGGATAGAGATCGATAGTAGTAGGTGAGGTTGTGGCCACTTGATCCAACCGAGCCAAAATAAGCAGTTGTTCTACCACCCGTTGAAGCCGCTCAACCCCGACATAAGCCTTTTGCAAGGATTGCTCTTCCCCTGCCTGCGCATTATCTAGGTGGATTCTCAACGCAGCCAAGGGAGTGCGTAATTCATGGGCCGCATCTGCAGTGAAGCGCCGCTCGCGCTCTAACGTGGCTTTCAACCGGGCGATAAAGTCGTTTAGCGATTGACGTAATCCATCAAGTTCTTGAGGAACCGGATTATCGATTTTACTTAGGTCGCGGGAAGAGCGGCCTTGCACCTGACTAGAAAGCGCTTGGATAGGCGCAATCCCCCGCCGGATAATACGGCTCATCAGCCAAAGAAGAAGAGGTAGCAAAAAAAGCATCGGCAATAAATTATTCCAGGTGATGCGCTCGACTACTTCATCATGAAACGAACCTCGCAGCCCCATGCTGATCCAGGTATCGGTGGTAATATCGAACATGCTAAAAACCCGCCAACGATGACCATCGTAGCTTTCCCAGCGAAATCCCTCCTCTAAAGGAGCGGGAAAAGGCCCTGCATCATTCCATTTGCCCCCTAACAGCCTGGGTGAGCCATCTGAATTCCAAAAACCTAGTACTAATTTAAGCTCTTCCTCGTGGTAAAGCTTGGGGCCTGATTCAGAAATACTCACGGGCACTGAGTTACCGTCGCGATATAGCTGAGCCGGATATTCTGGAAGGCCCATGCGCGAAGCTAGGCGAGCATAGTCGTCAATGGTCGCGTCTGGATCAAGTTGGCCAGCCACAATCCGGCTATGCAGACTGAGCTGAGTATCAAGAATTTCTTCTAACTCATGATCTGTGATTAAGTAGGCCGCGGTAAACGCGACGCCCCCGGCAACAACCAGGGCTATGGCCAGCGTGCGGAGTAGATAACGCCGTATCGATATCATTGCGCTTGACTATCCAACCGGTAGCCAATCCCGCGCACGTTAATGATCAGATGCTTTTCAAGCTTTTTACGCAGATGATGAATGTGAACCTCCACCGCATTGGACTCGACCTCTTCGCCCCAACCATAAAGCAGATTTTCCAAACGGGGACGAGACAGCACTCTGTCGGGGTGCCTGGCTAGCTCTAACAATAGAGCATACTCGCGTCGACCCAATTTTACGTCTTTGCCCCGCCAACTCACCGCATGACGCGCCTCATCAATACTCAGCGCTCCCAGTGTCAATACTTGCGAAGCGCGCCCCTCAGCGCGTCGCATGACGACACGCAAACGGGCAAGTAACTCCTTCAAGTTAAAAGGCTTGAGCACATAGTCATCCGCCCCCGCATCTAAACCGCCAATACGGTCTTCCATTGCGTCGCGGGCCGTCAAAATCAAAATAGGTAGAGTGGATTGCTGACGGAGTAAATGCAGTACCTGCATGCCGTCCATATCAGGCAGGCCAAGATCCAAAATAATCACACTGAATGTCTCGCTTTCGATAGCGCTGATTGCCTCGCGGCCAAGCATAAACCAATCGACCGTGTACCCCTCGCGTTCCAGCGCCGTTTTAATGCCATCCCCAAGCAAGGGATCATCTTCTATTAGCAGTGCACGCATGCTGCTCCCCCAATCTACAAACCGCTATCTTCGCCACCTAAACTTAAGCTTTTCTTAAATACGGCAACGTATCCCCCACAAAGCATACGCATCTGAATTCAACCAGTAAGTCAGCCACCCTTTTTTACAAACCTCTTACGCAGCTTAACTCTTCTTTAAGTTACTTAGGCTCAAGCTACCTCTTTCGCCATGGGCAAAGCCAAAGCAGCGCCTTCAATGGAGGTCATTTTGAATCTGCCTTGTGCCTGCCGTGGGCAGATCATTTTCTATTAACTGAACAGAGCGCCAGAGCATGCAATTACTAATGCTGATTAGAACAAACTCTTATTTAAAAATAATGGCTCATTTTTTAGAAAAAAGAATGAAGCGTTATTTGCTGGAAGGCATACGTTATATCCTCAAAGCGCCTGCCCCAGAAACCATTGACAGCCTTGTGGGCATAGAAAAAATTCTAATTATTCGCCCCAATTTTCGTCTAGGCAACGCGCTAATCAGTACCCCTGTCATCGATGCTTTTCGTGAACGTTTTCCTTCCGCGCGCATAGACTATTTAGCGACTGATAAAACATGGCCACTGTTGCATCAACGTCCTATTGATCATTTTTATTTACTGTCGAGAACCGCCATTCTTCGACCTTGGCAGTGTGTGGCGCTATTACGACGCCTAAGGTCTCAACGCTATGACCTAGCGGTACAAGTGAGCGGAGGATCAACGAGTGGCTTTATAGTGACTCGGTTAATAGGGGCAAGGTACAGCATGGGTTCACACAAAGGTCACCAGCGGTGGTACAGCATTGAGGCTGAAGGGAAATCACCACATGCCTACGATGCCATCGTTAATTTAGCACGCCCGCTCGGTGTGGCTTGCCGTAATCGGCCATTGCTCCAGCTAACGGAGCAGGAACACTTTCAAGCAATGACGAAGATCCAACAGCTAGTCAGCACTCATAGCGATCACTCATCAGGTCCTAGCTTTATTGCGCTTTTTGTCGGCGGGCATCAAAATAAACGTTGGCCGTTGGCATTTTGGCTAACGCTTATAGATGCCATAGAGGCCTGCGAAATACGTTATGTCGTATTCCTTGGGCCGGAGGAGTTTAAGCTTCTAGCACCTATTGAGCAGCGTTTGAAGTCATCGCTGTATGGTAGCTTATGCCCGCCGCTTCCTATCCGCCATTTTGCCGCCGTTCTAGAGCGTGCGCAATTACTCGTGACGCCAGACTCAGGGCCAATGCACTTAGCAGCAGCTCTCGATGTCGCCACCATTTCCCTGGTACGTCAGAAAAAGTCACTCGCCTTTGTACCACGAGAACCCTATGACACTATCCTGTGGCGCCCAGAGATCAGTACAGTAGTAGAAGCCATACAAGATAACCTTGACGGACAAAACGCAACGGCTCCCGTTCAATCGGCCTCGGCAACCAACCAACCAATACAGTGGGTAAGAACACCACCCAGCGCTGCCCCTTTGCATTCTAGCTACTGAATTAAAGCGCATAACTGTTCGTTAAGTTTAGCGCTTTATAGTGACCCTACTGTTACGTTATCGAGAGTACTGTCTTGCCTATTTCAACGACGTCAAAACCTAATGGCACGGGTGTCAAACGCATCTTCCGCGCTTCTATGAATGCAGTATCGGGTTTAAAAGCTTGTTGGATAAATGAGTCTGCTTTTAGACAAGAAGTGATGCTATGCCTCGTCCTCTACCCTTTTATATTTTTTGTTAATGCCACTTCCGTAGAAAAAGCATTGCTGTTTTCTTCACTCACCCTTGTAGTGATAGTTGAACTCATTAACTCCGCCATCGAAAGCACCATTGACCGTATCGGACGAGAACATAACGAACTTAGCGGGCGTGCTAAAGACATGGGAGCTGCCGCCGTCATGATGACCCTTTTTATGATGATGGGTGTCTGGCTATGCGTGCTGCTCTACTAAATGTTCTCAAACCTGTAGCATCCGCATGGCTTTTATTTCTAATCGCCATGTCGGTCTTCAGTATTTTAAAAATAGATTTTACGATAACTGACTTTATATATCGCTTTCAGGGTAATGCCTGGGCGTGGAAAGATACCTTGATTACCCAAGATGTTCTTCACAAAGGCGGTAAATGGCTAAGCTTAGCGATGGGTTTAGTCACACTCCTCCTTTTGATACTAAGCACCGTGGTAACTAGTCTTAAAGCGTATCGCACGCCTCTCTTATATCTTTTTTCCGCAACGCTTCTTTCAACGCTGCTCGTCGCAACGATTAAACACCTTGTAAACATGGAATGCCCTTGGGATTTAGTTCGCTATGGTGGGGAACGAGACTTTATTGGCTTGCTCAATACACGGCCTTCCTCAATGCCAGCATCCGCCTGCTTTCCCGCCGGTCATGCCAGCGCAGGCTATACGTGGATAGCCCTCTACTTCTTTTTTGCCGCCATACAGCCTCATTGGCGATGGGCAGGGCTTTCGCTGGGTTTAGGGCTTGGCCTTACGTATGGGATCACTCAACAGTTCCGCGGGGCGCACTTTCTCTCCCACGACCTCTGGACCGTCATGATTTGTTGGACCGTAAGCTTTGTCCTTTCAAGATTCTTATTACACCCCAGCGTTCATTAATCTTTTCATTCAGAGATCCTTTCGATGCGTCCTTTGCTATCACTGCCTTCAAATGTTGTTGGCACCGCTTGGCATTATCGCCCCACATTAAGCACGGAGCAGCTTGTCTTATGGGCAGTTGTCATATTCAGTGTTTTTTACAATGTCCCTTTTTGGCAACAAGCCTTTGCTGGCTATGACCCTCTTGCCGTCCAGACGTGGCTAACATTTGCCACTATGTTTTTGGTGATGACCTGTCTTAACTATTTAGCCTTCATTAGCATTGCTTTTCGAACGCTGGTAAAGCCATTATTGACCTTACTTTTTCTGATTGCCGCTTTCGTCAGTTACTTTACTAGCTATTACGGCACCTATTTTGATACTTCAATGTTAGACAACGTGCTTCAAACGGATACTAACGAGGCACAGGAGCTTCTTACATCCGGATTACTGATTCATTTAATGATCTTTTTCTGTTTGCCAACCATCATGATTTGGCGCGTTAAAATCACACAGTCAACTTGGAAGAAGGCAGTGTTGCGTCGCTTAGCTTACTGCCTTGCCTGCACTGCTATATTGCTGTTAGCAATTCTTTTATCTTACCAAGAAGTGTCGTCACTCATGCGCAACAATAAAGAGCTTCGCTACTTGGTGACCCCAGGTAACTATATTGTTTCGATGGCGCAGGCGCTTTCCAACCAACACGCATCCGCGAATACGGTGCGTTTCCCGGTGGGTGAGGACGCCCGTATCAGTTCACAAGCGGGTGACAAACCCACACTGCTCGTCATCGTGGTGGGCGAAACGGTGCGGGCGGCGAATTGGGGATTAAATGGTTATGAACGCCAAACCACACCCAAACTTGCCCAGCAGCCTGACGTTATCAATTTTTCAGATGTTTCCTCATGCGGTACAAGCACAGCGGTCTCATTACCCTGCATGTTTTCATTACCAGGGCGTGCCGATTACGCTAAATCGTATGCTCGGCAACATGAATCCTTGTTGGACGTATTAGCCCACGCCGGGTTAGATGTCACCTGGTTTGATAACCAGTCAGGCTGTAAAAGTGTCTGCGACGGAGTGACGACAAAAGCGCTCTCGCCAGAGGAGTATGCTTCTTTGTGTCAAGATGGGCGATGCTTGGATGAAGCACTGGTTCAAGCCTTGACCACGCAAATTAGCGGTACCTCAGCTGATCAGGTGGTTGTGCTGCATCAGCTAGGTAACCATGGCCCCAGCTATTACCAACGCTACCCTGATGACTACGAACGTTTTGTTCCCGCTTGCACCACCGCTGATTTAGCCAAGTGTTCAAGAGACGACATTACCAACAGCTACGACAATGCCATTCTGTATACCGACACTGTGTTGGATCAGGTGATTGAGATGTTAAAGCGTCAGGATGACTACGCAACTGCGATGATCTATCTCTCTGATCATGGTGAATCACTGGGTGAAAAAGGCATATATTTGCACGGCCTTCCCTATGCCATTGCTCCCGATGAACAGACTCATGTGCCTATGGTTTGGTGGCTTTCCAACTCATTTTCAAAGCAGCGAGGACTCGATACGGAGTGCTTACGGCAAGTCTCTGATCAAGCCGCTTCTCACGATAACTTATTTCACAGCGTGCTGGGGTTGCTTGGCTTAGCAACGGACGTATATCAACAGGCAGAAGATATTAGCCAAACGTGCCGGAGCCACGCCAATTAATGAATGCTTAAGTGATCGTTAAGTATTCCATGGCAAGCTGCTCTCCATTCTGCTCAATTATTCTGGTGTATGCACATGGTTTTATCGCTTCTATTGGACTCCAACCAAGGTTTTTGGAGACGGCTGCTACCCAAAAAAAAGGCAACAGCAGGAAGCTTGGTAGGCGGTGTCAATACCTCTATTCTTTCTGCTAAATGGCTTTCCTTTAGAGCCAGCGTTGTTTTAATTACTTTACTAGCGACTCTGCTGTGGCTAACCGGTATTGAAAACATCGAGATCATCATCGGCGTATTAAGTGTAACGTCAAATGGTATATCACAGTTACTTGAACGCCATTTTTCTGTCAGTGTATTGAAAATGGTTGAAAATGATTTGATAGATACGCTCGAAGTATTAGGAGCTGCAGGAGTTGGAACCTTAATAATTTTATATTTATTGGGTTAACATACTTAATGTACAATATTGAAAATAAAATTCACTTATTAATGCAACTAGGAAAAATAAAGATTAATGAAACATGATTAGCCTATGCTAAGTATCTTATACAAGACGAACTATATTTTTAACGTTTTGACTTGTTTATCTAGCCGGAAATGATAATGTTGGGAGCCTTTTAATACCCGACGAATTTACTCAAGTATAGCAGGCATATTGGGTGACTTGGTTTAGAGCGTCGGGTTTTCAGCAAGAGATGCCATGACATTTGCCACCATATTGATTTTGGCTTTTTCCATGTCGGCAGATGCCTTCGCTGCTTCCATCAGCAAAGGCGCTAAGCTACAAAAACCCTCGTTTCGGCACGCCATCAGCATTGGCCTGATATTTGGTACTATCGAGACCATAACCCCCCTGCTGGGCTGGTTGGCCGGGATAGCATCGCAGCGCTTTGTGCAGGCTTGGGATCACTGGGCTGCGTTCTCAATCTTATTGGTTATTGGTTTACATATGGTGTATTCGGGCCTATGCAAAGAAGACAAAATAGCCCAAGAAAAGCAAACACTATGGTTATTGATATTAACGGCTATTGCTACGAGTATTGATGCCATGGCCGTTGGTGCAAGCCTTGCCTTTATTGATGCCAATATCATCGCTACCAGCTTAGCTATTGGTTTAGCCACTACTGTCATGGCATCAATTGGTACTCTATTGGGCCACCAGTTTGGTAAATACGTTAGTCACTGGGCGGAACTAATCGGTGGGGTAGTGCTTATCGGCATCGGTTTTGGCGTGTTAGCCGAACATACTATCTTCTTATGATTAAAAAAAGTCGTTATCATTCATTGCATTGTTCAATATTAAAAAAAAGTGACAAAAAATGTATCTTTTAAAGTTAATAACAAAAATAAAGTGTAGCTAAAATAGCACTATGGGTTTCATAATGAGCGTAAGTGAATGCTGAAATCAATCTCTCAATGATATCTTTCACTTACTCAAGAATGCACTTTCATGGCAGACTTTATCAGCTCTGCCACCTTAATCAGGGCTTGTTTCCGCTCTTCGTAATAATCGTACCGATCATAGATACCTTCCACTCCTTTGATCTTGTGATTCAAGCAGCGCTCAGCAACATGCCCCGGCACACCTGCTTCAGCCAATAGACTGCGACAGGTACGCCGTAGGTCATGCACGGTAAACTCGGTGAGATCGCCCATTTTGTTCTCAGGCTGCTTCTGCTTGCCAGGCTCCTTACCAAAGAGCTTTGCAATGGCGCGATTCAGTGTGTCTTTGCCCATGTGGGGCTGCTTGCTGCTGCGGCGGCTAGGAAACACATAGGGCGATCCACAAGCACGCACCTTCAGCTCCTTCAGCCAAACGGTAGCTTGGGGAGGTAGAGGTATCGCTATCCCAACCCCAGATTTGCTACGTTCGCCAGGGAGATCCCAATTCGCATTGTTCAGTTCGAACTCTGACCACTTCGCTTCTGTCAGCTCTGTTTTGCGTACTCCTAAAACGACAAGCAGTGCGCAAGCTAGGTAGTTATCATAGGTAAAGCTAATACGGTTCTCTCTGAACACAGTAAACGCTTTACTGAGCTCATTGATGCTTAGTGCTCTGTCTCGGCTTTTTTCGACCCCACCCGCATCGTTGACGTTAAAAGCTGAGGCAGGGTTATAAGTAATCAGCCCTAGCTTAATGCCGTGGTTAAATAGCTGTTTCAAATACATCAAGGCATCATTTGCAATGGTTGGCCGACCGCTACTCGTCACCTTTCTGACGATGGCACGTACATCCATCGGGGTAACACTATCCAGCGTTAGCGAACCGATGGAGGGGGCAATATCCCTTTCAAATACGCGTTTCGGGATATTGGGATGCTTGAGTCGCTTTTCTAATTCCTGATGCCAATCATCGAATAGATCGTGCACAGTGCTGATCGTTACTTGCTCATCACGCCTACGTTCTGCAAGGGGATCGGTGCCGTTGCGAATAGCTTTCTGGGTCTCGACCACTTGTTCACGGGCTTCCGCTAGAGATAGCTGGGGATACTTACCCAGTGTCATTCCACGACGCTTACCCGCAAACGTATAGCGGCACATCCAGTAGGCAGCCCCTGCCTTAGGAATCATCAAGTACAAGCCGTTGCCATCACCATAGCGCCCTGGCTTAGATTCTCTGATCAATGACTGGACCTTCTTGGCAGTAAAGCTTCCCATCCTCCCTCCGCTAACGCTTCAATACCTATCCATTTTACGAAATATTTTCAATAATTTATGTCAAAAATGGGTAGTGATTTAACAGAATCATGCCTCATTAATGGGTAGCATGGCATTTTACTACCCATTTTACTACCCACTTGGCAGCGGCTTAAGCTGGAACTTGGTAGATAAGCATGGACAACGCCTGATATAAAATATATAAAAAACAATATTTTACATGAATTCTTAGACAAGCATAGATACTACTCAATATTCTGAATCTGCTCCCGCATCTGCTCGATCAACACCTTCAACTCCACCGCGCAGCGGGTCGTCTCAGCCACCACGGATTTTGATGAAAGCGTATTGGCTTCGCGGTTGAGCTCCTGCATCAGGAAATCCAGGCGGCGGCCTTTGGGGCCTTTCTGGGCGAGCTGGTGGCTTACTTCTTCGATATGCGCAGCCAAGCGGTCTAGCTCTTCGTCCACGTCGGCTTTTTGCGCCACCAGCACCAGTTCGGCTTCCAGGCGTTGCGGGTCGAGTTCTGTTTTGGCGACTTCCAGCCTTTCCAGCAGTTGGGCGCGTTGGCGCTCCAGAATCTGCGGGAGCAGGCTGCGTACGGTGGTCACTTGTTCGCTCACCGCGTCTAGGCGGGTGGTGATCATCTCGGCGAGCTTGTCGCCTTCACGGGCGCGGGCATCAATTAGCCCATCCAGCGCTTGGTTAAATAGCGCTTTGGCGGCGGCTTTGATGGCGTCTGGGTCGAGATGCTGGGTTTCCATCACGCCGGGCTGGTTGAGCAGCGCGAGTGTAGTGGGTGGCACCGCGCTGGGCACTTGCTGCTGAATGGCCGCGAGTGCATCGGCAATTTCTTTCAGGCGCTGGGCGTTCACCGCAGGCGCTTGCGCAGTGTCGGCGCTCTCAAACCTTACGCTGCACTCGACTTTGCCACGGGCTAAACGGGTGCGCAGCGCTTCGCGCAGTACTGGCTCTAGATCACGCAGGCTTTCTTGCAGGCGGAAATGGGGCTCTAAGTAGCGCTGGTTCACCGAGCGAATTTCCACCTGCAGGGTGCCGAAAGGAGCGGCCTGCTCGGTGCGGGCGAAGGCGGTCATGCTGTGTACGCGGCTGGGAGGGGCCATGTTTGATCCTGATAGTGAGCAACGGTGTATAAAGCATTGCCAACAGTCTACCCGATAGGCCAATCAGCGTACGCTCAGACGTGTACAATGGAGGGCTTTTCCTAGTTGTGCGTTTATTGAGAGGTACTATTTGTGAGCAGCGCTAAGCGTCCTGATGTTGTGCGTCCCAGCGGTCGCGAAGCCGACCAGCTCCGTGATATTCGCCTGACCCGCGATTACACCCGTCATGCGGAAGGCTCTGTGCTGGTGGAGTTTGGCGATACCAAAGTGCTGTGTAATGCCAGCGTAGAAGCCGGTGTGCCGCGCTGGCTGCGCGGTAAGAATCAAGGTTGGGTCACCGCTGAGTACGGTATGCTGCCCCGCGCCACTCACACCCGCAGTGGCCGTGAAGCGACCCGCGGCAAGCAAGGCGGCCGCACGCTGGAAATCCAGCGCTTGATTGGCCGCAGCCTGCGTGCCGCAGTGAATTTGAAGAAGCTGGGTGAGTTCACCATTACCGTGGATTGCGATGTAATCCAGGCCGATGGCGGTACCCGTACCGCAGCGATTACCGGGGGCTGTGTGGCGCTGATCGATGCGATCCGTTACCTGCAACGCGAGAAGAAGATCAAAGTCGACCCTTTCAAGCAGTTGGTAAGCGCTATTTCCGTGGGCATTTATAAAGGCGTGCCGGTGCTGGATCTGGACTACCCGGAAGACAGCAAAGCCGATACCGACCTGAACGTGGTAATGACCGAAAGCGGCGAGCTGATCGAAGTACAGGGCACCGCCGAAGCAGGTGCCTTCACCCGTGCCGAGCTAAACGGCATGCTCGATTTGGCCGAGAAGGCAGGCGATGCGTTACGTGATCATCAGCGTGAAGCGCTGGGTATTCGTGGCTAAAGATTAGCGCTTGCCACAAAGCAACAAGCCGACCCTTGGGTCGGCTTGTTGCTTATTACCACTTACTGACGGCGACGCGGGAAAAGTTCGTTGCCTAGCGCTTAGAGCGCCAGATCGTACTCAATGATCAGCGGTGCGAACTCGGAGAAGGTCGCATCGTAATCAATCCACGCGTCGACCACGTGGCGGCGGAAGTTGGGGCCGACTAACTGGTAATCGATCCGCCAGCCTTCCTGGCGCTCACGGGGTACATCTTGGTCAAGCTTTGGCCACCAGGTATATTCACCTGCATCGCGATTGATTTCGCGGAAGGTGTCGATAAAGCCGGTGGGGCCAAGCACCTGATCCATCCAGGCGCGCTCTTCCGGGCGGAAGCCTGAGGTCAGTTGATTGTCCGACCAGTTAGCCAAATCGACGGTTTTATGGGCAACATGCCAAGTACCACAGAGGATGTATTCGCGGCGTTTGCGCGACATCTTGGTGAGGTACTCTTGGTACTGCTCCATGAACGCCTGTTTGGCTTTCTGGTCACTTCCATCGGGCATCAAAAAAGAGACGATACTGAAGCGTTCATAATCCGCCTGCAGAAAACGCCCTTCATGATCACACTGAGGAAATCCCAGGCCATACATAATCGCCTTGGGAATTTTGCGGCAATAGAGTGCCACACCGGAGAAACCATCCTCTTCGGCATCCAGGAAGTAGCCTTCATAGCCTTCCGGATAGAGAATGTGGTCACCCAGTTCAAAACTTTTTGCCTTGATGTTCTGCACGCAGACCACGTCGACATCCTGCTGAGCCAGCCAGTCCAGGAAGCCACGATCAACGGCATCACGAATACCATTGACATTGATGCTGGCAATTTTCATAAATCGTCCCTTTTGCGTCGCTGCTGTATGATACCCGACGTTTAGACGTTTGGGTAAAGGCAGCGACTAAAACTTGCCATTTACCCATGTTTATTGTTGCTTTCGTGCCGATTTAAACCTACCGCCTAGTGAGGAAAGCCGTGGCTACCACTTTACAACCCTACCAGCGCGATTTCATTGCCTTTGCCATTGAACAAGGTGTGCTTAAGTTTGGTGAGTTTACGCTTAAATCCGGCCGTGTTAGCCCCTACTTTTTCAACGCTGGGCTGTTTCAAACCGGGCGCGCACTGGCCAAGTTGGGTCGCTTTTATGCCCAGGCCATTGACGATAGCGCCTTAAACGCTGATGTGCTGTTTGGCCCGGCGTATAAGGGCATTCCGCTGGCAGCAGTCACGGCGGCAGCGCTGGCCGACCATCACGACCGGGATATGCCCTATGCCTTTAACCGCAAAGAGGCTAAAACCCACGGTGAAGGCGGCAATATCGTGGGTGCCGAACTCGCTGGCGGTATTTTAATTATTGATGACGTTATCACCGCCGGTACCGCCATTCGCGAGGTGATGAGCCTGATCGAACAGAGTGGCGCTCACGCCGCCGGCGTCATCATTGCGCTAGACCGCCAAGAGCGCGGCCAGGGCGAGCAAAGTGCGATTCAGGAAGTACAGGCTCAATACGGTATGCCGGTCGTCAGCATCGTCACTTTAGAGCAAGTGCTTACTTACCTTGAAGAGCACGCCGGTGGGGAAATGCTCGCCTACGCCGAAGCCATCAGGGCGTATCGTGACCGCTACGGCATTGCCAATTGATTAGACTGACAGCGCGCCAGTGAAACCTTGCTGGCGCCACGCTTCGTAGCTCACAATAGCCACGGCGTTGGAAAGGTTCAGACTACGGTTATTGGGCTGCATGGGCAGGCGCAGTTTGTGCTCAGCGGTTAGCGCTTCGTGTACTTGGGGCGAGAGCCCAGCGGTTTCAGAGCCAAATAGCAGCACATCGCCCGGAGCAAAGTCGGCATCACTGTAGGTGCGCGTGCCTTTAGTGGTGATCGCCCAGATGCGCTGCCCCTGCATGGCCTGCTGAAAGGCGTTAAAATCCGCGTGGCGGGTCACGTTGTCAATATCACGGTAATCCAGCCCAGCACGGCGCAGCTTTTTCTCTTCCAGGTCGAAGCCAAGCGGCTCAATCAGGTGTAAACGGCAGCCATTGTTGGCGACCAAGCGCATGATATTACCCGTATTGGGCGCCATGCGCGGTTCAAAAAGCGCTACTTCAAACATCTCCACCTGCCTGTTTATTATGCCTTCGCCAAGCGGCTGATTGTACTTGAAACCGTACCTGAAACCGACTAGCAACTCTCGTAGAGGATGACCGACGCCATGACGCCTGCCACGCCCAAGAGCATTCTTAGCCGCATTAAAGGGCTAAACCCGCGCCAGCAGGAAGCCGTGCGCTACATCGATGGCCCTTGCTTGGTATTGGCGGGCGCCGGTTCCGGTAAAACCAGCGTGATTACCACCAAAATTGCCTATTTGGTGCAAGAGTGCGGGATGAGCGCGCGCAAAATCGCGGCGGTGACCTTTACCAACAAAGCCGCCCGGGAGATGAAAGAGCGTGTGGGCCAGATGCTCCACGGTAAAGAGGGCCACGGGCTGACGGTTTCCACCTTTCATACCCTGGGGCTGAATATTATTCGTGGCGAGCTTAAAACGCTGGGCTACAAGCCGGGCTTTTCGCTCTTCGACCCAGAAGACGCCAAGGCGCTGCTACGGGATTTGATGAACAAAGACGCCCAGGTGGATGCCGAGCAGATCAACGCCGTGCAGAGCAAAATTTCCACCTGGAAGAACGATTTAGTATTGCCCAGCGATGCGCTCTCCTTTGCCGCTGATGAAAATGAGCACTTTGCCGCGCGGGTGTATGAAGCCTACGTACGCCATTTAAAAGCCTACAACGCGGTGGATTTCGACGACCTGATTCTGCTGCCGGTGGTACTGCTCAAGAACGATCCGGAAGCGCTAGAGCGCTGGCGGCGCAAAATCCACTACATGCTGGTGGATGAGTATCAGGACACCAACGTTTCCCAGTACTTGCTGGTGAAGCTGCTGATGGCGGAGCGTCCCACCTTTACCGTGGTGGGCGACGATGACCAATCGATCTACGCCTGGCGCGGCGCTCGGCCTGAAAACCTGATTACCCTGGGGGAAGATTTCCCGCGCCTGAAAGTCATCAAGCTGGAACAAAACTACCGCTCTACCGCCACCATACTGCGCGCCGCCAATACGCTGATCGCCAATAACCCCCACGTTTACGAGAAGACGCTATGGTCCGACATGGGCGATGGTGCGGCCATTCGGGTAATCGTGAATCGTCATGAAGAGGCGGAGTCCGAGCGGGTCGCCAGCGAAATGCTCACGCGCAGGATCAAAGAGAAGGCCGAGTGGCGCGACTTTGCGGTGCTTTATCGCGGTAATTTTCAGGCGCGATTACTAGAGCTCAAGCTTCAGCACTATCAGATTCCTTACAAGCTCTCGGGCGGTACCTCGTTTTTCTCGCGCAACGAAATCAAAGACGCCATGGCCTACCTGCGCCTGTTGATTAATCCCGCCGACGATAACGCCTTTTTACGCATCGTTAACGTACCGCGCCGTGAAGTAGGCCCAGGAACGGTAGAGAAACTCGCCAACTACGCTACCGAACGCTCGATATCGCTGTTTGCCGCCTGCCACGAGCTTGGGTTGGAACAAGTACTGCCAACCCGAGCGACAGAGCGCTTAAGCCGCTTTACCCACTTTATTGATGGCGTGCGTAAACGTATGGATCAGGGCGATGCGATTGCCGCCATTCGCGACATGCTGCGAGACATGGATTACGAGGCGTGGCTGTATCAGAATGCCAGCGCGCCTACCGTCGCTGAACGGCGCATGGCCAACGTGTGGATTTTGATCGACCAGCTAGAGAAATCGCTTAACCGGGACCCGGAAGAGAGTACCGACTCCACCGATACCGAAACCGACGGCGTGGAAGCGGCCATTTCACGTTTGGTACTGCGCGATATTCTGGAGCAACAGGCGGAAGAGGATGATTCTGACCGAGTACAGCTGCTTACCATGCACGCCTCGAAAGGCCTTGAGTTCCCGCATGTTTATTTGATGGGGTTAGAGGAAGACCTGCTGCCCCACCGCAACGCCATTGAAGTAGGCACCGTGGAAGAGGAGCGGCGACTGGCCTATGTGGGGATTACCCGGGCACGGCGAACATTAACGCTTACCCTGGCGCGGCAACGTAAAGCTTACGGTGAGTTGATGGACTGCCAGCCGAGCCGCTTTTTAGACGAGCTGCCCGCGGAGGATTTAGAGTGGGAAGGCCGTGCGGATAAAGAGGACCCGGAGAAAAAGCAGGCCCGTGGTAAAGATGCCATTGCCGGGCTACGCTCACTGCTAGGGTGATCGACCATTAGACAGAAAAAACAGCCCACAGGGCGGTAGTCAAAACGCCCTGTGGATAAGTTATTTAAATGCTAGCGGTTGGCGACTGGTTATTGAGCTTCTGCCATTAAGTAATCAACTACGGCCATTACTTCTTCGTCGGACAGATTGGGGTTACCGCCTTTGGCGGGCATAGCGCCAATGCCGTTGATCGCGCTGGCGTAAAGCTCATCAGCACCCTTTTCCAAACGCGCCGCCCAGGCTTCTGAGTCACCTTTGGTTGGTGCACCGGCAACGCCACTATCGTGACACGCTGCACACCCAACGCTTGCGTAAAGCGCAGCGCCGTCCAGGTCGCTACCGCCACTCGCCGCTTCTTCGTTTGCTGAGGCGTCTTCTTCACTCGCAGCATCGTCGCTGGCTGCCATTGCTTCTTCAGCGGCTTCGCCACCTTCCGCAGCGGCGGTCTCTTCGGCGGCTCCTTCTTCCGGGGCAGCCTCTTCAGGTGCGGCTTCATCGCCACCACCTAATTCCGGCACTTCCATGACCGGTTCAACCATATAGGCTACCGCCGCTTCTACTTCTTGATCGGAAAGGCTGGCGTTACCGCCTTTCGGTGGCATCGCGCCAATACCATTAATGGCATGATCTACGAGTGTCGCAAAGCCTTGTTCGGTACGCGCTGCCCAGGCTTCTTCCTCGCCGCGGATGGGCGCGCCCGCCGCGCCGGACTCATGGCACGCACTACATACGTTGCCGTAAATACCTTCGCCGTCGATATCACCGCCACTGCTAGCGCTGTCGCCTGCAGGCGCGGCCGCCGTTCCACAGTCTTGGCCTTGTAAACAGAGTTGCCCTACCGGCGCTAAACGCTCGGCAATCGCATCACGTGCGGCGTCTTGAGCGTAAGCACCTGAAGTGCCCGCCATGAAGCCGAGGGCCGCCAGCCCGCTCATGATCAGCTTTGCTTTCACTCTCACCACCTCTTGAGTATTGTCATCAACCGTTTGTTCTTAACTTCTGCCTTAACCCCTGCGCGCGGCAGCGCCAATCTCTGAAAAGCACCGCTGAGACGCCAAGACGCGTGTATAGCGCTAGTATAACGGCAACGCAAAGCGCAAGAAAATGCTACTAAGCGCGCCTATGCCACCAATGACGACTATTTAGGCATTAATGAGGCCTTCACTCCTTTCGCCACCCCCTTTCCACGCTAATAAACGCTGTTGTGCATATTGCCTAAAACCCGCCTGCTGATAGAGCCGTTTGGCCGGTAAATTAACCTCATCTACCGCTAGAATGACTTCCTTAACGCCTGCCTGTTGAGCAACCGCCATCGCGCTATTCAACAACGCGCGGCCCAAACCAATGCCACGCCACTCAGGAATAAGCCCCATTAGCATAAGCTCCCAGCGGTTTAACAACGGACGCGGCGCCAGCAGCAAAACACCGACAAGGGCGTCTTGATAATAAACGACGTACCAGTGTAACGGGGCCTGGGGGTCTTGCTGGTGGAACCCGGCGAGCAACTCGTTTACCGAGAGTACGTCGCGCAGCGGAACACTATCTAGCGAATCATGCCCCACCGCGGCGAGTAAATTTATTTGTTCCGCTTGTGAAAACGCGCCTAGCGGCTGCAGTGTTAACGGTCTCGCTTCCTTCATCGCTAAACGGCAGTGAGTGCTGCCAATAAGATGCACCAAGCTGACCAAGCGCTGCATGCCGTGCTCAAGCAGTAGCGTCTCTGTTTCGGCTGCCTGAGGGGATAGTTCCAGGTGGCACAGGCGAATAGGCTGTTTCTCTACCCACGCATGGGCGGCACGCAGCAGCGCGCGGGCATGCGCGCCTGTCGCGTTGGGTAACCATAGCTGGGCCATGTTCATGGGCAGAGGCTGCACCCAAATAGCGCCCGTTAATTGCCCCGCGGTATCACTTACCCATAACCCTTCCCAGGCTTGATCTGGCGCGTTCATCATAGCCTTTACCGCCCCGCTGAGCGCTGATTGCAAGGCAGGGTCATGAGCAGCGGCTAAGCAGAGTAGCGCTTCTCTTCGTTGGCCTGGCGGGCAGGGAGACACATGACGGGTGCCTGAAAGAGGTTGGTGCGGTTTACCCAATGACGAAACTCCGACGCAGTGATAAAGCATGCTAAGTTATTCTCAGCCCATCCTGACGGTCTGAACCTGCTAGCGCTACTTTTTAAGCGACTAAATGATGAAGCAGTA
The DNA here is from genome assembly GCF_052645115.1 of Vreelandella sp. V005. Lineage (NCBI taxonomy): Bacteria > Pseudomonadati > Pseudomonadota > Gammaproteobacteria > Oceanospirillales > Halomonadaceae > Vreelandella > Vreelandella sp. V005. The sequence goes on along the minus strand of NZ_JBQXYA010000006.1, from coordinate 88,533 downwards.
AGGGCCAGCAACTTCATAGGAGTGATTACCCTGCCATGCGTATCTTGTTAGTAGAGGACGATCCTAGCTTGGCCTCCGGCATTCGCTTGGCATTAAAACCCGAGAACTACACGGTGGATCACCTGAGCGATGGCGTGACCGCGCTGGCGGCGTTAAAGGAGAGCGAGCCGTTTGATGTGGTCATTCTCGACCTGGGATTGCCGCGCATGGATGGTATGCAAATATTGGAAGCCGTTCGACGGCAAGGCAACCGTGTGCCCATTTTGGTATTAACCGCCCGTGACGCCGTGGATGAGCGCATCGCGGGGCTCGATGCAGGCGCCGACGATTATTTAACCAAACCGTTTGAAGTTGCTGAATTAAAAGCCCGCCTGCGTGCGCTGTTGCGCCGTAGTAACGACCAAGTCAACAGTGCCCTGGAGTGCCGCGGCATTCACCTTGACCCGTTAACCATGCAGGTAAGCTTTCAAGGTAAACCCATGGCATTATCACGTCGTGAATTGACCCTGCTGCAAGAATTCATGAGTCATCCTGGGCGTGTTTTCACCCGCGATACGCTTACCCGGTTGGTGTATGGCTGGGATGAAGACGTGGAGAGCAATGCCATTGAAGTGCATGTGCATCATCTTCGTCGTAAATTCTTTCCATCGTTTATTCGTACACTGCGTGGCATCGGTTACGTAATGGATAAAACCGAACAGGATGGCCATTCATGAGTTCCATTCGCCAACGCACGCTGGGGCTTGCACTGCTGGTGTTTGGCATCAGTATGCTAGTGATCGGTTTTATCAGCTACCGCTACGCCGCCCATGAAATCGAAGCGCTGTACGATGCCAGCCTCGAGCAAAATGCACGCTTACTTGAAAGCCTACTGCAAGCGCCGCTGCCGGAAGCGTCTCGCGATGTGCTACTCAGCAGTCTCGAAAATACCCTAGGGAGCGCCGCGAGCTCCCGCCATCGCATGGCAGGAAACCGCGAAGATAGCCAACTGGGCTTTCAGCTCTGGAACGCCGATAATTTGCTGTTGCGTTCGGCCAATGCGCCTGAGCTGCCCCTGGTTGATCACTCGCCCGGCTTCACCAGCCAATCGATCGATAATTATCAATGGCGCCTTTATGTGCTTGAAATAAGAGCCACCAATCAAAGCATTATCGTTAGCGAGCGGGAAGACGTGCGCGGCGACATTATAAGAGCGGTAGCGCTTCGCACGCTGATGCCGGACCTGATTGGCCTACCGCTGCTTACCGCTCTGTTGTGGTGGTCGATTGGCTGGGGGCTGGCGCCGCTATCGCGCATGGCGGAGCAAATACGCAATCGCGATCCGCATAATTTGCAGCCCTTAACGCTTAGCCCGCTGCCCCAGGAGTTAGACACCATCTCGGGGGCGCTGAATCGGCTTTTAGAACGCCTGCGGCTCATGCGCGTGCGCGAGAAACGCTTTATTGCCGATGCTGCTCATGAGTTGCGTACCCCCTTGGCGGTGCTTGATCTGCACGCCCAGAATGCCCTGGCTGCCGATAACCTCGAAGACCGCCAGGAAGCGCTCAACCACCTGAGGGACGGGGTTGCCCGAGCCACACGCTTGGTTACCCAGCTGTTGACGCTAGCGCGCCTGGAGCCCGAAGAGGAGTCGCAGCCTGAATACCGCCCGGCCAACCTACTCAGTGAAGCGCGGGAAACTCTGGCCAAGCTTTCACCGCTGGCCGCTGAGCGCGAACATCAGCTGCTGCTCAACGCAGATGAGCAGGCGGAGTGGTCGATCTTGGAAGAGCCGGGCGCAATCGAAACCCTGGTACAGAACCTGGTCGGCAATGCGATCCAGCACTCGCCTCACCAGAGCACCATCAGCGTGACGTTAGCCGCAACGCCAAAAGATTTCCAACTGCTGGTAGATGACCAAGGGCCCGGTATACCAGCCAATGAGCGTAAAAAAGTGGTCGAGCGCTTCCAGCGTGCAGGCCCTAGCGCTGGTTCAGGGTTAGGGCTTTCCATCGTTGAACGGCTGGTCACTCGCCATGGCGGCACGCTGCAGTTAGACGACGCACCCAGCGGCGGGCTACGCGTATGTATTGCGTTGCCTCGAACGGACTCGCCATAACTTTTCTTTCTAAGGGGCTTTATGTATCTCTTAAGGTTGCGATAAGAATTGCATGTAAGTGTGGGGTTGCACGGCGAGCCAGATACCCACGGCGCGCCCTTTCTCCACATGGAGCTCCCTGATGAATCAAGTAACCTTTTCACCTAAACCCTTAGTACAGTTAAGCTCAACGCCACTGTTGGCCATGCCTGCTCCTCGGCGGCTGCTTCCCACTAGCCCTGCCATGACGGTACTGACCGATTTTTCACAGGTAATGCCGCAATCCGTTGATGCCGATACGTCGATCGATGAAGCACACCTTAAAATGCGCCATGGGGGCATACGGCTGCTATTCGTCATGGATAAACAGGCGCACTGTATTGGCGTTATTACCTCGAAAGAAGTGATTGGTACCCGGCGCATTAACTTAGCCATGCAACAGCGTAACCTCACGCGAGCGGAAGTCACGGCTGAAATGATCATGACACCCTGGCACAAACTCAGCGCCATGCCTGTCGCCCAATTGGCCTCGCTGACGATTGAAGACTTGGTGCTGTCGATGGAGGCCGTTACCGACCAGCATCTGTTAATCACTGAAAAAAACGATCATCAAGAACTCAGAATTCGCGGGCTCATTTCTGCCAGCGATATTCAGAATGCTGTCGGTAAAGAGATTAATCCGGTGCCGATGGCGAAGAGCTTCGCTGATATTTGCCAAGTAGTGACCGGGCACGACTTATAGCATCACGCCAAAGCCCGCATTCGTCGCTTTTAGGCAGATTAACTGCAAAGAGAAACGCCCTTCACCGATGTCTCAGTGAAGGGCGTTCGCATGTAAAAAACGTGCTTTTGAAGCGTGTTGCTTAGAACATCGCCCCGTTAATCCACAGGTGAGCCGCGATACTCGCCGCATAGCCTAATAAAATGGCCGGCACCCAGCGCAAGTGCACGGCAAACGTATAAATCCCGCGCGCCTGACCCATCAGTGCGACGCCCGCAGCGGAGCCCATCGAAAGCAAGCTGCCGCCCACGCCTGCCGTCAACGTCACCAACAGCCAGTTGCCTTCCGACATATCGGGGGCCATGGAAAGTACCGCAAACATGACCGGGATGTTATCGACAACCGCCGAGATCAGGCCCAACACCACGTTAGCCCACACCGGGTTCCAGTTACCGTAAAGCGTTTCGGAAAGCAGGCTGAGATAGCCCATAAAACCAAGGCCACCGACACACATTACAACCCCGTAGAAGAACAGCAACGTATCCCATTCTGAGCGCGCAATACGGCTGAAAATATCAAACGGTACCACGCTACCGAGCTGTTCGAGCTTTTTCCAATCGCCACGGCGGGAGTAGCGCTCGCGCTTGCGTTCCAGCGAACGTGGCAGGCTGCGACGCAGGTAGTAACCAAAGAACTGCAGCAGGCCTAGGCCAAACATCATGCCCATGGCAGGCGGTAAGTAAAGGATCGAGTGACAGAGTACGGAGATAGCCACCGTCATCAAAAAAAGCGCGATAATTCGACGCGCGCCGCGCTTGAGCCAGACATTCTCTTGTAATGCCGCCGGCTGGCGATTCGCGATAAAGAAATTCATGATCACCGCAGGCACTATGAAATTGACTATCGCAGGAATCAGCAGCACGAAGAAACCTTCGAACGGTATCTGGCCGGCCTGCCACACCATTAGCGTGGTGATATCGCCAAACGGGCTGAACGCACCGCCAGCGTTGGATGCCACTACCACGTTTACACAACACAGGCCGATAAACTTGTTATCGCCTTCGGCCACTTTTAGCACCACGGCGCACATCAGCATGGCGGTGGTCATATTGTTGGCGATTGATGAAATACCAAACGCCATAACACCGGTGATCCAAAACAGACTGCGATAGCTGAAGCCTTTGCGGACAAGCCAAGAGCGTAGCGCATCAAACACGCGGCGCTCTTCCATGGCATTGATGTAAGTCATCGCGACTAGCAAAAACAGCAGCAGTTCGGCGTATTCGAGCAGCGTTTCGCGGAAGGCGGTTTCCGCCTCTTCTGGCATACCCGCTTGCACATAAACCCAGGCCACGAGTGCCCAGATAAGGCCAGCTGCCACCAACACAGGTTTAGACTTACGCATGTGCAGTAACTCTTCACTCATCACCAACGCATAGGCGAGCACGAAGATCACGACAGAAGAGATACCGGTTAGCGTGAGGGTAAGATCAAGTGGCCCAGCGGCGGCATAAGAGAGCGAAGGAAAGAGTAAAAACGAGCAGACGAGCAACAGCCAAGCGACTCGGCTAGCGTAATGCCGAGTTGCGAGGACGTTTGGTGGTTTCATGGCGATGTTTTCCAATCAGGAGGGAGAAAGACCGCCACGATCATAAGCACCCTAACGACATGCTGCAACGCAACGGTTGCGCATAAGATGCGACGTATCGCCGCACCTTGTAAAGCAATTTTATTAGCTTAATGACACTTATTGTTTGCCAGTGTGACTACTCTACCGTCACACTTTTTGCTAGGTTGCGCGGCTGATCAACGTCAGTCCCTTTTAGTACGGCCACGTGGTAACTCAGCAACTGCAATGGCAGCGTATATAACAGCGGCGCCAGCGCTTCATGCACGTGTGGAAGCGTTAATACCCGAATATCTTTCTGCGCTTCGATACCCACGCTTTCGTCAGCAAACACAAACAGTTGGCCACCACGGGCACGCACTTCCTGAAGATTGGATTTAAGCTTTTCGAGCAGGTCGTCGTTGGGAGCGACCGAGATCACCGGCATTTCACTATCCACCAGCGCCAGCGGGCCATGCTTTAACTCACCGGCCGGATAGGCTTCCGCATGGATATAAGAGATCTCTTTGAGTTTAAGCGCCCCTTCCAGCGCAATCGGGTAGTGAGCCCCACGCCCCAAGAAAAGCGCGTGGTTTTTCTCAGCAAAGGCCTGGGAAAGCGCTTCGATGTTGCTGTCCAGCGCCAACACCCGCTGGCACACTTCGGGTAGCGTGCGCAGCGCGGCGATGATATCCGCATACTCGACCTGCCCTTTTGCTTTACTCACGCTAAGCGTGAGTAGCATGAGCGCTACTAGTTGAGTAGTAAAAGCCTTGGTAGAAGCAACACCGATTTCAGGGCCGGCGCGGGTCATCAGCGACATATCCGACTCACGGACCAATGAGCTACCCGGCACGTTACAAATCGCCAGCGACCCCACGTAGCCCAGCGTTTTCGCAAAGCGCAGTGCAGCAAGCGTATCAGCCGTTTCACCCGACTGTGAGAGCGTCACAAACAGCGTGCCCTCAGGCACGACGGGATGGCGGTAGCGGTATTCAGAGGCGACTTCGACCTGCACCGGTACGCCGGCATAGCGCTCTAACCAGTAACGCGCTACCAGCCCCGCATGATAGCTGGTGCCGCAGGCAATAATATGCACTTGGCGGGTACGTTGGAAAAGCGCTTGCGCATCGGGGCCAAAGCTTTCTACTAACACACTGTGGGCACTTAGCCGGCCCTCTAATACCGCCTCGATCATTTGCGGCTGTTCAAAAATCTCTTTGAGCATGTAGTGGCGGTATTCGCCTTTGCTGGCAGCGCCGTCGCCATGCTCAAAGGTATGAATAGGACGCTCAACGTCGTTACCCTGACGATCCACAATGCGAACGGCGCCCTGCTCACGCAGCTCGACCAGATCGCCCTCTTCGAGGTAAATAAAGCGATCCGTGACCGGCAGCAGCGCCAGCGGGTCAGAGGCTAAAAAGGCTTCATTGATGCCCACGCCCACCACCAGCGGGCTGCCCTGGCGAGCGCCCACCACTACGCCAGGCGCCTTGGCACTCATTACGCCCAGCGCGTAAGCACCACCGAGGCCATTGACAATCTGCTGGGTAGCTTCGAACAAGCTCGATCCGTTATCCAGCTTTTCGGCCAGTAAGTGAGCGATCACTTCAGTATCGGTTTCCGAGGTAAATCGGTAGCCGCTTGCTTGCAGTTGGTCTTTAATGGATTCGTAATTTTCGATAATACCGTTATGTACCACGGCAACATCGTCACCACTATGATGCGGGTGTGCATTGGCTTCAGAGGGTTTGCCATGGGTTGCCCAGCGCGTGTGTGCGATGCCTGAAAACCCCGGCAGTGACGCTTCTGCTAACTGCGCGGCCAGCGCCGCTACCTTTCCGAGCGCCCGGTGGCGGGTCAGTGCGCCGTCGCTAAACACCGTCATACCGGCTGAATCGTAGCCGCGGTACTCCAGGCGTTTTAATCCTTCTAACAGAATTTCTTGGACGTTGCGCTCGGCAACGGCAGCAACTATGCCACACATAATCAATCTCCTCGTTGATCCACCAGAGCACTTCACAGACGCTACCCAGCCAAACCCCAGAACGGTAAAGCGACGGCCACTGATTACAAAGTCGGCTTTTTAATGATCCTTAGCACTAATTTAAAAAACCACTTTAAGCGCTGTTAGTAACGCATTAACCCACTATGGTTCGTTACGCTTGCTGGGGCGTAGCCAATCGATTTTTTCTAACTGACGACTACGCGTTACCGCCAGGGCGTAATCAGTCACGTCTTTAGCAATCGTGGAGCCTGCTCCTATGGTCGCGCCTTTGCCTACCGAAACCGGCGCCACCAGGGCGGTGTTCGAGCCAATAAAGGCATTATCACCAATGTCGGTGTGATGCTTGTTAGCGCCGTCGTAGTTGCAGGTAATCGTTCCTGCACCTACGTTCACATCACGCCCCAATCGCGCGTCGCCAACGTAGCTTAGGTGATTGATCTTACTGCCCTCACCCACATCGGCATTTTTCGTTTCCACAAAGTTGCCCACTTTGGCTTTTACCGCTAACCGCGTGCCTGGGCGTAACCGTGCAAAGGGGCCGATCTGATTGAGGCCCGCCGCCACGGTGCCTTCTATGACGCTGTGGGTGTCTACCACGCTTTCAGCGCCAATGGTGCTGTTTTTAATCACGCAGTAAGGCCCAATTCGCACGCCTTCGCCAAGTTCTACATCGCCTTCGAAGACGCAGCCCACATCGATAAAGACATCATGGCCGCACGTTAATCGTCCGCGAATATCCAAGCGTGCCGGGTCAGCAAGCGCCACCCCTTGCGCCATTAGCTTGTCGGCAAACTGCTGTTGATAAGCGCGTTCCAGGCGGGCCATTTGGGCACGATTATTAACCCCTTCCACTTCAACCGCCGTGGCCGGCTGGGCAGTGCATACCTTGATGCCTTCATCGGCCGCCATGGCAATGACGTCCGTTAGGTAATACTCACCCTGCGCATTCTCAGCGGAAAGTTGCGGTAACCAGCGTTTTAGCTGGGCACTGGTCATGGCCATAATGCCGGTATTGCATTCACAAATTGCTAGCTGGGCGCTGCTGGCATCTTTTTGTTCGACAATCGCCACCGCATCGCCCGCGTCATTACGCACGATCCGGCCATAGCCCATGGGGTCATCCAGCGTCACCGTTAACAGGCCGATGTGCTGTTCATCCACCTGGGCTAATAGCTCTTTCAGGGAATTACGCTGTAACAGGGGAACATCGCCATAGAGGATAAGCACCTTACCGCTACCGAGCTGATCAAGCGCTTGAGCCACCGCATGACCCGTGCCTTTCTGCTCGGCCTGAACGGCAAACTGCACCGCTTTGTCAGCCAGCGCCTCGCGCAGTTGATCAGCCCCATGACCAATGACGACATGGGTACGATCAGGCTGCAGCCCTGATGCAGTATCCAATACATGCTGCACCATCGGTTTACCCGCCAGGGTATGCAGTACCTTGGGGGTCTGAGAACGCATACGCGTGCCTTTGCCAGCAGCGAGAATGACGATATCCAGTTCTTGCATTTTATTCACCTGTTACCGGTTGTTCGGCGGGCATGGTCGCTGGCGGGTTAGAGGCTGGTAAGGGAGGGGTTGGTAATTGCTCAATGCCCAGTTCATCCACCAGCGATGCACCAAAATAATTAACGAATTCGGGTGAGGCGACACTGCGCCACTGCTCTCCATCACGAACCAGAAGAAGTACCTTGAGATCGTTTTCGATGGCCATCTGCATGGCCTCTTGCTCACCCACCACCAGCAGCGCTGTGGCCCAGGCATCTGCCCAAGCGTTGGAAGGGTGGAAAACCGATGCCGACGCCACTTGGTGGGTCACCGGTCGGCCTGTTCGTGGATCGATAGTGTGCGAGAAGCGCTGCCCATCCACTTCAAAATAGTGACGGTAGTCACCCGAAGTCGCCACCGACATGCTCTCTAGCGGAATGATATGCTGAGCACGCTGCTGGCCATCTTCGGGTACTTCAATGCCAATTCGCCAAGGCGTCTGTTCGTCCTCATCACGCACGCCACGGGCGATCAGGTCGCCACCTAGATTGACCAAGTAATGCTCGATCCCCTGCTGGTCCAAGTAAGCGGCCACTCGGTCCGTAGCATGGCCTTTGGCCACACCGGAAAGGTCGACAAATACGTTTCGTGTACGTCTTGCCTGCATCGCTTGGGTATCAACATCTACCGCATCGAAGCCCACCAGGGAAAGCTCCTCGACCAATACCTCATCAGCAGGCACTTCTTCAGGCCTGGCACCAGGGCCGAAGCTCCATAAATTAACCAAATCACCCACGGTAATATCAAAGGCACCGTGGCTAGCTTCAGCCACCGATTGGCTGATCGCCAACACTTCAATCAGTTCGTTGGAGAGCGGCTGCCACTCCTCTAAGGGTGCCTCGTTAAAGGCGATCAGTTCGGAATCGCCACGGTAAGTGGACATCGCCTGATCGACGCTCTCTAGCTCTGCTTTGAAGCCCTCTTCCAATTCAAGCGACTCGCCTTGAGTAAGCGAGTCCATAACGGTGACCTGATAAAAGGTACCAAAAATACTGCCTTCAAAACGGACAGGCGGTTCCAGCGGACGATCACTCTCTGAACAGCCAGGTAATACCAGAAGAGCACACAGCAAAACGCTCATGAGGACTAACGGGCGCGCCCCCCTAACCGCATGCCCTGCCCCCCTTTTTTGATCCGACTTTTTCATAGCTGACTTGCCTTAAAATGATGCTCAAAAAAACGATTTTTTTAATGTGAAGCGCTTAAAAATGAAAGAACCATAGCAACCAAGCGCCAAACAGGACGCGATAAATAACAAACGGCTGCATCCCCAGCTTTTTGATAATTACCAGGAAGTAGTGAATACACAAATACGCACTTATTCCCGACAATAACGTACCTACCAACATCGCTGACCAATCAATTGGCTGCGAGGCGTTCATTAGCCCTAATGCCTCTAAACCGCCGGCCAACACGATGACCGGAATTGACAGCAAAAAAGAGAAACGCGAGGCGCCTTCTCGGCTCATGCCCACCATTAAGGCCGCCGTTATGGTAATACCTGAGCGCGAAGTACCGGGAATTAGCGCCAGCGCCTGAGCGCCACCAATAATCAACACGTCTTTTAAACCCAGTTGGTATTCACTACGCGTTCCGCGCTTCTGCCAATCGGCATACCCCAACAATAGACCGAAACCAATTAAACTGAAGCCGATAATCAGTGTGGAACGCATATAGTGAGAAATAACATCATGCAGCAGTAAGCCAATAATACCCACGGGGATGGTCGCTAACATGACCCAAAAAGCGAGCCGTGCATCGTCGTTAACGCCTTTGCCGCACAAAGCGGCAAAGCTGCTGATAACCATTTGCCAAATTTCATGCCGGAAATAGAGTATCACCGCGGAGAGGCTGCCCAAGTGCAGGGCCACATCAAATGCCAAGCCTTGATCTTGCCACTCTGTCAGCACAGGCACCAAAATCAGGTGAGCAGAGCTTGAAACGGGTAAAAATTCTGAAATTCCCTGAACAACCGCTAACACCACCACCTGGAGCCAATCCATAAAAAATCCTATACATAAAAAACAATTGATGGGTTGCAATGGCGCTTAAGGATACACATCCGTCTATTCTTTGTCCGCCACTGCTTTTGCTGAAATTGCCGCGTTGGGGCGCTCATCACCATGAGCTCATTACAATGACCTAAGCGCTGTCATTACGAACGCAGTGAAGCAATTTCGGATTTATGCTGACGCTACCGAATGTGATGAATGAGCCGTTCAATCACATGACCGCTATAGCCGCTATAAGGAGTGCGCTACAATAGGCACCATCGAATGCATGCGCCTGTAAGGTACCCATGACTCAGACCATCGAAACGCCAGTGGTTCAAGACCAAGCGCGACTTAGCCAAGAGGCCAAGCGCGTCACCTACATTGGTGCGTGGCTGGACGCCCTGCTGAGCATCGTCAAAGTGACCATCGGTTTTATGGTCGGTTCAGCGGCCCTGATTGCTGATGGCATTCACTCACTGTCTGATTTAGTCACCGATGGTTTTGTGCTGGCAGCCATTCATTACGGACGCCAGGAACCCGATAAAGACCACCATTATGGCCACGGACGCATCGAAACCCTCACCACGTTGCTATTGGGAAGCGTGTTGATTTTCGTGGCGGGCGGTATTGCCTGGTCCAGCCTGGACCGTCTGTTTAGCGGTACCGCCGTTAACGCGCCTGGCATGCTAGCCATTGTGATTACGGTCATTGCGCTGTTGAGTAAAGAGTGGATTTTTCGCTACACCATGCGCGTCGCTAAACGCGTAAAGTCAAAATTACTCGAAGCCAACGCTTGGCACTCGCGTAGCGATGCGTTGTCCACCGCCGTGGTGCTGGTGGCACTCATTGGGGCGCAGTTTGGTTTAGGTTGGCTCGATGCCGTGGCGGCTATTATCGTAGGCTTATTGGTCGGTAAGGTAGGTTTAGACTTACTCTGGGAGTCAGCGCGCGAGCTGGTCGATACCGCACTGCCCGTGGATGTCCAAAATCAAATGCACGACGTCGCTTGCGGTGTGCCGGGAGTGGATAGTGTTCACGACCTGCGTACGCGCCAATCCGCTGGCTGGGTCATGGTCGATCTACACGTAGTAGTGGGGCCTAAGATTACCGTCTCCGAAGCCCATGAGATCGGCAATGAGGTCAGTCGCCGCTTGCGCCACGAGTTCCCCGCTCTGACCGATGTCATCTTTCACGTTGACCCCGAAGACGACGCCGGTGCGGGCGATCCCAGCCGCTTACCCGGGCTGCCGTTGCGCCCTGAAGTGGAAGCGGCACTCGATGCCCGCTGGTATAAGCACCCGGTATGGCGCACGCTTAATGAACTTCAGCTGCATTACTTAGACGATAAGGTCTCAGTATCACTTATCATTGATGATGCGGTGCATCAGCCACCCCAGTGCCTTGCCAGCCAGCTAAAAGCGCTAGCTAGCGATATCGAGTGGCTGGGGCATGTGGAAGTACTGTTTATTACTCGCGCGGCCAGCAGCTCAATGCGTTAAGCCTTGGGCCTTTCACCAAAATTAAGACAGCAGCAACGTGGCAATACTGAAATAGATCACTACGCCAGAGGCATCGATCAAGGTGGTCACCAGAGGAGCCGAAGCCGTCGCCGGGTCGACCTTGAAGCGCTCTAGAACAAAGGGCAAACACATGCCCAGCAGGCTGCCAAACAGCACGATGGTGACCATGCTAAAGGCCACCACAATTGCCAATGCTTCGCCACCGCGCATAATGCCAATCGGCATTACCGCGATAGCCATGGTGATACCCAGCGAGCCCGCTACCAGCATTTCGCGGCCCAGTAATTTGCCCCAGTCTTTTACCCCGACATCACCGGTCGCCATACCGCGCACCATCAGCGTGGCGGCCTGAGCACCGGCGTTACCGCCACTGCCGATCAACAGCGGCAAAAAGAACACCAGCGCTACCTGGGCGGCGATGGTCTCTTCAAAATAGGCAATCCCGGCGCCCGAAAACAGATTGGCAAACACCAACAGGACCAGCCAGAACACGCGCTTACGGTAGAGGCTCCAGAGCTTCACACGGCTCACACCGTCTTCCAACTGGCCGATCGACATCCCCTTGTGGAAATCCTCCGTTGCTTCGGATTCAGCCACATCCATTGCATCATCATGGGTCACAATGCCGACCATGCGGTCATCGGCATCAATTACCGGCAGCGCTAGTAAGTCATACTTGGCCACGATGCGGGCAACGTCTTCCTGAGCGTTATCAACCCGGGTGCTGATAACGTCTTTAATCATAATGTCATCAACAATAGCGCCGGGGCGGGCGACCATCAGTTGGCGTAGCGACATGGTGCCAATCAGTTGCCCATCGCTATCCAGAATATAAAGCTGGTAAACCGTTTCCGCATCCGGGGCAGTCTGGCGTACCCGCATCATCGCCTTAGACACCGTCATGCCACTGGCGATGGACACATAGTCAGAGGTCATGATGGCGCCTGCAGTGCCCTCTTCGTAGCTGGCAAGTCGCTTTAAATCTTCACGCTCGCGGTGGGCCATGCGCCGCAGCAACGCTTCACGGCGATCTTCACTGAGTAGATTGAACAGGTCGGCGCGTTCATCCGAGCCCATCTCCTCCAACAGTTTCAGTAGCTGGCTGTCATCCAGCTTACCTACCACCTCAAGCTGACTCTCGCCGGGCAAATAGCCCAATACGTTAGCAGCCCGCTCGGCAGAGAGAATATCCAGCAACGAGAGCGCAGCAGGCAACGCCTCGTCATCTTCGATCATCTCTTCGAGCACTTCACCGATATCCGCTGAGCGGGTTTCGGCCAAACGCAAAGAGAGCAGTGATCTACTCGGCACTTCCTTGGCTAACTCGTCGAGCAATTCGGCTTTTAATTGCTGCAAGCTTTCATCATTCAGTGCCATGGTTATCTCCCATCACGCTTTCCAGCGCCGTGCTGCCGATCTAATCAATTGTACTGGCCTTTCTCATTATTCTTACTCTTTTTTCTAGCCAACAAAAAACGCCCCTTAAACCCTGATGACGGGCTTAAGGGGCGCTGTACCACGCCTAACGCGTGGGTACTAGCCTTTACCCGCCTTTCTACGCAGCTGTTGAATCGTTCTTAGCTGTGCAACGGCTTCGGCAAGTTCAGCGGCCGCTCGGGTATAGTCGAGCTCCGATGACTTCTCGTTAAAGGCTTTCAGCGCTTGTTGACGCGCTTCTTCGGCTGCAGCCTCATTGAGGTCGCTGGCACGCGATGCAGCGTCAGCCAGAATCGTTACGACATCTGGCTGAACTTCCATGAAGCCGCCAGTGACATAAAAGTTCTCTTCTGCGCCACCATCATAGATCACGCGAACCGGACCCGGCTGAAGCTCAGTCAGCAGGGGAGCGTGACCCGGCAAAATGCCCAGGTCACCCATCATCCCGGAAGCAATCACCTGCTCAACGGTACCTGAGAAGATCGATGCTTCAGCGCTGACGATATTGCAAGTAAAGCTATTCGCCATAGCGAATCCCCCTAATGGACGGGATTACTTCTTCATCTGGTTGGCTTTCTCGACGGCTTCGTCGATTGAACCGACCATGTAGAAGGCCTGTTCCGGCATATCGTCGTATTCGCCAGCAAGGATGCCCTGGAAGCCACTAATGGTGTCTTTCAGCGACACATACTTACCTGGTGAACCGGTAAATACCTCAGCCACGAAGAACGGCTGCGACAAGAAGCGCTGGATTTTACGCGCCCGGGATACGGCCAGCTTGTCTTCATCCGACAGCTCATCCATACCTAGGATAGCGATGATATCCTTAAGCTCTTTGTAGCGCTGAAGAACGTTCTGCACACCGCGAGCGGTAGCGTAGTGCTCTTCACCGACAACCAACGGATCCAACTGACGTGAGGTGGAGTCGAGCGGATCAATCGCCGGGTAGATACCCAGTTCGGCGATAGAACGCGCCAGTACCACGGTCGCATCCAGGTGGGAGAAGGTGGTCGCTGGCGACGGGTCGGTCAAGTCATCCGCGGGCACGTAAACGGCCTGTACGGAAGTGATTGAACCGGTTTTCGTCGAGGTAATACGCTCCTGCAGAACGCCCATCTCTTCGGCTAGCGTCGGTTGATAACCTACTGCTGACGGCATACGGCCAAGCAGTGCCGATACTTCGGTACCTGCCAGGGTATAGCGGTAGATGTTATCGACGAACAGCAGTACGTCGCGGCCTTCATCACGGAATTTCTCAGCGATAGTCAGGCCAGTCAGCGCCACGCGCAGACGGTTACCCGGGGGCTCGTTCATCTGACCGTAAACCAGCGATACCTTATCGATAACGTTGGATTCCGTCATTTCGTGATAGAAGTCGTTACCCTCACGCGTACGCTCACCGACACCAGCGAAGACAGAATAGCCGCTGTGTTCGGTGGCGATGTTGCGGATAAGCTCCATCATGTTAACGGTTTTACCCACACCGGCACCGCCGAACAGGCCCACTTTACCACCCTTCGCAAACGGGCAGACCAAGTCGATAACCTTGATACCGGTTTCCAGCAGCTCGTTAGAGGCTGCTTGGTCCGCATAGCTCGGTGCTTTACGGTGAATCGGCATACGCTCTTGCTCGCCGATCGGTCCCGCTTCGTCGATCGGCTCACCGAGTACGTTCATAATACGGCCCAGCGTTTCCTTACCTACCGGTACGGAAATAGCAGCACCTGTGCTGGTCGTTGCCATGCCACGCTTCAAGCCCTCAGTGGAGCCCATGGCGATGGTGCGCACCACGCCGTCGCCCAGCTGCTGCTGGACTTCGAGGATGGTCTCAACATCGGAGACCTTCAGCGCGTCGTAGACCTTGGGCACAGAGTCCCGCGGAAACTCTACGTCAATCACCGCGCCGATGATTTGTACGATACGTCCGCTCATCTTGGTTCCTCTCTAAAACCTGCAAATGAAACCTGTCTGCCGGGAGCCGCTAAAAGCGTCGGCTCCCTAGGCGTTATACGGCAGCAGCGCCGCCGACGATCTCAGAAATTTCCTGGGTAATGGCAGCCTGACGGGCCTTGTTATAAACCATCTCCAGATCGTCGATCAGGCCGCCTGCGTTGTCGGTGGCACTTTTCATAGCAATCATTCGAGCGGCTTGTTCACAAGCGCCATTTTCCACTACCGCCTGATACACCTGCGATTCGATGAAACGAACCAACAGGCTATCGAGCAACGCCTTGGCATCCGGTTCATACAGGTAGTCCCAGCTTCCGGGACGGGCGTTTTCGTCGTCTTGCTCAGCGCCTGCGCCCATATCAGGCGACAGGGGAAGAAGCTGACGAACCACTGGCTTTTGCGTCATGGTGTTCACAAACTCGTTGTGCACCACATACAGCCGGTCGAGACGTCCTTCATCGTACGCTTCGAGCATGACCTTAATACTGCCAATCAAGCCTTCTACCGTCGGGGCTTCACCTAATCCACTTTTCGCTGCTACCAAATTACCGCCGTAATTGCGGAAAAAGGTGCTCGCCTTGGCGCCAAGCGCACAGAAATCTTGCTCGGCACCCTGCTTTTTCCAGCCTGCAGCGTCTTTAAGCAAGAGTTTGAAAAGATTGTGGTTCAAGCCACCGCACAGACCGCGGTCAGTGGATACCACAATGTAGCCAACACGCTTCACCTCGCTACGCTCGACCATATAGTCGTGCTTGTACTCAGGGTTTGCGTTGGCTAAGTGGCCAACCACATTACGGATCTGCTTAGCGTAAGGCTGACTGGCTCTCATCAGATCTTGCGCTTTACGCATTTTCGATGCAGCTACCATTTCCATGGCGCTGGTGATCTTCTGCGTATTTTTAATGCTCCCGATTTGGGTGCGTATCTCTTTTGCAGCTGCCATAGCGATCTACCCTTCGTTCGTGGCTCTCAGAAAGCATGCAAACCCACCCGTGAGGGGCGGGCCAGACATTACCAGCTCTGAGTCGCCTTGAACTTCTCGAGACCCGACTTCAAGCTGTCTTGAATCTCACCGTTGTAGTCGCCGCTCTGGTTGATCTTGTCGAGGAGATCAGCATGTTCGGACTTCATGTAGTCGTGCAGGGCACGCTCAAAATCCAACACTTTGTTTACTTCGACATCGTCCAGATAACCTTCGTTGGCGGCGTAAAGCGAAAGCGCCATTTCAGCTACCGACATCGGCGAGTACTGGTTCTGCTTCATCAACTCGGTAACACGTTGACCGTGTTCGAGCTGCTTACGCGTGGCTTCATCAAGGTCAGATGCGAACTGCGAGAAGGCCGCCAATTCACGGTACTGAGCCAGTGCCAGACGTACACTACCGCCCAGTTTCTTGATGATTTTAGTCTGCGCCGAACCACCCACACGAGAAACCGATAGACCTGCGTTAATCGCCGGACGAATACCGGAGTTAAACAGGTTGGTTTCCAGGAATATCTGACCATCGGTGATCGAGATGACGTTGGTCGGAACGAACGCAGAAACGTCGCCACCCTGGGTTTCGATGATCGGCAGTGCGGTCAAGGAACCGGTCTTGCCTTTCACTTCACCGTTGGTGAACTTTTCAACGTAGTCGACGTTAACACGCGCCGCACGCTCAAGAAGACGCGAGTGTAGATAGAAAACGTCACCAGGATAAGCTTCACGGCCCGGCGGACGACGCAGCAGCAGCGATACCTGACGGTACGCAACGGCCTGCTTGGAAAGGTCGTCATACACGATGAGTGAGTTTTCGCCGCGGTCGCGGAAGTACTCGCCCATGGTGCAGCCAGAGTAAGGTGCCAGGAACTGCATCGGTGCCGGATCGGCAGCGCCCGCAGCCACGACGATGGTGTGTTCCATCGCGCCGTGCTGTTCCAGCTTACGCACCACGTTCGCGATGGTGGATTGCTTCTGGCCGATCGCTACGTAGACACAGGTAACGCCTTTGCCTTTCTGATTGATGATGGCATCAATGGCAATGGCAGACTTACCAATCTGGCGGTCACCGATGATCAGCTCACGCTGACCACGGCCGATCGGCACCATGGCGTCGATAGACTTAAGACCGGTTTGAATCGGCTCATCAACGGATTGGCGGGTGATAACGCCCGGCGCCACTTTCTCGACGGCGTCGGTCATGGTGGTGTTGATGTCGCCTTTACCATCGATGGGGTTACCCAGCGCATCGACCACGCGACCAATCAGCTCAGGGCCCACCGGCACTTCAAGGATACGACCGGTACACTTGGCAGTCATGCCCTCTTCGAGCTGCAGGTAGTCACCCAGCACCACGGCACCCACGGAGTCGCGCTCCAGGTTGAGTACCATGCCAAAAATGCTGTTGGGAAATTCAATCATTTCACCAAACATCGCGTCTTCGAGGCCGTGAATTTTCACGATACCGTCAGAAACAGTGACGATGGTGCCCTGATTATGGGCTTCAGATGCGACGTCAAGCTTTTCAATTCGCTGCTTGATGATGTCGCTGATCTCGGAAGGATTCAGTTGCTGCATGCCATGTCCCTCAGACTCAAGCGGTTAGCGCGTCAGAAAGGCGGTTCAATCGACCACGGACCGACCCGTCAATAACGGTATCGCCAGCACGTAGGATGACACCGCCAATCAGCGACTTGTCCACTTGAGTAGTAATAGAGATTTCGCGATTCAGACGTTTTTTAAGCGCGTTCGCTAGCTTCGTTTCTTGCTCGCTATCTAGCTGATAAGCAGAAGTGACATTCACTTCAACCCGCTGCTCGTGTTCGGCACGCAGGTGCTCGAACTGTTCAGCAATCGATGCCAGCGCCATCAGGCGGCTTTGGTCAGCCAGGACAGTCAAAAACCGCTGTAAAGCGTCATCTTGTTGCTCAGGAATCAGCTCAACAAGCAGCGACACTTTTTGCTCGCTGTCTAGTTTTGGACTGCTTAACCGATGGCGAACGTTAACGTCTGCTACCGCAAAGCTTAAAAAACTCAGCGCTTGTGACCAACTATCAAGCGCCTCATGATCACGCGCGTATTCAAACGCTGCCTTAGCGTAAGGACGAGCGACGGTCAGTAGTTCCGCCATGATTCACCTCCTTACAGTTCAGCAGCAAGCTCATCAAGTAACTTGCGATGGGCTTGTTCGTCGACCGACGCTTCAAGAACACGCTCGGCACCCATAACGGCGAGATAAGAGACCTGGGCACGAAGTTCATCTTTAGCGCGATTTACTTCTTGCTCAATCTCGGAACGTGCGCTCGCTACAAGGCGTTCGCCTTCGGCGCGGGCCTGTTCGCGGGCTTCTTCAACTATCTGGGCAGAGCGCTTATTAGCCTGCTCGAGAATTTGAGAAGCTTGCTCCTTGCTTTCACGCAGCGTTTGTTCCGCCCGCTCTTGAGCAAGCTCAAGGTCGCGGTTAGCGCGGCTGGCTGCGTCCAAGCCATCAGCAATTTTTTTCTGACGCTCATGAAGCGCGTTGCTGATCGGAGGCCACACATACTTTAAGCAAAACCAGACAAAGATCGCGAAGGCGATCGTCTGCCCGATTAGCGTCATGTTGATATTCACAGAAATGTACCTCTGACAAGTTCGTGGCGACCGGAGTGAAACAAAACCGAGCGTTTAACGCTCGGCTGAGCTGTCATTAACCGGCAACAACGAAGATCAGGTACATTGCGATACCAACACCGATCATCGGAACCGCATCCAACAGACCTGCCATTAGGAAGGTTTTGGTTTGCAGTTGGTCGCCTAGCTCCGGCTGACGCGCGGTAGATTCCAGCAGCTTACCGCCCAAAATAGCGAAGCCAATGCCGGTACCTAGAGCGCCGAGACCGATCATGATGGAAGCGGCAATGTAGATAAGTTCCATGGTAATGCTCCTAGTTTTTCAAGTTTAAGGTCGAGGGTTGAGGTTAAGGGTTAATGTGTTGCAAGCATTGCTCGGATTAGTGATGTTCGTGTGCAGCGCTTAGATACACCACGGATAGCACTGTAAAAATGAAGGCCTGAAGTACGACGATCAGGATATGGAAGATCGCCCACGGTACATCCAGCACCCAGATAGCCCAGAAGGGCAGCATGGCGATCAGAATGAAGATCACTTCCCCGGCGAACATGTTGCCGAAAAGACGCATTGCCAAGCTGAACGGTTTCACCAGCAGCGCGACGATTTCCAACAGTAGGTTGAAGGGGATCAGGGCCCAGTGATTAAACGGGGTAAGGGAGAGCTCTTTGGCAAAACCGCCCACGCCTTTCACTTTAAAGCTGTAGTAGAGAATTAGACCGAAGACCCCTAACGCTAACCCCAGCGTAGCGTTCACATCGGTAGTCGGCACGATTTTCATGTAGTCGACCCCTAGTTTGCTGAACAACACAGGGAAGTAGTCGACCGGAATAATTTTTAGCGTGTTCATGAACAGAATCCACACGAACAGCGTCAGGGCCAGTGGCGCGATAAGCGGATTATGGCCTTTGAAAGTCCCTTTGATCATGTCTTCAATGAATTCAACAACCATTTCGACTGCGTTTTGCAGACCGCCGGGGACACCGGTGGTGGCCATTTTTCCCGCTTTACGGAAAATCCAGATAAACAGCAGCCCCATGGCAATTGACCAGCCCATGGTGTCTAGATGAATGGCCCAAAAGCCCATTTCACTGGCTTCTTCCGCCGAGTGCGCCAGCGACCAGCCATTGACGGGGTGGTTACCAAACGTCAGGTTCTGCAAGTGGTGCTGGATATAGTAAGTCGTCGAGACTTCGTTTCCTGCGGCCATGGATGTGTCACCTCAATTTAATTGTGCAATTTTCTAGGCATTGACGTTTTTTGGCATTAACCAAGGCGTAAGCCAATGCGTTAGAACAACCGCAACATAAGCATAAAAAAAGAAAGTAGGGTTTGAAGGGGGCGCTGCCACGAACACAGCAACGAACAGTGCCACCGTCAAACCAAACTTGCCTGCTTCGGCGCGAAACAAGCGCATCGCTGCCTGTGAAGGCCTACCCGCGCGCATTACTCCCATTCGCTTGATGAAGAAAGCATGCGGGAGCAAGGCTACTAGCGCTCCTTTAAAAACCGATGACATGCCTTCAACATCATCCACCCAATAGGCTGCCAGCATGCCGCAAAGAGTCATTGAGAGCTGCACGATCGTAAGCCGAAGGATGTAGGCTTTTCGCCGCTGGGTTTCGTATCGCTGCATAGCTCTCTATATGGGCTCTCTGTACGGACTCTCACAACGTGCACTTGCAATAGCGCTTTGAGCCAATACCCAGCCCTAAAAAAATCGGCGTACTTCGACAAACACAGGCAACTTGCACAAATCTTGCGCGATTATAGGGAAGCGCTATCACACCTTCAACCGAAGTCGCACCGAATTTGTACGTTAAGGGGTCGATTTGCGACCAAAGAGGGAAAACGTGGTCTCTTCTTACGCGATAATGAATAGCCTGCTATTTAATATGATTTAAGATGCCGTCTAACTCTTCTAGACTTGTATAGCGTATCGTTAATTTACCTTTGCCTTTTTGGCCATGATCAATAGAAACAGGTGCACCAAGCAGCTCGCCAAGTTGCGTTTCAAGCTTGGCCACATCGGGCTGCTTGGTTTGACGGCTAGGGGGTGTAATCGGCGCCTGGCTGGTCTGCACCTTTTTCACCAGCGCTTCGGTGGCGCGTACGGTCATGTCGTTATTGACGACCTCATGGGCGACTTGTCGCTGCTGGGCACTGTTCAGTGATAACAATGCCCGCGCATGTCCCATATCCAAATCGCCACGTTCCAGTAATGTTTGCACTTCGGGGTCAAGTGCCAGTAGACGCAATAAATTGGCTACCTGAGTGCGGGACTTACCCACTGCATCCGCTATCTGCTGTTGAGTCAGCTCGAATTCTTCGCCCAGCCGCTTAAGCGCCATGGCTTCTTCAACGGCGTTGAGATTTTCGCGCTGGATATTTTCTATCAATGCCAGCGCCAGCGCCACTTCATCGCTAACTTCGCGAATCACGGCTGGAATAACGTCCAACTCGGCAAGCTGGGCGGCCCGCCAGCGACGCTCGCCAGCAATAATTTCGTAGCGATCCACGCCAATCGGCCGCACCACGATGGGCTGCATCACACCCTGGGCGCGAATAGAGTCAGCGAGTTCTTCCAACGCTTCGGGCTGAATATCCCGGCGTGGCTGATATTTGCCGCGGGTCAACTGACCGAGCGGCAGCCGTTCCAGGCGGTCTTCGGTCATTTCCTCGGCTGCGCTATTTTTTGTTTCGCTCGCCAGGTCCATGGACGTACCGTTACCGGCAAGTTCCAAGCTGTCACGGCGGCGGGCACCGGCACCAATCAGGGCATCCAGGCCACGTCCCAGTGCGGGTTTACGCGTCATTCGCTTTCCCTCATTTTTCAGCGCCCCTTTTTTGAATTGAAGAGTTGAAGTGAAGAGTGGTTACAGTGAAAGACGACGAATCATCTCTTTTGCCAACACACGATAGGCCTGGCTACCCCGGGAGAACCGAGCATACTGGGTCACTGGCAATCCGTGGCTCGGTGCTTCGGCAACTTTTACATTACGGGGAATGGTGGTTTTTAACAGCATGTCACCAAAGTAATCACGCAGTTGCTTATCCACTTCCCGGGTCAAGCTAGTGCGCTTGTCGTACATGGTGCGCAGTATGCCCGCAATCGCTAGATCCGGATTCACATTCTGCTTAATCTGTTCAACGGTATCGAGCAGCGCCGATAATCCTTCCAGGGCATAGAACTCACACTGTAGAGGGATCAGCACACTATCGGAAGCCGTCAAGGCATTGACCGTCAGCATGTTCAAAGAGGGCGGGCAGTCGATAAGCACCACGTCGTAAGCACCCGAGACCGACGCAAGCGCGTTGGTTAGGCAGCTCTCGCTCTTATCACGATCCAGTAGCTCGACTTCGGCGGCGGTGAGATCACCGTTACCCGGCAGAACATCGTACTTCACCGCCAGGTCTTTAACGATGGTCTCAGCGGCCGTTGCTTCGCCTAACAGTACATCCAGCACGCTTTTGTCGAGCTCGTATTTATCGATGCCGCTGCCCATGCTGGCATGGCCTTGGGGGTCAAGATCCACCAGCAGCACGCGACGATCGAGTCCAGCGAGGCTAGCTGCCAGGTTAACGGCTGAGGTGGTCTTGCCCACACCGCCTTTTTGGTTGGTCAGGGCAATGATCTGGCTCACTTACTCAACTCCTTCCTGGGGTCAGAATCAACATTCAGCTTTCAAGATTAATAGCTGCCGCTGGGCCGTTTCAAAAGGTACTTCCAGCAGGTGACGCTCATGTAAACAAATACCAGCAGGCAATTCGCGTAACTCATCGTCAGCACCCGGCCCTTTCATGGCCAGCCATTGACCATCGGGACTCGGTAACTGGCGAGTCAAGGTGACGAAATCCACCAAGCTGGCAAACGCTCTCGAAATCACCTGATCAAACGTGGCGGCTTGAAACTGCTCTACCCGCGCCTGAACAGGGGTTACGTTTTTTAACCCTAATTCCATCACCGCTTGGCGTTGAAAACGGACTTTTTTGCCATTGCTGTCCAGCAGCGTGACGTCTAGTTGGGGGGCCAAAATGGCCAACACCAAACCGGGTAAACCTGGGCCCGCCCCCACATCCAATAGCTTCGGCCCTTGTACATAGGGCAGCGCAACGGCGCTATCCAGCACGTGGCGCGATACCATGTCATCCACATCGCGCACCGCGGTGAGGTTATAAGCCCGGTTCCACTTGTGCAACAGGGCTAATAAACCTAGCAGCTGCTCGCGCTGGTGGTCCTCAACGTTGATAGCCAACTGGCTAAGCCCTTGATCTAGCCGTGGCGCGACGCTCGTAGGCAGCGTTTTCAATAGGGGAATCAACGAGCTCATCCGTTTACCACATCGGCCGCAGCGACTAACCGGCGCTTTTTCAAGTACACCAACAGGATTGAAATCGCCGCGGGGGTGACCCCTGAAATACGCGCTGCATGGGCGAGGGTTTCTGGTCGTGCTTCCGCCAGCTTTTGGCGAATTTCGATGGATAGCCCCTCTATTTTCAAATAATCCAGCTCGGCGGGCAGCGCCGTTCCTTCATGGCGCTTGAGCTTGTCAATCTCATCCTGCTGGCGATTGATATAGCCTTGGTACTTGGCTTGGATTTGTACCTGTTCGGCAACCGCTGGATCGGTAACCAACGTGCCTTCGATACCAGGCAGGTTGGCCAAGTCGCTATAGTTCAACTCAGGGCGTTTAAGCAGATCACTCAGACGATATTCACGCGTGAGCGCCGCACCGGTAGTTTCCGCCACCTGTGCCGCAGCCGGGGTACCAGGCTGGATCCAAATGGTATCCAGACGCGCACTCTCTTGCTCAATGGCTTCGCGTTTTTGACTAAACGCGGCCCAGCGTTCGTCATTGACGAGGCCTAATTCGCGGCCAGCTTCGGTTAAGCGCAAGTCTGCATTGTCTTCACGTAGCAGCAGGCGATACTCGGCCCGCGACGTAAACATTCGATAAGGCTCTTTGGTGCCCATGGTGATCAGGTCATCCACCAGTACACCAAGGTAGGCTTCGTCGCGCCGTGGGTACCAAGCGTCTAACTCTTGGGCGCGTCGCGCCGCATTCAAGCCTGCTAACAACCCTTGAGCACCGGCTTCTTCGTATCCGGTGGTGCCATTAATCTGCCCAGCGAAAAACAGGCTGTGGATAAATTTAGTTTCCAGCGAGTGTTTTAAATCCCGCGGATCAAAAAAATCATACTCAATGGCGTAACCAGGCCGGGTGATATGGGCGTTTTCCAGGCCTTTTATTGAGCGAACCACTTGAATCTGTACATCAAACGGCAGTGAGGTTGAGATGCCGTTGGGGTAAAGCTCATGGGTATCCAACCCCTCAGGCTCGATAAATACCTGATGGCTCGATTTATCGGCAAAGCGATGTACTTTGTCTTCAATTGACGGGCAGTAACGCGGCCCAATTCCTTCGATCACACCGGAATACATCGGTGAGCGATCAAGGTTAGCCAAAATCAGGTCATGCGTTTGCTGATTAGTATGAGCAATGTGGCAACTGACCTGCTGAGGATGCATCTCCCGCGATCCCAGGTAGGACATTACCGGCGTTGGGCTATCGCCTGGCTGCTCTTCCAACTGAGAAAAATCAACGGTTTTGGCATCAATACGCGGCGGCGTGCCGGTTTTTAAGCGGTCAACGCGAAACGGCAGCGCACGCAGACGTTCAGCCAGCGCGTTGGAAGGCGGATCACCCGCTCGACCGCCTTTGCTTTGATCCAGACCAATGTGAATCACACCACCCAAAAAAGTACCGGTACACAGCACGACGCTTTGAGCGTGAAAACGTATTCCGGTTTCCGTCACTACACCACGCACGGTGTCGTTATCCACAATGAGATCACCAGCAGCCTGCTGGAAAATCGTCAAGTTGGGTTGATTTTCTAATATGCCGCGAATAGCAGCTTTGTAGCGAATACGGTCCGCTTGGGCCCGAGTTGCCCTGACCGCTGGCCCTTTGCGGGCGTTGAGCACACGAAACTGGATACCACCCAAATCAGTGGCAAGTCCCATGGCGCCGCCCAGCGCATCGATCTCTTTGACCAAATGGCTTTTGCCGATGCCGCCGATGGCGGGGTTACACGACATTTGTCCCAGGGTTTCGATGTTATGGGTAAGCAGCAGGGTCTGACAGCCCATGCGAGCAGAGGCCAATGCGGCTTCGGTTCCCGCATGGCCACCGCCGATGACAATCACGTCAAAGCGGTCAGGGTAATTCAAAAGACACCTCGTCTTGTGCCCATCGGCACGGATGTGATGGCCAGTGCAGTTGTTGACGTAGCCAGCTTAGATCAATGAGCCGGCAAGTATAAACCCCCTGTGGGTAACCGTCAGGTTTTTCCACACTTCGAATGGCTTAACAGCCTCTATTAATAACAACATAAATATAAAATAAGAGAAGTTCTGTAAATGTTGTAACTACTAGTGTGGACAAATTCTGTGTATAAGCTAATTATTACCATTACTTTCATCAGCTTATATTGTTGACTTTTACGTGTTTGAAAGCGGGAGTGCCTGGGCAGAAGGAGTGCTAAGCCTGTGGATGGAATAGGGCTTTATCCACAGATACATTTAAGCACGGCTTATCCACTGGCCAGTACCTGTGTTGTTACCACACCTGTGTACAAGCGAGTCATAGGCTCTATAAAAGGCAATCGGCGCTTATGGCAAGCCTTACAAGGGTAAAGAGGCGTTAAGTAAAAAAAGTTTATCCACAGGCAAAAAAAAGCCTGTCGTGTCGACAGGCCGGTACTTAAAAACGATTTAAAGACAATTTATAGCGCTATGAACCCGTTGTTCTAATGTTTGAGCACGCGCGCTAGGAAGGATTGGGTGCGTTCATGTTGTGGTGAATCGAATAGCGTTTCAGGCGGTCCTTGCTCGGTAATTTCGCCTTTATGGATAAATATCACTCGGTCAGCCACTTCACGTGCAAAGCCCATTTCATGGGTGACAATGACCATGGTCATGCCCTCTTTAGCCAACTCACGCATGGCATCCAACACTTCACCGATCATTTCTGGGTCAAGCGCCGAGGTGGGCTCGTCAAACAGCATTAGCCGTGGTTCCATGGCCAAGGCGCGTGCCAACGCCACACGCTGCTGCTGCCCTCCTGAGAGCTGATTAGGATACTTATCAGCCTGGTCGGCAATACCGACCCTGTCTAGCAGTCGCTTAGCGTTATTCTTGGCGTCTTCAAGGCTTAAACCGCGCACTTTAACCGGCGCTAAGGTGACGTTGTCGATAACGCTGAGATGGGGAAATAGATTGAATTGCTGAAACACCATGCCCACTTCGGTGCGGATCGTTTGCAGCGCTTGCGTACTTTTACCGTAGGGAAGCAACTCGTTATCGTCGACCACCAAACTGCCTGATTGGAACTCTTCTAGGCCATTAATACAGCGAATTAGCGTGGATTTCCCTGAACCACTGGCGCCAATAATCACCACCACTTCGCCTGGGATAATTTTTAAATCAATGCCATTAAGTACGTGCAGAGCGCCAAAGTGTTTATTGAGCTGCTGCATACGCACAATGGGTTGGGTTGCGTTGTCCATTGTATCGCTCATTGCGCGTGTCCTTATTGTCCGGCCAAGCCTCTAATTTCAAGCTGGCGAAGGATGATGGAAAGTGTCCAAGTGATGGCTAGATACATCAACGCCACCATGAAGTAGACCTCCAGAGCGGTGAAAGTGGTGGAGATATAAATTTGCCCCTGACGCACCAACTCACCGACGCCAATCACTGAGAATAGTGAGGTGTCTTTGATACTAATAATGCCCTGGTTACCCAGTGAGGGAATCATCCGGCGAAAGGCCTGGGGCCATATCACATAGCGAAAGGACTGTGTCCGTGAGAGGCCTAAGGAAAGCGATGCTTCGCCTTGACCGCGCTCAATCGACTGTACACCGCCTCGAACGATTTCAGAGATATAAGCGCCTGAGTTAACCGCAATGGCGGCAATACCGGCCACTAGAGGATTAATCGGTGATCCAATCAACTGCGGTAAACCGTAAAAAATAAACAGCACTTGAACCAGGATGGGCGTGCCGCGAAATACTTCGATGTAAAAAATTGCAGGCCAGCGTAGCCAGCGCAGGCGGCTAATGCGCAACAGACCAAAGAAAATGCCGATAAAAAAACCGATGGCGAGGCCACCAAAAGAGATCAGTAACGTCCAGGGGATCCCTGGTAGTAGGTAGGGAATAGACCCAAACGCTGCCGACCAATCAAACTGAAAATTGACGTCCACGCGGTGACTCCTGAATCAAAGAGAGACGATGAGCAAAAGCATTTAACAAACGCAGCAGGGCCGGGGGTTGTGGCCGCCCGGCCCTGTCATCGCGTTATGCTGTTAGCAGGTTAGGCTTACTCTTCGCTAGGCGCTTCACCAAACCATTTTGAATAAATCTCATCGTAGGTGCCGTCTTCTTTCATCGCAGCCAGCGCTTCGTTGGTGGGTTCTACCCATTCGCTGCCTTTATGAAAAACGATGCCGTACTGCTGGCCTTCATAAAGCGGGCCGACGACTTTTGTACGCCCTTCACCGCGGGTTTGCGCGAAGTAGGAGACGTTAGGGGCATCGTAAAAGACAGCATCGACGTTACGGCCCAGAAGCGCCATGTACATATCGCTCATGGCGGGGTAAGGCGTAATATCGGCGTCTTCACCCAGTTCTTGCTGTAGGAAGTCGTAGCTTGTGGAACCAATCCGTGTGGCGATGGAGAGATCGGCGAGGTCGTCGATGGTTTCAACATCGTCGTTGTCGGCACGAACAATGATTTTTAACCCGGAATCGTAGTAGGGGTCAGAGAAATCAACGATTTCAGCACGCTCTTCGGTAATGGTAGTGCCGGCAATCGCAATCTCTTGGCTACCGGTTTGCACGGCAGGAATGATGCCGGCAAATTCCATGGTGGTGAGGTTGACTTCAAAGCCTGCGCGCTTGGCAACTTCGTTGATGATGTCCATGTCGAAGCCGACCATTTCGCCGGTTTCTTGGTCCATCATCTCAAAGGGCACAAAGCTTGGGTCAGTCACCACGTTCACCGAGGGCGTTTGCGCCATGGCGGCCGTAGCGCTGCCCAATCCCAGTGCAAGAGCGAGTGTCGTTTTTGTAACGCTGGTGGGTAATGCAACTTTCATAAGTTTCCCCGTGGTTTATATGGCTAGTCGTCAGTATCAGAGCGAAATATTCCGCTCGAACACGCTGGTAAGCCGTTATTGACCTATCAACCTTGGCGAGAAACCGTCAGGCCGTCAAGTCACGGGGAGCGCTGCGGGCCAACGCTGTTTAGACCATAAAGGAAGCGCCACACCCACAAGTAGTGGTGGCGTTGGGGTTTTGAACGCGAAAACGCGCCCCAGCCAGGCCTTCTTCATAGTCGACGGTTGAGCCTACCAAGTATTGATAGGAGAGAGGATCAACCACTAGCGCAGCCTCACCGAACTCAATCACAGTGTCATCATCGGCAACGTTGTCGGCAAAGTCGAAGCCGTATTGAAAACCGGAACAGCCGCCACCGGTTACGTAGACGCGTAGCTTGAGGGATGGGTTGTTTTCTTCTGCGATCAGCGCATTGATGCGTTTGCGCGCGCTGTCAGAGAGCAGTAGTGGGGTTGGAACAAAGGCTTCTGCACCGCTCATGGGTACCTCCCGCGAGCTTAAAGAACGAATAAATCGGCATTGGGGGGTGATTATGGGTAATTCCCAGCAAATTGGTCAACTATTGCTGGGAATTAATGAGAGTTTAGGGCATTAACGCGGGGGCGGTGAGGCCGGTGTTCTCGTCAAAGCCAAACATTAGATTGAGGTTTTGAATCGCCTGACCTGAAGCACCTTTAACCAGATTATCAATGACCGATAGCACGATAACGGTGTTGCCATTATTAGGCCGGTGAACTGCCAAGCGGCAGGTGTTGATACCTTTGACACTGCGGGTTTCGGGATGGCTCCCTGCTGGCATCACATCGACAAACGGCTCATCGGCATAGCGCTGCTCAAAGAGTGTCTGCAGATCGCCCGGTTCAGCGGTCAACTGGCTGTAAAGTGTGGCATGAATACCACGGATCATCGGCGTTAAGTGGGGTACAAAGGTCAAACCTACTGTGGACTGATGGATGTCTCGAAGCCCTTGGCTAATTTCCGGCAGATGACGATGACCTGACGCGCCGTAGGCTTTCATCGATTCGCTGGCCTCTGCGAGCAGTGAACCCACTTTAGCGCCGCGGCCAGCCCCGGTGACGCCGGATTTGCAGTCAGCAATGAGCTGGCTTGGGTCGATGAGGCCTGCTTCCAACAGGGGTAGATAACCTAATTGAACCGCCGTGGGATAACAGCCGGGCACCGCAATTAACCGGGCGTTTTTGATTTTTTCGCGATGCATTTCCGGCAGCCCGTAGACGGCTTCTTCTAACAGTGCGGGAGCGCCGTGAGCTTGATCGTACCAGCGGCTCCATTCATCGGCATCGCGCAGCCGGAAGTCGGCCGAGAGATCAATCACCCGCGTGCCGTTATCGAGAAGCTCGCCCGCCAGCGCGTGGGCAACACCGTGGGGCGTGGCAAAGAACACCGCGTCCATGGCGCCCAGCTGTTTGGCATCCGGCTCGCTAAAGGTCAGCGTGTCGTAATGGCCGCGCAGGTTGGGATACATGTCGCTTACCTTGACGCCAGTTTCTGAGCGCGAAGTAATCGCGGCTACCTCGACATGAGGGTGCTGGGCGAGTAGCCGCAATAATTCAACGCCGGTGTAACCGGTACCGCCAACAATGCCGACCTTAATCACAAATCACTCCTTGCGAGCTTCGCAAAACATTTTTCAGAACAGGTATTTCATCACAATTTGCACCACCAGCGATGACAACACGCGGTGTTATCAGCCTAAGCGGATTGCTTCGGGCTGTCGAAGTGTATCGGGCTATGATACACAAGAGGATAAATAGATAAGAACACTAAGACCAAAGACAAGGCAGATCGCTGTGGCGCGTTTTACCCGTTCGGATTTTACCTTAGAGAGTTTTCGTCGCCAGTTGGCCAACGTCGACGCGCTTCCGCAACTCTGTTTGTTGGGCCTTGTCTCCGGAATCATTACTGGTGCGGTGATGGTGGCGTTTCGGCTGCTATTGGAAGGAGGCGCCGCACTGTACATGACTGATGGTGACCCTGAGGCGTTTGAAAGCATGGCGCCTTGGCTACGTGCCCTATTACCTATTACGGCGGTGACGATAGTCGGTGTGCTGCTATACCGGCAAAAACCGGCAGCGCGTAAGCTGGGCGTTGGCCATGTGATTGAGCGACTCACCTATCACCAAGGCCGTTTCCCATTACGCAACTGGTTAAACCAGTGGTGGGTCGGGGTGGTGGTCGTGCTTGGTGGCCTCTCTGCAGGCCGTGAAGGACCAGCGATACATTTAGGTGCAGCAGCAGCCAGTGGGCTCGGGCAGCAGATGCGATTGCCCAATAATAGCCTAAGAGTACTCGTCGCCTGCGGGACGGCAGCGGCCATTTCCGCCTCTTTCAATACCCCTATTGCGGGGGTGATCTTTGCCATGGAAGTGGTAATGATGGAGTACACCTTGATGAGCTTTATGCCCGTCATTCTGGCCTCTACCATGGGTGCGCTGGTGGCGCAGTTGGCTTACGGGAATGAACCGGCATTTCGAATTCCGGAAGTAGCCCTGGGGTCACTAATCAATCTGCCTTGGATCGTGCTGACGGGTTTGGTGATCGGCTTGTTGGCCGGTCTGTTTATTCATATTTCACGCAGCCAGCGAATTATGGATTGGCCGCTTTGGCTGCGCCTTGGAGTAGTGGGGATTGCCACCGGGGCGGTCGCGTGGTGGTTTCCTCAGGTGCAGGGAATCGGTTATGACAGCGTGGCGGCGGCGCTCAATAACCAACTCGAAATTAAAGTATTACTGGCATTGATGATCGCCAAACTGCTGATAACGGCACTGACCGTTGCGGGTGGCATACCGATTGGCATCATTGGCCCAGTGCTGGTCGTGGGGGCTGCCACCGGGGCGTTGTTTGGTTTGCTAGGCGGTTGGCTGTGGTCAGATAAAGCCGCCGATCCTGGAATTTATGCAATGTTAGGCATGGCGGCGATGATGGGCGCGGTGTTACAAGCCCCCCTTGCCGCGCTGATGGCGCTTTTGGAGTTAACCCACACGCCGAGTATCATGCTGCCTGGTATGTTAGCGGTGGTGGTGGCGTGTTTAACCTCGCGTCAATTGACGGGCTGTGAAGGATTCTTTGTTAGCGCGGTGCGTTATGGACTGCACCCGCTTCAGCAACCCTTGATGCAAGCGCTCTCGCGGGTTTCGGTGCCAGCGGTGATGGAGCGTCAACTGGTGCGTACCGAGCGGATGATTACGCCCAATCAGGCACGGCTTTTATTAGAAACGAACCCGATGTGGTTGGTCATTGAGCGCTCCAGCGAAGAGAAACCCGTGTTAGCCCTCAAGGCGGTTGAACTGGCGCGCTGGCTGCTTGAGCATGATGAAGCGCTGCAAGGCCAAGCGCCGCCTGAAGATGAATTGATAGATTTGCTGGAAATTCCTGGGCAGCGCTTAGAACTGGCGCCGATTGGTTTACAAGCAACGCTTTCCGAAGCGTTCTTGAAACTTCAGGATAATGCCTTGGGAGCGCTTTACGTGGTGCACGGCTATCGCCCAAAGCAGCAGCGTATTTCAGGTATTATCACCCGTGGCGCCATTGAGCGTTATTATCACTACACAGACCCTCGTGGCGCCGACACGCGTGACAATGATCGGCAAGCGAGTGAGCCACGCGAAAAGGATTAATCATTTTAAGGAGTAACAATGTACCTATGGGTGAAGGCCATTCACTTAATGGCAGTGGTGACCTGGTTTGCCGCACTGTTTTATTTGCCCCGTTTGTATGTCTACCACGCGACAGCGCGCGACCAGGGTGATGAACAGGCGATAACGTATTTTAAAACCATGGAGCGCAAGCTCTACCGTGGCATTATGACGCCATCGATGATTGCGGTGCTGCTGTTTGGTGGTTGGATGCTCTACTTGGTACCCGAATGGTTTAGCCAAGGTTGGATGCACGCCAAACTGGGGCTCGTGGCGCTACTCATCGCTTATCACCATGTTTGTTTGATCTATTTGAAGCAGTTTGCCCAGGACCGGTGCACGAAAGGTCATGTGTTTTTCCGCTGGTTTAACGAAACGCCTGTCATCGCGCTGGTGGCGATCATTCTTCTCGCCGTTGTGAAGCCCTTTTGATGCGCCAACCGCTTCCTCCCGTGGTGTTGGTACTTGCTGGGCACGATCCAACGGGCGGCGCAGGATTAGTGGCTGATAGTGAATCCATTGCTGCCTGTGGTGGCTGGGCGGTTACGATTCCCACTGCGCTAACGGTACAAAATTGCCATAATGTGGCACGAGTGATCCCGGCTGACGCTAGCGCGATGCGACAAATGGCAGAGGCGATTAGTGAGATGCAGGTGGCGGCGATTAAAATTGGTTTGCTTGCTGATGAAGCGACGCTGCGTGCAGCGGAACAGATTATTCGCCGCTTCCCTGGCATTCCCGTCGTGGCGGACCCGGTATTTAAGGCCGGAGGTGGAACTGAGTTATCCACACCTGCTTTGCGTCAGTTGTTCATTGATCGCCTGTTACCGCTTGTGGATATTTTAACGCCGAATCGCGCTGAACTGGCCCAACTGACGCCCGATATTGAGGCGCCTTTTGACGATACAGCCCGCGCGGTAGCGTTGATGTCACAGGGCTGCCAAGCGATTTTGGTCACCGCGACTGATGAACCATTGCCTGGCAATGATCATCACGTTGTGCACACCCTCCACTCGCCCGATACCACGCGCCAGTGGCAGTGGCCACGTTTGCCTGAATTGTTTCATGGTTCAGGTTGTACGTTGGCGGCAGCCATTGCTGCTCGGCTAGCGGTAGGTGAACGCTTATCGACAGCGTGTGAGCAAGCGCAGCACTTTACTTGGCAAAGCTTGTCACAGGGGTTTCAGCCGCCGAGTGGCCAATGCCTGCCCAACCGTTTTTCACGCGCGGTTCGTTTTTGATCCTATCTTCTGTATGCCATCGACCGAGAGGATGACATGACCACATCAGCTGAACTGTTCGACCTTGCCAGTCGCCATATTCCGGGCGGCGTAAACTCTCCCGTGCGTGCTTTTAAAGGGCTGCATCGACCGCCGGTTTTTATGGAGCGTGCCCAGGGCGCCTTTCTATTTGACGTCGAAGGCAATCGCTACGTGGATTATGTGGGCTCCTGGGGCCCAATGATTACCGGGCATGCTGATCAGGATGTATTAGCGGCGGTGCGGGCTCGGCTAGATAACGGCCTTTCATTCGGAACGCCGACGGCGGTTGAAACCACCATGGCCGATTTGATCTGTGACATGATTCCTTCCATGGACATGGTGCGCATGACGAGTTCGGGTACCGAAGCCACCATGTCAGCGATACGCTTGGCACGGGGTACCACCGGGCGCGATAAAATCGTGAAGTTCGAAGGTAACTACCATGGTCACTCTGATTCATTACTGGTGAAAGCCGGTTCTGGGGCGCTAACCCATGGCGAGCCAAGCTCGCCGGGCGTGCCAGCGTCGCTGGCGGAACACACCATTACTCTCTCGTTTAACGACCCCGAAGGGGTTGAGGCGTGTTTCAACGAGATTGGTGATCAAATTGCCTGCATTATCGTCGAGCCCGTTGCTGGCAACATGAACTGCATTCCCCCCCAGCCAGGATTCCTGGAAACGCTGCGCCGGGTGTGTAACGAGCACGGCAGTGTCTTGATCTTTGACGAAGTAATGACGGGCTTTCGCGTAGCGTTGGGCGGTGCCCAGGCGCATTACGGTATAACGCCCGATCTAACCTGCCTGGGTAAAATTGTCGGTGGTGGTATGCCGGTAGGGGCATTTGGCGGCAAGCGTGAAATAATGCAGAACATTTCACCGCTTGGGCCGGTGTATCAAGCGGGCACTCTGTCGGGTAATCCCCTAGCCATGGCGGCAGGGGTGGCACTACTTACCAAACTGCAGGTACCGGGTTTTCATGATGCACTCACCCAGCGGGTCAATACACTGTGTACAGGCCTGCAGGAGCGTGCCAACGCTGCACGGGTGCCGATGGTGACGCAATCGGCGGGCGGCATGTTTGGGCTTTTCTTCACCTCGCAAACCCGTGTGGATAACTTTGCCCAAGCCACCGCCTGTAATCCCGATGCCTTTCGACGCTTCTTTGGCGCTATGCTAGATCATGGTGTTTACTTAGCACCTTCTGCTTACGAAGCAGGCTTTATGTCCAGCGCCCACACGCCAGAAGATATTCAGTTCACACTGGATGCTGCCGAAAAAGCCTTTGCCGTTATGTAACGGCAAGTAACTAAAAGCCCGCTATAATGCAAGAGCCGCTCACCTTGAGCGGCTCTTCGTTTAGACGAGCGCTATACGCATGATACGGCCAACGGCTTGGCGATAAGTAATCGGCGCAGTGGGACTGCTAGCCTGCTTCCCGCTAGCTGCTTAGTCGCCTTAGGAGTAGAACATGACCCAGATCCATATCACCATGAGCGGTTCGCCGGGCGCAGAATTCTCTGCCCACTGGCGGATTACCCACGAAGGCGAAACCACCGAGCACGTTGAAGAGAGTGGAACGGTACCGGCCGAGTACACCTTTACCGGTTCGGAATTGGAAGGCACGGTAAAGCTGTTAACGGATGATGAACGCCTAGAGGTGGATATTCAGAAAGGCAATAATCGCTCACACTCATCGACGCAGGGGGCGGGCGGTACTTTGACATTAATGATCAGTTAAATGATTTTTACAAGCCACCCGAAAAGGTGGCTTCCAAATAATGTTGAATATTGCCCATTGGTTAACGACACAAGCTAGTAACGCTTTATCCCTTCTTTTTTTAGTGTTTACTCTGCAAACTACGGGCTGTTTCGATATTGGGTAAAATCGGCCCAAGATTCTGATGGATCCAATTTAGTGCTTGAATACGGTTGTGAACGTTTATTTTGCGGAAAATATTGTATAAGTGTGACTTTACAGTATGTTCGCTGACAAACAGTTTCTCAGCTATTTGTTGGTTTGAAGAGCCTGTGCTTAACAGTGAGATTATTTCCATCTCACGGTTAGTTAACCCACATGCAGGGCGAAAAGCGTTGCTTTGATACTTGCGATAAAACAGAATCAAGCGGGCCATTAATTCACGTGACATCCATAGCTCACCTTGTAATAACGCGTGAATACCTTTACAGATCACCTCTAAGCTTTCATTACGATAAAAGACGCCTTTAAGTTGGGCGCAAGAAAGCGCTTCTAAAGCATGATCCATATCACTAATGTTGATAGCAGCTAAAGGCGCTTTTGCCAGTGCTTGGGGCAAGTTTTCTTGCCACTCTGGTAGTGCATCAATGCCTATATGGTCACTATCAATAAGGATCAACACGCTACCTTGGACCGTAGTAGGAAGCGGAACGCTGGGCGACTGAATGTGGATCGGGTAGCCGGTATGTTCAGTTAAGTACTCAGCAAATAGCTGAACCTGTGAACTTTTTTCGGTCACAATGTACACCGAACCAGTTGTTTTTTCTTCCGACATTAAAAGATCCCCATAGAAAGAAAGAGTAAGTAAGTGATCTTTGTAGTGTTGCCTATAAGGCACAATTCGTAAAGTTATGTTAACAAAATAATTGAAAAAGTAGTAACTAGATTACAAATATTTTTATTTTTTATATAACCTTTTGAAAATTATGGGTAATTTACCATTTTCTATTTTTATCACAGTAGGTAACAGATACGTTGAGTAACATTTTGCTGGCTTTTGATACGTTCATTGAGCGCGTAAACTGATGTTCTACTGTTTGGAGTGCGTGTCATGGCATCAGTCAATACCCTTGTGTTAGCTAGCGGAAACGCTGGAAAACTAAGAGAATTCAACCAATTACTATCACCATTAGGCTTCGATGTGCGGCCTCAGGCAGACTTTGGTGTGACTGAGGTCGAAGAAACAGGGTTAACGTTCGTCGAGAATGCTCTGCTGAAAGCGCGGGAAGCGAGTCTTATCAGTGGGTTACCTGCCCTAGCCGACGATTCGGGCCTTGAAGTGGATGCCCTGCAGGGTGCGCCCGGTATTTACTCGGCTCGGTATGGTGGCGAACCCAAAAGTGATGAGAAAAATAATGAAACATTGTTAACGGCGCTAAGTGACTACGCGGAAGGACAGCGAAGCGCCCGTTACTGGTGTGTACTTGTTTATTTGCGTCACCCTAAGGATCCTGTGCCGGTCATTGTGCAACGTAGCTGGGAAGGCGAGATTCTCGCTCATCCACGGGGAAATGAAGGGTTTGGTTATGACCCGCTTTTTTGGTTACCAGACCAGGGAATGAGTGTGGCTGAGCTACCCAGCGAAAGTAAAAATCGCCTTAGCCATCGAGGACGAGCGCTGCAAGGCTTAGTGGAGCTACTCAAGGTTGCGCATGGTTAACACGCTGCCGCCGCTATCACTTTATATTCACACCCCGTGGTGTGTGCGTAAATGCCCCTACTGTGATTTCAATTCTCACGAGCCGGGCACGCACGGTTTTACCCCTCGTGATCTGCCTGAATCCGCTTATCTTGAAGCACTGTTACAAGATATTGATAACGATCTTTCCTTTGCGGCAGGTCGAGAGCTCCAAACTATTTTTATCGGCGGGGGAACACCCAGTTTACTGTCGCCTTGGTTCTATGAACGGTTACTGAAAGAAGTTGAAATCCGTCTGCCGTTTGCTAAGGGTATTGAGATTACCTTGGAGGCCAATCCTGGCACCACGGAGCAGGCGCGCTTTATCGGTTATCGAAACGCTGGGATTAACCGTTTATCGCTAGGCATTCAAAGTTTTCAGTCCGATCAACTACATGCCCTGGGACGCATTCATAGCGGTGACGAAGCGGTCACTGCGGTCACCCAGGCTCGCCAGGCGGGTTTTACAAATATCAATATTGATCTTATGCATGGCTTGCCTGGTCAGACGCCGCAACTGGCGATGGATGATATTGACCAAGCCCTAGCGTTAGCGCCTGATCATCTTTCCTGGTACCAGCTTACCTTGGAACCGAATACCGCCTTTCACTCCCACCC
Organism: Vreelandella sp. V005; assembly: GCF_052645115.1. Classification (NCBI taxonomy): domain Bacteria; kingdom Pseudomonadati; phylum Pseudomonadota; class Gammaproteobacteria; order Oceanospirillales; family Halomonadaceae; genus Vreelandella; species Vreelandella sp. V005. Next base: position 51,931 of record NZ_JBQXYA010000006.1, on the reverse strand, counting down.
TCCACCGTTGCCTGAAGAAGAGGCACTTTGGGACATCCAAGATAGTGGTCATCAGCGTTTGGAGCATGCGGGATTCATGCGCTATGAAATTTCAGCCTACGCCACCGAAGGCCTACAGAGCCGTCATAATCTTAATTACTGGCAGTTTGGTGATTACCTGGGAATAGGCGCTGGCGCCCATGGCAAGCTTAGTCAGATTGATCACAACGGGGAGTGGCACATTGAACGGCGTTGGAAGACTCGTCAGCCAGATGCTTATTTAAAGCGCAGGGGCGATTTACGGGGGTTTATGGCGGGAAAAAAGTCAATACCAGCGGACGAGTTGCCGCTTGAGTTTGCCATGAATGCCTTGCGCCTCACAGAAGGCGTAGCGTTAGCGACATGGTCTGCCAATACGGGGCAGCCTATTGATATGTTACTGGCACGTTTACAAACCGCCGAGAAAAAAGGACTTTTGATGCAAATGCCCGAAAAGCTGCGTGCGTCGCCTCAAGGTCTATTATTCTTGAACGAGTTGCTGGAAGTGATTAGTGAAGATTGACCAGCATGAGTAAAGCGATTTCCCGAACACAAACAAGGAGTGAGTGATGCGCATACCTAAACTACTGACACCGTTGGCGGCCGCTATTTTATTGGCAGGTTGTGCCACATCGGATCCTTACGGTGGCCAAACTCAGCGCTCCAGCACAGCGATGGGCACTGGGATTGGCGCCGCGGTAGGTGCGGCTGCAGGCGCGCTTTCTGGCGATGGCAGCACTAGCCGCCGTGATCGCGCGCTGATTGGTGCCGCCGTAGGTGCCGCCGCCGGCGCGGGTATTGGCGTCTATATGGACCGTCAAGAGCAGCAGTTGCGTGATAATTTGCAGGGTTCACGCATTGAGATCGATCGTCGTGGCGACGATATTGTGCTCAATATGCCCAGTGGCGTTACGTTTGGTTTTGATTCAGCTGAGCTTACCAGCGAGGCGCGCAGCTCTCTTAACGAAGTCGCCAATGTGTTAACTCAGTACCAAGATACGCGCGTGAATATTGCCGGCCATACCGATAGCACTGGTGAAGCAAGCTATAATCAGCAGCTATCCCAGCGTCGCGCCCAAGCCGTGGGTAGCTATTTGACCCAAAACGGTGTTTCATCCACCCGTCTTAATACCTCAGGGTATGGTGCTACCCAGCCGGTTGCCAGTAACGACAACGAGCAGGGGCGTGCGCAGAACCGCCGCGTAGAAATTACCTTATCGCCTACGGGTAACGGTCAAGGCTAAGCTCAACATTTCATTGAGTTAATCTGGCTATTGTCGCTAAAAGCCCGCTATGCTTCCATAGCGGGCTTTTTTCATTCACTTGTAGCAGAGTCTTCATGCTGTCTTATCAACATGCCTACCATGCCGGTAATTTTGCTGATGTGCATAAACACCTGACGCTTTATATTGTCACTGATTATTTGTTACGTAAAAAAAGCGCTATTACATATGTCGATACACATGCCGGGCGTGGGCTTTATCCTCTTGATGCACATGAGACACAACGCCTACAGGAGTATCGCGAAGGTATTTGGCCGCTCTGGCAAGCTCGCGCCGCGCTTGAAGATTCGTTACTGCTTACCTGGTTGGAAGCGGTAGCCGCTGCGCAAATCTCTGCTACTGGGCTGACCCATTACCCCGGTTCTCCCTGGTGGCTTGGCCATTCTCTACGTGAGCAGGATCAATTACGCTTGTTTGAGCTGCACCCTGGTGAGCACAAACAGCTCTCCGCTCAGGCATTACTCCCTAACGCCCAGCGAGTGTTTGGCGATGGGCTGGCAGGGCTTGCGGCCATGCTGCCTGTCGTTACGCCTCGGTTATGCGTTCTTATTGATCCTAGCTACGAGCGCAAAGGTGAGTACCAGGATGTGGGCGATACCGTCGCTTACACGCTGGAGAAAGCGCGTCATGCAGTGGTATTGATCTGGTACCCACTGCTGCCAGCGGGCCACCACCACATACTATTAGACGCCTTGAAAGAGAGCGGTCTGCGTAAAATATGGCGCAGTGAATTGCGGCTCCAAGAACCCGGCGAGCAGTCTCACGGTATGTTCGGGAGTGGCATGCTGGTCATTAACCCCCCTTGGGGGTTAGATAAGCAGCTAGCCGGCGCCATGGCGGACGTGACCCCGCTGCTAGGCGCGACTAGCCGCTACCAAGCGGACTGGTGGGTGGGAGAGTAGTGGCTGCAACGCGTAATGTTGCTTTATTTACCGATACAGAAACTGCCGAAAATTTCGCCTAGTAAATCATCAGCGCTGAATTCGCCGGTGATCTCACCCAGCGCCTGCTGAGCGTCGCGTAAATCCTCTGCCAGCAGCTCGCCAGCGCCGTAGCCGTCGAGCTGAGCACGACCTGTACCAAGGGCGGACATCGCCCGATCAAGGGCATCCAAGTGGCGTCTACGGGCAGAGAAGCGGCCTTCGGTGGTGGCGGCAAAGCCCATGATCGCTTTCAGATGCGCTTTTAAGTTATCCACACCCTCACCGGTTTTGGCCGATAGACGCACGGTGGGGGGAGTAGTGTTGGCATCCAGGCCTGCCGGTTCGGCACTGGTATCAATCTTATTGCGTACCAGGGTTAACCGCTGTTGGTCGGGCAGGCGCGCAACAAATTCGGGCCATATCGCCATGGGATCCGTTGAGGCGGTGGTACTCGCGTCTACTAGTAATAAAACCCGATCAGCTTTTTCTATTTCCGCCCAGGCACGGGCGACACCGATCTTCTCAACGGCATCGGGGGTGTCACGCAATCCGGCGGTGTCGATGATATGCAGCGGCATACCGTCAATATGAATATGCTCGCGCAACACATCGCGTGTCGTGCCGGCAATGTCTGTGACGATGGCGGTGTCTTGCTCTGTCAGAGCGTTCAGTAGGCTCGATTTGCCCGCATTGGGACGCCCGGCAATGACTACACTCATACCCTCACGCATCAGTGCCCCTTGGCCTGCTGCCTGGCGTACGCTGTTCAGTGCCTGCTGTATGCTATTGAGATGGGTTGCAACGTGGCCATCGGCAAGAAAGTCGATCTCTTCTTCAGGGAAGTCAATTGCTGCCTCAACGTAAACACGTAGCTCGATTAGCCGCTGAACCAACGCGGATACCCGCTTGGAAAACTCCCCCTGAAGCGAACGCACGGCATTCTCAGCCGCTGAACGGGAAGTGGCGTCGATAAGGTCAGCAATCGCCTCTGCCTGGGCCAAGTCGAGCTTGTCATTGAGAAAAGCCCGTTCAGAAAACTCGCCAGGGCGTGCAAGACGCGCACCAAGAGCGACACAGCGCTCCAGCAACATATCCATGATAACAGGGCCGCCATGTCCCTGTAGTTCCAACACGTCTTCACCGGTAAACGAATGAGGGCCATGGAAGAGCATGGCGATACCCTCATCGATATTGCTCTCAGGCCCTTTAAAAGGCCCGTAGTGAGCGTAACGAGGGGCTGGGCAATGCCCTATCATGGCCTCAGCGATCTTCCGACAGGCGGGACCAGAGACGCGAATGATGCCAACGCCGCCGCGCCCAGGGGGAGTGGCCAGCGCCGCGATGGTGTCGGGGGTATAAAGGCGTTCGACCATGGTGACTCTCTTCGTGAAGGGGGAATAGCAACTTATCCACGCTGGTGTGATTGACGTGGCATCGTTCAGCTTGGTGGCTAACGCATAGTGTGGATTTGTCGGCCTTAAAACGCCAGACCCCCGCACGGGGCGGGGGTCTGAAGGCGTCTCAATGACAGCGACATATAACCGTGTGACTACTTGGTTTTCATGCCTTTGCCAATGGTCGGATCATTTTCGATTTTACGCGTAATGTAGTACTGCTGTGCCACCGAAATGATGTTGTTGACCACCCAGTAGATAACCAGACCAGCCGGGAACCACAGGAAGAAGAAGGTAAAGATGATAGGTAACATCTTCATGATCTTCGCCTGCATGGGGTCCGGGGGTGTCGGGTTCAACATCTGCTGAACGAACATCGAAATGCCCATGAGGATCGGCAGAATAAAGTATGGATCCTTCACCGATAGATCCTGAATCCAGAAGATGAACGGCGCGTGGCGCAGTTCGACCGATTCCAGCAGCATCCAGTAGAGCGCGATGAAGACCGGCATCTGAATCACAATAGGTAGACAGCCCCCCAGCGGATTGATCTTCTCCTTCTGGTAGAACTTCATCATCTCTTGCGACATTTTTTGCCGATCGTCGCCATACATCTCTTTCAGGCGCTGCATTTCAGGGCCAAGCTTACGCATCCGACCCATGGATTTGTATGCTTTCGCTGAAAGTGGGAACAGTACCGTTTTGACCAGTACGGTCAGCAGCACAATCGACCAACCCCAATTACCTACCACATCGTGGATTTTATCCAGCAACCAGAAGAGTGGGTTAGCGATAAACCACAGCCAGCCGTAGTCCACGGTTAAGCGCAGGTTGGGCGCTACTTGCTCTAAGTAGTCTTGAATCTTGGGACCCATGTAGAGGGTGGCGCCTAATGTGGCTTCACCTTCCGCCGCAATACTGCTGGTGGGACCTGCAAAAGCGACGACATTGCGATTACTTGAGTCAGTGGTCACGTAGTAGAGGTTTTGCTGATCCTGCTGAGGCGCCCAGGCAGAGACAAAGTAGTGTTGAATAATCGCAATCCAACCACCTTGCGCTTCGCGATTTTCAAAGTTACTGCCTTGAATATCTTCGAAGTCGATCTTCTCGTAGCGTGCGTCTGGCGTTGAGTAGGCGGCACCCAAATAAGAATTCATACCCATTGAAACGCCGCTGGACGGATCCGGGCTGTTGTCACGGGCCAATTGGCCAATAAAGCGCGCACTGACCGGTGCATCGGTGTTATTGGCTAAGTAATAATTAACGTTAACTGCGTAGCTTCCACGCTCAAACGTAAGGCGCTTGATCACCTCAACGCCATTCACGTCGGCGGTTAAGTCGACACTGAGCGTTTCATCGTTATCGCCTAAGCGATACTCTGTATTTTCAGGCGTGAACGCGATACGGCTTGCCTGGCCATCCAACTGAAGGCCTGAACGAGCCACATAGCTACGGCTGCTGTTATCCGATAGCAGTACGTAGTTACGCTCGGAGTCGAGGGAGAGTTTATGCTGGGGTAACGCCGCATACACAATATCGCCACCGTGTGGATCAATGCGTACGTCTAAAACATCGGTGGTTACCGCGATAAAATCACGGCTCGATGAGTCGCTTTCAGTATCGTCAGGTATACCTTCACCCACATCGCTTTGCGGTGAAGAGGCGCTTGGCACCGCTAAGCCGCCTTCCCCATCTTCAATGTCACTAGAAGGCACTGCGTTGCTGCGTTGCGTCGTTTCAGGCACTGAATCGTAATTCGGCTGCCCGTAATCCTGATTCCACTGGACGACTAGCAGGTAGGCAAGTACGGCTAGTGGAATCAGTAATAAAAGTCGTTTTACGTCCATGAGGGTTCTGCCCGCTGGGTGGTGAACATGCTAATGGCGCAGTGTCATTTACTCGACCCTTGACACACGAAAGCCTGCCAGACGGCAGGCCGAGGTCGAGCGGCGAGGTGTGCGCCAAAGGTCACGTGTCACGCTCTGGCGTTGGTGCTGCGATCACCGCCTGTGCGTCACGCTGAAGTCGCTTCCACATGCCGTGTAACTGGCGATGCAAGGTGTCGTTGTCAATATCCTGAACGCCGCGTCGGGCAAGCACTACTATATCCACAGAGGGCAGATGCTCTTGGCGAAGACGGACGGATTCTCGAACGAGACGCTTAAAACGGTTGCGATCGACGGCGCGTTTGACATTTTTCTTGCTGACCACGAGTCCAAGGCGAGGATGCCCCCGGGTACTTAGACGGACTAACGCCATCATACCTTTGCCATGTACTTTCAGGTCGGCTTGATCAAATACGTGACTAAAATCCCCAGCATTTAGTAACCGTAATTGCCGGGGAAAGCCTTGCTGCGGCACACGCAATCCGAGATCAGGCGCTCAGACGCTTGCGGCCCTTGGCACGGCGACGTGCGAGGACGGCGCGACCGTTTTTGGTTGCCATACGAGCACGGAAGCCATGCGCGCGCTTGCGCTTGAGAACGCTAGGTTGAAAAGTGCGTTTCATAACTCGTTATTCCCACGTGGTTTAGGACGGAAAGTGAATTCCAAAAAGCCCGGTCCAGTGAGGAACTAGCCGGGGAGATTCAATTCAAGACCGGAAATTGTAGAGACTTCCTCTGCTGGGTGCAATTTTTCCTTGCACTAAAAGCGTTTTCGCCTATCGACGGACATGCTTGGCACGATAGGTGCCGTCAACATTGCTAACCCTATTATTACTAGTTAGTAGTTCTAAACCTATTGTTATTAATAGTGGGGATACTATTTGTGGATATGTGGTTTAAAACTATATTTTTCAAATGCCTATAATTATAAAAAATCTGTGTGTAAGTGCCGTATAAGCGGTCTACAAGGTGTTAAATAGGTGTGATTAAGCACTGTGGAAAAGTCAATATTGCAAGTTGTCCTCTTCCCTCCACACGGTTTTCCCAAAGGCTCATCGTAAGTTGTCCACAGGGCAATATTGATGATCAAACCCGTGTGGATAACCGAAGCTTTGGGCGCTACAATGGTCGGCCGTTTTCAACCGATGGTGAGATGAGTGCCACTGACGCTTTGGCAACAGTGCCTGGACAACCTGCAGGATGAGCTGAATTCCCAGCAGTTCAATACCTGGATACGCCCGCTGCAGGCAGAAGAGGGAGAGTCCAACGAGCTGCGCTTATTAGCGCCGAATCGTTTTGTGCGCGATTGGGTGAGTGATAAGTATGCCAAGCGGATTAGCGAGTTGATCCGCGAGCTGGCACCGTCAAAGCCCCCCAAAGTAAGCTTGACGGTGGGGAGTCGCAGTATGGCGACGCAGGCTCCTCAACATCGTGACCTGGGCAACCCTATTTCAGCGGCGCCATCGCGTCCCCCTGCACCAGCCGTTCATACGCCTCCGCGCGGTGATATTGCCGATGAACGCGAAATCGATAAGCTGCGCGATGAAGCGCCTGGACGGCGTAATAATGAGCGCCAAGTCCAGGTAGAAGGTAGCCTGAAACATGGCAGCGGATTGAACCCGAATTTTACCTTCGACACTTTCGTCGAAGGTAAATCAAACCAACTGGCCCGCGCGGCCTCCCGCCAAGTGTCAGAAAACCCCGGGGGTGCCTATAACCCGCTTTTCTTATATGGCGGCGTGGGGCTTGGTAAAACGCACTTGATGCATGCGGTGGGGAATGCCTTGGCAACGCGGCGTGAAAATGCGCGCGTGGTATATCTACACTCAGAGCGTTTCGTTGCCGACATGGTCAAGGCGCTACAGCTCAACGCGATAAACGATTTCAAGCGCTTTTATCGCAGCGTCGATGCGTTACTGATTGATGATATTCAGTTTTTTGCTGGTAAAGAGCGCTCACAGGAAGAGTTTTTCCATACCTTCAATGCGCTTTTGGAAGGTGGCCAGCAAATGATTCTTACCTCTGATCGCTACCCTAAAGAGATCAGTGGGGTAGAAGAACGTTTGAAATCTCGCTTTGGCTGGGGCCTCACGGTGGCCATCGAACCGCCCGAGCTTGAAACCCGTGTCGCGATCTTGATGAAAAAGGCTGACCAAGCTAAGGTCGATTTGCCTCACGATGCCGCGTTTTTCATTGCCCAGAAAATCCGTTCCAATGTGCGTGAATTGGAAGGTGCATTGAAAAAGGTGATTGCTGACTCACACTTCATGGGTAAGACGATTACTCAAGATTTTATCCGCGAGTCGTTGAAGGATTTGTTGGCACTCCAAGACAAACAGGTAGGCGTCGATAATATTCAGCGCACGGTCGCCGAGTATTACAAGATCAAGGTAGCGGACTTACTTTCCAAGCGCCGTTCACGCTCGGTTGCCCGCCCTCGTCAGGTGGCCATGGCGCTTGCGAAAGAGCTAACCAACCATAGCTTGCCGGAAATTGGTGATGCCTTTGGCGGGCGCGACCATACAACGGTGCTACACGCTTGCCGTAAAGTGAAATCATTGCAGGAAGAGAGCGCGGATATTCGTGAGGATTACAAGAACTTACTGCGCCTGTTGACCAGTTAATCGTTCCATTTGATGGGCCTGTTCATGTGCAGGTCTTTCAGGATAAAGAACCGGAGTATTGATGAAATTTTCGATTTCCCGAGAGGCGCTGCTACGTCCGCTGACTCTGGTCGCAGGTGTTGTTGAGCGCCGACAAACGTTACCTGTCCTTTCCAACGTGCTGATTCAGGTAGAGGGCGACCAAGTGTCGCTCACAGGTACCGACTTAGAGGTAGAACTGATTGGACGCACGGTGGCCAGTCAGGTGGATCAGGTGGGTGCTGCGACAGTACCTGCCCGCAAGCTGATGGATATTTGTAAATCACTGCCCGATCAGTCTGACATTCAGCTAGCGGTGGAAGAGGGCCGTGCAGTATTACGTAGTGGCCGTTCACGCTTTACCCTGTCGACGCTTCCGGTAGCCGAATTCCCCAATATAGAAGATGCGGACGGCAGTCAGGAGATTAGCGTACCCCGCGGTACGCTAAAGCACCTGATTGAAGCCACCTCATTTGCCATGGCGCAGCAGGATGTTCGTTATTACCTCAACGGTATGTTGTTAGAAATCCAAAGCAACTTACTGCGCACGGTCGCGACGGACGGCCACCGTTTGGCGATGTGCTCACGCCCCATTGAAGTCTCTGTTAGTCAGTCGCAAAAACTGATCGTACCCCGTAAAGGCATCCTTGAGCTGTCGCGCTTGCTGGATGACAGCGATGAACCTGTCAGCCTGACATTGGGCTCTAGCCATGTGCGAGCGCATACGGGTGATTTTACCTTTACCTCTAAGCTTATCGACGGCAAATTTCCTGACTATGAGCGCGTAGTGCCGCGCAATGGCGACAAGGTACTGATCGCCGAGCGTGCTGAGCTGCGTCAGGTGCTTTCACGGACCGCTATTCTTTCCAATGAGAAGTACCGTGGTGTAAGGCTCTATCTTGAGGAGAATAACCTTAAGGTTATGGCCAACAACCCCGAACAGGAAGAAGCAGAGGAAAACATCGCCATTGAATATAACGGTGGGGCGATGGAGGTTGGTTTTAATGTTGGCTATTTGGTCGATGTACTAACGGTGCTTAATGAAGACCGCGTACAAATTACCTTGGCCGACCCTAATAGTAGTGCTTTGCTTGAAGAGCCTGGCGGTGGTGATGCACTCTACGTCGTTATGCCCATGCGGCTATAGAACACATTTCAATTTGAAACGTCGTTATCGCAAAGGCCAAATGACGACAGCGGCGCTTCTGGTAGCAGTAGCGCCGCTTCCTTGTTTGGGCGAGTGCCCTCCATTTCCAGTTTTTAAGTGGTGAGAATAGGATGAGCCTGACACTGCTTAATTTCCACGGCCTGCGTAATCTCCAACCTGTCGAAATGACACCCTCTGCGCGTATCAATGTGATTAGCGGTGCCAATGGCAGTGGTAAAACTAGCCTGCTAGAGGGAATTCATATTCTCGGCATGGGCCGCTCATTTCGAACGCGACAACTCAAGCATGCTATTCAGTCTGATCAGCCTCATATGACTCTGTATGGACGTTTGAGCGGCGAGCCGGAGGTTACCCTTGGCGTCCGCCGGTTGCGCGCCCAGAGAGAGCTTGAGCTGCGCTTGAAAGGCGATAAGAATGCTCGTTTGGCCGAGCTGGTCGAAGCAATGCCACTTCAGCTGATTAACCCTGACGCCTTTCGCCTGCTGGAAGGCTCACCATCAGGACGCCGCGAGTTTCTCGATTGGGGAGTGTTTCACGTGAAACATGACTTTTTGGGAATCTGGAAGCGCACTAGGCGTGCGTTGAAACATCGGAATGCCCTGCTAAGGCGTGGTAGAATACAGCCTCAGGAAATGGCGGTGTGGGAACAGGAGCTCGCTATGTGGGGAGAGCAGATGGATGCTTTACGCCGCGTGTGGTTCAGTGATTTTTTACCCGTCTTTGAAGAAACACTAAAGGTGCTGCTTCCACTCCCGGGGCTTACGCTAAATTATGCGCGAGGATGGGATAAGGAACGCTCTCTCTCGGCAGTGTTGTACGATAGTCGGGCAACTGATCAGCAAATGGGCTTTACGCAGCAAGGACCACAGCGCGCTGATTTGCGTATAAGAGTCAATAAGCAGCCAGCTGTAGAAGTGCTTTCCAGAGGCCAGCAAAAGTTAGTGGTGAGTGCTTTAAAGCTCGCTCAAGGGCGGTTTCTGGAAAGAACAGCACAGCGGCACTGTATTTATCTTATCGATGATTTACCTGCAGAACTGGATGAGCAAAATCGCTACCAGTTTTGCCAACTGCTTGAAGAGATGCAGTGCCAAGCATTTATTACCAGCGTCGAACCTTTTGCGTTAAGGAGCACCTGGCGGCAGGAGACCTCGGTGAGAATGTTTCACGTGAAACAAGCCGATCAGGGACTCAGCCACTTAGTGCTTTCAAGTTAATGCTTACGAGTTAGTGATTTCGAGCTAACGCGAACGGTATAGACGATACGGAACGAGACAGACTTCACGACGGAGTGGTCAATGAGCGAGCAGGCTTACGATTCATCAAGCATTAAGGTGCTCAAGGGGCTGGACGCAGTGCGTAAGCGTCCAGGTATGTATATTGGTGACACCGACGACGGCACCGGTCTGCATCACATGGTCTTCGAATTGGTGGATAACTCCATCGATGAAGCCCTGGCTGGGCATTGCAGCGAAATTCGCGTTGTCATTCACCCGGATGAGTCAATCACCGTTAGCGATAACGGTCGCGGCGTTCCCACCGAGCTTCATGAGGGGGAGGGGGTCTCTGCGGCGGAAGTTATTATGACGGTACTGCACGCGGGCGGTAAATTCGACGATAACTCGTATAAAGTTTCTGGCGGGCTACATGGTGTAGGCGTTTCCGTTGTAAACGCACTGTCTGCGGAGCTTCGCTTGACCATTTGGCGTCAGGGTGAAGTGTTTGAACAGATGTATCATCACGGTGTGCCCCAAGCGCCGCTGAGCGTAGTCGGCAAAACGGAAAAAAGCGGTACTCGGGTACATTTTCGTCCCTCGCCTGAAACCTTTGGCAATATCGAGTTTCATTTCGATATTCTTGCCAAGCGCTTGCGTGAACTCTCTTTCTTGAACTCCGGTGTGGCTATTCGTTTGATGGATGAGCGTTCCGGCAAAGAAGAGCTGTTCCACTACGAAGGTGGTTTGAGAGCGTTTGTCGATCACCTTAATACTAATAAAACGGTGATCAACCCGGTTTTCCACTTTAACGCGGTTCGTGATGATGGCGTTGAAGTCGAGGTAGCCATGCAGTGGAGCGAAGCTTTCACTGAAAACATCTTCTGCTATACCAATAATATTCCCCAGCGGGACGGGGGCGCCCACTTGGCCGGCTTCCGTGCGGGTCTTACTCGCACGCTCAATAACTATATTGAAGCTGAAAATCTGCTCAAAAAAGCCAAGGTAAATACCACAGGCGATGATGCGCGTGAGGGTTTAACGGCTATTATTTCCGTTAAAGTGCCGGATCCTAAGTTTTCGTCACAAACTAAAGACAAGCTAGTTTCCAGCGAAGTGAAGACCGCTGTCGAGCAGGAAATGAGCCGCCTCTTTTCTGACTACCTTATTGAAAAACCAAACGAAGCTAAAGCAATCGTCAATAAGATGCTGGATGCCGCGCGGGCACGTGAAGCTGCTCGCAAGGCGCGTGATATGACCCGTCGCAAAGGCGCACTGGATATTGCAGGCTTGCCTGGCAAGCTGGCGGATTGCCAGGAAAAAGACCCTAGCCAATCAGAATTGTACTTGGTGGAGGGTGACTCGGCAGGTGGCAGTGCCAAACAGGGCCGGGATCGTCGTACCCAAGCGATCTTGCCGCTCAAGGGTAAAATCCTAAACGTCGAGAAAGCGCGTTTTGATAAAATGCTCTCTTCTGCGGAAGTAGGTACCTTGATTACGGCTCTTGGCTGCGGCATTGGCCGCGAAGAGTTTAACCCCGATAAGCTGCGCTACCATTCAGTCATTATCATGACCGATGCCGATGTGGATGGCTCGCATATCCGTACACTGCTGCTGACGTTCTTTTTCCGTCAGATGCCTGAATTGATTGAGCGTGGCCATATTTTCATTGCCCAGCCGCCGCTGTATAAAATCAAGCGCGGTAAGCAAGAGCTTTATCTCAAAGACGAGCAGGCGATGGTGGACTACTTGACCACCACGGCACTGGATGGCGCTGGTTTACATGTGAATGCGAACGCACCTGGTATTTCAGGCTCTCAGCTAGAAACACTGGTGAATCAATATCGCAATGTCATGAAGCGTATTGATCGTTTGTCGCGTGTTTATCCCAATGAAGTGCTCAAGCAGATTGTCCACACTTCCGCACTCAAAGGCGAAGAAAGCCTGAAAGATCGCGTGACCATGCAGAACTGGATTGATGAAATTCAGAAAACCATGGATGACATGGTGGCCTACGAAGGAGGCCCGCGTTATCACTTCCATCTGCAAGAAGACGCTGAACGTGGGCTATTCCTGCCTACTGTTTCGTTAGTTGCGCACGGCGTCACCACTGAGTACACCTGGGGCCTCGACTTTTTTGAAAGCGCTGATTATCGAGGCATCGCTGAGTTGGGCGAAACCCTGGATGGCTTCCTGGAAGAGGGCGCCTTTATTGCCCGGGGCGAACGTCAAAAGCCTGTGTCTCATTTCTCCGAAGTGCTGGCATGGCTGATGCAAGAGGGCCAGCGTGGTCTATCGGTGCAGCGTTATAAAGGTCTGGGTGAAATGAATCCGGACCAGCTGTGGGATACGACGATGGATCCGGATAGTCGTCGTATGCTGCGCGTGACCATCGAAGATGCCGTGGGTGCCGATATGATGTTCAACACGCTGATGGGCGATGACGTGGAGCCACGCCGCGATTTCATCGAAACCAACGCGCTAGTGGCTAACTTGGACGTATAAGAGATGTTTGTTACGGTCGTCATATGTTTCACGTGAAACATAGTGATGATCAGGAATGGAAGCGCCGCTAGTTTCCTAGTGGCGCTTTTTTATTACAGATCCGTATTTACTGATTGGTAGTGATCATCCAATCGACAAAGTGCGCTAAATCATCGAAAACATGTGCTTTTTCAAGCCCTATGCCCTTGGCTTCAGTTTTTATCCCTTTCCCGGTTCTAACCAGCACGGCACGGCAGTCAACTGCTTCGCCCGCTTGTAAATCTCGCAGACTATCTCCCACTATCCAGCTACCTTTTAGGCTTGTCAGCCCCAGCTGTCGCTTAATCTGATGAAGCATGCCAGGTAAAGGTTTGCGGCACTGGCACTCATCGTCAGGCCCATGGGGACAGTAGGCGATGTGAGCAATGCGTCCACCTTCCTTCTCTACCAACGCTATCAAGCGACCATGCATACTCTGAAGCGTTGCTTCATCATAATACCCGCGCGCGATACCCGACTGATTGGTTGCTACTACCACCGTAAATCCTGCATGGCTGAGGCGAGCGATGGCGGCAATTGAAGAGGGGTAGGGCACCCATTCATCTAAGGATTTTATATAAGCATCAGAATCATGATTAATGACGCCGTCACGATCCAGAATGATAAGTTTTTCGGCACTCAGCATGGAAATCCTATTGAGATAGTCGTAGGGGGACTTTCTGTTTGTTATTTATATCGCTTACCTTGGATTAGCAATAGTGTTTCACGTGAAACACATATTTGCAGTCAACAAAAAGCCCAGCCATAAAGGCTGGGCTTGGACTAGAGACTGCGCCTGAGCAGGCGGCTACTGTGGTAACAGCGAAATATCGGCGACTTCTAAAAAGAGCGCCTGAAGGCTAGCGAGTAACGCTAATCGATTGCGCTGAATAGCCGGATCATCAGCCATCACCATCACTTGGTCAAAGAAGGCATCCACCGGCTCACGCAGAGTAGCAAGAGCGTCCAATGCTTGCTGATAGTGGCCTGTAGCAAACAGCGGGGCCACCTGTGCCTGGCTTCCGCTCACGGCGTCGAACAATGCGCGCTCGGCATCTTCCTGTAACAAGGGGGGATCGACCTGGGTGCTACCGTTGTGCTCTTGTTTAGCCAGAATGTTGGAGACACGCTTGTTAGCGGCTGCCAATGCGGCTGCTTCATCTCGCTGAGCAAAGGCTTTTACAGCCCGCAGGCGACGAGCGAAGTCGAGGGGATTGGTCACCGGACGAGCGCGGACGGCAAGATACATTTCCGCACTGATGCCTTCTTCCTGGCCCCAGGCACGGAAGCGATCCAACATATAGGTCAGCACGTCTTCAACCAAACCATCGGCCTTGGGTAGGCGTTGGTGTTGCTCGACAGCGACGGTGAGCAGCTCGCGCAGGTCAAGATCCAGCTCGCCTTTGATCAGAATGTTGAGCACACCAATCGATGCACGGCGTAGCGCAAAGGGATCCTTCGCGCCGGTGGGGCGTTGCCCAATACTGAAGATACCCACCAGGGTATCCAGCCGATCAGCCAGGGCTAACGCCTTGCCGGTCTCACTCTGAGGAATGACATCCGTGGCGAACCGCGGCAGGTACTGCTCCTCGAGCGCTTGAGAAACCTCAGCGGGCTCACCGTCCTGCTCGGCGTAGTAACGTCCCATGATGCCCTGAAGCTCAGGGAATTCGAGCACCATCTCGGTGACTAGGTCACATTTAGCAAGTGCCACGGCGCGTTGGGCATGCCCCACATCGCCGTTAATCCGCTCTGCGATAAAGGAAGCGATGGCGGTACTACGACGAGCCTTGTCTGCCAGAGTGCCGAGCTGCAGTTGGAAAACTACGCTTTCCAACTGCGGGATACGCGAGGCCAGTGTATGCTTGCGGTCGGTATCGTAGAAAAACGCTGCGTCGGCGAGGCGAGGGCGAATGACCTTCTCGTTACCGGCAATGACCTGGTCGGGGTCGGCGCTATCGATATTGGCGATGGTGATAAATAGCGGTTTTAGCTTGCCCTGGTCATCTAGTAAATGAAAATATTTTTGGTTGGCCTTCATCGAAGAGATCAGGCACTCGGCAGGCACTTCCAGGAAGCGCTCATCAAAACTGCCGGTCAGTGCTACCGGCCATTCCACCAAGCCGCTGACTTCGACCAGTAGGTCTTCATCAATAACAGCCATGGCTTCTTGCACTTCGGCTTCTGCCAGCACCTGCTCACGGATGCGTTCGCGACGTAGCTCGCGGTCCACCAGCACGTAAGCATTTTCCAGCGTAGCCACATATTCATCGGCATGGGTTAACTGGATTGCATCAGGGGCATGAAAGCGGTGGCCGTAAGTGGTACAGCTTGCCTGAAGGCCTAGCGCTTCGGCAGCCACGACATCACTACCATAAAGCGCCACTAGCCAGTGAACGGGACGAGAAAACTCAATCCGTGAAGCACCCCAGCGCATATTTTTGGGCACTGGTAGGGTACTGATTGATTTACGGATAATCTCGGGCAGCAGTGCTTGAACAGACTCGCCCTCTTGCTGTTCGCGGTAGCCAAGCCAGGTGCCTTTATTGGTTTCCAGGTGGATCAACTCATCCACGCTAACGCCACAGGAGCGGGCAAACCCTTCAGCCGCTTTGGTGGGCACGCCATCCTTAAAAGCCGCTGCCAGGGCTGGACCACGGCGTTCCACTTCGCGGTCAGGCTGTTTGTCAGCCAACCCCGACACTTGTACCGCTAAACGGCGCGGCGTGGCAAAGGCGCTAATGCTCGCGAACGGTACATCCGCTTCCTGCAGACCTTTGGCAATACCTGCGGCAAACGCATCGGACAGTGTATCCAAGGCCGTGGGTGGCAACTCTTCAGCACCGAGTTCTAATATAAGCGTATCAACAGCCATTTAGTCGTCTCCCTGATCGGCGAGTAGCTCTTGCAACAGTTCGCGGCGAAGTATTTCTGGCGCCATGGGGAAACCTTCTGCCTTACGCGACTCAAAGTAAGCAGTGGCCACGTCGCGAGCCATGGTACGAACGCGCAGAATAAAACGCTGACGTTCGGTAACCGAAATGGCGTGACGAGCATCCAATAGGTTAAACGTGTGCGATGCCTTCAGAACCTGTTCGTAGGCGGGCAGCGGCAGGTTGGCAGTGAGCAGCTTGCCACACTCTGTTTCCTGGTGATCAAAGTTAGCAAACAGTTGATCCACATTGGCATGTTCAAAGTTGTAGGTAGACTGCTCGCGCTCGTTCTGCAGATATACATCGCCGTAGGTGACTTTGCTGCCATCCGGAGCGATCGCCCAGACTAAATCGTAGACACTGTCGACGTCCTGCAGGTACATGGCGATACGCTCAAGCCCATAGGTCAGTTCGCCGGTAACCGGGTAGCACTCAATGCCACCCGCTTGCTGAAAATAGGTAAACTGGGTGACTTCCATGCCGTTCAACCAGATTTCCCAACCCAGGCCCCAAGCGCCCAAGGTTGGGGATTCCCAGTTATCCTCGACAAAGCGCACATCATGAATCAGCGGATCGAGACCGAGACGCTTGAGTGAGCCGAGATAAAGCTCCTGTAGGTTGCTTGGCGATGGCTTCATCACCACCTGAAACTGGTAATAGTGCTGTAGGCGGTTGGGGTTCTCGCCATAGCGGCCATCAGTAGGGCGCCTAGAAGGCTGCACATAGGCTGCGTTCCAGGTTTCGGGGCCAATCGCCCGCAGGAAAGTAGCGGGGTGGAAGGTGCCCGCGCCGACTTCCATATCGAGCGGCTGAAGGATGACACAGCCCTGTTCTGCCCAGTATTGCTGCAGAGCAAGGATCAAGCCTTGAAAGGTCGACACATCGGGTGTCGATTGGTTTGTCGAGACACTCATCGCGGAAAGCACCGTTGGCCATGAATTCATAAGGCGTCAAGTATACAATCCTAGGCAGATGGGTTATAGGCACGTATGCCAACAAGCCGCGTTAGGTAAGGAGAACAGCATGATTGTGGTAACAGGCGGTGCCGGTTTTATCGGGGCCAACATAGTAAAAGCACTGAATAATCGTGGTCGTGATGATGTGATGGTGGTCGATGATCTGCGCGATGGCACCAAATTCGTCAACCTGGCCGACTGTACGCTGGCGGATTATCTGGATAAAGATGACTTCCTTGCCAGAGTAAAAGCTGCCTTGAAAGGGGACGACGTCGATTTGCCTACCATCGATGCCATTTTCCATGAAGGTGCCTGCTCAGATACTACCGAGTGGGATGGCCACTACATGATGGAAAATAACTTCGAGTACTCCAAGGTGCTGCTGAACTACTGTGAGCAGCAGGGCATCCCCTTCCTGTACGCGTCATCGGCGGCGACCTATGGCGGCAGCGAGGTTTTCAAAGAGGTGCCCGAGTGCGAAAAGCCGCTCAACGTTTATGGCTATTCCAAGCTGCTATTCGATCAGCACGTGCGTTCGCGCTGGAGCGAGCTAACCACCCAAGTAGTGGGCTTTCGCTACTTTAACGTGTACGGCCCACGGGAACAGCATAAGGGCAAAATGGCCAGCGTGGCGTACCACAATCATCTGCAAATTCGCAATGGCGAAACCTTGAAGCTGTTCGGTGCCTACGGGGAATACGAAGCGGGGATGCAAAGTCGCGATTTCGTCTATGTCGGCGATGTGGTCGACGTGAATCTCTGGTTCCTGGATCATCCTGATCAGTCGGGCATCTTTAATCTAGGCACTGGGCGCGCAGAGCCCTTCAAAGCAATTGGCGAAGCGGTTATCGACTTCTACGGTAAAGGCGAGATCGATTACATTGCCTTCCCTGAAGAGTTGAAAGGGCGCTATCAGAGCTATACGCGGGCTGACATTGGCGAGTTACGCGCCAGTGGCTGCGATGTGGCGTTTAAAACCGTTGCTCAAGGGGTCAAGGCCTACTTGGGGTGGTTAAATGACTAACTCGGCTCAGCGCTTGCTGGTGATCGGCCCTTCGTGGGTGGGCGATATGGTCATGGCGCAAAGCCTGTTCATGACACTGAAAGCCCGGCAGCCAGACGCCACGATAGGGGTGATTGCCCCCGCCTGGTCGCAGCCTATTTTAGAGCGCATGCCTGAGGTAAATGAAGTATTACCGTTAGCGGTTGGTCATGGCGAATTTGGCTTGGCCAGCCGCCGCGAGCTCGCCAGCCGCTTAAGAGGACGATTCGATCGCGCGATTGTATTGCCGCGTTCTTGGAAGGCCGCGCTGGTGCCCTTTATGGCGCGCATACCTGAGCGTGTTGGCTTTGTGGGCGAGCATCGTTACGGTCTCCTCAACGAGCGCCGTAAGCTCGACAAGCAGGTACTGGATCAAACGGTAAAGCGCTTTGTGTCGCTGGGGTTGCCCCCTGAAGAAGCGACTCGCGGTGACTTTATATTGCCCAAGCCGCGGCTGCAGGTTGATCGGGATAATCTGGATAACTTGCGCCTGACGCATTCGCTTTCATCGCGTACGGCGATTGGTATGATGCCGGGCGCTGAATATGGCCCCGCCAAGCAGTGGCCTGTCAGTTACTTTCACCGTCTGGCTGAGTGTTTGGTTAAAGAAGGTTTTGAAGTGCGTGTGCTGGGCGGCGCCAAGGATCACCCCGCGGGCGAGGAAATTACCCAGGGGCTTGCTCATGCCCATAACCTATGCGGCAAAACACAGCTGGCCGATGCTGTTGACTTGCTGGCGGACTGTCGGCAAGTGGTCACCAATGATTCAGGTTTGATGCATGTGGCTGCCGCGGTAGGCGTCCGTATCCATGCATTATATGGCTCTTCATCGCCCACCTACACGCCGCCGCTAACTGATAATGCAGTGATTCACTATTTAGCGCTTTCCTGTTCGCCGTGCTTTCAGCGTACCTGCCCCTTGGGGCATACCAATTGCCTTAATGAGTTGAGTGTCGAGCAGGTATATCAACAGATCCATGCGTCTCATCAGCGGGAAAGCATTATTGCTAATGACTGAGCTCCATTTCATCGGCGAGATCGGCGGGCGTTTCAACGGTTTGCTTTTGCGAAGAGAGCTCGTCGGCTTCACGGCGCTGAGGAGAGATGCCTTCCCAGAGGCGGTGCTGCAGCGCTGTCTCTTCCCTGAGGCGCTCGTTGAGTACTTCGATGCCATGCGCTTCGACCAGCGTTCGTTGATCACTAAACAGCGACGTGCCTAAGCCCGCCCGGCTGCGTTCTAAGCGAAAACCTAGCGCATCCAACAACGTGGGGAAGACGTCCAGCATGGTGGCATCGCGACGAATACGTTGCGGCTGGATACCATCACCTATCATGATGAGGGTGTTGTCGCGATCAAGCGCCGTTAATTGATCCCACACTGACACCCGCATAGTTAGGTGGTCGCTGAGTATTACCACCAGCGTATTGTCGAGTAACCCTTCGCTTTTCAGGCGGCCAATTAAATCTCGGGCAAGCCATGTGGAGCACTTAACCGAGTAAAGAATATCCTGCCCGTCAAACTCTCCCTGCTGCTTTACACATGATTGGGAAGGGTATCCATTGGGTGCATGGCCTGCCAAATTAAGTGTTACCACCCCCCAGGGGCCGTTATCCTCTTTTTCCAAGCGCCGGATTTCGTCAGCGGTAATGTTATAGAGGGTATCATCGTACAGCCCCCAACTATTTACATACTCTGGATCGCTCAGCAGCGGCTCTAGCTCTTCACGTCCTTTAACGTTGTTGAATTGATGGCCGCGATAGAAAAGCCCTTTACCCGCAAATTGGGAACTGGCGCCACCCAGGTAGCTGAGCTGGTAGCCCTGCGCCGCAAGTATATCGCCAAGACAATCGACGCCCGGTACCACTTTCGAAAGCGGCTCAAACTGGCTGTCGTGAAGCAGCCCTGCAGGCATCAAGGGCACACCGCATTGGCTGGCTATCATGCCCGCCATCGTCCAACCGGTGTTATCCATCTGTCGCACACCTTCGAACACGGCGCCTTCTTGCCCCAGCGCGTTGAGATGGGTGTAAGTATCACCGAATATTTCATCGGCATAGGTGCGCTCTATGCTTTCTAGGTACAAGAGAAGTAAGTTAGGGGCATCTCTCAACTCTTCAGCGGGGGGGGGCTTATAGCGGCGATCCAACCAAGCACCGTCATCGGTAACAATAGCGGCGCTGCGTTGGCCCAGTCCAAACAACAGCGGATTACTGGCCAGCAGTAAAATAGCGAAAAAACGCTCGGCTAACCGCCAGCGCTGGTCATGTCGTGACAGCCAAGTGACCGCTGCCAGCACCCCTATCATGATCAGTATATAAAATACGGCGGACAGCATTTTACCGGCGCCGCCATGCTCGGCCATGCCTGCCTGGAGGTGAAAAAACACCGCTCCCAGATCGACAATGCCGAAGCTATCCGCCAAGTAAACGTAGACACCCCAGAGGGCTAGCGGGAAAAGTGACCACGGCCACATCTTGCGGTAACGAGCATTGGCAGGCTGCCCCCAGCGGAGTTTTAGACCTACACCAATCCAAATGGCTGCGACAAAAAACAGCGTCCACCAAGGCAGGCGAGTCAGTACCGTGACGGTATAGCCTAAGCAGAGGCCGATAGTGATGATCGCTATTTGTCGAATAGCACGAGGATTCATGGGCAACCTACGTTAAAAGGCAAATTAATAAATTAATATTAGGGCGTCACTGTTGGATGCCTGACGACCCGTTTGAGATATCATTCAGAGGCGTTGCTGCGGCAAAAAGATAATCACCAGCATAAACTTTTTGCGCACAATAGGTAAATCTTGATTTTATTCGATGCCATTTTCGTTTGGTATAATAATTCGACAATACTTTACTCTTTAAAAGTAAATGTGTTTTTAGATTTAAATTTTTAGGTGAAAAGCCATCAATCATGATCAGTTTTTTGTTAATGTGCTCGCCCTCAATGACGAAATTATCTATATTAAAATCAGAAGCAGGAATACCGCTAATAGAAAAATCACAAATGATATTTTCCACTAAACATAAAGCTTGCTCAACGTTGAGCTCCCGACTAAATAAAAGCTTTCGCAAAGTAACCGATTGACCATGGTCATCAACAATTCGGTCGACAACTAAGCCAGGGCCTTTGTTTGTTCTTACCCAACCTTGACAGTGACTAATGCGACAATCGATCTCTCTTGTGGCAAGATATGTTGATATATACCATTCGGAAAAACTTTGTCGATGGTCTTTTATCCAGCTTTCTGGGTGTCGAGCAATTTTTATTAGTTTTGATGGATTGGATTCATCGAGATAACAAATGCGATTTGACCCATAAGATAAAATATTATCGTCATTAAGAATGATTTTCTCACTATTTTTTATTTGTCTTTTGATCGTTTTGAGTGAGTTGTACATATATCATCCTTGATATTACCGTTGAGATGTTCCGCAATTAGGGATTGCAGCGCTTGATATTGATACTCAAAAGTGTAATCGCTGGCCGTTTTAGCTAGTTTGTAATTTATAAGTGAGTTGTCGCTGCTCATAAGGTCTTCAACTTTACGTGCCCACTCTTTTGGCAAATAGCCTTGAACAATCAAGTCTGTTAGCTCATCGTGTAACAGCTCTCCAGCACCAACACGTTCAGACACCAATGTTAATGTTGAACAAGCCATTGCTTCAAGTATAACACAACCAAACTCTTCAATATGGGCTGGTAAAACGAAGAGGTCTAGAGCAGCATAGTACTGTTCGACCTCAGGAACCGTTTTTTTCCAAATGAAATACTCGGAAACACCCAATTTTACAGCTTTTTCTTTATAGGTTTCTACCACACCCTGCCCAATCACAATAAAGCGATATGAGATGCTGGAGCTTTTAACTAAATGGTTAGCAATTTCTATAAATAAATCTAAATTTCTTTTTTTAAAATCACCCGAGGTAATTAAACCAATTAATTTTTCGTCTTTTCTTATTCCGAGCTCATCCCGTTTTTTTTGCCTAAATAGTGTTTTTTTAGAGGTGTTAAATTGAGCTGAATCAAAGCCAGGATAGGAAATGCTGATCCTTTTGTCTGGAATGGCGTATCTAAAGGATAGATCATTGGCCATTAGCCGTGAGTTGGCAACAATATGCTGATTGCTTTTGTTAGTAAGAATTTTTTGATGTATCTTTGAAACGCTATTTTGTTGCTTAGCTTTGTCTGGTTGCATTATTTCTTGCGCAAGATCAACGCAATTATGCATAAAAGTTATGTCAGCATTTTCCGTGTCGCCATGACTTATAATCAAAGTTGGGCTGTTTTTTTTACACCAAGCGTTAGCTCGACTATTAAACCACAGCCGCCTTAAATAGCTACCTAAAGGAATTTTATTGACTATTTTTAGTTCTGCGCCATAGGAAATAATGGTATTTTTAGTAGCTTTTTCACATATAACAGTTACTAAAAAACCCATTTCCTTTAATATTGAAATTTGTTGTAAAGCGATTCGTGCAGCGCCAGTCGTCTTGTTTAAATTACGGATTGCAATAACTGCTGTTGGCACGTCTTCCATGATAAGGCCTTCTATTTAGCGCTTTTTATAAATTAAGCTCTGTGTTTAACAAAGCTTTTTATGTATTTCCAAAATACACCATTAGCATTCGATACTGATATTACTAATCCTCTCCAGCCATCACGCCACCCTTGTTGCAACAGGTAGGTTCGCAGGAAGGCGAAGACTGCTTTGAAAAATATGGCTGACACTGAGTAATGCTTCAATTTTCCAGATTCAGCGCGAATGTTAGAGTAACGATTAATTTTTTCTAAAAACTGAGATAAATCTGTCACGGCGGTATGCTTAATAGTACCCGATAAACGCTGTACGCGGCTAATGCTGTCCACTGATATCGCTTCGTGGACCATGGCATCGTTAAAATTATGGCTGCGACGATCGAAGAGTCGAATTAGCCAGTCATCGCCCCATCCAGAGTAATGTACTGGTCGACCCATCATCCAGTTTTCACGCAACACTTCGCCCAAGTCGCTAGATGTTGCGCTGCTAACCCACCTGATAATAGATGCGATAAGCTCTGGGGAAGGTGCTTCATCAGCATCGAGGGAAAGTATCCAGTCGTGTTTAGCTAATGAAACAGCGTATCGCTTGGTGGGACCAAAGCCAATAAAATCACCTTGATATAAGGAAACGTTCGGATAACTCGCCGCAATGCGGCAGGTATCATCGTTTGAGCCGTTATCGTAAATCACCACGTTTTCAAAACACTGCACAGCATCCAGTGTATTTTTTAACGTTGAGGCAGCATTTCGTGTGATGATGACAACGCTAACGCCAGGGGGCATAAATGTGTCGATCCTGTTAGAAAGTGGGGAGCGAATGCTATTATAGCGGCTTTATAGTCACCGTATCTCCAGTGAGGCGTTTTTGCACATCATTCATGTCAATCTGGCTAGTGGTTTTCGCGGGGGAGAACGCCAAACTGTCCTGTTGATACAAGCATTAGCTAAGTCTGATAAAATAAGTCGACAGACGCTGGTCTGTCAGCCATCTTCCCCTTTGCGCGAAGAGTTATCAGCTACCCCTGGAATAGAATTTAGCAATGCCAGTCATCAATTGGCAGGCCATTGGCAAGCAGGTAAAGCCGACGTAGTACATGCGCATGAGGCAAAGGCCGTTCACTGGGCATGGCTTCATAGCAAGCTGTTCCTAACGCCTTATATCATTACGCGTCGTGTCGATACGCCTGTTAAGCGAAAATTCAGTAACAAGGTTTTTTATCGTAGTGCTAGCTACTGTGTCGCTATATCAAGCGTTATAGCGCATGAAATAAGCACTCTGATTTCTTCGAAAATCCCTATTATCCCAAGCGCTTTTACGCCCGTTTTTCCTGATCCCACTGTCGCAAAAGAGTTACGAGATCATTATAACGAACGTTTTATCGTCGGGCATGCTGGTGCCTTGGTAGATCGTCACAAAGGCCAGCGAACCTTATTAGAGGCAGCCCGTCAGCTCCAGACTATTCGACCAGAGGTATTGTTTTTATTCTTTGGTAGAGGTGAGGATGAGCTGGTACTTCAGCAGGAAAGTCGTGATTTGGATAATGTTCTTTGGATGGGATTCAAACCTAATATGGGAGACTATTTGCCAGCGCTAGACCTGTTTGCTTTCCCTTCCAGAAATGAAGGATTGGGCTCAGTGCTACTCGATGTGATGAATGCCAAAATCCCAATCATTGCGAGTGATGTTGGAGGGATTCCCGATATAGTAAAGCATGGAACAACTGGCTATTTAGTACCGCCCAGTAACGCTGAAAAATTGATCGAAGGTCTTGAGGTGCTGATGAATAATAATCTGCAACGAAGTACGTTAGCAGATAAGGCTTTTGAACAATTAGCGAGTTACTCTCCTGAAGCGATGGCCGATTCTTATTTGAAGTTATATCTTTCCCTCTAGTGGTGCTTTTATAATATAACGAGCTTGAAATTATGTCTTATATTGAACGCTTTAAAGCTAACTACCATAAGTTTTTGTTTTATAGTAAAGGCATCATAGAGATAGGCTTGCCTAGGCAATACTATTTTTTTGAAAGAAGAAAATATTTGACCGCCTTTGATAACTTACCAGTAGGAACTAAGAAATCTTATATTGAAAGCCGTGTAAGCTACTATAACCAGCTATCTGAGCAGTCAGAGCTTAATTATCAAACGTTAGAGGTTGGTGGTTTTTCAAAACAGAAAAGCTGGTCTTATTATATTGATATGAAACGCTATTTGTCGCGTTTTGAGGACTCCCTTAAATTTCATTTCTTACCTGGCGATATCCGTACAGTGCCTCAAGAGCCTTCGTTTGTAAAAAGTCGTCCGATCAGCCCAAATAACCAGCACTCGGTGCTGCTAAAATTAAATAGGGTAAGGCACTATTTTTTCGTAAATGATAAGACTAGGTTTGATGACAAAAAAAATCAATTGGTGTGGCGGGGTGCCTGCCATCAACAGCATCGTCAAAGTTTTGTAGAAAAATTTTATCAGCACCCTTTATGTAATGTTGGCGATAGCCATAAAAGTGCTCACGACCAACCTTGGGGGCGACCCTATATGAATGTTAGTGAGCAGTTGGGCTATAAATTTATACTAAGTATTGAGGGGAATGACGTAGCTACGAACTTGAAATGGATAATGGCTTCTAACTCATTATGCTTCATGACCAAGCCTAAATATGAAACTTGGTTCATGGAGGGAACACTTGAGCCAGGCTTTCATTATGTTGAACTTGCTGATGATTATTCAGATTTAGAAGAAAAGCTAATTTATTATCAGCAACACGCTGATGAAGCAAAGCGTATTATTGAAAACGCTAATAACTATGTGAAACCATTTTTAGATCAAAAACAAGAGCACCTTATTGGCTTGCTAGTAATGCAAAAGTATTTTGAGAAGACAGGACAGCTGAGGCCGTCCAAATAGCTGTTTTCCTTCAGCCTATGCCCCAGTTGAATTGCTCATGCATCAACACCGCTTTTATATTCTTCTACCCAATGATTGCCTACGCATGGTTATTAACGATGGCTATATGAAGCTTGGGTAATTCTCGCATTAGCTTAGCTGCGATACCCATGATATATGACTGGCATAAGCGGTGCGTCGGTAAACTTCTTGAAAGAACGCTCCAGTCTCACCAAATTAGCTGCCTGCCATTTTCCTGCTGAGCGCAGGCGGCAGCGGTCAAGATCAATTAGCCATGGCGCTTCGCTTGGGTCGACTAGAATATTACGAGCGTTTAGATCGACATGATCCAGCCCGGCCTGATGAAAACGACGTATCATTTCGCCTACCCGCGTTAACAGCGCTTCATCTGCTTGATTGTTGACTAGCAGCTCGGCCAGCGCCTTGGCACTCGCAATGCGCACTGTAATCAGGGCGGCCTCATACGTCATCCCATAGCGGGTCACACAGCTGGCGACAGGGCGCGGTACCGGTAGTCCTTGCTCAAAAAGCGCTGCGGTCAAGCGCAGTTCACGAAATGCGCGGGTGCGCTCGGCGCCAGTCCATAAATAGCGTTTTGTACTTAATTTGGCCACCATGCCACCACGGCGATAAGGTCTTAGCGCCCACTGCTCGTCCGTCGTTGCCTGTACAAACAGGCTACTGCCACGGCCAGGCGCTTCGCCCACAATTAAGCCCTGCTCACGCCAGTATTCGGCAGTGAATAGAGCAGGATCAATTTGGTGTGTGCCCGGCGCGTCACATAAACTGTCTGCATCATGTAAAATGAGCCCATTTTTCTGCCGGAGTGCCGCTAAGCGCATGAAGCCCTCTCTGCCTGTTCAGCCTAACCACATTGCCATTTTGCGCCTCTCCGCCCTCGGCGATGTGTGCAATCTCGTGCCCACGGTGCGGGCGTTGCAGCGCCAGTGGCCCGATGCGCGCATTACCTGGATTATCGGCAAGGGGGAGCACAGTCTACTGGCGGGGCTTTCCGGGGTCGAGTTCGTTGTCTATGACAAGTCGACAGGTATGGCTGGTATGCGGGCGCTTTGGCGGCAACTCGCCGATACGCGCTTCGATGTGCTGCTACATATGCAGCAGGCCATTCGCGCCAGCGTGTTGTCCCTTGGACTTAAAGCCACGGTACGCGTGGGCTATGATAAGGCACGCGCCAAAGATGCTCAGCACTGGTTCACTCAGCATCAGCTTGCGCCGCATCCCAATGCCCATGTGCTTGAGTCATTCATGGATTTCGCGCGGGTGCTCGGGGTTGAGGATAATCGCTTGGAGTGGAACCTGCCGGTCACCGACACGGCACGTAATGAAGCACTGGTTATCAGCGGAGAGGCGCCTTACTTGGTGATCAACCCTTGCAGTAATGTTCGCCTGCGCAATTTTCGCAACTGGTCCGTGGAAGGCTATGCCAGCGTCATCGAACACGCCTGGGTGCAGTACGGACTCAAAAGTGTGTTGACCGGGGGCGGCAGTGCCCTGGAGCGGGAGATCGGTGATCAAATCGAAGCGCTTTGTCAGCCGGGCAGTGTAATTAATGCCATTGGGGGAACCTCCCTAAAAGGGGTGTTGGCGCTGATTGATAACGCCCAAGCGGTGATTGCACCGGATACTGGCCCTATTCATATGGCCAATGCCATGGGCACACCGGCATTGGGGCTCTATGCATCGACCAATCCCCAGCGCGCCGCGCCCTATTTGTGGCGTGAGTTTGCGGTCAACGCCTATCCCGAGGCGGTGCGCACTTATCTGCATAAATCGGTCGAGGATGTGAGTTGGGGGCAGCGGGTACGCCACCCCAGCGCCATGATGCTAATTAAAGCTGACGACGTCATTAATAAGCTGGATACACTGTTGGCGCATGCTGCCTCTAACACCAGCGCAGGGAGCCTGCATGAAAATTGATTTAACCGCCTTGGAACACGCTCGGGTACTGGTCATTGGTGATGTGATGTTGGACCGCTACTGGCACGGCGGCACGTCGCGTATCTCGCCAGAAGCCCCTGTACCCGTGGTGCGAGTGGAAGATGTGGAAGATCGCCCGGGTGGCGCAGCTAACGTGGCATTGAACATCACTTCGCTAGGCGGCCATGCCGTATTGGCAGGCGTGGTTGGCAACGATGAAAACGCACAGCTGCTCGAAGCGAGTTTATCTGCTTCTGATGTAAGCACTCACTTCCAGCGCAGCACAGAAATACCCACTATCACCAAGCTTCGCGTGATGAGTCGCAACCAGCAGCTGCTGCGTCTGGACTTCGAGCAACGCCTCGACAGTGTCGATACCCGTGAACTACTGACCGAGGTAGAAAAGGTGCTGCCTGACTGCGATGTGGTGATCCTTTCCGATTACGGTAAAGGCACGCTGAATCAGGTGGAGAGCCTGATTGCCAAGGCACGTGCCCATGGCAAACGGGTGTTAATCGACCCGAAAGGGCAAGACTTCAGCAAGTACCGCGGGGCGAGCTTAATCACTCCCAATCTGACGGAGTTTGAAGCCGTGGTCGGCGTGTGTGCCACCGATGCGGAGCTATCCATTAGAGGCGAGGCGCTGCGTGCCGAGCTTGAGCTGGAAGCGCTATTGGTTACTCGCAGCGAAAAGGGCATGACCCTGATTCGTGAAGGGCACACGCCGCTGCACTTGCCCACCCGGGCGCAGGAAGTCTTCGATGTGACGGGGGCAGGGGATACGGTGATTGGCCTGATGGGGCTAGCGCTAGCGGCAGGGCATGCCTTCCCTGAAGCGATGATGCTAGCCAATCTGGGTGCCGGGTTGGTGGTGGCCAAGCCGGGCACGGCCACGCTCTCAATTGCCGAACTCTATACCGCATTACACGGTGATAAGCTGGCCGAATTCGGAGTGATTGAGCCTACCGTGCTGGTGGAGGCCGTGCGCGCCGCCCAACTGCGTGGTGAGCAGGTGGTCATGACCAACGGCTGCTTCGATATTCTACACGCGGGCCACGTCGCTTATTTGGAGCAAGCCAAACGGTTAGGTGATCGATTGATTGTCGCAGTAAACGATGATGCCTCCATTGGTCGCCTGAAAGGGCCTAAACGGCCAATCAACCCCCTGAACCGTCGCATGCAGGTATTGGCGGGGCTGGGCGCTGTCGACTGGGTAGTGCCGTTTAGTAACGACACCCCCCAGGCGCTGATTGAAGCGGTATTGCCGGATATTCTGGTTAAAGGTGGCGATTATCGGCCAGAAGATATTGCGGGAGGCGCGGCGGTGGTGGCCAACGGTGGCGAGGTCAGGGTGCTCGGCTTTGAAGACGGTGTTTCGACCTCGGCGATGATTAGCTCCATTATTGATCGCGAGCGCTAATGGCTTTATCTGCCTGGTCCCGCCTTGTCTACTCAGCGATACTCTATGGCTTGGCACCATTGATCGCTTGGCGTATATGGCGTGAGCAAGTGCCCACTTACTCGCGCCTCCAGCGGCTGGGGTTACACCTTGGGCCGCTGCCTCCCGCGCCACGCATTTGGCTACATTGTGCCTCGGTGGGAGAAGTACGCGCCGCTCGACCGCTGATCGAGGGGCTATTAGCGCGTTATCCAGCGCACAGCCTGTTGCTCACCACCATGACCGCTACCGGTGCCCAACAGGCCCAAGCGCTGATTAGTGAGCAAACCGCAGCAGATCAGGTGCGCCTCGCCCATCGTTTCCTACCGCTGGACTTTCCTGGCGCCGCGAAGCGCTTTGTACGCCATGTTCAGCCCGAACTCGCCATCCTGTTTGAAACCGAGCTGTGGCCCAACCTGATTCATGCCTGTCGCCAGCAGGGAGTGCCTGTGGCGATAGTGAATGGTCGCTTATCGCCCCGCGCTTTCAAACGCTACCAGCGCCTGCGCCCATTGATGGCCAGTATGCTTGCCGAAGTTAGCTGGCTCGCCGCCAAATCCTCGGCAGATGCCGAACGCTTTAATGCCCTCGGCTGTAACACGAAAACCACCCGCAATGTTGGCTCGCTGAAATTTGAGCTGGCCAGCCAAGACAGTAGCACTAAAGAGGGTGAGCGCTTACACCAGGAGTGGGGTGAGCGACCTACCTGGGTGGCGGGCTCTACTCGTGACGGCGAAGAAGCGCTGCTGCTGGAGGCCCACCGCCAAGTGCTTGCGCGCTACCCCGACGCGCTGTTGGTGCTGGTACCGCGTCACCCCCAGCGCTTTGATGAAGTCGCTAAACTTTGTGAAACGCAAGGGTATGCATTAAGCCGCCGCAGCCAACATCAGCCCGTCACAGCGCAAACCCAAGTCTACCTGGGAGATACGCTCGGTGAGCTGGCGATATTATATGCCGCAGGAAGTGTAGCCTTTGTAGGGGGCAGCCTGGTGCCTCTGGGCGGACATAATGTGCTTGAACCAGCGGCGTTAGGCAGGCCCGTGCTTAGCGGCCCCTCAATCGAAAATTTTGCTGATGTGGCTGAGCCGCTTGAGCGCGCAGGCGTCCTAACGCTGGTCGATAGCCCTGTCGCCCTGGCAGATGACTTGGTGGGCTGTTTTGCTAATCCTAAGCGCGCCCAACAGGCGGGGAGTGCTGGCCGTGCGGTGATTGAGACACAAAAAGGCGCACTGGATCGCACCCTGGCAGGCTTGGCGTCGTTACTGACGCCTTAGCTAGTGCGTAAGCCAGTGCCTGTATCGAAGAATATTTATTTAAGCGCTATGCGTTCCACGCCATCATCTTTGCCGAGTAGCAGTACATCAGCGCCGCGGGCGGCAAAAAGGCCATTGGTGACCACACCGACGATAGCGTTGATGCGCGCTTCCATGGCCACCGGGTCGGCGATCATAAAATCAAAACAGTCGATTATCTGGTTACCATTGTCAGTGACTACTCCCTGGCGATAAACCGGTTCAGCCCCTAGGGCGACTAGCTCGCGCGCGACATAAGAGCGGGCCATGGGGATCACTTCAATGGGCAGTGGGAAGTGACCTAACTGGGACACATACTTAGAGCCATCTGCGATGCAGATAAAACGCTCGGCACAGGCCGCCACGATTTTTTCACGGGTAAGCGCTGCTCCACCACCTTTAATCATATGTAAGTTAGCATTTACTTCGTCTGCGCCATCAATATAAAAAGGCACGGTACCGACACTGTTGAGCTCAAATACCTCAATGCCCAAGGTTTCAAGGCGCTTGGCGCTTGCTTCTGAACTGGCCACGGCGCCTTTGAACAAATGACGTAACGGCCCCAGGCGATCAATAAACAGATTGGCCGTTGAGCCGGTACCAATGCCTAAGATGGTATCCTTTTCCAGCGTTGATTTGATTTCTGCAATGGCTGCATCCGCCACGGCGGCTTTCAGTTCATCCTGGTTCATAAAGTGTCAGCCTAGTGAGTCAGTCTAGTGTGAGTCAGTAATGAGGTAGTGGCGCTAGTATAACGACCTAGACGCCACTAGGCGTAATCTGCTACCAATAAAAGCTTTTGTCCGTTCACGTTCTTCCCTTGGGATACCCGCATGCTCGAAGCAACCGTCAAAAAGATCCTCCAAGCCCGCGTATATGAAGCCGCTTGTGAGACCCCGATTTCCCCTGCCCCCTTTTTGTCGCGTCGTTTCAACAACCAGATTTTGATCAAGCGCGAAGATTTGCAACCGGTGTTTTCGTTCAAAATCCGCGGGGCCTATAACAAAATGGCGCAGCTTACCCAGGCCCAAAAAGATAAAGGGGTGATTGCTGCCTCCGCGGGCAATCATGCCCAAGGGTTGGCCATGGCCGCCAAGTTGATGGGCGTCAAAGCGGTCATTGTGATGCCGCGGATTACCCCGGATATTAAAGTACAAGCGGTACGCGCCCGGGGCGCCAAGGTCATACTAAAAGGGGATGCCTTTGCGGCGGCGGCCGAGCATGCGCAAGAACTCATCAAAGAGCACGGCTATACCTATATCCCGCCCTTTGACGATATTGACGTGGTGGCTGGCCAAGGCACCATCGGCGTGGAAATCCTGCGCCAGCACGCGGGGCGACTAGATGCCATTTTTGTGCCGGTGGGTGGCGGTGGACTGATTGCGGGGGTGGCGGCTTACGTTAAGTACCTGCGCCCGGACATCAAGGTGATCGGGGTAGAAGCGGAAGACAGCGCCTGTCTCAAAGCGGCGCTAGAAGCCGGTAAGCGAGTGGTGCTGGACCAGGTCGGTGTTTTTGCCGAAGGGGTCGCGGTCGCGCAGATAGGTGAAGTGCCGTTTTCACTGATTCAAGGCCTCATTGATGAAGTGATTACCGTCAATACCGATGAAATGTGCGCAGCGGTCAAAGATATTTTCGAGGATACCCGTGCGGTGGCGGAAACCTCAGGCGCGCTCTCGCTGGCGGGGCTGAAAAAATATATCCAGCAGACCGGGGCCGAAGGCGAGACGCTGCTGTGTATCAATTCGGGAGCCAATACCAACTTTGATCGTCTGCAGCACATCGCCGAGCGCACGGAGCTGGGCGAGCAGCGTGAGGCAATTTTGGCGGTAACGATCGCCGAGAACCCCGGCAGCTTTAAAAAGTTTTGCCGCACCCTAGGCAAGCGTATGGTGACTGAGTTTAGCTACCGCTATGCCGATAGCAGTGAAGCACATATCTATGTCGGCGTTCAGGTCAAGCCCGGTGGCGAAGACCGCCTAGCCGTGATTGATAAGCTGCGTGAAGGTGGCTATCAGGTGGAAGACCTTACCGATAATGAGTTGGCGAAGCTGCATATTCGCCACTTGAGCGGCGGTCGCCCCAGCGAGCGATTCGAAGAAGAGGTGTATCGCTTTGAGTTTCCCGAACGCCCTGGTGCGTTAATGAACTTTTTGACCCAATTGCCCCACGACTGGAACATCTCGCTGTTTCATTATCGCAACCATGGTGCGGCCTATGGTCGAGTATTGGTGGGCATGCAAGTGCCGAACGGTGATCGCACCCATGTCGCTGAGTATTTGGATGCTATTGGCTACCGCTACTGGCGTGAAAGCGATAACCCGGCCTATCGATTATTTATGGCCTAATTGGCTTTTTAAGGAATTGTGGTCGGTAAGTGGTTGCTTACCCTGAACGTCATAGCAGCTCGTAACATAACGTTACTAAATCATTTTAAAAGAGGTTAAAAAAAGTGCTTGTAGCTGTTGTCAGCCGTGCCCCTATAGCCCTATAGTCGTGAGCGAAATTAATCAAATCTGCCATCCTGTTGGCGACAGCAAAACATGGCAGATTTAACCCATTCGGTAACGGCAAAGGTGTTGGAGAAGCGGCATGCGGCGTAAGAAGCCTGATATGGTAATGGCGTTGATGGTGGTGTTTGCATTAGGGGTGCTCGCCACCGGTTATGCGCAGGCGTTGTCAGGAAGTTAATCCCCCGACAACGGCGGCAGCAACGCTACTCACTCGGGTGACAAATAGTTAAGAAAACAGTCAAAAAGACAGTTAAACCAATAAATAATGAGAAAGGCTGATCCTTACTGGGGTCAGCCTTTTTTGTGGGTGACTTATTAGCGGCGCACAAAGCCTTGATCACTGACCACTGCTTGCAAAGGCACATCCCATGGCTCTACCGGCAGAGAGGCTACCCGCTGGCAGGCATGGGCGACGCCGATCAGGGTAGGTGACGGCCCTGGGCGATGCATGAACGCCAGGCTACGATCGTAAAACCCGCCCCCCATGCCCATCCGGTTAGCATTACCATCAAAGCCAACCAACGGCACAATCAGCGTATCCAGCGCCCAGGCTGGCAAGCGGTTGTGTCGCTGAGCGCTAAAGCGTAACTCAGGCTCCCAAATCCCAAAGCGGTTTTTTACCATTGGGGTAGTGGGCCGATAGGCGACAAACCAAAGTATATTGGTACTAAAAGGGCGTAAAACGGGCAAATAGACTTCGACATGACGTTTGCGTAGCCAGGGCAGCAGCGGCGTCGGGTCAATTTCACCGTTGACGGGCAGGTACAGGCTAACGCGACGTGCCCGGCGGATTTCAGGCAGTGCTTTTAGATGCTGGCACAAGCGTCTGGCCGCAAGGCGCTGATCATGCGAAGAAAGGGATTGGCGTTGGCGACGTAAAAAGCGGCGAAGCGCACGCTTGTCCATGTCATAAGGACGGCTTTCCATGCGTTAATTCTCTCTTGCAGGTGTTCTCCAGAGTGCCGCTGTCGTTCTGGCCCTGAACCTACTGGTTCAGGTGGGTGGCCGCAGCCAAGCCGTCAGGCTTTCCGACGCACGGACATGCACACGGGCCTGGCTAGCATTTGGCCCCCTGGGTATTACGCATAGGCTCGAGGGACTATAACGACTGGCGCACACCCCAGAGAACCCCGCCATCCTAACAGAGCGGCCGCTAATGCCAAAGGGCTGGGTTAAACCTTCACTAGCTTTCAGCATGTGTTAAGAGGCGTAGTTTGTAACGCCTAGGGCTTGCGTGTTTTCGCCAATGCCCGCTCAAGGCGGTCATTGAGCCGATTCAAGTTCTCTTCCCCAGCGCGGTGTTCGTCCATGGCTTCAAGCAACTCGTGGGTGATGTTGAGGGCCGCCATGATCGCGACACGCTCACTTCCCAGCACGCTGCTTTGGGCATTGATGCCTTGCATTGCGCGGTCTAAGTAGCGCGCGGCGCGGTCAAGTTTGGCTTCTTCGCCCGTGTCGCAGGCAATGATATAACCACGCCCTAACAGGGTTATTTCTTTGGTCGGCCGCTTGGCGTTACTCATCAAAGACTCCAGCACGGGCCAGCAGGGGGCCCAATGCGTTAACATCACAGCATAGGAAGATAGGTGTCACTCACTATAAGAGAGGCGCTTGCACGCGGTCAACGCGCGGACAAGTGCATCTCATGCCATTGCCGACAGCTTATCGCCCCCACACCCAGTGAATACGAGGTTATTAAATACGATGTCATTGATTGATGAGCGCCAAGACTTTTCTGACATAGCTGATGTTTTTCTACTGCACGGCAGCATGCAGTCGCCAGCTTTCTTGGATGGCCGCCTGTGTGCGCTGCTGGCGCTGCGTGATGTCAGTGCTGAGTCTTGGTTAGACGAAGTCTGCCAAAGCCTGGGCGTCGAACAGCCCCGCGACCAGCCCAGTGCCGAGCGTTTATTGGGCTGGCGTCGGCAAACCCTTGAGGCGCTCAGCGCCAGCGATCTCGATTATATGCCGCTGCTACCCGATGAGCTGTTCTCGCTGGGCGAACAAGCGCAGGGCCTAAAGGAGTGGACGCAAGGCTTTGTCGAAGTGATCGATGAGGTCGCTGACAGTGAACTGCGCGAGCGTTGGTCACAGGCATTGCGCGAGGCACTCAGTGACCTGGAAGGGCTGGGCCGAATCGATACCGATATCGACGATAGCCCTGAGAATGAAAACGATCTTTTTACGCTGACTGAACATGCCCGCATGGCTGCCATGCTGCTGTATACCGAGCAGCACCCCGGCATGCCGCAAGTAGAGCAAGCCGACGCCCCCGTGCACTGATTCTTTAGCCAGGAGCCTACATGTTGCCTGATCTATTACCTCGTCCTCCCGCCATTAGCATGGCGGAGTATCGCCAGCGCCGTATTGCCTTGTTGGCCCAGCTACCGGACAACGCGGCGGTAGTACTTCCCGGCGCAAGCCTAGTGACTCGCTCCCGTGATAGCGAATTCGCTTTCCGTCAGAACAGTGATTTTTACTACCTAACCGGTTTACGCGAACCGGATGGACTACTGGTGCTCCTCCCAGGGCGGGCTGAAGGTGAAAGCGTGGTGTTCTGCCAGGATCGTGACCCCGCTTTGGAGGCGTGGACAGGCCGACGCCTGGGGGCCGCTGGTGTGGTGGCTGAGCATGGGGTCGATCAGGCCTTCGAGAATGCGGATCGCGATGAGCAACTGGGCACGCTGTTAGCGGGGCGTGAATTGCTCTATTTGCCGTTGGACAGTGGCGAGGCGGTCGCCATAGCTGAAGAGGCCTTACACACTGCTCAGGCCGGGCTTAAGCGCGGGCGGCCAGCGTTGAAGGGCTGGCTGGACATCAGTCCGCTAATTCACGCCATGCGGTTAATCAAAAGCGACGCCGAAATTGCGCTGATCAGGCATGCGGCTCTGATCTCTGCCCATGCTCATCGACGCGCTATGCGTGCGTCGCGCCCAGGACTGAGCGAATTTCAGCTTCAGGCGGAGTTGGAACATGAGTTTGTCTGGCAAGGCGCCAGTGGCCCAGCCTACAGTACGATTGTGGGCAGCGGTGCCAACGCCTGTGTCCTGCACTATATTGAAAACAACGCACCGCTGCGTGATGACGGTCTGGTATTGATTGATGCAGGCGCCGAATTTGAGCTGTATGCCGGGGATATCACCCGTACGTTTCCGGTCACAGGACAGTTCAGCGATGCGCAGCGGGCGCTGTATCAGGTTGTACTCGATGCCCAGGTGCGCGCCGTTAGCGCTGTCCAGCCGGGTGCCACCCTGGCGGATATCCATCAGGGCGTGGTGCATGACTTAACCGCCGGACTGATTGAGCTTGGCCTGCTGGAAGGTGACGTTCAGGCGCGCATCGATGATGAGAGCTATCGACGCTTCTATTTGCACTCGACGTCTCACTGGCTGGGGCTGGATGTACACGATGTCGGCACTTATCGGCTGGATGAACAAACGCCGCAGCCACTTACCCCTGGCATGGTGCTTACCGTCGAGCCCGGCCTCTACATTCCCAGCGATGCTGACATCCCTGACGCCTATCGTGGTATCGGTATTCGGATTGAAGACAATGTGGTCGTGACTGTCGATGGCCATGATGTGTTGACTGAGGATGTGCCTAAACAAGTAGCTGAAATTGAAGCACTGATGGCTAAATAGTCATGCGTATTTAAAGCCTTGAATTTGTTTTATGTAAATTACGTTACGAATTATTAATTGCCTCCAAGGCGCGGCGGTATGGCGAGGGAGAAGCCGATGCAACGGGCTAAACAGACGACTGAGCATGCAGCTGGGCAAGCGTTGACTCACGATATTGTGATAGTGGGTGGCGGGTTGGTGGGAGCGAGCCTAGGTTGCGCACTTGCACCGCTAATCGAGCGTTATGGCTGGCGCGTGGCGGTCATAGAACCCGCACCGATCACCAGGCAGTCACTGGAAAGCGCCTGGCAGCCCAGCTTTGATGCCCGGGCCAGTGCGATCGCGGAAGGTTCCGCCCAGCGCTTCCAGCAGTTGGGTGTGTGGGAAGCGATGCGTCATGAGGCGACGCCGATCAAACGCATTCATATCAGTGAGCGTGGCCGTCTGGGAGCCACACGGCTGAGTGCCGATGAGCTGGGCGTCGCCGCGCTGGGTCACGTCATTCCCAACGCCTGGATGGGGCGGGTACTGCATCGGCGATTGGCCGAGCTACCGCTGGAGTGGCACTGCCCCGCGAAGGTGGAACAGCTTACGCCGGTGGCGGACGGGCATCAACTCAAGCTCTCGGAGGGTAGCCAGCTCACCGCCGGACTGACGGTATTGGCGGATGGAGGGCGGTCAGGCCTCAAGGAGCAATTGGGCATTGGCAGCCGCCACGAGCCCTACGAGCAGACAGCGTTGATTGCACATGTCGGGGTTAGCCAACCTCACGATGGGGTCGCTTATGAGCGCTTCACCGCACAAGGGCCAATGGCCCTTTTGCCGCTGCCGGGCCAAGCCATGGAGCTAATATGGACGCACCCCAGCGGCAGCGAAAAAGCACGCATGGCGCTGTCAGAGCGTGAGTTTTTGCGCCAACTGCAGCAGGCATTTGGCGATCGAGTGGGTCGGTTTACGCAGGTCGGTGCCCGCCACGCCTATCCGCTTTCGCTGGTGACCGCCGAGGAGCCTGTGCGCCCTGGGCTGGCGGTATTGGGCAACGCGGCCCATGCGCTGCACCCGGTCGCGGGGCAAGGGTTTAATCTGGCGCTGCGCGGGGTAGTGGACCTGCTCGACGCGCTGGAGCAAGGCGCGCTGGCTCAGCGCCCGCTCGGCGATATGACCACACTGCAAGCGTTTGAAAAGCAGCGCTCGCGCGATCGCGCCAACGTGATTCGCTTTAGCGATGGCTTGATAAGATTGTTCGGGCTCTCCTTTCCGCTCCTGCCCCATGCCCGTGCGGCGGGTTTGATCGGCTTGAACCTCGTAGGGCCGTTAAGGCGAGTGCTGGCCAGGCGTGCCATGGGCTTGGAGCGCTAGGGCCGATCAACGATAGCGGCGCTTGCTGACGCTTCAGAAAACGGCTCTGATCACCCAACAGCGCAATGACGCTAGTGAAAAAGGATTGCTATGCAGACTGACTCACCCACGGCGAAGCCGCTGGTCGAGCGCTATGAGGCCGTCATCGTCGGCGGCGGAATAGTCGGTACCGCGCTCTGTGCGTTGTTAGCCCAGGCGGGCATGCAGGTCGCGCTGGTTGAAGCGAAGCCTTTGCCATTGAGCCTTGATAAGGCCATCGGCCCGTTGCCAACCCCGCGCGTTAGCGCCTTGACCCCGGTTTCTCAGCGCCTGCTAACGCATATCGGGGCTTGGCCCGCCATGCAGCAAGCGCGAATAACGCCTTATCAGGGAATGCAGGTATGGGATGCCGAAGGTAGTGGTGAAATCGCATTTTCAGCCGATGAGGCCGGCGTGGCGGTGCTGGGTCACATCGTGGAAAATGCGGTCACGCTGTCCGCGCTAAACCGCCAAGTGCTTGATCACCCCAACGTCACGACCTTTTTTGGCGTTAGCCCACAGGCGCTCCAGCGCGCTAATGGCGTTCGTGCTAACGGTGATTGGCTGGTGCTCGACGATGGGCGCCAGCTATATGCGCCGCTTATCGTGGCCGCCGATGGTGCACAATCGGTGCTGCGTGAAATGGCGGGCATCGAGGTCGCCAGCGACGATATGCATCAGTACGCTGTCGTGACCACCGTGCAGTGCGCCAAGCCCCATGGCGGCACGGCGCGGCAAGCGTTTATCGATGGCCGCCCGCTGGCATTTCTGCCGTTAACCGTGGAAGGTAACGCGCACTACTGCTCTATTGTCTGGTCGACCACCCCCGAGCACGCCGATGAACTGGGTGAGCTGTCCCGAGACGCACTGGGCGAGGCGCTAGCGGATGCGTTTGGTCATCGCCTAGGGAGCGTTACTGCCTACGACAAAGCGCACCGCTTTCCGTTAGTGCAGCGCCATGCTCGCCACTATGTGCAGCCGCATTTCGCACTGGTCGGCGATGCGGCCCACAATATTCACCCACTGGCGGGCCAGGGAGTGAATCTGGGGCTGATGGATGCGGCGGTGCTGGCCGAAGAAGTGGTGCACGCTTGGCAGCGCGGCGCCCCATGGGGGAACCTAAGTACGCTGCAGCGCTATGAGCGGCGTCGGCGTTTTGATAACAGCGCCATGCTGGGGTTGATGAAAGGCTTTAAAGTGCTGTTTGGCAGTCACGACCCGGCACTAACACTAATGCGCAACCTGGGCATGAGCGGTATGAACCAGTTAGTGCCACTGAAGCGGGTACTGATGCGGCAGGCGACCGGAGAACGCGGCCGCCTGCCGTTAAGTTGTCGTTAAAGTAAGCGGTCGTTAACGCCGCTGCCGGTCAACAACATTGAGCGCTTTAAGCAGATTAAGCGCTTCACTGAGCTGGTAATCATTAAGCAGCCGTTCGGCCATCTCCTGGCGGTCCCGGGGTGCCTGTTGGGCACTTAGATGGCCTTCGAGATCGGCTTCACGAATTTCACGGCGGCTCTCGGCGACTTCTAAGCGGCCACGCACGACGTCGACATCGGGCTCAATGCCTTGCGCCTGAATAGAGCGTCCGTTGGGGGTGTAGTAGAGCGCTGTCGTTAGCTTTAAGCCTTCGCCATTTCCCAAGGGCATGATCTGTTGCACGGAGCCTTTGCCAAAGCTGTTGGTGCCCATAATCACACCACGCCGCTGATCCTGCAGAGCGCCAGCGACAATTTCCGCTGCTGACGCACTGCCACCGTTGATGAGCACAACCAGCGGAACATCACCTGCGGGTGTTGTGGGGGAGGCAGAGAAGGACATCTCGGTATCGGATAGGCGGCCCTCGGTATAGACGATGAGGCCCTCGTCCAAAAATAGATCGGCGATCCCTACCGCGGCTTGTAAAACGCCGCCAGGATTATTACGTAAATCGAGTATTAGCCCTTCCAGAGGTTGTTCTTGAGACATTTGCTCAAGTGCTTCGCGAGCCTGCTCCGGTGTGCGTGATTGGAATTGGCTGATGCGTAGGTAACCATAACCCGATTCCAGCAGCTCGTGCTTCACGCTCTCACTGCGAATGATTTCGCGGGTGAGGGTGAACTCACGCGGCGTGTCTTCCCCTGAACGCAGCACGCTAATACGAATATCAGTATCAGGGTCGCCACGCATCAGGGTGACGGCTTCTTGCAGCGACATGCCATCGGTAGGCGTGCCATCAATGGCGATAATAAGGTCGCGTGACTGTAAACCAGCCCGTGAGGCTGGGGTGTCATCAATGGGGGTAATCACCATCAACTGGCCATTTTCCGTGCCTACTTCGATGCCGATGCCGCCAAACTCTCCCTGCGTCGACTCACGCAGGCTTCGGTACTCCTCCTCATCAAGATAAGCGGAGTGGGGGTCGAGTTCGTTAAGCATGCCGCGCATGGCATTGCGAAGCAGCGTGCGGTCATCGACCTCTTCCACGTAGGCGCGCTTAATGCGTTCAAACACCTCTGCGAAGGTTTGAATATCTTCGAGGGGAAGCTCGTCATAGATAGAAGCATCCGCCACGTTGCTACCGGCGGGTTGGGCGAGCAGCGGTAGCGGGGCCGACAACAAAGCAATCGGCAGCAGGGTAGCCAAGAGGCGCTTGGCAGGGGCCGATACCTCGGTAACAGTTAGCGTCATGCAGACTCCGCAAGGCGATAGGTAGCGCCGTCGTGCGCCACCCTGAAGTTGAAATATTAGTTAAAACATTAGTTGAAACGTTAGCTGAAGCAAACGTAAAAACGGAAACCTTACTAACTACTAATAGTGCAGCTTATCCCGTCAACGGCGTGCAATCCAACGCTGCGGATTAATGGGTTCACCGCCCCGGCGCACTTCAAAATAGAGCGCCGCACGGTTCTGACCACCACTATTACCCACACGGCCGATCTCATCGCCACGGCTGACCTGCTGCCCAGGCCTAGCGCTGAACTGCTGCAGGTGGGCATGCAATGTCATGATCTGATCACCGTGGTCGATAATGAGCAGGTTCCCAAACCCGCGCATCCAGTCGGCAAACACTACACGGCCAGTATGTACAGCGTTCACCGGTGTGCCTGCGCTGGCTTGAATGATGATACCGTTATAGTGCACGCCGTCGCGATGGTTAAAGGGGAGCGTGATAGCACCTTGAACTGGCCAAGGTAAATCACCTTGGGTACTGACAATATGTGTAGTGGGCGTAGGTTCGGCAAGCCTTGCCATTTCGGCTTGGATATTGCGCAGCACCCGTTCGGCTTCTGCGCGGCTTTGATTGAGGTCGGCCAGCCGCTCCTCTTCGCTGCCGTAGCGGTCATCCAGATTAGAAACAACGCCACGTCGCTCGGTAGTGCGTTGGGCCAGAAGCGCGCTTTGCTCTTCAAGCTCATCGGCCAAGGCGTCAAGACGCGCTTGTCGCTCGGTTAATTCACGCTGGGTATCGGCAAGGGCAGAATCGAGGCGTGCAATATCGCTCAAGCGGCGATTGCGAGCGTCCGTTAGTCGGTTTAGGTACGCCTGCATACGATCAAGCTCAGCAGGGTCGCCCTGGTTAAGCAGTAGCTTAAGCTGTGGGGTTGGGCCTAGTCGGTAAAGCGCTGAAAGCTGCTGGCCTAACGCGGCATACTGATCATCGCGCTCACTCTCAAGTCGGTCGCGATGCTGGCGTAGCTGGGTCGTTTCATCATTCAACTGGCGGCGTTCAGCTTGCAACGCGTCTAAGCGCTGATGTGTCTCGGCAAGTTCGGTTTCGACCTGCTGGAGTTCGCGTTCGGCGTCATCGCGGGTCTGACCAGTGGCACTGAGGCGCTGGGCGACGGATTCGATCTCCTGGCCAATCGCATCCAACTGCTGGCGCGCCGCTCCTTCATCCTGTTGGGCGATGCCCGCTGGCGCATAAACGAGCGCCAGCAGGAGTATCCCTGCCACATGCCAGCAAGTGCGCATTATTTAAAGTGAATCAATGATTTTCCAGTCATCGCCCCAGGCTGTTGCTGCTCCATCATGGCCAGCAGTGTGGGCGCTAGGTCGCATAGCTTACCTTCCTCAAGCGTGGCAGGGCGTTCACCGGCGTAAATAAGCGGCACCACAAAGGTGGTGTGGGCGGTTTGGGGAGCGCCTGTTTCGGGGTGCACCATTTGCTCGGCATTACCGTGGTCGGCGGTAATCAAGCAGGCGCCACCCGCACGTTCGATGGCTTCAACGACACGACCCACACAGGTATCGACGGTTTCAATGGCCTTTACCGCGGCGTTGAAATCACCAGTATGACCCACCATGTCGCCGTTGGCGTAGTTGCAAACGATCAGATCGAAGCGACCATCATCGATGGCCTCTACCAGTTTGTCGGTGATCTCAAAAGCACTCATTTCAGGCTTTTCATCGTAAGTACGCACATCACGTGGCGAGGGCACCAAAATCCGCTCTTCGCCTTCGTATTCGGCTTCATTGCCGCCTGAAAAGAAGAACGTCACGTGCGGGTACTTCTCGGTTTCGGCAATACGCAGCTGTTTCAAGCCGCGCTTGGCGACGACTTCCCCAAGGGTGTCGTTGAGATCCGACGGCGGAAAAGCGGCGGGGGTGGGAATGTCAGCGGCGTACTGGGTCATCATCACCAGCCCCTTGCCCGCAAGTTTAGGGCATACACGACGCTCGAAGCCCTTGAAGTCCGGTTCGGTAAAGGCGCGGGTCAACTCCCGGGCGCGGTCGGAGCGGAAATTAAGGAAAATGGCGGCATCGCCATCCTGTAGGGTTACCGCATGCTCTTTGCTGCCGTCTTTCTGCGGTACGCTGCTCGCAACTACAAATTCGTCAGTTTCACCGCGCTGATAGGCCTCACGTAGCGCAGTTTCAGCGCTGGTGGCGTAGTGCTCGGCATGGCCATCGGTCAGCAGGCGATAGGCTTGCTCTACCCGTTCCCAGCGGTTGTCTCGGTCCATGGCGTAAAAGCGGCCAATGATTGACGCTACAAAACCGTTATCAGCACCCACCAACTCTGCTAGCCGAGCATTGGCACGCTCTATTGATGATAGAGCGCTTTGCGGTGGCATATCGCGTCCATCGAGAAAGGCGTGAATGAAAATACGCTGGGCACCGCGGCGCGCGGCCAATTCGGCCATGGCAATAAAGTGCTCTTCATGACTGTGGACGCCACCGGGGGAGAGCAGGCCAATCAAGTGAATCGGTTTGCCGTTGGCGATGGCTTCGTCCATCGGCAGGGTAAGATTTTCGTTTACGTCCAGGTCGCCGTCTTCAATCGCCTTGCTGATGCGAGTGAAGTCCTGATACACGATACGCCCGGCACCAATATTCATATGCCCGACTTCCGAGTTACCCATTTGGCCTTCGGGGAGCCCCACGTTAAGCCCATCGGTATGAACGAAGGTGTGCGGGCGGTTTTCCCACAATTTATCCATCACCGGTTTATGGGCAGCCGCGACGGCATTATGGGCGCTATCGGGGTTGTGGCCGTAGCCATCGAGAATAATCAGCGCCACGGGGCGCGGGGTACGCGAAGTATCCATAAAAACCTCGTTAAGATTGGCAAACCGAGCGACGCGAAAATTCGGGGTCGCGACGGGCGCACGCTTGGGGCATCATAACGCAGGCAACTGCCAGGCGTCATGATCAAGGCCTGCGCGGGAGGCTATCTGACGTGTATACTTGTCGCGTTTTGGCAGCGGTTAGGCCGCTTTTTTCTGCATTGACCAAGAGATTGTGTTCGCGATGATCGATCAGGTGTTCGAATTCGTACAGAACCACCCCCTGCTAGTCGGGGCATTTTTGCTGGTGCTAATCGCGTGGATCATTTATGAAACGCGTAGCGCCTCTACAAATGCACTTACCGCCTCGCAGGCCACTCAGCTTATCAACCGCGAAGACGCGGTAGTGCTGGACATCCGTGAAAGTAAAGACTTCAAAGCCGGGCATATCGCGGGGGCACGCAATATTCCCCAGAGTAACCTCGATAGCCGCATGAACGAACTGGAAAAAGTAAAAGCCCAGCCGATCATCGTGGTGTGCAAGCACGGCCAGAGTTCTGGTGCCGCACAGGCCAAACTCGCTAAAGCAGGCTTTGAGCGCGCTTACAAGTTAAGAGGCGGTATGGCGCAGTGGCAAGGCGATGGCCTGCCGGTGGTTAAGAAGTAAGCGACGTTATTTTTATTTAATGAACAATAAGGAGTTCTATCATGGCGGAAGATAACAATACCCCACAGGCCGGTGCCGCAACGGATGAAAAGCCGCAGCTGAAGTTTTCGCTGCAGCGTATTTATGTAAAAGATATCTCGTTTGAAGCGCCGAATTCCCCGTCTGTATTTAAACAGGCGTTCAAACCCAAGGTGAACCTGGATCTGAATACCACCAGCACCAAGATTGCTGACGACCAGTACGAAGTCGTGGTCAAAGTGACCGCTCAGGTGAACGATAACGAAACGGGCACGACGTCTTTCCTGGCCGAAGTTGAGCAGGCTGGCCTGTTCCGTATTGCCGGTATCGAAGGCGCACAGCTGGATCAAACCCTGGGCGCTTTCTGCCCTAACCTATTGTTCCCTTATGCGCGTGAGTGTGTGGATAACCTAGTCAATCGTGGCGGGTTCCCGCCGTTGATGCTGGCGCCGGTTAACTTCGAGGCGATGTACGCCCAGCGTAAACAGCGCGAAGCTAAGCAGGCTGAAGAGAACACTCACTAAGCGATGTCATACGCCATGTCAGCAACCCGCGCCACTGATTGGTATGCCCAGCATGGCAAAATGCCACGCCTCTATGTGCCTGCTGATTTTATAGCAGGTAGTGAGCTGGCACTGCCGGAAGGGCCGGCTCGTCATGTCACCCGTGTATTGCGCATGGGGGAAGGCGCGCCGCTGGTGCTATTTGACGGCCAAGGTCTTGAGGCAGGGGTGCGCTTGGTGGACGTTAGCCGCAAGCAGGCGCTAGCGCGAGTCGAAGCGGTGTGGTCGGGCTGTGGTGAATCGCCACTGTCCGTCCATTTAGGCCAAGCCATCTCTAAA
Source organism: Vreelandella sp. V005 (assembly GCF_052645115.1). Classification (NCBI taxonomy): domain Bacteria; kingdom Pseudomonadati; phylum Pseudomonadota; class Gammaproteobacteria; order Oceanospirillales; family Halomonadaceae; genus Vreelandella; species Vreelandella sp. V005. Next base: position 7,314 of record NZ_JBQXYA010000006.1, on the reverse strand, counting down.
GGCGACCGGATGGATTACGCCATTCAAAAAGCCGTTGAGTTGGGCGTAGCGGCCATTACGCCGCTTTACACAGAGCGCGGCGATGTGCGATTGAAAGGCGACCGTGAGGATAAAAAGCTGGCGCACTGGCAAGCGGTGGCTGCCAGCGCCTGCGAGCAAAGCGGGCGAGCGGTCGTTCCGCCAGTGCATCCGCCTATGGCACTTCAAGCATGGCTTGCAGAGCGCCGGGAGCCGCTGCGCTTGATGCTGCATCTAGCGACCGGCAATGCGTTTGATCGCCAAGACCGACCGGCGGCTGTGGCGCTATTGATTGGTCCGGAAGGTGGTTTGAGCGAAAGCGATATTGCGGCTGCCCAAACCGCTATCTTTACGCCGCTAACACTCGGCCCACGGGTGTTGCGAACAGAAACAGCACCCATAGTGGCGCTTTCCCTGCTACAGCACTACTTTGGTGATTTGTAAGCGCTTACTAACTTCAGGGCTCGCTCAAATTCCTTTTCACTTCGTTCGCTTGCCCCTGCACTTGTTGTCGCTGATGCTTGCCCGCTTTGATATACCTGTTGAAGCCCTTTAAGCACGATGGGCTTAAGCATCGGTAGCGTTTCGCCCGATAATCCACTGAGTACCGTTAAACGAAGGTGTCGGCCGCGTGCGTATCCCAGCCAGCAGGGCAGCCATATCGGTACAGGCGTGCTATCCAGCAACTGGATTCGCCAGTGGCGCGGGGTGGCTATGCGTTCCCATAGCCACAGTCTGTCCAACGCTTTTGGCGTTGGCGGTGAACCGCTATCAATGTTAACGCCTGCACTGGGTTTTTCTTTTTGAGCGGGTAGTTCAGCACCCACCAATAGCAGTGCGCGGCGCATTTCCTGAGCAGAGAGTAACCACGCCCCTGGCGTGCCACCAGCTACGCCCAAGCCTGCGGCCCACAGGCGAACCCAGGCCGGTTCGCAAACGTGAGCCCCCAGGCGTTGTAGCCGCTTTTGAGCGGCGGTCACATCAATCCGCTGGGCTAGCGTTAAGCACTCAACCATTCGCCCACCACTCATTCGCCCAAACCTGTAAAAGCGCTAACATGCCCAGCATGATGCAAAACCAAATAAATAAGCCGATACAGCGACGTCGTGTCAGACGGGCCTCTTTGCCAATCACCTGAGCGTTATTAGCTCGCGCTGCCAGCACGGCCTGCATGTCCGGTGCCGCTTCCGACAGCATTACATCGCTCAGCTGTTCTTGGCTGGGGGCGGGAGCCGTTAGGCTAACGAGATAGCCAACGGACATCGACACTGCTACGCCGACCGTGTTGTTGTATAACCAAGAAATATCGAGTAGCGCAGAGACTGCCCACACGGCACACATACCGACAATGAGCCCCGCCATTGCGCCGCGTGCGTTGGCGCGGTGGCTGAAAATAGCCAACAAGAAGGTGCCGAGCAGTGCGCCGTAGAACCATGAACCGATTTGATTGACCGCCTCGATCACGGGGCCAAGATTACCCGCAAAGAAAGCAAACAGCGTGGCATAAAGCCCCCAGAAAACTGTGGCCATTCTTGATGCTTTCAAATAGTGAGCATCACTAGCATCGGGTTTGATATAGCGGCTATAAAAGTCACGAACGGTCACTGCTGAGAGTGAATTTTATAGCCGAGTCGAGGCTCGACATGGCCGCAGCAAATACGCCAGCAATCACCAAACCGGCCATGCCCGAGGGAAACGCGTTAACGACATAGCGGGGCAGCAGCTCGTTGAGATCCTCGGGAGGCGTTAGCCCGTGCTGTTGGTAATAGGTCGCCAAGATGACACCAATGAATAGAAACAGCAGCATTTGCGGAATCAGCAGGTAACCACCGATCAGCAGCGAGCGCTGAGCATCGAGCACTGAGGGGCTGGAGAGCACTCGCTGGATTTGGCTCTGATCGGTGCCGAAGTAGGCCACATGGAGGAAAAAACCGCCAAACAGACCTGCCCATAACGAGTAGGTCACGCTGGGGTCAAAGGACAAATCGATAGCGTTGAACATCCCGCTGGCCGCGCCGAAGTCGAAGACATCGCCCCAGCCGCCCGGCAGGCTGGTCACTAAAAAGAAGATGCTTAGCAGTGCGCCAAGCCAGAGCACGAACATCTGCACCACATCGGTCCAGATCACCGCGCTAATCCCGCCCATCACGGTATAGCTGATGGCCAGCACCGCCATAATGATAATGGTGAGGTTGACGCTCCAACCGGTCACGACCGCGAGCACTAACGCAGGCGCGTAAAGCACCACGCCAGTGGCGAGGCCTCGGGCAATCAGAAACAGCAGGGCGGTGAGGGTGCGTGTCGCCGGTCCAAAGCGACGCTCCAGCAGTTCGTAGATACTGTAGATACCCGCGCGGTGAAAAATAGGCACCAGTACCAATATCAACACGATCATGGCCAAGGGCACATTGATAAACGTTACCAGGCGTTCAAGGCCGCCCTCGAAGCCCCAGCCTGGCGCCCCAATAAAGGTGATGGCGCTGGCTTGGGTCGCCATTACTGATAGGCCAATGGCCCAGCCGGGGATTTTGCGACCGCCTAGAAAATAGTCTTCAGGGTTGTGCTGATCTTTACCGAATCGTGAACCAATCCAGGAGATTAAGCTGATGTAACCAATCAGCACTATCGTATCAAAAAGCGTGAACCCTTCCATGTTCGCTCCCCAATGCCTAATTTTGTCTAATGTTTTGATAGTAGCAGGTTGTGTGGTGTTTGCTTTTGCATGAGCCTTAAGCGGCTTTTAGCCGCTGAAATGACAACTCGCTTTGCCCTGCGTGTGCCAGACACACATAATGGCGTTCTATATTTCTTGAAGGACGACAGCCATGGTGCGTGAGTCTCACTCATCCCCCCGATCCGCTAGCGATGCATCCGCCCAGTTGGGTGAAGTGGCGTACCTGACGGTGACAGCGGTCAATAACATCGGTGCTTTTTTGCAATGGGGACAGCCAAAAGATGTGCTGCTGCCGTTTAGTGAGCAGCATTTTCGCCCAGATGCCGGTAAGCGCGTATTGGTCATGCTGTATAGCGATGACCAAGGACGGCCGGTTGCTACGATGAGGCTGGATCGCTTTCTGACGGACGATGCCTGGGCGTTGGAAAAAGGTGATGAAGTAGCCGTCGTGGTGGCTGATCGCACCGATTTGGGTATGAAGGTGGTGGTCAACCATCGCTACTGGGGGCTCATTTACCAGGACGATGTCACTCAGCCATTGCGTCGTGGTCAGTCAGTCAAGGGCTATGTAAAGCAGCGGCGTGAAGATGGCCGTCTCAATATTTCGCTGTTACCGCCAGGCGCGGCTCGGCTCGATGTGGTCGGCGACAAGATCCTGCAGGCGCTGCGGGAAAGCGGTGGCTATTTGGCGCTGGGGGATAAAAGCCCTGCCCATGAAGTTAAAGCGCGCTTAGGGGTCAGTAAAAGTGCTTATAAACAAGCGATTGGCCGGCTTTATAAGCAGCAGTTGATCACGTTAGAGCCTGATGCTATTCGCTTAGTGCCTGGCGCGCTCAGCGAGTAGTTAGCGGGGGCAGTTGGAGGCGGGCGGGCAGTGCGGCATACTGCGACTCTATTGTTCATGTTTGGATAGTGCCCCCAATGAGCCAATCAAATCTGCATCTCGGCGTCGTGATGGATCCCATCAGCGACATCGCTTACAAGAAAGACACCACCATGGCCATGCTATGGGCTGCCCAGGAGCGTGGTTATACCCTGCACTATATGGAGCAGGAAGACCTTTTCTTGAATGCAGGGCAAGCCTACGCGCGTATGCGGCCTTTAACGGTGCATCGTGATCCAAACCACTGGTATGACCTAGGCGAAGCGTCGGCCCGCCCGCTGGTTGAGTTGGATGTGGTGTTGATGCGTAAAGACCCGCCCGTCGATGCTGATTTTACTAACGCCGTGCATCTACTGGGCTTTGCCGAACGTGAAGGTGTGCTGGTGGTCAATCCCACGGCGGCGCTGCTTCAGTGTAATGAAAAGCTGTTTGCGCAACAGTTCCCACAGTGCTGCGCGCCGACACTTGTGGCCAGCCGCGATGATGTTCTGCGTGCCTTCCATGCGGAGCACGGCGATGTCATCTTCAAGCCACTGGATGGCATGGGCGGTACCGGTATTTTTCATATTGGCCCGGACGGCCGTAACATCGGCGCAGTAATCGAGCAGCTCACCTTTCGCGGCCAACGCCAAATCATGGCGCAGCGTTACTTGCCGGAAATCAAGGATGGCGATACGCGCATTCTATTGGTCGATGGTGAGCCCGTTACCTTTGGCCTAGCGCGTATTCCATCAGCAGGCGAAACCCGTGGCAACCTGGCTGCCGGTGGGCGGGGCGTCAGCCGTGAACTCACCGAACGTGACCATTGGCTTATCCAACAGGTGCAGCCAATGATTCGTGATAAGGGCTTAATGTTCGTTGGTCTCGATGTGATCGGTGACTATATTACGGAAATCAACGTCACCAGCCCTACCTGCGTGCGTGAAATCGATGATCAACGGGGCACCAATATCGCCGGTTTGCTGCTCGATGCCATTGAACGCCGCTTAGCCTAAGCACGGCGCCACTTTTATAATGTCACTTAATTTACGCTATGCCTGTTGGGGTGCCAGCAGGCAGTGGGAGACGCATGCAAAGTTTGAAACATCACTTTTTAATGGCCATGCCGCATTTAGAAGACCCTAATTTTGCCGGTAGCCTGATTTATCTTTGCGATCACGATAACAACGGCTGCATGGGGGTGATTACTAACCGACCGTTAGAGATTACGCTTGAGGCGCTGTTTGATCAGCTGGAATTAGGTGGTGAAACAAGCCCGCACCGCAATTCGCCGGTCTATTACGGAGGGCCGATGCATAAAGACCGCGGCTTCATTCTGCATGTCGGCGATAGCCAGCAGTGGGACTCGAGTATCCAGGTGGAAGATGGCATTGCGCTGACCACATCGCTGGATATTCTTCAGGCCTTTGCTGCTGGCGAGGGGCCTGAGCACTTTTTAGTCTGCTTAGGCTGCGCGGGCTGGGAGGTCGGGCAACTGGAAGAAGAGCTGAAAGAGAATAGCTGGCTAACGGTAGAAGCGGAGAGCAGCGTGCTCTTCAACACTCCCCCCGTTGAGCGGTTAGCGGCGGCGGCAGGTTTGTTAGGTGTCGACCTTAATCTAATGACCCGAGACGCGGGGCACGCCTGATGGCCGAGGCGGGGCAGCGGTTAATCCTGGCTTTCGACTACGGCACTCGGCGGATCGGTGTGGCGGTGGGCAACGAGTTGCTGCGCAGTGCGCGTGAGCTTACTCCACTGACAGCGCGAGATGGGATTCCTGACTGGAACGTTGTTGAGCGGCTGCTTAGCGAATGGCAGCCAGATCTGCTAGTGGTGGGTTTGCCGCTGAATATGGATGGTAGCGAATCAGACATGAGTACCCGTGCACGCAAGTTCGGTAACCGTTTGCATGGCCGTTTTGGCAAGCCATGCGAAATGGTTGATGAGCGTGGCACCACGCGAGAAGCTAAAATGATCGCTCGCGAGGCGGGCCATAAAGGCAACTATCGTCAAGATAGTGTCGATGGCATTGCCGCTATTCTTATTCTTGAGGGTTGGTTTGCCCACCAGGAAGGACTACCTGGCGGGCGACTGTCGCTGTAGCGCGTTAGCGGTCTAACGACTATGGTCTCAACGATCCAGTGTGCCGATCTGGGGTGGCACGTACCAACGTACTGGGCGTGCGTCCTGCTCGATCAATTCATCGACCTTTAACAACGTTGCGAAAATCGCCATTCTCATCGGAATGCCGTTATCCGTCTGGCGGAAAATCGCCAAGCGCGGGTCGCCATTTAAATCTACGTTCAAATCATTCGCACCAGGGCGGCTATCCCGAGGCAGTGGATGCATCACAATGGTGCTTTGGCTGCAGCGCTGATCCAGAAAATCACGGTTGACCATAAAGTCATCGGAAAGCCCCTGAAAACTCTCATTCATCTCATCGGTAAAGCGCTCTTTCTGAATGCGCGTGGTGTACACCACATCTAAATCTGTAAAGTCGCTGGCCAGTGACTCGCGCTGTTCAATGCGGTGGCCGCGTGATGCTACTAAATCAATCAGCTTGGAAGGCATCTCAAGGCCTGGCGGTGACACCAGGGTAATGCGCAGTGAAGCATAGAGTGATAAAAGCTTGATCAGTGAATGGACGGTACGACCATATTTCAAGTCGCCGGTCAATAAAATATGCGCACCGTTCAGTGATTTACCCAGGCGCTGAAATTCTTTATCAATCGTATAAAGGTCAAGTAGTGCTTGGCTGGGATGCTCCCCAGGTCCATCGCCGCCATTAATCACCGGTACATTGGTGGCTGCGGCAAACTCAGCGACTGAACCCTGGTCGGGGTGGCGCATCACTATGGCATCACAGTAGCCGCTCATTACGCGGCTGGTGTCGTAGAGTGATTCGCCTTTAGCCATGGAAGAGAAAGTAAAGCCCGTCGTGTCACAGACACTGCCACCTAGCCGACAAAAAGCGGCATGAAAGCTGACGCGCGTGCGAGTACTGGCTTCAAAGAACAGATTGCCGAGTACCGCTCCTTCTAATACGCGCGTCACTTGGCGCCGCTGAGCTATCGGCTCCATGCGTGCAGCCACACGCAGTAAGTGATCAACGCTTTCACGGTTTAATGAGTCGACAGTTAGCAAGTGGTGGCTCATGACGGACCTCAGCAAGGTGGTAGATACGCCTAGTGTAACCGCCAATGAGGGTGCCGCCGAAGGGGTTTAATCCCCTCAACATGACGAATCTGTAATTTTTCTACAAAAGCTCTTGCCAACCCGGCCGCGAATCCGTAAAGTACGCATCCGCTGCCGGGGACGCCAAGCGTTACCAGCGGTAAGTGAAGGTGAAAACCTTCGGTTTGTCAGGCAGTTAGCGGTTTTGGATGTGGTCAGGTTTGCATCGAAAACAACGCCCTTGACAACCGCCAGGAAATGCGTAGAATACGCCTTCCTCGCTGAGGCAAGCCAAGTCAAGTCAACGGCCAGTCAAGTAGCTTAATTAGTTAGCTATCACAGCGAAACAGCTCTTTAACAATTTGATCAGGTAATTCATGTGGGCGCTTGCTGATGTTAGTGACAAATCACTAAATATCAAGGCAAGCGAACATATCGATACTTTTCGAAGTATCACAGTGAATTCGTTTGAACCTTGAGCCAAGTTTGATCCGCTTTTGTTGCTTTCGAGTGACGAGTAAGGATCACAATGATTGTAAACTGAAGAGTTTGATCATGGCTCAGATTGAACGCTGGCGGCAGGCCT
>NZ_JBQXYA010000005.1:0-229122 GCF_052645115.1 Vreelandella sp. V005 | reverse complement strand
ATGGCAATGGCAATGGCAATGGCAATGGCAATGGCAATGGCAATGGCAATGGCAATGGCAATGGCAATGGCAATGGCAATGGCAATGGCAATGGCAATGGCAATGGCAATGGCAATGGCAATGGCAATGGCAACAACAGCGGTGGCGATTGCATTGACAATAGCAATGGCAATTGCTCGAACGCCCAGGCAGCGTTTAATACTGCAGGTAGCAACGATACTTCCCAATTCTGGCTCGACTTTGTGCCGACAGAAAATAATATGCTGCTTAATGCTGCAGACAGCGATGATATTGACGAACTTTACCGCCAAAATATCTCACCTACAGATCAAGGATCGTACCCTGTTGATAACGGTGAAATAGTTTGGGGTTACTGGAAGAGCGGCACAGAAGTACCCGCTTCTGTGGATAGCTCACAGGCACTGGACGAATCCATTGTCTTTATTGCGGCTTCCGATGAAATTTCTGATTCCTTAAGCGCGTCACTAAGTGAATCAGCCCTTAGCGCTTTGCGCGACCAGCTCGAAACGGGCGTGACGTTCAACTGGGTCGGCGGCACTGGTTTAGTGCCTAGCGATGGCGGCGATATTATCCCTATCTTACCTAACAGTTCTATTATGCTTTCAAACAGCGAGGGCGTGCAGGTTGAGATTCTATTAGACGGCTTTGGCAGGTTGTTGGGCAGTAATCAATCTGACGCGTTCTCGCTGGACGGTATCAATCTGACGCACGAGGCTTGTGGCGATAGTAACTGCTTTGAAGGTGGCGAGTTCAATGGCCGTTATATCGGTGAAGAAGCCGCCACCATAATGAGCTTGATCGAAGCCTGGGGAGAACAAACCGGTGACTACAGCGGTACCGGTATTTTTGTTCGGCTTGCTCCATAGCCTTAAAGAGTCGGATGCCGTTATTTCTCTGTATGTGTCCAGACGCCGTCCCAGTCTTCTTGGGGCGGCGCTGACTTGAAGTGTTCGATGCGCGCCAGATACATTTGCGTCGGTGGGTCTTGCACATCAAGCTCACGGAAAGTGCGTTCAGCGGATTCAAAATCCGCAGCGTGGTAGTGCTCCAACGCTTGCTCAAATGCGGCATGCCACTGGTGTTTCTCTTCTGAGAGTGCTTCCCAACGACCCAGCGGCTCTAAAATCCACAGCGGTGTGCTGCGACCCTTAACGCGCACCTTGTCCAGTCGACGATAACACCACTTCGGCGCTTGCTTAGCGGTGGTCTCGCTGACGAGTAAGCTCACCCCATACTTTCTGGTCAACCCCTCCATGCGCGAACCGAGATTCACGTTATCGCCCATGACGGTATAGGCCATACGGAAACTGGAGCCCATATTACCCACGCTCATGGAACCGGTATTCAACCCTACCCCCATCGCCAGCGCCGGTTTACCTTCGGAGATAAACTCATTATTGATGCCATCGAGCGCGTCTAACATGGCAAAAGCACCCTCAAGAGCATGATGAGCGTGATGCTCGTCGTGCAGCGGCGCGCCCCAGAAGGCCATAATGGCATCCCCCATGTACTTATCGATGGTGCCATGGTGCTGATGGATAGCGCCTGTTAACGGTGTCAATAAACGGTTCATGATTTCGGTAAGCTCCGAGGGCGGGATCGATTCGGAAAATGCAGTAAAACCCCGCATATCAGAAAACAATACCGTTAGCTCTCGCTCCTCCCCTTCTAAGCCAAAGCTTTCACCGCTTTCGACCATATCTTCAACCAGCTGGTGCGGAATGTACTGCCCAAAACGCTCGGCCACCCAGCGTTTCTGCTGTGTCTCACGCAGGAAGTTCATTGCTAAGTGCCACAGCATCTGTGCCACCAGTAATACCAATAACCCTGCAATAGGCAACGAAAGCCCCTGATACCATGCCCACAGGTTGCCTCCTACCGCCGAGAAAAGCAGTCCCCCACTCACCACTAGTAGTAGCGGCGCATTTAACCGGGGATATAACAGCACCATAAAAGCGCCCAAGGCAATCAGGCTGACTACCTCCAAGCCCAGCACCCAGGGTGGCTGAGCATGTATGCGCTGGTGCAACATGCCAGCCAACAGGCTGAGATTAATCTCGGGCCCTGGATAGACACCCCCGACCGGCGTTGAACGTAAATCCATTAGCCCCGGGGCAGATGCGCCTAGGATCAGTGTTTTTCCCGCCAGTGCGTCCTGATCAAGCCGCCCTTTCAAAATATCGGTCGCTGAGAAGTAATCAAAGTGGCCACGCGGCCCATACCAGGGCACCAGTGCGGCCCCCCCCGCATCGACGGGGATTTCGAAGCCACCGACATCCAACGCTTCCAGTTGGGTAACGCCAGCTCCTTCGCCAATAATAGGCGTGATCACTGGTTGCCCCAATAACGCGAGTAGCATCGCCATGGGTAAACTGGGATACAACTCCCCTTCCCAGCGTTGCAGCATGGGCACACGACGAAACACCCCGTCTTCATCCACGCGAGGATTATCAAAGAAGCCCGCACTCAGTGCATTATTCTGCAGTATGGGCAGGTTAGCGGTATAGCGCTCAGGCTCGGGGAAAGTGAGAGGCCGGGGCTCTGCGACGCTGGTAGGCACGGGTAACTGCCCAAGCGCGGGTGGGTCACCAGGTTGGCGGGAAGCTTGAAAATAGTACCCCAACACCACCGGGTGGGCTGATAAGGCACTTGCCAACTGTTCATCGCCATCCATAGGTGGGGATAGGTAACTTAACTGCGGGTAGTCACGGATAAAATTTTTCCAGTGCTGCTGCCAAAGCGTGATCTCTGGCTCGGCAAAAACCACATCGACGCCTAAAAGCCCGGCGTCGTATTCAGTGAACAGCGTATTCACCAGCTCCGCTACAGTAGCTCGTGGCCATGGCCACTGGCCTATTTCATAGAGGCTGCGCTCATCTATATCAATAATCGCCAATGACGGATCGGCCTGTTCACTGAGCGTACTGCGCACTTTCAGGTCATACGCCTGCCATTCAAGGCGTTCCAGAACCGGTATTGGTACCCAGCCTACTTTCTCTGCTAACAAGAGAGCAGTAATAATCACACCTCCGATGAACTGTAGCCAGTACCAATAGCGGTTTTCCATGGAAGGATTCTGTAGAGAAGGGACTATCGCCACGCTAAGGCCTCATTACTAATGTAATGATAAAGTACCATGTTCGTTGTATTGAAATCCTGAGAATTGTTGGTATTTCTCTTCGATAACAAAAGAGGGGAAACCATTTTAAAAGTTCTTGTTAAACATTAATGTACTACCACACTAGAGAGAAAACCCTCAGCGTGAATGGGGGCGACCCAATAAAAACTTGAATCCCCTTAGTTACGTAGGCACTCGGTGTCCGCTTTAAGCCCCGCTGTTGGCAATCAAAATAGGCCGCTTTGGGTCGAGCCCCGACCTTACATTAGCCTTAGTAAATGACGAGCAAGAACTGGTCCATTCTTTACCTCCACCTGATGAAGGATCATGTTATAAAACGTTTCGGCTGAAATTTTTTTTACACCTTAATCAAGGCAAGTTGGTTGGGCAGAAGGCTCCTCTGCGCCTAAGAGATATTTGGGCATCCGTTCGTCTACAGCACACTAAAAAGATGAGAGACCTTGTCCTCTTCAATTGAGCCATCGACAGCAGATTATGAGGCTGCGACCTCGTCAATTTACGAGTACCGGATGTAGCCCATGGTGCGTGCAGCCCCCCACGAGTCATTGTGATGCAGCAAAAAATGCGCCAACCCGTCCAGTTTGAAATAACCGAGCAACCCCGTATCGCTATTATTTGGCGAAGCTGAGAAGAAAGTGGTGAGTGCCCCTGTACGCGCTTTATGGTGTCACGTGGCCGAGTGAGCGCCGAGCGCTCCGTGTCATCCGCAGACTGCCAGTACGTTGCGCTATCAATCGGCCCCTGACCGCAATGAGGCATTGCGTGAACGCATTATTGCCCTGGCACATCGGCATCGTCGCTATGGCGCGGGCATGATCTACCTGAAGCTGCGTCAAGCGGGTGACCAGATCAATCATAAGCGCGTCGAACGCCTCTACGCGGCGGCTCGGTTGCAGCTAAAACGCCGCAAGCGCAAGAAGGTTCCTGCGTCTGAGCGAAAGCCCCTTGGCCGCCCTGGTGCCGCCAACCAGGTTTGGTCAATGGATTTTGTGTTTGACCGAACAGCGGAAGGACGCGTGATCAAGAACCTCACCGTTGTGGACGACGCTACCCATGAAGCCGTGGCGATCGTGCCTGAACGTGCCATTGGCGGGCTGTCGTTAACACGAATTCTGGATCAGTTGGCTTTACAACGTGGGCTACCTCGCGCCATCCGTACGGATAATGGCAAAGAATTCTGTGGGCGCGCCATGATTTCGTGGGCGCATCTACGGGGTGTTGCTTTGTTTTTAATCGAACCTGGAAAACCCAACCAAAACGCCTATATCGAATCGTTCAACGAGCGCTTTCGCAATGAATGCCTGAGTGAGCATTGGTTCACCAGTCTTCCTCACGCCAAGGTGGTCATCGAAGCATGGCGGCGAGAATACAACGAAGAAAGGCCGAAGAAGAGTCTTGGTGGATTGACCCCTTCAGCCTATGCCGAGCAACTGGTGGTAAAACACGATAAAGTAACTTCAGACTTTAAACACGGATGCTACTGAGGATGGGGTGACGTCGGCTAACAGGTTGCGAAAGCCAGAAAATCAACAGAAAGCCAAATCTGCATGGAGCAAGTTTCGTGATAGGAGTTCTTCGAATTAGACAACACCAGAGCTGCGGGACATTCAACGCAATTCAACAGAGCGATGCTTTAGCAACAACTAAGCTGATCGATCTAACCCCTCAAACACTGGCTGCATGGCAGGCAAACATCTAAAAATCCCGCAGCATGCTAATCCATCAATACGATAAAGCCCAGCTGGGCGACCGGCTGGCTTGTGATGTTTGATGATTTTTTAAACGTAGCTAAGACACAAAAGCTTCTACAATTTGCTACAAACTGAGCCATTTAATCTTGAGTTCCAGAATAAAGCTCTAAATAGCGGTTTTTGGAAGGTAGTAGATGCTGGCGACACAAGTCAGACAGGAGTTCACGATCTTCGTCACGAATAGCATCAATCATCAACTGGTGCTCATTTCTGGCTTGAGCCAGAGCATCGCGATCCGTAATCGCAATGAAGCGAATGCCATGAGCTTTTTGTGCAAACTCATTAATAGTAGTGTACAGATAGTCATTCCCGCACGCTCTGAATAAGGTACGGTGAAAAGCGATGTTCATATGGAACACCTGTCTAAGGTCATGAGCATTCACAGCTTCACTGTGGCGCTTATGTACCTCTTCAAGCTCTATTAGCCATTTCTGCGGAGCCGGCAATGGTAGCCTGCTCACTGCCGCTAATTCGAGAATCTCGCGCATAGCGTAGATATCCTCGACCTCTTCCGGCGGATAGCTTCGCACGAAAGCACCTCTGTTTTTGATACGCTCAGTTAAACCGATGGTATCGAGCTGGAAGAGAGCCTGGCGAACAACGTGTCGCTTGCAGTCGAAGCGCTCCATCATGGCCTCTTCGACCAGCCGCTCTCGTGGGTGCAGTCGGCCGAGTACAATATCCTCTTCTACAGCGGCCACGATGTCTTCGACACCGTTTGAAGGTTTAGAAGATTGAGTCTCGGCGCCACTTGCAGTGAGCGGCTGGGCAGTTCGGTTCATGATCGCATTCTCAGCATTCTTTGCAGTGCACAAAGAAAATAAGTGTATCAAAATCGCTTTCAGGCTTCATTCTGTCTTGGTATCCGGCACGTAGGTTCAGGTCGACAAGCGCGGAAATCGCACCCTTGCTCGGCTTGAAGGATTTGCTCCATAAACAGGCGTCGATAGCCTAGTAGCGGTGCCCCGCCCTCCTCACCCTTGAGTTCTTGGCGTCTAGCATCAAGTTCCTTGTTATCTACTTCTAAATCCAGTTGATTGTTAGCAACATCCAGCGATATGAAATCACCATCACGTACCAACCCAAGCGGGCCGCCCTCAGCGGATTCTGGCGAGACGTGGAGCACGATAGTACCAGCCGCTGTGCCGCTCATACGTCCGTCGGATATGCGAACCATATCTTTGACGCCTTGTGAGGCGAGTTTTTTGGGAATCGGAATGTAACCCGCTTCTGGCATACCCGGTGCCCCTTTGGGCCCGATATTCTGTAGCACTAACACGTCCTCAGCTTGCACATCCAGATCCGGGTCATCGATGCGGTTAGCCAAGTCTTCTAAACCTGTGAACACGACAGCACGACCGCGGTGTGTCATAAGCTCGGCCGAGGCGGCTGATTGCTTAATAATGGCGCCGGACGGAGCCAAGTTCCCACGCAATACTGCTATGCCACCCTGAGCGTAGACCGGGCTGTGCATGGATCGCACGACCTTCTGATCAATGAGATGAACGGCAGCATCGATGTTCTCACCCAAGGTATGGCCATTGATAGTCATGGCGTTCAAATGTAATAACGGTTTTAGCTCACGTAGCAAGGTGGGTAGGCCGCCTGCACGATGCAAGTCTTCCATGTACCCTTCTCCTGATGGTTTGAGATCCATCAGTACTGGGGTTTCCTGGCTCATGCGGTCAAATGCCTCAAGATCGATATCAATACCCAGGCGACCTGCGATGGCGGTCAGATGAATCAGGGCATTAGTGGAGCCGCCTAAGGAGAGCAGTACGCGCAGAGCATTTTCAAAAGCTTCAGGAGTAAGAATTTGATCTGGAGTAACGCCTGCGTGGGCAAGTGCAACGGCCTGCGCGCCTGACTGCTCGGCAATGCGTTGCCGATCGGCGTAAACGGCCGGGGCAGTGGCACTGTTGGGTAGCATTATGCCCAGAGTCTCGGCGAGACAGGCCATGGTGCTCGCAGTGCCCATTACCGAGCAAGTGCCCACGGTAGGAACCAGTTTGTCGTTGACTTCGTTAATTTCCGCTTCATCGATGTCATTACCACGGTAGGAGGCCCAGTAACGGCGACAGTCGGTGCAGGCTCCGACGCGAGTCCCACGATGTGAGCCTGCAAGCATAGGCCCGGTGACTACTTGGACTGTCGGAACACCTGCGCTAGCGGCGGCCATCAACTGTGCGGGCACTGTCTTATCGCAACCGCCGATCAGCACAACGGCATCCATCGGCTGGGCGCGGATCATCTCTTCAGTATCCAACGCCATAAGATTGCGCAAATACATGCTGGTGGGGTTAGCGAAAGATTCATGAAGGGTAATGGTGGGAAAGTCCACCGGTAGACCACCCGCGAGCATAACCCCCCTCTTTACGCTCTCGACCAGCCCTGGAACATTGCCATGACAGGCATTGTAGCCACTGTAGGTGTTGGCAATCCCAATGACCGGACGCGAGAGCGCATCATCCGTATATCCCATACCCTTGATGAAGGCCTTGCGTAAAAACAGTGAAAAATCTGCATCACCATAATTGGTCAGGCGGTTGGACATGCCCAAGGTGGGGCGTTGGGCGTCCGTCTCTTTACGGTTGGTGCCGTTTTCTTTGTTGTCTTTATTGAAGTCCTGGCTCATTACATTTTCCTCTATTTTGTTCGCGGCTTGTCGTTGTAGAAGGGTCCGTCGTTACCGTTCTTAACCTCTAGGCTAGGTGGTAAAAATCTCACTGGCAAGATTATCAATAATATTATTGACAATATTATTGATATACAACTACGTTGGTTAGTGCAAGCACGACTTGCGTGCCAATGTGCACCACAACTACAAACAGCACTTGAGGAAATAACTATGCAAATCCGAGGAACTCACGCCATTACCCTTCTATCGGCCCTGATGCTTTCAGGAGCCGCTCAAGCGGAGTATTCAGCATCTGATGAAATCAAGGTACTTCAAGGGTTCAAGGCTGGTGGAGGCAGCGATACCTTGGCCCAGTTGACTCAGCCCTACTTGCGGGAATTGCTGGGCGTAGAATTCATTAATGAATATATTCCTGGCGCTACAGGTGCGATTGCCTGGACGCGTTTAACCCAACAGTCGGCTAATGATGGCAGCGTCATCAGCATCACCAATACACCAATGCTGATGACAAACTACATTATGAATGACGCTATTAATTACTCCATCGATGAGCTGACGCCAATTGCCAACGTAGTCACTGACCCGGGCGTCATCGTTGTGCCGGAAGATAGTCCCTACCAAACAGTTGAAGATTTACTGACTGCTGCAGAGGAACGCCCGGGCCAGATTACGGTGGCAAACTCAGGCGTCGGTGGAGATGACTTTTTCTCGACCATTATGATTGAGAAGGCAACGGGCCTCTCCTTCCAAAAAGTACCTTTCCAGGGCGACGGCCCCTCCGCCACAGCAGCCCTGGGTAGCAAGGTCGATGCCAGTTTCAATAACCTTGGTAATGTCTATGGTCACATTCAGTCGGGCAGTCTGCGTCCACTAGCCGTGTTCACCCGTGAGCGTCTGGATATCTTGCCAGACGTGCCCACCATGGTTGAAAAAGATATTGATGTTGTGGCTGGTTCTTCACGCGGTTATAGCGCACCGGCGGGAATTCCTGATGAAGCACGCGATGAGCTGATTGCTGCCTTTGAGGCTTTAAAAGATAACGAGGAATTCCAGCAGACGGCTCAGGAACGTGCCTTGAATCTCGACATTCAGACCGGTGACGACTACGGCCAGATGATGCAGGACATGGAAGGCCAATTCGAAGAGATCTGGGCAGATGTCAAAGATGAGGTCAACCAGTAAGTCGCTTAACCGGCAGAGGGAAATGGCGAATCGACAAAGGGGTATGAAATGAACATAAGTCGTCTAGTCTTAGGATTTTTTGCCATTGGCATAGCAGCGACCTTTTATATCACTGCAATGGGCTATCCGGCTAAGGCGGCGAACATGCCCCTTATCTATTCGGTTGCCGTCGCCTTGTTGGGAGCGGCGATGGTGTGCCAGGAAGTATTCGGTACCTTGCGTCGGCGTCAGCTCTCGGCTGAGGGAACAGCAACCTCCCATACTGCCGCAACAGAGGAGGAGAGCGTCAGCGGCCAAGCTAGGCACCGCAAGCCATGGAAGGCAATGCTGATTTTCTTATTGGCCGCCGTCTACCTTTACACCATTTCGATAACAGGATACCTGATTGCCACTGTTGGTTTCATGGTAGTGGCGTTAGCGATGATCGGACATGTGTCGTGGCGCTTCGCCGCCATAGGCATTGTAATGTTGGTCGCGGTGGTGTGTGCGGTTTTCATCGGCTTTCTAGGCCTGCCTGTCCCGCTACTGCCGCCTCTGTTTTCCTCATAACGACAATTAGAGCACCCCTTATTCCCGGCTCGCATGGCTTAGAAAGACATTGCAGCGCTGGGAGGGGGGGTGTCTGACGCAGGCTTCTGGAGTCTAGTCATATGGATAATCTTGTTTTGGTGGGCCTGACCAACGTCATCACGTTCACCAATATCTCCCTGATACTTGGCGGCACCCTGCTGGGGCTGTTTGTAGGCGCCATGCCGGGACTCTCGGCGACCATGGCGTTGGCGCTGTTGTTACCTCTAACCTTTGGCATGAATCCGGCTTCGGGTCTCAGCATGCTGGCCTCGCTCTATGTGGGGGCCTCCTACGGTGGCTCTATCGCCGCTATTCTATTGAAGACCCCTGGCACCCCCTCAGCTGCGGCAACGGTACTTGATGGGTTTCCGCTATCGCAACAAGGCCAGGCTGGTAGGGCATTAGGGGTGTCGCTCTTCGCTTCTTTTATCGGGGGGCTGCTGAGCGGCATCGCCCTACTCACTGCAGCGCCGTTGCTTGGCGTACTGGTACTCAAGTTCGGCCCTATCGAGCTGTTCGCGATTGCCGTATTGGGTATCACCATCATTGGCTCTTTATCACAAGGCTCAGTCGTCAGTGGCCTGCTTTCTGGCACCCTGGGATTACTGTTGAGCACAGTAGGTATGGATCTCATCACCGGCACGCCACGAATGACCTACGGGGTCATTAACCTGTTTTCGGGTATCGAATTCACCGTCGCACTGATCGGTCTATTCTCGATCCCACAGGCGTTGATATTAATCGAGAATGCCCATGGTGCCCAGAAGGTGGCAAGCAAAATCACCGATAGGTTAATTCCGCCTCTCGCTGAGATTCGCCGCTTGTTACCCAACATCTTCCGTTCCAGCGGCATCGGCATCATCACCGGCCTAATTCCCGGTACCGGCGGCGATACTGCCAGTTGGTTCGCTTACAACGAAGCCAAGCGCTTTGCCAAAGATAAGAGTCGCTTTGGCAAGGGAGACATTGCGGGTGTCGCTGCACCTGAAGCGGCCAACAATGCGGTGGTGGGTGGTGCCTTGATACCCACCATTGCCCTGGGCATTCCTGGCAGCTCCTCTACTGCCATTCTGTTAGGTGCGCTAATGGTTCAGGGCATCCTGCCCGGTCCTAACCTGCTGACAGACTATGGCGATGTCACTTACACCCTCATCTGGGCGGTGATTTTCGCCAACATTGGCCTACTGCTGGTCGGGCTACTGTTCACTCGCCTCTGTGTAAGCGTAACGCGGGTACCTGACAGCTTCGTGGCCTGCTCCATCATCACGCTGTGTGTGATTGGTGCCTTTGCTATCAACAATAGCTTGTTTG
Source organism: Vreelandella sp. V005 (assembly GCF_052645115.1). Classification (NCBI taxonomy): domain Bacteria; kingdom Pseudomonadati; phylum Pseudomonadota; class Gammaproteobacteria; order Oceanospirillales; family Halomonadaceae; genus Vreelandella; species Vreelandella sp. V005. Next base: position 218,510 of record NZ_JBQXYA010000005.1, on the reverse strand, counting down.
AAGTTGGGCTGATGCTGGGCTTTGGGCTGTTTGGTTACTGGATGAACAAAGCCGGTGTCTCACCAGCGCCAATGGTGATCGGGCTGATTCTGGGGCCGGTCATGGAGACCAGTTACCAACAGTCAATGCTGATCGGGCAAGGCAACCTGAGCATCTTTTTGACCAGTCCCATTGCCGTGGTGCTGTTATGCATCGCCGCTTTCTCGATCCTGCAAGCGACCCCCCTCTTTCGCTGGCTGCGGGTTGCACTGCGCCAGCGTACTCAGCCTGAGTGACCTTACTCTCAATTCGAGGATTCATCATGACAACGATAACCGAAGTACGTACTCGAACGGTCAATGTACCGCTAGACAACCCCACCAGCTTTTCTAATCGACAGGTACTTAAGCGAGATTATGTGCTAGTGGAAGTGGTGGGTGATGATGGCCATATAGGCATTGGGTTTTGCTATGGCGGCAATAATGCTGGCTCACTAGTGGCAAATGCGGTACGGGAACTGCTAAAGCCGGTGCTGTTGGGAGCGGACGCTAATGCGACCGAAGCACTGTGGCAAGCAATGTATCAGGAATCGCTTCTTCATGGCCGCAGCGGTTCGGTGATGCGTGCCATCAGTATTTTGGATACCGCGCTGTGGGACCGTAACGCTCGGGCAGCGAAACTCCCGCTCTATAAATTTCTGGGCGCCAGCGATACTCACAGCGTGCCGGCTTATGCCAGCGGTGGCTACTACCTGGATGGCAAGACGCCCGCGATGCTTGGGGAAGAAATGGCCAGCTACGTAGCAAAGGGCTTCACCGCGGTAAAGATGAAAGTGGGACGAGAAGATTTGGCTGGAGAGGAGGCACGTCTGGCGGCAGTGCGTGAGGCAGTGGGCCCCAATGTGCAAGTAATGATGGATGCCAACAATGCCTGGCGGGATCTGCCGTCGGCGTTAGCCTTCATGCGCATGGCAGAACCTTATAATCCGTTCTGGATCGAGGAGCCCTTTAGCCCTGATGACATCGACAACCATCGCCGCTTAGCGGAGCGCACGCCAGTTCCGGTAGCCACCGGTGAAATCGAAGCGGGACGCTGGCGCTTCAAGGAGTTGCTGGACAAAGAAGCAGCCATGATTTTGCAGACCGATGCAGCCGTTTGTGGAGGCATCACTGAGTTTCGACGTATTGCCGCCACCGCTGCCAGCTATGGGGTTGATATCTATCCGCACTGGTTCCACGACTTGCATATCCATCTAGTAGCATCGGCACCCAACGTGAAGATGGTCGAGTTCTTTGCCGACGATCAGGTGCTTAACTTCAGGCGCCTTGTGGATACCCAGTTGGAGTTTGCCGACGGACAACTGCTACTGCCCACCGCACCCGGACTTGGTTTTGGCTTTGATCAGGCTGCACTTGAGCGCTACGCCATCGAGCCCTGGCAATAAAGACCTTACAACAACAAGGAGAATATCATGTCCCAATTGAGTGGTGATGTATGGTCACCGGTGATTACCCCCTTCGGCGCCGACTTGGCGCCGGATACCCATCGTTTTGTGGCCCACAGCCACTGGCTGGCCTCAAATGGCGTTGGCTTGGCCGTGTTCGGCACCAATTCCGAGGCCAACTCAATGACAGTGGCTGAAAAGCAGACGCTGTTAAAAGCGCTGGTGGATGGCGGTGTCGACCCCACTAGGATTATGCCCGGCACTGGGAGTTGTACAATTGATGATTGCGTGGCGCTGACGCGTGTGGCAGTGGACGCTGGCTGTGCCGGTGTGCTGATGCTACCCCCCTTCTATTATAAAGGTGTTAGCGACGAAGGTTTGTTTCGCTATTACAGTGAGGTGATCAATCGTGTCGCAAATTCACGTCTGCGGATTTATCTCTACCATATCCCACCTGTGACCCAAGTGCCGCTCTCGTTTGAACTGATCGAGCGTTTACGTGACGCCTTCCCGGGCATTATTGCTGGCATTAAGGACAGCGGCGGAGACTGGGCACACACCAAAGGGTTAACCGAGCGCTTTGCTGGGCAAGACTTTGCTGTGTATGCCGGCAGCGAGCGGTTTTTGCTTGATACCCTACGAGCAGGCGGTGCTGGCTGTATCAGTGCCACTGCCAACGTCAATCCGTCGGCCATTGTTGAGTTGGCAAGGCATTGGCAGGAGGACGATGCCGACGAGCGTCAGCAGAGCCTGAATGCTATACGCGACTTGTTTGAAAAGTACCCACTGATTCCTGGCATGAAGGCAGCGACAGCTTACTTTTCGGACAATGACGATTGGAGGCGTGTGCGCCCACCTTTAGTAGAGCTGGAGGAGCAGCATGTGTCTGAACTCGTGTCTTCGCTTAAAGCGACAGGATTCCAGATGGAAGGCGTAGGTGAGGCGAGCCATGGATGAGCAAACGAAATCTTGGCGTATCGTCGCCGTACGACGGCTCAGCGAGGCCCAGCTTAAGTCGCTTTCTGAGGTTGCCGAGGTCGATTACTTTGAGGACGTGGACGAATCAAATCGTGCTGACTTTATGACAGCGCTTTCCAAGGCCCATGGACTGATCGGCGGCAAGCTGGAACTCGACGAGACAATGCTAGCCGAAGCGCCGGAGCTTCAAGTGGTCTCCACCATTTCAGTGGGTTATGACCACCTGCCTCTTGAAGCACTTAATCGGCGTGGCATTCTGCTCTGCAATACGCCAGATGTGCTTACCGAAACCACTGCCGACACAGCATTTGCGCTAATCATGGCTACCCAGAGGCGGCTAGTCGAACTGGCCAGCCTGGTCCGCGATGGTGGCTGGCGGGCACATATCGGTGCCGAGCACTTCGGAGTGGACGTACATAGCAAAACCCTTGGCATTGTGGGAGCAGGCCGTATTGGTACAGCGATTGCCCGGCGTGGGGCGTTGGGTTTTGGCATGCCTATCCTCTACACAGCCTCTTCCTCTAAGACTGCGCTTGAGCAGCAGCTAGGGGCACAAAGGCGAGAGCTAAATGACCTGTTAGCCGAATCGGATATCGTCTGCATTAGCGTGCCCTACAACGACGATACACATCACTTAATAGACGCCGATGCCTTAGCACGCATGAAACCGACGGCTGCCCTCATCAATATAGCGAGAGGCAAGGTGGTCGATGAACCAGCGCTGATTGAGGCACTACGCTGCAGCGGGATCCGCGCAGCTGGGCTTGACGTGTTCGCCGAAGAACCTCTTCCCGCAAATTCGCCCCTGGCTGCCATGAATAATGTAGTAATGACACCGCACATCGGCTCAGCGACCCATGAAACACGTGAGGCCATGGCACAGTTGGCAGTCGTTAATCTACTGGGGGCGCTAATCGGTAGCGGCCCGCTCAACGCCGTCAATGTGAATGACTGGCTAAGGTCTGCTGCTAACGCCAAGGAGGCATAATGTACCGCCGCTTAGAACGCATTTTAAGCCTTGATGATTTCGAGCGAGCCGCTCGGCGCCATTTACCGCGGCCGCTATTTGGGTACGTGGCGAGCGTGGCTGAGGACGGCGTCACTGCACGATCTAGCCATGAAGTCTTCAATAACTACGCATTTCTCCCGCGGGCGCTGGTCAATGTCTCTGGCGTATCGACTGAAACCGAACTCTTTGGCCGCCGCTATGCCTACCCTTTTGGTATAGCGCCCATGGGTATTAGCGCCCTAACTGCCTATCGGGGTGACCAAGTGTTGGCGCAAGCAGCATCAGACAGCGGTATTCCCATGATTGTTAGTGGTACATCGTTGATACCCATGGAAGAGCTAGCAGGGCCGAATGGCTCGGATTGGTTCCAGGCTTACTTGCCCGGAACACCGGAGGGAATCGATGCCTTGCTGGCGCGTGTCGAGCAGGCCGGGTTTACCACTCTGGTGGTCACCGTGGACTACGCTGTGCCGCCGAACCCTGAAAACCATCGTCGTGCGGGCTTCTCTTCGCCATTACGTCCAAGTGTACGGCTAGCTTGGGATGGTTTGGTACGGCCGAGATGGCTATTCGGGACTTTTCTGAAGACATTGTGGTATCACGGTATTCCGCATTTCGAAAATAATGCGGCGACACGTGGTGTGCCAGTACTGGCAAAGAACGTCAACCGTGATTTTTCGGGCCGCCGGCATCTTGATTGGTCGACGTTCGATCAGGTTCGGACACGGTGGAAAGGTAAACTAGTGGTCAAAGGCATTCTTCATCCTGACGATGCACGACGTGCTATCAGCGCGGGTGCCGATGGTTTAATAGTGTCCAACCATGGTGGCCGACAGCTCGATGGTACAGTGGCCCCACTCGCTATGTTGCCTGAAGTGCTGGAGGCTGTTAAGGGAGCAGTCCCCGTTATGATCGATGGCAGCTTTCGCCGCGGCAGCCAAGTTCTCAAGGCACTATCATTGGGAGCCAGTTTCGTGTTTCTTGGTCGCCCCTTCAACTATGCGGCCAGCATCGCTGGTGAAGCCGGGGTGGAAAAGGCTATCACACTGCTGGGTAGCGAAATAGAGCGAAATATGGCGCTGTTGGGGGCAACCAGTGTGGAGAATTTGACCACCGACTTGTTACGGCGGCATTGACCTCATCTGCCCCACAAAAAAGTATCTAAGCGAAACAGCCACTGCTTTACTCATCTGTGAAACAGTGCCTTTTTATTAAATAGATGATTTGTGCTCTCGCGTGTTCTCATCTTGTTCACGTTTTTTTTGCGCCTCAGCATGCGCTGCGGAGCTAAACGGTTTTGGCGGGCCACCAGCGCTTACCTGCTAATCCCCGAAGAGACTTGAGAGCAAAAAATGTTGCAAGCATGTGGTGTCTGATTTTTTCCAGCATTAATCCCGATTTTCAGTAGCGAATGACATGCTTAACAATGACCTGGAACAGTACTTTGCTGCAGGGGCCAAAGAACCAGCCTAGGGCTGCTGGCTACATCCAAAATTTACTCACGCCCGTAAATACCAATGTCTGTAAGGTAACGCTTAAAGCGAGTGCCACGCACCCAAACGAATTTACGATTGCAAGGCAACAACCCTTGATTCCAAATATAGGGGGTACCTTTCCAGAGAATTTCCAAACTATACGAGAAGGTACTTAGTCATTAAGCATATGCCCGTTGTGTCACAGCATTTTGCAATCTTTGCAGAGCGTCTATTCTGAGAAAGTGGAGCGAACTGAAAAGCTGAAGTTCAACAGTTCCTTCCCAAAACCGCAGACACTAGCAAGGAGAGCGAAATGGCACTGCATTTGAAAGACTTAGAACACCAGACGGTAATCATCACCGGCGCCACCACAGGCATCGGCTTGGCAACGGCGCGCATGGCCGCCGAGCATGGCGCACGCCTGGTTCTGGCGGCACGTGACGAGAATTCGTTGCGGAATCTTTGCGACGAAATCAACCTCGCCGGTGGTAAAGCCATCTACGTCGCGGTGGATGTCGGCGATAAAACGCAAGTTCACCGGATATCGCAAACTGCCATCGACACGTTTGGCGGCTTCGATACCTGGATCAACAATGCCGGTGTCTCGCTTTTCGGCAACCTGCTCGATATCGACGAGGAGGATTACCGGCGCCTGTTCGACACGACTTACTGGGGTGTCGTGTACGGGTCGCTGGAAGCGGCCCGCCACCTTAGCAAGAGCCGCGATGGTTACGCCGGGGGGATCATCAACATCGGCTCGATCGCCTCGGACCAAGCCATCCCCTATCAGGGCATGTATTCGGCCGCCAAGCATGCTGTCAAAGGCTTCACCGACGCTTTGCGTATGGAACTCGAGCATGCCGGCGCGCCCATTTCGGTGACGTTAATCAAGCCAGCCAGTATCGCCACGCCCTTCCCCGAACACGCTGGCAACGCCATGGACAGGGAACCGACTCTGCCGCCACCGCTTTACGACCCCCGCATCGTTGCGCGCAGTATCCTCTACTGTGCCGAGCATCCCCGCCGCGATATGTACGTCGGTGGCGGCGGGCGGTTCATGACAGCCCTTGGACACTGCGCACCATGGTTGATGGACAAGATCATGTCGGCGAAGATCATCGGACAGCAGCAGACCGATAAGCCCGAGCATCGCCGCCACTTCGCGCTGCAAGAAGCGGCTACCGATAGGCGCGAACGTGCCCGATACGCCAGCCATGTTTCCAAGACTAGCCTATACACCAATGCCTCAATGCACCCGTTACTGACCACGACCGTATTGGCCAGCGCATTAATTGGTGCCGTTGTGCTAGCCGGGCGGCGCTCGTAAAGCTGACGAGCGATAGCACTTTGCTAGTTACGCCGGCTGCCGCTATGGTTTTGCCAATTAGCAGTTAGACTAGACTAGCTGGCGTAGGGAGTTTTCCCAGTCAACAAAAAACCACCGATAGGTTTCACCCTAGTCGGCGGCTTTCAATAATCTTTGGTCGGAGCGACAGGATTCGAACCTGCGACCTTTGCAACCCCATTGCAACGCGCTACCAAGCTGCGCCACGCTCCGCTGCCTTTATTGGCCGTTACTGCTTTGCCTCAAGACGGTGCGTATACTAGCGTCTTCTTGCATAAATGAAAAGCCCTTATAGCGCTTTCTTTTCAAGTATTTGTCATACAACGCCTGACACGCGCTAGCCCTTTGTCGTTAGCCCTGGTCGGCATTGAGTAGCAAATAGGCCATGGCGTCATAAACGCCAGGTGCCGTCACTAGCAAATGCTCAGGGTAAAGGTCTTCGGGCACCGATTTAGGTGGCTCATACAAGTGGCCTACACGCGCACCGGCTTCACGGGCAATGACCCAGCCCGCCACAAAATCCCAAGGCGAGACACTTTCATAGTATGCATCTAATCGGCCGCAGGCGACATCACACAGATCGATGGCTGCCGCACCGTTACGACGAATATCCTGGCACTCAACCAGCACGGCCTCTAATCGTTTTAAAAGATGTTTGCGCTCCTCTTTGCGGTAGGGAAATCCAGTACCTACCAGCGAGTGCGCTAACGAATCCGCGCTGCTCGGTTGTATAGTTTGGCCATTGCAAAAAGCACCGCCGCCTTCCGCAGCGCTAAAGGTTTCGCCTAAGAACGGAGCATGCACCACCCCGACTTTAGCAACGCCCTCTTCCATCCAGCCGATGGACACTGCCACATGGCGCAACCCCTGTGCGAAATTGACAGTGCCATCAATAGGATCCACTACCCAAAGCCTAGGCGTTTCGACATGCAAAGCACTCTCGGGAGCAAGCTCCTCACTCAGCCGCGCCTCTCCTGGAAAGTGTTCTTCAAGCCGCTGGCTAATAAGCTGATCAACGGCTACATCCACATCGGTGACCAGCTCATTATCCTTTTTTAACCGTCGAGCAAAGCCTTGTTGCTCCCGGGCTTGAATAATCATTTGCCCAGCTTCTTCAGCGATAGAAATCGCGATCTTTAGGCGTGCTTGCAGTGTGTGGTCAGCCATTGAATCTCCTATTGAAGACATTTAATCCTATGACCATTCACCATAAGCCGACATGAGGTATTTTTCGAGCCATCAATCGCGCTGGCTAACGCAAAACATCCACTAATACATCGACCACGATGCGCGTGGCTGCTTCTATCAATACTACATCGGCTCCTACACGCTCCCATTCATAGCCTGGGTATTGGGGTAACTGAGATGCTAGACGACCATCAAAGCGCTTGGCAATGCCTGGAGGCAAGGGTTTACCGCGCTCTAGATTACGCTGAATACCCGGCGGCAATGCTTCGGCTCTTGGCGCATCGTGCTGGCGCAAGAGCTGGCGTAGTTCACGCTCATTGATACGTGGTAAATCAACCCGATTATCTCGGGTGTTTCCAGAGTTATGAGCTTCATTCTGATGGGCCTGATCGCGATGGTCGTGGCCTTTGTCACGGGCACCATGGGCTTGTGCATGGTCAGGTTGAGCAAAGGCAGCGCTATTGAGTAGGCTAGCGCCAAGCGCACTCAGAATAATCAGTTTGATAGGGGTCATTGTAAGCTCCTGGCTTAAGATCAGAGCTAGCAGTGTACTTAATGAATAAGCAAGAAGCATGAAAATGAAAAAGGGCCCGAAGGCCCTTAATACAAACTATATACGGTTATTCGCGACAAGCTGAAGGAAGGTAGGTGTCATCAATGTCATCGCTGGAGCAACGCCAGCCTGTAATTTGTCCACCGCTAGTATCAGCGTTCGCTACTGCATCTTCAACAAGTGGCTGAATAACCATTGATGAGCCATTGTGAACCCCATTATCAAATGCCACAGTGAACCCACCGCTGGCTTGGCCATTAAGTTCTACATCATCAATATATTCTCCGCCAATATCATCTGCTGTATCGACAATGTATGTGTCGTTACCGTTTGCAGCTTGATATCCCACAAAGTTGCCATTCTCAGAAAAATATAAACCAATATCGGTGCGCAAACCCGCGGTGGCAGTAAAAGCTTCTGTAGCCTGTGCCCGGCCTACGTAATTCTGGTACTGCGGCACAGCGATGGACGCCAATACACCAATAATCGCCACCACGATCATTAGCTCAATTAGCGTAAAACCGCCTTGTTTCGCGTTGCGGATGATAGGTTGTGCAGATTGCTGCATGCAGGCATCTCCTGAAGGGACAAGTCAGTTCTTTATAAGGAAGCAAGCCCTTAAAAAGAGTTAGGAATAATAGGCATTACACTAGCTTACGCGGTACGTTTTTACAATGCGCTCTCTTAACGTTATCGGCCTAGCTTCCTACTTCTTGAGCATATCTTGATGACTAGGCATTTAATGCCTGTAAACGCTAGTTTATGGTACAAGTAGTAAGCCTACGCCGATGTACAAACAGGTCTAATGAATGAGCCACCCCCCTTTTGAATCGACTCTTAGTCACGCCGCTGCTCGCGGTGGCCTACGCGGCATTGCCCTGCGCTTGGTAAAACACAGCCTGCTGACCGATGCCCAAGCCGCCACAGCTGAATCCACGGCCTCTGATTTAGAGATTTCATTTCTTCAGTATGTTATCGAAAGCAGCTTGGTTGATCCTATTAAAGCGACCGTGGCTGCTGGTTGGGAGTATGGGCTACCGGTGATCAATTTAGAGGCAATGCGCCTGAATACTCTACCGCCCGCCTCCGATTACCCTATTAAAGTGCTGCAGAGCCTTAATGTGCTGCCGTTAGCACGCCATGGCCATCGTCTCACTGTCGCAGTGCCTTATCCTGCAACATTAACGCAATTGGATGAATTACAATTTGCTACCGGCCTAAGCGTTGAAGGTGTTTTAGCCCCCGTTGAACAAATTACGGCCACGCTCAATAACTACTTAGCTCAAAATGAGCGCGGCATGCTCGATGAGCTCGAAGGTATTGATGATGCGGTCAGCGCACTCAATGTTGTGCAAAGTAACGATGGTAACGAAGTCCCGCTAGAAGAGTCTTCGAATAGCGAGGACGCTCCCATCGTTAAGTTTGTAAACAAGATACTCTTAGATGCCATCCGCCGCGGCGCGTCGGATATTCATTTTGAGCCTTATGAGACGCTCTACCGGGTGCGGTTTCGTGTTGACGGCATGCTAATAGAAGTGGCACGCCCCCCTTTTGCCATGCGCAGCCGCATTGCCGCACGCTTGAAGATCATGGCGCGACTTGATATCTCGGAACGTCGTTTACCTCAGGATGGAGCCATCAAGCTCAAGCTATCACGCACGCGATCGCTCGATTTTCGCGTTAACTCGCTACCGACCGTCTATGGTGAAAAGCTAGTACTGCGGATTTTAGACCCCACCGCTGCCCAGCTTGGCATTGAGCAATTGGGCTTTAGCGATGAACAGCGTGGCCACTACGAGCAAGCGTTGAAGCAGCCTCAGGGCATGATTTTGGTCACTGGCCCTACAGGCAGCGGTAAAACGGTCTCTCTCTACACCGGCATCAACATCCTCAATAAAGTAGAGCGCAATATTTGCACCGCTGAAGACCCGGTGGAAATCAAAGTGGCGGGCATCAATCAGGTTAACGTGCTACCCAAAATAGGCCTTGATTTTGCCAGTGCGTTGCGTGCATTTCTACGCCAGGATCCTGATGTGGTCATGGTAGGCGAGATTCGTGACCTTGAAACTGCCGAGATAGCCGTCAAAGCTGCGCAAACGGGCCACCTAGTGTTATCTACCGTACACACCAACTCGGCTGCTGAAACGCTTACACGCCTCGCTAACATGGGCGTTTCATCGTTTAACATCGCCAGTGCGGTGAGCCTGATTATTGCCCAACGTCTTGCACGTAAACTCTGCATGCATTGTAAGGAGCCGATTGATATTCCCCACGAGGCGCTGCGTAAAGAGGGGTTTAATGCAGAAGAAATTCACCAAGCCACCATTTACAAACCAGTAGGCTGTAAACACTGTACCCATGGTTATAAAGGCCGTATTGGCATGTACGAAGTAGTGCCCATTACAGAAGCCATGCGTCAGTTAATTATGCGTGATGCCAATGCGCTAGACATTGATCATCAAGCACGCAAAGAGGGCTACCCTAGCCTTCATCGCAGCGGTTTATTGAAAGTCATGCAGGGCATTACCAGCCTGGAAGAGGTTAACCGAGTAAGCAAGGAGTAAGGCATGGCTAAAACGGCACGTCGCCGCCAAGCGCCCACTGTTAAGTTATCGCGCTGGAAATGGATAGGTAAAGGCCCTCAAGACAGGCTGTTAAGCGGCGAGATGATTGGCCGTAGCAAAGCCGAAGTAGCCACCGAACTCGCCAAACAGAATATCGTCATTAAGCGCATCACTAAAAAAGGCAACTTGGGCGGCAGTGGCCGCATCAAGCCAACCGATGTGATGGTATTTGCGCGCCAAATGGCCACCATGATTCGCGCTGGCATACCGCTGCTACAAGCGTTGCAGGTAGTCGCGGAAAGCCTCAAAAAACCGGCGATGGTTAGCCTTGTCCAGCATATGATGAGCGACGTCTCCTCGGGGGCTAGTTTTTCTGATGCGCTACGTCGCCACCCTAAACACTTTGATCGGCTGTTTGTAAACCTCGTCGACGCTGGCGAGCAGTCAGGTGCGCTGGATCAAATGCTAGATCGTATTGCGACGTATAAAGAGAAAGTAGAATCGCTTAAAGCACGGGTAAAAAAAGCCCTTTGGTATCCCTCTGCCGTTATGTCCATTGGCATCGCCGTTACCATGCTATTATTAATTAAGGTAGTACCTGAATTCGAAAGCATGTTTCAAAGCTTTGGTGCTGAACTGCCTGCGCTAACCCAGGTGACAGTAAATTTATCTGAGCTTGCTCAACGCTATTGGTTAGTCGCGCTCGCGGCCGTCATCGCTTGCGTGATTCTGCTTAAAGTCAGTATTCAGCGCTCACCTAAAATCGCCTACCGTATGCACGCGTTACTGCTTCGCTTACCCGTCATTGGCGACATTATGCACAAGTCTGCTATCGCTCGTTTTTCACGCACCCTGTCCACCACCTTTGCCTCTGGCGTGCCATTAGTCGAGGGTTTAGACACCGCCGCCGGCGCCACGGGTAATAAAGTCTATGAACGCGCAGTGGTGCAAACGCGTCAAGACGTGGCGACCGGGCAACAGCTACATTTCGCCATGCGAATGACGAATCGCTTTCCCCCCTTGGCGATCCAAATGGTGAGTATTGGTGAAGAAGCGGGCTCATTGGATGCCATGCTGAACCGCGTCGCCGATTACTACGAAGAAGAGGTCGATAATAAAGTCGACGCTCTCACTTCGCTCATGGAACCGATTATTATTGTGGTGTTAGGCGTACTGGTCGGCGGCGTAGTTGTTTCAATGTATTTACCCATTTTCGACTTAGGGTCTGCCCTCTAAGCCCACCCACGCATTAAAACGCTAAGGAGCGACATGCATCACCCTCCGCTTATCGTATGGTTTATCGTGGCACTCTTTGGGCTATGCCTAGGCAGCTTCCTTAATGTTGTAATCACGCGCCTCCCGGTTATGTTGATGCGCCATTGGCGCCGCGAGGCGCAGGCTGCCCTCGAGCTAGCACATGAACACTCACCGGCTTTCAATTTAGCCACACCAGGCTCCCTGTGCCCACGTTGCGAGACGGCGATTGCCTGGCACGACAATATTCCGCTAGTGGGCTGGCTGAAACGCGGCGGGCGATGCGCTGCGTGTAACACTCGCATAAGTATTCAGTATCCCCTAGTGGAGTTAGTCGGCGGGCTACTGGCCGTAGCAGTATTGGCGCTTCATGGCCCCACCCTAGAGGCGCTATCCATTTATAGCGCTTGCCTGGTATTGCTAGCGCTCGCTGTTATCGATTTTCGTACTCAGCTATTGCCTGATGTCCTGACCCTACCGCTGCTGTGGGCAGGCTTGCTTTTCCAGCTTCTTTTCCAGCCACTTATGCTCTCCGATGCGGTGATTGGCGTCATAGTGGGCTATCTTTCTCTGTGGAGTTTTTACTGGTTATTTAAATTAACCACCGGTAAAGAAGGCATGGGCTTTGGCGATTTTAAACTGCTGGCAGCGTTGGGGGCTTGGCTAGGCTGGAGTTTTTTACCGCTTATTTTGATACTTTCAGCAGGGCTTGGCGCGATGGTCGGTTTGACTGCTCAGGCCTTTGCCCCCCGTTTACGTGGCAAACCATTGCCCTTTGGGCCTTTTTTGGCGCTCGCTGGTTGGATTGCGTTATTGGTCGGCGATGAACTAATGGCGCTTTATCTCAGCCTACTGATTTAACATTTCATGACGCAAAGGCTAGCTAATCTGAAAGCTTGTCTATTGAAAAAGACGCTAATAATCACAATGGTAATGATAACCTAACGATATGAGGCAGCAGATGATTATCGGATTAACCGGTGGTATTGGCTCGGGTAAATCGACCGTTGCCCGCGCCTTTGAAACCCTCGGTGCCGCCTGGGTCGATGCCGACGATGTCGCCAGAGAAATTGTGTTACCAGGGGAGCCAGCCCTATTGGCCATTAAGCAACATTTTGGCGAAAAGGTTATTCATTCCGATGGCACGCTAAACCGTGTTGCCCTACGTGACATTATATTTAAAAAACCAGAACAAAGGTTATGGCTGGAATCGGTTACACACCCCAAAATAAGAGAACGAATAACGCAGCACTTAACGCAGCTTAAAGCGCACGGTGCTCCCTACGTGTTGTTAGTATCACCTCTTCTGTTTGAATCTGGCCAAAATGCACTCGTTAACCGGACTGTCGTTGTCGATGTGCCGCAAGCGCTACAAGTAGCAAGAACCCTACAACGCGATGAGGTGAGCGAGAGCCAAGTGCATGCTATTCTCGCCGCCCAACTTCCCCGTGAACAGCGGTTAGCTCAAGCAGATGATGTGATAGATAACAGCCGTGACCACGCCAGCATGATGGCGCAGGTCGCTAAGTTGGACCAATACTTTCGTCATCTGCTTAACTGCTAAAATACAGCACCTGATATTGCCATCGGAGTTTTTATGGTTCGCCCTGCAAATGATTCCCCGCTTGAAGTTAATTGCCCTCACTGCGCTAAGCGAGTGCCTTGGCTGCCCGAAAGCACGTATCGTCCTTTCTGCAGTAAACGCTGCCAGCTGTTAGATTTGGGTGCCTGGGCCGATGAGTCCCATCGCATATCAGGCGAATCGGCGATGGATGAAGCCGATATAGAAACGCTGCTGGCGCAAGCCGATAAAGATGCACCGCTCACCTAACGGGCCGCACATCTAGCGCATTCAGCCCGGCAAACCAGATGACGATGATCATGCCTGAACCATCCTCGCCTTCAGCCTATCACCTGCTGCTTCAGTTGGAGCAGCAGTTTGACGATTTAATTGGCACTACTGAAGCCGCTGTCTCGCTCTACGAGCGGCAGCAGCCAGCTTCGTGGGTTTTCCATCAAAACACCCCTACCCGCCACTGGCTGCGCGAAGCGCTTTTCGATATGTGGCATGCGCAAGATCAAGACGGTCGAGAAACGCGTAATTACATCGCCATCGTGGCAGCCGATGAAGAATTGCTTACCGCGATAGGTGAAGTTAACCAAGCCAAAAAAAGATTTGCTGAGCTGCTACAAACTGTTAAACAGGATTTTCCACAGGCATTGAATGACGCCAAACATCGCTTAACAAAACGGCATCCCAATATTGACGACGTATTACGCCGTACTGGACTTGCCCGTTTGCATCTAAAGCAGAGTTGGCGTCAATTACCGATCGCCGAAGCACCTGTTTCGCGCGTTCGCTTTGCGTGGTATAGCAGCGGGCGCTCTATTAAGCGACTAACGGTTCAAGAAGCTGAAAAGAAGCTATTGCAACTCGATACCGATGCACCGCATGTGCGGATTCAGCTTCGCAAACTGGCTAGCCTCCCAAGTAGCGAAGTGCTCGCTCAAGTACAAACCCAGGCGCCCCTTATGCGCGCCAATCTCTTTTTTACCGAGCCACTTGAAGATGGTCATACGCGAAAGGCGCTGAATGCCGCCATGCCAATTTTTGTACCCACTACCCACCAGCAGTTGCCCCACATCAACCTGCCCGCTTCAGAGCCCCCCACCACGCGTACAAGAGCCCGTAGGCGCGATGAAAAACTAGAGCAGGACGTATTTTTACCCAGCTTGCGAATTTATCGCTACCGGTAGCGCATCTATGTTATGCCCAGCACTTTAAAGGTGCTGGCTGCCTGGCACGAGATCTTGCTGCCACAATCCATAGCCAAGTAATGTTTCCACTAGCTCAGCTAAATCGCCTTGTTCTATTTCATACTCTTTTAACAACGCATCAAAGCGCTGTTTAAACGCTCGCGCCTGCTCTAGTTGTAACGCCTGCTGTTTGGTTTCTACATCCTCTTTTTCTAATGCCGCAAGCGACCTGACAGGCGGACCTGTCGGTATATCAAAATCGCTTTCAGGGTCGTCTAACTGACGCAAAGCCTCCGCAAACGCATCATCTAATTCACGAAACTTGCGCAGCTTTTCGCGTTCATCTACCGGCTTTTGAACCTTTTGATATTTCATCGATGTTTCATCTACACCTTACTTGAAATGGTCGATATGACTACAAACGTAGCTTTTTTAGCAAAACTACGCACAAACCCCTAAAATTAACGAGCAAACTTGCCTTTGCCACCCTGTTGCCAGCATAAAAGCAACACTATAAGTAATGACGACACAGCTAGCGATGACACAAAAATTAATGCGGTGCATCACCATACCTACAAGTAGCCTGTACAGAGATTCTACGCTCATTTAAACGCTGACTAGATACTTCACTAGGTTACCGATACTAACGCACCGGAAGAGTGCACTACAGGTGAAATAAGCACGACCTGTACCATTCACGCATGAGAAGCCAGACAATGTTCAACGCGATGACACGAGCTGAGATCTGGCTGCAGGACACACTTGATAAGTCACTCGGTATCGAGGACTTTGCTAACCCTATTGGTTATTCGTTTTCTCAAGTCCGCCGCCGGTTTCGTCAATGTTTTCACTTTTCACCTAGCGCAAAAAGAGGCGCCTGGAACGTGCGGTCGTATTACTTGCACTTACGCCTCTTCAATATAGCGCAAATTGCGATACGTTGTGGCTATCATAGCCACTCTTCTTTCTCACGTGCATTTCAGCGTCGCGACCAATTTAATCCATGTTACTTGTGCCAAATGCTCAAAAACTCATTGGCATCTTCTATGCCCAGTAAACACTATAAAACTGAGATTGAAAAAATCAGCGACCGCCAGATAATTCTAATGCGGCTCTAGCAAGCGCCCGAGCATATCCAAGCCCTCGGGGAAGCAAGCTATCACAATGAGCAGCTAGCTTGCTTGTAGGCACGATTAGGGCGATCGACGACCATCATTGCGCTGCCTGATATATTAGCGGTTAAAATCGATGCGCTTAATAATGAATACATTCATCACAACCGTACCGATGTGGGCCTATATCTAGATCAAACAGATAACGGTCAAGACATCGCACTCCCAGTAGCCTACCGCCAAGTGAATATTCCAACCCACTACTGCTCAAGTACACACTTTGACAATTTAGCGAATCTCTATGATGCGCTGATACATACCCTATCCATTTGCTTTACAGTCAAAATGGTTTTCACGTAAGCGGTCACCCGCCTCAGGTATTATGGAAAGCTAATAATTTGGAACTTCGGATACCGATAATGGGGCAGCTGGATGGATAACATTGCAGGGCAGAATAACTAAGCACATGGCAATAAAAAACCGGCATTCCTGTAGAGAAATGCCGGCTACTAAATCTATTAATCTTCCATACGGACTAGCCAGGACTCGACGGCCTCATCGCCATGCTCGTCCTTCCAGCTACGCAGGCCTTTATGATTGCCACCGCGCGTTTCGATGACTTCCCCTGTTTTAGGGTTTTTGTAAATCTTAAGACGGCGCTTACGGCGGGCATTGCCACTTGCCGTCGTTTTAGGGCTACGCTGGTCAGAAGCCGGATCTAATAAAGCAATGACGTCACTGGGACGCTTGCCAAACTCATTCATAAGCGCTTCAAGCTTGGCCTTAAATTCCAATTCACTCTTTAAGCGCTGATCACCTTCTAAGCGTTGCAGGTCTTCTTGGAGCTGCTTTAGCTGCTGTTCTTTTTGGATATATTCATTAAGTAATGACATCGGGGTTCCTTTAGTATCGTATCCAACTGAACGTGGTCCAACTGAAGGGGCTCAACTGGTTTAGGCGCTAACTTGACGACCATGGCTCCCACGAGTTCAGAATGCTAGGACATTATTGCTGTAAAAAGACTAACTGACAACAGTCTAGTTGATTTTCATCCAATTACTAATCGTTTTTTTAAACACAATTGCTATTTAAAAAGTTTTAACCCTAACACCTCACAATCTCAGTGGAACTATGTATTGCATTAGTAGAATAGAGATAATCAATCTGATACAAACAAAAGCGCCGCCCATAAGGGCGGCGCTTTTTAAAACCAATAACTAATTAGCAATTAGTCTTGGCCCATTTGCTGCTTGATCAAGTCACCGATAGTGGTCGGGCCACCCGCTGTTTCCGGCTCTTGCTCACGCATTTTCTTCAGGTTCTGGCGTGTATCGTCTTGATCTTTCGCTTTAACCGACAGGTTAATCTGACGGCTCTTACGATCAACACTAACGATACGCGCTTCGACGCTATCGCCTTCATTCAGAACATTACGCGCGTCTTCTACGCGATCAGCACTGATTTCAGATGCTTTCAGCACAGCAACAACGTCAGTCGCCAATTCAACTTGAGCTTCTTTAGCATCAACTTCAATCACGCGACCCGTTACGATGCTGCCCTTATCGTTGACTGACAAGTACTCAGCAACGGGGTCAGAATCCATCTGCTTGATACCCAGCGAGATACGCTCACGCTCAGGATCAATCG
Organism: Vreelandella sp. V005; assembly: GCF_052645115.1. Classification (NCBI taxonomy): domain Bacteria; kingdom Pseudomonadati; phylum Pseudomonadota; class Gammaproteobacteria; order Oceanospirillales; family Halomonadaceae; genus Vreelandella; species Vreelandella sp. V005. The sequence continues at coordinate 201,205 of NZ_JBQXYA010000005.1, read as the reverse complement.
ATAGGATAACGGCTTCAGCTTCGTCACCTTTCTTAAAGCTGCGTACGGCTTCTTCACCGGTATCAGTCCAAGAAATATCAGACAAGTGAACCAGACCGTCGATACCGCCTTCTAGGCCGATAAAGATACCGAAGTCAGTGATTGACTTAATGGTACCTGAAACGCGGTCACCCTTATTGTAATCCGTATTGAAGGTTTCCCACGGGTTAGCAGTACACTGCTTAATACCCAGAGAAATACGACGACGCTCTTCGTCGATGTCCAACACCATAACGTCAACATCATCGCCGACTTGAACGACTTTAGACGGATGGATGTTTTTGTTGGTCCAGTCCATTTCAGACACGTGAACCAAACCTTCGACACCCTCTTCCAGCTCAGCAAAGCAACCGTAGTCAGTCAGATTAGTGACGACCGCGTGTACTTTCATGCCTTCCGGATAACGCTCTTTGATGTTGACCCACGGATCTTCGCCCAACTGCTTCAGACCCAGTGAAACGCGATTACGCTCACGGTCAAACTTCAGAACCTTGACGTTGATCTCGTCGCCAACAGCAACGATTTCAGACGGATGCTTAATACGCTTCCACGCCATATCGGTAATGTGCAGCAGGCCGTCAACACCACCCAGGTCTACGAAAGCGCCGTAGTCTGTCAGGTTCTTAACGATACCCTTGATCTGCTGGCCTTCTTGCAGAGTTGCCAGCAGCGCTTCGCGCTCGGCACTGTTCTCTGCTTCCAGAACCGCACGACGCGATACTACTACGTTGTTGCGCTTCGGATCGAGCTTGATGACTTTAAAGTCCAGCTCTTTATTTTCAAGGTGCGCAGTGTCGCGAACCGGACGAACGTCAACCAACGAACCAGGCAAGAAGGCACGGATAGAGTCAACTTCAACCGTGAAGCCGCCTTTAACCTTACCGTTAATAACGCCCTTGATGATTTCGTCTTTCTCGAAGGCTGCTTCCAGAATCTTCCAAGCTTCTGCGCGCTTGGCTTTTTCACGGGACAGACGCGTCTCACCAAAGCCATCTTCAACGGCTTCCAGCGCAACGTGCACGTCGTCACCGATAGCGATGTTAAGATTACCGTGTTCATCGCGGAATTGTGACGCCGGGATTTGACCTTCAGATTTCAGGCCAGCGTTGACAGTAACCCAGTCACCGTCAATGTCGACAACCTGAGCCGCGACAATAGCGCCTGGCTCCATGTTGATGTCGTTAAGAGACTGTTCAAACAGCTCAGCAAAGCTTTCGCTCATGGTGTTCCTACGTAATTACGTTGTTGAGGCATAAATGCCTTCTCCGCACCACCAGCAAGTGCGGGCCTAATGTCACTCAGCTTTCGGGGGTGTTAACGCTGGTTAGACCTGACCGGGCTCACCGATGTGAGTTTAGTGCCCTGCCACGTCGTGACACCTATCCAAAAGCGCCGCAAGGGAGAATCATACGCCGCTTACCAGCCCTCTTTGGGCGAGCAGTTCGGTCAATCGATCAACCACTTCCGGTATGCTCAGACGCGTGGTATCAAGCGTAATGGCATCGTCTGCCGGCTTGAGAGGGGCCACGCTGCGCTGCATGTCGCGTGCATCGCGTGCCTGAATCTCCTTCAAAAGACTCGAAAGACTAGCATTCACCCCGGCTTCCTGCAACTGCAGATAACGTCGACGCGCTCTTTCATCGGCACTTGCGGTCAAAAAAATCTTGAGGGGCGCGTCTGGAAAAACCACTGTTCCCATATCACGACCATCGGCTACCAATCCCGGGCTTTGGCAAAAATCACGCTGACGTTGCAGTAATGCCTGCCGCACTGCAGGTAGCGCCGCCACTTGGGAAGCACGCTCACCGGCTTGCTCGGTACGAATCGCTTGGCCAACATCTTCGCCCTCAAGCAGCGTACGGGGCTGACCATCTTCGACCGGGAATGCCACATCCAGCTGTTCGGCTAAACTCGCCAGCCCTAATTCGTCATCGACGGCCACGTTATGCTTAACAGCCGCTTGCGCCGTCAGCCGATATAGCGCGCCGCTATCCAGCAAATGCCAGCCTAAACGCTCTGCTACTAAACCGCTGATCGTGCCTTTACCCGCACCGCCAGGGCCATCGATGGTGAGAACAGGCACAGTCAGCGTGGCCCCACGATCATTCATGCGCCCCCTCCACATTAACGCCCATACCAATTCGGGTCGCTAATTCAACGAAATCCGGGAAGGACGTCGCCACGTTGGCGCAGTCATCAATCTCAATTTCCGCGCTGGCCCGTAGCGATGAAATCGCAAATGCCATGGCGATACGGTGATCACCTAGGCTATCGATGCGACCGCCTCCATAGCTAGCCTTATGTGCATCGCCATTGCCGGTAATATCGATACCGTCATCAAGCAGGGTGTGCTCAACACCCAGAATCGCCATGCCATCCGCCATCGCCTGAAGACGATCAGACTCTTTGACGCGCAGTTCTTCAGCGCCTCTTAGGCGGGTCACGCCTTCTGCGTTAGCGGCAGCAATAAAGAGGGCGGGAAACTCATCAATGGCTAACGGGACTTGATCAACGGGAATATCGATCCCTTTCAGCGGCGCATAGCGGATACGAATATCCGCCACCGGCTCACCGCCGACCTCACGCTCATTTTCAAGCGTTAAATCGGCACCCATCAAATTCAGAATATTGATAACGCCGATGCGGGTAGGGTTAATCCCCACGTGCTCTAAAGTGATATCAGAATCGGGTGTAATGGCCGCCGCCACCAAAAAGAAAGTGGCAGAGGAAATATCGGAAGGCACATCGATCGGGCCAGCAGTTAACTTACCGCCGCCCTGCAGCCAGCAAGTATCACCTTGGCGAGCTACCGTATAGCCAAAACCATTGAGCATCCGCTCAGTGTGATCACGGGTAGGCGCCGGCTCACGTACGCGGGTTTCACCTTCGGCGTAGAGCCCCGCCAGCAATAGGCAGGATTTAACCTGAGCACTGGCCATGGGCATATCGTAATCAATCCCCTTAAGTGCAGCGCCACCATGAATTTTCAGCGGCGGTCGCCCTCCTTCAGCAGTATCGATAGTCGCGCCCATCAAGCGAAGCGGGTCTGCCACGCGCCCCATAGGACGCTTGGTCAGCGACTCATCGCCGGTCAGCTCACTATCAAAGGCCTGACCTGCCAGCAGCCCAGAAAACAGCCGCATGGCGGTACCAGAGTTACCTACATACAGGGGACCTGCAGGCGCTTTTAAGCCCTGCATACCGACACCATGGATAGTCACTCGACCCTGGTGAGGCCCTTCAATCGCCACGCCCATTTCACGAAACGCTTGCAGGGTCGCCAGACTGTCTTCGCCTTCCAAAAAGCCTTTTACTTCCGTTGTACCTTCTGCCAACGCGCCCAGCATAATAGAGCGGTGAGACATGGATTTATCGCCGGGCACGCGCAAACGCCCCTGAGCTTGACCGCCCGGCTGCACACGGTAGGTGACCTTACCTTGTGGTTGCATATGATATTCCGCCTGATAGCTGGTTTTGTTCAATAAAGAGTCGAAATAGTGCCGAGCGTGGCTCGCCCGATCAAAGGTGGCAATCAGCGCATCACTGTCGCCGGTTTCTACCGCATGCCGCAAGCGAGAAAGCCCTGCCTCGAAATCATCCAGCGATGCTAGTACCGCCTGCCTATTGGCGATAAAAATATCTCGCCACATAACGGGGTCACTACCGGCGATCCGTGTGAAATCACGAAAGCCACCCGCCGCGTAGCGAAAAATATCTAGCCGCTCATCCTGGCGGGCCAAGGTGTCGACCAACGAAAAAGCCAATAAATGAGGCAAATGGCTGGTACGCGCCAATACTTGGTCATGCCGCTCGACGTCCATCTCCAGCACGTCAGCACCACAAGCTTCCCATAAGCAGCGCACACGCTGTAAAGCGCACCGGTCCACGTTGGGCTCAGGCGTCAGGATGACTTTATGATTTACGTAGAGATGTGGATTCGCCGCCGCAACACCGCTTTTTTCAGAACCAGCAATCGGATGCCCTAGCACCATATTGGTGGGTACCTGGCCAAACACTCGCTCGGCACAGGCGCGGATAGTCGCTTTCGTACTACCCACATCGGTAATCACGACATCGGGAGACGCACCCTCTAGCGCCTCTACCAACGCCATCATCACACGCTCCATAGCAAGCACCGGCACAGCCAGCACTATCATGGTAGCGTCACGCACCTGCTCGGCTAGAACAGTGCCCCCAGCGTCGATCAAGCCCATCTCAATACCACGGGTGATCTCACCATCATCAGGGTCGCAGGCAACAATACGGCCCTGGAATCCGGAAGCGCGCAGCGCTGCTGCTAGTGAACCACCAATTAGCCCCAAGCCAACGATTAACAGATGCGACTCATGACAAGCGGTTTTTTTTACGTGCCTTTCAACCATTATTGTCACAGCACACCGATGGGATAGGAACCCAATACCCGTAGATCTGCCGCCCGTAGGCGCACTTCTTCCAGCACCGCAGCAACACGGGGTTCATCACGATGGCCTTTGAAATCGATGAAAAAGACGTAGTTCCAAACACCGGTACGCGAAGGACGGGTTTCAAGGCGGGTTAAATCGATCTGGTGTCGATGGAAAGGCTCTAGCAGCGCATGCAGCGTACCCGGCTGGTTACGCATGGCAACCACTATGGAGGTCTTATCTTCCCCCGCCATGGGCACGTCCTGGTTACCAATAATCAAGAACCGCGTGGAGTTATCCGGGCGGTCTTCAATTTTTTCCGCAATGTGCGAAAGGCCATAAAGCTTAGCCGCCATATCGCCTGCGATAGCCGCACTGTGCCACTCGGTTTTTACTAACTTGGCCGCTTCGGCATTGGAGGAAACCGGCACACGCTCCGCATGGGGGTAGTGCGCATCGAGCCATTTACGGCACTGACCGAAGGATTGCGGGTGCGAATAAATACGCGAGACTTTATCGCGGCGGGTCGTTTCACTGACCAGCAGATGATGGTGAATACGCAGCACCACTTCACCGCAAATTTTGATGGAGGAGTCCATGAAAGTGTCAAGGGTGTGATTGACCACCCCTTCGGTGGAATTTTCCACCGGCACCACGCCGTAATGCACGGCGCCCGCTTCAACCTCACGGAACACCTCGTCAATGGCGGCCATGGGCAGGCTCACCGCGCTTTCACCAAAGTGCTTGAGCGCCGCCTGCTGGGTAAAGGTACCTTCAGGACCCAAATAGGCCACTTTAACCGGTTGCTCAAGTGCCAAACACGCCGACATTATTTCACGGAATAACCGCGCCATTTCTTCTGAATCAAGCGGTCCCTTGTTCAACGCCATAATGCGCCGCAATACCTGCGCTTCTCGCTCAGGGCGATAAAACACCGCATCTTTATCTTCGGCCAGTTTAACGTGGGCCACTTGCTGGGCGCAGTTGGCGCGCTCACTGATAAGATTCAGAATATCGCTATCGAGTTGATCGATACGCTGGCGCAGCTCATCCAGATTGATCGACGTGTCGGACATGGTGTTAGCCCCTTGTTTGTTCGAAATCGGCCATAAAAGCTATTAGCGCATCGACGGCAGATTCAGGCACCGCGTTATACAGGCTAGCGCGCATACCGCCCACGCTGCGATGGCCTTTTAAGTTAAGCAGCCCCGCCGCATCGGCCTGCTGTAAAAACGCTTTATCCAGCGCCGAATCAGCTAACACAAAGGGCACATTCATTCGCGAACGGTTGTGCTTGGCAATTGGGTTGCTATAAAACGCACTGCTATCAATCGCCGCGTAAAGCTTATCGGCCTTACGCTGATTCATAGCATCCATCTCAGCAAGCCCGCCGATATCGTTTTTCAGCCACTCGAATACTAAACCGGCCAAATACCAGGCATAGGTGGGCGGCGTATTTACCATCGAACCCGCTTCCGCCAGCATTTTATAATCAAACAACGAAGGGATAGTGGCGCGGGCTTTGCCTACCAGGTCGTCGCGAACAACCACCATTGTTAGGCCCGCAGGGCCAATATTTTTCTGCGCCCCTGCGTAAATCACGCCAAATTCACTGACGTCGATCGGCCCTGAAAGAATATTCGACGACATATCGCACACCAACGGCACATTAGCTCCATCGGTGCGCTGTACGTGAGGTGTATAGTCGAATTCCAAACCACCAATGGTTTCGTTGGAGGTGTAGTGCAAATAGGCAGCATCATCACTGACGTCAATCTCATCCAGTTGAGGCACCATCATATGGCCGTTAGCCTCACTGCTAGCCGCCACATGACAGGCGAACCCAAGCCGTTTGGCCTCGCTAAGCGCTTTTTTGCCCCAGATGCCGGTCTGGATAAAGTTGCCGCTACCACCCTGCCCCAACAGGTTCATGGGCAGCATGGCAAACTGCATGCTGGCACCGCCCTGCAAAAACAGCACTCGATAGTTATCTGGCACGCCTAGCAGATGGCGAAAATCCGATTCAGCACGTTCAGCAATGGCGACAAATTCATCGCTGCGGTGACTCATTTCCATCACAGAAAGGCCACGACCCTGGAAGTCCAGCAATTCTGCCTGGGCGCGTTCAAGCACGGCGACTGGCAGGGCCGCTGGCCCTGCGCAGAAATTATAGTGACGTGTCATCGGACCCTATTTCCTGTGCGTCATCGGATGATTCACTGGGCTGGGTGCCGTCAGGGCTGACTTCCTCAAGAACGCTTATTTCATCGCTCTCTTCCGGCTCATCGACACGTACCGTCTTGACCAGTTTCTCCTCTTTACCAAGACGAATCAGCATTACGCCCTGGGTATTACGCGAGGTAGTTGAGACCTCTTCTACGCGGGTGCGGACGAGCGTGCCACGATCAGTGATCAACATCATTTCATCGCTGTCATAAACCTGCATCGCCGCCACTAGCGAACCATTACGTTCACTGGTTTGCATGGCGATAACACCCTGACCACCCCGGCCACGCAGCGGGAACTCTTCAAGCCGCGTACGTTTGCCATAGCCATTTTCACTGGCGGTCATAATGTAGATTTGACCATCCGCCGACTGTGTCACCGCACTCTCTTGTCCGCCGTCTTGCGATTCACTGTCGGCGTCTGCTTCCGCGTCAATCTGCTGGCTCTTGGGAATGATCAGACTGATAACTTCTGCGTCACCGGCCAAGCGCATACCGCGCACACCGCGGGCAGTACGCCCCATGGCGCGGGCATTACCCTCTTCGAAGCGAATCGCCTTGCCATTGGAAGACAGCAGCATGGCGTGATCATTACCGGTGGTAATGGCAGCGCCAACTAAGCGGTCTCCCTCTTCCAGGTCAATAGCGATAAGACCCACGCTGCGCGGGCGCGAGAACTGTTCAAGGCTCGTCCGTTTGACGGTGCCTTTAGCCGTAGCAAAGAAGATATAGTGCTCGGGATCGTAGTCACGTACCGGCAAGATAGCGTTAACCGCCTCACCCTCTTCCAGCGGCAGCATGTTGACTAGCGGTTTACCCCGCGAACCGCGGCTGGCATTAGGCATTTCGTAGACCTTGAGCCAGTAGACCTTGCCGCGATTAGAGAACAACAGCACGGTATCGTGCGTGGACGCGACCAGTAGGTGCTCAATCACATCTTCGTCTTTCATGGCGGTGGCAGACTTACCACGGCCACCACGGCGCTGAGCCTGATAATCGGATAGCGGCTGGGTTTTGGCATAGCCGGAGCGCGACACGGTAACGACCATGTCCTCTTCGGCGATCAAATCTTCCATCGAGAGATCAAGATGGCTAGCCTGAATCTCAGTGCGGCGATCATCGCCAAACTGATCACGCACCGCGTGGAGTTCTTCGCGAATCACTTCCATCAAGCGGTCGGCGGAGGCCAGAATCTCAGTCAACTCGGCAATTTTCTCGAGAATAGTCAAATATTCATCGAGCAGCTTCTCGGTCTCAAGACCCGTCAAGCGGTGCAGACGCAGCTCAAGAATCGCCTGCGCCTGGGCAGGCGAAAGACGATAAGTAGTAGCGGCGGTGTTTAAACCAAACCCCTCTTCCAGCTCTTCTGGCTTGCAAGAAGTAGCGCCAGCCCGCTCCAACATCGCGGTTACTTGACCGGGCTGCCAGGTTTTATCGAGCAGTTTTTCACGTGCCTCAGCCGCATTGGGCGAGGCTTTGATCAGCTCGATCACTTCATCGATATTAGAGATCGCGACAGCCAGGCCTTCCAACAGATGCCCACGCTCACGGGCCTTTTTCAGCTCGTAGAGCGTACGCCGGGTCACCACTTCGCGACGATGGCGAATAAAAGCTTCCAGCATCTCTTTAAGATTGAGCGTACGCGGCTGGCCATTCTCCAGCGCCACCATGTTAATGCCGAACACGTTCTGCAGCTGTGTTTGAGCAAACAGGTTATTGACCACGACTTCGCCGGACTCACCGCGCTTGATCTCAATCACCACGCGCAGGCCATCTTTGTCAGACTCATCGCGCAATTCGGCGATGCCTTCGATCTTCTTCTCTTTTACCAGCTCGGCGATCTTCTCGATCAACCGTGCCTTGTTCACCTGGTAAGGCAGCTCGGTGATGATGATGTGATCGCGACCGGTTTTGTCGTGATGCTCAATGGTATGACAAGCACGCACATAAATACGCCCACGCCCGGTACGGTACGCCGACAAAATACCCGCACGGCCATTGATGATAGCGCCGGTGGGGAAGTCAGGGCCCGGGATGTACTCCATCAAATCATCCACCGACAGCGTGTAGTCGTCGATCAAAGCCAAACAGCCGTCAATCACTTCACGCATATTATGCGGTGGGATATTGGTCGCCATACCGACCGCGATACCCGACGAGCCGTTGATCAGCAGGTTAGGTACTTTGGTAGGCAATACGGCGGGGATACGCTCGGTACCGTCGTAGTTATCCACCCAATCGACGGTATCTTTTTCCAGGTCAGCGAGCAGTTCGTGGGCAAGGCGCGACATGCGCACCTCGGTATAACGCATGGCGGCTGCGTTATCCCCATCAATAGAACCGAAGTTACCCTGGCCGTCGACCAGGACATGGCGCATCGAAAAGTGCTGCGCCATCCGTACGATAGTATCGTAAACCGCGCTATCGCCGTGCGGATGGTATTTACCGATGACATCGCCGACGACACGCGCCGACTTCTTGTACGGTTTATTCCAATCATTACCCAGTTCATGCATGGCAAACAGCACACGCCGGTGAACCGGTTTAAGGCCATCCCGCACATCTGGAAGCGCGCGACCGATAATGACGCTCATCGCATAGTCGAGATACGACTGTTTAAGCTCGTCTTCAATATTGACGGGCAAGATTTCTCTGGCGATGTCACCCATGAAAGTCAGATCCTTTGCACTGCATTGGCACTGCGAGAGTTGAAAGCGCTAAAAAACACCGCCCTATTAACTACGATAGAACGGCGCGCAAATACTCTGCCATCATACCACCGCAAAAGCAGCAAGGGCAGCCAGGGAGCTCACCAAAGCGTTTTAGAGGGTAAATGCCTCTTTCGGCAAGGTTAACGCCGTTAACGCATCACGGACATCTCCTTCGATGACAGCGGCTTTATTAGCCCGCATATCCAGCAGTACGAAGGTCAAATCCGCCTGGGCGATCACGGTACCGTCTTTACGCACGATACGGTGATGGCAAAGCCCGCTACGCTCACCCACCTCAACAATGCCCGTGACTATTTCAAGATCATCGCCGTGACGGGCCGCCGCCAAATAATCGATATTCAAATTGACGACCACAAATGCCCGCCCAGCTTGGTGGAGCTGCTTGATCATTGCCGGGTGCTGGTCAAAAAAATCCCAACGGCCCTCTTCCATAAACTCCAAGTACCGGGCGTTATTCACGTGCCCGTAGCCATCCAGGTGATAGCCACGTACGCGCAACTGAACCCGCGATAGCGATGCACTCATAAGCGCTCCTCATGTTCCGTTAAAAATGCTGTGAGCTGCCAGCCTGTGTCTGTAGCTAGCAAACTCTTAATCAAACACAAGTTTGAAACACACGCAACAATAGGGATTGGCAGTAGCACGCTGGTAGGAATGCCCCTCTTTCGCCATAATGTGCCACCTTTTAAACAGGATTGGCCTCATGTGGTTTAAGCACCTGCATTTATATCGCCTGCACGACGCGCCCACGTTATCCAGCGATGCGCTCGCTAGCGCCTTACAAGAGCATGCCGCCAAACCACTTGGCAACGCCGATGCACGCCGCCTGGGATGGACCGCTCCCGCAGGTCGCCTGGGTGCAGGGCAGCTCGTTCATGAAATTCAATCACACCGCCTGCTTTCAGCACTGCGCCAAGAACGGCTGCTGCCAGCGTCTGTCGTCAAAGAAGAAGTTGACGAGCTGGTGGCTGATATCGAAGCCAGTGAAAGCCGCAAGGTGACGCGCAAAGAGAAAACCGCGCTCAAAGAGCAGGTCACAGAAGATCTCCTGCCCCGCGCCTTTGTTCGCAGCCAGAAAGTGGATCTCTGGTGGGACGTGAATGGCCAGATGATCGCCATCAATGCCAGCTCGCGCACCCGCGCCGAAGACATTCTTGACCTACTTCGCGAGACGCTAGGCAGCTTGAAAGTTACCCCGCTGAGTTCACAAACACTGCCCATTCGCGCCATGACCACTTGGCTGGGTGACGCAGCGAGCCGTCCTGCCGACCTGCAGCTTGGTGACCAAGTTGAGCTAAAAGCCAAAGGCGATGACGGTGTGCTCCGCGCGCGCCAAGTCGACCTGGATAGCGATGAGATCCAACAGCTATTAGAAAGCGGTCGACAGGCCAGCAAGCTCGCGGTGAGCCTGGAAGGACGCTTGAGCTTTGTGCTTCACGATGATTTGGCACTGAAATCATTGCGCTTTGGCGATGCGCTTATCGAAGAAGCCGACCACGCAGACGATGGCGATGACGCACTTGCTCGCCTGGAGACCGACTTTATTTTAATGGCACAAGCCTTATCTACTGACATTCCACGTTTGATAGAGTGGCTCGGTGGCGAGACACAGCGGGAACCCGCTGCGCAATAAAGGGTTCTATAGCTTTGCGCCTCGGTGCTAATGATTCACACCTATTCCTAATCACCAACGGTTTTTCATCCAACGGTTCGCATGACTCATCACAATAACGCTACCAACGCCGCAAACGAAACAGACTCATGGGCCGATATTCGTCCCTTTATGGACCATGAAGTGGCCGCTGTTCTCGCTAGGCTCTCTCGCGATAACGAGCTGCTCGATGCGCTTACCCGCTTTCGGCTCCCGCGCCTGGCACGCTGGGCGCCCTCGCTGGCACGTGGCTTTGCCAGCCGCGCCGTGCGCCGTGAAGTCAAAGATGTTTCATCGGTTTACGAATTTCAAATGCGTATTGCGCACTATATGGAGCGCATGATTCGTACCACTACCGATGCCTTTGAAGTGACTGGCCTCGATAAGCTCGACCCCAACAGTGCTTACCTGTTTATCGGTAACCACCGGGATATCTCGCTGGACCCAGCTTTCGTCAACTATGCGCTGTACCAAGCAAATCGAGACACCGTGCGTATCGCCATCGGTGACAACCTGCTTAAAAAGCCCTACGTCACCGACCTGATGCGGCTCAACAAAAGCTTTATCGTACCGCGCAGCGCCCGGGGCAAGCGCGCCATGCTGGCCGCATATCAGCAACTTTCCGCCTATATTCGCCATACGATTACTGAAGACCAGCACTCGATTTGGATGGCGCAGCGCGAAGGCCGAGCCAAGAATGGCATCGACCACACCGAGCCCGCCATTATCAAAATGCTGATTATGGCTAGACGGGCGGCAGAGCGGGATATGGTTTTCGGCGACGCCATTGCTGAACTGAAGCTGGTGCCGGTATCGATTAGCTATGAGTATGATCCCTGCGATGTGCAAAAGGCCCAAGAGCTGCACGATATTGATACCCAGGGCAGCTACGCAAAAGGCGAGTTTGAAGATATTCGCTCCATTGTTGCGGGCATCACTGGCTCGAAAGGACGCGTACGGCTGCACTTCGGCACGCCGGTGGGCGCTGATATGGCTACCCCCGATGAAGTAGCGGCTGAGATCGACCGGCAGGTTATCGGTGGCTATCGCCTGTTTCCGAGTCACTACCTGGCCCTTGAGGCATTGGGTGAAGCGCCTGAATTGGTGGCCCGCAAAGCCATTACACGCCAAGACAGAGAGCGCTTTAATGCGCGGCTTGCCGAGGTACCAGAGGCATTACGCCCCTACTGGCTTGCCCAGTACGCCAACCCTGTCAAGCATAAGGCGGGTCGTCTAACGCTCTAATTCGGCGCGATAAATCAGCGCACGGAATCAGCGCTTTAATCTGCCGTTGTTGGTGGTCATTTTTCTACCAGGCAACTCATGCCCGTTGGCCGAAAAAATGCTATGGTCAACGCATTGATTGGTTCCGCTTGGCGCTGCCGTCGACCGTGATCCCTAGGAGACTCCCATGTCCGGTTCAGAAATTCAGAAAACACGTGTCATCAACGAGCTACGTGGCTTTATTCGCAAGCTGCTACAAGACCCCAAAATCCTCGAGCAATCCTTAACGATTGCTCGCCAGCAGCTGACAGATGGTAATAGCCCCGCGGCGATGGCGCGCATTGCTAACGAAATTTCCGACACCACCAGCGTGCATATCCCGGAAGACCCAACTGAGCACTCTGAGGCTGATAAACTCTTTTTAGAACTGCTACGCGAAGTGGTTCAAGAAGAGCAAGCACTCTATTAAGCGTTGTTAAGCGCCCTGTTATCGGCGAAGCGCTTTCAGCGACTTCGCCGTCTTTATTTGTTAACGCTCGAACGATCCTTATATTCACTTGGAATAAACCTTCACCATGTCTACTACCGCCACGCGCAACATTTTGGTGACTAGCGCGCTCCCTTACGCCAACGGAGCCATTCACCTCGGTCATCTTCTTGAATATATTCAGACGGACATCTGGGTTCGTTTCCAGAAAAGCCGTGGCCAACAGTGCTACTACGTATGTGCTGATGACGCGCATGGCACCGCCATCATGCTGCGCGCCGAGCAGGAAGGTATTACGCCAGAAGCACTGATTGAACGAGTGGCCGAAGATCACCAAACCGATTTTGCCCGTTTTGGCGTTGGGTTCGATAATTACCACTCGACCCATTCCGTTGAAAATCGCCACTTCAGCGAAATGATTTATAAGCGTCTTCGCGACAAAGGCCATATTGCCACGCGTGATATCGAGCAGATGTATGACCCGCAGAAAGGCTTGTTTTTAGCCGATCGCTTTATCAAAGGCACCTGCCCCAAATGCGGTTCTGATGATCAGTACGGCGATAACTGCGAGAAGTGTGGCGCCACTTACACGCCCGCTGACTTGATCAATCCTGTCTCGGCGATATCGGGTGCCACACCTGAAGTACGTACATCCACTCACTACTTCTTTAAACTGCCCGACTTTGCCGGCTTTTTACAGCGCTGGATCGATGACGGCCATGTGCAACCGCAAATCCGCAACAAGCTAATGGAGTGGTTCGAATCGGGCTTTAATGAGTGGGATATTTCCCGCGACGCACCCTACTTTGGCTTTGAAATCCCGGATGCGCCCGGCAAATACTTCTACGTATGGCTGGATGCGCCGATTGGCTATCTGGCTAGCTTCAAGAATTTGTGCGACCGTGAAGGGATTGATTTCGACAGCTATTGGAACAAGAGTTCTGATGCTGAGGTATACCACTTCATCGGCAAAGATATCGTCTACTTCCACGCGCTGTTCTGGCCCGCCATGCTGCACGGCGCTGACTTACGCACGCCCACCGCGGTTAACTGCCATGGCTTTTTGACTGTGGACGGCGCCAAGATGTCGAAATCCCGCGGCACGTTCATTAAAGCAGCGACCTACGCCGATTACCTCAATCCGGAATACTTGCGCTACTACTTTGCGGCCAAGCTCACCTCCAAAGTCGATGACCTGGATTTGAATTTGGATGATTTTGCCGCCCGGGTAAATTCAGATTTGGTCGGCAAAGTCGTCAACATTGCCAGTCGCTGTGCTGGCTTTGTTAAGAAAATCGGCGGCGGAACGCTCTCTAACCACTGCGCAGAACCACAAATGGTCGCTCGCTTTATTGCCGCCGGGGACGATATTGCCGAAGACTTTGAAGCCCGTGAATTTAGCCGGGCAATGCGCAAAATTATGGAACTGGCTGACGAAGCCAACACTTATATTGCGGAGAAAGAGCCCTGGGCACTGGCTAAACAGGAAGGCCGCGATGCAGAAGTCCATGAAATATGCTCGGTAGGCATTAACCTGTTCCGCCAGCTGATGGTGTATCTAGCCCCAGTGGTACCCGCCATGGCTGAAGAGGCGCGTGCGTTCCTTAATGTTGAGTCCTTGGACTGGCACACTCGTCAAAGCGTACTTACCGATCATTCGATCAATAAATTCAAACCGCTCATGACCCGTGTTGAGCGCGATAAAATCGACGCTATGATTGAAGCGTCGAAGGAAGATTTAGTGGAAGAGCAAAAATTGAAAGAAACGCCTAAAGGCCCGCTGGCGGAGGACCCGATCGCTGCTGAAATCGATTTTGCTGCCTTTGCCAAGGTGGATCTGCGGATTGCCCGCATCATCCAGGCTCAGTACGTGGAAGGGGCGGATAAACTGCTACAATTGACGCTCGACCTGGGCGGCGAAACGCGCAATGTCTTCTCCGGCATTCGTTCCGCTTATGCGCCGGAAGCGCTGGAGGGTCGCTTGACCGTCATGGTTGCCAACCTAGCGCCGCGTAAAATGCGCTTTGGAATGTCTGAAGGGATGGTATTAGCTTCGGCCAACGAAGAAGGCATCTACCTACTGTCGCCGGATACCGGTGCAGCGCCTGGCCAGCGGGTCACCTAAGGCACCCTCAAGCGATAGGGGCATAGGCTAATCGTCTTTGCCCCTTTTTATTTTTGGCACTGTTTTCGTCGCACATCATCACCGCTCTGTTCAGGCATATCTTATGGCCCAACGCTTCTCACGCTCTTTACGCTTTCGCTTTTTAGCAGCCTTAGGGGGAGTATTGCTGGTTGCACTGATTTCCTTAGGTGCATTGAGTCAATGGGTCATATTCCCAGCACTCCACAAGGAAGAGCGTGCCGTGGTATTGCAAGAGCTAGCGCAGATTCAACGTAGCCTCGAGATTAGCAAGCAACAACTGCTGGCCCAGGCACGCGACTGGTCAATATGGGACGACACCTACGCGTTTATACAAGGTAACTACCCCGGCTATTCCGATACCAATTTCAGCCAGCAAATGTTTGAAGAAATGCAATACCAAGCTATGGTCTTTTTTGATGCGCAAGGTGAAGTATACTTTTTCGCAGGAATCGATCCGACTACCGGACGTTACCACACTTGCCAAACGGTAGAGCAGGCGTGCAGTTGGATGGCAGAGCCTGTTCGTCATATGCAGGCATCTATTAATGAAGATCCGCAGCAGGGGAAAAGCAGTCTCTATATAGGCTCCTCACCCATGATGGTCGCCTCCAATCCCATCCTGCGCACCGATGAAAGCGGCCCGCCCCAAGGGTGGCTATTCAAAGTTCGGCTTATGGATGATGCTTGGCTTGATCTCATTGAAGACTACACGGGGTTACCAGCAACACTATCGGTGCTTGATGAACCTATGGATCAGGAATTTGCCGTTACCATCAATGGAAATACCATCCAGGCAAAGCAACAACTCTCTACCTACCCCAACAGTAAACAACTGGCACTGGGTACTCAGCTTGAGCGCACCAGCTATTTAGCAAGCTTAGAAACGTTTCGCTATGTGCTACTTTGGACAGCTTGTTTAATGCTGCTGGTTATCGGCTTGGTTCTACTGCTTTTAGAGCGCATTATTCTAAAGCCATTACGAGCGCTTACCCAGTTTACCCAGCAAGCTAAAAGCGATATTGAAGTATCAAGCAGTTTGGTTAAGCGGAGTGACGAAATCGGCGTTCTAGCACGTGCTTTTCAACGCCAGTTTAAGCACCAACAACAGCTTAATGCCGAACTCACCGAGCTCTCTACCCATGACCCTTTGACCGGCTTGCCTAACCGACGGTTATTCGATAAGCGCTTGCAAGAGGTCGTTAATATTGCCCTAGCAACAGAACAGCCATTGTCGGTCATGATGCTCGATATTGATCATTTCAAATTATTTAATGATTGTTATGGCCACCTCGAAGGCGATATATGTTTGCAGCAAGTAGCGCAGACTATGCATGCCGTTGCGACTGCTCATGGTTTCTTCATCGCACGCACGGGGGGCGAAGAGTTCAGTGCCATGCTGCCAGCTACGACAGCCTCTCAAGCGATGGAAAAAAGCTTAGCGCTAAGTCATGCCATTGACCAATTACAGCATCCTCATTTTATGTCCCCCGTCGCGCCACATGTTACTGTGAGCATAGGTATTAGCCAGTTGGATATAGCAGGCATTAAAACACCGAGCGGATTAATGACCGCCGCTGACCAAGCGCTCTACGCCGCCAAAGCAGCGGGAAGACATTGCGCGAAGGTTTACACCCCTTCGCTAGTCAACGTCTCACTTTCTACGCACAATACGCCACCATGAGCGAGCTATTTATTATTTTGGTCAGCACAGCGCTGGTCAATAACTTCGTATTGGTTCAGTTTCTCGGCCTCTGCCCGTTTATGGGCGTCTCTAATAAACTGGAGTCGGCCATGGGGATGTCACTGGCCACCACGTTTGTATTGACGCTGGCGTCTGCGGCTAGCTTCGTGGTCTATCATGGGCTGCTGGTGCCGATGGAGGTGACTTATCTTCGCACCATCAGCTTTATTGTGGTGATCGCCGCCGTAGTGCAGTTTACCGAAATGATGGTGCGGCAATTGAGCCCGCTGTTGCACCAAGTGTTGGGCATCTTTTTACCTCTGATCACCACTAACTGTGCCGTATTGGGCGTTGCCTTACTGTCGCTGAATCGCGAGCTGAGCTTTTTTCACACCACCTTGTATGGATTAGGCGCAGCGCTAGGTTTTTCGCTTATTTTGGTGCTGTTTGCCGCTATGCGAGAACGCCTGGCCGGGGCAGATATCCCAAAACCGTTTCAAGGTGCGGCGATTGCCATGGTGACCGCTAGCCTTATGTCGCTGGCATTTCTGGGCTTTTCCGGATTAGTACAAGGGTAAAGGCAGCGCTTAATGAGTGATACATTCGATGCTATCAGCATGCTTAGCGCCGTTGCGGTATTGACCGGCTTAGGCCTTGGTTTCGGCGCCCTATTGGGCGTGGTAAGCGAGCGCTTCAAGCGTGAAGATAACCCGCTGGTTGAACAAATTGATGCGCTGCTGCCGCAAACGCAGTGCGGTCAGTGCGGCTACCCAGGATGCCGTCCTTACGCGGAGGCGATTAACCAGGGCGATGCGCTCAATAAATGCCCACCCGGCGGCGAAGCAACGATCCATGCACTTGCCGACCTGCTAGGCCGTGAGCCCGAGCCGCTTGATGGCGAAGCCCAAAGCGAAGCCAAAGTGGCATTTATTCGTGAAGAGGAGTGTATTGGCTGCACTAAGTGCATCCAAGCCTGCCCCGTCGATGCCATTATCGGTGCCGCCAAGCTAATGCACACCGTAATTGAAGACGAGTGCACTGGCTGCGACCTGTGCCTGGAGCCCTGCCCCGTGGATTGTATCGATATGCTGCCGCGCTCTGCACCGCTACACCAGTGGCAACCGGTCACCGCGCACTCAGCGGGTTTAATTGCTAGCGACCGCCAGTCTGTTTTAGGGGGTGCACATGCCGAGCGCCTTTGATTTCCCCGGCGGGATTTATCCCCCTGAACATAAGCAGCGCTCTAACCAGGCAGCGCTGGTGGATGCGCCACTGCCTTTGCGAGTCACCCTTCCGTTGCGACAACACAGCGGCCAGGCAGCCACTCCCTGCGTGGCCAAAGGTGAGCCGGTTCACGTAGGTAGTATCATAGCCAGACGCGAAGGCATGATCTCCAGCAACCTGCACGCCAGCATTAGCGGCGTTGTTGCAGAAGTAAGCGCCTCGCACATCAGCATTGAGGGCGACGGCCAGGATACGTGGCAGCGGCTGCCTAGCCTCGACTGGCAGCATAGCGCTCCTGCCGAGCTACTGGAGCGTGTGAATGAGAGCGGCATTGTCGGCCTGGGTGGCGCCGGTTTCCCTACCTCGGTTAAAGCACGGGTAGTGGAGCAGCATGTCATTCACACCCTGGTCATCAACGCCGCCGAATGTGAGCCTTATATCACCGCTGACGACCTCACTTTGCGCCATTACCCTAATGAGGTACTGGAAGGTGCACAGATACTCGCCAAACTGTGCGGCGCACAGCAGGTCCTTATAGGTATCGAGGATAACAAACCCGAGGCCATTAAGGCGTTGAACAAAGCGCTCCCCAACAGCCAGCCGGTGCCCGTCGCGCTAAAGGTAGTGGCTACACGCTACCCCAGCGGCGGCGAGCGTCAGCTCATTAAACGACTGCTAGACCTTAATGTGCCTAGCGGCGACCTACCCGCTGACGTAGGTGTGCTTTGCCATAATCCCGGTACCTTATTGGCCGTCCTTCAAGCCGTTCGCGACGGGCAGCCACTGGTGTCCAGAGTCGTGACGTTGACCGGTGAAGCGCTTACTCAGCCAGGCAATCGCTGGGTACGACTGGGCACTAGTGTTAAAGAAGTGCTCACCCAGGCAGGCCTCAACCAAACCAGCGTTGCACAAGTGATCCAGGGTGGGCCGATGATGGGCACACCGCTGCTGACGCTCGATACCCCGGTGACCAAACTCACCAACTGTTTAATCGCCGCGACGATTGCCGAGCTTCCTCCCGCCCCTGCGGAATCGCCCTGCATCCGCTGTGGCGAATGCGAAAACGTTTGCCCAGTGGCGCTGTTACCACAGCAGCTACACTGGTACGCGCGCGCCCAAGACGATGCAAAAATGGAGCGGTATCATCTATTCGACTGCATAGAATGCGGTGCGTGTAGCTACGTTTGCCCCAGCCATATTCCGTTGGTTGATGATTACCGCGCAGCTAAGGGCCGCATACGCCTCCAGCGTATCGAATCCGTCAAAGCAGAGCACGCCAGACACCGCTTTGAATTTCGTCAAGCGCGGCTCGCTCGTGAGGAGGCCGAGAAGCAGGCGCGGAGAGAGGCCCGCCAAGCGCAAAATCGACGGCCTAATAGTAATGCGAACAATGCAAACAGTGAAAAGGTAGACCTTCGCGGTTTACGCATCGCCCATGCCGCCGCCAAGGCATCGGTGAAAAAAGCGGAAAAAACCCTCGCACGGGTGGCACAGGAAGATCCTAAGCAGCCGTTAGACGATCTGGAAATGCAGCTTGCAACTGCCCAGGAAAATTTACGTGCCGCCGAGTTACAGCTTGCCCAAGCGCGTGAGCAGCAGCCCAGCAAGGAATCCTCATGAGCCGTATGCACGCATCACAGGTGAATAGCCGCAACGCTGCTAGCGTGCCGTCCACCGCACATTTAATGCGTTGGGTGATCATGGCTACGCTGCCGGGTATCGCCACGATGAGCTATTTCTTTGGCCTGGGCGTAGTGAGCAATGTCGTGCTGGCGGGCATCTTTGGCCTTGGACTTGAAGCCGCCGTGCTGCGGCTTCGCAAACGGCCCATACGGGTAACGTTAAACGACTCAAGTGCCCTGCTCACTGGCGTTTTACTCGGCTGCTCACTGCCACCCGCAAGCCCCTGGTGGCTAATTGGCGTCGGCATGATTGCGGCGATCACTGTCGCGAAACAGCTTTATGGTGGCTTGGGGCATAATCCCTTCAATCCTGCCATGGTAGGCTATGCGCTGCTTTTAGTGTCTTTCCCTACCTATATGACGCTTTGGGCGCCTCCCCAGGAATTCATCCCAAGTCATCTATGGGCACAAATCGCGGGAACACTGCCGACAGCCCAGTTAGATGGACTCAGTGGCGCGACGCCGCTCGATGCGTTCAAACACAAAGGCGAGGCCGTGCTGGCCAGCGAATTTTGGGCCACTGACCCACTGCCCAATGACACCCTGAGGGCCTGGCGCTGGGTAGCGCTCGCCTGGTTAGCGGGCGGTGTATTGCTGCTGGTAAAACGCATTATCAGCTGGCACATCCCAGCCGCCCTGCTAGGCAGCCTAGTCGTACTGGCCACCCTGTTTTATCTCAGCGACCCCAGCCACTACGCGTCACCGCTGTTTCATCTGTTGACCGGAGCAACGCTATTTGGGGCGTTCTTTATCGCCACCGACCCAGTATCTGCAGCCACCAGCCGACGCGGCAAGCTTATCTATGGGGCTGGCATTGGCGCCCTGATCATGATTATTCGCACTGCGGGGGGTTACCCTGACGCGGTGGCGTTTGCGGTCTTGCTGATGAACCTGTGTGTGCCGCTGCTCGATATGTATAGCGTACCGCGCCCCACAGGCCAGCAAAGAACCTCTCCGGGCAAGCCAGGAGAACAGCCATGACGCTGTTCCAGGCTATGCAACGCAGCGCACTCGCATTAGGTACCTTTGCGCTCGTCACGGCGGGCAGTATTGCCCTGACACGCGCCGTCACTGCCGAGCGCATAACGGCACATCAAATGGCTTATCAACACCGCCAATTGCAGCAAGTGCTGCCTGAAGCGCTTGCTTATACGCCCGTTACGCGTGTGCTAGAGAGCACTTTTGCGCTTCCCCACCCAGAAGTGCTGGGGCTCGAAAGCGATAGCCAGGGCTGGTGGGTAAAAGATCAGAACAGCAGTGCGGTCATACTGCCGGTAGTAACAAAGCAAGGCTACAACGGCGAAATCCATTTGCTGGTAGGCATAGACGAGCAGCAACGCATTAGCGGCGTCCGCGTGACCCATCATCAGGAAACACCCGGCCTCGGCGATGACATTGAGCGCCGCCGCAGCGACTGGATCACTCACTTTGATGGGCAAGGGCTAGACAGCCTGCCACCCGACGGTTGGGCAGTCACTAAAGATGGCGGTGCCTTTGACGCCTTTACCGGCGCCACCATTACCCCGCGAGCCGTCGTAAATGCAGTGCATAATGCGTTGCAGTACGCTGCCGAAACGCCGTTACCGATTACCTTTGAGGAGCCAGGCACGTGAAAAACCCAACCACGAGCGAGCGCCCGTTGAGCCATTGGCGCCAGCTAGCCCGCGATGGGCTTTGGTCGAATAATCCTGCGCTGGTGCAACTGTTAGGGCTCTGCCCGCTATTAGCGGTTAGCGGCAGCGTGGTGAACGCGTTAGGCCTAGCCATCGCGACCCTGTTGGTGATGGTAGGGGCCAGCACGGCGATTTCGTTGATTCGTCACCAAGTTCCCAGCGCCGTGCGCCTACCCGCCTTCGTCATGGTCATTGCCGCTTTTGTTACCTGTGCCGAACTACTTATGGCCGCTTATGCCTATCCGCTCTATCAAGTGCTGGGCATTTTTATTCCACTGATTGTCACCAACTGCGCCATCCTCGGCCGTGCGGATGCGTTCGCTTCACGCCAACCCGTAGTGCCTGCAGCCATCGACGGTTTGATGATGGGGCTGGGGTTTGGCGCCGTATTGATACTGCTGGGCGCCCTGCGTGAGTTACTCGGCCAAGGCACCCTGTTTAGCGATATGGCATTGCTGTTTGGGCCACAATCGGCCCATTGGCAGCTCACGATAGCGGATGACTACCAGTTCCTGTTTTTTGTGCTACCCCCAGGCGCTTTCTTTGTCGCTGGCATGCTCATCGCCCTCAAAAATGCTATCGATCAACGCAGGGCCAGCCGCACTCACCCGGCGGCCATCGAAACCCGTGTGGATCGCCGCGTGCGGGTCACCGGCACGATTAAATAATTGCTTTTACATAAAGAGACTCGCCATGAATGCCCAAAAGCGTCATGAGATTTTTGCTCGTCTTCAGGCAGAAAACCCCCACCCCACGACAGAACTTAACTGGCACACCCCTTTTGAACTGCTTGCCGCGGTACTGCTTTCTGCCCAGGCCACCGACGTAGGCGTTAACAAGGCAACCGCACGTCTCTACCCTGTCGCCAATACGCCCCAAGCCATCATTGACATAGGCATCGACGAACTTAAAGCGCATATCAAAACCATCGGCCTTTACAACACCAAAGCCGAAAATCTCATGAAAACCTGCCATATACTGGTTAACCAGCACGCTGGCGAAGTGCCTCAAACCCGGCAAGCCCTAGAAGCTTTGCCAGGGGTCGGTCGAAAAACGGCCAACGTGATCCTCAACACAGCGTTTGGGCAACCCACCATGGCCGTGGACACCCACATCTTTCGCGTCTCGAACCGAACCGGTATTGCCAAAGGGAAAGATGTTATTGAGGTGGAGCAGAAACTGCTTCGCCATGTGCCTAAACCATTTCTTCAGGATGCTCACCACTGGCTGATTCTGCATGGCCGTTACACCTGCATTGCGCGCAAACCCCGCTGTGGTAGCTGTATTATTGAAGATCTATGCGATTACAAAGACAAAACCGAACTAACTTAACGGTTAACGAAAGTCCCGCCAACGAGTCAGCACAACAGCCACTGGCGATAAGTCTCACGCCAAGCAGGCCACTCCCAAGCAGTCGTATCAAGGCGCTCTGGCCGAGCTGCGGGATCGGTTAACCACGCCTGCAACCGTGCGTAAAGCCCTTCCCGAGTGCCGTCATAGCGATACTCGGGGGGATAAAGTGCAGGAAAGCAGAGCCTGTCCGGCACAAGAGGCAGCGCCCCCCGCTGAGTCGCCTCCATGATCGCCAAGCCCTGGAACTCATGCCAAGTGGTCGACACCACAATGTCTGCGCTATCCAATACGTCTCGATACGCCTCTTCCGGCTGCGGCCCCCAAGCAACAATATGCGTTGCTAAGCGTTGTTCGGCCTCGGCAAAAATAGCCGGGGCCTGACGAAAGCGTTGGCCAAGCACGGCCAGTTCAAAGGGCACCCCAGCATCGCTTAACGCAAACAGCACGGCAAAAAAGTCGTCGGGGTTTTTGTCATACTCCCAGCGATGATTCCAGACAATGCGCTGCGGCACGGCGGATTTAATACCCTTAGGCTGCGGTGATTCTGATCGGGCCGGAATGGGGACAGGTAACACCTGAGACCGCTCTCGTAACGCTGCCAGTGGCTTTGCCACCGGCAGGTTTTCCGGCATTTTTTTCAGGAAAGCGCGTGCTCCTTCAATAAAAGAGTCGCGATTGTAGGCACTGTTAAACGCAACACAGTCCGCCGCTAACGCCGTGTAGATATTGACCATTTTCGCCTCTACTTGCGGTATCTGGTCGCTAGATTCTGGGTAGGCAAACTGGTTTTCATGAAAGTAGACTAACTTTTTGGCTCGGCCCAGGTGTGGAAACAACCCGATCAGGGTCGCCAAATCGACCATCGAAGTCGCTAACACCACGTCAAACTGCTGGCTTAAGGTATCGTGTTCTTTCAACATCCAACTCAATGGGTTACCACGAATACGCCAGGCAAAGTGACGGGGCGGCAAAGCCAAAAGCGTCCACGACACTTCCTCAAGCTGGGCCATTAAACTTTGTGCCCAGTAGCGATGACTTACCGCTTCATAGGCGGATAACAGTAGTACACGCATTGATAGCCTTAACAAGAAGGTCGGTGGTAAGCCTGGCACTCCAAGCCATGAACATAGGCGAGTAGTGTACCAAAGCAAGCCCGCTTGCTCGCGGCGCTAACGCTGCATTCGGCCAAGGTCGTCTTGGCTGACTGACTTGATCTATCTAGACTGCCCATAGGCACCGTTAAAACAAATAAAAGCAGGAGAGCTTCATGGCCAGAGTGCTTGTCGTCGACGACGAACCCAATATTGTTTTATCGCTTGAGTTTTTGATGGAGCAAGCCGGGTTTGAGGTGGTCACCGCTGAAGATGGTGAACAAGCGCTTGCCCAGGTGACGGATAGCCAACCCGACCTACTGCTACTCGATATTAGCCTGCCAGGGATTAGCGGCTTTGATGTATTAGAACGCCTGCGCAGCGAAGAGGCCACGTCCAAACTAGCGATTATTATGCTCACGGCCCACGGGCGAGACGTCGAGCGTGAAAAAGGCATGGCACTAGGCGCCGACGATTACATTACCAAGCCTTTTTCCACCCAAGCGCTGGTGGAAAAAGTCAAAAAGTTACTCCTGAAGGATCAGCCATGACGCGCAGTGGGCTGCCCAAGCGCCAGCGGCTGATGGGTCTGTGGCTCTTGCTAAGCGGCATCAGTTTACTCGGCGGAGCTATTTTTGCCGCCTGGCTGGATACTCAGCTTGCCCCAAACGGTGCCACGCGAATCGCGCTGTGGCTAGGCAGTTTTTCCGGCGGCGCGACGCTCTTGTTGGTCGGCCTGATGCTGGAGCGCATGCTGTTTATGCCGCTGCGCCATTTGCAGGTGCAGTTGGCGCGCTTGGTCGCCAATCCCGATGCCCGCGACGAATACCCACCCGAGGGTTGGCTTAAAGGGTTAGGGCCCGACTTACGCCGTGTCCGTGAAAGTTGGCGTGAGGATCGCAGCCGTCTCGCTACCGCTCACGCTGACGGCGCCCGCAGCGCAGCACGCATTCGTCAGGAGTTGGAAACACTGCTGCAAGTACTCGAGACACCGCTGCTGCTGTGTGATTATCACCGCCGTGTGATGCTATTTAATCAGGCAGCAGAGGACTTTTTTGCCGGCAATACCGGGCTTGGCCTGGGCAAACGCCTGGAAGCACTGCTCCCGGTTGCCAGCTTGCAACAAGCGCTCAGCCAGTTACCCAACGATGGCTCTCCAAGAGAACTACTCGCACCTTGCGACAACCGATGGCTAAAGGTGATGTTGCGCCGCGTGCCAGGCAGCGATGGCGAAACCCTGCTGACGTTTAGCGATGCAACGGCATCCTGGTCGAGTGAAATGGGGGTAAGAGCCGAGCTTGCCGAGATGTTGACACCACTTCGTCAACACACGGCCAGTCTTACCAGCGCCGCCGACGCCCTCATCCAATTACGCCATCAAAACGATGCCAGCACGTCATTAATGCGCCAGCGCTTCGAACGGGTTATTCACGAGGAAGGGGTTACACTAGGCGATAACGTGGCGAAAATAGGTCAGCTACTGGATGATATGCAGCACCAGGGCGAACGCTTGACCCCTATGTGGTCAAACGATTTCTGGCAAGCGCTGGATGAGCGACTCGACCCTGCACACCGCTTAATTATTCCGGTCGGTATGCCTGCCTGGTTCAAGGGCGATGCTCCCGCACTCATTGCGCTATTTGATTCGTTAGTGAAACACCTACGTACTCACTTGCCCGACAACGGATTTGAAGGGGAAATTTGCCTGGGCAATAAACGCGTCTACCTCGACCTTATTTGGCGCGGCAAATCGATCCCCGAGCATGAGCTGGCTGCGTGGCGCCAGCAGCCACTTAGCTCGTTGCCCTTGACGCCCAGTGTTGCTGATGTATTGCGCCAGCACGCTAGTGACATTTGGAGCCTTGGCGACGATGACGGCGTGCATGCCCGGCTGCGCCTTCCTCTCCCTGCCGTGGAACGGGTCGGCGCACCGCGCGAACCCGCTCCACCGCGTCCTGAATTTCACGACTTTGGGATTGCCGACCTGCCACCGCCGGATGAAGCTCTCGCCAGTCGCTCCCTGCGCAGTCTCGAGATAGTCGCTTTCGATACCGAAACTACCGGTCTTGAGCTTCGCCGCGGCGATACGGTGATTAGCATGGGAGCCTGCCGGGTGGTCAACGCACGGCTGTTAGCCAGTGAAGCCTTCGATCAAAAAGTCGATCCTAAACGCCCCATTCCCGCGACCAGCACTGCCATTCATGGCCTCACGGATGCGGATGTGATCGGCGCGCCGCCGCTGGATATCGTACTGACTCGCTTTCGTGACTTTGTGGGCGAAGCCGTGCTGCTTGCCCATAATGCCGCTTTCGATCTGCTCGCCATCAGTCATAAAGGCGTCGCTTTTGATATTCCTATCATCGATACCTTGCTAATTTCGCGGGCACTGGATGAAGCCCTAGATGGGCATGACCTGGATAGCCTTGCCCAACGCTACGATCTGGCGTTTCCGCCCGGCACTCGCCACACTGCATTAGGCGATGCTCGCGTGACCGCGGAGCTATGGCTGGCCCTACTGCCACGCTTAGAGGCCCGCGGCGTCGACACCCTCGAACAGTTGCTTACGTTGCAAGCCAATGCCTTCGACCGCCAGGATGCCAGCGCCTTATGAAAAAGACAGGCATTAAATCGCGACAAACCGAACGCTTATTGGCGTTGGTAGCCGTTGCCCTGCTGCTGTTCTGCCCGCCCCTGATTATCGTGGTCGATCGACTCCCTGCCTTTAACGTTGGCTGGCTACCGCTTTATCTATTTTGTGCGTGGGCAGCTGTGATCGCGTTAACCGCCTGGTTAATGGAACACCGTGCGGGACCTTAACCATGCGCACTGAAGCGGTGATTCTGGGCACTGCCTTTGGTTATTTAGCGCTGCTGTTTGTGGTCGCCGCCTGGGGTGATCGACGCGCCGAACAAGGCCGATCATTGATTGGTTCGCCCACGGTTTATGCTCTTTCCATTGCCGTTTACTGCACCGCCTGGACCTTTTACGGCAGCGTGGGGCGTGCCGCCGAGTATGGGCCAAGCTTTTTACTTATTTACCTGGGCCCCACCCTGGCGATGCTGCTAGCGCCGTTTGTGGTGCGCAAGATGGTACGCATCGCCGCCCGCCAGCGAATCACCTCGATTGCCGACTTTATCAGTGCCCGCTACGGTAAAAGCACCGGCTTAGGCGCCCTGGTGGCCTTAATGGCGCTGATCAGCATTACCCCTTACATTGCGCTGCAGCTAAAGGCCATTACCGTGAGCCACGCGGTACTCATCAACTACCCCAACGCGGCCGACACTACGCTAGTGGATGAGCATTTTTGGATGGATAAGTCGCTCTGGGTCGCTATGGTGCTGGCGGTGTTTATCATTCTCTTTGGTACGCGCCATTTAGATGCTAGTGAACGCCACGAAGGCATGGTGGCTGCCATTGCCTTGGAGTCCCTGGTCAAGCTGGTTGCTTTCATGGCCGTCGGCCTGTTTGTGGTGTTCGTCATGTTTGAGGGGCCGGGGGCGCTGTTTGCCCAAGTCGCCGCAACGCCAGCACTAGCAGATAGCATGCGACTCGATAGCGTTCCGGGTGGAGTGACCGGCTGGGTCGGCATGCTGCTTCTCGCCTTCCTGGCCTTTCTAACGCTGCCCCGGCAATTCCAGGTATTGGTGGTGGAAAACGTCGATGAGCAGCACCTAGCCAGAGCCAGTTGGCTGTTCCCTCTCTATATGCTGCTGATCAACTTGTTCGTTATACCTATAGCGCTGGCCGGACTGTTGCTTGGGGCAAGCGCAGGCGACCCCGACAGCTTCGTGCTAACGCTGCCTCTGTCGGCTGGGCTTGAAGGGCTGCCGCTGCTGGTTTTTATTGGCGGACTATCGGCAGCAACGGGAATGGTGATCGTCGAGACAATCGCGCTCTCCACCATGGTGAGTAACCAACTGGTGATGCCACTATTGCTGCGCTCTCGGCGGCTGCACCTGAGTACCAAAGGCGAGCTTGCCGGGTGGCTGCTGGGGATCCGTCGCGTCGCTATCTTGCTTATCCTGCTGCTCGGTTACCTCTACCATGCGCTGATTGGCGACTCTTATAGCCTGGTCACTATTGGGCTGGTCTCTTTCGCCGGGGCGGCGCAGTTCGCTCCCGCCTTGTTAATTGGTCTTTACTGGCGTGGCGCCACTCGCCAGGGCGCTACTACCGGCTTAATCGCGGGCTTTTTGGTGTGGTGTTATACGCTACTGCTACCCGGTTTTGCCCAGTCCGGCTGGTTAGACGCCTCGCTACTGACGCAAGGTCCGCTGGGCATTGGCTGGCTGAAGCCCTATGCGCTATTTGGTCTCGAAGAGTGGGATATCTATACCCATTCGCTGCTGTGGAGCATGCTAGCTAACGTCGGCCTCTTGGTAGGCGTTTCACTTTTCACCCGCCCAACGCCCCTTGAGCAGACCCAAGCGGCGCTGTTTACCGAAGCGCTGCACCCCAATCTACAAACCACCTCACTCTCAACGTCACTTTGGCGTGGGCAAACCACCCAGGGGGCACTCAGGGAGCTGTTGGTTCGCTACCTGGGCGCGCAAACCACCCGCCGCGTGTTTAGCCATAGTAACGCTAAAAGCACGTTTGCGGCCGACGAACCCGCTCCCGCCGAGCTGATTACGCGTGCCGAGCAGGCATTGGCTGGCGCGCTGGGCAGCTCTTCAGCGCGGGTATTGATCAACTCGGTGGTACGCGGCGAAGCGCTCGATATCGAGTCGATTCTCAGCATTCTTGATACCACCTCTCAAACCCTTGAGTACAACCGTCGTTTAGAGCAGAAATCTCAGCAGTTGGTACAAATCGGCGAAGAGTTACGCAGTGCCAATGAGCGGTTGCGCGAGCTGGACCGCCTCAAGGACGAGTTTGTCGCGATGGTTAGCCACGAACTGCGAACGCCGCTCACTTCTATTCGTGCCTTTGCTGAAATTTTACGCGATAGCGGTCAATTGCCAGACGAGAAGCGCCAGCATTTTCTAGGTGTCATTGTCCACGAAAGCCAGCGGCTCTCACGCCTAATCGAAGAGATTTTAGACTTGGCGCGGCTTGAAAGCGGACGTTTAACGCTTAACCCAGTACCGCTCGATTTGGCCGCGCTCACCCGCCACAGCATCGATGCCATTGCGCATTTGCATCAAGAGCGCGGTATTGCGCTTGAGGTAGATTTAGCCGCTGACCCCGCGATGGTGGTGGGCGACCATGACCGTTTAGAGCAGGTAGTGATCAACCTGCTTGATAACGCGAGTAAGTTTGCCGATCGTGAACAGCCCAAAGTACGGCTTTCTCTGTATCGCCACCGTCACCATTTTCGTTTAAGCGTGGAAGATAACGGGGCAGGCATTAGTACAGAAGAGCGAGAGCGAGTGTTTGAGAAATTTCACCAAATCCAGCAGGAGGACGATATCCCCCGCGGTCGACCAAGAGGCAGTGGCTTAGGATTACCGATTAGCAGGGGAATTATCGCGCATCTGGGAGGACGGCTCTGGGTGGAAGATGCCAGCACGTTAGGCGGTGCCTGCCTCACACTGGAGTTACCCGCCGCGCCAACGCCCGCCACGCCTCCGCTTTGAAAGCGAATAGATTGCCCAGCCCGCAAGGCAATCAGCGTGATGCGCTTTTGGTACGCTGAACGAACGCCCTGATCTGCTGAAGATCAAATTTTAACAGCAGGCGCTGATCTTCACGTAGACGACGTAGATCAATCCACCCATCGGCAACCTGACCACGGCCTTTGTTATAGCGCTGTTGATCCAATAGGCGCTGCTGAAGGCGTTCGAAAGCGGCGATAAGCAGTGCCGACTCAGCCGGCGTTAGCGCATCTTTGCAATGGCTTAGCGCCATCAATCGCTCCCGTGTCGCTATATCGCCCAGTCCATGCTGTAGGCATTGTAAACGTGCAGCACTGATCAACGGCAGCAAGCCCTGACGCTTTAGGTTAATGGCATGCTCATGCGGCGCATCCAGGTGTGGGCTGGAGGCGAGCTGCCCCAAGCGATTAAGCGCTACCGGCAATTCATCCAGTAGTGCCACCATTTCGTTCATAAAAAGCGGTGCATTGGGGAGTATCGAAGCAATGCTCTCGCCTAGCCGCATCGCAAGCGATGAGCTACCGGCCACCGGATAGAAATCAAGCAGGATATTGGTCTGCTGAACGCGTTTTACTCGGCGGTCTGCGCTCCAAATTTCGAGCTGCGCGCACCACTCGCTTATCCGTTTGCGCCACATTGGCCAGCGCGCCATCACATGGCCACGGCATAGCAGCATGCCGGCCTCATCCAACCGATGGGTAAATCGCTCGCCTAACGCCTGGAAGTAGCCGTCTATCTCCACATGGCGATGGTCAGGGTAGTCATCGATAATGAGCGCATTATCTTGATCAGGGCCCAGCAGGCTTTCAAAACGGGCCGCCGAACCCAATAGCAACACGCAGTAATCGACGGGAGGTGTCCCCCACCCCTGTGCCTGCATCTCTTCAAGCGATTGGGCAATAGCGCACCGGTACAACCATGCATTATGATCACTGATCACTTGGCTAATGCGCCAAGCGGGCAGATCGTAATGCGCCAAGGTTTCAACGAGGGAGAGTTGCCATGCATTGGCGTCGGAGAGGGAAGCCGATGGTGAAGGGCGTTGCTCAAAAAGCGGCTGAAGCGGCGCATCAAGCGCCAAGGTCGTTAGCTGGCCTTGCTGATCAAATAGAGCGCGCCAGGGTGAGGCTTGGTGCATAACACGCATACACCTCTCCTTCGCTAAAGATGAGCATGAACCTTACTCGGCATGAT
This sequence comes from Vreelandella sp. V005, assembly GCF_052645115.1. Classification (NCBI taxonomy): domain Bacteria; kingdom Pseudomonadati; phylum Pseudomonadota; class Gammaproteobacteria; order Oceanospirillales; family Halomonadaceae; genus Vreelandella; species Vreelandella sp. V005. The sequence goes on along the minus strand of NZ_JBQXYA010000005.1, from coordinate 170,803 downwards.
CGCCAGCGCGACGAGGATCGGGGGCAAACATGCCCTCACCCACTTCATCGATATAGCGCTGTGCTTTGGTCACCATCATGGTATCGCAAGCTTCACGGGCGGGCAGCATGTCGGATCGCTCAAAGCGGTGTTCAAGGATTTCACCGGCGTCATCCTGCTTGCGAATCCAGCCGCTGACACGGTATTGGCCGCTTTGATCATCTGGCTGAGACACAATCTCATAGCCTTTGTACTCAACCGCATCAGCTGCTTTGGTGGTAGCGCCTGCAGCGGCTTGGCGATCACCACCAAAGAGTCCGGATAATAATTTTTTTAGCATAGTGGCTCCTTAACATGCCGGGCGGCAGCTGTACGCTGCCGCCCTAGCAAGGTTGCGCTTTTAGCGTTAGCTCTGCTTACGCCCTTTACCTGCTGCAATACGCAAACGCAGCGCATTCAGCTTGATAAAGCCTTCGGCATCTTTCTGGTTATAAGCGCCCGCGTCATCTTCGAACGTCGCGATTGATTCATCAAACAACGACTCATCAGACTTGCGGCCCACCACGGTGGCGTTGCCCTTGTAGAGTTTCATCCGCACGACACCCGCTACATTCTTTTGGGTTTCGTCTATGGCCGCTTGCAACATGCGACGCTCAGGGCTCCACCAGTAACCGTTGTAGATCACTTCCGCGTATTTCGGCATCAGCTGATCTTTCAGGTGGGCTTCTTCGCGGTCTAAGGTGAGCGACTCAATCGCGCGGTGGGCACGTAGCATGATGGTGCCCCCTGGCGTTTCGTAACAGCCGCGAGATTTCATGCCCACGTAGCGGTTCTCAACGATATCCAAACGACCAATGCCGTTGTCGCCACCCAGTTTGTTGAGTTTTTCCAACACTTCATGGGCTTTCAACGCTTCGCCGTCGATAGCGACGATATCGCCTTTGTCAAACGTCAGTTCAACGTAAGTTGGCTGGTCCGGCGCGGCTTCTGGCGAGACGCTCCAGCGCCACATATCGTCTTCTGCTTCGGCCCAGGGATCTTCCAGAATGCCGCCTTCATAAGAGATGTGTAGCAGGTTGGCATCCATGGAGTACGGCGATTTTTTCTTTTTATTGGAAAAATCGACCGGGATTTTATGCTCTTCGCAGTAAGCCATCAGCTTTTCGCGGGACGTTAAATCCCACTCGCGCCAAGGGGCGATTACTTTTACGCCAGGCTTGAGTGCATAGCCGCCAAGCTCAAAACGCACTTGGTCATTACCTTTACCCGTCGCACCGTGAGAGATAGCGTCGGCGCCGGTTTCGTTGGCAATTTCGATCAACCGCTTGGCGATCAACGGGCGCGCAATCGAGGTGCCCAGCAGGTACTCGCCTTCATAGATAGTGTTGGCGCGGAACATGGGGTAAACGTAATCACGTACGAACTCTTCGCGCAGGTCTTCGATATAAATCTCTTTCACACCAAGGGCTTGCGCCTTAGTACGCGCTGGTTCGACCTCTTCACCCTGACCGATGTCGGCAGTAAAAGTCACTACCTCGCAGTTGTAGGTTTCTTGCAACCACTTAACGATGACGGATGTGTCCAGGCCGCCTGAATATGCCAGCACAACCTTTTTGACATCGGACATTCTTTGCTCCTCGTTGACCATAAGAAAGGGACTAGTAAAAGCCATTTTCGCCGCTAGCGCTTCGCTTTCACGATAGCTCTCGGGATGAGACTTTTGAGACAGACGTTGAGTATAGCGTTCTCAATGCCCAGCGAATACCGTCAACGACGCCAGGGGGCTAAAGCTGCTAGAATCACTCCATTCAAAAGCGGTGGCTTGCCGCTGTTGGTGACCGATACTCGCTTTAAACCAAGGAGAGCTGCATGAGCGAGGCAATTGCCCGCGAATTAATGGCCCAACGTTTTCGCAGTTATCTGCCGGTGGTCGTTGATTTAGAAACCGGGGGATTTAATGCCCTAGGTGATGCCGTACTTGAGATTGCTGCCGTCACGCTGACCATGGACCCGGAAGGCAATCTGCTTCCAGATGCCACCTATGCTTACCATATTCATCCCTTCGACGGAGCGAACGTTGAGCAGTCGGCGCTCGATTTTACCGGTATTAATCTGGATGACCCGTTACGCAGCCAGGTCGCGCTTAGCGAAGCGGACGCCCTTAGTGAAATTTTTCGACCGATACGCAAATCGATTAAAGCGCACGACTGCACCCGCGCCATTTTAGTCGGCCACAATGCCGCGTTCGATCAAGGCTTTCTCAACGCCGCGGTTAATCGCTGCGGCATTAAGCGCAACCCCTTTCACCCCTTTTCTAGTTTTGACACCGCTACGCTTGCTGGCTTGATCTATGGCCAAACCGTACTTGCCAGGGCTTGTCGAGCTGCCGGCATCGAATTCGATAATAAGGCTGCCCACTCTGCCCGCTACGACACCGAGCGCACCGCAGAGTTATTTTGCGCCATGGTTAACCGCTATAAAGATCTTGGCGGCTGGGAGCTTGCCCAGCGCGAACAAGAGCTGGATGGTGGCGATTAACGATCTATCGCCTTCAGTAGAGGCCCTGATGCAGCGCTAATGCACAGCACAGGGCTTTACGCTAGACTTTGGCCCATTACCGCAATGTGTTTAGCACCGACCATACCAAGTAGCGCGTATTGGACGGTGCTGAACAGTATTGATGACTACCTATCTTTATTCAGGAGATGAGACGTTTCCATGGCCCAGCATAATGCCTTTTACGCCCAATCCGGTGGCGTCACCGCCGTGATCAACGCCAGCGCCTGCGGCGTTATCGAAGCCTGCCGCCAAGCACCCGATCAAATTGGTAAGGTGTATGCCGGTCATAACGGCATTATCGGCGCATTGACGGAAGATCTGATCGACGTTACCCAAGAGAGTGACGACGCCATTGCTGCGCTGCGCCATACGCCAGGCGGTGCTTTCGGCTCCTGCCGCTACAAATTGAAAGACATCGATACTCACCGCGCCCAGTACGAGCGCTTGATCGAAGTTTTTAAAGCCCACGATATTCGTTACTTTTTCTACAACGGTGGCGGCGACAGCGCTGATACCTGTTTAAAAGTCTCTCAGCTTTCCGAGAAACTGGGTTATCCGTTAACCGCGATCCATGTACCCAAAACCGTGGATAACGACCTGCCCATTACCGACAACAGCCCGGGCTTTGGCAGTGTTGCCAAGTACATCGCCACGTCTACGCTGGAAGCGTCGTTAGATATCGCGTCTATGTGTGCTACATCCACCAAGGTATTCGTATTGGAAGTCATGGGTCGCCACGCGGGCTGGATTGCCGCTGCTGGCGGTTTAGCGGGCGAAGCCGAAGGCGAACCGCCACACATGATTATCTTCCCGGAAATCCCGTTTAACCGTAAAGCGGCCATGGCGCGGGTTGAAGAGAGCGTTAAACAGTTTGGCTACTGCGTCATCGTCGTATCCGAAGGCGCGCGTTACGAAGACGGCACATTCTTGGCTGATGCGGGCAATACCGATGCCTTTGGTCATCGCCAGCTAGGCGGTGTGGCACCGACACTTGCGGGCATGGTCAAGCAGGATTTGGGTTACAAATACCACTGGGCCGTGGCTGACTATCTGCAGCGCGCGGCGCGCCACCTAGCCTCCAAAACTGACGTTGAGCAAGCTTACGCCGTAGGCCGTGAAGCCGTGACGCTGGCATTGGCGGGCAAAAACGCCATGATGCCAGCCATTCGTCGTATTTCTCAGTCGCCCTACCAGTGGGATGTTATTTCCGCGCCGCTCTCTCAGGTAGCCAACCAAGAGAAGTTCATGCCCCGCGACTTTATCAGCGACAACGGCTTCGCGATTACCCAGGCCTGCCGGGACTATCTCTCACCACTTATTCAGGGCGAGGACTTCCCTCCGTTCGAGAACGGCCTACCTAAAGTAGCCAAGCTGAAGCTCGCCAAAGCAGAGCGCAAGCTGCCAGTTTTTACGCTGTAATTAGCTAGCTCAGCAATATACCTAACGGCAATGAAAAACAGGGCAATGAAGTAATTCATCGCCCTGTTTTATGTGTACTTCACCGCTTGGGTTTAGCGAAGTAACCAGGAAAGCACTAGCAGCAACAACAGAATACCTGCCACCCCTTGCCAAAACCGCCGGGGCTCCGGGCGACTTTCATCTCGGCTGGGTAAACGCCCCAACGGCACCCTAAGCGCGTGCAGGAATTCAGACATGCGTCTAAAACGGAGTGCCCGCTGCGGGTCTAGGGCGCGTCGCAAGGCATCGTCTAATTCATGGGATATTTCAGGATTGGTGGTACGCGCGCTGCGGTAGGTTAATTCTTCCAGGTCGGTATGACTGCGCAGCCGGTTGGGCGTCAACGTGTAAGGTAACGCGCCCGTCAATAACCAGTAGGTCGTGGAGGCCAGCGAATATTGATCGCTACGCCGGCCAATGCTATCGGCCAGAGCGTACTCAGGCGCCGTGTGCTCATTGAAACCGATCTGGCGCAGTAACTCACCCGAATGACGGTGTCCTTCCCCATCGCGCATATGGCAGGCACTAAAATCGGTAAGCACCAGCTTGCCGTGTGGGTCGATCAAGATGTTATCGGGATTGATCTGCTGATGGATGATTTCCCGATGATGCAGCGCCTGCACCGCCTTACCCAACTGGTTCGCAATATCCAAGCGCTGTGTCAGGCTCGCCTGAGGGTGGCGCTCCGCCCACTCTCGTAGCGTCTCGCCTTCGACATGCTGCATCAAGTAATAGAGATACCGGCGTGGGCGCGATGGCTCCATCACTTTCACCACAAAGGGTGAATTAACACGCTCCACCACCCATTGCTGAAGCAGAAAATGCTCAAGATAAGCATTTCGCAATGACAGCTCAGGGCTCGGCGCTTTCATGACCATTTCCCGCTCGCTATGCACATCACGCACGCGATACACCCGGGACTGCGCCGTTCGTGAGAGGACGGCGAGCACTTCAAGGCCATCTAACCGTTCACCCGGCGCCAATTCGGGAGGTATCGGTAAGTCACCATAAAGCTGGCCTGGATGTTCAGTGATCTCATCGGGTAATTCGTCGATACGAACCAACTGAAAGCAGAACTGATCGCCCCCATAACCGCGATCCTGGGCACGCTGCTTCGCCTCATCGGCCAACCGTTCGCAGGCGGCGTCCAGGTCACTTGCGTCCTGGCGAATCAAACGCACATAGTCAGAGGGCAACAGTGTGCCGCGCACTCCTTGGGTGGTGAACAGGAATAGATCCCCCTGTTTGAGCGCGATATGGGTGTAATCGATATCCACGCTGCCATCCATACCCAACGCCCGTGAAGGGTAACGATAGCCGCCTAAATCGGTTACATGGTCGCGGCTTAGCTGCTCGAACTCGGCACCCCGTAACCGAAACACCAGCGTATCGCCCATATGAAACAGGTGCGCTTCGCGCCCCTTGAACACCATGGCCGACATGGAAGAGACAAAACTGCCTTCTTTGACATGCTGGCTTTGGCTATAGCACCAGCTATTAAGTGCGCGTAACACTCTCGTCGCCGAGGTTTTGACATCCCAGTGATCAGGCGTAGAGAAATAATCGGCGAGAAATCCACGTACGCTTAAGTCACCGGCTTGCTTCGCCATTGTATTTCGTGAAATGGAATCGCTGATTACCGCACAGCCGCCCTTCGCACGCAGCAACGGCGCCTCAGGGAAACGAACCGACATAGAGCTGCGATGCAGGCGCCGATCGGGCGCGACAAACGCTTGACCATAACTGATGAGCAACTGGGCGTGCGACAAGTCATCCTCCTAGGCTGCCGACTTGATCAAGGGACATCACTGTCAATCAACATCGCTTATGATACACGCAGCGAAGCAGAAACGATGCTCAACAAACGTCTCTATCGTATTAGCGCGCTTTCATATTCACTGCATTTTACGCCTCTTTCCTTTAAGGCCAACGGCTACACCCTACCGACCCACCTATGTCGCATTGGTAATCGCGCAGTCATCTTCGTATAATTCTCCGCCATAAACGACTTGTAACGACTGCTCAGCCACAGCACTACCAAGGAATCAACGATGAACTTCGACAATATCCCTGCTGGAAAGGATCTCCCCAACGACGTTTACGTGGTGATCGAAATTCCAGCCAACCACGATCCGATCAAATATGAAATTGATAAGGACATGGGCGCCCTACTCGTTGACCGTTTCATGGCCACCCCCATGTTTTACCCCGCTAACTACGGCTTTATCCCGCACACCCTGGCCGATGATGGCGATGCGCTGGATGCTTTGGTCGTTACCCCGCACCCGGTTCAACCTGGCAGCATTATTCGTGCACGTCCGGTCGGCATTTTGAACATGACCGACGAAGCCGGTGAAGATGCCAAGTTGATCTGCGTGCCTCACGCCAAGCTCAGCGCCCTTTATGACGATGTCCACGAAGTGACCGACCTGCCTGAGCTACTGCGCCAACAAATCGCGCACTTCTTCGAGAACTACAAGGATCTCGAAAAAGGCAAATGGGTGAAAGTTGAGTCCTGGGAAGGCGCTGACGCCGCGCGCAAAGCTATTGAAAAATCGGTTAGCGCTTATCAGAAAGCGTAACAATTGCATTTAGGGGGTACTTTCCCCTTCGCTGTAATGAGGCCGCCTTCGGGCGGCTTTTTTGTTATCGGGATTAACCCTCTATTAATCTCCGCGGCATGTCACCGCAGCATCTACGCGTCGGGTTCAAGGTTGCGGTATGCTATTTAGCTTTGCTTGCGATGCCATCGATTAAGGACGCGCCGTGTTATCTCTTAAACGCCTGTGCCTATTACTTTTACTCATTTTTTCTCTTGGCTGGCTACCGCTAAGCGCACATGCCCAATGGTTTTCCTCCTCAAGCGATCAGGATGAATTCTTACCCGTCACGGAGGCCTTCCAACCCACTGCCTGGCACGATGGCGAAACACTTTTCATCGGCATTGATATTACCGATGAGTACTACCTCTATCGGCATCAGTTTGCCGTTGCCAGCCAAACAGAAAGTATCAAGCTTGGTGAACCAACGATTCCCCAAGGCACTTTCACCAATGATGAGTTTATGGGCGATGTTTACATCTTCCGCGATCAATTGGTGTTTGAAGTACCGCTGAAAGCCCCCTATTCAGGGCCGCTCAACATCACGCTCACCTTTCAGGGCTGTGCCGATGCGGGGCTTTGCTACCCACCCGAGCAAACTGGCCTAGAGGCCAGCGAGACACAGCCACCCAGTCAATTTGCCAACTGGGAAGCCGACACCAGCACCAGCAACGAAGAAATGGATAGCCTGACGCAAGTGGCTATTTCTGCCCCTCAAAGCGAAGACAGCCGTTTCAGCGCATTGGTCAGCGACGCTAGCCTACCGCTGGCACTTACGCTATTTTTTCTCGCTGGCTTAGGGCTGACATTTACCCCTTGCGTGCTACCGATGATACCGATTCTCTCCTCGATCATCGTGGGCCAGAACCCGACACGGCCCCGCGCTTTTGCACTTTCGCTCAGCTATGTACTCGGTATGGCGCTGACCTACGCCTTGGTCGGAGTGTTGATGGGATTATTTGGCGCCGGGCTTAACCTTCAGGCGCGCTTACAGTCCGCCCCCGTTTTGATCGCCTTTGCTGTGCTTTTCACACTTTTTGCCCTGGCGATGTTCGGAGCCTTTACGCTTAACCTGTCACCCCGCTTAGCGAACCGCATTGATGCCTGGCAGGCTCGCGCCCAGCGCAGTGGTCCGGCGGGCCTAGCTCTGGCAGGCGCCCTCTCGGTACTGGTGGTGTCACCCTGCGTGACGGCGCCGCTAGCGGGCGCGCTGGTGTTTATCTCCTCGACGGGGGATGCCGTTATCGGCGGCGCTGTGCTGTTGGCGCTAGGCCTTGGCATGGGTGTTCCGTTGCTCTTAGTGGGCACCTTCGGCGCGACGTTGCTACCTCGCTCAGGCGCCTGGTTGAACGGCGTTAAAGTTGCCTTCGGCCTACTGCTATTAGGGGTGGCGATTTGGATGATCGAACGCTTGGTCGCTGCCCCGGTAGCCCTCTTGCTGTGGGCGGGCTTAGCTATCGGCACGGCACTCACGCTGGGTGCATTGAGTGTTAACCAGCCCCAAGGCTGGCCCCGAGCCCGTCAAACGCTTGGACTGATGCTGCTAGCTTGGGGTGTGGCGCTAGTGATTGGTGCCGCTCAAGGGAGTAGTAATCCACTTCGCCCCTTGGCAGCCACTCCCGGCGTTTCGGAAGCTGGGGGGGCGGAGGCGCTGAACTTCATCGAGCTGGATAATCTCACCGCCCTTGAACAGGCAATTGCCGACGCCGATAGCAATAATCAGCCCGTCTTTGTTCACTTTACTGCCGACTGGTGTATTTCATGCAAGTTACTGGAGCGCGATGTGTATCCCGATCCAAGCGTGGCGGCAGCGTTGCGTGATTACACACTGATTGCTGCCGATGTGACGCATACCGACCCGCAAAGCCGCCAATTGCTTGAAAAATTCAACCTCTTTGGCCCACCCAGCTTGCTATTTTTCTACCAGAGAGAAGAGATTCGCGAGGCGCGTATACAGGGTGAAGTGACGGCTAATCAGCTAAATGAGCACCTTGCATCCGTCGGACAATGGCTTGCCAATCGCTAACCGCGAACCATCACCCCTTCTCGCTTTAAAGCGCTTTAGCCACCTTCTAACGCCAACATCGTCAAACAGTTGTTTAATTTCCCCGCGCTGCGCCAGCGTGGGGAATTGCGCTGGTGGTCGCTGGACATCGTGGCACTTTTTCGGCAAACTCCGCTTCCATATTAGTTAAAAATATCCTCTTTTAGGGGCGAGAACAGGGTAACGTTCGCTAACATGCAGCGTTCTCTTCATTTTGAAATTTGGTTTACTGCGCTTTTTAAAGCGCAGCGCTACACGGCAACCCGCCCTTTTGGCCATGTCTGCCGTGTGACTTTTTTCATAATTTTCATTTATGACATTGATGGGGCCATGCCATGGATATCCGCAAAGTTAAGAAACTGATTGAGCTACTCGAAGAATCCAACATTAGTGAGATCGAAATTCAGGAAGGCGAAGAGTCTGTTCGTATCAGCCGCCATCCTAATGGCGCTTCGTGGCAGCCCCAGCCCATGCCGCAGTACGCACAGCAGCAGCCTGGCTATGCAGCAGCGCCTGCTCCGGCATCAGCACCCGCCGCCGAAGCTGAGCCACAGGGCAAAAGCTACCGTGGTGAAGCCGTCAATTCACCCATGGTAGGAACCTTCTATCGAAGCCCCGCGCCGGGTGCCAAGTCCTTTGTTGAAATCGGTGACAGCGTCAAGCAGGGCGACACCGTATGCATCATTGAAGCCATGAAAATGATGAACCAGATTGAAGCTGACCGTGACGGTGTAGTGGAAGCCATCCTGGTGGAAGATGGCGAGCCAGTGGAATTCGATCAGCCAATGATCGTCATCGCTTAATCTTTCATTTTCAACACGGGTGGACTCTCCCATGCTGGACAAGGTACTTATCGCCAACCGCGGCGAGATTGCCCTCCGTATCTTACGGGCCTGTAAAGAACTGGGCATTAAAACCGTAGCGGTACACTCCAAAGCTGATCGTGAACTGATGCATGTTCGCTTGGCAGATGAAGCCGTTTGCATTGGACCGGCATCGTCAGCGCAGTCTTACTTGAACATTCCGGCCCTTATTAGCGCCGCGGAAGTCACTGACTCTACCGCTATTCACCCTGGTTACGGCTTTTTGTCTGAAAACGCCAACTTTGCCGAACAGGTTGAACGCTCTGGCTTTACCTTTATTGGCCCTCGCGCTGAAACGATTCGCCTGATGGGCGATAAAGTCAGTGCGATTCAGTCGATGAAGGAAGCCGGCGTTCCCACGGTGCCAGGCTCAGACGGCCCCCTAGGCGATGATGATGCGACGAATTTAGCCACGGCACATCGCATTGGCTACCCAGTCATCATTAAGGCAGCGTCTGGCGGCGGTGGTCGCGGCATGCGCGTGGTGCACACGGAAGGTCATCTGCTTTCGGCGATTACAGTTACCCGCACCGAAGCACACGCCGCCTTTGGTGACGGCACGGTCTACATGGAAAAATTCCTAGAAAAGCCGCGCCACGTGGAAGTTCAAGTACTGGCCGATGGCCAGGGTAACGCGATCCATCTTTATGACCGCGATTGCTCGCTGCAGCGTCGTCACCAGAAAGTGCTTGAAGAAGCCCCGGCGCCAGGCCTTGACCCAGAAGCCCGCGCCCAGGTGCTTGAAGCATGCCGCCAAGCCTGCATTAAGATTAACTACAGGGGCGCAGGCACCTTTGAGTTCTTGTACGAAGACGGCGAATACTTCTTCATTGAAATGAATACTCGCGTTCAGGTCGAGCACCCGGTCACCGAAATGGTCACCGGCGTGGATATCGTCAAGGAGCAGCTGCGCATTGCTTCGGGTTTGCCGTTGTCGATTCGCCAAGAAGATATAAAGCTCAATGGCCATGCCTTTGAGTGCCGCATTAACGCCGAAGACTCGCGCACCTTTATGCCATCTCCTGGCAAGGTAACGCTATTTCACGCACCGGGTGGTTTGGGCGTTCGTATGGACTCCCATCTGTATACCGGCTACACCGTGCCGCCGCACTATGATTCATTGATTGGTAAGCTAATCACTTGGGGCGCAGACCGTGAAATAGCTCTGACACGGATGCGCAACGCCTTGGATGAGCTGCTGGTGGAAGGCATTAAAACCAATATCGATCTGCAAAAAGATTTGGTTCGCGACAGCTACTTCCGTCAAGGCGGTGTGAACATTCATTATCTGGAAAAGAAGCTCAGCAGCTAGTACTGCGTCTCACCCTTTCCAGCGCACCATTCTTTACAGCGCACCTTCCTTGACGGTGCGGCAGATAAAGCTCAGCGGGGTGGCTATGTCCACCCCGCTGCCGTTTTAATTCGCCTTGCGGAGACTCTCAATGCCCTGGCTTCAACTCAAAGCCCATGTTGCCCCCGAACAAGCTGAGCTGCTCGAAGAGCTGCTGCTTGATGAAGGCGCAACAGCCATTGGCCTTCAGGATGCCCATGACGACCCGGTGTTTGAGCCCGAACGAGGCACCACACCTCTTTGGGAAGACACCATTCTGACGGGCCTTTACGACGACCTTGAGGGTATTGAAAGTATGCTGGCGCGCATTGAGTCGGCATGGTCCGAGCAGATGCCCGGCGAATCCTGTCCCACCATCGAATATGAGCTGCTGGCTGACCGTGATTGGGAGCGCGAGTGGATGGACGACTTCACACCACTGCGTATGGGCCAGCGTCTATGGATCGTGCCTAGCTGGCATGAACCACCCGAGGCTGACGCCGTTAACTTGATACTCGACCCCGGCCTGGCCTTTGGCACAGGTACGCATCCCACCACGGCGCTGTGCCTGGAGTGGTTGGATGAACTGGCGGTCGCTGGCCACTTGGCGCAACAGACCGTTTTAGACATAGGTTGCGGGTCGGGCATTCTCGCCATTGCGTCGCTCAAGCTGGGGGCCGTTCATGCGGATGCCACGGACATTGATCCACAGGCACTGCAGGCTAGCCGCGACAACGCAGAGCGCAACGGGATTGAAGCGTCCGAGCTAACGCTCTACTACCCTGAGCAGTTAAGAGATGGTGGCAACTACCCCATTGTGACTGCGAATATCCTCGCAGGCCCGCTCATCGAGCTGGCGCCCATGATTGCCGGCCACGTGGCCCCTGGCGGCCGTCTTGCACTATCGGGCATCTTGGCCAATCAAGCCGAGGATGTTTACGACGCTTATGCGGCACAAGGAATCGCTATGGATGAGCCGGTAACACGGGAAGGATGGGTGCGGTTAAGTGGCTTACGTCCGCGTTAAAGCGGCAATCGGCCTTCACCCTACCACCGAGTAGGCGTATCATGCTCCTCCTTGAAACTGAAACGCCTACTCGCCGCCAGCCCAGCACACATAAAGCCTAATGCCATGACTGTAGCCAATGCACTAGTCTCCCATGCGCCTGCCACCATTGGCACGTATGCATTACCCAACCGGGTGATTCTCGCGCCTATGGCCGGCGTCACCGATCGGCCTTTTCGCCAGCTATGCCGGCGGCTGGGTGCTGGCTGGGTAGTGGGTGAAATGGTCACGGCAGACCCGAGCCTATGGCACACGCGCAAATCGCAGCTACGTATGGATCATCGCGGTGAGCCCGACCCACGTGTGGTGCAAATTGCCGGGGGCGATTCCGAAATGCTCGCCCAGGCGGCACGCTTGAATGCCGAGCTAGGCGCACAGATTATTGATATCAATATGGGCTGCCCGGCTAAAAAAGTTTGTAACAAAGCCGCCGGGTCGGCGTTACTTCGCGATGAGCGCTTGGTTGCCGAGATTCTCGATGCAGTGGTGGCCGCCGTCGACATTCCGGTCACGCTAAAAATCCGCACTGGCTGGTGTGCCGAGTCCAATAATGCGCTACGCGTTGCTAGACTTGCTGAGTCTGCAGGCATTCAAGCACTCGCAGTACATGGCCGTCACCGCCAGCAGCGCTATACTGGACAGGCAGAGTACGACACGATTGCTGAGATAAAATCTCACCTCTCGATACCGGTGATCGCAAACGGCGACATAACAAGCCCAGAAAAAGCCGCCGAGGTACTCGCTTATACCGGCGCTGATGCCGTCATGGTAGGCCGTGGTGCGCAAGGCAACCCGTGGATTTTTCAACAGATTAACCACTATCTTGAGCATGGAGAGCGCATGCCATTGCCCAGCCTTATGGAGCGGCACCAAGTGCTTCATGAGCATGTCGAGGCGTTACATGCGTTTTATGGCACGACCATGGGGGTCCGTATTGCGCGCAAACATGTCGGCTGGTACCTGAGCGATGACACACGCTTTACGCCGCCTCAGCAGCGCACGCTTAAGCAGCAGTTCAATGCGTTAGCGTCACCTGAAACGCAATTTGATTGGATCAATAACGTGATGGCCTCTGGCGCCGCCATACGTTTGCTAGCCAAAGGAAGCCATGCTGCATGACCGAACGCGATCTTCTCTCTAGCGATACTTATTCAAGCGATAGCTATGCCAGTGATATAGGCTCCAGCGATAGCATCTCCCATTTAGCGGGCACGCTAGCAGATCCAACTGCCAATACACCGCCGCAGCCACTACGTGAAGCGGTTGAAACGGCCATGCGCCGCTACTTTGAACATTTGGATGGCAGTCAGGCCAGCGACCTTTACGCCATGGTGATGGCCGAAGTCGAGGCGCCGTTACTGGCCTGTGTCTTGGAGCACACCGATGGCAACCAGACCCGTGCCGCTGATGTGCTTGGGTTGAACCGCGGGACGCTGCGCAAAAAACTCAAGCAATACGGACTTATCGAAGTTGACGCCCCATAACGCTGGGGCGTTGTTGTTTTTTAATTTTCGACTCTGCACACGAGCACTCTAATGGCTGATACCCCTCTCATGGCTGATAATCCCTCTTTGAATAACAGCAGCGCAACGCCCGTCCGCCGCGCCCTTCTTAGCGTTTCCGATAAAACCGGTATTGTGGAATTCGCCCGCAGCCTGACTGAGCATGGTGTTGAGCTTCTTTCGACGGGGGGCACATTCCGCCTGCTGCAAGAAAATGCCATTGCCGTAAAAGAGGTATCTGAGCACACCGGCTTTCCAGAAATTATGGATGGCCGGGTGAAAACGCTTCACCCGAAAATTCATGGTGGTATTTTGGCACGGCGCGGCCAGGATGATGCAGTCATGGCGGAAAACGACATTACGCCGATCGACATGGTAGTGGTCAATCTCTACCCCTTCGCCGCCACCGTCGCCAAGCCCGATTGCACGCTTGAAGATGCTATCGAGAATATCGATATCGGCGGCCCTACCATGGTGCGCGCCTGCGCCAAAAATCATGCCTACACGACTATCGTGGTCAATAGCAGTGACTACGCGCGAGTGCTGGGCGAGCTGTCCGCCCAAGACGGCCAAGTAAGCAGTGCCACACGCTTTGATTTAGCAGTTAAAGCGTTCGAACACACCGCCGGGTACGATGGCGCAATTGCCGACTACCTGGGTCGCCAAGTCAATACGGCCGATACGGCCTTCCCGCGCACCTTTAACCTGCAGCTCGATAAAAAGCAGGACATGCGTTACGGCGAAAACCCTCATCAGCAGGCAGCTTTTTACGTTGACCCACAGGCAACCGAGCCTAGCGTTGCTACCGCTAAAATGCTTCAGGGCAAACCGCTCTCGTATAACAACGTGGCCGATACCGACGCTGCCTTTGAGTGCGTAAAAGCCTTTACCGAGACGGTTTGCGTTATTGTTAAGCATGCTAACCCTTGCGGTGTCGCCATTGGCGATAGCGCCTTAGCCGCTTACGACAAAGCCTTTGCCACCGACCCTACCAGCGCGTTTGGCGGCATTATAGCTTTCAATACCCCCTTGGACGCCGAAACTGCTCAGGCGATTATCGACCGCCAGTTTGTCGAGGTGATCATTGCCCCCGGGGTCAGCGATGAAGCCGCTGCGATCGTGGCGAATAAGCAAAACGTACGCTTGCTGGACGTCAGCGCTCACTGGCCCGGCGAGCAGCAGCCCGCCCTGGACTTTAAACGCGTCAATGGCGGCTTGCTGGTACAAGAGCGGGACGACGGCATGGTCAACCGCGACGACTTGACCGTTGTCAGCCAGCGTGCGCCCAGTGAACAAGAGCTACGTGATTTAGCCTTTGCTTGGCGAGTGGCCAAATTCGTTAAATCTAATGCCATTGTGTATGCCAAAGAGGGCCAGACCGTGGGCGTTGGCGCAGGCCAAATGAGCCGCGTTTATTCGGCTAAAATTGCCGGTATTAAAGCCGCAGACGAAGGCCTTTCGGTGCCCGGGGCAGTGATGGCGTCTGACGCCTTCTTCCCGTTCCGCGATGGCATCGACGCTGCCGCCGCCGCAGGCATTACCGCCGTAATTCAACCGGGTGGCTCCATGCGCGATCAGGAAGTGATCGACGCTGCCAACGAAGCCGGCATTGCCATGGTCTTTACCGGTATGCGCCACTTCCGCCACTAAGAGAAGCAACTGTATGAGGGAGTGAATGGCCCTCACACCAAAAAGCCCCATCAGCATGCTGACGGGGCTTTCGGCTTTATGTTACTGCTGCCTTTCAAACAGGCTGGGAAGGCATTTACCCTAGGTCTATACAGAGATACTTGGTTTCCAAGTACTCCTCTAACCCCTGATGGCCGCCTTCACGGCCCAACCCCGACGCTTTGACACCCCCAAACGGTGCCGCCGCATTGGAAATAGCGCCCGTATTGATGCCCACCATGCCATACTCCAGCGCTTCGGCAACGCGCCATACACGGGAAAGATCACGCGAATAGAAGTAAGAGGCTAAGCCGTACTGGGTATCGTTGGCCATTTCGATCGCGGTTTCTTCATCATCAAACGGGAAGACAGCGGCAAGCGGGCCAAAGGTTTCTTCATGGGCCACTTTCATTTTATCAGTGGCAAAGCTGATCAGTGTTGGCGTAAAGAAATTACCGCCCAACGGATGCGGATGGCCGCCTAGCAGTAATTCAGCGCCATGATCGATGGCATCCTGCACATGTTCACTGACTTTCTTGACCCCATTTTCGTCGATGAGCGGGCCGATATTAATATTTGGCTTGGTGCCATCGCCGACATGCAGCTCACTGTTCATAGCAACCGCGAGCTTTTCGCAAAAGGCATTGATAACGCTGGACTGCACTAAAAAGCGGTTCGTGCAGACACAGGTTTGGCCAGCGTTGCGAAACTTAGCAGCCATTGCCCCTTCCACCGCCGCATCTAAATCAGCGTCTTCGAACACAATAAACGGGGCATTGCCGCCCAGCTCAAGGGAAATTTTCTGCACATGCTCAGCCGCCTGCGCCATTAGCTTACGACCCACTTCGGTAGAGCCGGTGAAGGTAATTTTGCGCACTTTAGGCGATTGGGTCATGGCTTCAGCAATGTCGCTCGCACTGCCGGGCACTACATTGAACACACCGCGAGGAATACCGGCGCGCTCGGCCAACAGGGCTAACGCAGTGGCTGAAAACGGCGTTTGGCTTGCCGGCTTAACCACGATTGTGCAGCCAGCCGCCAATGCCGCCCCGGCTTTGCGGGTAATCATCGCCGCTGGGAAGTTCCAGGGAGTAATCGCCCCCACCACGCCCACGGGCTGCTTGGTCACCACAATACGCTGGTTAGCTTTGGCCGCGGGGATCGTTTCGCCGTAAACCCGACGTGCTTCTTCGGCAAACCAACGGATGAAACTGGCTGCATAGGCAATTTCGCCAGCAGCTTCTTTGAGCGGTTTACCCTGCTCGTAGGTCATCAACATGGCAAGATCCTGCTGATGCTCCATCATCAGGTCATGCCATTTTAATAACAAATCCGCTCGCTCCTGAGCGGTGAGGGCGCGCCATGCCGGCAATGCTGCATCTGCTGCGTCAATCGCTCTTTCGGTCTCCGCTTTTCCCATGCGGGGAATATCACCGATTGCTTTACCGGTAGCCGGGTTCAATACGGTGATTTGCTCGCCGCTATCTGCCGCCACCCAGCTGCCATCTATATAAGCAAAGGGGCAATATAGCTGTGTTTCTTTAAGCGCTTCCATGACTGACTCCTGACCAAAATGATGGCCTTTTAGGCTCAATAACGCCCTCATGCTAAGACGAAACACCCCTTTAGACCAAGTTTACCGGGCGCCTGACCAGCCAATAATCACCAAAAAACTTAGTTAATGAGCATTAAAAATTCATGTCGGGTGGCCTGATTGCTGCGAAAACCACCCAGCATAACCGATGATGTCATGCTGGAGTTTTGCTTCTCCACACCCCGCATCATCATGCACAGATGACGCGCTTCAATGACCACTGCAACACCCTTCGCCTGCGTCACTTCCTGAACGGCATCGGCAATTTCACGCGTTAAGTTCTCTTGAATCTGCATACGGCGTGCAAACATATCAACGATGCGCGCAAACTTTGATAACCCCAGCACTTTGCCATTGGGCAGGTAGGCAATATGGCATTTACCAATAAAGGGCAACAAATGGTGCTCACACATTGAATAGAGCTCGATATCTTTTACCAGCACCATTTCGTCCGTTTGCGATTCAAATACCGCTCCATTAATAATCTCGTCCAACGATTGAGTATAGCCTGCATTCAAAAACTGCATCGCTTTGGCTGCACGTTTTGGCGTATCCCTAAGCCCCTCACGGTTAGGGTCTTCGCCAAGGGCTGCAATTATTTGGCGATAGTGTTCAGCGATATCATTGGACATATTAAGCCTCGTCAAAACTATGCGCATTTGCGGCCAAACGGTCACCCAGGTCTCTAACCCTTTGCGCATAAAAAAGTAGAAATCGTTATTAAAAGGGCGTTTACCAACGCGCCCCTCTCTCCATTGTACAAAAAGTATACTTTTATCAAAAACCGCACAATAAATATCAACTCTTGCTGCTATTTTAGCGTATCTGCTTATCCATAACCCCTCTAACTGCGGCAGAGCGCCGCGTCGCTGACTTTGCAACCTAGGGGCCTGTGCTATGATAAATCGTTATTATTGATTGCCTTTATCAGAGGCACCAACGTTGAGAGTTCGCTATGTCATTTAAGCCAGCACCTTTTTGGTTAACCGCCATCGCGGCGCCTTTTTTCGCTACGCCGCTACTTGCCTCCGCCTCAGATGCGACACTTTCGTTACCTAACGAAGCCACCGTAGGCGTCGAGGTCGTGGAAACGCTGACATTTGAGCCAAACCAAGCTCGCCTCAACGATATTTTGCTTCATCCGAGGCAAGCAGCGGGTTCCTCGCATTCACTGCCTGAGTATTGTGTCATCGTCGGTAATGCCCATTTGGTCGATGAGCGTATTAGAGTAACCACGCAAGAAGCCACCTGTATTGAAACTCACAATGCGGATAGTGATATTTTCACAGGTGAATTTAGTGCCAGTGCCTATGCAGAAGATGGGCAATACGGTATCGCCTGCGAAAACTCTCCTTGCACGCTGTCGCCGGGGCAAACGTTCCTTCTTACGCTGGATGAGTCCGTGGCTATTGAAGAACTCGACAACCCTTCTGCTGAACTGAATGCGCAACGGCGTCAAGCGGATGGCGAAGGCATCGCTAACCCCGTCCCTCGCGAAGAAGCGGTACCTGACTAAATAGCCCTTATTTAGGCTAACCAGCGAGGATTATCCAACTGAAGACACTGCTGCTCTAACTGGCGGATATGCTGATCCCAATAACCGCTATCCGCCAGCCAGGGAAAAGCCTGCGGAAAAGCAGGATCGTCCCAGCGTGATACCAGCCATGCTGAGTGCCCAATCAAACGGTAACTTCTTAACGGCTCGATTAGCGTCATCTGTTCACAGGGAAATGGGCAGGTTTCTTCATACCCTTCGGTAATTTCATTCAAGTAGGATCGCCAGCCTTGAGGATCATCGGTCGGCAGTAGCATCCAAATATCCTGGATGGCAGGCGCCATAATGCAATCATCAAAATCAACCAGCGTAAAATCCTCATCACGACCTAGCACATTGCCTAAATGGCAATCGCCGTGACAGCGAATCATACTACTGTCGGGAACGTTATGTTGCTTAAGGTGCTGTTGCACCTTTTCAATTACCCGCTCATAGGCACGGCATTGATGACGATTCATCCATTGGCTATCAAGCACCCGCTGCTGGGCGTCTAAGATGCCACTCACCATTTCTAACCGCGGACGGTGCTGAAAGGTTTGTTTGGCCGACACACTATGCAAGCGCCCCAATACCTCTCCCATGGCAAATAAGTGCGAAGGGTTATCCAGCTCGGGCGCTTGGCCTGGGCAATGAGGAAACAGCGCAAATCGATAAGCCTTAAAGGTGTGTAGCGACACGCCTGCCTGATTACGCCATGGGGCAACGACGGGCACCTGCTGATTGGCAAGCTCCTGTAGAAAGTCATGCTCCTCCTGAATAGCCCCATCCGACCAACGGTCAGGGCGATAAAACTTAACAATCCAGTTCTTGGCGTCATCATCGCGAAACAGTAGCACGCGGTTTTCATAGCTATTTAGCGCAAAGGGTTCACCGGCGGGCCAAACATCAAGCGACTCAATGGCAGACATCACCAAGTCAGGCGAAAGAGAGCTAAACGGATGTGACATCGGCCACTCCTGGGTTGGCGAAAAGGCTATTGCGTCTATCGTGCGTCATTCTATCAATCCTTACCCAGCGGTGTCCGCGCGGCCGCCCAAATATCTACACGCTCTGCGCCCGCGTCCAACGCAGCGCGCGCCAAGGCATGCCCCGTCGAGCCCGTGGTAACCACATCATCAATGATTAACAAATGCGCCGGGGGCACTGATTCAAAAACAAAGGCGCCCGCTAGGTTGGCAGCCCTTTGGCGGCGATTCAACGTGCGCTGGGAAGGAGAGTCCTTTATCCGATTGGCAGACACCATGGGAGCATCCAACTGGCGACTGAGCCTCTCGGCTAACCACTGCGATTGATTAAACCCACGCGTGCGTGCATGAGAGGGGTGCATAGGAACTGATAAGAGTGCGTCTCCTAAGTCAGCGGGTGGCGTTAACAGCATTAATTCAGCCAACAGTGTGCCCGCTCGTGGAGAGGCATGGAATTTAAAATCATGAACGAGTTCTTTGATGGGCTCTAGATACATAAGCCCCGCTTGGGTAGCCGTAAAGGTCGATGGCTCAACCAAGCAATGCCCGCATAAGGGTGTTTCGTGCGTCACGGGATCACCACATTGACGGCAGGCATGTCGGTTCCAAGGCAAAGTTTTTAGGCAGGCTAAGCACCACCCCTGCCCCGCCAAGGCGGGCGCAAGGCAAAAAGCACAATAACCAGGCATGGCTTGCTTTAGCCAATGGCTCCCACGTTGCCGCCAGTGCTTTAAATCCATGCCGCTTCCCCTCTTTAGGTATTAATGTTGATTTCATGATTGACTTCTATCACAAAATTGATAATATATGCCTCGTCTTAGCGGATGTGGTGGAATTGGTAGACACGCTAGATTTAGGTTCTAGTGCCGTAAGGTGTGGGAGTTCGAGTCTCCCCATCCGCACCAATTACTTGTTAGTCTTCGGTTATTTGGCGTCACCCCCTCTTTTTCAAGACTTGAAAATGCTTAATTCAAGCATCGTTAAGTCGCTTATGCCCTTACCTTTCGCTTCAAACTCTAAATGGCTCATTGCCATTTTTTTCGTGCCTAGCGTTTGCTGCATCAAATAGTCTTAACAGGCTGACTTGGCTCAAATTTTCCGCTAGGCTCTATTTTATTAACTGAAAAAAAAGCTATTAACAGCTCACTGTGAGCAGTGGGCGTCACTATGACTGCCCATGACAATTTCCACTAGCTATGAGAAGGATCTCACATAATGGAATGGCTCAACGACAACGCCCAAGCCATCTCGGCAATCGCCAGTATTTGTACACTCTTCGTTTGGGTTTTTTACGCCCAACTGCTTTACAACGGCTATGTCCGCCAACGTCGCCCTCGTGTCATCATCAATCGAGGCAAAGGCACCGGTGTGGACGCTATTTGCCTAATCAGCAACATGAGTAGCGAAGCGATCTATGTTCAACACCTTGTAGCGGTTCTGCATACCCAAAAACAGAGTTATTCGCTTGACGTTGTTGAGTACCAACAACGAGGCAGCGAACAGCAGGAAGCCAGCTATCGCACCCATCAAGGCCCGCTTGCTTCGGGGGACTACCTTAACCTTCAGTCGTTTGGCGACATTGTCAATCAGGTTAAAGAGTACTGGGAAATTGACGATAACCTGTTACATGAGCAAAACATACAACTGGAAATTCGTGTGATTGCCATTTATGGCTCCGAAGATATGCCAACGGGCGCGTCACGCTCGTTTAATCTAAACCTAGACGCATCACCTAATCGCCAGCTAATTCCGGCTAGCGTTGATACAGATCGTCTTAATAGCCGCGGCCAACGTAAGCGCGTTCTTGAATGGGCAAAAGAGATCGAGACCCATAAGGCACGTTAATTGGATCCACTACAAAGCTGATGTGTAACAGCAAGCACCTTTGATTTGAGACCACTCAATGCATAAACTCCTGACCTTCTGCTGGCTCGGAATAATGGCTACGTTAGCAACGCATGCTTATGCCGAAGAGGAAGATAGCGACTTACCTGAGTGGGCGGAATCCCGCGTGGAACCTTTTCGTGAAAGCGTGGGCAACTGGGTGGATAATACCTCACGTCGGATTGATGGCTTTTTCGGCGCAGGCGATCACATGCAGGCCAAAAACGAGTCCTATTTGAGGTTTGGTCAGGAAATAGATTGGATGGAGGGGGATGGCACCCGCGGCGACACATCGCTTCGCTATCGTATTGACCTGCCTACCTCAGAAGAGCGTTTACGCCTGGTAATTGAAAGCGACCCGGAAGAGTCCCAAGGCACGCTTGAAGAGCAAGGCTCTGGGCGTCTGACCAATGACCAGCGTGACCGACGTAGCTCTACGTTAGGCCTGGATTGGCTAGAGAGCCGTGACAAGCGCGAGAACTGGAGTAACCGAGTAGGGGCTGGTATTCGACTGCGCCTGCCATTAGACCCGTATGTACGCTTTACCAGCGAACGGCTGTGGCAGCTTGGTGACGGGCCTTGGCAGCTTGAATCGAACAACCGCGTTTCATGGTTTAACAATGAAGGCTATTCAGCCCGAACGCGATGGGATGTGGGTCGCCCCTTGAGCGAACGCCGTCACTTAAGGTTTATCACGACGGTTCAGTGGCGCGAAGAAGAAGACACCTTGGAATATAGCGAAATTGCCGAAATCAATCATCGCATCAACCGCCGCAGTGCGTTGCGCTACTCGGCGATTGCTATCGGTGAAAGCGCCTCTGACCCGCGCATAACCAATTACTACCTGCAAACGCGTTATCGTCGTGACATTCATAAAGGCATTTTATTTGCCGATGTCATTCCAGAACTCCACTTCCAGCACGATGTTAGCTATGACCCACGCTGGGCGATGACACTACGTCTGGAGATGTATTTTCAGCGTAAAATAAGCCGCGATTATTTTTAATCCCACTATTTTTAGATCAAAGGATAATCACGTTTTGGGCGGACTGATCAGTCCGCCCTTTTGGTTTCTCCCACACGCGAGAACCCAGTTATTCCGCTATGCTCGTTAACAACTACACCATTAAACAACTACACCAGTTAACAACTACAGTCGCAATCCACCATCGCACTCGATCATGCGCCCGGTGAAATAGTCGTTTTCAAGAATAAACGCGACGCTTTGGGCAATATTATCCGGTTCGCCCAGCCGTTTAAGCGGCACACTCGATGAGATACGCTCCAACATATCGGGCCGCATAGCAGCGGTCATTTCGGTGGCGACAAACCCTGGTGCTACGGTGCCGGTGCGAATTCCATAGCGGGCTAGCTCTTTACTCCAGGTAACCGTTAGCGCATGCACACCCGCTTTGGCAGCGGCATAGTTGCTCTGACCCATGTTACCAGCGCGAGAAATACTTGAAATATTAACGATCACGCCTTCATGGCCCGCTTCAATCATCTGCGTGGCAGCTTCGCGACCACACAGAAAAACACCGGTCAAATTGACATTGATGACTTTCTGCCACTCCTCTAAAGACATCCGTTTTTCGACCTGCCCCTCCTTGGCTTTAACTAGCAGTGCATCTTGAGTAATACCCGCGTTATTAACGCACCCACTGATGGGGCTCATTCGCTGAGCAATATCGGCAAATGCCTGGGTCACGGAAGCCTCTTCTGAAACATTCACCACAAACGCTTGAGCCTCCACACCCTCTGCTGAAAGTGACGATACGGCTTGATCAAGCGCTTCCGCACTCATGTCCAGCAAGGCCAAACGCGCTCCCTGCTTACCCAAGCGCAACGCCATGGCATAACCTAAGCCACGCGCCCCGCCAGTGACAGCGATTACTTTATCGGCAAGTACCATTCGTTACTCCCTAATGCAAAAAATTTAAGCTGCA
Source organism: Vreelandella sp. V005 (assembly GCF_052645115.1). NCBI lineage: Bacteria > Pseudomonadati > Pseudomonadota > Gammaproteobacteria > Oceanospirillales > Halomonadaceae > Vreelandella > Vreelandella sp. V005. The sequence goes on along the minus strand of NZ_JBQXYA010000005.1, from coordinate 147,790 downwards.
TTGTGCGTCGCAGCATAAAAGAATGCTGGAAAAAAATCGAGCATCATAGCCCACGTAATGGGCAAAGTTAGCTGCTTGCTATTTACATTTATGTCACCATATTAAGCAACTACGGCTGTTATAAAGTCGCTTTTATTTGGAGCTAGTCATGCCCATACTGCTGTTTATCTCCCTGTTTACGCTACTTGATTTTGTAGTGCTTTTTTCGATCGGTAGTCAGATAGGGCTACTTACGACGCTCCTTTTAGTGCTGGGTACCGGTTTTGCGGGGCTGCATCTTATTCGTAAAGAAGGCGTATCGACCTTTGCGCGTGCGCGCCAACGCATGCAGGCTGGCGAGATCCCTTCGAGTGAACTGCTCACCGGAGCTGCGCTTATTTTTGGTGGTGCGCTACTCATGGCACCTGGCTTCTTATCCGACGCACTGGGCCTTGCCTGCCTGCTACCCAGCGCACGTCAATGGATGTTCAAAGCCCTTACATGGCTTGGATTGAAAAAAGTTGCCGCTCAGCAGCAAGCACCTTACACCTCTGCGTCCAGAGCTAACGACGACCGCCAGCAGCATTCCCAGAAAGAAGGGCCTATCGAGGGTGATTTTATTAGCCACGATGAACCGCAGCGGCGGCGCTAAAGCGTTGCCATGAAAGAATATCACTTAAAAAGCAATTTTTTATGCACCACCCCCTTGAAAGGCTAACCTCAGCCCCCATTTTTCATCCAGCATACAAATTCGGTAGCGATCTAGACGGTAGCTGCCATTAACAAGGAAGACTGTGAGGTCTTCGCTTCTCGTGGGTTAGTCTCTCGAGAATATATTTAAGCTAACCGCCCTACTTGGGCTTCAACCTTACTTAGGAGAACGTGAATGAATATCCGTCCTTTGCACGATCGTGTCATCGTCCGTCGCGTTGAAGAAGAGCAGAAAACTGCAGGCGGCATCGTGCTTCCGGGCAATGCAGCAGAAAAACCGACACGCGGTGAAGTGCTTGCTGTTGGTAATGGACGCATTCTGGAAAACGGCGATGTACGCCCCCTGGACGTTAAAGTTGGCGATAACGTGATCTTTAAAGATGGCTATGGCGTCGAGAAACAAAAAATCGACGGCGAAGAAGTCTTGATCATGAGCGAAGCCGATATTCTCGCAGTTGTTGAAGGCTAACTTTCTTCGCAGCTCACGCTATTAAGGTGAGCGCCTCGAGTATTGACTTTCACGTTTTTGCATTCAATTTAGGAAGCAGCAGATATGTCAGCTAAACAAGTTAAATTTTCAGATGATGCACGCAAACGCATGGCGCGCGGTGTTGACGTTCTAGCCAATGCGGTAAAAGTAACCCTCGGCCCGAAAGGCCGTAATGTGGTACTGGAAAAGTCTTTTGGCTCACCCACCGTCACTAAAGACGGCGTGTCTGTCGCCAAAGAGATCGAACTAAAAGACAAGTTCGAAAACATGGGCGCCCAGATGGTGAAAGAAGTGGCTTCACAGACTTCTGACGCTGCTGGTGACGGCACCACCACGGCTACCGTTCTGGCGCAAGCTATTATTGCTGAAGGCCTGAAAGGCGTGACCGCAGGCATGAACCCGATGGATCTGAAGCGCGGTATCGACCAAGCGGTCGCTGCGGCAGTGAAAGAGATCCAGGCAATGTCTGTACCCTGCACCGATACGAAGTCTATCGCTCAGGTAGGCACAATCTCTGCCAACGGCGACAAACGCATTGGTGAGATCATCGCTGAAGCGATGGAAAAAGTCGGTAAAGAAGGCGTCATCACCGTTGATGAAGGCCGTGGCTTTGAAGACGAGCTGGAAGTGGTCGAAGGCATGCAGTTCGACCGCGGCTACCTGTCTCCTTACTTCGTGACTAACCAGGACACCATGACGGTTGAACTGGAAGATCCTTACATCCTGCTAGTGGATAAAAAGATCTCCAACATCCGTGAGTTGCTGCCGGTACTGGAAGCTGTTGCCAAGCAAGGCAAGCCGCTGGCCATCATTGCTGAAGACATCGAAGGCGAAGCGCTTGCAACGTTGGTAGTCAACAACATGCGCGGCATCGTTAAAGTCGCTGCTGCTAAAGCACCTGGCTTCGGCGACCGTCGTAAGTCCATGCTGCAGGATATCGCTATCCTGACTAACGGTACGGTTATTTCTGAAGAAGTTGGCCTGACGCTTGAGCAAGCGAACCTGGATCACCTGGGTACTGCTAAGCGCATGACCATGTCTAAAGAAAACACCACTATCATTGATGGCGCTGGCGCAGAAGGCGATATCGAAGCACGCGTTAACCAGATCCGCGCGCAAATCGAAGACACCTCTTCTGACTACGACAAAGAGAAGCTGCAAGAGCGCGTAGCCAAACTGGCAGGCGGTGTTGCCGTTATCCGCGTCGGTGCTGCCACCGAAGTGGAAATGAAAGAGAAAAAAGCCCGCGTTGAAGACGCCCTGCACTCTACTCGTGCAGCCGTTGAAGAAGGCGTAGTGCCTGGTGGTGGTACTGCACTCGTTCGCGTTATGGCCAAAGTACAAGGCCTTACCGGTGAGAACGAAGACCAGAACCACGGTATCAACATGGCGCTTCGCGCTATGCAGTCACCGCTGCGTCAAATCGTTGCTAACGCCGGTGAAGAGCCCGCCGTTGTCATTAACCGTGTTAAAGATGAAACCGGCAACTTCGGTTACAACGCCCAAACGGGTGAATTTGGCGACCTGTTCGAAATGGGCGTTCTAGATCCGGCTAAAGTGACCCGTACTGCCCTGCAGTCCGCTGGTTCGGTTGCTGGTCTGATGATCACCACTGAGTGCATGATCGCTGAAGACCCGGAAGAGAAAGATTCCGCACCTGATATGGGTGGCATGGGCGGTATGGGTGGCATGGGCGGCATGATGTAATGCGCCCTGAGCCCTTTGCTCAAGACTGCTAGTTTTTGAGGCAGTCACCAACAACCCCGCCTTGTGCGGGGTTGTTGCGTCTGGAAAGCCTAAAATTTGCCATGGGTAAACCCAACTCCCCATCAGCACGCCCCTCACAAAGCGTTAACGTGCTACTATCAGCGCGCTTTTTTAAGCGACGAATTTTACACGCTTTGTTTTTAAATTAGTGGGCACACGTGCATGTTGCAGCATATTCGTATCGTACTCGTTCAAACCTTTCACCCGGGCAATATTGGCGCAGCCGCACGGGCAATGAAAACCATGGGCCTAACCGAGCTGGTGCTGGTCAACCCGCGTATGTTTCCCGATGAAGAAGCCACTCGTCTTTCCGCAGGGGCCACGGATGTGTTGGACAATGCACGGGTAGTGACAACACTGGAGGAAGCGGTTAACGACTGTGTTCAGGTGGTTGGCGCCAGCGCGCGTTTACGTAGCCTGCCTCTACCCCACTTTGACGAGCCCGATGACATGGCAGCGGACGTGATTCGAAACGCCCAAACGGCGCCGGTGGCACTGGTATTTGGCCGTGAACGTTCGGGGCTGACTAACGATGAAATACGCTGCTGCACGCATCAAGTCAGCATTCCGGCCAACCCCGATTACGGCATTCTGAATTTATCCCAAGCGGTGCAGATACTCGCTTACGAAGTGCATCGCGCTTGGCGTAAAGGAGAGAAAAGCGGCTTCAATTACCAGCGTCCGCTAGAGGCAACGCCGCCTAGCCGCGAACAGTTCCTACACTTTCAAGCACACCTTGGCCGCCTGATGCAGGAGAGCGGTTTTTTGACCCAGCCCCACGCTCGCACCGAAGAGCAGCTTCAAGCGCTTTTCGCCCGCGCCCAACCCAGCCGTAAAGAGCTGTCGCTGCTGCGGGGGCTTTTAAGTGCGTTTGAAGCCCACTTGCCTAAATCCTAGTATCGCGATTTTGCTCAACCTCCTCACGAAAAAGGGCAGCCTCTCGCTGCCCTTTCTCTTATCTACCACACGATGATGGCGTTTATCGCTCCACTTTACAGTGACATGGCTGCTAGCCAGCCAAACGCAATCAGCGGAATATTGTAATGCAAAAACGTGGGCACCACGCTGTCCCACATATGGTCGTGCTGACCATCCACGTTTAAGCCGGAGGTTGGCCCTAAGGTCGAGTCAGAAGCTGGCGAACCAGCATCGCCTAGCGCCGCAGCGGTGCCTACCAGTACCACGGTCGCCATGGGCGAGAAGCCAAACTGTACCGACAAAGGCACGAAAATGGCGGCGATAATAGGAATGGTGGAGAACGAAGAGCCAATCCCCAACGTAATGAACAAGCCCACCATCAGCATTACCAGTGCGGCTAAGCCACGATTATCACCAAACAGCGCAAAAGCCCCTTCTACAAGGGATTCAATATCCCCGGTGGCTTTCATTACTTCAGCGAAGCCCGCTGCAGAGATCATAATAAATCCAATCAGCGCCATCATGCGCATGCCGCTGGTAAACAGGTCATCCGCCTCGCGCCACTTAAAAATCCCACCCAGTGACAGCAAACCAATACCCACTAAGCCACCCACGATCATGGAGCCGGTATACAGCTGCAAGCCCAGTGCAGCCACAATGGCAATCCCCGACATCACCAGCCCTAGCGTATGCGGTTGTGCGGGCGTTTGCGCTTGATTCGCAGCTAACGCTTTATGAGCGTAATCACGCTGGCCACGATAGCTAAACAGTAGCGCCACCAACAGACCAATAGCCATCCCACCAACCGGTATTGCCATGGCCATGGGCACCATGCCACGGGTGATTTCAAGCCCTAGCGGCTCTCCGGCGCTGTTCAGGTTCGCCAGCAAGATATCGTTTAAAAAAATCGCGCCGAAACCTACCGGCAGCAGCATATAGGGGGCGGTTAAACCAAACGTCAACGCACAGGCCACTGCCCGGCGGTCTAACTTTAGGCGATTCATCACTGCCAAGAGCGGCGGAATGAGCACTGGAATAAACGCTATATGCACCGGAATCGCGTTCTGCGATGAAATGGCAACCATTAGCACCGCGACCAGCAACAGCATCTTCACTCGTGCTTGATGGGCGACCGTCGCTTCTTTCCCCAGCATGGTAATTAGCCGGTTAGCCAGCATATCGGGCAACCCAGAACGGGAGATCGCTACCGCAAAAGCGCCTAGCGTTGCATAAGCTAGCGCCACCTGCGCACCACCACCCACGCCCTCATTAAACGCGCTAAGCGTATCATCCAGCGAAAGACCACCTACCAGCCCCCCAACCAAAGCGCCCACCACCAGCGCAAAAACCACGGACACGCGAAGAAGCGACAGTGCCACCATAACGAGCACTGCAAGAATGACTGCATTCATGAAGATCCCTAAGCTATTAAGAGGCCTTTAACGGCAAAGGGGGCGGATTTTAGCAGATTCAAGAGGTAAACCTAAGATCGAACGGCTAACTTAAGCATATGCATTTTTAGAAGCACCGCCATTATCTAGATGCATGTTGCTTCTGCCTCGACTCACGCCTGTCGGCGATGGAATTATGTTAACGCGCTGAGGCAACCTGCTCTCCATTCGTATACTGCCGCTTCTAAACATTCACGACCCATGCGATAGTGAGCAATAGTAAGCCTGCAAATAAAGAGAACACCATGGCCCTCATGCGTCGCCACTCACTGTTATTGATTATTCTGGGAAGCTTAGTCATTTCCACTGCGATGGGCTTACGCCATGGCTTTGGGCTTTTTATGGAGCCGCTCAGCAGTGACCTGGGCTGGGGCCGTGGCGTTTTTGCCTTCGCGCTCGCGCTGCAAAACCTGGTTTGGGGGTTATCACAACCCTTTACCGGCGCGCTGGCTGACCGTTTTGGCGCGGCAAAGATCATCGTCGTTGGCGGCTTGCTCTACGCCTTGGGCCTACTGTTTATGAGCCTCTCCACCTCCGTGCTTGGCATGACGATAAGCGCCGGGCTGTTGATCGGTTTTGGTCTCTCTGGCACCACCTTTTCCGTTATTTTAGGTGCCGTTGGCCGCGCGGTGGCGCCGGAAAAGCGCAGCATGGCGATGGGTGTTGTTAGCGCCGCGGGCTCATTCGGCCAATTTGCCATGCTGCCCGGTACGCTGGGGCTGTTAGAGTGGTTTGGCTGGGCGGCCGCCCTGTTGGCGATGGCGGCGATCGCTACGGTCATCATTCCATTGGGTGCCATGCTCCGCGACAAGCCCTCCGCTAAGTCGGCGACCGACTTAAGCCTAAAAGACGCCCTCAATGAAGCCGCCGCTCAAAAAGGGTTTTGGTTACTCTGCTTAGGCTTTTTTGTTTGTGGCTTTCAAGTGGTTTTCATTGCCGTTCACCTGCCCGGCTACCTCTTCGATAAGGGTCTAGCGGTGCAAGTTGGAACGACAGTCTTAGCGCTAGTAGGTCTATTTAATATTGTTGGTACTTATACTGCGGGGTGGATGGGGGGCATTTGGTCCAAGCCTAAACTGCTCACCTGGCTCTATTTGATTCGTGGCGTCGTCATAACCGCATTCGTTTATATGCCGTTAAGCCCGGCTAGCGCGTATCTATTCGGTATCGTGATGGGGTTATTATGGCTCTCTACCGTGCCGCTCACCAATGGCATCGTGGCTTCAGTATTCGGCGTTCGCCACCTCTCCATGCTCGGGGGAATCGTTTTTCTGTTTCACCAACTCGGCTCGTTTATGGGCGTCTGGCTAGGCGGCTACTTGTACGACCTGACGGGCCATTACAATACGGTCTGGCAAATTGCGATTGTGCTCTCGGTAGTGGCCGCTGCCCTGCATTGGTTTATTAATGAAAAGCCGCTAGCGCGCGCGCATCACACCACGGTCTCGCCATGATTTCCCATGTTTTAATCAAAACCATCACAGCGCTTCTGCTGCTCACTTGCTTGATGTTCGCATGGTGGGGCTGGCAGCATGCGGACGCAACCCTTCTACTGATAGGCACCCGTTTATGCTAAGCACTGCTATTGATCAGGTAAAGTGACAACGCGTTAAGATGGCTATTCCCTACCCCGAGCATATGACGGTCGTTGTCACTACGTTCGTTATCGTCGTTGCGGCAGTACTTCTGCACTATGAAGCGCTTTGGGTCATTTCACGTCAAATAGAGAAGTCGAAGCAATCGCACCGGCACCGCATTTTGGGAATGGCGTTTGGCGTCATAATGACGCACATTGTCGAAATTTGGCTGTTCGGTGTCACTGGCTGGTGGCTTATCGAACAATTAGGTATCGGCGCCTTAAAAGGTTACGACAGCTTTAACGTGCTGGACCACATCTACTTCTCTGCGGTTACCTATACCACCGTAGGCTATGGCGATATCTACGCCACCGGACCGGTTCGCTTTTTATACGGCACGCTGTCCTTAACCGGTTTTGTATTAATTACCTGGTCGGCCTCTTTCACCTTTATAGAAATGCAAAAGCACTGGCGGGTAGGAAGGTAACCAACAACGCGCTGGGTCAGCCGATCTGACGATGGCGCCAAAAGCGTACCAGAACGCCTTGCTTGGGCGAGAAGAGCAGCGCCATAAAGAACCAGCTGGTGGCCACCAGTACAATCGTGCCGCCAGAGGCTACATCTAGCACTACTGAAAGCCATAGCCCTATCACCGCAGAACTCACACCCACCCCTACTGAAATCAGCATCATGGTTTTGAAGCGGTCCGTCAGTAGATGCGCCGTAGCGCCTGGGGTAATCAGCATGGCCACTACTAGAATAATACCCACCGTTTCTAAACTCGCCACGATAGTGAGGGTTAACAGCAAGATCAAACCGTAGTGAATCACACTGGTATTAAAGCCTAGCGCCTGGGCCTGCTGAGGGTCGAAGGCATAAAGCAACAGCGGCCGATAAGCGAGCCACACCACGATTAGCGCAATCAGGCTGGCAACGAGTGTTAGCAATAACGCCGACTGCTGAACGCCCAATACGTTACCGAACAGGATATGCATGAGATGGGTACTTGAAGCGATTTTACTAATAATCACAATGCCCAGTGCAAATGCACCGGTAAACATCAAGCCCATGGCGGCATCGGATTTGATTCTCGTATGACGCTCGATCGCGCCAATGCCCACCGATGTCAGCGCGCCGGTGATAAAGGCGCCGATAAAGAATGGCCAACCTAATAGATAGGCAATCGCGACGCCGGGCAACACTGCGTGGGAAATCGCATCACCTAACAGCGACCAACGCTTAAGCACTACGTAACATGACAAGACGCCACAGATAGCCCCGACCAACACCGAAGTCAGTAAAGCACGCTGCATGAAAGCATATTGAAAGGCATCCGAAATACTAGCTGGCAATAGATTAACCATCACCATCAGTGCAGCCATCAGCCAATTCACCAAGATATCGCCGAATAGGCTAAGTATTGCCATTAATTCTGCCACGTTGTTACCCCTGCGCTACCGTAAAAGATGACGCTTTATAGGCCGACACGTCGTCCGCTGATTGCTCGGTAGAACTCACCGCCAACTCTGCCAACTTGGCATCGCTGAGCATTTCATCAGGAGCGCCCACCCCACGAATAAAACGGTTGATCAGCACCACGTGATCAACGTGGCGACGAGCACCGGGCATATCGTGAGTGACCATAATGACGGTCTTCCCGGCCTCTCGCTCTCTCGCCAGCACGTCTAAAATCAACCGCTCACTAGGGGGGTCAACGCCCGCTAACGGCTCATCTAGCAACAAAATATTAGCCTGTTGAGCAAGCGTGCGAGCCAGTAGAACACGTTTTTTCTGGCCGCCGGAAAGCGCCCCAATCGGGCGTTTAGCCAGCGCCAACATATCCACCGCCTCCAACGCTCGATGCACGGCTTCGCCATGGCGAAGATCGTACCAACGGGCAGGCAGCAGGCGACGCCATAAGGGATCGTGGCGCATATGGCCGTAGCGGCCTCCCATCACGGTTTCCCATACCGATACCGGAAAATCCCACTCAATCGCTTCGCGCTGAGCCATATAAGCGATATGCCCCGCTTTACGGTGCGTCATAATGGGCTCACCAAACGCCTGCACACTGCCCCGCAACGCCTTCATGCTACCGGTGAGCACATGAAAAAGCGTCGATTTACCTGCCCCATTAGGGCCTACAATGGCGGTCCACTTTCCGGCCGGAAATTGCAGGTTAATGTTTTCAAGTACAGGCTGGCGCTGATAGGCCGCATAGAGATTTTTTATATCAATCGCAACGGGTGTATCGCCAAAGGTAGTTGCCATCGCTATTTACTCGGTTGCCAATGTTTGACGCAACAGTTCAACGTTGTGGCGCATCATGGTGAAATAGTCACCCGCTTCACCATCGGGTTCGCTCAATGAGTCCACATAAAGAGGCCCCGCCACTTTCACTCCCGTATCCCGCGCCAGACTGGTCACGTGACGGTCAGAAATAGTGCTTTCCCAAAACAAAGCGGCGGGTTGGCGTTCATTTATCATATCCACCACGCGCATGAGCTGGCGAGGCGATCCCTCGGTTTCGGCATTAGTGCCCCAAATGCCATCATGGTCGAATTGATAGGCATCAGAGAAATAGAGAAAGGCCGCTTCGCTGCTAAGCAGCACCCGGCGCTCTTCTGGAATGCTGCTCAAGCGCTCTTGAAGCTCGCTGTGTAACGCATCTAATTCGGTCGTTAATGAACGGGCTCGTGCCTCGAAATCCTCGGCTTCCCCGGGCAGGACCTTGGCCAACTGATCGGCAATAACCTGGACATAGGCCGACGCCGCGCGGGGGTCCATCCATAAATGCGGGTCGGTATCGCCTTCCAAGTCACCGGTGACAATGGATTGGGTGGGGTAACCGGACGCTTCAGCGACCGCCATCAGAGGAACGCCTTCTAAGACAGTCGCCTCTACTTGAGGCATCCACTGCTCAAGCTGATAGCCGTTATAAAAAACGGCATCGGCGTTTTCCAGCGCGGCGAAATTACTCGGCGTTAACTCCCATTCATGTACTTCAGCGCCAATCGGTGTGAGTACCGATACATTGGCGTCCTCGCCCGCTACGCGCGCTACCAAGTCACCCAGCACAGAAAAAGTCACGGCAACCTCAATAGGGGATGATGCACCCTGCTCTTCGTTAGCAGTGACCATGGCAGCAATTAGCCAAAGCGGTAGGCTTAACGCCATACCTAGATTGCGCTTGTTCATTGCCTCTCCTTCTGTGTTGCCAATAAGTAGACTGTAGCTCAACAAAAAAGCTTTGTGCAAACAGTTTAGCCTTGGCTAACAATGTTTCGCAAAAATACGCTACTATCCCAGCTCCTATCCAATGATTGTTACCACTGCTTCCGATATAATTTACCAATGACTGATTCTAATCCGAACGCTCCCTTAAACGCCCCGAGCATTCCTGGTGATGCCCTGCCGCCCGTGGAGCAGCACGCACAGCAGTATGCAACGGTACGTAATGCCCATGAAACCGAGCTGATTGAAGACTACGTTGAGCTGATTGGTGATTTATTAGCACACCGTGGTGAAGCGCGCGCAGCCGACATCGCCAACCGTATGGCGGTCAGTCAGGCAACCGTCTCAAAAATGATCAGGCGTTTAAATGAGCTTGAATTGGTCACTAGCAAGCCCTACCGCTCTCTATTTTTGACCGAGGCAGGTCAAAAGATGGCGGAAACGTCACGAGCCCGGCACGATATCGTCTTACATTTCTTGCGAGCACTTGGGGTCAACGACGCCACTGCGCGCATTGATGCTGAAGGCATGGAGCATCATGTTAGCGATGAAACGCTCGCGATTATGCAACGCTTTACCGAACAGCATCAGAAGTAGCCTCTAACAGCGTTGATGCCTCAATCGTGCCTATGGCCATCAAAGCGATGAGGGTAAGAGCGCAAATGGTTGACCTGAGTGATAGCACCGTTCCAGATCATCTCCAAATGCGATGTCTGGATAATGTCGGTCACGCTACGTGGCGTCATTAGCGCCCAGCAGCGAGCGCCTGGATAGCGGACAGAGTGATAGCGGAGTCCCCCACTTCGCTTTCGTATGCTGGCGCCGAACGGCTGTGACACCGAGTAATCATCGGGCTTATAAACGGCGTGCTCAATCGGTAATGCCTGCGCATCGGTTAAATCCGCCTCATTAAAGATGCCCTTTAAACCACGAAAGACAAACCGTTCGTAGTGCAATCCTGGCACTTTCTCCCAGTACACTTGCTGGTGGTACGTTACCTCGGCAATGGCGGTTTCTAGCCTATCGGCAAAGTAGAGCACACCGAAATTACCACCGCTAAAGCGGGAGCCTTGTGGGTTTACATGGGTAAACGGCGCAACCGCATATGAGCAGCCACGTATTCCAAAAGGAATCTGTTCCGGTGGTAGTAGCGCTAAGTTACCCACTTCATTTTGTAGACGTGGATTCGTTAATGCCTGAAGCGCATGTAGCGCCAGAAACTCATCGGCACTAGCTACATCATCAAACAGGTCAATAGGCGGGAACTTACTATTGACCAACCGATAGCCTGTCACTTCTCGCGGGGGTAACTGGGGCAGGTCAATATCGTTTACCACTGGCTTCCCCGCAGGCTATCGATGCGCTTAAACGTTTCATAGAGCGCGGCGAAGTCACCTGACCCCATTATTTCCAGCGGCGTGCGGCCATTAAAGTAAGGATTATGATTTATCATATTCACGAAACCATAAAGGTTTTCAGGGTTATCAAACAACATACGCAGGGCGGCATGAATATTGAGCACATAGCTAACGCGGGTAAGCTGATCGCTATCTAACTTAATCTCAGCCAAGTCACTTCGCCGCGCCCGAGCATAAGTACTGTGAGAGACACGCAAAATGGCTTCGCCCTGCTCACCAGACGCTCGCCATTTATCTAGAATGCGTACCGCCGCCTTTAAACCCGCCGCAGCCGCCCGCTTATTTTGAGTCATATCGATGGCTGGTTGCATACTTCCCCCTTCGCTCTATATTTACAAATACTAAATCCTTATAAAAGTATCTGCAAATTTAGATTACATGCCATTATCATTGACGCAGTTAGCTTCCCAATACCTTAGCGGGCATTCCAAGCCGACCTATGCCGGGTAGCTTCAGAGCAGGCCGCATTAAGTCAATCCCAAAGCTCAAGCCGAGAACGTTAATTTCAAAACCCTCTTCCAACGCCAGCATTATACCGACCACTCCCCCCAACGAGAGCTGGTAGCCGGTGCCACTGGGTGCGGCGGCTAAGACGCCGTTGAAAATATAGTCCTTACCGATTGCGGTGACGGGCAGTGTTACCTCAAATCCTGGCACTTCACGAATTATCCAGGCAATAAAGCTGTTGCTGTTAGGCCCAGGCCACACACGGTAGAGGTCGGCTTGCGGGTAGTTGGCGGCAGCCGTTTCTATTTGAGGTATTAACTGTGCCGCGGCATCACCGCGATAATCTGCCAGCAGCGTCGGGGGGTTACCAAACCAGGCACGATCAGGTGTATCGATAGAAGACACCACGGTGGGACGACGCCAGCTCAACACCTGATGCAGCCGGTAGCTATCGGCACCTTCTGCTTTCGTCGCGATCCAGATATGTTCACCAAATGCCCCACGCCAATGGTACGCGCGGGCAGAATAGACCTGTACTACAGCTTCGGCATTCGCAGCTGGAGCCGGTGCGATCCCAGCAGAACTGCGATCTAGAGAGGACCAGTGCCCATTAGTGTTGACTTGGTTACTAGCCAAGAGCCAAACAGGCCCTGCTAGCAACAGCGCTAAAAGCGCGACGAGAGTGAGCAGCCATCGCAGCAGCATTTTCATTGCGTTATCCAAAGCCAAGAGATAACTGTTAGTACCGCGATAGCAGGTTGGACGCAAGCGCTACTTCAAGTAGCCAAGAAGCATTAACTTCCGATCATTAAGGTATTAGCGCAAGAGAAGCACTCTCTATCCGGTTGCGGCCATTGCGCTTAGCGCCCAATAGCAAATGATCCGCACGATTGATCAGCTCGTTAATCGTTTTATCATTACGCCTTAGCGTCGCAATACCAACACTGATAGAAAGGTTAGCGCCCTGCAACGTACTTCTTAATCGCTCAGCAATCGCACGCGCTCCTTGGAGATCCGTTTCGGGCAATACGATGATAAATTCATCCCCGCCATAGCGACCGATCAAATCACAGTCGCGAACCGTAGTTTGTATTGCGCTGGCTACCGCTTGCAATGCCTGATCACCCGCTTCGTGTCCCTCCTCATCATTGATTGATTTAAAGTGATCAATATCGAGCATTAGCAGGCCGAGCGATAAACCATAACGTTGAACCCGTTTAAACTCAGTCGTCGCCATTTCAAGCAGGTGGCGGCGGTTATACGTTTCTGTGAGCCAATCATGCGTTGCTAAATAACTCAATTGACGATTAATGGTCGTCAATTCATCTGTGCGCTCTATTACCTGGCGCTCTATCTCTGCTTCAAAAGAATGAGAGGCTATCGAACAATTATCGCTGCTAACACCATGGCCAATGCAGAGCAGATGGGTGATAACGCCACCATGACTTCGAATGGGCTTGATTAGAGCCGGAGAGCCGCTCCACTGATGTTCGGCGCCGCTATTTTCACGCGCCGTTTCGTAATGGATCGGCACGCCTTCTGCCACGCAGCGAGCGCAATTTACAGTCAACTCATCACATAGAAAAGCAGGAAACAGGCGACTCAGGTGTTGTCCCTCGCCTATGTTATGGCTACTCAACAAGGCTTTCTGTGCGGGATTGACTGCCTCAACGATGACATTACCTGCCGCCTCAATACGAACAATCATCATGGGCACAGGATAGAAATCCCACAGGAATTGCATCGTTGAAGCTGCGTCATCGTCAATATTACTCAAAAAATCGAGGCGGTCCGTCATTGGCATGGTCATCGACATGCTCTCCTAAACGTAAATAGAGACAAACAAAAAGCCATGGCACTTTTAAGAAGCACAACCCAGATCATGAAACGCTAATTTCCATTGCTCACGACACTCTTTTAGCACGCGATACTCACTATTTTTTTGTTTTACGAACATGGCTAAAAGCTGGCGTAACTCAGGTGCAGCATTGATTTTCAATAGCCTGCCAAACATCAAGCAAGATGCTTTAGCCGCCTGTTCAGCATCAATAAGAAGCTGCCTACCTCTATTCTCATCCACCACAAAAAAGTGTCTGCTATTTTTGTGGCTAGAGGGAATATCCATTAGCTTGCTACTATTTAAAGGCAGATCAAACGCCATCTGCGCTGCCACCTCTTTTAAGTTATTAAGCCGATACTCACACTCTATACCGATAGCGTTCATCAACTGGCTAACGGGGGAATCAAAAGTTAAAAAACAAAGGGTTAAGCTACGATAACGACACAGCTCCTGAGCCTCCTGTGAATATGCTAAGGAGAGTTGGTCCTGCGGTAGAGAATTAAGTGCTGTTGCGCTAGCCATCGGTAAAGCCCTCTAGGGGTTTAGTACAAAACCCAATGCCACGAGAAAGTGAAAGGGGGATTCTAGACGGAAAAAAAGTTCATTTACTATGATATATGTTAGCAATTCAACCATAGGAAAAAGTTAATCTTAATCAAACAATACTGACTATTTATTATAATGGTCAAAGTGATAATTTAGAGCTATATTCACTTCATTACATATATCTTAAGACTAAGAAGAATACATTAAAAAAGTAATTAATTAATCCGCTCCAATCTAATACAAAAACATTCGCTGCTTTTCAAAGAGCTAAACTTTAAATGGCACTGTATTAGGAAATATGAAATACAAGTCAAATTTCGTTCATGCGGCAGCAAAGTCGTCGTCTATCCACTGCGTCGTGCTGCTTTTCCGCCTTTAACGCAATAGGTAATTAACTGAAAGGAGGGGAAAGGAGGGGGTATGCGCGAGCAGAATAGGGCAAGAGGAATGCAGCTCTAGGTAAGAGAAGAGGCAGTAGAAGAAGATATAGTAAAAATTGTCGTTTTCACTTCAACTTGGCATAAGCTCAACGAGAAAACAGAGACTTATAGTCTTTTTTTCATCTAACTTGGCATAAGCTCTCCACAATAACTTGGCATAAAATCAAACGACCGTTCGCTAGCGTAGGGAAATAACGTTCTTTTATTGCAAAAAATAATATTAAGACGTTTTCAGACAAAGCTATATAGGATGATCTTCACTACAGAACTCGTCATCCTTCATTAATAACCGGGACGATAGGTTGAGCTATCAAGCTACAATGCTGTGACTCGTGTGTTTTATGCGGAAGGCGCTCAACTGCTTGGCAAACACAAGCAACGGTATGATGCGGTCGTTGTCCAGAGCCTCAGGCCGCGATAGCTCCAGTCGCCAGAGCTTGCTCTGTTCCGCCCCATAGATGGTCAAAGAGAACTTTTTGGGCTCCTTCAACATCTCGCTGTAGAGCAAACTGGTAGAGCGCTTGGTGTTCGTCAGCGGCGATGCGACCTCGATAGGACATCGCGATGAGTTGATAGCGTAAATACTTGTCGAAAACGGCGTTATGAAGCTGCATCAGTGTTTGAGAACCGCAAGCAGAAATCAATGCTTGATGAAACTGCCAATCATATTGCTTCCATAGGTTGACGAGTTGGCGTTCGCCGCTTGCCATTTTCGCTTCCATAGTGGCAAGTTTATGGTAGGCAGCCACTACTCTTGCCTCCCATTCCATGTCTCCTGTTGCGAAGGAGTCCGCCAAAGCTTGGTTCTCAACCAGAAGACGTAATTCGGCTAACTCGCGTATGTTTTGAGTCGATACCGTAGCCACTTCAAAACCGCGCTGTCCTTCGGCAATAACGAATCCTTCTGACGCTAGACGATTGAGCACTTCGCGAAGTGTGGCCACGCTTGTTCCATAGTCGTCTCGCAAGTTGCTCAACTTCAACTTCTTTCCGGGTTCGAGCTTGCCCCCAATGATATCAGCGCGTATACGTCGCCAGGCCGTTTCGCTAACCGATATCAGTGCCTCTGGCTTGGCCCGCATCCCGTAGTAGGAAGAAGGAGACTCCACATCGCCGGAGGACAATTGCCCACTCGCCAACGTGTGCGTTACGCAGGCCGAAATATGCTGGTGTAGTATGCCTCTGGCGCGATTTGCATCACGCCCCAAGGCTGCTTCAAGCAGCATGCGGTGCTCCTGCGCCGCTGGCTCGCCACGGAAGATGACAGCAATGATCTGATAACGCTGGTAACGATCGAAGATAGCGCCATAAGCTTGGAGTAGTTCTGCTGAGCCACAGGCGGAAACCAACGTGTGGTGAAATTCACGGTCATAATATTTCCATTCGGCACTGCGACTGGTATCACCACTCAACATTAAGCGCTCCATGGACTCAAGCTTGTGATAAGCGCCCACTACACGCCCTTCCCATTCCAGATCACCTTTACGAAACGCCTCACGCAGCGCATAACCTTCTAACAATTCGCGTAAGGCCGCGAGCTGCTGAAATTCCTTCTGGGTGACCGCGGCCACTTCAAAGCCTCGCTGACCTTCAAAATGAACCAGGCCTTCGGCTGATAGGCGGTATAGCGTCTCGCGCAACGTACTGACACTCGCTGAGTAACGGTCCTTCAATGCCTCAGGGCGCAGCCGAGATCGCGGCGCCAATTGACCACCGATAATGTCACTGCGAATGGACCGGTAAGCGCTTTCGCCCGCCGTTTCTTGTGGCACAGATAACAAGGACTCACCTCCTCTTAAAATGTGCATTCTGTCCTTCGCTAGACAGCTTGGCAAGGGCAAGCCATGTTAAATATGATATTATTGATAATATACGAAGAAAGAAATAAAAACTGTTGATCGGTTAAATATAATATGTAATAACGAAACTGTGAAGCGTGGTAAAGGCAACCTGCCGCGAACACATTACAACGACAATATGAAGGAGACATTTCATGCCCATTAACGCCAAATGCCGCGGCATTCTTGCTGCCAGCGCCATCATGGTCACGGCGACCACCGCCAGCTTGGCTGTTGCGCAAGACAATCCCACGCTGCGCTTTTCAGCTGTATTCTCGGAGCAAGACATACGCGCCGAAATGATGCAGCGCTTCGAAGACGTCATCGCCGACGACTTCACTCTAGAAATACATTACGGGGGTACGCTCTTCAGTCAGGGCTCAGAACTGGTTGCTCTCCAACGCGGTAATTTGGAAATGAGCAATGTCTCGCCTCAGGATATCGCCAATCAGATCCCGGCTTGGTCGCTACTCACTTCCGCTTATCTTTTTCGCGACGCTGAACATCTGCTGGATTTTTTCAGTAGCGATGCGGGCGAGGAAATGAAAGCCATGGCCGAGGATCAGCTTGGTGTTCACATCCTAGGCCCAACCTTTTTTGGCACGCGACATGTTGGTCTAGTAGGTGATGAACAAATCGACACACCTGAGGACATGTCCGGGATTCGGTTGCGCATGCCACCAGGCGAATCATGGCAGTTTCTGGGCGAGTCCCTTGGAGCCAATCCAACAGCAATGGCCTACGCCGAGGTCTATACCGGACTTCAGACCGGGGCCATTGACGGACAGGACAATCCCCTACCGAATGTCCAAAATATGCGCTTCTACGAAGTCATGGAACAAATTGTCCTGACATCGCATCTTGTAGCATTCGATCTATTAATGGTCTCTGCTAGTGTCTGGAATGACATGACACCAGAGCAGCAGGAAACATTCCAGACTGCTGCAGATGAAGCGATCGCTTGGAGCACCGAGGAACATCAGCGTAACGAGCAAGAACTAGCAGATTTCTTCAAAGAAGAAGGGCTCAACCTTTACACCCCCAATGTAGACGCCTTCCGAGAGTATGCTCAGCAGCTCTATCTTGAGTCGTCAATTTCGGATGCATGGCCGGAAGGCATGCTTGAGCGCATCAATAATCTTTGATGGCAGATGGATCGACTGCATTGCGGTCGATCTCACTCCCCCTAGAGGTGCGAAATGCGACCAAAGGTTTCCCGGCTAATAGTCTGGCTGCGTCGCACTGCTGAAGCAGTGTCGGCAGCCATGCTTGCCGTTATGTTCCTTTCATTCCTGATAACAGTGTTGTTTCGTTACGTTCTGAACTGGCCTGCGGGCTGGGCATCGGAACTCAGCTCAATCATGTGGATTTGGCTAGTACTGTTTGGAGCGGCGTTTGTTCTACGCGAGCGTGACGAAATCCGCTTTGACATCCTTTATAGCAATGTTTCTTCTCCGCTCCGTCGTGTAATGACGGTAATTTTCTCCATTAGCGTCGTTACCCTTTTTGTAGTTTCGCTGCCCGCCGTCTATGACTATGTGACCTTTATGAAAGTCCAGCGAACGTCTTATCTACGCATCCGCTACGACTGGCTGTATTCGATTTACGTCATTTTCGCCCTGGCCGTTGTTATCCGCCACACGTGGATTGGCATTCGCGCCGCATTGGGGCATGACCCAATGAGTGCCAGCGACGCCGACAACGAAACTCAGAGAGGTTAAGGATGGATCCATTCACGCTTACTCTTCTGGTGATTATCGGTTTAGCTTTGTTGGGGCTACCCATCGGCCTGTCGATGATTTCGGGTTCCGTTGTCTATCTCTTTATGAACGGAATGGACATGGGGCTGGTGGCTGAACGATTGCTCAACAGCATGCTAACCGGCTACGTGATCCTTGCGGTACCACTGTTCATTCTTGCTGCAGAGCTGATGAATATGGGTGCCATGACCAACCGCTTACTGCACTTTTGTAATGCCCTGGTTGGTCGTTTTCGAGGGGGGCTCGCCTACGTAAACATCGTGCAGTCGATCATCTTCTCTGGTATGTCCGGTTCAGCCTTCGCCGACGCAGCTGGCACGGGTCGGATCATTGCCAATATGATGACTCAGGACGGACGCTACACCCGCAGCTTTGCTGCCGCCTTAACAGCAAGCGCGGCGGTTATCGGCCCCATCATTCCGCCTTCGATTCCGATGGTGCTTTATGCACTAGTTTCCAATACGTCCATTGGTTATCTGTTTCTCGCTGGCATTATTCCCGGCTTGCTGATGGGGTTAATGCTCATGATTGTGGTAATGGTCATAGCGCGTCATCGACAATTTCCAGTGGAGGCGCCCACACCGGTGAGGCAGTTACCGGGCATCACCTTTCGCGCGTTACCCGCATTGATGTTGCCAGTTGTCTTACTAGGGGGAATATACAGTGGAGCAATGACACCCACTGAGGCAGCTGCCGTTGCCGCGGCCTATGCTTTTCTAGTCTCGATTTTGCTGTATCGCAACATCAGTGTGCGGCAGGTTTACGACTCGCTTGTCAGCAGTGCTCGTTCTTCCGTCGCTATTGGTATGTTGATCGCCGGGGCACTGGTGTTTAACTACGTGGTAACGTCCGAGAATATCCCACAAGTGCTAAGCGTGTTCCTAGCCGATTATGAACTGACGGTACTGCAGTTCCTCTTAATGGTTAATATTGTGCTGTTGTTGTTGGGCTGCCTGCTCGAAGGGACAGCCATCATACTGATCATTGTTCCGGTGTTCATACCTTCGGCGAATGCCCTGGGTGTGGATCTAGTTCATTTCGGTGTCATCGCCGTGGTGAATATCATGATTGGCTTGGTGACGCCGCCCTACGGGTTATTGATCTTCATTATGCAGAGCATTACCCGTGCTCCTTTACGCAGTATTTTTCTTGACCTCATTCCCTTTATTGCCTCGCTCATTGTCGCGTTGGCGATCATTACACTTTTCCCCGATCTTGTCCTTTGGCTGCCGCGCCAGTTCGGCTATGCCAGCTAAATAACAATAAGAGGTAATTCCAATGTCTAGCTCCCTATATATACTCAACGGCCCAAACCTTAACCGGCTTGGTAGGCGCGAACCGGAGATATACGGCCATACGACGCTGGCGGAGGTAGAGTCGATGTGCCGAAACGCCGCAGGCACCCGGCCGGTAGTGTTTCGCCAGTCCGCTTATGAAGGGCAGTTGGTGGAGTGGATTCACGAGGCAATCGATGAGCCCGCTGCCGCCATTGTTATTAATCCGGCCGGTTTGACCTTTACCTCCATTCCCATTCTCGATGCACTGAAAATGTTTCCCGGACCGATTATTGAGCTGCATATCTCCAACATTCACCGGCGCGAGGAGATTTATCATCGCTCGCTTGTCTCGCGCATTGCGACAGCGGTGATAGCTGGCCTGGGACCGACGGGTTATCGAACAGCTGTCGAGGCCGCGCTGCAGATAGTGGATGAAAGTAACCAATGACCGATGTAATACCATGATGATGGTGGTTTCAATTACCAAAAGCCACTGCTAAAGCTAAATCACTACTATAAGCGCTCCCGTGTCTGTGAAATGGGGCATAGAAAGCACCGGCGCAGCCTCTTCTACCTTGTGGCCCAGAGTTCTGCAGCTATTCTATAAACTAATGTAGAGTTAACTTATCCGAATTGGTAATTGCATTTCACCAACGAAGGGATTTTTTGTTTACCTATGACGAGGTTTTATATGAATCATGCTGACAGTAACTCTGTTTCAGTGCCTGTGAAGGTACTGCTGATCATTATTGGGGTAATTTTTGCTGTAGCAGGGCTCGGCCTAGTGATTGGCGGTGCCATGCTAATTTCACGCGGCGGCAGTTGGTACTATGTATTGATGGGCCTGGCACTGCTTGCTTCAGGCGTACAGATTGCCCGTGGCAGCCCTGTTGGCACGGCAATTTATACCTTGGCTTTTGTGGCCACTTTGATATGGGCATTTTGGGAAGCTGGCCTCGATTTCTGGGCACTTCACGCACGGATATTTACCTTCCTTTGTATCTTCTTCGTGTTGATGCTGTTGCATCCACTGATTCTTAAGCGAGCTGGCCGTAAGCCTGTCGCTATACTCAACCTCGGTGTTGCAGGTATAGCCTTGCTGGTGATTATCGGGATGGTGTGGGGAATGTTTCAACCACACGGGCGGTTGGTCGCCAAAGCACCCACTGGCCAGGAACCGATTGCCGAAGAGGCTCCGTCAAACTGGGAACACTACGGTGGAGATGCCAACGCCACACGCTTTGCAGCGCTTAATCAAATCAACCGGGACAACGTACAAGAACTTGAGGTCGCCTGGACTTTTCAGACGGGCGATACTCCGCTGAGCCCAGGTGGCGGCGGCGCAGAAGACCAAGGTACGCCTCTCATGGTAGATGACACGCTTTACTTCTGTACCCCCCACAATACGGTTATCGCGCTTGATAGTGCGTCGGGTGAAGAACAGTGGCGAACGGAATTTCCACCAGAAACCAGCACCTGGGTGCGTTGCCGAGGGCTTGCTTTCTTTGATACCACCACTGCGCTTGAACAGCCCACCACCCCTGGTAGCACTCCAGTCCCTGAAGTGACACTTGAAGAAGGTGCAGCCTGCCAGCGCCGTATTTACATGAACACAATTGATGCTATTTTAGTTGCCCTTGATGCTGATACGGGCGAACTTTGCACCGACTTTGGCAACCAGGGGGAAGTCAACCTGAAAGCCGGTCTTGGCAATGCCGAGCCTCCCCTTTATTCACTAACCTCACCCCCGGCGATGGCGGGCAGTACGGTGGTTGTCGGTGGGCGCGTCGCATATAACGTAGCGCTTGATATGCCGGGTGGGGTTATTCGCGGCTTTGATGCGATTACCGGCGAAATGCGCTGGGCGTTTGACCCCGGCAATCCTGACAACCGCCAGATGCCTGAGGGCGAACAGATTTACACGCGCTCGACGCCTAACGTCTGGGCGCCGATGACCTATGATGCAATGTCTAACACTATTTATATGGGGGTGGGAAACTCAGCGGTAGATCTATGGGGGGTAGAGCGTTCCGAGCTTGATGAGACTTACGGTGGAACACTGCTCGCTCTGGATGGCACCACAGGGGATGAGAAATGGCACTACCAGACGATTCGTCACGACCTGTGGGACTACGACGTACCCATGCAGCCCACACTGATCGATTTTCCTGACTCGGACGGCAATACCGTTCCGGCGATGGTATTCGGCTCCAAAGTCGGCCAACTGTTTGTACTCGACCGGCTGACCGGAGAGCCTCTCACAGAGGTAGCAGAGCGTGAAGTGGAGCCTGCGACCATCCCAAATGAGCCTTATGCGACTCACCAGCCGGTATCGGTGGGAATGCCTCAGATCGGCGCCCAAGAGCTGACTGAAAAAGATATGTGGGGCGGTACCCCTTTCGATCAATTGATGTGCCGCTACATCTTCCGTGGTTATCGCTATGATGGTTTGTTCACCGCTCCCGATACCGATTACTCGCTTAGCTTCCCAGGGTCACTAGGTGGTTTGAACTGGGGTGGTGTTTCCTATGACCCAACGTCACAGACAATGTTTGTCAACGATATGCGTATTGGCCTTTGGGTTCATATGGAGCCACGAGATGAGAATGCTGAAGGATCTGATGGCTCTGAAGCAGTTAACGCAGGAATGGGAGCGGTACCGTTGGAGGGCACGCCCTACTCCGTTCTGAAGGATCGCTTCTTGTCTCCGCTTGGCATCCCCTGCCAAGAACCCCCCTTCGGCACACTGACAGCCGTCAACATGCAAACCCGCAGTATTGACTGGGAGGTACCGCTTGGAACCGTTCAGGACACGGTGCTGTTTGGCATGAAGGCACATCTACCCATGCCGATAGGTATGCCCACGATTGGCGGCTCACTCGCTACTCAGGGCGGATTAGTATTCTTCGCAGCGACTCAAGACTACTGGTTGCGCGCCTTCGACAGCGCCACCGGCGAGGAACTCTGGAAAGCCCGTTTGCCTGTAGGCTCGCAGGGCACGCCCATTTCTTATGTTTCTACCGAAACAGGCAAGCAGTATATCGTGATTTCAGCGGGTGGTGCTCGTCAATCGCCTGATCGTGGCGACTATTTGATTGCCTATGCGCTACCCGATAGCTGAGCAAGGAGGCGATAACGTTCGACGCTAAGAGGCAGTCTAAACGTTACCTTAGCTTAGAAACTGCCTATCAGATGTCGTGAATATGGCTTATCTAGTCAATGTATGAATCGGTATGATGAAGTACTAGTTAAATCCACTGCGGGCTCTCAGGTTGAGAGCCCGCAGTGGCCATTCGCATTAGCAGATCAACCTCCCCCTACTACGCCAGCCCCTCTTCTACGATATCTGGTCGAATACCAGGCACGTTGTACTCGCGTGGGCATAGAGCTTACCATCCGAACCGAAGAGCCTGCCTTCCGCAGTCGCCACTTGGCGACCACCGTGAACCAATTGGCCTTCAGCACGAACTAGCGGTATCGCATCGGTGAGTGCCCGGACGAGATTGAGCTTCAATTCCAGGGTCGTGTAGGCCCTGCCCGGTGGCAATATTGAATGCACGGCGCACCCCATGGCTGTATCGAGCATGGTTGCGAACCAGCCGCCATGCACCGTCCCCATCGGATTATAATGACTGAAACGTGGCTGCCCCTGGAACAACGCGAATCCCGGTTCCACGCGAATCAGAGTGAAGTTCAGCGTGTCAGCCATCGGCGGAGGCGGTATCTCACCAGCGAGAAGCGCCTCAAATACCTGCAATCCGCTGCGCCCGGAAATCTGAGCAGGCGTCGCCACGCCGGGAACCGCCTGGATACGCTCTCGCACGGCCGCTTCCTCAGCCTGCCAGCGAGCCAGCGTTTCTTCGGAGTTCATCACTTCGGTTGTGGTCATTTCGTATCCCCTTCGACGGTGGTGGAGAGGTTGCTGTAGAGGCGGTCGTTGCTTGCATGCGGTGCATCCCACCCGCCTCCCAACGCTCTAAAGGAGGCAATGGCAGCACGCGCGGCTTCGGTTTGTGCCTGTGCCTTCGTGTCGCTTATCTGCAGCAAGCTGGCGTCGGTATTGGGCACTTCGATCAGGCTCACGACACCACTTTCATAGGCGGCAAGTGAGTTTTCGCGGGCACGAGTGAGAAAGGATTCACCCCGCGCCAGAATGTCGACCTGGGCCTCGCGTTTAACCAGCGCGGAAAAGGCGTTTTCCACCTCTTCCGTTGCGCGCAACACGGCTAGGCGGTAGGCCGCGAGTGCTTCTGCTTCCTGCCCGCGCGCGGCGGCAATCTGTGCCTCGACGCGTCCAAAGTCGAATAGGCGCCAGCGCAGCCCGAGAACACCCTGGGCTTGACGGGCATCGCTGGAGAAGAGATTGCCGCTTGAGATCGTAGTGGCACTGCCTAGCAGTGCCCCGAGCGAGAACTTGGGGTAGTACTCTGAAATCGCCATGCCAATGCGCGCATTAGCAGCAATGAGGCGCTGCTCTGCCACGATAAGATCTGGACGCCGCCGAATCATCTCGGCCGGCGTGCCGGTTTCTGCCAGGCCTGGAACCACCGGGATCGACGCCACCTGACTCACGTCGCTGCGGTAGGTTCCAGGCGGCACACCGAGAAGCACGTCCAGCGCGTTCATTGCCGAGTCGAGGCCGGCCTCGAGAGCCGGAATCTGTGCTTCGACTTGAGCAAGCGCACCCTCGGCCTGATTCACCTGAAGCTCGTTAGCCACCCCCTTCTCGTACTGGAATTTAATCGTGTCGCGAAGTTCACGACGAGTGTCAGCTTGCTGTTCAGCAATCGTGATACGCGCCTGCAAACCCCGGATCACGACGTATACGTCCGCCGTTTGAGCAGCGACGGCCAAGCGTGTCGCGACGACACCCGCTTCAGAGGACACATACGCCGCACGTGCCGCTTCCCGTCCCCGCTGCAGGCCACCAAACACATCAATTTCCCAGTCCACATCAAGGTTGGCCTCATAAGCGCTGCCTCTGCGGTCGAAGCCGGGCGTGGCAGAAAGCACCTGACCCAGTGGGGTCTCGATCGATTGGTATACTTCGGCCCCCTGGGCGCTCACATTGGCCGATGGCAGTAGTACTGCATCGGCTTTGCGCAATGAGGCGCGGGCTTGGACGACACGGGCTGTCGCTTGTTCGATATCCAGGTTCTGCTCAAGAGCAAGAGTAACGAAGCGCGCTAACATGAGGTCATCAAAAGCGGCCCACCAGGCCTGAAGGTTTGCCTTGTGCTGCACCTCACGCTCTTCGACACCCTCCTGCCCAAGGAAACGAGGCGATAAGGCGGGCTCAGGTGAGCTATAGTCAGGGCCGACCGCACATCCCGTTAACAGGCTGGCCGTTAATAGACTGGCACTCATCAGAAAGGCGAGAGAGCGTGGACGGGTGAGCATAAGCGTCTCCGAAGAGTAAAATTGTTAAAGTGACTATAATCTATTATGGTCACAAACTGTCAAGCTAAAGAATACGAGGCAACACGACCGATGATAGAAACACCATCTTCCACACCACCGTCACGAGGACCTGCCGAACACAGTGTTCGCGAACAAATCGTGGCGGCTGCTGAAGAGCACTTCAGCCACTACGGCTACGAGAAAACCACCGTCTCTGACTTGGCCAAATCGATTGGCTTTTCCAAGGCTTATATCTATAAGTTTTTCGATTCCAAACAGACCATTGGCGAAGCCATCTGCTCTAAAGTCTTGAGCGCCATTGTCGAGGCAATCGAAGAAGCCGTGGTGAACGCATCCACGCCAACGGAGAAATTTAGGAGGATGTTCAAGGCGTTGGTAGAAACCGGATCAAATCTTTTCTTCAATGATCGCAAGCTGTATGACATCGCCGCACACTCCGCTGGCGAAGGCTGGCCCTCTGCTCGCGCCTATGCGCAGCACATTCAGCAGATGCTTTCGGAGATCATCCGCGAAGGACGCGAGAGCGGCGAATTCGAGCGAAAAACCCCGCTCGACGAGACGGTTAATTCAATTTTTTTAGTCATGCACCCCTATGTGAACCCTCTTCTTCTTCAACACAACTTAGATCTTGTCGAGGAGGGGCCTGCGCAACTTTCGAACCTGGTATTGCGTAGTTTGGTACCCTGAAGAATGAATTTACGCTTAGTGACTATTGACAATATTGGTCACTAGTTGGAATATGAGGCCTTCTATCACTGGAGGTCGCCATGCTGCAGCGCCGTAATATTCATTCCCTCGTCTTCGTCGGTCTGCTGCCCTTCGCTCTGGCGGCTTGCAGTGACAACAGCTCTTTAAGCGACCCGCGCACGCAGACCCCCTATGTGCGGGTGGCGGAGGTGGAGGCCGATAGAAAGGCCGAGCGTTCATTTACCGGTACTGTTGCCGCACGGGTGCAGAGCGATCTCGGCTTTCGCGTACCGGGCAAGATACAGGAGCGTTTGGTCGATACAGGTCAGGCCGTCGAGCGCGGCCAGCCACTCATGCGCATCGACCCCACGGATCTGGAACTCGCCGCTCGCGCCCAAGAGGAAACCGTGGCTGCCGCCAGAGCACGCGCGCGTCAAACCACAGATGACGAGGCGCGATACCGTGACCTGGTCTCTCGAGGCGCTGTGTCAGCTTCAGCCTACGACAGCGCCCAGGCAGCCGCCGAGTCGGCTCGGGCGGACCTCACGGCAGCCGAGGCTCGGGCAGACGTTGCTCGCAATGAAACCGACTATGCCGTGCTTCTCGCTGATGCAGACGGAGTGGTAGTGGAAACGTTGGCAGAAACCGGCCAAGTCGTTGCTGCTGGTCAACCCGTGGTGCGGGTGGCCCATGCGGGGCCCCGCGAGGCACTCATCGACCTCCCCGAAACGCTGCGCCCAGCGGTCGGTTCCACAGGCCGTGCAGCCCTCTATGGCAACGGACTCACGGGCGCAGCCACGCTTCGCCAGTTGTCGGATGCCGCCAATCCTCTGACGCGAACCTTCGAAGCCCGCTATGTGTTGGAAGGCAATCTTGCCGATGCACCACTGGGCTCGACCGTTTCCGTCGGCATCCAGGTCGATCCTTCCGCTTCAGCATTATTGCAGGTACCGATAGGCGCCCTCTTCGATCCAGGTAAAGGGCCCGGCGTATGGCTGATCGAAGGGCTGATCGAAGGAGAGACGCCCCAAGTCACTTGGCTGGCCGTACAGGTGACTGGCCTCAGCGATGAAACGGCGTCGGTCGTTGGCGACCTTGAAGCCGGCGATCGCGTTGTCGCGCTCGGCGTGCACTTACTCCACGAGGGCGAGCAAGTGCGGTTAGATGAACGCTCGGTTACCACGGGCTTGACCGCCAATCGTGGAGAACAGCCATGAGTGCCTTCAACCTCTCAGCACTCGCAGTACGCGAGCGCTCGGTCACCCTGTTTCTGATGGTGGTGATCTTCATCGCCGGCATTATGGCCTTCCTAACGCTGGGCCGGGCGGAGGATCCCGCTTTTACCATCAAGCAGATGACCGTGACCACGGCCTGGCCCGGTGCTACGGCCCAGGAAATGGAGGAACTGGTCGCTGAGCCGCTAGAAAAACGCATGCAGGAACTGGGCTGGTATGACCGTACCGAAACCTTTACGCGTCCGGGCCTAGCCTTCACCACGGTGTATCTGCTCGATAGCACGCCGCCCGACGAAGTCGCCGAGCAATTCTATCAGGCGCGTAAGAAAATTGGCGACGAGGCCAGCAGTCTGCCCAGTGGCGTCATTGGCCCCATGGTGAACGACGAATACGCCGATGTGACCTTTGCACTCTATGCGCTGAAGGCAGAGGGCGAGCCTCACCGGCATCTCATCCGCGAGGCTGAGAGCCTGCGCCAGCGCTTGCTTCACGTACCGGGCGTCAAGAAGGTGAATATCATCGGCGAGCAGTCCGAAAGGATCTTTGTCGAGTTCTCCCATGATCGTCTCGCCACGCTTGGCATCTCTCCGCAAGCCCTCTTCGCGGCACTGAATGAGCGTAATGTCGTGACGCCCGCCGGCTCAATTGACACCCAGGGCCCCCAGGTCTTCATCCGGCTGGACGGGGCGATCGACGACCTTGAAGCGATCCGCAATACGCCCGTCGTCGCGCAGGGCCATACACTAAAGCTCGGCGACATCGCCGAGGTGAAGCGGGGCTACGAGGATCCCACTACCTTCCTTATTCGCAACAACGGCGAACCCACCTTGCTGCTCGGTGTGGTCATGCGCGAGGGATGGAATGGCCTCAACCTCGGCGAGGCACTGGAAGAGGAGGCAGAGGCTATCAACGCCGAGATGCCGCTTGGCATGAGTCTAACCAAGGTCACAGACCAGTCGGTTAATATCAGCTCGGCCGTTGACGAGTTCATGCTCAAGTTCTTCGCCGCCCTCGGCGTGGTGATGTTGGTCGGTTTCATCAGCATGGGGTGGCGTGCCGGCATCGTGGTTTCGGCGGCAGTTCCCCTGACCCTGGCCGCCGTTTTTATCGTTATGGCAGCTTCCGGCATGGCCTTCGACCGCATCACTCTCGGTTCGTTGATCCTGGCACTGGGGCTCCTGGTCGACGATGCGATCATCGCCATTGAGATGATGGTGGTGAAGATGGAGGAAGGCTACGACCGTGTACGTGCCGCGGCTTATGCGTGGAGTCACACCGCCGCACCCATGCTCTCCGGCACCCTGGTGACGGCCATCGGTTTCATGCCGAACGGTTTCGCCAAGTCCACCGCTGGCGAGTACACCAGCAACATGTTCTGGATCGTCGGCATTGCGTTGATCACGTCGTGGATCGTCGCCGTGGTGTTTACACCTTACTTGGGGGTGAAGCTGCTACCGGATTTCAAGAAGCGCGAGGGCGGCCACGGGGCAATCTACGCGACGCCGAACTACGAGCGTTTCCGCCGGTTGCTGGGCTCGGTGATCTGCCGCAAATGGCTGGTGGCGGCGTTCGTGGTCGGAACCTTCATCCTCGCGATCGTAGGCATGGGCGTGGTCAACAAACAGTTCTTTCCGACGTCTGACCGGCCCGAGGTACTGATCGAAGTACAGATGCCGTATGGCACCTCGATCGAGCAGACGAGTGAGGCGACCGCCAAAGTCGAGGCCTGGCTGGAGGAGCAAGAAGAAGCCAGCATCGTGACGTCCTACATCGGCCAGGGCGCGCCGCGCTTTTATCTCGCCATGTCACCGGAGATGCCTAATCCCTCTTTCGCCAAGATCGTCGTCCTGACGGATGACCAGGCGGCGCGTGAGGCGCTCAAGCTTAGGCTACGTCAGGCGGTGGCCGATGGCCTGGCACCGGAGGCGCGAGTGCGGGTGACCCAGCTGG
The DNA here is from genome assembly GCF_052645115.1 of Vreelandella sp. V005. NCBI lineage: Bacteria > Pseudomonadati > Pseudomonadota > Gammaproteobacteria > Oceanospirillales > Halomonadaceae > Vreelandella > Vreelandella sp. V005. The sequence continues at coordinate 118,804 of NZ_JBQXYA010000005.1, read as the reverse complement.
TGTTCGGCCCACCTTCCCCCTTCCCCGTGGCCTTCCGCGTGATGGGGCCGGAGCCCGATGAATTGCGCGACATCGCGGCCCAGGTGCGTGCCGTCATGCAGACTTCTCCTAAGATGCGAACGGTCAATACCGATTGGGGCGAGCGCATACCCACGCTGCGATTCTCGCTTGTTCAGGATCGGCTGCAAAGCTTCGGCTTGACCTCAAGTGATGCAGCCCAACAGCTACAGTTCCTATTGAGTGGCATCCCTATTGCCGAGGTGCGTGAAGATATCCGTTCCGTTCAGGTCGTGGCCCGCTCGGCCGGCAGTACAAGACTTGATCCAAGCAAAATTCAAGATTTCACTCTGACAGGCACATCCGGTCAGCGGATTCCGCTATCGCAGGTCGGCACGGTGGAAGTTCACATGGAAGACCCCATTCTGCGCCGCATTGACCGCACGCCGACGATCACCGTACGTGGTGATATAGCGGAAGACTTGCAGCCGCCCGACGTGTCCAAAGCCATTTGGGAAGAACTTCAGCCGATCATCGCCGAACTGCCGGCGGGCTACCGGATAGAGATGGGCGGTTCCATCGAGGAATCCGGCAAGGCCAATAGCGCCCTGCTACCGGTCTTCCCCATTATGATCGCGCTGACGCTGATCACGATCATCTTTCAGGTTCGCTCGATCTCAGCGATGACGATGGTGTTCGCCACCGCACCGATGGGCCTCATCGGCGTGGTGCCTACCTTGCTGGTGTTCAACCAGCCATTCGGCATCAATGCGCTCGTCGGCCTGATTGCGCTAGCAGGTATCCTGATGCGCAACACCCTTATCCTGATAGGACAGATTCATGACAATGCGAAGGCAGGACTCGCACCCTTTGACGCCGTGGTCGAGGCCACCGTGCAGCGTGCTCGGCCGGTCATCCTGACCGCGCTCGCCGCCATTCTAGCGTTCATCCCCCTCACCCAATCGGTGTTCTGGGGAACGCTGGCCTACACCCTGATCGGTGGCACCTTCGCCGGGACAGTTCTAACGCTGGTGTTCTTGCCGGCGATGTATGCCATCTGGTTCAAGATCAAGCCGACACCTAGGGGTGGAAATACCGCTTCTAAAGGTGTAGTGAACCCTGTTATGTAGGGCCAATCCAATAATTAGATATTTCTAATAAGAAGCTAAAAATGCGGAGAGTTGTTGTGACTGGATTGGGCTGGTTTCCCCTTTAGCGATTGGAGTAGAAGCTAGATGGTCAAGGCTTTTGAATGGCCAGTCAGGCATTAGACGGCTGCCTGAAACCATGATGGATGGTCTGGCGGTCAAAATTGCCGGGGTTATTCCCGATCACCCGGAAGATCCAGAGGCGGGATTCAATGCCGATAGTTTTGCCCCGGTTAAGGATCAGCGCAAAATAGATCGCTTTATGCTGCTTGCGCTGGCAGCAGAGGAGGAAGCCGTTACTTAAGCAGGATGGCATCCCAAGCAAGCCCAACAGCAAGAACGCGCCGCAACGGTGATTGCATCCGGGGTGGGTGGCTTTCCAGCCATTGCAGATGCCGCTCGCACGACTGATACCCGAGCGCACGTCGCCTATCTACTTTTACCGTGCCCTCGTTCTTGGTCAATCTGGCTGCGGGTCATGTCTCTATTCAATATGGCTACAAAGGCCCTATCGGGGCGACGTCGTCGTCTTCCCAATGGCTACCCGAAGCGGGACAGGAATAACTAAACGAAAGTAGTATATGCCATTGCGAGATTTTAATAGGTAGGGTGAGCTCATTTGTACCACCAATCTGTATCACTTAGACGCAGAAGGCGAAATTTCCAAGCTCTTTCAATTGCTTAGCAAAAATGGAGGCGGCCCCAAAAGCCACATCCCGGCACACGCAGCCACCACTACCGTTGCTCCCTTCCGGGCCTGGCGGGGTTCGCAGTTTAGCGTTGCGGGAGGACCTAAGGGGCCACCATAACGGCACACTCGGTTGATAAGTAAGTGTGCTAATGCTGATGTGGTGGCTACGCCCTGATTTGAACAGGGGACCCCATCATTATGAGTGATGTGCTCTAACCAGCTGAGCTACGTAGCCTTTCCCTCATCAACGGGTGCAGATTATGCCTATCTTAATAACGAAAGGCAAGCCGGAATCCGGCTTGCCTTTCGCGCCTAAGCGACTTTATTGGATAGCAGCACGTACCGCTTCAATACCGGATTCGCCGTCACGCGTGGTCACGCCGTCTAACCACTCGCCCAAGACGTCATCATTGGCCTTCAAGTAAGTGCGCGCAGCATCACGGGGATCTTCACCGTCATCCATGATGGCGCTCATCAGCTCGTTTTCCATTTCTAGCGTGAACGTCATGTTACGCAGTAGTTCGCCCACATTCGGACACTCTTCGACGAAGCCGGCGCGGGTATTGGTGTGCACCGTGGCGCCACCTAAGTCCGGGCCGAAATAGTCATCGGCATCGGATAAGTAGGCCATATCGAAGTTGGAGTTCATGGGGTGCGGCTCCCAGCCCAAAAACACCATCCACTGCTCGTTGGGCACCCGGGCACTCAACTCTGCCAGCATTCCCGCCTCGCTGGAATCGATGACTTGCCAATCGCCCAGGCCATAAGCGTCGTCGTCAATCATTTGCTCGATCAGCTCATTACCATCATTGCCTGCCTCAATGCCATGTACGCTGCGCTCGAATTGATCGGCATGCTCCGCCAAATCATTCACCGAGGTTACGCCTGCGTCGTAAACATATTGCGGCACTGCCAGGGTGTACTTGGCCCCTTCCAGGTTAGCGACCAAGCGCTCAACCTCACCACGCTCGATATAGGGATCGCTGATGGAAGCCATCGAAGGCATCCAGTTCCCCAGGAAGACATCAAAATCATTATTGCGCATACCGGCATAGGCAATCGGCACAGAAACCGTATCCACGCTTGGCTCGTAACCAAGCCCTTCAAGCACTTCACTGGCCAGTGCGGTTGTCGCGGTGATATCGGTCCAACCTACTTCGGCAAAACGCACACTGCTGCACTGATCTGCAACCGCCACGGCCGGTAAACCTGCTGCCAGCAAGAAAGCGCTTGCATAACGTGAAGATGATTTACTCATGTTGATGTTCCCCTTAAACGTCTGCTGCGAACACTCGGTGATGGCAGTGGTCGCAGCCGGTGTAAATATCGGCGCCTTTTTATTGATTGAACGTTCAATAAAAAAATGCCATCATGGTTAGGTAATCATGCTTGCGCTTGGGTTTCAAGCATCAACCCATGTAAGCATTCAACGGATTAGGAGGACGCTGTGCCAAAGGTGGGAATGGAACCGATACGCCGCCAGCAGTTGATCAACGCGACCATGGCAGCCATTGACGAAGTCGGCCTAGCCGAGGCAACCGTTATGCGTATTGCACGTCATGCCGGGGTTTCAGCAGGTATTATCAGCCACTATTTTGGCGGTAAAGACGGCCTGCTCGAGGCGACGATGCGGCAAATTCTGACCGACCTGACCGAGGCGGTAGCAGTGCGCCGCCATGCGTTGGAAGACGACTCCCCGCGTGCGTATATCGGCGCCATTATCGAGGGCAACTTTGATCGCACCCAGGTCACCGGCCCTGCCGCAAAAACATGGTTAGCCTTCTGGGCCAGCAGTATGCATAAACCGATGCTGCAGCGATTGCAGAACGTCAATGACCGCCGTCTTTACAGCAATTTATGTCACCAGTTTAAACGCGTCATGCCCCACGGCGAAGCACGTAATGCGGCCCGCGGTTTGGCAGCCATGATTGATGGCCTATGGCTGCGCGGTGCCTTGACCCCTGAAGGCCTTAACGCGGTGGAAGCTCGCCATCTTGCGCACAACTATCTCGACCAACTGTTTGCTCATCATGGATGCACCAAGAAAGCATCCAACATTTAACGTTAATTTTTAATTCATGGAGACCGACATGGCCGCTCTAGACGTACAGCCACTTTATATTGATGGTCGCCAGGTGAACGCTACATCAGGCGAAACCTTCACTGTCACCAACCCTTATGACGGCAGCCTGCTGGCCACCATCGGCCAGGCAAGCCAAGCAGACGTAGACACGGCCATAGAAGCTGCTCAACGCGGCCAGCGCGAATGGGCTGCCATGACGGGCATGGAGCGTTCACGCATCCTATTACGCGCTGTGGCGTTATTAAGAGAGCGCAATGACGAGCTTGCCGAGCTTGAAACCCGTAATACCGGCAAGCCCATCAGCGAAACGGCTAGCGTCGATATTGTCACTGGTGCAGATGCACTCGAGTACTACGCTGGTTTGGCGCCGGCCATTGAGGGCAGCCAGATTCCCTTGCGTGATAGTTCGTTTGTCTATACTCGCCGCGAGCCGCTCGGCGTGATTGGCGCCATTGGCGCCTGGAACTACCCCATTCAGATTGCCTGCTGGAAAGCCGCCCCGGCACTGGCCGCAGGCAACGCGGTAGTGTTCAAGCCCAGTGAAGTCACGCCACTCACCGTGATGAAACTGGCGGAAATCTTCACCGAAGCCGGCCTGCCCAACGGTGTCTTTAACGTGGTACAGGGCGATGGCCGCGTGGGCGCCATGCTCACCGAACATCCGGGTATCGCGAAGGTATCGTTCACGGGTGAAGCAGGCACTGGCAAGAAAGTCATGGCCGCCGCGGCCAGCTCTTCACTAAAAGATGTGACCATGGAGCTAGGCGGCAAATCGCCGCTGCTGGTGTTCGCCGATGCCGACCTTGACCGCGCCGCCGATGCCGCGATGATGGCCAACTTCTATTCCAGCGGCCAAATCTGCACCAACGGCACGCGGGTCTTTGTTGAGCGCAGCGTAAAAGACGCCTTTGAAGCCAAATTGGTGGAGCGCGTCAAGCGCATCAAAGCTGGCGACCCGATGGACCCGAGCGTCAACTTTGGCCCGTTGGTTAGCTTTGAACACCAGGAGAAAGTGCTTTCGTATATTGCTTTGGGCAAAGAGCAAGGTGCCCGCCTGCTCGTGGGTGGCGACGATTGGAACATCGGCAGTTTTGCCGAGGGCGCCTGGGCGGCACCCACCGTCTTCACTGACTGCACTGACGACATGCTCATCGTGCGCGAAGAGATTTTCGGCCCGGTGATGTCACTACTCGCCTTTGATGACGAAGACGAAGTCATCCGCCGCGCCAACGACACCCACTATGGGCTAGCCGCAGGCGTCTTCAGCGAGAGCCTCAATCGCGCTCACCGCGTCATTCACCAATTGGAAGCCGGAATCTGCTGGATCAATACCTGGGGTGAGTCCCCCTCAGAAATGCCGGTAGGCGGCTATAAAGAGTCGGGCATAGGTCGTGAGAACGGTATCGAGACGCTAAACCATTACACCCAGACCAAGTCAGTTCAAATCGAGATGGGGCCGTTTGAGTCAGTGTTTTAACTTTAAGCACCAAGCTCCGCCGGTAGGCATAACACGAAGACGCTGTGAACCCATCCATGGGCGCTCGGCTTTTTTATCCCTGAAAAAGACGCTTCGCTTTTATGCCTACCGGCTCACTTCCTCGACTCAATAAGATTTCTTAAGGAGACTCTATGTCTCAACCACGCGAATTTGATTACATCATTATCGGCGCAGGCTCGGCGGGCAATGTGCTCGCGACTCGCCTTACCGAAGATAGTAACGTCAGCGTACTGCTGCTAGAAGCGGGCGGGCCGGACTATCGCTTCGATTTCCGCACTCAAATGCCCGCCGCCCTCGCCTTCCCATTACAGGGCAAACGCTACAACTGGGCATTCGAAACCGATCCAGAGCCGCATATGGATGGCCGACGCATGGAGTGTGGCCGTGGCAAAGGCCTCGGTGGCTCCTCGCTGATTAATGGCATGTGCTACATTCGCGGCAATGCACTTGATTACGACAACTGGGCTAAACAGCCCGGTCTCGAAGACTGGGACTATTTAAGCTGCCTGCCCTACTTCAAAAAGTGCGAAACCCGTGACATTGGGCCCAACAGCTATCACGGTGGCGAAGGGCCGGTCAGCGTGACCACGCCAAAAGCGGATAACAACCCGTTGTATCGCATCTTTATCGACGCCGGTAAACAGGCTGGCTATCCTGAAACCGAAGACGTCAACGGCTACCAGCAGGAAGGCTTCGGGCCGATGGACCGATTCGTCACCCCTAAAGGCCGCCGCGCATCCACGGCCCGGGGCTACTTGGACACCGCCAAAAAGCGCCACAATCTGACCATTGAAACCCATGCCGTTACCGACGTGATCGAGTTTGAAGGCAAGCGTGCGGTGGGCGTTCGCTATGAGCAGAAAGGCGAAAAACAGCAGGCCTACGCTCGCCGCGAAGTGCTGTTGTGCGGCGGCGCCATTGCCTCTCCGCAGATTCTTCAGCGCTCGGGCATTGGCAACCCCGAACTGCTGAAAGAACTCGATATTGAGCCGATTCACGCCCTGCCCGGCGTCGGTGAAAACCTTCAGGATCACCTGGAGATGTACATTCAATACGAGTGCAAAGAACCCATCTCGCTCTACCCGGCCTTGAAGTGGTACAACCAGCCCAAGATCGGTGCCGAATGGCTGCTCAATGGTACCGGCGTTGGCGCCAGCAACCAATTTGAATCCTGTGGCTTTATACGCAGCCGCGATGAAGAGGAGTGGCCCAATCTGCAGTACCACTTCCTGCCCATCGCCATTAGCTATAACGGCAAAAGCGCGGTGGAAGCCCACGGCTTCCAGGCCCATGTGGGCTCTATGCGCTCGGAAAGCCGTGGTCGCATACGCCTGACATCAAAGGATCCTTACGCTGCGCCCAGCATTTTGTTCAATTACATGGCCAAAGAGAAAGATTGGCAAGAGTTCCGCGATGCCATCCGCCTCACCCGTGACATCATCGCCCAGCCCGCGTTTGATCAATACCGTGGTCGTGAGGTAGCTCCCGGCCCTGACGTGCAGTCCGATGCCGAACTTGATACCTTCGTCAAACATCATGCCGAAACCGCTTACCATCCTTGCGGTAGCTGCCGCATGGGCGAAGGTGAAATGGCCGTTACTGACGGCGAGGGACGCGTGCATGGTATCGAAGGGTTGCGCGTGGTCGACGCCTCGCTGTTCCCGGTGATTCCTACCGGCAACCTGAATGCACCTACCATTATGCTGGCGGAAAAGATCGCGGATCGCATTAAAGGTCAAACACCGCTACCGCGGGCAAGTGTGGACTACTATGCCGCCAACGGCGCACCGGCCAAACGTGTCTAACCGTCCCATTGGCACCTCATTGCAGAGGTCATGATGGGGGAGCTACCCCGCCAATTGAAAACAGCACTCAATGGGCGGGGTATTTTTATGAAGGCACGCCGACGAAAAGCGTTAACGATTGATTTAGATCAGCAGGTAGCGCTTTATCGCGCTGCCAATGCATCCAGCCCACGCGCTAAGTCACGCTGAATGTCTTCTTGGCTCTCTAACCCTACTGCCACGCGAATGAGCCCCGGCGCAATGCCGGCGGCGGCTTTTTGCTCTTCCGAAAGGCGGCCGTGAGTGGTCGTCGCCGGGTGGGTAATGGTCGTTTTCACATCGCCTAAATTTCCCGTAATAGACAGCATACGGGTGGCATCTATCACCTGCCAGGCGCCCTCTTGCCCCTCCTTCACTTCAAAGCCCAATACCGCACCAAACCCCTTTTGCTGCTGTTTGGCCAGCGTATGCTGGGGGTGCTCTTCCAAGCCGCTGTAGAACACGCGGCTCACCGCGGGGTGTGCATCCAACCAGCGGGCAAGCAGCAAGGCATTGTCGCAATGCGCTTTCATGCGCAGCGATAAGGTTTCCAGGCCTTTGGTGAAGATCCAAGCGTTGAAAGGGCTTAAGCAAGGCCCACAGGTGCGCACTACGCCGAATACTTCTTCAAGCAGCGTGTGGCTTCCCACGACGGCTCCGCCAATGGCACGACCCTGCCCATCTAGATACTTGGTGGCCGAATGAATCACTAGATCGGCGCCTAATGCCAACGGCTGCTGTAGCGCAGGCGTAAGAAAGCAATTATCAATCGCTAGCAGTGCCTCGTGGCGTTTGGCCAGTGCTGCTAGCGCCGGAATATCGGCAATTTCTGAAAGCGGATTCGAGGGCGTTTCGGCAAACAGCAGGCGAGTCTTAGGGGTAATGGCGGCTTCCCATGCGGAGATGTTGGAAAGCTCTACATAGCGCGTGGTAATGCCAAATTTACCCAAGTACTTATCAAACAGACTGACCGTAGACCCAAACAGCGAGCGGGAGGCTACAATTTCATCTCCCGCCGATAGCAGCGCCAGCGCAGTGGACAGGATAGCCGACATGCCCGAGCTAGTCGCGACGCAGCGCTCACCGCCCTCCAGCGCCGCTAAACGACGCTCAAAGGTGTGAACCGTCGGGTTGGTAAAGCGTGAATAAACATTGCCTGGCTCCTGCCCACCGAACTTGCGCGCCGCTTCTGCAGCGCTTTCATAGACAAAGCTTGAGGTCGGGAAGATAGGTTCAGCGTGCTCTTGCTCAAACGTGCGTTGATGCCCTGCACGGATTGCCAGTGTCTCTAATGACCACTCATCTTGAGGGTTGTCATCTTGCATCGGGCTTCTCTCCTAATCGTCCAGGTCATCGTCCTGATTGTGCATATCGACCAGGGCATGGTCACCCGCGCTTTGATCCTTGGCAGAATCGTTACGGCTGGCTTCTAGGGCGGCCAAGTAAGCGTCGTCGATATCGCCGGTCACGTATTGGCCATCAAACACCGAACAATCAAACTCTTCCATTTCAGGATTCACTTCACGGCAGGCCGCTTTAAGATCTTCTAGGTTTTGATAGAAGATACGATCAGCGCCAATGAGATCCCCCACTTCGGCTTCGCTTCGCCCGTGCGCAATCAGCTCAGAGGCTGCGGGCATATCGATCCCATATACGTTCGGAAAACGCACTGGCGGCGCTGCCGAGGCAAAGTAGACCTTACGGGCACCGGCATCACGCGCCATCTGAATGATCTGCTTACAGGTCGTGCCGCGCACGATGGAGTCATCTACCAGAAGCACGTTCTTACCCTTGAACTCAACATCAATAGCGTTAAGCTTTTGACGTACCGATTTTTTCCGCTGGGTTTGCCCCGGCATGATAAAGGTACGGCCGATATAGCGGTTCTTCATGAACCCTTCGCGATAGGTCACCCCAAGGTGCTGCGCCATTTCAAGCGCCGAGGTGCGCGAGGTGTCGGGAATAGGAATGACCACATCGATATCGTGATCCGGCCATTCGTTGAGGATGCGATCGCCAAGCTTCCGCCCCATCTGCATACGGGTACCGTAAACATAGGCGCCGTCCAGCAGTGAATCAGGGCGCGCTAAATAGACATGCTCAAAAATGCACGAACGAAGCTGTGGGCGATCAGCACACACCTGGGTGTGAATATTGCCTTCGATATCGACAAAAATAGCTTCGCCGGGGGATAGGTCGCGTTCAAGTTCAAAACCACCCACATCCAATGCCACGGACTCAGAGGCGATCATGACCGCCTGGCCGTTTTCCTCTTCACGAGTACCGAATACCACCGGGCGAATACCGAAGGGATCACGAAATGCCACCATCCCGAAGCCGTTGATGATGGCGACAGCCGCATAACCGCCTTTGCAGCGACGGTGAACACGACGAACAGCGTCAAAAATGTCTTCCGCTTCCAGATGAAGGCCTTGCTTACCCAGCTCATGGGCAAACACGTTAAGCAGCACTTCTGAATCGGAACTGGTATTGATGTGGCGTAAATCGGTAGAGAACAGCTCCTGCTTCAACTGCTCAGAGTTGGTCAAATTACCGTTATGCGCTAGCGCGATACCGTAAGGTGAGTTGACATAGAACGGCTGCGATTCAGCTTCACTTGAAGAACCTGCCGTGGGGTAACGTACATGTCCAATGCCTAGGTTGCCTTTCAGGCGGGCCATATGACGAGTGTGGAAAACGTCACGCACCAATCCGTTACTCTTGCGCAGTAAGAAGCGTCCCTCGCTCCATGTCATCATGCCGGCAGCGTCCTGGCCACGATGCTGAAGTACGGTCAGGGCATCGTAGATTCCCTGATTTACCGCTTGTTTGCCCAGAAGGCCCACTATACCGCACATTCACGTTACCTCGCTTAATGCCATGGCTCACCTAACTCTTAAAGCAAGCTCAAACGTTCGTAGAATCGACTTCAGTAACAGGTCAATCACCTGTCGGGATAACTTCACGCTCCGCCGCACCGGGCAGACGCAGCTCAGGCAAAGAAATGTCACGCAGTGACGACGGCGCCTCTGGAAGTTGGCGGTCCCACTGGTTTAACTGGCTCACTGCCCAATCACGCAGTTGGATAAACGTGGGGCGTAGCTCAGCTTGCTGCCACGCCTGAAGCTCCGCCAACGGCGTAAACGTAATCAGCACCGTCGCGACTAGCAAAATGACCGCACCACGTGCCACACCGAAAGCGGCCCCTACTACTCGATTCAGCAAGCCCATGCCGACCCACTCTACGGCAGCGTGTACCAAGCGAATCACAATGCCACACAGTAAAATGACGGCAAAAATCACCAACACGAAAGCGAGCACTAGGCGCGCATCAAAACTTTCGATGAACCCGCTCATTAGGTCAGCCACTGGCTCGGCGAGCACACGGGCAACCATTAACGCGACCACCCAAGCAGCCAACCCCAACGCTTCGCGAACAAACCCTCTTACAAAACCAGCTAACATCGATAGCGCTAGCACGGCCAAGAACACGGCATCAATCCATGTTAACGCCATGGTTTAGTCTCTTACTCGAACAAGCAGACCTTGAACATTGGCACGCTCTTTAATCGACGACATGGCGGTCTCACCGTCTTCAGACGTCGCATAGGGGCCAACAAACACAGTGGTCATATTATTGTCACGCTCACGCTGATAAACGCTAAACCCCGCACTCGAGAGCTGCTCGCTTAAACGTTGTGCATTGCCCGGCTCGCCAAAACTGCCCACTTGAACCGCCCACTCACCTTGAGCAGTAGGTGCAGGGCTTGAAGTGTTTTGAGGCTCTCGCTGCGGCGTGCTTTCAGCGCTGCTTTGCGTACTGCTGTTAGTAGCAATCAAGTCAGCGATAGGATCGCTCTCTGGTGCTGCGGGGGCCTCGGCGGGTTCACTTGTGCCCGTGGCTTCTGCACTGGTAGGCGACTGGTTTGAAGCAGCGATTTGATCGGTTTCTGGCGCGCGTGGATTGGCATCAATGGGAATTAAGTCATCATCACTCTCGCTACGCGGCGTAGATGATGTCGAAGGCTCGTCAATCGTCGAGGGCCTTTGCGGGGCGGGAACGTTACGCCGCTCTGCTTCGACTGGCTGTTCAATGACGAAACTCGGCTGAGGGCGCTCTTCTCTCGGTGCCGGGTCACTCATTAGCCAGGGTACAAAGATCGCCAGCAGCGCGAGCAAAATCACAATACCGCTAATGCGTTCTGTTTTACCGTATTTCATTTACATCTCCATCAAGCGACGTGGCGCCTGTTGGCAGTGGTCGAGCGAGCAGTGCCGCCACAGTAAAAAACGACCCAGTCGCCAAGACACGATCATTGGGCGTTAGCACCGTCGCGAGCCAATCGACGCCAGCACTCGGCGACTCTGCGCTAAAGTGCACCCGCCCTCCCTGCGCGATAATACGTTGCGATAATTCACTTGCCTGGCAGCCTCGCTCGCCGGTCAGCGTGACACATACCCAGTCGCTGATATGGGTCGACAAAGCCTGTATGACACCATCGACATCCTTATCATTCAGCATACCAATAAGGCCCCACTGCCGCCCCTCTTTAGGCGGAGAAGGCAAATGATGCGCAACGTACCCGGCCGCATGTGGGTTATGGCCCACATCCAGGCACCATTGCCCTATCCACTGTAAGCGGCCTGCCAACTGCACCGTTGCAAGCCCCTTACGCACATGAGCGGGAATCAGCTTAATGTTGGCCAGTACAAGCGCTTGTAAGGCCGTGGCCGCGTTATCGATAGGCAGACCAGGGTCAGGAAGCTCATCAATACTGAAGTGCTCCCCATCACTACGCTGGCCGTGCCAGCGCCAGATGGCGTGCTCTTCACCCAACGTTTGATGATCAAACTGCTGCCCTAAGGTAAAACTAGGCGCTCCCAGCGACTGTGCACACTCTGCCACACTGGACGGCAGGGTTTGACTGCCCAGCACGGCAGGCTTTCCAGCGCGGAAGATACCGGCCTTTTCGCGCCCAATTTGGGCTAAATCGTTGCCCAGAAAGTTGGCATGATCTTGTGCAATGGTGGTGACGATAGCCACGTCCGCATCGATGATATTGACCGCATCGAGCCTACCGCCAAGGCCCACTTCAAGCACCGCAAGATCGAGCTCTGCATTGGCCAAGCACCAAAGCCCGCATAATGTGCCTGCTTCAAAATAGGTCAAACTGATTTCTGGCGCTTGCAAGCGCGCACGCTCAACCTGTTCAAAACCATGCACAAGCAACTGATCGTCGGCTTCTTGGCCAGCAATCCTGACGCGCTCGTTATAGCGCAACAAATGCGGGGACGTATAGGTACCCACGCGTAAACCGTGGGCGCGGGCGACGCTATCAATCAAGGCAAGGGTCGAGCCCTTACCATTGGTGCCCGCGACGGTAATGACGCGGGGGGCAATCAGGCTTGATAGCAGCCCCATACGCCTTGCCACTTGCGACACCCGCTCCAGGCCCATATCAATCCCGATCGGGTGCAGCGTTTCCAAATGTTGTAGCCATTGATTTAACGATAATGGCGACAAGGCGTCAGGCTGCAAAGAATCAGGCATTACGTGTATGGTCGTCACTCTTAGGGGCTGCAGTCTCTTGCTTGACCGACGCTTCTTTATCCAAGGAGTCCTCCGCCGTATCAGCGAGCACAGCTTCTTCTACGATGGGTTCAGAAACGTCTATTTCATCGCTACTAAGCGGGCTAACCGGGGTCGCATCGTGATGGGTCAGCTTGCGCAGCACGCTACCTATGCGGGCGCGCATTTCGTGGCGATGAACAATCATATCCACCGTGCCGTGCTCAAGTAGAAATTCGCTGCGCTGGAAACCTTCGGGCAGGGTTTCACGTACCGTTTGCTCGATGACGCGTGGGCCAGCAAAACCAATCAAGGCATTGGGCTCGGCAATATTCAAATCACCCAGCATGGCTAGCGAGGCCGAAACACCGCCAAAAACAGGATCGGTCAATACCGAAATATACGGCACGCCATTTTGCTTGAGCTTTTCAAGTGCAGCGGAGGTCTTGGCCATCTGCATCAGCGAGAAAAGCGCCTCCTGCATGCGTGCGCCACCGGAGGCAGCAAAACATACCAGCGGGATATTCTCTTCCAGCGCGAGTGTCGCGGCACGCACGAACTTCTCGCCGACCACTGCCCCCATCGAGCCGCCCATAAAGGTGAATTCAAAGGCAACCGCCACTACCGGCAGACCGTCCAACTCACCGCGCATAGCGACCAGCGCGTCTTTCTCGCCAGTGTCTTTCTGCGCGGCCGTCAGACGGTCTTTGTATTTTTTAGAGTCGCGAAACTTCAATCGATCATTGGGTTCGATATCCGCTGCGATCTCTTCGCGCCCTGCTTTATCCAAGAACCAGTCCAAGCGTTTACGCGCCGTCAAACGCAAGTGGTGATCGCACTTGGGGCAGACGCTGTTGTGTTTCTCTAACTCAGGGAGATAGAGAACCGCTTCGCACTTGGGACATTTACGCCAGAGGCCGTCGGGCACGCTAGCGCGACGGTCTTTACGCTGGATACGACCCATGGAGGGTACGATCTTATCTAACCAGCTCATATCAAAAAGGCTTCCGTTATACGTCAACGCCCGGCATAACCAGGCTTGATGAGTGTCGTCAATCTACTAATAAAGGCGCTAAGCGACGCGTTCTAAGCATCCATCGCGGTGCGCATTTCTGCTAATACACTTTTCAACTGGCCCGCAATGGTTTCCGGCGCATCTAGGCTTTCAGCTATTCGGTTAACCAAAGCGCTACCGACAATGACACCGTCAGCGACTTTAGCCACTTCCGCAGCAGTCACGCCATCGCGGATACCGAAACCAACACACAGCGGCAAATCGGTCATTTCACGCAGTGGAGCCAAATGCTCGGCAACATCAGCGGCATTCAAAGTGGCAGCGCCTGTTACGCCTTTCAGCGAGACATAGTATAGATAGCCTTCGCCGTGGCCGCATATTGTAGCGGCACGCTGGTGGGAAGTGGTAGGCGCAACAAGAAAAATTGCTGCTAAATCGCGTGATTTTAGAAGTGGACCGATTTCTTCGGCTTCTTCGGGCGGCATATCAACAATCAATACGCCGTCAACCCCGACACTGGCAGCTTGATCGGCAAAACTTTCATAGCCAATCCGTTCGATAGGATTCAAGTACCCCATCAGCACCACGGGCGTAGTCGTATCGGTTTGGCGAAACTCTTTGACCATTTGCAGCAGATCAACCAGCCGCGTGCCTTGCTTCAACGCCCGTTCGCAGGCTTTCTGAATCACTGGGCCATCGGCCATTGGATCAGAAAAAGGCACGCCGAGCTCAATCACATCAGCCCCCGCATCGACCAATGCGTGCATAAAGCCCACGGTATAGTGCGGAGCCGGGTCCCCTGCGGTGATGTAAGGGATCAGGGCCTTGCGGCCCTGCTGTTTAAGTTCACTGAAACGCTGATCAATACGGTTCATGCTTACCCTTAAAAAAGCTGCCCTTAAAATTCAATGCCATCAATCTTGGCCACTGTCATGATGTCTTTATCGCCGCGCCCGGAAAGGTTGACCACAATATGTTGGTCAGGGCGCATCGTCGGTGCCAACACCTTGGCATGGGCCAACGCATGGGCGGACTCCAAGGCAGGCATGATGCCTTCCATGTGTGTCAACTCGCGAAACGCTTCCAGCACTTCCTTATCATTGGCCGTCACATAGCTCACTCGGCCAACGTCCTTCCAGAGCGCATGCTCGGGACCTACGCCTGGATAATCGAGGCCTGCCGAAATGGAGTGGGTATCGGATACTTGGCCAGCTTCATCGGACATTAAATAAGTACGGTTGCCGTGCAATACCCCCCGTGGGGCATTGGAGGCCAGCGGTGCCGCATGGCGCCCAGTAGCCACGCCATCGCCACCGGCTTCGACGCCATACATGGCAACATCATCATCTTCCACAAACGGATAAAACAGACCCAGAGCGTTCGAACCGCCCCCAACACAAGCAATCAGTGCGTCTGGCAAACGGCCGATCTGCTCCAGCGACTGGCGGCGCGCTTCACGCCCCACCACCGCGTTAAAGTCACGCACCAGCAATGGGTACGGGTGTGGGCCTGCCACGGTACCAATAATGTAGAACGTGGTATCCACATTGGTGACCCAGTCGCGCAGTGCTTCGTTCATGGCGTCTTTGAGGGTGCGAGTACCCGACTCAACGGGAATGACGCGGGCCCCCAGCAGGTGCATACGATAAACGTTCAGTTTCTGACGCTGTACATCTGCCGCCCCCATGTAAACATCGCACTCAAGTCCGAGGCGAGCAGCCACTGTGGCCGAGGCAACGCCATGCTGGCCCGCGCCGGTTTCAGCAATAATGCGCGGCTTACCGGCTTTCTTGGCCAGTAGTGCCTGGCCAATGGTGTTGTTTACCTTGTGAGCACCAGTGTGGTTCAGGTCTTCACGCTTTAACCAAATCTGAGCGCCCCCCAGGCTCTCCGACCAGCGCTTGGCGTGGTAAAGCGGTGATGGGCGCCCCACATAGTGGGCAAGATCGTAGTCAAACTCCGCTTGGAAATCGGGGTCATCACGCAGGCTGGCGTAGGTTTTTTCCAGCTCTTCTAAGGCGAAGCTGAGGGTTTCTGACACAAACCGACCGCCATAGGGGCCAAAATGGCCGCGGGCATCCGGCATTCGGGTCAGGTCGCTGAACTTCGTCTTTGGAGCAGGCGTCGCAGAAACAGTCACAGTGATACCTCACAAGATCGCCAGAACAGGCAAACAATAAATGATCAGTGTAAAACGCAGCTCGATAAAGTGACCAAAAGCTGCGTACGAATTCTAACCGGCGTCAGCTAACGCCACATGGCGCACAAAAGAGGCCATCTTGGCGGCATCTTTACAACCGGGGGTGGCTTCGATGCCACCGGAGACATCCACCGCATAAGGCGCTACTTGTCGCACCGCGGTGACAATGTTATCAGCGCTTAACCCACCGGCGAGAATAACAGGTTTTGCGAGATTTGCGGGGATTCTAGACCAATCAAAGGTTTCTCCGGTGCCGCCCGGCATCCCCGGCCGATAGGCATCTAACAGGAGCGCCTGAGCACCTTGATAGCGCTCAGCTTCGTGCGTTAGGTCGATTTCATCGCGCATACGCAGAGCTTTCATCCAGGGAAGCGAGTAACGCTGGCACTCCTCAGGAGACTCGCTGCCATGAAACTGGAGCATATCCAGATAGGGAAGGCAGCGCTCGATCAGTTCCGCCGGTTGATCCACAAACAGCCCCACACGGGTCACAAATGCTGGCACGCGCGCCGAAAGCATCGCCAATTGCTCGACATCCAGACCACGCGAACTGTTTGGCCACATCACAAAGCCTAAGGCATCCACCCCCAGCGCCACGGCGCGGTCAATATCTTCAACGCAGGTAAAACCGCAGAACTTAACGCGTGTTCGGGTTCGGGGCATATCATTCATGAAGACGCCTCCTGTTCAGGGCTATTGGCCGCATTGATTAATGACCGGTTTCGACGATAGGCAACCCGTGGCGTATCGGGAATCTCGCGCTCACCTGTCCACTCGCCGGTAAAAGCGAGCAATTGCGGCCCTAATGGCTCTTTGGGCAGTTCAAAGCGCTCATCATAAACCGAATCAACGAAGTGAAGACCGCAAGCCGGTGCCGTCACATCCCCTTTGCGACGGTTCTTAAGCGCTAAAAGTTCACCCATATACGCTTCACTTTGACTGCCGCGCCCAACACTCACCAGTGCACCGGCAATATTTCGGATCATGTGGTGTAAAAAAGCGTTGCCTTGAATGTCGATCATGACTAGCTGGCCGTAGCGCTTCACATCGATAAAATGCAAATGCCGCCAGGGCGTTTTTGACTGGCAGCCAGCGGCACGAAAGCTTGAAAAGTCATGTTCCCCTACCAGCGCTTGGGCCGCTCGATGCATGGCATCGGCATCTAATGGGTCACGACACCAGGTCACATTGGCGCGCTCTAGCACCGGGCGGCTAATCTGGTTCAGCAGCACGTAGCGATAGCGACGGCCAAGGGCACACAGGCGAGAGTGGAAGTCATCGCCTACTGGCTTGACCCAGCGCACAGCCACATCCCGGGGCAAATGGGTATTGGCGCCAAATATCCACGCTTTTTCAGAACGCCCGACGGGCGGATCAAAATGGACGATTTGCCGGGTTGCGTGCACGCCAGAATCGGTGCGGCCACTGGCATGCACGCGAATGGGCTCATTGGCCACCTTAGCCAAGGCGGCCTCTAACGATGCCTGAACCGATGCGGCGTGCTTAAGGCGCTGGAAGCCGCAGTAATGGGTACCGTCGTATTCGACGCCCATTGCCAAACGACCCGTTAGCGGAATTTTCTCATCGAAGTGATAAAACAGCGTCATCAAGCCACATCATTTTGAAGATTTTGAAGGTTCGCTATTATCCAGGCCTCGCGGCTTGAATGCTACCTCTTCAATTTCCCACTCATCTTCCGGTAGTCGACGTTTTTTTTTGGCAGGGGCGGAAGGGCTTTCAGTGGCGAAATCAACGGTAGGCTGCTGTGGCGTTTCATGGCGCAGGCCAGCATGGCTGCTCACTGGTTTGGTTAAGGTGGGCGGGTGGTAATCGATGAAGCGATGTTCGGCCTCAGTGGGCGATAGATGGTCGGGCGCTGACGGTTGTATAGCGTTATGCTGTGTAGCGTTATTCAGCGCCGTCGGCTCACCCAGCGGAACATCAGAACTGCCAGCGAGAGCAGCCAACATATCACGCATGGGCTCAGGGCTTGGGGGCGGCGCTAGCGATATCTGTTCGGCGCCGTTAGTCGGCGCCACATGCAGACCTAAACGGCGCTGACGCCCTTGTTCAGCCAACCCGGCGGCTTGGCTTTTTTCATAGCTAGTTTCATAGCTAGGCGTGCCATCTCGCTCAATCGTTTGTTCATGCTCATCGAGAAGCCACTGATCAGTATCCGATGCTGATACCGTGTTGGGGTAAGCAATATCGGGCGATGCGTCATTCGATGTTGGCGGCTCGCTTTTGCTAACCGGGGCGCTGATATTCTCTTCATTGGCATGAATGGGGTACGTAGCGGTAAACGGCATAGCCTCAGGAACAGGCGTTGACGTAGGAGCGGCAGTGGTGGCGGCACGCGGGGAAACCGTTGGGTTTACGACGGGTTCTGCAAGCGGGGGGACATCTTCCCAGTTATTCTCGCGCCGCTTACGCAACCACACCAATAGCGCCAGAAGTAGAGCAATGCCTGCTAGCGCCAGCGGCCATTGATAGCGTTCAACGAACGCCGCTACACTTTGGTTTTCCTCCATGCTGGCAGCCAGTGGCTGTGGGTCAGTTTCTGGCGACTGCGCTTGTGCAGCCAACGCCTCACTTAACGCTTGATTCAGCGAAGCAACTTCCACACGCAGCGCGTTAAGCTCAGCGCGCATTAATTCGCGCTCATCCAGCACTTGCTGAAGCATCGCTTGGCTTAGGCGCAACTGTTCGGTTAATTCTGCCTGGGTTAGCGCCTCGGGTTCGTCGGCAGCCGCCGCCAGCGCGACCTGATCGCCTGTTGCTGCCTCGTCCGCTGCTGGCTCACTTAGCTCAGCGCCGCCCGCCGCAAGCGCGTTGTCGGGCTCTGGCGCGTCGCTTTCCTCGAGGGCAGGCTCTTCAAGGGCCGTGCTAGCGGCGATAGCGGAGTCTGAAATGATATCAGCTTCAATGCCAGGTAATGGCACTGCCTGAGGCGTGCCATTACGGCGGGCGCGCCAAGCTTCATTCATCGCTTGAATAGCCGCATCGGCATCGCTGTGCGAGCGCGCCATCACACGTTCACGATCGGGCACGCGCAACGTTTGCCCTGCACGCATGTCATTGATATTACCGGATGGAAAGACGTCAGGATTCGCCTCCAGCAGCGCAACCATCATCTGCTGCACGCTCACTTCATCAGGCTTAGTGCGCTCGGCAACGCTCCATAACGTATCGCCACTGCCCACATAAGCGCCGCTGTTACTGTTGCGGCTGTTGTTACGATTGTTATTAAGACTGTTGGCACTGCTGTTCTCACGGCCCTGCTCACGAGCGTTTGAAGATGCTGGCGGCACAGTGCTCGCTTCAGAAGGTGCAGTCGAAGCAGCATAGCTCGCAACTGGAGCAGCCGTTTGCGCTTGGCTCTGCTGGGAATAGCCGGGGGGATCAAACAACAAAGTTACATCGCGAAGCTGCTGCCCATCTGGAAACTCAACCGCAAGCAGCAGATCCAGCCAAGGCTCTTGCATCGTTTGGCCAGAACTTAAGCGCACCTGACGTTGCCCCTGTTGTTCAACCACCTGAGCACGAACACTTGCGGCGAGTGGCGTCCACTCAAGGCCTGCTGCGGCGAAATCTGCCGGTTCGGCAACGCTAACGCGGAGTTCGTCAATGGCATAGCCGCCGCTATTTAGCAGCGGTATCGAGGCGTTTAAAGGCGCATTCAGATACGAGCCGACACTCGCCTGCCCCAGCCCAACGGCTAGCGCAAAAGGACTCACTGCACTCAACGAGAGCCATGTAATCCATGTCAGTGTCTTTTTCATGAATGTTCCCTGATCGCTTACTTACTTTTTTACTATGGTCGCAAGTACTATGGTCGCAAGCTTATTGTATTACGTCTTTTTTATTATAACTTAACGAAATAAAGCCGCTTTTCCCACCTTGATGAATAATAACTGCGAAAAAAAACGGGAAGCTGCTAACAGCTTCCCGCTTTCGACTAGCGCACTACCATGAACCATTACTGTTCGCGGAGGATTTTCAGCATCCGCTTCAACGGTTCAGCAGCACCCCACAACAACTGGTCACCTACGCTAAACGCAGAGAGGTATTCACCCCCCATTTGCATTTTACGCAGACGACCGATCGGCACTTGCAGCGTGCCGGTCGCCACCGCAGGAGTCAGGCCCGCAATGGTGGCATCCTTATCGTTCGGCACCAGCTTGACCCACTCGTTATGCTTGGCGATGCGATCTTCGATCTCATCCAGCGGAACATCGTGCTTGAGCTTAATGGTGAACGCCTGGCTGTGTGAGCGCATGGCGCCGATACGGACACATAGGCCGTCAATGGGGATCGGATTGTTGCCGAGACCGAGAATCTTGTTGGTCTCGACACTACCCTTCCACTCTTCACGGCTTTGGCCATTCTCCAGTTTGGTATCGATCCAAGGGAGCAAACTGCCTGCCAGCGGTGCGGCGAAGTTATCAATGGGGAATTCACCACCGTGCATGGCAGCCGTTACCTTGCGGTCGATATCCAGAATTGCGCTGGAAGTATCTTTCAGCTCTTCGCCAACGCTGTCGTTTAACTGGCCCATTTGATTGAGCAGCTCACGCATATGTTTTGCGCCAGAGCCAGAAGCCGCCTGATAGGTCATGGAGGTCATCCACTCGATCATATCGGCTTCAAACAGGCCGCCAAGGCCCATGAGCATCAAGCTCACGGTGCAGTTGCCGCCAACAAACGTTTTAGCGCCCTTGGCTAGCTGATCATCGATCACCTTGCGGTTGACCGGATCCAGCACGATTGTCGCTTCATCTTCCATACGCAGGGTGCTGGCGGCGTCAATCCAGTAGCCTTTCCAGCCTGCGTTACGTAGATCTTTATAGACCGGCTTTGTGTAGTCACCGCCCTGGCAGGTCACGATGACATCCAACGCTTTGAGCGCTTCGATATCAAAGGCATCTTTCAGCGGAGGTACGTCGACACCGATATCGGGGCCGGGCTGGCCAACCTGAGAAGTAGTGAAGAAGACCGGTTCAATACCGTTAAAATCACCATCTTCCAGCATGCGCTGCATGAGTACAGAGCCCACCATGCCGCGCCATCCCACGAAACCGACTTTCAACATATGAAGTCCTCCTGCAAAGAATGAGTCACCCTATTATACACACTTCTTTACGGTGAATTTGAAGCCACACTGAACTGTCCAATGATAATGGCTGAGTAAATAAGGGCGCCGGAGTAGCCCGTAGATGTCACTCATTGCTTAGCAAACGCCGCCAATACCGCATCGCCCATGGCGTCGGTGCCGATAGTCTGCATGCCTTCGGAGGCGATATCAGCGGTACGCAGCCCATTATCCAGCACGCTGCCAACGGCTGCTTCAATACGCTCCGACAGAGCATTCTCATTCAGCGAATAGCGCAGCATCATGGCCACCGAGAGCATCATGGCTAAAGGATTCGCTACATTCTGACCAGCAATATCCGGCGCGCTGCCATGGCAAGGCTCGTACATGCCCTGCCCGCTTTCGTTTAGCGACGCGGAAGGCAACATACCGATGGAGCCGGTCAGCATCGCGGCGGCGTCAGATAGAATGTCGCCAAACATGTTGCCCGTCACCACCACGTCAAATTGCTTGGGTGCGCGCACTAACTGCATCGCGGCGTTATCGACGTACATGTGGGAAAGCTCGACGTCAGGGTATTCTGGCGCCAAACGCTCCATCACTTCACGCCACAGAATAGTGACTTCTAGCACGTTGGCTTTATCGACCGAGCAGAGCTTTTTACCGCGCTTTTGGGCCATTTCAAACGCCACGCGACCAATGCGCTCAATTTCGCTTTCCGAGTAGATATAGGTGTTAAATCCCACCCGCTCGCCGTTGCGCTCTTCGATGCCACGGGGCTGGCCGAAGTAGATCCCGCCGGTGAGTTCGCGAACGATCATAATATCCAGCCCGGCAACCAGTTCAGGCTTTAGGCTAGAGGCGCTAGCCAACTGCGGATAAAGCATCGCCGGGCGCAAATTACCGAACAAACCCAGGTTTTTACGCAGGCCGAGCAAGCCCTTTTCAGGACGCTTGGAGAGGTCTTCGATTTTGTCCCACTTGGGACCGCCCACCGCGCCCAGCAAAATAGCGCTGGCCGCTTTGGCTTTTTCCAGCGTTTCTGCGGGCAGCGGCTCGCCATGGACATCATAGGCAGAGCCGCCCACCAAGGCCTCTTCTACTTCAATATCCAAGCCTGCTTCTTGGCACGCTTTCAACAAGCGTGCCGCTTGAGCAGCAATCTCAGGGCCAATACCGTCACCCGGCAACAATAAAACCTTATGCGTCATGCTTAATCCTTAGCATTTAATAGTTGAAGACTGGCTTACGCAGACTGCCGGAACAACCAGGGGCGTGCGGCTTTATGCTTCTGCTCAAAAGTGCGAATGGCGTCTTCGTCTTTTAGCGTCAGGCCAATATCGTCGAGCCCTTCCAGCAAGCAGTGTTTGCGAAACTCATCTACTTCAAACTCTAAAATTTCGCCGCTGGGGGAAATGACCCGCTGATGCTCCAAGTCCACATCCAACTGGTAGCCTTCATTGGCGTTCACTTCGGCAAACAGGCGATCGATCACCTCTTCTGGGAAGGTAATCAGCAAAATGCCGTTCTTGAACGAGTTGTTGTAGAAGATATCGGCAAAGCTAGGCGCAATCACCACCTTTAAACCGAAATCTTCCAGCGCCCAAGGCGCGTGCTCACGCGAGCTGCCGCAGCCAAAGTTGCGCCGAGCCAGTAACACTTCAGCGCCGTTATAGCGTGGTTGATTCAAGACGAAATCAGGATTCAGCGGACGCTGTGAGCAGTCTTGCCCCGGCTGGCCTTCATCCAAGTAGCGCAGTTCGTCAAACAGGTTAACGCCAAAGCCGGTACGCTTGATCGACTTCAAAAACTGCTTGGGAATAATCAAATCGGTGTCGACGTTGGCGCGGTCAAGGGGCGCTACCACGCCTTCAAAACGGGTAAATTTTTTCATGACTTAGGCCTCCTGCGCGTGCGTGGCATCGTTAGCGGGTAGGGTGCGAACATCGACAAAGTGACCGGCGATAGCAGCAGCAGCGGCCATCGCTGGGCTGACCAAATGCGTGCGGCCGCCGTAACCTTGGCGCCCTTCAAAGTTGCGGTTAGAGGTAGAGGCGCAGTGTTCACCCGCGCCCAGCTTATCCGCGTTCATGGCCAAGCACATGGAGCAACCCGGCTCGCGCCATTCGAAGCCTGCTTCAATAAAGATTTTATCCAAGCCTTCCGCTTCCGCTTGACGCTTCACCAAACCAGACCCCGGCACCACCATGGCCAGCTTGATGGAATCTGCCACTTTTTTACCTTTGGCAACTTTGGCGGCTTCGCGCAAATCTTCAATCCGCGAATTGGTGCAAGAGCCGATAAAGATTTTATCCAGCTTGATATCGGTAATTTTCTGGTTGGCGTGAAGCCCCATGTACTCCAGCGCGCGGGTATGGCTGCGCTGCACGGTTTCATCCAGCGCGGCGAACGGGTCAGGCACTTGGCCGGATATACCGGTGACCATTTCCGGGCTGGTACCCCAGCTCACCTGCGGTTCGATCTCTTCGGCTTTGAGGGTAACGACTTTATCGAACTCGGCGTCGGCGTCAGAGACCAGATTGCGCCAATCTGCCACGGCGGCTTCCCACTGCTCCGCGGTCGGCGCGAAGGGGCGCTTGCCAAGGTAATCAATGGTGGTGTCGTCAACGGCGATCAATCCGACCCGAGCGCCCGCTTCGATGGCCATGTTGCAAACGGTCATGCGCCCTTCCATGGAAAGCGAAGCAATTGCACTGCCAGCAAACTCAATGGCGTAGCCGGTACCACCAGCGGTTCCGATCTTGCCGATAATCGCCAACACTACGTCTTTAGCCGTCACGCCCAGGCCCAGCTCGCCTTCCACACGCACCTGCATGTTTTTCATTTTTTGCGCCAGCAGGCACTGGGTCGCCATGACGTGCTCGACTTCTGACGTACCGATACCGTGAGCCAAAGCGCCAAAGGCACCGTGAGTCGCGGTATGGGAGTCGCCGCACACCACGGTCATGCCCGGTAGCGTGGCGCCCTGCTCGGGGCCCACCACGTGCACGATACCCTGGCGCGGGTCGTTGATTTTGAACTCTTCAATGCCGTACTCAAGGCAGTTATCGTCCAGGGTCTGTACCTGAATCAGCGATACCGGATCTTTAATACCGCTGTTGCCCTCGGCGCGCTCTTTGATGGTCGTCGGCACGTTATGATCGGGCGTGGCCAAGTTGGCATCCAAGCGCCACGGCTTGCGGTTAGCTAAACGCAGGCCTTCAAACGCTTGAGGCGAAGTCACTTCGTGAAGCAGTTGGCGGTCGATGTAGATCAGCGCGGTGCCGTCATCACGCTGCTTGACCAAGTGCTGATTCCACAGCTTGTCGTAAAGAGTTTGACCTGACATGTGGCTCTCCCGGGCAGTGCCCTGCTAGTTCGGTATGGCAGCCTCTGTGTGCTGCTTATATGGCGATAGCAAGAGTGTCACGCTACTCGCGCATAAAAGCAATTCATGTTATTCATAGTTTAGATTCCATATTGGAATACCTAATCAGAGAGTCTCAGTGGATACTCAAAGCCTCCAAGCTTTTATGGCCGTGGCCGATACCCAAAGCTTCTCACGCGCAGCGGAGCAGCTTCACCTTACCCAGCCGGCCATCAGCAAACGCATCGCCACCCTGGAATGCCAGGTGGGCACCCGGCTGTTTGACCGCATAGGTCGACGCATCGCACTGACTGAAGCCGGTAATGTGCTGCTGCCCCAAGCGCGGCGCATTCTACTGACCGTGGAAGATAGCCGCCGCGCATTAGCTAATCTTTCGGGCCAAGTCGGCGGTAAATTAACCCTGGCTACCAGCCACCACATTGGCCTGCACCGTTTACCACCGCTATTAAAGCAGTACACCCAGCGCCACCCAGAGGTCGAGCTCGACCTGCACTTTCTGGATTCTGAGCAAGCTTACCAGGGGGTGCTGGATGGCACGTTGGAAATGGCCGTGGTAACACTAGCACCGCAGCCTCACGAACAACTGCAAGTCGTCGAGTTATGGCGTGATCGGCTCTGTTTTACCTGCGCGACTGACCATCCACTTGCCTCGCATGCCAAAACCCAATCACAGAGGGGCCAAAACATGCTATCGCTTGCCGCCCTATGTGACTTTAATTGCGTCATGCCCGGCGCCAAAACCTTTACCGGTTCGCTGATTGCCCAACGCTTTGCGGAAGCAGGCTTACAGCTCCCGGTTAGCATGGCAACCAACTATCTAGAAACACTCAAGATGATGTGCAGCGTTGGTTTGGGCTGGAGCCTGCTGCCGGAAAAGATGATCGACAGTGAACTGGTAGAGCTAAAAGTAGACATCCCACCTATTTACCGCCCGCTGGGGTACTTGGTGCATACCAACCGAACGCTGTCCAATGCGGCGCGAATGATGATTGAAGAGCTGGAAAATACGCGAGGTGAGAGCCCTATAAAATAAGCCCTATGTGTAGCGCTCATAGAACTCGCTTTCTCGTTGCCACACGCTACGGTATGTGCACGAAGCTGGATAGATGGGTTCTCGTAGCGCGTGGTAAGCGAAGCGCACCCGCGGAAGCAGCGCAGCGGTGCCGGGGTTGGTGAAGAGCTACTATGGGTTGTTTCGACGCCTTCTGAACCGCCCCCTATTCACCAAACTGGGCGAACACTTCTTCACCGGTCAACTGCTTGGTTTTTTCTGCTAGTGAATAGTAGCGCGGCTTTTGGTCGATAAAGATTTGCTCGGTTATCTTCCAATCATCCGCGCCATCAAGAAGCCCAACGGGAAGCGCGTAATGCCCACCCTGCTTTAAGCGATAGAAAAGATGGGTGCCGCACTGCTTGCAGAAACCACGCTCGGCCCAATCGGAGGAACTGAAGATGGATATATGCTCGGAGCCTTTAAAAACCACATCACCGGCAAACTCAACCGCAAACATCGGTCCACCGCCCCACTTCCTACACATTGAGCAGTGACAAACGCCAATATGGTTGCTTTTATTGGCTATAGTAACGCTGACAATCCCACAAAGGCAGGCCCCTTGAAGCTGTGTGATGGATGCCATGTTTATCTCCTTTCACAGTATCTCAGTTACATCGTGTTTAAACATCAAAAGCCAGAATAGCCAAAAAAGCAGACTGGTTTCAAAAGCCGACATGTAAGGCCTGCCAAGGAGCTGATTCGTAAGCGCGGTGCTGTTGATATACGGGAAATAGAAATGAATCAGAGAATAAGATGACAAGAATATTGGCCTGGATATTTATATGAAGCCCATTATATGCCAATTACGGGCATTCAACGCTTCAATTGCGCGCCTATCCCGAGCATTGCTTGTTTAGTAAGTTTCTTCACGCTAGCACTTCCGCTATACATATCTAGAACAATCACCCCCTCCGACTCTGTATCTAACTGTCCAAGCAGCTCCCCTTGAATGTTCCAGGCTGCCGACTGACCGACGCTAAGAAAGTCGTCACTCGGCCCGACACAGTTAGCCATGATTACAAACATATTGTGACTTCGCGCCACAATGGGATAGTGCTTCATTGCTTTGGCTACTCCTCCAATAGGTTTTGCAACACTAGCGAGATAAATATCAGAAAATAAGGCGGCTGCATCGTTAGCATGATCCATTTGAAGTGATTCATAACAGATGGCAGGCGTTAATTTGAAGCCCTGACTCTCTAGCAGAAGCTGCTCACGCCCCGAAACGAAGTAGGGGCGCTCATCAGAGTGTAGTTGTTGTTTTGCATATAGGCGTCTAGCCTCACCAGGCGCAAACCAAACCATTCCAATATACACATCAGAACCAACAACAATCGGCATACCGACACCTATAATTAGGTTGTGGTTATCGCTGCAATCTTGAAAAAGATCAAGTCGGTGATCGTCTACTTCGATAGCAAGAGAGTCAGCGAGTCGTGGTTCGAACCCTGTGAGCGAAAGTTCAGGGAAGAACAACACATTTGCTCGCTGGGTAACGGCCAGCTCAATAAGCTCATGATGCTTAGCAAGGTTAGTGTCGAAATCGCCTGCTATTGGTCGAAATTGAGCAGCACACACCTTCATAATCAAGCTCCTGCCCGAATGTAACCCCGTACTGAAAAAAACGTACTGCTGCTGAATACGTGACTTCATTCATGTGAATGAAGCATCGTTTTACACATCTCGAAGCAAAACCACGCTACCGCTATGGCACACTTGGGCTACGTCAAAACGCTTCAATTGCGACAATAACTAACTCATTAAACATACCTTATTCGTAAATTTTAATTCAGTCACGTGCGATGCAAAAAGATGAGTCGTATTTTAGTTGAACAAGGCTGAAGGTTGGTTGCATTGGTCTGGCATCGCTGCGCGATGCTTTTGCGGGTGCCTTATTTGCTCGTTACCACGCGCTACAAAAAAACAGCTACTCAGCTTACTGCTGGCCTTCCTTTGCAAATCCGATTAGCCTGCTAATTCACTATTAAGGGTTTGGCATGCAAGAGACGACTCCTCGGCAGCGCTTGGCGGGCGTGCTGATTTTGCTTGGTTTGATCGCGCAAATTATTGGCTTTACTGGCTGGTTGGGCACTGCTCATGCGGTGAGCTATTTGCTGTGGGCGGCGGTTGTGTTGCTGTGGCGAGATATTCCTAAACGTTCGCGGATTCAGGCGGCCATTCTGATTGCGCTGGGTGCGGGCATGCTGCTGGTAGCGCATTTTGTGTATGGCGCCGAGGTGGATTGGCCTAGCATGTTACAGGGCAATTCGTTTGTGGCGGCGATGCTGGTGGGCGTTAGCTTTATATCGCTGATTGGTAAGCAAGGTAATAAGGGGGCTTCAGGTAAGCGTGTTACCGGTCCCTGTGGCGTGATGAGTACCTGGTTAGGAGTTCACTTTCTGGGCACGATTTTGAATCTTTCTACCGTGTTTATGGTGGGCGATAAGCTGGCCAGGCGGGGGCCGTTGACCACACCACAGCTGTTGGCGCTTAACCGTGGACTTTCTAGCGCGGCGCTGTGGTCGCCTTTTTTTGCTTCCATGGGCGTGGTGATCGCACTGGTGCCTGAGGTTGAGTATGCGCAAATTGCCGTGGTCGGCTTTCCCATCGCGATACTATCCGGGCTGTTGACCACGCTAGAGTTGCGTCGTCGGTTTGATCTTAGCGAGGTGGATGGCTATTCACTGGCGCCGCGTAGCCTGTTGATGCCGGTGGGCATGGCCGCGCTGGTGATGCTGTTTCACTTTGTGCTCACCCCTACCCTTACCATTGTCAGCATTATCACTTTTTTGCTGCCTAGCGTAGCGCTGCTAAGCAACCTGCCCCATGGGCCCAAATTTACCCTACGGCGGATTCGTCAGCACACCACCACGCGGTTACCCGCTATGCGCGGGGAGATTTCGCTGTTTTTGGCGGCGGGGTTATTAACCATTGGCCTTTCGACACTGGTAACCGCCGCGGCTGGCAGCGACTGGACACTGTTCACCCGCTTTGGTGCGCCTCAAGCGATGGTTAGCTTTGCGGCGATTACCTTGAGCGCACTAGCAGGCTTACATCCCATTATTGGGGTATCGGTGCTGGCGTCGATCCTCAATTTGCAGGGCGGCGAACAGACCGTGTTTGCGTTTGTAGCGTTAACCTCTTGGGCGGTGGGCACCAGCGTGGGGCCGCTTTCCGGCATCAATCTTTCACTACAGGGGCGTTACGGGGTAAGTGGTTATCGCATGATGAAGAATAACCTGCTGTATGCTGCGGTAATGAGCCTGCTTTCGCTGGGGGCGATTGCAGGCGTCAGTTTACTGGTGACCTAGTGAATCAGGTCTCAATGATTTTACTGGGAAAGCGGTAGAAGTAGCGATGGCCACAATGATGGCAAGGTTCCAGGCGCGCAACGGTGGGTAGCATTACCTGAGCATCACAGTGGGTGCAGGCCATTAAACCGGGTGCGGCCATTTCGCCTTCGCAGTAGTCGGCGCGGGCGGCTTCCAGATCTTCCTCAAAGCGTTCGCGCTCTACCACGCTACGGTCGGCAATCGAAAGCAGCGATTCCGCCACGCGGCGAGAAAGCCCGTCGATATCAATGCCTAGCCAGCTGGCCACCTGTTTGCCGGTATCCGCCATGAAGTAGCGCATATCTTTTAGGTCGCGCTCTACCCAGGCGCGCAGCAGCGCTAGCTCGTCTTTGGTGTACTCTTCAAGCTCCGATTCAAACTCAACCGCATCGTCCAGATCCTTCTGTAAATTCTCCCAGGTAAGCTCATTGGCGCCCCCTTGCATACGCTCCAGCAAACGTTCGTACCCTTCGCGTAGGCGATTGTCATTCTGTTGTTCACTCATGGTGCCTCTCCTTTTGTCGACGCATGCGGTTTCCTATCATCGGCTTACCGTTCAAGGATACACCCGCATAGGATACAATCGACCTCACTTATCTGACAGATGTCATCTCACATTCACTTTGCGCCCCTTTTGGGCGAATACGCCAAGGCATTAATAAACCGATGGACGCACACTACAGCCCTCGTGATATCGAACGTGACGCCCAGCAGTACTGGGACAAACATCAGTGCTTCAAAGCCGTAGAGGACGCGAACCGCGAGAAGTACTACTGCCTCTCCATGTTCCCCTACCCCAGCGGCAAGCTGCATATGGGCCATGTGCGTAATTATACTATCGGCGACGTGGTGTCGCGTTACCAGCGCATGCAGGGCAAAAATGTCATGCAACCCATGGGCTGGGATGCCTTCGGTATGCCCGCGGAAAACGCGGCCATCCAGAACCAGGTACCGCCCGCCAAGTGGACCTACCAAAACATCGACTACATGCGCAATCAGTTGAAGGCACTGGGCTTTGCCTATGACTGGAGCCGCGAGTTCGCCACCTGCGATACCAGCTACTACCGCTGGGAGCAGTGGTTCTTCACTAAGCTGGTCGAAAAAGGCCTGGTGTATAAGAAGATGTCGACGGTCAACTGGGACCCGGTGGATCAAACCGTTCTCGCCAATGAGCAGGTTATCGAAGGTCGCGGTTGGCGTTCTGGCGCATTGGTTGAGCGCAAAGAGATCCCACTGTGGTTCTTGAAAATTACCGATTACGCCGATGAACTGCTGGCGGATCTGGATAAGGTTGAGTGGCCGGAGCAGGTCAAAACCATGCAGCGCAATTGGATTGGCAAATCCCGTGGCGTTGAACTCTCTTTTGATATCAAGGCAAAAGATGGCAGTGCCTGCGACCCGCTGGCGGTGTACACCACGCGCCCGGATACGCTGCTAGGCGTGACCTATGTCGCGGTTGCCGCTGGCCACCCGCTGGCCAAGCAGGCTGCTGAACAAAACGCTGAGCTGGCAGACTTCTGCGATGAGTGCGCCAAAGGCGGAACCTCAGAAGCCGAAATGGCCACCAAAGAGAAAAGAGGCATGCTCACCGGCCATAGCGCGGTTCACCCGCTGACGGGCGATGAAGTGCCCGTTTACGTGGCGAATTTCGTGTTGATGGAATTTGGTACTGGCGCAGTAATGGCAGTGCCCGGTCACGACCAGCGCGACTGGGAGTTTGCCACCAAGTACGGCGTCCCCATTAAAGCAGTGATTGCCGATGAGAGTGGCAAGCCTGCGGACATTTCCGAAGCCGCCTACGCCGAGTACGGCACCGTGGTCAATTCCGTGGAGTTCGATGGGCTGGGCTTTGAACAGGCCTTTGATGCCATTGCTGCCAAATTGGCCGAGCTTGGCCGTGGTGAAGTCAAAACCAATTACCGTCTGCGCGATTGGGGCGTTGCCCGTCAGCGCTACTGGGGTGCGCCGATACCGGTCAAATATGGTCCGGAAGGTCAAACCGTTCCGCTCACCGATGATGAACTGCCGGTCTCACTACCGATGGAAGTCACCGTCGACGCCTCTGGTTCGCCACTGAAAAAGATGCAATCCTTCTCTGACCTGGGCGATGGTTGGACCCGTGAAACCGACACCTTCGACACCTTCATGGAGTCGTCCTGGTACTACGCGCGTTTCTGCTGTGCCGATAACACCGAATCGATGCTGGACGAGCGCGCCAACTACTGGCTGCCGGTCGATCTCTATATTGGTGGTATCGAGCACGCCATTCTCCACCTGCTGTATGCCCGCTTCTTCCACAAGCTGATGCGTGATTTCGGCTTGGTCGATTCCGATGAGCCGTTCCAGCAGTTGCTGACTCAAGGCATGGTCATTGCCGAAACCTTCTACCGCCCTACTGATAACGGCGGCAAGCAGTGGTTTAACCCCGCCGATGTGGAAGTGAAACGCGACGAGAAAGGTCGCCCGCTCAGCGCTATTTTGATGAGTGACGGCGAGCCGGTGGAGATGGGCGGCATCGAGAAGATGTCCAAGTCGAAAAACAACGGCGTTGATCCGCAGTCGATGATCGACAAGTTTGGCGCTGATACCGTGCGCCTGTTTATGATGTTTGCGGCACCGCCTGAGCAGTCGTTGGAGTGGTCGGATTCGGGCGTTGAAGGCGCCCACCGCTTCTTGAAACGCTTGTGGCGTCAGGTTAATGAGCACTTGGCAGCCGGCACGCCAGGAACGCTAGATATCGACGCGCTCAATGATGACCAGAAGGCCCTGCGGCGTAAAACCCACGAGACCATTAAGAAAGCCAGCGACGACATTGGCCGCCGCACCACTTTCAACACGGCGATCGCAGCGGTTATGGAGCTTTCCAACGCAATCGGCAAGTTCGAGGACACTTCAGAACTCGGCTTAGCCGTTAGCCGTGAAGCGTTGGAAGCCGGTGTATTGCTGCTCTCGCCGATTACTCCGCATATGTGCCATAGCTTGTGGGAAGCACTCGGCCATACAGGCCCGGCCATTGAAGCAACATGGCCTACCCTGGATGAAACAGCGCTTACCCGCGATAGCATCGAACTGGTGGTGCAAGTCAACGGTAAACTGCGCGCACGCCTTGAAGTGCCCGCAAGCGCCGATAAGGCATCGATCGAAAAACTCGCCATGGAGCACGAAAACGTGCAGCGCTACCTTGAAGGTAACATCGTGCGTAAAGTGATCGTGGTGCCCGGTAAACTGGTCAACATCGTGGTGAGCGGATGAAGAGACGTACATTTTTAACCGCTAGCATCGCCGCCTCAGCGGCGGTGCTGCTTAGCGCCTGCGGGTTTCAGCTACGTGGGACAGACTCGCTGCCGACGTTGCCTACCCTTTCCTTGGAAGGCGATACCAATAGCGCGGTTGCTCAGCAGGTTGCAGCCCGCCTTCAGCAATTAGGCACTCAGGTGACTGCTGATGCCCCATGGCGAGTCACGCTGGGCACGCCTGCGTTAATGGAACGACGGCTGGGAGGCGATGGCCGCGCAAGTCGCGAACATGAATTAACGCTAAGTACTTCACTCTCGGTACAAGAGCGAGCGAACAATGCCTATCACATCAATAATGCCACTCTGTCCACGAGCACAAGTATTCGCGTTAGTGATGATGATCTTCTCAACCGTGAAACGCTAATGATGGAAGCCGAGCAGACGCTTGCCCGGCAACTATCTCAGCAAATCATCGAACGCCTTGCGTACGTTGAGGGAATGCAGTGAAGGTATTTGCTGATCAGCTGCCCGCTGCGTTGGCTAAAAAGCTTCCCCGCGTCGTGATCGTCTCAGGGGATGAGCCCTTACAGCATCGCGACGCCTGCGATGCTGTAAGGGCGGCAGCACGGCAGGCAGGTGTTGAAGAGCGCGAAGTGCTCGACGTAGAGCCCAACTTTGCCTGGGGTCGCTTGATGGAAATGTCCAGCAATCTCTCTTTGTTTGCAACCAGCAAGCTTATGGAATTGCGTTTAGGGAACCACAAACTAGGCCAGGAAGGCAGTAAAGCGCTCGCGCAGTACGCCGAAACACTGGATAACAGCGATGACATTTTGCTTATTAGCATGGGTAAGCTAGAGGCCAAACAGCAAAAGAGCGCCTGGTTCAAAGCACTGGATAAACAAGGGTTGTTCGTCCCGGTTTGGCCAGTGGATGTTTCCCGATTGGGTTACTGGCTGCGGGACCGTGCGTCACTGCACGGCTTGCAAATCGATCTGGAAGCAGCCCGGCTGTTAGGTGAGCGCACTGAAGGCAATCTGTTAGCCGCTGACCAAGAGCTACAAAAACTAGCGCTGATCCATCCTCAGGGCAAGCGCTTAAACGTCGAGAGCATCGCCCAGGGGGTAGAAGACAGCACTCGCTTCGATGTTTTCAACTTGGCCGATGCCTGCCTAAAAGGTGAACCTAGCCGTGCTTCGCGCATTGTTAATGGCCTGCGCAGTGAAGGGGTCGAGGCCCCGATTGTGCTGTGGTCGCTAACCCGCGAACTACGCACGCTACTTTCGCTTCATCAACACCTCGATCAAGGGCAAAGCTTTGAGCATGCCTGCAAAAGCCAAAAGCCAATGATCTTTGATAAGCGTCGCCCGGCTTACCAAAAAGCAATTGGCCGCCTGCCCATGAAACGCCTGCATAAATTGCTATTAATGGCGCAGCGGCTCGATTTAGCGGTAAAAGGCGCGGCCACCGTCCCCCTGTGGCCAGGCTTACATGACCTTGCCATGACCATGGCCGGTGGGCGTGGGTTACTTTCCGAATCCGCGTGGACTTATCGCATTAGTGCAAATAATTAGCACTTTGCACATTAAGCTTAAAAATCAAACCATTTGTTTCTATACTTCAGGCTCATGCCTGCAGAGTGCATGTAAAAATAGGTCACAATAAAAGCGTGACCCTCCCCGACTAGTCTATAAGGAAGAAGACGATGAAAACATTGCGTGCCTACCTCTCTACCCTGCTGATTGCGGCGCTCGTTATTACCAGCTTGCCCGTTGCAGCCGCTCCCTCTGCGCCTCAGCCGATGGATTTAGTCTCCACTCAATCTGTTTTGTCAGCTGATCGTGCCGGCGCTGACCGTGAACGTATCAACGAGATACTGGCCCGTGCAGACGTGCAAGATCAACTGCTAAAACAGGGTGTTGATCTGGACGAAGTAGATGCACGCGTTGCGGCGTTGAGCGATGCAGAAGCACAGCAAATGGCCGAACAACTTGAACAACTGCCTGCCGGTGCTGGCGTTGTAGGTGCATTGTTCGCCGTTTTCATTATTTTGCTGGTAACCGATATTCTCGGCCTGACCGACGTTTATCCGTTTACTCGTTAATATAGGCCACTCATGACCTACCTGTTTGCTAACGCCCGCTTTGCGGGCGTTTTTATTATACTACTACTGCTTAGCGGCTGTGCACGTAACCCGGTACTGCTGCAAAGTACCTACCAAGCGCTACCGCCCCATGCTGAAATTACCAGCGTACCATTTTACGCCCAGACGAAGTTTCAGTGCGGGCCTGCTACGCTAGCGATGGTACTTAACCATCAGGATGTCGAAACAGACGTTGAACAGTTGATCCCCCAGGTGTTCTTGCCTGAGCGCGATGGCAGCGTACAGCCAGAAATGCTGGCTACCGTACGACGCTATGACCAACTCGCCTATCCCATTCGCGGCACCATGGATGCGCTGTTAGGTCATTTGGCCGCAGGCGACCCGGTGGTGGTGATGCAGAATTTATCGCTCCCCATTTATCCGATGTGGCACTACGCGGTGGCCATTGGCTACGACCTGCCCAATGAAACGCTGATTCTGCGCAGTGGTGAAATTGAACGCCATACCATGTCGTTTAGCCGCTTCGACGCCACCTGGGCGCGTACTGAACGCTGGGGATTTGTGGTGGCAGAACCAGGCAAGCTACCGGCCGGCGTTAGTGCTCGCAACGCGCTGGAAGCGATCAGTGCTTACGAAGAGTCCCATGGCCCCCGTGCTGCGTTAACAAGCTGGGAAGCGTTTGTTAAGCATTACCCTACCACTGCTATTGGGCAATTTGCGCTAGGCAATGCGCTGTATGCAAATCAACAACCTGAGAAAGCACTTGACGCTTTCGAACGTGCAACAGTGCTTGATGAATACATGGGGGCTGCTTGGCTCAATCTAGGTCTTCTGTTGCTTCAACAAGATGCTTCTGACCAAGCTTATGAAGCCTTAAAACGAGCTGTCTCAATCGAAGGAAACTGGCAGGAAATAGCACAATCATATTTAACTAAATTGAAAGGCTCAATTACACCAACACCGGGAAACACCACAAACTAATGAAGCACAATTCTAATCCCTTAAATAGTAAAGTCGGGGGATGGAAGAAACATTCCTCCAGTGCTTAAGTAGTTTATGTTGGTCGAAAAAAATCATCCCAGTGAATAATCAGCTTACAGTAGGGGTTGTTTAAACTTCAAAACTTTGCAACCCATGAAACATTATGGTTATACCAAGCAAACCATCAACCAAACAAGTCACGCAATATTTTTAATAAGAGGTGTATTTGCATGGATCGCAGCTTACATCATCGCACAAGCCCTTTAGTAACGGCCAAGTGCCTTTTTCACATTACACGATGGAAATTAGTATCGTGTTTCTTAGGTATTTTTTTTGCAAGCTCTTTACTGACCGGCTTATCTGCAAATAATTATTATCAACGAATCAATACCAACTATACCTCGTTAGCTGATGAAATTTTACGTGCACAACTTGCTGTTCCCAGCTTGCATATCCCTCTTGATGAGGGTAATAACGAGCTTAGAAAAGAAGATATCGAACATTTACACAACGCTACCACTCTTGCGCTTCAGAATTTAAGTAGAATTCAATATCTAATTTCACAACATCAAAGATTAAGCTCAGATATAAACTACATCTTCGAGCATTTTACCAATTTAAATGAGCGTTTATCTCATTTAAAAAAGCAAGTAGAGGCAACTCAAAACTCCACCTTGCTTATAACTTCACTGCAAAACAATGCAAGCTCTATTGAAATAAATTTAAATTGGCTTTATAACAGATTAATAGACGAAGTTCACCATTTTTCAAACCATCAACAATTAATGGTTCAACGCATTATCTCAGCGGTTATTATATTATTAATATTATTTTTCAGCACCACAGCGGTGCTTTCCTTAGCCGTTTTTCATCTTCAGAAACAACGTTACCAACTGCAAAAGCTCATATTGATAGATGAGCTGACTGGATTATATAACAGACGTCACATAGTAAAAGTTGCGTTTGCAGCACTAACGCAATCTCGGCGTGACCATACGCCTCTAAGCCTATTATTATTAGATCTCGATTTTTTCAAACGTATAAATGATACCTACGGACACCCCGTAGGCGATGAAGTATTGAGACAGGTTAGCGAACGATTGCGCCAATTCAGTCGCCCTTCTGACACATTAGCTAGAATTGGCGGAGAAGAGTTTTGCTTATTAATGCCAGCTACGCTGACACATGATGCTCTGCAAGTAGCTGAACGTCTTCGCCGAGAAATTGAAAGCATAGAAATTGAAGGACTAGCGCTTAGTTCAGAGCTTACCGTTAGTATTGGAGTCACTACCAGCAAGGGTGGTGAACACACATTTGAGCAACTTTACTACCTTGCGGACCAAGCGCTCTATCAAGCTAAATCGCTAGGGCGTAACCGAGTCGAAAGTATATTGCCCTCGGCAACCCCCTCGCCAGATAACAACGAAAACGTTTGTGCCCCTCCATTCGCTAACCATTCATCTACTTTCATTGCGCATCATTAAACGCTAGCTTAAAAAACACGATTTAAGCCATTTTGTGCTGCCACACGATACGCTTCTGCCATCGTTGGGTAGTTGAAGGTTGTGTTTACAAAATACTTAAGCGTATTAGCTTCGCCATTTTGCTGCATAATCGCTTGGCCGATATGCAATATCTCTGACGCTTGATCACCAAAGCAGTGAATACCTAAAATTTCCAGCGTGTCTTGGTGGAAAAGGATCTTGAGCATTCCTACCGTATCGCCAGTAATTTGTGCCCTGGCAGTATCTTTGAAAAACGCTTTGCCTACTTCATAGGGTACTTTTGCTTCTGTCAGCTCACGCTCGTTGGGGCCAAACGAACTGATTTCGGGAATGGTATAAATGCCCGTGGGTACTTCGCTCACAAAGCGATACTCTTTTTCAAGCAGCTCGTTGCAAGAATTTAGGCCTTGATCGTAGGCAGCGCTCGCTAAGCTGGGCCAACCGATGACATCACCCGCCGCATAAACATGGGGCACTTCGGTACGGTAATGCTCATCCACGCTTAGCTGGCCACGCCCATTGGCCTTCAAGCCAATGTTTTCGAGCCCCAGGCTGTCAGTGTTGCCCGTGCGGCCGTTGGCCCACAAAAAGGCGTCAGCGCGAATTTTCTTGCCTGATTTTAGACGCACGACAACGCCTGATTCATCGCCCTCGACACTTTCATACTCTTCGTTATGACGAACCAGCACACCGTGCTTGCGCAGGTGATAAGAGAGTGCATCGCTGATTTCATCATCCAAAAATGACAGCAGACTGTCACGATTGTTGATCAAATCGACCTTGACGCCTAACCCCGAAAATATCGATGCGTATTCACAGCCAATCACCCCGGCACCAAAAATAACCAGCGTGCGCGGTGTGTGAGAAAGACTCAAAATAGTATCCGAGCAGTAAATACGAGGGTGTCGAAAGTTAATATCTGCCGGTCGATAGGGGCGTGAACCGGTAGCAATGACGATTTTTTTGGCGACCAGCTCTTCCATGCCCTCTTGGCGGTCACGCACTACCAGGGTGTGCTCATCTTTAAATCGGGCGACACCATGAAACAGATCGATACGGTTTCGGGCGTAAAACGTGGTACGCATTTCGACCTGCTTATCGATGGTACCCCGTGAACGCTCCATCACTTTAGGAAATGAGAACCAGCGCGGCTCACCGATATCGCGGAACATACGGTTGGTATTGAACGCCATGATCTGCTTGACCTGATGGCGGAGTGCTTTGGAGGGGATGGTGCCCCAGTGGGTGCAGTTACCACCGACCTGCGTCTGCTTTTCAATAATCGCTACGCGTTTCCCATGCTTGGCAGCATTAATGGCCGCACTTTCACCCGCAGGCCCCGTACCGATTACCACGACATCATAATTGTGAACCGCCATACTCGCTGCGTCTCCTTCCTATTCGAAGTAATTCATTTCCGTCTAATCCCATTCCCGACAAACAGGCGCTTGTTGCTTATACGCTAAAAAGGCGCAGTCCATTATGAATCTGCGCCCTTTTATCAAACCAATGTTTAGCGACGGGTTGCATCGTAGCCTAGGTCGGCGCCACGGCTTTCATCACTACGCCGGCGTACGCTGCCACGCTTGCGGTTCTCTTCTTCACAGACCTCATCTTTACCGCCGCAAATATCACAGCCGTCTTTCATGCCTATTTGGTTTAAACCACCACATGAACCGGCAATAGGTTTCCGCCCCATGATGACACCGACGGCCATGACACCCATGATGAGCGCCATAAAGCCGAATACCAGTAGCCAAATTGCCATCTCAACCTCCCAGCCATGCACAGCATAGCGTTACATTATTAGGCTTACCTTCCGACAACTTTTTCTCTACAACATTCAGGCCGGTAAGGACCTCGCGGTCTTATTTCTAATTCATTGTAACCCAGTGACACCCTTGTTATCAGCGTAAGCGTCATGCCATTGATGCTGACTATCGTCGTTCACCTGCTTATACTAGCTTATAAACAAACGGGGCCAGCCATAAGGCCAGCCCCGCTGCTAGACAATCGATATTACATCGATTTTTTATCCGCCGAAGTCATCCAATAGGATGTTTTCCGGCTCGACGCCCATATCCAGCAATAGCTTGATAACCGAGGCGTTCATCATGGGCGGCCCACACATGTAGTACTCGCAATCTTCAGGGGCCGGATGGTCCTTGAGATAGTTCTCGTACAGCACGTTATGGATAAAGCCTGTCGGCCCTTCCCAATTATCTTCTGGCTGTGGATCAGAAAGCGCCAAGTGCCACTCAAAGTTGGGGAACTCTTCGGCTAACTGGTCATACTCTTCGTTATAGAAGGTTTCACGCCAAGAGCGCGCACCGTACCAGAAGGTAATCTTACGATCAGACTTCAAGCGCTTCAGCTGATCGAAGATGTGGCTACGCATCGGTGCCATGCCTGCACCACCACCGATAAAGATCATCTCGGCGTCAGTATCGCGAGCAAAGAACTCACCGAATGGCCCCATAACAGTCACTTTATCGCCTTCTTTCAAGCTGAAGACGTAGGTAGACATCAAGCCGGGCGGGTGGTTAGTGCCCGGAGGCGGTGTTGCAATACGGATGTTGAACTTGAGGATACCCTTTTCGTCCGGGTAGTTCGCCATAGAGTAAGCGCGAATGATTTCCTCGTTGTTCTTGTGGGAAATTTTGAACATATCAAATTTTTCCCAATCGCCACGGTACTCTTCTTCAATATCAAAGTCAGAGAACTTGACGTCATAAGGCGGCGCCACCAGCTGCACATAGCCACCGGCACGGAAGGCTACTTCTTCGCCTTCAGGCAGTTTCAGGTTCAGCTCCTTGATAAAGGTGGCAACGTTGGGATTAGCGACAACCTCCGTTTCCCACTTTTTAACACCGAACACTTCTTCAGGTACTTCAACTTTCATGTCCTGCTTGACAGGTACCTGACAAGAAAGACGCCAGCCCTCTTTTTTCTCGCGCATGGTGAAATGCGACTCTTCCGTCGGCAGAATAGAGCCACCGCCCTCTTCTACGCGGCACTTACACTGGGCACAAGAACCACCGCCACCGCAGGCGGAAGAGAGGAAAATACCGTTAGCAGCAAGCGTATTTAGCAACTTACCACCTGCCTGGGTCTGTAACGTATGCTCGGGGTCGCCGTTGACCTCGATAGTCACGTCCCCGCTACTCACTAGCTTGCTCCGCGCTGCCAAAATGATCGCCGTTAAGCTAATAACGATGACCGTGAACATGACAACACCGAGCAAGATGACTGTTGTATCAACCATGTCGGTTTCCTATTGCTGGAGGTTTTCTATTACCCAGCAGCGCACAGCACTGCTGGGAAAAACCGGCTCCGATTAAAGCTGAATGCCCGAGAAGGACATAAAGCCCAACGACATTAGCCCCACGGTGATGAAAGTAATGCCCAGCCCTTGGAGGCCGCCCGGCACATCGCTGTACTTTAGCTTTTCGCGGATACCCGCCAGCGCCGCAATCGCTAGCGCCCAGCCGGTACCGGCACCAAAGCCATAGACCACGGCTTCGCCAAAGTTATAGCTACGCTCTACCATGAACAGTACACCACCAAGAATGGCGCAGTTAACGGTAATCAGCGGCAGGAACACCCCTAGCGCGTTGTAAAGCGACGGCACGTACTTATCGAGGAACATTTCCATGATTTGTACTAGCGCAGCAATAACGCCGATGTAGGAAAGCAACCCAAGGAAAGAGAGATCAATATTTTCAGCACCACTAATACCGGTCCAGGTTAGCGCGCCTTCCTGAAGCAAGTAAGTGAAAACCAAATTGTTGACCGGCACTGTCACGGTTAATACAACGATAACCGCGATACCCAAGCCAATCGCCGAGGACACTTTCTTGGAGACGGCCAGGAAAGTACACATCCCCAGGAAGAAGGCCAGCGCCATGTTTTCAACAAATACCGAGGCAACAAAAAGACTCAGATAATGTTCCATGTTACACGGCCTCCTTGGGCTTGGTGTTTTCCTTCATTTTGAACTCATTATCTTCGACCTGCTCGGGGTTAACGGAACGCATCACCCAGATCAGTAAGCCGATAATAAAGAACGCAGAAGGCGGCAGTAACAGTAAGCCGTTGGGAACGTACCACCCACCGTTTTGAACGGTTTGCAGGATAGTAATACCAAAGACACTGCCTGCACCGAGTAGCTCACGGAAGAAGCCAACCACCATAAGCACGAAGCCATATCCCAGGCCGTTGCCCACGCCGTCTAAAAACGACATGCCCGGCGTGTTGGACATCGCAAAACCTTCTGCACGCCCCATGACGATACAGTTAGTAATGATCAAGCCAACGAAGACGGAAAGCTGCTTGGACATCTCATAGGCATACGCTTTCAGAATCTGATCTACCACGATTACCAACGAGGCAATGATGGTCATCTGCACGATGATACGAATCGAAGAAGGAATATGATTCCGGATCAGCGATACGAATAGATTAGAGAATGCCGTTACGAAAATAACCGCCAGCGCCATAACGAGCGACACGCTCATGCTGGTAGTCACCGCCAGTGCCGAACAAATCCCCAGGATTTGCAACGCAATGGGGTTGTTCTGGAAAACAGGCGCCGTTAAAACGCCTTTTGCATTTACGTCCGCCATGATCAGGCCCCCTCAACGTCTTCGAAGTTGGTATCGGTCTCTTCGGCGTCTTCCGGCTCAGTACCGCTGCGGAATTTAGCCAAATAGGGACCGAAAGCTTCTTCGCTTAACCAGAACTGCAGCATGTTAGTCACGCCATTACTGGTAAGCGTAGCGCCAGATAGCGCATCTACTTCGTATTCGTCACTAGCGCCGCCTTTGGTCAGGTGAATTTCCGGGGAGAGGTCGCCCCCTTCATCGTAAATTTTCTTCCCTTCCCACTGAGCTTGCCAGCGCGGATTGTTTACTTCAGCGCCCAGGCCTGGTGTCTCACTGTGCTCGTAGTAAGTGATACTGACAATCGTATTACCATCACCTTCTACCGCCAGAAAGCCGCGCATCAAGCCCCACAGGCCCTGGCCACGAATAGGCAGTACGATCTGTTCCGGATCTTCTTCACCGCCAATTAAATAAACCGTAGCAAAGTTTTCGACCCGCGAAAGGCCTGCAATATCCTGATCACCTGACAGCGTTCGGCCTGACGCTGGGTCACGAGCAGCCTCAAAACTGTTGTAGGTGTCCGGATCGTGCTCTTCTGAGTACTCGCCGGTATCAAGATTTACCACGCGCGCGGTGATTTCCTCGCTAAACACCTCTTCAACGTCCATGCCAGGCTCATACAGCTTGGCAACGTTCAAGATATTGGTTTTACGATCAAGCTCCTGGTTGAGCTGCTGAGCGGGTCGCAGAGCTACCGCCGCGGTCGAGACGATGACGGAGCACACTATACAAAGTGCAAACGCCACAATCAGGACTTTCTTGATGGAGTTGTTACCTTGTGCCATTAGTCAGTCTCCTCGGCCGGTACGCCGGTTCGCTTAACGCGACGCTTGATATTGGCCTGGACGAAGAAATGGTCAATCAGCGGTGCAAACAGGTTAGCAAATAGGATCGCCAACATGATGCCTTCTGGGAATGCCGGGTTCACAACGCGAATCAAAACGGTCATCACACCAATCAACGCGCCAAATATCAGGCGGCCTTGATTGGTCATTGATGCTGACACAGGGTCAGTGGCCATAAACACCATACCGAATGCAAAACCACCGATCACCAGATGCCAGTACCACGGCATGGCAAACATTTCGTTGGTGTCTGAGCCAATTAGGTTAAACAGCGTGCTGGTAACCACCATGCCTAACAATACACCCAGCATGATTCGCCACGAGGCAATGCGTGTCCACAATAGCACTGCGGCACCAATGAAGATCGCTAATGTCGACACTTCACCGACAGAGCCGGGGATAAAGCCTAGGAAGGCATCCCACCAGCTGAAGGTGTCAGTCAACGCCGACATGCCATCTTGGAACGCTAGCGAAAGCGCTGTCGCCCCGGTGTAACCATCCGCGGCTACCCATACCGCATCGCCCGAAATTTGCGCGGGGTAGGCAAAATATAGGAAAGCACGGCCGGTAAGAGCAGGGTTCAAGAAATTCTTACCCGTACCACCAAATATCTCTTTACCAATGACCACACCAAAGGTGATACCCAGTGCGACTTGCCATAGCGGAATCGTCGCGGGCAGGATCAGTGCGAATAGCACGGAAGTAACGAAGAAACCTTCGTTAACTTCATGGCCACGCTTAATGGCAAACAGTACCTCCCAGAAGCCACCGACCACAAAAGTGACCAGGTAAATAGGTAGGAAGTAGGTAGCACCCAGGACAAAGTTGGCCCATAAGCTGCTGGCATCATGTCCTGAGGCCAGCGTCATCAAGATCGCTTCGCGCCAGCCACCCATAGAGGCGTAGCCTGCGTCGATCGCCGTGTTCGCCTGCCAGCCTGCGTTCCACATGCCGAAGAACATGGCGGGGAAGGTACACAACCATACGGTAATCATGATGCGCTTGAGATCGATACCGTCACGCACGTGGGCGGTGGTTTTAGCAACGCTGGGCGGCGAGTAAAAAATGGTATCTACCGCTTCAAAAAGCGGGTAGAACTTTTCGTACTTACCGCCTTTGTGGAAATGCGGCTCGATATTTTGGAGTGTCTGTTGAATACCCATCATCAGGCCTCTTTCTCAATCATGGAGAGATTGTCCCGCAGGATGGGACCATACTCGTATTTGCCTGGGCAAACATACGTGCACAGCGCCAGATCCTCTTCGTCCAGCTCCAAACACCCAAGCTGCATGGCAACCTCAATGTCGCCCACGATCAGCGAACGCAGTAGCTGAGTTGGCATGATATCCAGCGGCATGACCGTCTCATAAGAACCAACGGGTACCATCGCGCGCTCAGACCCATTGGTTGAGGTGGTCGGTGCGTAGTTACGTAGACCTTTGATTCTGGAAAGATAAATCCCCAGGACAGAGTGTCGATCTGCGCCCAGAGACAACCAACCCATCAAGATGCGCTTGTTACCTTCTTCAATCAGACTAATTTGATTGTTAAAGCGCCCTAGGTAGGTCAGCTTCCCTTCCGCCGTAAAGCCAGAAAACACAGAACCGGAAATAACGCGGGTGTCATCGGGTTTGATGACTTCTTCTGCCAGGAGTTCATCCGTGCAGGCGCCGATGCGAGTACGCACCAAGCGGGGTTTTTCAGCACGCGGCCCTCCAATGGCCACCACGCGGCTCATATCCAGCTTCCCTTCTACAAAGAACTTACCGAACGCAATAACGTCCTGGTAGCCAATGTGCCACACCTGCTTGTGCAGTGCGACGGGAGAAAGAAAATGAATATGCGTACCGACAAGGCCAGCCGGGTGTGGCCCAGCAAAGCTTTCGGTTTTGACGCCCTCGATATCACCGCCTGGAATCGAGGCATTTTCACCCTTGCCGTTTTCACCTGTACATAGGAAGACGTTGCCCTCGGTCAGGCGCGCTAACACCTTGAGGCCATCTTCAAATGCCTGCGGCTGCTCATTGATGATCAGTGCAGGGTCAGGGCTCAGTGGATGGGTATCCACGGCGGTTACAAAAATATCGCTCGGCACGCTGTCCAGTGCGGGCGTACGTGAGAAAGGACGCGTGCGTAGCGCTGTCCAGAGTCCCGACTCCACTAGTAGGTCCACGACGACTTGGCGTTCAAGCTGCGCTAAGGCATTACGATCATGAGCAGCGAATTCAACCGCTTCCTCAGTCTCGTCGACTTTGATCACAACAGATAGTAAACGACGTTTTTCGCCACGGTTTATTGCAAGCACTTCACCAGCGGCAGGCGCTGTATAGCGCACGCCATCAATCTTCTTGTCAGTGAAGAGCAATTGGCCTAGTTTGACCTTATCCCCTTCCTGGACTTCCATCGTTGGCTTCATGCCAACATAGTCGGTACCCAGGATTGCCACGTGGCGCACAGGCCGCGCATCTTCAATACGCTGCTCGGGCGCTCCCGCGATGGGGAGATCCAGGCCTTTTTTGACTTCGATCATAGTCTCGCCCAGTTGTTGGATCGGATATACG
Organism: Vreelandella sp. V005; assembly: GCF_052645115.1. NCBI lineage: Bacteria > Pseudomonadati > Pseudomonadota > Gammaproteobacteria > Oceanospirillales > Halomonadaceae > Vreelandella > Vreelandella sp. V005. The sequence goes on along the minus strand of NZ_JBQXYA010000005.1, from coordinate 74,021 downwards.
AAGGTATGGGGTTCGAATGCTTATTTTCTGCTCAGCGAATTGTTGTTTTCTGCTCAGATTGTTACCAGTCCGGCCCAAGCAGCACTTGAACCACCCCGAAAAATCCATCGTATTATAAAGACAAGCGCGTCCAATGACCACATCCCTGATGATCTCCAAAAGTGCTATATACATTGGCAAAAAAGCACATAAAGGCAAAAAAAAACGCCACCCGAAGGTGGCGCTGCGTCAGCATTTCGCCTGTCAGCCCCGCTGTGAGGCGCATGTAGCCTGATGGATTAGCGTGGCAGCTTTAAGAACCGCACGTTAGACATCTGCTGTAAAATTCTCACCACCTGGCAGCTATAGCCGAATTCATTGTCATACCACATATACACGACCGCATGATGACCGTTCGCGATCGTCGCTTTGGCATCGACAATACCGGCATGTCGGTTACCCACAAAGTCCGACGAGACCACCTCGGCGGAATCCACGAAATCGATCTGCTTCTGGTAGGCGGAATTTATCGACATCCGGCGCAGGTAGTCGTTTAGCGCAGTGGCATCGGTAGTTTTGTCCAGGGTTAGGTTAAGAATGGCCATGGAAACATTCGGGATGGGCACGCGAATCGCGTTACCGGTTAGTTTACCTTCAAGCTCTGGCAACGCCTTGGCGGCAGCTTTCGCTGCACCGGTCTCGGTCAATACCATGTTCAACGCCGCACTGCGGCCACGGCGATCACCTTTATGATAATTATCAATTAAGTTCTGGTCATTGGTATAGGCATGGACGGTTTCAACATGACCGTTTACCACGCCATATTCATCATTCAACACCTTCAGAACCGGCACGATTGCATTGGTGGTGCACGATGCGGCGGACACAATAAGGTCGTTGTCGCCGATAGATTCATGGTTGATGCCATAAACGATATTTTTAATATCTCCTTTACCTGGTGCCGTTAGCAGCGCTTTAGCAGCCCCTTTGCACTCCAGATGCTGCCCCAAGCCCGCTTCATCGCGCCAGATACCGGTGTTATCGACAATTACGGCATTATGAATATCGTATTCGGTATAGTCGATCTCGCTGGGAGAGTCGGCATAAATAACCTGAATAACGTTACCGTTCACTGTCAGAGTACGCGCCTCGGCATCGACCATAATGGTGCCATCGAACGGCCCATGAACGGAATCGCGGCGCAGCAGGCTGGCGCGCTTTTCAAGGTCTTTTGCCACATCACCACGGCCACGCACGACAATAGCGCGCAAACGCAACAGGTTACCGCCGCCAGCTTTTTCCACCATGACGCGAGCAAGCAAGCGACCGATACGGCCAAAACCATACAGCACTACATCTTGGGGCTCGCCGGTACTGGCGCCTGGCTGATAACCATCAATGATTTCGTGGAGCTCTTTGCGAAGGAAGGCTTCGACATCGCCACCGCCCTGACGCTTGAACATTACCCCCAACTTACCCACATCAACATGAGCTGGGCCAAGGTTTAGCTCCACCATGCTTTTAAGAATGGGGTAAGTATCTTCAACGGCGAGTTCGGTGCCCTCAAGTTTGCGCACAAAGCGGTGGTCTTTGAGAATACGGATGACTGACCGTTTAATGAGCGAACGTCCGAACATGGTGGCAACGACATTGTTCTGACGATAGAGCTGCCCTACCAATGGGATCATCTGCTCCGCCAAGGCTTCGTTGCCTTGCCATTCTTGAAAAACGTTTTCGAGCGCTTGCTGACTCACGTGCGGCCTCATCAGGTAATGGACAATAATTTATGCATATTATCCGGGGCGAGCGCAGTCATCGCAATGAAATGATAGTCGCACAACATGTAGGGGTATTACAGAAACGCCAATCTCACTACAAAAACCATTTCCCAACCAATTCATCCACTCCTTGGCCCGTGGCACTCTAACTGAAACGGGTGATCGTGTATGATCTGTTTTCCGTTTCAGCGCAAAACGATATCTTGCTTATGCCGACTTTCTCTCTGCTCGAACCGCCCCAGCCTCAAGGGACACGCGATACGCTGTACTGGACATCGCCACCGGGCAGTGCGACTGCTTTAGCGCTCTCCCGAGCGGCCAAACACGCACCGTTATTGGTGATCACCCCCAATACGGCTAGCGCGCAGCGCCTCGAACAAGACCTCTACTTCTACAGCGACGTGCCAGTGCTGCCTTTCCCTGACTGGGAAACGCTGCCTTACGATAGCTTTTCGCCCCATCAGGATATTGTTTCGGCACGCCTGCGCACGCTGCGCCAGTTGCAAGATGGCGTACGCGGCATCGTATTGGTGCCCATCAACACACTCATGCAACGCTTACCGCCGGTTGAATATATTGCCGGTCGGGTAATGACGCTCAAAACCGGTGAGCGATTAAATCGTGAGACGTTCCGGGAATCACTTTCGCGGGCGGGGTATCGCGCCGTGGAAACGGTGTATGAACCCGGCGAATACGCCATGCGAGGTGCATTGATCGACCTATTTGCGATGGGCATGGACGAGCCGATCCGCATCGATCTGTTCGACGATGAGATCGATACGCTGCGCCACTTTGATCCCGGCAGCCAGCGCTCAACGGAAAAGCGCGAGTCACTAGAGCTCCTGCCCGCACACGAGTATTCGTTAAGCCGTAGTGCCATTGCTTGTTTTCGTGAGCAATTTGAGACACTTTTCGACGTCGACCCACGTCAATGCCCCCTTTATAACGATGCGTTAAAGGGCATTCCCTCCCCGGGGCTCGAACACTATCTACCGCTATTTTTTGAGCAGACTGCCTCGCTGTTCGATCACTTAACGGACGATACGCGAATTGCCCTGCTGCCCAGGGTTTTCCATGCTGCCGAGCAGCACTGGCAATCGATCGATGCCCGCTACGTCAACCTGGGCGTGGACCCGACACGGCCACTGCTACCACCTCATCGCGCATTCTTCCCGGTCAGTGATGTCTTTTCAGCGATTAAATCCCGCCCACGCATAGAGTTAACGGAAGATAGCGAACAGCGCCATGCGCAACAGCCAGAAGCCATCGCCCTACCCACGCTGTCGATCAATGCCCGTGCTAAACAACCGCTTGGCGAACTGACCGGTTTTTTGAATTCAAACCCCCATACCCGCGTACTTTTTGTCGCGGAATCGCGGGGTCGCCGCGAGGCAATGGAAGAGATATTGGCGCCTCTTGGCCTCGCCTTGCCTCATACCGATAGCTTCCAGGATTTCCTCGCCAGCGAATACCGTTATGCGATTACCGAGGGTTTAGTCGATAGCGGCCTGTGGCTGGATAACCCAAGTATCGCCGTCATCAGTGAAACAGAGCTATTTGGCGACGTAGTGCGCCAGAGCCGACGACGCGAAAAAGCCACCGATGATAACGAACTGGCCGTGCGCCACCTGTCAGAACTGCGCGAAGGTGCCCCGGTCGTTCACCAGGCCCATGGCGTAGGTCGCTATCTGGGGCTTGAAACACTGGAAGCTGGCGGCCAGGCAAACGAGTTTCTTGCCCTCTCCTACGCCGATGGCGCTAAGCTTTATGTGCCCGTCGATAGCCTGCATATGATCTCCCGCTATAGCGGTGCCGGTGACGAACTGGCACCGCTGCATAAACTGGGTTCAGACCAGTGGGAAAAGGCCCGGCGTAAAGCTGCTGAGAAGATTCGCGATACGGCGGCTGAACTGCTCGATGTCTACGCTCGCCGGGAAGCCCAGCAAGGCGTTGTCTACGAGGCGCCAGGCGATGAGTATGTGCGTTTTGCGAGTAACTTCCCGTTTGAGGAGACCGCGGATCAACATGCGGCGATTGAAGCGGTGATCAGCGATATGACATCGCCTCAGCCTATGGATCGAGTGGTTTGTGGTGACGTCGGCTTTGGTAAAACGGAAGTGGCCATGCGCGCGGCGTTTTTAGCCGTACAGTCTGGCCGACAGGTAGTGGTCTTGGTGCCCACCACACTGCTTGCGCGCCAACACTTTGAAAACTTCCGCGACCGCTTTGCCGACACCGCCGTCAATATTGGTTTGATCTCTCGTTTCACTAGCGGCAAAGAAGTCACCCAAACGCTCGAAAGCATTAAAAGCGGCCAAACGGATATCGTGATTGGCACCCATAAGTTGCTCTCCAAAAGCGTTGAACTGCCCAAAATGGGCCTGTTGATCATTGATGAAGAGCACCGTTTTGGCGTGGCCCAAAAAGAGAAGTTGAAAACACTGCGCGCTGAAGTCGATATTCTGACCCTGACCGCCACCCCTATTCCACGCACGCTGAACATGGCCATGAGCGGCATCCGCGATCTATCGATTATCGCCACCCCGCCTGCCCGCCGCCTATCGGTCAAAACGTTCGTCCAGCAACATGATCCCAGTATTGTTAAAGAAGCCCTGTTGCGTGAGATACTGCGTGGCGGGCAGGTGTATGTACTGCATAACGAAGTCAAAACCATCGAGAACAGCGCGGAAAAAATCCGTGAACTGATTCCCGAAGCGCGGGTGGCCGTCGCTCACGGTCAGCTTCCGGAGCGCAGCCTTGAACGTATCATGTCGGATTTCTACCACCGCCGTTTTAACGTGCTGGTTTGCTCGACGATTATTGAGACAGGCATCGATGTGCCCAGCGCCAATACCATTATTATCGAGCGCGCCGATAAATTTGGTCTGGCACAGCTTCACCAACTGCGCGGCAGGGTCGGCCGCAGTCATCACCAGGCCTATGCCTACTTGCTGACACCGCCGCCCAAAGCAATGACACGCGATGCTATTAAACGCCTGGAGGCTATCAGCGCTTCCGACGACCTGGGCGCGGGCTTTACCTTGGCCAGCCACGACATGGAAATACGCGGGGCAGGTGAGCTACTCGGCGATGAACAGAGTGGCCAAATGGAAACCATCGGCTATACCCTTTACATGGAGATGTTGGATCGTGCAGTAAAGGCCATTCGCGCGGGCAAAACCCCCAACATCGACGCCCCTTTCAATACCGGCGTAGAAATCAGCCTTAATCTACCCGCCTTGATTCCGAATGACTATATTCATGATGTACAGCAACGACTGGTGATATATAAGCGAATTGCCAACACGCAGAGCGACAGCGAGCTTAAGGAGCTGCAGGTTGAGCTTATTGACCGTTTTGGCTTATTGCCCGCACCGCTTAAGAACCTTATCCGCCAGACCAAGCTTCGCCATCGTGCAGAGCAATTGGGCATCAGCAAGATCGAAGCGGGCGAAAACCGCGGGCGTGTGCTGTTTGATGGCAGTACGCAAGTAGACCCTTTAACGCTCGTCACACTTATTCAGACCTCACCAAAACACTACCGCTTAGACGGTTCGGACACCTTAAGATTTGAATTACCTATGGAAAGTGTCGACAAGCGCTTCCAGCAACTTGAAAACTTACTTAGCACCCTTAATCAAAAAGTAGCGGCGGCGTAACGCTTGGGGCAAACTTGCCAATAGCCATGCCTTAGTTAGCCTCAACCGGGCTAGCACGAGTGGTCCAACGATGCGCAACAGCAGTGAATTAACCTATTAGGAACGACCATGAACATGCGTAATACCTTTACTTTCTGGGGCCCGACTAGCTTGGCTGTGCTATTAGCTGCCAGCCTGATGAGCCCCGCTTTTGCGCAACCTGCTGACGACCAGGTTGAAAGCCAGTCACAAGCGTCAGCCCAAGAGCAGACGAAGGCGCAGGAAGTCAGTATCGACGCTATCGACAGCGCCGTTCAGGTTGCCGACCAGGATGAACTGCCACGCGGCCACTTCCGTCTCCCTGAAAGCGGCGACGTGATAGGGGAACGCTATACCGTAGTAGTCGAAGACCCCAAGCAGACGCTGATCGATATCGCCCGCCGTCACAACATCGGCTATGAAGAAATCCGCATGGCCAATCCTAATGTCAGCCTTTGGGTGCCGGGGGTCGGTACTGAGGTTGTTATCCCTGCTCAGTACATCCTGCCACCCGCCCCACGCGAAGGCGTTGTGGTCAATCTGTCTGAGCTGCGTCTCTACTATTACCCTGCAGACAAACCCGGCATCGTTGAAACTTACCCGGTCAGCGTTGGGCGTGAAGAGTTCGCCACGCCTGTCGGCATTACGCGCACTACGGTAAAAGTGAAGGATCCCGCCTGGGCGCCGCCCTCTTCCATGCGTCGCGAAGCTGCTGAGCGAGGCGACCCTGCTCCCGCCATCGTACCGCCCGGCCCCGACAATCCGCTGGGAGAGCACGCCATTCTTTTGGCGATGCCGAGCTATCTGATTCACGGCACCAATCGTCCAGACGGCGTTGGTATGCGTGTTAGCCGTGGCTGTATTCGCATGTACCCAGAAGATATTGAATCGCTTTATGAGCGCTTACCTAGCGGCACTCAGGTTAATCTGATGGATGCGCCATTTAAAGCTGGCTGGGGATCGGATGGCACGCTGTTTGTGCAATCTTTCCCTCAACTAGAAGAGAATGTCGGCGACTTTGAACCCCTACTCAATGCATTAGAGCGTGTGACTGAGCTTACCGAAGACAATATTGAGATCGACCCCGAGCAAATAGAACGCGCGGTTGAAGCACCCGATGGTCAGTTCATTGCACTTTACGGACCTCAAGCGCCAGAATTAGAGCCCGAGCCCATCGAGTTGATCGAAGAGATTGAGATGAGCGCATCGGCTAACGCTAACGAAGACGCATGAACTAGCTTAGAGCGAAAATGAAGCAACAAAAAACCCCGCCGAAGCGGGGTTTTTTGCGTAGCTAGCGGCAACGAATACTTGCCTAACTTCTTTACTAACCACGACTTGCATACAGCAACCGCTGAGAGAGCCTAAAGCTCCCCAGCAGCTCCAAGCAGAATTACTTCTGCATGGAACGCTGGAACATGCGGTTCATTTCTTCACGGTTCTGCTCAGACATCTGCAGAGCAGCCTGCGCATCGCGCTGGGCTTGGTTTGCAGTGTTCATAGCCTGTGAAGCCATGCTGCGTGCTTCTGCAGCGTCAGCTTGTGCAGATTCTGCAGTCATGCGAACTTCTTCCAAAGCACTGGTAGAAGCACAACCAGCAAGAATTGCCAGAGAAGCGGCAGCAGCAGTCATTTTCAAAGTAGTCTTCAGAGTCATAATGTTCTCCTTGAGTCGTCCTTGGGTACTACGTTAAGGGTATGACAAAGATAAGGCTAGTCACTTAGATCAAAATAAATTCCTAGCTTAAATTTGTCTACCTGCGGTGCAGGTTCTTTACAGTGACTTGTGCTGCGAAGCACGCAAGTCAAACGCTGTTTTATAATAGACTACAGCGGTTGTCTATAGCCACTTGTTTAAAACCTCGAACTTCCTTCAACGTCACTAGCTTAACGGATCACTACACGGGTGCCAACACCCACTAACTCTGCCAAGCGATCAATTTGTGCGTTGGTAACGGCCACGCAGCCTTGAGTCCAATGATAGCGACCATGAATATCAGGATCCGCGCTCCCTAAGCCATGAATCCCAATTGCCCCACCCAGGGCGGTATTTTGTGGCGGGTGACCGTTACGACGGTAGTAGTCGAAGTAATCTTCATAATCTGTTTGGGAATAAATCCCTTTTTCAAGTGCCATGCGTGCGTGAGCGGGGGTTGGGAAATCAATCCCCATGAAAGTACGCCACTGGCTCTCGTAATTAAAACGGTTGATGCGAAACTCACCCATTGGAGTAACGTTATCACCACGTACCCGCTGAGTTTTTGCCCCTGCCCGCCCCAGTGAGATAGGGGCAAAGCGCTCTAACAACGCATTGCCACGATACACGCTAAGCGTTGCCTCCTGGTCATCAATCAACACCCATAGCTCGTTACTGTGGCGCGGCACAGGAGCACGCGTGAGCATTGTTTCGATGAGGTCAGCAGGTGCCGACGGGTTAGGTGCTGTGACTGCCGCACTAGCAACGGCTGGCAAACTTAGTGCCATGGCTAAAAAACGACGGCGATTGACTACAAACATGACAACTCTCGAAACAAGTTAGCCTGGGGTTGCACGACTTTGTGCCTTTGGTGGCTGTTATACCTTATTCCTACATACGCCGTTAGTAATTTCGTCATAGATGTGAATTGCCCTCTAACGATAATGCGCTGACAAAGGCGCGAAACATTAAACGCCCTGCAGCTCTTCCATACTGGCCATCATATGGCGTATTTCGGAATTTTGACCTTCTGCTAACGAATCGAAGAATTCTGCTTCAGGCGCAATCCTCGACCGCAAAGCACGGTGCTCATACATGGCTTGCAATCGCTCGTGCGCGATAGTGGCGGTTTTCATCGCATCTTCGATGGAACCTGTGATGGTTTGCTCTGCTAACTGATCCAACTCCGGCGGCTCAGGAAACTCACTCGATTCGTCAAACCATGTTTCGAGCACCTCAGAGTGATCCATACCGTCGTTGAACAGGCCTTCAAGCCCTGTTTTCATTTGCAGCTCTCGGCTGGCAAGGTAATCCAACCCCATTTTTAAACGTTCGCTGTCAGCTTGTTCAGCGGCTTCACTGTATTGGCGCGCCATGCGGGCATGAAAACCTGCCGCCCATTCGACTAAATCTTTGACTTGGTTATAACGCATCATGATCTCCTTTTCGTGGTGCTTACCTGGCCAGCAAATAAAATCGAGTCGCTTACCACTCCAGGCTGGTTTCGCGCAGCGCACCGATCTCTCGCTTCGCTGCCTGAAGGTTATCTAACATTTGCTGGCGCAAGCCAGCTTGATTACCCACTGCAATCATAGCGGGATTTTGAACCGTTCGCCGCGCAGCCCCGTCATCACTATGCAGACGCTCCAACTGCCCTGTGAGCCAATTCAACCAGCTTTCCGGCTGCGCCTGTAAGTCACGCAAGCGCTGTAATTCGGCTAGCGCGGGACCTTGCTGAGACAACAGCACTCTCCAACGATGCTCAGACAAGCGAGCATGCTCGGTGACTTCACGTAAAAGCGACTCTAATGCTAGCTCAAAGAGCGCCAAGGCGCTCTCCTCCAACGCCATCTGACGTGAAGGTGCATGCTCATCCTCTCCCGCCTCCAGAGTGGCTAGGAGCTCCGCCTGATAGAGCAGCTGATTGGTACGCGACCTTGCATTCACTTGCGCTTGTCCTCCACATGCCATTTGCCAGCATCGAACATGGCTTTCCAGCCGGTGGCTTTGCCTTCTTCGTCTGTCATAACGTACTGCTCTTTGGTCTTACGCGAATAACGGATTTGCGCAGGTCGACCATCAGGGTCTTCGCTGGGGGCCTTGAGAATAAAATGGTACTTTTCAGGCAATTCATCGGCGTGTGCTTTCAGCTCTTTCACCAGTGGCGGCCGCGTTTCTCGATTTTTAGGAAACTTACTTGCCGCCAAAAACAACCCACTCGCCCCATCGCGTAGCACGTAATGATCTTCCACTTTCTGACACGCCAGCTCCGGCATCGGAATCGGATCCATTTTGGGCGGCGCTACCTCGCCACTCTTCAACAACTTGCGAGTGTTTTTACACTCACTATTGGTACAGCCAAAATACTTGCCAAAGCGGCCTGATTTCAACTGCATTTCAGAGCCACATTTGTCGCATTCGATAACCGGGCCATCGTACCCTTTGATCTTAAATTTACCGCTCTCGACTTCGTAGCCGTCACAGTCAGGGCTGTTACCGCAAATATGCAACTTACGCGTTTCGTCAATCAGATAATTATCCATCGCTGTGCCGCACTTGGGGCAACGGCGCTTGGCACGCAGTGCATTGGTTTCAGCCTCTTCCCCCGCGTCCTCGGCAACGGCTTCCTCACCGGGGATCAGATCGATGGTGGTTTTGCAGCGCTCTTTGGGCGGCAAGTTGTAGCCACTACACCCCAGAAACACCCCAGTAGACGCGGTTCGGATCTGCATGTGCCGGCCGCAGCTTGGGCAGTCGATATCGGTAGGTACCGGCTGATTGGGCCGCATACCATCGTCGCTTTCAGCCTTGGCCAACTCTTCGCGAAACTCGCCATAGAATACATCTAAAAGCGCCTGCCAATTGCGTTCGCCATCGGCCACTTCATCGAGGCTATCTTCCATACGCGCGGTGAAGGAGAAATCCATCAGATCAGGAAAAGACTCTTTCAAACGCTCGGTGACGATATCGCCCAGCTTTTCGGCGTAGAAGCGGCGGTTTTCCAGCTTCACATAGCCGCGATCCTGAATCGTCGAGATGATCGACGCATAAGTAGAGGGACGACCAATTCCCTGCTTCTCCAACTCCTTCACCAGGCTAGCTTCAGTGTAACGCGGCGTTGGCTTGGTAAAGTGCTGCTGAGGATCAAGCGCTTCCATTGCCATTGCCGTGCCCTGCGGCAAATCAGGCAAGCTCTGGTCTTCATTTTTCCCGCTCGGCTTCATCACCCGCGTGTAGCCATCAAATTTAAGTACCCGCCCCTTGGCGCGCAGTTCGTAGCCATCGACCTCAACGCTCAGCGTGCTTGACAAGTACTCAGCAGGCGTCATTTGGCAAGCCACAAACTGGCGCCAAATCAGCTCGTAAAGACGCTCTGCATCGCGCTCCATGCCGGCCAGGTCCGATGCTTTACGCTCAACGCTGGAGGGTCGAATCGCTTCGTGAGCCTCCTGGGCACTCTCTTTGCTGCTATAACGATTAGGCGCTTCAGGCAGGTAGCGCTCACCAAACTCTTCACCGATATAATTGCGCACACCTTCCACCGCATCTTTTGAAAGATTGGTGGAGTCGGTACGCATATAAGTGATGTAGCCCGCTTCATAAAGGCGTTGGGCCATGGTCATAGTTTTCTTGACGGAGAACCCTAACCGGCCGCTCGCTGCCTGCTGTAGCGTAGAGGTAATAAAGGGAGCCGTCGGCTTAGAACTGGTGGGCTTATCTTCCCGGGAGGTAATCGCCAACTTGGCTTTTCTAAGCTGCTCAATACGCGCCAAAGTATCTTTTTCGGAGGTAGGCCTAAAGGCCTTCCCGTCCTGACGAACGAGCGCAAAGCGCACCAGCTCACCTTCAGGTGAGGCTAAATCGGCGTGAACATCCCAAAACTCTTCCGGTATGAAGGCGCGTATTTCACGCTCGCGCTCAACAATCAAACGAACAGCGACGGATTGCACGCGTCCCGCCGACAGGCCACGCGCCACTTTTGCCCACAACAAGGGTGAGAGCATAAAGCCTACGACACGATCAAGAAAACGGCGCGCCTGCTGCGCCTCTACCCGCGGAATATTAAGTGCACCCGGTGCCTTGAACGCATCCTGGATAGCGTTTTTGGTGATTTCGTTAAACACCACACGCTTATAGCGGCTATCGTCTCCACCGATGGTTTCGCGCAGGTGCCAAGCAATGGCCTCCCCTTCGCGATCCAAATCCGTTGCGAGATAGACGGCATCAGCTTTCTCAGCCAGCTTTTTGAGCTCTGCCACGACCTTCTCTTTGCCAGGCAGCACTTCGTAGTTCGCTTCCCAGCCGTTGTTAGGGTCGATACCCATCCGCCGGATTAACTGATCCTGACTTTTACGCTTTTTATACTCTGCTTTCTCTTCCGCCGACATCTTGCGTGTCGCTGCGGCTTGGCGTGCGCGCTCCTTAGGGTCGGAGGCTGCCTTACCTGAGCCGCTGGTCGGCAGGTCACGAATGTGGCCCACGCTCGACTTCACGATGAAATCGTTGCCGAGATATTTGTTAATCGTCTTCGCTTTCGCTGGCGACTCGACGATGACCAGTGACTTGCCCATAGTGCTCCACTTTCCTAATGCACGGGCTGGCTAGCGCGTGCTCTGAATTCGGTGCCGTATCGTCGGGCTGAAACAGCCCAATAAAAAAGATACAGATGAAAAAATGCGCCTACCCTACCCCAGCCCTTAGCGAAGCGCCAGTGGCAACCAAATCGTAAGGAGAATTCGTAGAGTCCAGCCAACCGTGCTTATATTTCTGATAAATAGTAGCTAGACACTAGACTGCCACTGACATTACAGCAACCCAAAAGGCAGTAAGACAAACAAAACGCCCCCACCAAATAGGCGGGGGCGCGATGATCTAACCTACTGTTTTAGCGCTTACCGGTTGGCTCATTACCCTCGCTAGCGCTATTGGACTTCGCCGTTGGTTTAGCGTCTTTTTCACCGGTAGCAGTGGCTTTAGTCGCTTTTTCTTCTTTTCTCACTGGGGGCTTTTGTGATGAAAGCTGCGCGTCTTTAGGCTGTGCCACACCTGGCTTCACTGCCTCAGCTTGAGCAGCCCCCTGCTTCGTAGTTTCTTGAGCCGAGCTGACAGAGCCCCCTACCTTCGGCTCAACATTTACTGCCTCAGCGGCTGCGGAATCGACAGACTCTTTGGCTTTTTCGATGCCACCTTGTAGCTTGGCAGCTGTGTCAGCCTTAACAGTTGCTGGCGTTGATGCTTTCGCCTTAGCAACGTTCGGCTTAGCTATGCTCGCCTTAGCGCCGGTTTTCGGCTTGTCGGCTTTCTGGATTGACGGCGTTTTGGGCTTAGAAGGCGGCGCCTTTTTAGTGGGCCGAGCTTGATCAAACAGTGCCTTAACTTGGGTAAACCGCTCGGCAGCATGCTCTGAAAGCTCGCCACTAGCGGCAAACACGTGCTCAAGGTGGCTAATATAACCATCGATTTCGTCGCCACTGCTACCTTTTAACAAAGTAGGCAGCGAGTTCAACGCCTGATCACGGTCCAGCTTTAAGATGAAGAACTGCTCGCGCACCAAGTTTTTAAAGTCACTTAACTTAATGCCCGGCTCTAACTCAGCACGAGAGGCGCGTAGACGCTTAAAGTTGCGCTCATCAGTGGCTGGCGCGCCACCCATGACATAAATAAGTGAGCGCATAACGGCTTCATGGGCACTGCCTTGAGCAATTTTCTCACGTAGCGCTTCCTGACGATGCTCAACGAAACGACGACGCTCAGGTTCGGCGCCCGGACGGCGACGATGCACATGAGCATCACCATAAAGGCCAACGGCAGCCTGCAAAAGCGGCTGGCCGTAGATCTCCATGAACATTTTTTCGGTGCTGCTATCACGTAAATCGCGCATCGCATTGAGGCTAGCAACCAACTGATCAGATCCCATGGTCTCAAGCGCCTTGAACAGATTATCCTGTTCAACCCGGTGGCGGTTTTTACGTACGAAATCTGCCATTACCGGTAGCGGCACAGAGAGAGGATTGCGGTCAGAAAGCAGCTTATAGCCCAAGCGAATGGGATGCGTCCGGCGAATCCAGCGTGCGGCTTCAGGCGTTATTGTCGCTTTTAACCATGGCTGCAGGAATAATCGGTACATGCCCAAATTTATTTCTGAAATACGTGCCACTGTGGCAAAGCGACGATCATCTTCAGGCTTATGCATGACCGACTGGTCTAACTCTTCAAAGTCCCGTGGCATGAATTCAAGCAGATAGTCACGCTCATAGAGCTCTGCATCTTCGCCCTTTTCGGCCGATGATATGGTCGTTTCATACAACCCCGGCGGCAGGACATCGATATAATCCATATTGGCCGTGAATTCGGTATGCTCCTTGCGCGACACGCTGCCCGAAACGAATATGCCCAAATGGCCTGTTGTATCGTGCTGGCAATAGACGATGGTTTGCTCGTTGGCAATGATATCATCCGTGTTTTCATATAAATCACGAATCCACCCCAGCGCTTGAGGCGGCGGAGTTATATCATCACCTCGAGAACAGAACACAACGATCGGCGAGCGCACATTACGCAGATCGATGCGACGACCATCACGGGTTACCAACTGTGCGGTTGAGAGGCGGTTACCGACAAAAAGATTATCGACAATATACTGGATCTCTTCGCCGCCCAGCACGACATGACCACCCCACCAGCGTTCAAATTCTAGATAGCGGCCCGCTTCGGTATCGATGTTGTCGTAAAGGTGATACTGCTTTTTCCAGTAGGTATTGGCCGGATTGAGGCGCTCAAAGTTTTGCACCAGCATTGCCCCATCAAACAGGCCATCGCCAATGTCGCTCGCCAGCGCAGTCATCCAGCTGCCCCCGGACATTCCACCGGTATAGCGCATCGGTGCCTTGCCATGTTCGCCCGCCCAGTAAGAGAGCGGCGCCCCAGCAATAAGGATAGGGCCAAACACCTCTGGCTCCAGAGCCGCTGCCATCATAATCTGCCAACCCGCTTGGCAATTGCCTACCACCATCGGTTTTTCAGTGGTTTCAGGGTGCAGTTCAATGACATGACGCAGAAAGGCAATCTCTGACTCAACCACATCCTCAACGGTTTGACCTGGCTCAGGAAATGGCAAAAAGCCAATAAAGTAGCAAGGATGGCCCGCTTTAAGGGCTACACCCAGCTCACTGTCGGGCTTGAAGCCACCAATCCCTGGCCCATGTCCTGCGCGCGGGTCGACCACCACAAAGGGGCGCTTCTGAAGATCGATTTCAGTCCCTTCGTGGGGTAACACACGCAACAGTTCATAGTTAGTTGGCCGAGGCAACGTCCGACCATCCATCAGCACTTCGGTATCGAAGCCGAGCACATTGGGCTTGGTTTGCTCCATGTGCTCGAGGTATTGGTTGCCGCGCTCGCGCATGACATCTAAATACAGAACGCTTCGCTCCATGCTATCGCGCCAGTAACTAAACGCTGCACGTCCAAAACCATAAGGGTCGAAAAGTGAAGCGACCGCTTCACTGCCCGGCATCGTTGTGGAAGCACTCTGCTTGTTAAGCCATGATTGGTTAAGCCATGGTTGCTTTAGCCATGCACCAGTAAAAGCGCTGGCAGGAAACAAAGGATTGGCGAGAAAGGTCATAGGTTCTCCCATTGGGTTGATGCGACGGCACCACACCCGATAGCGATGATGCTGCAATGCAATATAGTTTAGGCTACAACGCGCGTGACGTCGATCTTTACTCCTCATTATTACTGCTTACTGCCAGCTTATGGCCTGGCCTCAATCAATGCCGACGGTGTCCTGTTGACAGTGAGATATGTTATCTTAGTAATTATTGGTAGTCGTTTTTAGCACGATTAGACATTGAACGTACCACGTATCAATTGGCGGGCCTTGTCAGCATCTTACCTCCAGGCCTACCGCACAAAAGAGAGGCTCTGTCCCTATGAGCAATAACCCTCCGCAACGCGTGTCCAGCGGTGAAAAATACCGCAATGAACATGGCATGACGGTGATCAAGGATGGCATGAAGCAGCGCAAAGCGCAGGCGGAAGTGCCATCACTTGAACGCAAGCCCAAGTGGCTACGTGCACAGATCCCTGGAGGGGAGCGTTTTGAGGCGGTCAAGAAAAACGTAGCAACCCATCGGCTAAGTACCGTCTGCGCTGAATCCCACTGCCCTAACATGGGCGAATGTTGGAGCAATGGCACCGCCACCATCATGTTAATGGGGTCAGTATGCACCCGCGCCTGTCGATTTTGCGCGGTGGATACCGGCAACCCGCAAGGCTGGTTAGATCTTGAAGAGCCTGAAAATACTGCCAAGTCTGTCGAGTTGATGGGCCTTCGTTACATTGTGCTCACTTCCGTAGACCGTGACGACCTAGACGATGGTGGTGCATCACACTACGCCAACTGCATCAGTGCTATTAAAGCGCGCACGCCAGAGGTAGTGGTTGAGGCGTTGACACCTGATTTTGATGGTGAGCTGAGTGCAATTGAGCGCGTCGTTGATTCGGGATTGCAGGTATTTGCCCAAAACGTCGAGACCGTTGAACGATTGACGGGCCGTGTGCGTGACCGGCGCGCAGGCTATCGTAAAACGTTAGATGTACTAGCCCACGCCAAGCGCTATCGTCCTGACATTATTACCAAAACCAGCTTGATGCTGGGGCTTGGCGAAACGGACGAAGAAATTTTACAAACCTTTGATGATCTACGTGAAATCGGCGTGGATATCGTGACGCTTGGTCAATACCTGCGTCCTACGAAAAATCACTTAGCGGTAGAGCGCTGGGTAACGCCAGAAGAGTTTGACCGCTATCGGGTTATCGGCTTGGAAAAAGGCTTTATGGAAGTGCCTTCCGGTCCGCTAGTACGCTCGAGCTATCGTGCGGACCGCGTGTTTGAAAAAAATAATCTGGGCCTTGCTTCTCCCGCCGCTATTCCGGGCCAGGAAGTAGAAGTGAACCCCAATATTATTCCAGCACTCAACGTCGGGTAGGCTTTAAAACTAGCGTAATGATATCTGAGGGAGCCAATGGCTCCCTTTTTTACAGCGGCGAGGTATCCACACTGACCAAATCTCGATTTAAGCTTGCGGCCAGCGCTTTTGCCAACTGCTCCCCGACCCGATGATTGCTAGGCAATGTTACTAGATCGGCCAACCTAATCATGGACATGCCCGCATAGCCGCAGGGATTGATACGCAAAAAAGGCGCTAAGTCGCCATCCACGTTCAACGCGACGCCGTGAAAACTTGCGCCACGCCGAATGCGTAGGCCCAAAGAAGCGATTTTGGCCTCTCCTGTTAGGGTCATTACGTACACGCCGGGCGCATCAGGACGTGCACGCGCGGTCACGCCATAATCGCTCAAAACATCAATGACCGCGTTTTCCAACGCCGTGACTAAATCACGTACGCCTATTTTACCCCGCCGCACATCCAGCAATGGATAGAGCACCACCTGGCCCGGCCCGTGGTAAGTCACCTGCCCGCCCCTGTCCGTGTGCACCACAGGAATGTCGCCGGGAAGAAGCAGATGTTCGGGTTTGCCCGCCTGCCCCTGCGTGAATACGGGGTCGTGCTCAACGAGCCAGAACTGATCCGGCGTACTGGCATCTCGTGTATCGGTCAACGCACGCATGGCCTCCCACACCGGCAAATAGGGCTGGCGTCCTAAACGATGCAGTCTGATGGGCACATCATCACTCACGGCTTACACCACCATGTGGACACGTCCGGTGGCTTTTAGCGCTTCAAACACGTCTTTAATATGCTGCTCCCCCGTCGCGCGAATCACCACTCGAACCGATTGAAAGCGACCATTGCGACTATCCACTACCTGCATCGTAGTGGCGTCAAAATCGGGCACATGGCGCACAATGACCTGACATACGCAAGCGGGAAAATCCTCGGCAGCATCACCGACGACTTTCAACGAGTAATCACAGGGAAAAGTGATTTTAGGCGGCTCTTGTACCGCCGGTTGACGCAAATCACGCAGCCCCCGTGGCGTACTTTTTTTCATAGCAACTCTCTTATTGCAGAATCAAAACCGATGAACAAATATAAGGCAAACATTAATCGGTAAACTGACTGATTAAGCCACTAAAGAAGCGCTGAACCTGATCAAATAAACGCTTGAAGAGGCCACCCTCTTCAATATTTTCCAACGCTACGAGACGGCGTTCACCAACCACCTCCTCCCCCAAATGAACTTCAAGCGTGCCCACTTCGTCACCAATCGCAATCGGCGCCTGAAGGTCGGGATTCAGATTAAGGCGTGCGCGCAGCTCTTCATTACGGTTACGCGGCAGGGTCATAAAGACCTCTTCATCGACGCCCACTCGCAATTCATTAATATCACCACCCCACACGCGCGGCGTGGCCAGGACGGCACCACGCTCGTAAAGCTTCATGGTTTCGAAAAAGCGAAAGCCATAGCTCAGCAGCTTTTGCGTTTCCTGAGCACGCGCTTCATCGGAATTGGTGCCCATCACCACCGAGATCAAACGCATGTCATCCCGCTTGGCTGAGGAGACCAGGCAAAACCCTGCCTCTGTCGTCCAGCCTGTTTTTAGACCATCCACGGAAGGGTCGCGCCATAGCAGACGGTTGCGGTTGGGCTGGTCGATGCCGCCATAAGAGAAAGTACGCTGGGAGTAAATCTCATAGTGGTCGGGATAATCATTAATAATATGCTGGGATAAACGTGCCATATCATGCGCGGTGGAGTAGTGATTATCACCCGGCAAGCCCGTGGCGTTTTGGAAATTTGTATTATTCATGCCCAATCGCGTGGCATGTTGATTCATCAGGTCCGCAAAAGGTGCTTCCCCTCCTGCCAAATGTTCCGCCATCGCCACACTGGCATCGTTACCAGAAACAATGATGATCCCATGAAGCAAGTTGTCTACCGAAACCTGATCGCCCACCTCAATGAACATTTTGGAACCACCGGTACGCCAAGCATTCTCACTGACATTGATCATATCAGTGAGATTGATCGTGCCACGGTCAAGCTCTCGCTCAACCAAGTAAGCCGTCATTAGCTTGGTCAGGCTGGCAGGCGGTAAGCGCTCATCTGAATTATGCTCCGCTAAAATTCGGCCACTGTTGGCATCCATTAGTATCCATGAACTTGCCGCTAACTGTGGAGCTGAAGGGATAATAGTTTGCGGCTGTGGTATCACCTGCGCCGCTGCAGGTACCGCAACCGTCGTCATTGCAGCAAAAAGGCACAGGCGTGCTGAGCGACCAATGGATGTAAACACGTTCATAACGTCAGTCTCACTTACTTGAAAGCTTACTTGTAAAGCTTATTTTTAAAACAAGGCGGCGCGTAAAACGCGCCACAAGAAATAAATAGGGAGCTAATTATCGCACAACGAAGACCTGGGGGAACCCCGCCTGACGAAGTGTTTCGCGCGCCTGCGTTTCCTGCCCGGGCCTAATAGGCCCCACTTGGACACGATAGATATCGGCACTGCTCAAAATACGTACATCATGGGGCTGCTCTCCTTGCAAACGCCGCTGTAATTGCTGCGCCCCTTCTTGGTTACCTAGTGCGGCAATCTGAAGGTACACCTCACCATTGGAACCGCTTTGGCTTGGTGCAGGGGGTGAAGCCTGCCCTTGTGAGGGCCGGGCAACGGCAGGCGCTGTATTGTCAGCAACGCGTGCAGGCGCTGACGCGCGAGCTGGAGAAAGTGCACTTCCAGAACGGCCACGCTCGGCCAACCACTGCTCAGGATTGATGGCTTCGACTTTAACCGGGCCAGTACCATTATCAAGAAAGCCCAGCCGCGCAGCCGCCGCGTAGGAAAGATCTATTTCACGATCACTATGGAAAGGCCCGCGGTCATTGACCCTGACAATCACTGATTGCCCATTATCCAAGCTGGTGACTCGGGCGAAAGTTGGCAAAGGGAGCGAGCGATGAGCTGCCGACATTTTATACATGTCGTAAATTTCGCCGTTTGACGTCGCATAACCGTGAAACTTTTCACCGTACCAGGATGCAGTGCCGCGCTTCTCATAACCTGTGGCATCGGGCAAAACGTGATAGGTTTTTCCCCACACTTCATAAGTTGAACGGTTACCGCCCGAAGAAGGCTGTTCAACGCGGGGTTCTGCATCGGGCACTTTGGTGACATCGGGTGGCTCTAACGGGTAGGCATCGCCACTCATTGCATAACGACCGTCACTGGTAGCCGACGATGAAACCGGGGCTGCCGTTTGGTTAGCCGAGCTAGGCGTGTCTATACGCTGAGTATCGTTACTCGCGCAGCCGCTGATTAGCGCCAGCAAGGCGATGAGCCCACCGACACGGCTGGTGGTCGTCAGTTTGCCCTTCATACGTTGTCCTCAACTAGCTTGTGCTCAACCAGCTTGTCCTCATTCGGCCTGTCGTGCTTTGCGGCGATCGCTTCCGCCAACTCAGCAACGGCCATCGCATAAAGATGACTGTGGTTATAGCGCGTGATGACATAAAAATTGTGCTCGCCCAGCCGGTAACGAGTCGCTCCGTCGGCGAATTCTAGCGCCAAGGGGACTACCATTAAGTCATCATCAAGTGAGTCATTAGGCGTCAGCCCATGCGTGGCAAGCTGAGCGACAGTTACCGCAGGGGGCGACGCTTGATTAAACGAAAGCGACTGCAGTAAGTCATCTGGCAATCCCTCTGGGCCAGTGGCCGTATGGTATATATCTGCGCCAGGCTTCCAGTGATGCTCAGCAAAGTAGTTTGCGACGCTGCCAATCGCATCAACGGGGTTCTCCCATAAATCACGTCGACCATCGTTATCGAAGTCTACTGCATATGCTTGGTAACTGGTGGGTATGAACTGCGGATAGCCCATGGCGCCCGCATAAGAGCCGCGCAGCGTTGTCGGGTCGACCTGCTGCTCATACGCGATACGTAAAAAAGCGGCAAGCTCACCACGAAAAAAGTCGCCTCTTTGGGGATGGTGAAACGCCAAGGTGGCTAATGAATCTAGCACGCGATGTTGGCCTTTATGCCGACCGTAATAGGTTTCAACGCCAATAATAGCCGCAATGATGTCGGCGGGCACACCATAAGTATTTTCAGCACGTGCCAAGGCTTCCGCGTGCTCATTGATGAATGCCACACCTTCATCAATACGCTGCTGGGTTATGAAAATAGCCCGATACTCGTGCCACTTTAGACGGCGTTCGGCTGCCCCTTCCATCGCATCAAGAACGCTTTGCGTGTAGTTTGCCTGCCCAAGCGCCTCTTCTAGCCAGGCTTGTGGCAATCCCTGCTCCATTAACGCTTCCATCAATAGTTGGCTGTCAGCATTATGCTGGGGAGCAAAATGCAGCCCTTTTTCTGAAGGCTCATCGGCAAGTGCTGGGGATGCCAACCAGCACATCATCGCTGCCAATAAATAGCGGCTCGCTTTTCCTTGAACCTTGTTCATTAACTCTCCACTCCTGAGCGCTTTATTCTGAAACGATTGATGCCAACGTTAATCATGGCCGCGCCTTCCATTGAAGTGCATTACAAACCCCTAAACGAGATAACTTCGCTAGCGCGAGAGCAACCGGCGATGCGCATGTATGGACATGAGAATACCGAAACCGGCTAACAAGGTCACGCTTGAGGTGCCGCCAAAGCTAACCAACGGTAACGGTACGCCAACAACGGGCAAAATACCGCTCACCATGCCCATATTGACAAACACATAAATGAAAAACGTGAGAATAATACTGCCAGCGACTAAACGGCCAAAGGTATCCTGAGCGGCGCTCGCCATCCATAGCCCACGGCTTACGATTAATAGATACAAGCTCAGCAGCACCAGCATGCCTACCAAACCAAACTCCTCCCCCAGCACGGCAATGATGAAGTCGGTATGCCGTTCAGGTAAGAACTCCAACTGGGACTGAGTACCCTGCAGCCAGCCTTTACCCCAAAGTCCACCGCTACCGATGGCAGTCGTCGATTGGATGATATTCCAGCCAGAACCTAGCGGATCGCTTTCAGGGTTCAGAAACGTCAGTACGCGCTGACGCTGGTAGTTATGCATATTCATCCATAACAACGGCACGCCGGAAGCGCCAAGCGCGGCAATAAAGCCGATTAAACGCCACGACAAGCCTGCTAGCAGAACCACAATGAGGGCAGCACTGGCGACCAGCAATGAAGTGCCCAAGTCAGGCTGGATAGCCGTCAGCACAACAGGTAAGCCGATGATAACGCCGCATACGAGTATATCGCGCAGGCGCGGCGGCAGTTCACATCGGTTTAGATAAGCCGCGACCATCAGCGGGGCCGCCAGTTTCATCATTTCCGAGGGTTGAAATCGAATCACGCCAGGAATGACTAACCAACGCTTAGCGCCCATGCCGACATCGCCCACCACATCAACGGCTACCAGCATGGCGACACCGATGCCATAAGCTAATGGGGCAAAACGTAAGAAAGTAGAGGGTGAAAATTGGGCAATAATCACCATGCCCACCAGAGCAATACTAAAACGTATACCCTGGGCAATCACAGCATCGATGGATTGACCAGACGCGCTGTAAAGAACGATTAAACCGCCGCCCATCAATAGTAGCAGCAAGCCCAGCAACCAGGGGTCTATATGGATCCGCTCCCAGACACTTTTGCGCCGGGCGATGCCGCTTTCCGGGGGGCGCACAGGATGACCACGCATCGAACGTGCTAAATAATGCCAAGGCATGCGTTAGTTACCCTCCACATTGGCATCATCTTCTTCCAAGACTTCACGCACTTCTTCTACATCGGGCGCTTCATCTTCAAGCAACCAAGCATCGGTCATGGCACGGGCCAAATGCGCTGCGTGGGTACTACCGCCGCCAGCATTTTCAACAATAACGGAGACCGCAATCTGAGGATTTTCCAAGGGCGCAAAAGCCATAAACAGCGCGTGATCTCGCAGCCGCTCCGCTAGCTCATCCGCGTTATAGCGTTGATCCTGTCCTAGCGAAAACACCTGGGCAGTACCTGACTTGCCGCCCATGCGATATTCAAGCCCCACCCCCGTTCGGCGGGCAGTCCCTTCACTACCACTAATGACTTTCTCCATCCCGCTGAACACCCTATCCCACCAGTTATCATTGGCTAACTGAATGTCATCTAATGTCTCGGGCAAGTCGCGGGGCACAGGCGTATCGCCAATTTGGCGAGCGAGGCGTGGTTTCACCCAATGACCCCGGTTAGCCAGCGTTGCAGTGGCACTGGCGAGTTGCAGCGGCGTCACCTGCCAATAACCTTGCCCGATACCCACCGAGAGTGTTTCACCAGGGTACCAGGGCTGATTGAAACGTCCCCGCTTCCAATCACGCGAAGGCATTAAAGCGCCGCTTTCGCCCTGGACGTCATGGGCGACACGCTGGCCAAAGCCAAAATTACTCATCTGCTCATGCAGGTTATCGATACCCAAATCATGCGCCAGTGTGTAGTAGTAAGTATTATTAGAAACCGCCAGAGAGCGCTCCATGTCTACTCGACCATGCCCCCAGCGTAACCAGTTACGATAACGGCGGGAATCATTGGGCAATTGGTAGTAACCGGGGTCATTAATGGTGCTATCCGGCGTAATAACACCCTCCACTAACCCGGCGAGCGCCAGAAATGGCTTAATGGTCGAACCCGGAGGATAATGGCCACGGATAGCCCGGTTAAACAGCGGGAGATCAAGGTCTTCCTGCAAACCACGATAAGAGGCGACATCAATACCGGTGACAAACTGGTTGCTGTCAAACCCCGGTGTCGACACCATGGCCAGAATTTCACCGGTGGCAGGTGCAATGGCGACGATCGAGCCACGGCGTCCATCTAGGAGCTCATACGCCAGCATTTGGAGGGATTTATCCAGCGTTAGCGTTACGTTTTGCCCTGGCACCGGATCAGTACGCCCCAACTCTCTTAACACGCGGCCACGGGCATTCGTTTCTACTTTGCGTAGCCCCGCCTGTCCATGTAGCTCTTCTTCGTAGAAGCGCTCGATACCGGTTTTACCGATAAAGTGAGTACCCGCGTAGCTTCCCGCTTCCAGCGACTCCATCTCTTCGGCATTAATACGACCCACATACCCTAACGCGTGGGCCATAATCTCCGCGTCCGGGTAAAACCGCAGCGGCTGGGCCTCTATTTCTACCCCAGGCAGGCGGTGGCGGTTAACTGCCAGGCGGGCGATCTGATCTTCGCTTAAATCACTGGTAAGCAGCGCAGGCTGAAAAGGGCGCTGGCGTTGGCGGGAGCGCACGTTAAACGCTTCGATCTCTTCTTCAGGCAACTCAAGCAGCTCGACCAACAGCGCCAGCGTTTCGTCCAGATTATCGACCCGTTCACGCACAAGCGTCAGATTATAGGTTGGACGATTTTCTGCTAATAGCACCCCGTTGCGGTCATAAATCAATCCGCGGTTAGGGGGAAGCGGTTCGACACGCACACGGTTATTTTCAGAGCGGGTGCTATACATGTCGTGCTGGACGATTTGTAGATAAATAAGGCGCCCCGTTAGCAACCCGGCAAGCGTTAACACCACCACGATGGCGAGTAGCGCTCTAACACGAAAAATACGCAGTTCTTGCCCGGAGTTTTTTAGCGTGTTGGGGCGCTTGAGCATGGCAACGGTGACTCTCAAAACAAACAAAAGACGCAATAAAACACAAACGGTGATGGCTCACCAGTCAGTGTTAGCGGTGATAAGGGTGATTCACTAGTAATGTCCAGGCACGGTAGAGCTGCTCTGCCAGCATTATTCGCACCAGCGGATGAGGCAACGTCAAAGGAGAGATTGACCAGGTTCTATCCGCAGCGGCTGAGAGCGTAGGCTCCAGCCCATCTGGCCCACCGACAAGCAGGGCGATGTCACGTCCTGACATACGCCAGCCATCAGCTTCTTGAGCCACTTGTTCGGTGGTCCATGGCTTGCCTTTGACCTCTAATGCAACGACGTATTCGTCGCCGCGTAGCTTATCGCGAATACGCTGAGCCTCTTGGGCACGCGCCTTCGCGATATCGGCATTTTTGCCACGCTGGCCGAGCGGGATTTCCTCAATCTCAAGCGAAAAGTCTCTCGGCAGCCGTTTGCGGTAAGTTTCGACGCCTTCTTCTACCCACGCAGGCATTTTGCTTCCCACCGCTAACAGCCGGATCCTCATGACATGCCAGCTCGCTCATGAAAGCGCTCAAGCGACTCACCAATCGCGCCCGAGTCACTGGGCAGATCGGCCCATAGCCGCTCTAGGTCATATAGGGTACGCGCCTCAGGCATCATGACATGAACTACGACATCCCCCAGGTCGACCAGTACCCAGTCGGCATTATCGCCGCCTTCCACGCCCATCGGGCCGTGGCCTGCAGCTTTGGCTTTTTCCACCACGTTTTGCGCCAGTGCAGCCACATGACGAGTCGAAGTGCCGCTGGCTATCAACATGAGGTCGGTGACCTCGGTTAATTTAGCGACATCTAACTGCGTTATGTCGCGTGCTTTCAATTCTTCCAGCGCGTCAACCGCTAGATTTTTCAATGTATCGATGTGCATGACTCCTAAAGACAACCTCATGGGGTAATCGGTCAATAAAGCCGGCCATTGTAACGGCTTATTTGATGACTGCCAGCGCTATTCACGCTTCTGGTAGAGACCAAGGTCTGTAATAGTCTGTTCCACGGGCGGCGGTACCAAATAACGCACGTTCTTGCCCTTCTCTAATCGGTCGCGAATGTAGGTCGCTGAAATGGCCAGTAGCGATGGCAATTCAAGCGACAGAAAACCGCCACTTGGCTGCTGCATCAATGTCACTACGTTATCGACTTCCCTATGCGCCACCAGTTCCGTTAAAGATGCTGGTAGTGAATCGTTGTAACCAGGACGCGCAATCACCACTAAGTGGGCAAACGCAAATAGACGCTCGGGTTGATGCCAGTGTGTTAGGCGCAAAAAAGCATCATAGCCAATCACCATGACCAGGCGCGTTTGTACACCGTACTCCGTACGCAACTCGGCAAGCGTATCAATGCTGTATGAAGGCCCGTCACGTCGTAGCTCACGATCGTCAGCCACTAGCCCTGGGGTGTCACCAATGCCCGCTTTCAAGAGCGCTAGCCGCTGTTCGGGAGATACCTGAGGCTGCCCCCGTAAGGGTGGCTGTTGGGCAGGAATCATGTGCAGTTGATCCAGCGATAGCGCTTCGTGCAATTCAACCGCACTACGTAAATGCCCTATATGAATGGGGTCGAATGTGCCGCCCAGCATCCCTATACGCTGTACCGTTTGATTCATCTCCCCCCCTTACTGGCGCACTTGGCCATCACCAAACACGACGTATTTTTGGGTAGTGAGGCCCTCTAACCCCACAGGCCCTCGGGCGTGTAGCTTGTCGGTTGAAATACCAATCTCTGCCCCTAGTCCATATTCAAAACCATCGGCAAAGCGCGTCGATGCATTTACGATGACGGAGCTCGAATCCACTTCCGCCATAAAACGCCGCGCCAGGGAGTAGTCTTGAGTCACAATTGCATCGGTATGGTGAGAGCCATACTGCTCAATATGGCTAATAGCGTCATCAATACCATCCACTACTTTAATGGCCAACACCGGGGCTAAATATTCGGCATACCAATCAGCTTCCTGCGCGGCAATCGCCTGAGGCAGCAGAGCCTGCGTGCGCTCACAACCACGCAGCTCTACCTCATGTTCCGCGTAGGCACGCGCCAGCTCTGGCAACAGTAAGTCAGCAATTGGCGCATCGACCAACAGCGTTTCCATTGTGTTGCAGGTACCGTAACGGTGGGTTTTCGCATTGACGGCTATCGCCAAGGCTTTGGCAGGATCCGCGGTGGTATCAATATAAACATGGCACACCCCATCAAGGTGTTTAATCACCGGCACACGCGCATCGCGCGTAATGCGCGCAATCAGCGATTTCCCGCCACGCGGAATAATCACATCCACATACTCCGGCATACTAATCATTTCCCCCACCGCTGCCCGATCAGTCGTCCCCACGACCTGTACACACCCCAACGGCAATCCCACATCAGTAAGCGCTGCTTGAATACAAGCGCCAATAGCGGCATTAGAGGCTCTGGCCTCTGAACCACCTCGCAATATGCAGGCATTGCCAGATTTTAGACACAAGCTGGCGGCTTCTAACGTTACGTTAGGACGTGACTCGTAAATAATGCCAATCACGCCCAGTGGTACACGCATTTTACCCACCTGAATCCCGCTGGGACGGTAGCGCATTTCACTCAGCTCGCCTACTGGGTCGGGCAAGCTCGCCACTTGGTGAAGCCCTTCAATCATGGCGTCGATACGCGCATCGTTTAATGCTAAACGATCTAACAGAGCACTCTCTAGACCACTCTGACGGCCTTGCTGTAAATCCTCAGCGTTGGCGTCTAGAATACGACCTCGTGCTGCTTCCACACGTTGAGCCATTGCCATCAGGGCGCTGTTTTTCAATCCCGTATCCGCTCGGCGTAACTGGCTGGCTGAGCGGCGTGCCGCTTGCCCTAACGCCTGCATATAGGCGGGCACATCACCGGAAGATAAGTGCAAATGGGCCTCTTCGTGGGACGGTGTTGAAACGCTCATAATGTCTCCGTGCGGCGTCGCGATTACTAAAATGAATGAAGCCCGACAAAGCGCCAGGATTCATTGCTCTGCAGTTAGGAAATGCTACGTCTAATGTCGTTGAATGGCATGATCTGTAGCCGTTTTCATGTTTGTACTCATGTTACGCTATTTCGACGTTATACTGAGGGTGATTAAGGCGCTAATGTGTGTGGTGCATTTTTTTCATTACACGCTCACTCACTTGCTCAGATACTTCAGGTTATTCAGGACGAATAGTAAGTCACCATGCAAAGCAAGTACAAAATACGTCTACTACGCGCCAACCTCTTAGCGGCGGCCGTTGCGTTAGCACTCTGGACGCCTTCTACGCCACCAGCGGCAGCCTTGGTGCTGTGGCTTTCTGTTGGCTGGCTATTCATCACTGCTCTTATGCTCGATTTCAGCCACCGCCGCTCGAGGGGGTTACCATGGCAGCTTATACCCGGTGCGCTACTGGTTAGCTTGATTGCAGCAGCTCCTGAGCGGCACGGCATTCTTATTTGGGCTTGGGCAGCCATGTTGATGCTGCCACAGAATCATTGGGTGGCCGCTTTTAATCTTAGCGCTGCTTTGCTCAGTGCTGTCATGGTCGCGCCCCAACTGAACAAACCAGAATTCATTTTACTGCTGTGCGCTTTATTGACACTTGGTTTACTCGCCTCATCCAGAGCACAACAGCTTATCGACATGAATGGCTCCATTCGTCAGCGCTTACGCTTGATCCCGGGGCTGAACTTATGGGCCGGCGAGCAGTTACTGCGCGATATTACCCGTGAACAAACGCGCTGTGAGCGTGAAGGCGTTTACGCAGAGCTGTTTATCCTCCATGTGAAACGGCATCAGCTTTGGCCAACCGCACAAAAGCTTTGTGAGCTAACCCATGATTTTGAAAACGTTTACCGTTTAGGTAGTACCACGTTAGCCACGCTGATTCTCTCCCGCTCACCCAACGAGGCCGCTCAACGTCGCCAGCTTTTACTGACGGAGCTACCTGACAACATTTCCAGCGAGTACCTCAATCTAGTTGATATCGAACCGGCGACGCTCTCGGTGTTTGAAATAAGTAAATTACCGGCGGAGCGAGTACGGGAGACGATATGACCGAACACCGCATTCCCAAGCGTTTAATGACACTTGCTTACGCATCAAGCATTGCGTTAATGATAGGTTACGCACTGTGGCTCTATGCCATGGGCGATTACCGCGACCTACTCATTCCGACTTTTATGACGCTGCTGCTGCTGTCAGCCCTGCTTATGCATATTGGGCAAGGGCTTAAGAGCTATCTGCCGCGCATTGTATTGCTGTGCTGTACTTACTTAGTGGTACTGAGTGCGTACTACCACCATCCTGATGTGTCAGCAATTTGGCTCGGCTTACCAATCACCGCCGCATTTTTACTATTGCCGCTATGGGCTGCGGTACTGACCAATGTCACCGTCGGCCCATTATGGTGGCTACTTCCCTCCGTCGCAGCTGCGCCAACCGCGATTATCGTTGGCTATGCTGCCTTAACGTTGTTACTGGCCCTACCGCGCTGGGAACACGCTCGCCGCCGCGCCCTGCTGCGTGCTACCGATCCCAACGATAGCGACTGCAACGCTTTTCACATTGACACGTTAAAGGAGCGCTTAAACAGCGAGTTCCAGCGCGCGGCTATGCTCAATCAACAGTTGGCGGTACTGGTTTTGCACTTGCCGCAATTGGACATGGCTGAAGAACAGTTTGGTCATCGCGCATTGAAAGCACTACTCGGGGCACTATGTAGCGAAGTCAATAGTCGTTGTCGTGATCATGACGTACTCGGCCGCGCGGACAACGCCACCTTTTGGCTTGTTTTACCTGATACGAGTGAAAGCGGCGCACTACTGGTGCGGGAGCGCTTGCAGCGCGCACTTTCTCAACGCGTCTTGGTGGAAACAGGCCAGCTGGAAGCGCGCATTGCGGCCTGCCTGCCCAGTCGAGCAGAAAGCTTTGAGCGCTATATAAAACGTTTAGAATCACGCGGTTCATCATTGGCCAACGTTTAATTTCCAGCCCTACCCCCGCTCATTGATCACCGGAGAAGTCCGTGTCGCTAGTCGATATACTCCACTCATTAACGCCATCACCACCCGTGCTACTCTCCTTGGTGCTGGCCATTTCATTAGTGGAATCGCTTGCGTTGGTGGGGTTGCTAGTCCCTGGAGTGGTGCTAATCACCTCGGCTGCATCAATGGCGGGACATCAGGATATCGCATTGGCTTGGCTGATCGGTGCGGCATTTATCGGCGCTTTAATAGGTGATGGCGTTAGTTTCTCGCTCGGCTATCGGCATCGGGAATACGTCACCCAGCGCTGGCCGCTCTCTCAACATCCTGAATGGCTGGGCCGTGGGGCACGCTTTTTCGAGCGCTACGGTGTGTGGTCTGTTTTTATTGGCCGCTTTGTAGGGCCTGTCAGACCTATCATTCCCCTGGTCGCAGGCATGATGCATATGCCGCCGCGTACCTTTATCTGGGCGAACATAACCTCGGCGGCCCTGTGGGCACCCGCGTATATTTTGCCCGGCTATTTGCTGGGGCGCACTTGGCAGCATCATTTAAATCTGCCCCCAGGCCTTGAAGCGGCTTTACTGATACTGGCCGCGGTTATTGTCGCCCTCGCATTTATTTTTTCCTGGGGGCGCCATCAAGCCACGCGGCATGGGCGACTCTATCGGGCCATTGCAGGTACCGTTCGTCGACTCCCCCTGTTAAGGCGCCCTTGGCTGGCATTGAGTCAATCCGGTGATGTTCCACTGGCCTCGCTGCTGCTGTTGGTAATAGCACTGGGCAGCTTGTCTGGTTGGACATTGATGGTCACTGCACAAACTGACCCTCTGCCTATGGATCTCTTCATCCACCGGCTGTTTTCAGGGCTTCAAAGTGGGGTGACTTACTTTGTAGGCACTCTATTTGCAGAAATCGGCGATACCTTTGGCATCATTGCGCTGACGCTGCCTTGGGTGGTTTGGTTTTTAATAGGCAAACGGTGGGACGTGCTGCTGCACTGGGGAGGCGCATTTGCAGGCGTTGCACTGCTTAATATTATTGGCAAGGGATTATTTGAGCGCACTCGTCCCGACACCCCTGACTACCTGCTAGGCTCGTTCTCCTACCCGAGCGCGCATACTTCCACGGCAGTGGTGCTATTTGGGTTGTCAGCTGCCTTTGTCGCAGCCGAACTACCCCGCCAAAAGCGCTTTTGGGCCTATTGGGGTGCGCTTGCGCTTGCGCTGCCCATGGCATTGTCGAGACTGGTGGTGGGCGTGCATTGGTTGAGTGATTTGGTGGGGGGCGCGCTTCTAGGGCTGGTGGTGTGTGCGCTTACTCTATTGCACTGGCAGCAGCAGCCTAGGCAAAGCCTGCGCCCCTGCCCCTGGGCCTTACTCAGCGTAGCCTCGCTGGTGATGATTAGCGCCCGTGTTGGTTTTTTACCGCCAGTTTAAAGAGCTATCAAAAACGCATCCGAGCGCTATCAAAAACTAACCTAGTGCAAGCCAAAGTCCAACCCCAATCATTAACGTGCCTGCGATGCGGTTAAGCAAGCGCACATTGCCGCTTTTACCCAGCGCATTGCGGAGCGTCTTACCACCGGTGGCGTAAACCAGCATGCTGGCAAACTCGATGGTTAAAATAACCGCGATGAGTAGGCTGAGCTGGCCTGGTAAGGGGCGGTTGCTGTCCAAAAAAGGCGGCAATAGCACCATGAAGAATGCCCACCCTTTTGGATTGGCGACGGCGGTCACAAAGCCCTGCATAGCGAGTTGCAGCCGGCTAGCCGGTGGGCCTGCATCTAACTCGTTCGGGATCGCCATCCGCCCGCGCGAGCGCCACATCATCACGCCTAAATAGCCCAAATAGGCACCGCCTACCCACTTGAACAATACAAACAGCTCGGGCTGCCGCAGCATCAACGCCGCCACGCCGGCACCTGCAGCCGCCGCGACCAAGCCGACGCCGAGTAATTCGCCCATCATCATCCATAGGGTACGTTTAACGCCTTGGGTCATACCCAGCACCATGGCGAGGGTCATACACATCCCAGGGGTCAGCGATACAAACAAAAACGTTGGGACAAAAACGGAGAGTGTCGCCCAAGACATAAATCAGCCGTCCTTCTCTGATGAAGGATTAGAAGGTCGCTCTACCTCGCCCCAGCGAGGCACAAGAGCGTGCTCAATTGCCAACTGATTAAGAATGCGCGCTACGATGAAGTCGATTAGATCATCGATACTTTGTGGACGATGATAAAACCCGGGAGCAGCAGGCAGGATAACCACGCCTAAGCGGCTTAATGTCAGCATATGCTCTAGATGAATAGGCGAAAAGGGGCTTTCACGGGGCACCAGCACTAACGTACGTCGCTCTTTTATCGCGACATCCGCCGCTCTCTCAATGAGATTATTACTGGCACCTGTCGCCACGGCCGACAGCGTTCCTGTTGAACAGGGACACACCACCATTGCCGATGGCGCACCAGAGCCAGACGCCACCGGCGCCATCCAGTCTTCACGCCCAAAGCAGCGAATCTGACCGGGCAGAGCACCACTACGCTCACTTAATGCCTGGGCTAGACGCGTAGGCTGTGCGGGCAATTCAATATCCGTTTCAGTGGCAATCACCATCTGCGCAGCCTTGGAAATCATCACCCACACTTCATGGCCCGCGGCGACCAATACATCAATCAAGCGCAGCCCATACTGGGCACCGGAGGCACCGGTCAGCGCGACGGTAATGGGTTTCTTAAAAACGGCGTCTACTGAATTGCTCACTTGTGGCCCTCGTCCGCATTGGCTGTTTGAGCACTCGACAAAGCGGCTAGCAAGCGCTCATGGACACTCTCAAACCCCCCATTGGACATCACCACTATGCGATCTAAGGGTGACGTTTGAGTGACGACGGCTGCGACCAATTTGTCTATGTCACTATGCAACTGCGCATGCCCACCCTGTGAAGCCACTAATTCTTCCATCGACCAATCAAGGCCTGTGGGCTGAAACCAAAAAACGCTGTCTGCATCAGCCACGCTCTCGACCAAGCGTTCGCGCAGTGCACCTAAGCGCATAGTATTAGAACGCGGCTCAATAACAGCCAGCAGTCGACCTTTGGTGGTCGCCGCACGAAGACCTTTGAGCGTAGCGGCAATTGCCGTGGGGTGGTGGGCGAAATCATCAATCACCTGAATGCCATTGATTTCGCCACGCACTTCCTGTCGCCTTCTTGGGGTCTCAAAGCGTGCCAACGCTGCACAGCCTCGGACCAAATCAATCCCACACAGGCTGGCTGCTGCCAATGCCGCCAACGCATTGCGAGCGTTGTACTCCCCGGTGAGTGCCCACTCCACCACACCATCTTCTTCCGGGCCATCTTCAGCCTGACTGCCGCTATAAAGCACCTGGAAGCGGCTTGCGTCGGCGCGCTCTAGCGTTAGCTGCCACTGACTCGTTGCTTGGTTACCAAAGTGGGCGACAGGCGTCCAAACACCTTGAGCCAATACACGCTCGAGCGCGGGCTGTTCATCTGCTACTAACAGCTGCCCTTGACTGGGCACAGTTCGCACCAAGTGATGGAACTGACGCTCAATAGCGGCCAGGTCGGGAAATATATCCGCATGATCGAACTCAAGGTTATTGAGTATCGCAATGTGTGGACGGTAGTGAACGAACTTGGAACGTTTATCGAAGAAGGCCGTATCATACTCATCCGCCTCCACCACAAACGGCGCCCGAGGATCCCCCAAACGCGCCGAGACACCGAAGTTACGCGGCACGCCGCCGATCAAAAACCCCGGCGCTAATCCGCCGCTTTCCAATAGCCATGCCACTATGCTCGCCGTGGTCGTCTTTCCGTGGGTGCCCGCTACTGCGATAACACGCCGTCCCGGCAATACATGCTCTGCCAGCCACTGAGCACCTGATGTATAGGGTAGGCCGCTATTCAGCAATGCTTCTACTTCTTCATTGCCTCGCGATAACGCGTTACCTACTACCACCAGGTCGGGCGCGGGCGAGAGATGCTCCGCGTGATACCCCTCCATCAAAGTAATACCCGCATCCACCAATTGGGTGCTCATGGGGGGATAGACATGCTGATCAGAGCCACTTACCTGATGGCCCAGCTCACGCGCCAGCAGCGCCAGGCTCCCCATAAAGGTGCCGCAGATACCAATAATATGCAGATGCATGGCTCTCGCCCCGTTAATCGCCAGTAAATTTAATAGAAAGCCAAAACATGGCGTAAAAATAGCCAAATAGCCTAGCATGCTGGCCCACTTTGCTCATCCACTCATCGCTAATAACGGCGATTAACGGGAACAAATCGACCTTCAAGTGACAAAACCTTTCAGTTGTTGCAGGATGCGACCACCGTTTATCAACGTTAGCTACTTCCATTTCATTCGGCACGCTGATAGTAGCTCGAACATCAGCGAAAGGAGCCTTTCGATGCGTATGTTAATTCGCTATTTTTTCCGTGGCGTTCGCTTAGTGCTTGCCCCATTTATGCTGATTTCAGAAAAGCTCTCCACGCCTAAGTCGGTTGAGCGCTCACCTGAAGAGCAAGCGAAGATTGATGAAACATGCCAGCGGTTGGCTCTGTATCAATTTCGTACCTGCCCATTTTGCATGAAGGTGCGCAAAGAGATAGCGCGGTTGGGATTAAATATTGAGCTGCGCGATGCTCAGCTTGACCCTGAGCATAAGCAGGCTCTTCTTGAAGGGGGAGGAAAGGTCAAAGTGCCCTGCTTAAAAATTGTTCATGATGATGGCCGAGAAGAGTGGATGTACGAATCCGACACTATTAATGCCTGGCTACATAAGCAGTTTGGCTAGCCCGCTACGCCATCAATTAATGGTTGTTACTGGCGGCCGATACCCATCGGCCGCATACATTAAAACTCAACTTTTTGCGCTTCCACATCGAACGTCACATCAACAGCAATAGTTTCTTCCTGGTGTGGGGGCTCTCCTAATTGAACTTGCAGCGCTAGGGCCCCCTTGATGCTGCCAGCCACGTACACACGATGATTAACCCGTTCATAGTGCGTTAGGGTTACTTCAACATCGCCTCCCTCGGAGGTGTATAGCGGCGGTGATGGCGTTTCTCCCAAGGGGTGTAGCACCGTAGCGCTAGTGAGCTGCTCTTCACTGACAGTCAGGCTAAGCGATAACGACTCTTGCGTCTCCCACTTCTCGTCGTCAACAAAACCAGTGATATCAACGGTGATATGATCACCTGACTCGACGAACGACGCGCTTGAGTCACGGCCGTGACTTAAAATAAACCATTCGCGCTGCTCATCATCAAGTGCTCCTTTTATTTGAGCTACCCTTTCCATGTTCTGTGAAGAAGTAGTGTCGGTGCCTTGGTCAGCAGAAGATCCAAACACTGGTTCAACGGCAAACGCGGGGAGGTACCAAGCGATGGCGGCGACTGCTATTTTTTCCCACATACGGCTTCTCCACCTCTTTAGGCTTCACCCTGACTGCTACTTTTGTCTAATGACAGCCCACTAATAGGCCGCCACTAGCCGCGTCATGTAGCAGACGAATGATGCCTGTCATTATTTCGATTGTGTGACGCACATGCCACTCTCTATGTTGTTAGTCCGTGTTATTTAAACGGCTTTCAAGCTGACCGTGTCTGTTTTACGGGGATTCTTGCGCTTAAGCGAGCGAAAAAAACCGTAAAACGAACAATAAACAATGACCCAAGGGAACAATTATGACGCTCAAGAAAACCCTACTGGCTTCTGTTATTGGTGCCGTGGTGGCAGGTACAACGTTATTGCCGATGACTGCAAGTGCGGAAACGCTTCGCATTGGTTACTCTGCCGACCCCGAAACGCTTGATTTACATGAACAGCTGTCTGGCGGCGTGCTGCGTTTTTCTCACTTGGCGTTTGACCCTCTCGTACGTTGGACCAAGGATTTTCAGTTTGAGCCGCGCCTTGCTACCGAGTGGGAGCAGGTCGACGAAACCACCATGCGCATGACATTGCGTGAAGGCGTTACCTTTCATTCGGGTAATGAGTTCACCGCGAAAGATGTGGTATGGACGATTGAGCGTCTAAAAGAGAGCCCTGACTACCGCGCCATCTTCGAGCCGGTTGCCAGCGCCGAAGCCGTTGACGACTACACTGTTGAGATCGTCACGACTGAGCCCTATCCACTGCTGCTCAACCTCGCTACTTATATCTTCCCGCTGGATAGCGAGTTCTATACCGGTGAAACCGAAGACGGCAGCGATAAAGCTGAAATCGTCAAAGCGGGTAACTCCTTCGCTTCACGCAATGTTTCCGGCACAGGGCCGTTCATTGTCACCGACCGTCGCCAGGGCGTGCGCGTCGACTTCGAACGCTTTGAAGATTACTGGGATACCGAAAGCGAAGGCAATGTTTCCAATATCGTATTAACGCCGATTGCCGAAAACGCTTCTCGCGTTGCTGCACTGCTCTCTGGTGGCGTTGACTTCATTGATGCCGTGCCGCCTAACGATTTAGACCGTGTCCGTGAAGCAGATGGTGTCAATCTGATTGAGATTGACGGTACGCGTATTATTGGTTTCCAGATGAACGAAGAGCGTGTCGAAGCCTTCCAGGACGCTCGCGTTCGTCAAGCAGTCGATTTAGCCATTAACCAGGAAGGCATTGCCGACCGTTTGATGCGTGGCTTCGCTAACCCGGCGGGTCAGTTCTCTCCCGAAGGCTATTCTGGCCACAACTCTGACTTAACGCCACGCTATGATATTGAACGCGCTAAAGAGCTAATGGCAGAAGCCGGTTATGAAGATGGCTTCACCGTTGAAATGATCGCGCCCAATAACCGCTACGTTAACGATGCGCAAATCGCTCAAGCGGTTGCCAACATGCTGGCACAAATTAATATCGACGTTGAACTGCGCACCATGCCGCTGGCTCAGTACTGGCCTGAATACGATACTCGCGCATCCGATATGGCGATGATCGGTTGGCACGCCGATACCGAAGATAGCGCCAACTTCTTCCAGTACCTCTCCTTCTGCATCGATGAAGAAACTGGCGCTGGTCAGTACAATTATGGCAGCTACTGCAACGAAGAGATTGATGCCCTGGTTACCGAAGCAGACAGCGAAACGGATCTGGAAAAACGCAACGAAATGCTGCGTGAAGCCGAAGCCATGCTGTACGAAGATGTCGGTTTCATCATGCTGCACTGGCAGAACCTTGCCTATGCTGCCGCGGATGGCGTTGACGTTGAGCCGGTGGTCAATGCTATCGATTTCCCCTACCTGGGCGACTTGGTCATTGACGCCAGCGACGAGTAATCCTCTCCATCGCATGTCGATGGCAAACCGTTAAACGAGTCATTGCAGCACTCACTGCATGGATGCTTCGCTCCCTAAGCACTTATTAGGGGGCGAAGCCTTTTGTTTGGCGGTAAATGGCTAATTGAATGCTAGAGAACAAGCCCAACTCCCTTTGATGAACCCTTCACACAGGTGGCGTACGCCATGATTGCCTTTTTAATCAAGCGGCTGATGCACGCGATTTTGGTGATGTTTGTCATCAGCGTGCTGGCCTTCGCCATCCAGGATAACCTGGGTGACCCCGTGCAGCAGATGGTCGGCCAGTCAGTGCCGGAAAGTGAGCGTGAAGAAATTCGTGAACGCCTAGGCCTGAATGACCCCTTCCTGGTGCAATACGCGCGCTTTGCTAAAAATGCCGTTCAGGGCGATTTTGGCTACTCTTATTTTTACCGTGAGCCGGCCTTAGAAGTCATTGCTCGCCACTTACCTGCCACGCTGGAATTGGTTTTTGCCGCCACGCTGATTATTGTGCTGTTTTCAGTGCCGATCGGCGTATACAGCGCGATTAAACCACGCTCACCGATTTCGCGATTGTTTATGGGCGTCTCCATTATTGGTATTTCGATTCCGGTTTTCTTGACCGCCATCGTGCTTATTCAAATTTTTGCGATTGGCGTTACCGTCACGCTATTCCCTGAAAGTACCGGCTGGGGCGCGTGGCTAAATGATTTCTTCTCGACCGAAGGCAATATGCCATCGTTTGGACGCGGGTATGAATTGGTCAATGTAGCCGGTAATTGGGATACCAATCTGGCGACTTGGAATGGTTTACAGCATCTGGTGCTGCCGGCAGTTTCCCTGGCCTCCATCATGCTACCGCTGTTTATTCGTTTGATTCGCGCCGAAATGATGGAAGTCCTGCAGTCTGAGTATGTGAAATATGCACGTGCCAAAGGCATCTCAATGCGCCGTGTCTATTTTGTTCATGCGCTTAAAAACACCATGCTACCGGTGATTACCGTGGGTGGTGTGCAGATCGGCACCATGGTGGCCTACACCATTTTAACCGAGACCGTATTCCAATGGCCGGGCATGGGCTTGATGTTCTTGGATGCGATCAATCGTGCTGACATTCCGCTAATCGTGACTTACTTAATGATTGTCGGCGTTATTTTTGTGGTCACCAATACGATTGTGGATTTGATCTACGGCATGGTGAACCCCACCGTTAAACTGACTGGGAAGCCCGCATGAGCACCTCAACTAACTCCTCCCCAGCGAGCGCTTCACCCAGCCGCTGGGAGCGCCTGCGCGACTCCTACATGTGGTACAGCTTCAAGCGAGACCGCACCGCCCAGCTCTGCTTGGCCGTGTTTATCTGTATGGTCATTGCCGCGTTCGCCTCGCCACTGCTGGCGCCAACCAACCCATACGACCTGGCCCAGATCGATATTATGGCGTCAGAGCTGCCGCCTTTCTGGATTGATGGCGCCGATGAGCGTTACTCATTAGGTACTGACGCCCAAGGGCGGGATCTGTGGTCAATCGTGTTATATGGCACGCGCGTTTCCCTGCTGATCGGCTTTGGCGCGGTTATTTTGCAGGCGCTGCTAGGGGTCACTTTTGGCCTGATGGCGGGCTATCTCGGCGGTCGCATCGATACTATTTTAATGCGCTTGGCGGATATCCAGCTCTCTTTCTCGACCCTCATGGTCGCTATCGTGGTAGGCGCCTTGGTCAAGGCAACCATGGGCAGCGCCTTTTATAGCCAATACGCGGTCATGATGCTGATCCTGATTATCGGTCTTGCCGAATGGCCGCAGTACGCGCGTACGGTGCGCGCCTCAGTACTGGCTGAAAAGAATAAAGAGTACGTAGACGCCGCCCGCGTAATGGGGCTGCGCAGCAAGCGGATTATGTTCCGCCACGTGCTGCCCAATACGATGTCGCCGATCTTCGTTATCTCGACCGTACAGATTGCCAACGCCATTATTTCTGAAGCAGCGCTGTCGTTTTTGGGCCTGGGTATGCCGGAAACGCATCCTTCATTAGGCTCATTGATTAAATCTGGCTTTGACTACATCCAGTCAGGCTCCTGGTGGATTACGTTAATTCCAGGTGCGGTACTGGTGGTGCTGGTGC
Organism: Vreelandella sp. V005; assembly: GCF_052645115.1. Classification (NCBI taxonomy): domain Bacteria; kingdom Pseudomonadati; phylum Pseudomonadota; class Gammaproteobacteria; order Oceanospirillales; family Halomonadaceae; genus Vreelandella; species Vreelandella sp. V005. The sequence continues at coordinate 35,829 of NZ_JBQXYA010000005.1, read as the reverse complement.
TGTCGATCAATCTACTCGGTGATTGGCTGCGCGATGTCATGAACCCACGACTCTACAAAGGCTGAGGACACCATGGCACTACTTGAAGTCAATAACCTTGATGTCCGCTTTGCGCTGCGTCAGGGTGAAGTCCACGCTCTGCGGGACATTAATTTTACCCTTGAGCGCGGTGAGCGTTTGGGTATCGTCGGTGAATCTGGCGCCGGGAAGTCCGTAGCGGCTTTCTCGCTGCTCAATTTAATCGCCAAACCGGGTTTTATCGCAGGCGGCAGCGTCAACTTTGATGGCCAAGTGCTCAATCGCATGTCGGAGCGCGGCCTGCGCAAAGTCCGCGGCAACCGCATTTCGATGATCTTTCAAGACCCAATGATGACGCTCAACCCGGTGCTCTCTATCGGCGAGCAAATGGTTGAGTGTTTGAAGGCACATCGGCGCATTTCTTCCAAGGAAGCTCGGAGCATTGCGCTGGACAAACTGCGCCAGGTACAAATCCCTTCCCCTGAGACACGCTTGGATCAATATCCTCATGAGCTTTCAGGCGGGATGCGTCAGCGCATCATCATCGCTATCGCCCTGCTGCTTGACCCGGATATCATCATTGCCGATGAGCCGACCACAGCGCTTGACGTCACGATCCAAGCCGAGATTATGGCGCTGCTGCTCGAACTGTGCGAACAGCACAATGTGGGTTTGATATTGATCACCCATGACCTGGGCGTGGTCAGCCAGGTCACCCAGCGGATGCTGGTCATGTATGCTGGCCGAGTGATTGAGCAAGGGCCCACGCGGGAAATCATTAATGACCCGCAGCACCCTTATACCCAGGGATTGATCAACGCTCTTCCGCAGATGGCAACGCCAGGGGAAAAGCTCAATCAGATTCGCGGCAGCATGCCCTCGCTTTCTAACCTACCCAGCGGCTGCGCGTTTCATCCACGCTGCGATTTTATCAATCGTGCCGATGGCCAGCCCCGCCCCGCCTGCACCCAACAAGTGCCGGAATTCGTCGACTCCGGCAACTGCCGCGTGGCGTGTCATATGGTGGCTGAAATGCTCGAAGATCGCCGTTTGAAGGAGGAAACCTCATGAGTGCGAACGCTGAGGTGATGACGGATAACCCGATGCCTACCCACCGTGAAAACGAAGAGAGCGCGGATTCGTTGCTGCAGATTCGCGCGCTAAAAAAACGCTTTTCGCTCTCGGGTGATTTCCTTGAGCAACTGCGTTTTAAAGGTGGCAAGCTGGTTCGCCACCAAGAGCATGTTCACGCAATTAACGGCGTTAACCTGGATATCAAGCGCGGCGAAGCATTATGCGTCGTTGGCGAATCGGGTTGCGGTAAGTCGACAGTGGCACGCACGGTAATGGGGCTTTTGACACCCTCTGAGGGAGAGATTCGCTACGACGGTCAACGTATCGATAACTTAACCTCACGTCAGTTGCTGCCATATCGCAAACGCATGCAGATGATTTTTCAAAACCCTTATGCGTCGCTCAATCCTCGGATGACGATTCAGCAAACGCTGGAAGAGCCGCTGAGGCTGCACCATCCTGACTGGAAACGGCCGCAGGTTCTCGACAAGGTTGAAGAGGTCATGCGCTCGGTAGGCATCGACCCCGACTGGGGTAAGCGCTTTGGTCACGAGTTTTCTGGTGGTCAGCGCCAGCGTATCGCCATTGCGCGCGCACTGGCCGTGGACCCTGAGTTTATCGTCGCCGACGAGCCTATTTCTGCGCTCGACGTCTCGATTCAAGCTCAGGTGCTCAACCTCCTGATGGAAGCCCAGCAAGAGCGCAACCTCACCTACTTGTTCATCACCCACGATTTAGCAGTGGTTGAGCACTTTGGTACTCGCGTGGCGGTCATGTATTTGGGGACGGTATGTGAAATTGCCACGACGGCGACGCTGTTTGAAAAACCGCGCCACCCTTACACCCAGGCGCTACTCTCAGCAATTCCACGCTTAAAGGATGACCGCCCACAGCATATTCGCCTCACTGGTGAAGTGCCCACCCCGGTTAATTTGCCAAGTGGCTGTGTATTTCACGGCCGCTGTCCGCATGCCAACGCGCGCTGTAAGCAGGAAATACCGCTGTTGCAAACACAAGATGACGGAACGCGTGTGGCATGTCACGCTGTTGAGGAGGGGCGCCTATGAACAAGGCGCTAACCACCCTACAGCGAGCCAAGGCGCTGAGAGGTAAAGCATGGAAATTCGCTGGCTAGAAGATTTTATCGCCCTGGCCAGAACACGGCACTTCTCTCGCGCAGCAGATGATCAACATGTTACCCAGCCCACCTTCTCCCGGCGGATTAAATTGCTCGAGGAGGAGATGGGGGTAACGCTGATTAATCGTCAAACGCTACCTCTCTCGCTCACTCCCGCTGGCGAAGAGTTTTTGACCTTGTGCGAACAAGTGACCGAACGTGTGCGGCTCACGCGTGACCGCGTACGGGAAATCAATGCTGGCCAGCAACGGCGCATTATGGTCGCTGCACCGCAAAGCCTGTTGCCCCACTTTTTACCGGAATGGCTGGCATCCACAGGCTGGCAAGATCGCGTTCAGCCCTATTTACGGGCCACGGGCTGGGTAGCTAGCGACTATTTTCAAGCCCTGGCGCGCGCAGAGTGCGACCTTGCCATTTGCTATTGGCCGATTGGGCGCTGCGATTTAGAGATCGACACTAGCGCATGCACTTATCGGGTCATTGGCTATGAAAGGCTGGTCCCGGTGACTGGATTAACGGCAGAGGGGGTTCCTTGCGCGCTACTGCCAGGCACCCGTCATCAACCGGCGCCGTGGCTTGCCTACCCGAAGCGTGGGCTGCTTGGGTCTGCCGTCAAAGCGCACTTAGCCAGGCTGCCACAAAGCACTTATTTAACCGCACAGAGTGAAAACCTCTACGCGGCGGGTATTAAAGAGCTGGTGCTGCTTGGATACGGCATGAGCTGGCTGCCTGAGCGCAACGTCGCTGCGGAACTTGCCGAGGGAACATTAGTAAGAGCGGGCGATAGCCGCTGGGATGTTCCTATGGAGCTACGGCTATACCGTCACCAAAGCCATCACCATGCTGAACTCGACGGTTTTTGGAGTGAACTGGTCACTCCACGGACTTGAGGCCGTCTTTAAAAGCTTACTTGAGAAAGGACACGGTTTGCATGTCAACCACCCTATTCAACCTGCAACAAGATCATATTGCACAACTTCAGCGCGCCTATACGGCGATATTGACCGACCAAGGGTTTGATAGCTTAGCAATCTATAGTGGCCACGCTAGCGTACACTTTGCAGACGATCATATGCCGCCCTTTCAAACATACGGCCATTTCATGCACTGGGTGGGCTTAGCCGATGTGCAGCACAGCTGGCTAATAATTCAGCCACACCAGCGCCCTCAGCTATATCTCTATGCGCCCGCGGATTTTTGGCATCTACCAAAGCATCTTCCTGAAGAGCCCTGGGTTGCTGAATTCGATGTTCACTTCTGCAGCGATAAGATCTCTCCGCCGCTGGTCGGGAACGCAGCAGTTATTGGTGATATCGAGCGTCTTACCTCAAACGCTCAGCAGGCACTAGCAGCAGAAAAACAGCCTGAACCATTGGTAAAGGCGCTTGATGAAATCCGGCTTTTCAAAACGCCCTATGAGATTGCCTGTGTTCGTGAAGCCAACCGCTTGGCGATAGCGGGGCACCAGGCGTCCCAGGCGGCTTTTATTGGCGCCTCCAGTGAACTGGACATTCATTTGGCTTACTTAGCCGCCAGCCGTCAGCGCGAATCCAACGTCCCTTACCAAAATATTATTGGGATGAATTCATACGCAGGCGTTCTGCATTACCAACATTACGACCTTAGCGCGCCTAAACAGCGTTATAGCTTGTTAGTGGATGCAGGCCGCCGGTTTCGTGGTTACTGTGCTGATATCACTCGTACCTACGCGGGCCCGGATGCTCCCTCATTATTTGGTGAGCTGGTAACGGCGATGCATGGCTTGAAGGATGAGCTAGTCAGGTGTGTCTCGCCGGGCGTCAGCTTTGTTTCGCTTCATGAACAGATGCATCGCCATCTCGCTGACATTTTGGTTGCCCACGACCTATTTCAAGGCACTGCAGAGCAAGCCGTTGCTGAAGGCGTAACCCGCGCTTTCTGCCCTCACGGCTTAGGTCACTCGTTGGGATTACAAGTACATGATGTCGCTGGGCTACGTCATTCAGATGGCTCACCAGCGCCTGCGCCAGATAATCACCCAGCCCTACGGTTAACACGGACTCTTGCCCCTGGCATGGTGGTGACCATTGAACCTGGGCTCTACTTTATCGAGATGCTGCTTGCCCCACTGCGTCAAACATCGCTACCCATTAACTGGCGTCTTGTCGATCGACTATCGCCGTGCGGGGGTATCCGCATTGAAGATAACGTCGCGGTGACAGAGAGTGGCTTTGATAACCTAACGTCTTGAGATTTTTTGCTACCGAAACGAACAACGCCCGGCACTTGGCCGGGCGTTAGGTACCAAAACTAATTAGCTATGACTCAGTATTGGCTGGGACTTAGAAGCGATAAGTCACACCACCACCGATGGTGACGGGCTCCATATCGACTTCGCCAACTTTGCCAACGCCATTGGCGTTAATGTCTGAATTAACGTCAGCGTAGCTAGCAAAACCGTTGAGCATGACATTGTCAGTTACTGCCAGATCAACGCCCACTTGGCCGATGGCGCCGTAGCTTTCATCAACGTTAAAGCCGCTTGGCTCACTTGAGAAGTGCGTATAGTTCAAGCCTACACCCACATAAGGCTGAACGCGTGAATCTAAGCCGCCCATTGGGTAGTAGTTAACCAATAGATTCACCGGCAAACGATCAATGCTACCCGCGTCTGCACCCGCTACACTCAGGTCATGCTCGAATTCTTCAGAGCTGTTAAGCTCGACGCCAACCTTATCGGTAAACAGGTAGCCTAACCCATAAGTATATCCACGTGCTTCATCCACACTTAATGAACTGCCCGCGATATTACCGTTATCTGAACCCGTATCCGTTTGGGCAACGCCACCACGAACAAATACATCGCCAGCGTTGTAAGCAAGTGCTGCTGAACTTGCCAGTGCGAAACCAGCAGTGATTGTAGCAGCAGAGATCAGTTTCATTTTACTCATCAGGGTCATCCTCTCTTTCAACTTACGCGCATGTCCTTGTGCTTCGGACTACAGTGCCGACCATTCGGCTTACCTATACAGCATATAGTATACGAACACTGTTTTCAAATTTCCTGTCAAATATTGTTATAAGAAATACCAACTCTGATAGTTTTATTTCAAGCATAAAAAAAGTCCCCCGAAGGGGACCCAGGTGGAGCACGCCAGCTCACTCGGTTTACCGCTAACAGTTCTAGCGGTGTAGATGGAGAAGGGAGAGAAGCCCGATGGTTAATTGCGCCTCTCTATTCACTCATCCTTTGCCATATATATTGCGATCTGCATGCCACTTTTTTAAATATAACTAAAAATCAATCACTTAATAAAAAAACAACTCGATTAGCATCAACCTTCGACGCACTGCAGCAAATAAAATGCACCAGTGTTAAGCATATTGAGGTCTTTTTGCATCACAACGTATCAATTGCGTTTGTTGATGCTTTGCAATCCTCGGCTTAGTGGCTGGGTGCCACGATGATTTCACTTGGGCTTTATCGTTTAGCAGCGCCTCAAAGCCCTCCTCCACGATATCTTCCACTGGAATGCGCTGGGTGACCATATCCTCAGCACGAAAGTAGCCCCGCTGCATCAGCGCCATCACCGCATGCGGGTCGTTGATAGCCAGCACCGACACGTGTTCAACACGAAGATTTTGGGCGGCATACCACAACGCGGCCTACACCTCTTGATATTTAGTCGACTGGCTCATAAGTAGCCCTTCCAGTACGACACATGGTGAACCAACTACAGCCCATAGACGGGCGTTTTCAGCCCTCTCTACGAGCTTTTAACTGCAGCGCCAACAAGTAGTGCGAATAGTGCGAATAGTGCGAATAGTGCCGAGACTGATGCAGTTTGCCTGCGTGATAAGCTGCGCCGATCTACCATTCAAGAGCCATAAACGGTGGCGTAAAGCGAGCTGGGCATTTCATGACCAACGCTGTATCGGCAAATACAGCGCCAGGGCATCGTGCCACCAAACAAGGCTTGATGGCTTGACGCTTCCTTCCGCTTGGCCTGAGCGGCCAGCCTCACGTACACTTGTTTGAATCTGTTATTTACCTGCTTTCAAAAAGCCGAGGCCCACTATGGCGTTTGACTCCACCTCTTCGTATATCGCAACCGATGCACTCAAGCAGGCAGTTAATGCCGCCGTCATGCTCGAGCGCCCACTGCTCATCAAAGGCGAGCCGGGCACCGGTAAAACCCTACTAGCGGAGGAACTGGCAGAATCACTAGGCACTCGGCTGATCACCTGGCATATCAAATCCAGCACCAAGGCGGCCCAGGGACTATACGAGTACGACGCGGTGAGCCGCCTGCGGGATTCCCAACTAGGCGTGGAAGGCGTCGAGAACGTCGCCAACTACATAAAGCCCGGCAAACTGTGGGAAGCCTTTACCGCTGATGAGCGGGTGGTACTGCTGATCGATGAGATCGACAAGGCGGATATCGAATTCCCTAACGACCTGCTCCAAGAGCTGGACCGTATGGAGTTCCACGTTTACGAAACCGGCGAAACCATCCGCGCCGAAAAGCGCCCCATCATCGTCATCACCTCCAACAATGAAAAAGAGCTGCCGGACGCCTTCCTGCGCCGCTGCTTTTTCCACTACATCGAATTCCCTGACCGTGAGACCATGCAGGCGATTGTTGATGTTCACTTCCCGAACATTGCCCCGAAACTGGTCAGCGAAGCGCTGGAAGTTTTCTTTGAACTTCGCAAGGCGCCGGGCCTCAAGAAAAAGCCTTCCACCTCGGAACTGGTGGATTGGCTCAAACTGCTAATGGCAGACGAGCTGGCCCAGGAGGCGCTCTACCATCAAGACCCGGCCAAAGCGCTGCCGCCCATGGCCGGTGCATTGGTCAAAAACGAGCAAGACACGCACCTGCTCGAACGCTTGGCGTTTATGATGCGTCGTCAGAAGAACAGTGGACGCTAAGCCATGTTTATTGGCTTATTCGAAACCCTCAAACGCGCGGGCGTGCCCGTTTCGCTGCGTGAGCTTCTAGACCTTCATGCCGTGGTCGAGCGAGGTGTAGTATTTGCCGATATGGAAGCGTTTTACCAGGTCGCGCGCACGGTGATGGTGAAAGATGAGCGCCACTTCGACCGCTTCGATCGTGCCTTTGCCGCCTGGTTTAAAGGTCTAGAGGACATGGACGCTGCCATTGAGGCGCTGATCCCCGATGAGTGGCTGCGCCGGGAGTTTGAAAAACAGCTCACCGGTGAAGAGAAGGCCAAGATTGAGTCCTTGGGTGGCTTAGAAGAGCTCATTGAGACGTTTAAAAAACGCCTGGAGGAGCAGAAAGAGCGCCACGCAGGCGGTAATAAATGGATTGGCACCGGCGGCACCAGCCCTTTTGGGGCTTACGGCTACAACCCAGAAGGTATCCGTATTGGCCAGGATGGCTCCCGCCACCGCCGCGCTACCAAGGTGTGGGACGAGCGGCGCTTTCGGGATTACGATGATTCACTGGAGTTGGGCACGCGCAATATCAAAATGGCCTTGCGGCGGCTGCGCAAATTCGCCCGCCAAGGCGCGTTAGAAGAGTTCGATGTGGATAGCACCATCCGTGAAACCGCCAAAGATGCCGGGCTACTCAATGTTCGGATGCGCCCGGAGCGCCACAATGCGGTAAAAGTGCTGCTGTTTTTAGACGTGGGTGGTTCGATGGATGACCATATCCGCGTATGTGAAGAGCTCTTTTCAGCGGCCCGCTCCGAGTTTAAACACTTGGAGCATTTCTACTTTCATAACTGCCTGTATGAAGGCGTTTGGAAAAACAACCTGCGCCGTGGCAATGAGCGCATTCCGACCATGGATATGCTGCACACCTACGGCGCGGATTATCAAGTGGTTATTGTCGGTGATGCCGCCATGTCGCCTTACGAAGTTTCGCATCCAGGTGGCAGCGTTGAGCACTTCAATGACGAAGCCGGCGGCGTTTGGCTCAAGCGTTTAGCCGATAAGTTTCCCCGCTTAGCGTGGCTCAACCCTTTGCCGCCACGTGCCTGGGAGTACACCTACTCGACGACGCTTATTCGTGAGCTGATCGACGACCGGATGTACCCCATGACCCTGGAAGGATTGGAAACTGCCATGCGCGAACTGGCTAAGAAATAAGCAGACTATCGTGCCATGCGCGCGAGCACATCGTGGTGCGTTAGTTTGCGATGCAACACCGCCATCACGATGTGGCCAACGACCAGTGCTAGTAAAACCCAACCCAGCTCACCGTGAAGCAAACCGCCAAGATCCGTCATCCAGGTGATTTCTTCGCCCTCAAAACCAGACATCAGCGAAACGCCAAAGACTTCCAGTGAACGCCCCGAACCAAACTGACAGACCAGGGCAATTGTAGGCACGGCGATCATCAAGCCGTAAAGCGCAAGATGTCCCAGGGTTGCCATAACGCTCACCGATGGCGGCCGGCAGGACGAGTTGACCAATGCCCAGAGCGCTCTGAGAACGACCAGGGTTAGCAGCAGTACCCCCACGGGATAATGGGTGCCCCAAAAGAACGTTTCAAAAGGGGTATCAGGAAATAACCAGTGCGCCGTTGCACTGGTAAATTGCCACGCAAACAGCAGCGCCATCCCCCAATGCAGTAACCGACTTACCAATCCATAACGAATGGGGGTATCCAACACCGTTAACGCCATGCCCTTACCTCTTACGCTTAACAAAAGTTATGGCTATTTTACCCAGTCAAACGAGCAACATTATGACAACAACGTGCAACGTGGTTGCTAAAAGTGGAACGCTGGGTTGCGGGAGCATATTAAAGTACGGTTGGGAAATCATTTAAGCCCTTCAAGAAGGCCTGTTTTGCATTTTCAAACGCTTTTGGATCGTGTTTGAAACGACGCAGAATCAGCGCTTCATCCAAGCTCAATGTAGGTGCCAATTCGTTGACGCTTTTCGCTGGGTGACGTGCGCCCAAACCAATGCGATTGCCCCCCGCCCCGCCAAACCATCGCTTGATGCCACTTGTTTGATAAAACGCTTCCTGCTCTGCGCTTTCCACCTCGACCCGCAAAGGCGCTTTCAGGGTAAGCTCGCTAACCAAGCGTTGCTGGGCACCTAGCTGGTCAAACGTGCAGGCGTGCGTCACGGTCATCCCTACGCCCTCTTCATCCAGTACTAGCAGTGCGAGCGCCTGGGGTTTACCCTGGCCATCGACGGCGGCAAATAAGCGTGCGGCCTCTTGAGGAAATAACACGCTGCAAGTGCCGGTAAAGACAACTAACGGCGTTAAACCTGCTGCTTGCCCATACACCTCAGCGCATAGCCGCGCCAAACAAGCGTTACGCTGAGCTTCGGCGTTAACGTGTACAACCTTCATCGACATTACCCTCACCAACTGAAAACCCGCAAGCCTAGAGCAATCACCACCGTTTTGACAGGGCATTGTGACCTACGAGACCTCCATTCACGTTTACTGATATTGAACGTCACAGACATGCACCTGTCGAAGCATCAGTAATCGTGAACGGTGACTTAAGAAGGAGTAACTATGACCACCTTTACCAACGACCCCACTATGCCCTCGCCGAGCTTTCCCGGCAGCCACATGGTCATCGATGACCATTATGTGTTTATCTCAGGGGTGACCGTGGCCGATCTATCGAACGGCGAAGCAGCCATGGGGAATATCAAGGAAGAAACTCGTCTGGTAATGCGGGCGCTATCGCGCATGCTGGAAATGGAAGGCGGTAGCCTTGCCGATGCTGTGCGAGTGGATATTCACCTCACCGACTTACATGCCATCCAAGACATGGACAGTGTGTACGCCGAGTACTTTGAACCCGGCCGCTACCCCGCCCGTACCTGCACTGAAGCCCCTCACATTTGCGGCGGCAGCAGTATTGAAATTACCGTAATGGCGAAGCGCCAGCTTCAATCAGCCGAATAACCGCCTCAATATCTACATAGGCTTCCAGCATATCCGCCAAGCGATCTAGTTCACGCTCTCGGTGAGCTTGGTAATCGCTTTGCTCGCCGTCAGAGAGGCCCAGTTGCTTTAACAGCGCATGGCAGGCCTCAGGATGGTCAAATAGGCCATGCAGATAAGTACCGATGATTTGGCCATCTTCACTGACCGAGCCTTCTGGTCGACCATTAATATCAAATAGCGGTCTGTCTAGGGCGGGGCCTTCGCTAATGCCGTTATGAATTTCATAGCCCGTGGTCGTTGTCGTTTCCCCGACGAGCACACCGCTAACGTTACGTAGCTGCTTACCCGGCACCATGCGGGTGGTGAGCGGTAAAAGACCCAATCCGGCTACTTTCCCTGGCTGCCCTTCTAGCCCATCGGGGTCATCAACCCACTCGCCCAGCATCTGAAAACCACCGCAAATACCCAACACCTTCCCCCCATAACGCAGGTGGCGCTGAATGGCGTTATCCCAGCCTTGGCGTTTTAGCCAGGCTAAGTCACTGGCGGTGCTTTTACTGCCCGGAAGGATGATCACATCGGCGGGGGGTATAGTCTGCTCGGGCCCCACGAAGGTCAGCGCTACCTGGGGGTGCAAACGCAGCGGATCAAAGTCAGTGTGATTACTGATACGCGGCAGCGCGGGGACGATGATGTTAATCACCTGGCTTTTTTTTTCAGCCTGAATAGTGCCAATACTATCTTCAGAATCGAGGACTAGTCCTTGCAGATAAGGCAGTGTGCCCAGCACCGGTTTACCGGTGTGCGCTTGTAACCACTCAAGCCCCGGCTCTAGCAGCGTAATATCGCCTCGAAAACGATTAATGATAAAGCCCTTCGTACGGGCCTGCTCGCTCTCACTCAGTAGCGCCAGCGTACCGACCAATTGGGCAAATACACCGCCGCGATCGATATCACCGACTAACAAGACTGGGCAGTTTGCAGCTTCGGCAAACCCCATATTGGCGATATCGCCTTCACGAAGATTGATTTCAGCAGGGCTACCTGCGCCTTCGGCAATCACCACATCAAAGCGGCTTTCCAAAGCCCGCCATGCGGCCATTACGCTCTCTTGGGCAGTGCGTTTAAAAGCATGGTAATCCAGCGCATCCATATGGCCGTATACCTTACCCCGCAGAATCACCTGAGCACCGCGATCCGTTTCCGGTTTTAGCAACACGGGATTCATGTCGCTGTGGGCCTCTAAATAACACGCCTGGGCTTGCAGCGCGGTGGAACGGCCGATTTCACCACCGTCTACGGTGACGGCGCTATTGAGTGCCATGTTCTGCGGCTTAAAGGGCGCCACTGAGACACCGCGCCTTGCCAGCACGCGGCATAAAGCAGCCACCACGGTACTTTTACCCGCATCCGAGGTGGTACCTTGAATCATCAGTGTGGCCATAAAAAAGTCTCGCCCTGGATAACAAGAGCGAGACTGTAGCGTTAGGCTTTAAGCGACGCAATGTACAAAAGTGGACGTGCTTAGGTTATGGCCAACTAGGCTGATCGTTAGTGGGCTTTTACCAAGCCACCAGATAGTTCACCATCGCCGCACTGTCTGAGCTGGCGTCAGCGTCGTGATCAGGCTCTAATGTGTGTAGCAAGTTAAACTGCAACTGGCTACGTTCACTCGGTTTGAACGCATAACCCAGCTCAATATCCATTTGTCGCCCAGAGGGTGAGAGTGACACCTCACGGGATTCACGCAACACCTCACCACTTAGCGTGCGGGCAATGGGCACATTCAATTCAGCTGTCGCACTATCAATGCGCAAAGGCTGACGGAGCGTTAACGCCGCACGCTCGTCGCTCTTTTGCCACTGCAAACCCAACGCCATTTCCTGAGCATTGATATCTTTAATTCGTGTTACAAGACCGCTGCCATCAGCATTACCGCGCCCATGTTCAAACTCGGCAAAAGCAGTAAAACCATCGCCCACGTTTGCCTGCAACCCAGCGCCAACAAACGTCATTTGGTTGTGTTCGTCGAAGCCCAGCGCCCCAGAACCGTTAGCGCCTAACAGACCATTTTGCTCCTCTAATCGGCCTATCTGAGTACTCACGCTAATAGCCGGCGTCAGTTGATAGGTCATGCCAATATCAGATCGATTGGCGCTATAGTCGTTGGCAAAACTCATGGTGTCCTCGACGCCACCCGTCCAGTGAGACGCTGAGAGGCTGAATTTATCAGTGACGTCGTAACGTGATTGCACGCCATTAACGTTATCGAACGCCTGGGTAATCACTGCACCAGACTGGAAGGAGATCATTGGCATCATGCCTGAATCCGCATAACCACTCATTGGATCTATTTGATCACCTGCATAGTTAAAAGCCGTCAGGGTGGAATTACCAAACGATCCGTCAAAGCGGCTGCTCAGCACCTCTCCACCATTGTTTGAATGGACCATGAAGCGGTAATTATCCATCTCCATAGCATCTGTTTGGATCGCTTGAGCCGAGCTTATTGACATCCGCTCCATTTGATCACGCAATTGGTTTGCACGTTTCACGCGCTGCTGTGCTTGGTGACCGAAATCCATCCGATAGTCACGACCCAGATTATCAAAAACGGCCACGGCGTCTAACACCCCCGACGCCGCCAATGCATTGCCATAAGCCCCCGAAAGCTGCATAAAAGAGCCTACGGCCGAATCGCCACCGGCTGCCACGCGCTCACCTTGCGGAACGACTAAATCACCTTCTGGGGCAAGTGCAGCGTCAATATCCGCCTCTCCCTGACCAAGATAAAACGCACCACAGTTCACATTGGCAGCAGCGCCGCAGCTGTTCTGCTGAAAAAGCGCACTCGTTTGGCTGGCCGTGTCCAACAGACGCTGGCTTGCCTGCTGGGCACTCAAGTGTGGCCAAAGAGAGATAATGCCCGCCGCATATTCAGAAATGCGCGCGGCCGAAATAGAGGTGCCTTGCGCGCCAACCGTTTGATTAACATAGTCGGTCGCTATCGCACGCTCCTGCAACCTAACGTCATCACCCGGGTAGCTGCTGGAAGGGTGAATATTGCCATCCGAGCCGGTACCTACGGCTATCAACATCATGCTGTAGAGATCAGGATGGCTGGCATAAATCGGCCGTCCTTGGGTATCGATTGCAGCGCCATCGTTCCCCGCACTGATTACATAAACAGCGCCTTTACCGTCATTGGCGCTTACAACTCTTTGGTAAGATTCTGCTGAGGTTACACCGTTAAAGGATAGACGCGGATCACTGGCTAAAAAACGCTGAGAAAAACTGGCATTAATCACACGAGCGCCACGCTGGGCCGCTACGCCAATAGCATAATCAAGCACGCTACTAAGTGTGACACCGTCTTTCTCGACCTTAAGCAAGTCCAGGCGCGCCCTACCCAGCTCATCACCGGTGATGACTGAGGAGACCACGTTACCATGCCATTCATTGCCGCCGCTGACATCGCTGCCACCTGTGTGCACATTCAGGCTATCTATCACACGCTCGCTATTTGTAATCGCGGCAATATCAAAGCCGCTATCGGCGACGGCGACGCGCACATCTACGGGCCCCACAGGCGTTACGCTAGTCGACGTTGCGCCTTTAGGGGGTAAGGTCGAAGGAGTGCTACTTACACCGCCCCCACCGGAACTACACCCTGCCAAGGCGATACTCGCCAACACTGACGTCACCGCCAAAAATAACGGTCGACTGTCATGCATGGTGGGCGCCCTTTATACATTCATTAATGTGCATATTGCAGAATAGCTCGCTTAAAAACATCAGGTAAAGAAATGCATTCAATACTAAGAAAGGAAAAACAATTAACCAGAAAGCTAGTGTTTTATTAGCCAATTCTGCCAATAGTCACCAGCACTTTTTGCGAACAGATTTAAGCCATTAACTTTAAATAGAATTACTAAAAAAATGTGCTAAAAACGTATTTTATTCAAACATTTATAATACATTAAACTTTAATTTAGCTTAATCTAATTAAGAAGGTTTTCGGTTAACTCAATCAAGAGTGCTTCCCGCTCCCTGCCTGGCAAAGCTTGCAGGTGTTTCTAGGGCAACCGCAGCACGCGCTAACGGCTATTCATTGCTGGTAACGACCAGTGAGTATGCTGCCTATCGCGAAAGCGAGATTGTCGAAGAGATGCTCCGTCAACGTGTCGATGGCCTTGTTCTCACCGTCGCCGATGCGGGAAATAGGGCCGTGCTAGAATGGAAACCACGCCCTGCCTGCTGGTCTACAACCCACCTGGCCAGAGCGGCTTCGCTTCAATCGGGGCCGATAATTACACCGCAGGCGCTGACGCCACCCGGCACTTACTTGCCTTAGGCCATCAGCGAATCGGCATGGTGGCGGGCCCTTTATTGCAGTCAGACCGTGCCAAACAGTGCTATGCGGGTTATTGCCATGCCATGCGTGACGCGGGTTTTAAGCCTCCCCCAGTAACTGAAATGGAGCGTCATACCCAGGCAGACCTGACCAGCTTAGCACCAGAGTTACAAGGCACTGATGCGCTCACGGGCGTGATCTGTACCAACGATTTGCTCGCCATCAGCCTGATGGGCGAATTGCAGCGGACCGGTTTTAAGGTGCCGGAAGATCTTTCCGTCATGGGCTTTGATGGGATTGCCTTGGGCAAACACCTCTATCCGTCTTTATGCACTATTGAGCAGCCGCGCATAGGGATGAGATTCCTGAAGGGCTGAAAGACCCCGAAGGCAACTGGTTCGCCATTCATTCCGGCACTCTCGGTTTTATGGTTAACGTCGATGCGTTGGACTGCGCCCCGGTGCCCACCTCCTGGGAAGACCTGCTGAAACCTGAGTACCAGGGAATGGTTGGCTACCTTGACCCCGCTAGCGCCTTTGTCGGCTACGTGGGTGCGGTCGCCGTTAACTTAGCGATACTTGCAGAAAAGCCCGCAAAACCGACCTTGGTAATGGTGCACCACCATCCGTTTATTAGCGGTATCGACCATATGGATAGCCAGCCGCTGATAAATCCAAACGCTTTTGCTGAGGTAATAAGCAAACACGCCCAGGTAGAGCGCGTGCTCTGTGGCCACCTGCACCGTTCGGTTCAAGCCCGCTTTGCTAACACATTAGCCATTAGCTGCCCTGGCGTTTCCCATCAGGTTAGCCTGGATTTGACCCGGAATGGCCCCTCCCGCTTTCAACTTGAGCCACCCGGCTATTTGCTGCATCAGTGGTCGAAGGCGAATGGCATGATCACTCACCAAGGGCTTATCGACCACTACCCCGGCTCTTTCCCCTTTTACGACGCTAATGGGTTGATTGACTAAGGCACGCTTGATACACCGCCAAATCATCAGCCGAAAAACAGCAGAAGGTGACCGACTCAACGCTGGTGTGCTTACTCAGCTCCGCTTTAACCGTGGCGACAGCTATCGCCGCGGCTTGATGAATGGGAAAACGGTACACACCGGTGCTAATGCTTGGGAAAGCCACTGTGCCAGCATTGACGCTAGCGGCTAACGCTAACGACTGCCGATAACAGGAGGCCAGCAGTGCCTCCTCATCTCGGCCCCCACCCTGCCAAACCGGGCCCACCGTATGAATCACGTAGCGGGCTGGCAACTTAAAACCTTCCGTTAGCTTGGCACTACCTGTTGCACAGCCGCCCAATCGCCGGCACGCCGCCAGCAGCTCAGGCCCTGCGGCACGATGAATCGCGCCATCGACACCACCACCGCCGAGCAATGAAGTGTTGGCAGCATTAACGATGGCATCGACCTCTAGGCAAGTAATATCCGCTTGAATTGCCTCAATGTGCATAAAAACCTCTTTGTTCACTAGGTTATGGCGTTAATGAGCGATCCCTTTCTTTGACGCTGTAGCACCCTCTGACATCACAGCACTCAATTGGGCCAGCTCCCAGGCTTGCACCATCTGCTTTTTCTCAACTCCCCACCGATACCCCCCCAATGCGCCGCTTTGCTGTATCACCCGGTGGCAGGGTATCCACAGTGCAATCGGGTTAGCGCCGACAGCATTACCAACCGCACGGGAAGATTTTGGCGCGCCCAGTGCCCTCGCGATATGAGCGTAGCTGGCCAGTTGACCTTCCGGAATCGTTAACAGCGCCCGCCATACTGCAATTTGAAAGTTAGTACCGGTCACATGCAAAGACAAAGCGGACGCCCCCACTTCAGCCTTTGCAAATAACGCATCCACCGCGTAACGGGTGACCTCTGGCGCATGCTGCAACGTGCTGCGTGGCCACTCAATGGCAAGCCGCTCCTGCAGTGCTTCTGAACTGGTGGTATCGACAAAGCCCATGCGGCAGATTCCGCGAGGTGTGGCCGCCACAAACATACGACCCAAAGGCGTTTCGTGAACAGCGTACTGAATGTTTACCCCTTCGCCATGGCGCTTATACTCGCCGGGCGTGACAGCCTCTAACTGAACAAAGTGATCATAAAGCCGCGAGCCACCACTGAGCCCTAAGGTATGGGCAATATCCAGCAGCGAGACAGAGGCGTGCATCAACTGTTTGCCTCGCTCTAATGTCAGCACTTGCAAAAACCGCTTGGGACTAATGCCCACATAACGAGCAAAAAGTCGCTGGAAGTGAAAGGCACTCAAATGAACGTGTGCCGCTACCTTTTCTAACGTAGGCTGCTCGGCCGCCTGGGCGACCATAAAAGCCATGGCTTTTTCAATGCGCTCATAATCGCTCATTCTTCTCTCTCTTAGCGCCGAGTTGGAGACTATTTCAGGGGATTATTCATTAGCCTAAGCGCTTAAGGCATCACTGCCGACCCGAATCTTGCGCAATGCCTAGTGAACCGGTGCTGGCTGTTTTAAGCTGATTAATAGCTACTGCAAAAAGACACGCCGTCTATTTTCCGCTAGGGTGAGGCCCCGCCACCATCGACGGTACACGGCAAGCGTATGCAAGATTTAATCAATGACATTGCGACCACCATGGCAAAGGCCGAAGCGCGAGGCAAAGTCGCCGACTATATTCCAGAGCTCGGTCACGTGGATCCCCAGCAGTTTGCCATTTCGCTAGCCACCGTCGATGGCAAGAGGTACTCAGCGGGTTGCGCCACCACCCCTTTCTCGATTCAGAGTATTTCAAAAGTCTTTACGTTGACCATAGCGCTAGGCCAGATGGGCGACTCCCTGTGGCGAAAAGTGGGGCGCGAACCGTCTGGCGACCCTTTTAACTCTATCGTGCAGCTCGAACACGAAAGTGGCAAACCGCGAAACCCCTTTATCAATGCAGGCGCCATTGCGGTGGTGGATGCGATCATGATGGGCCACGAGCCCAAAGAGACGCTGGGCGAAATTCTGCGCTTTGTGCGCTATGTCGCTGATGACGACAGTATCTGCTTTGACCATGCGGTGGCCGCTTCCGAAATGGCGCATCGCGATCGCAACGCGTCACTGGCGCATTTCATGAAAGCGTTTGGCCATCTTCGTCACGATGTCGATAAGGTGTTGGGCACTTATTTCCATCAGTGCGCCATTGCCATGAGCTGCGAACAGCTCGCCCATGCGGGACTTTTTTTGGCCTCGGATGGCGTCAACAAACCCAGCGGCATTCGCGTAGTGGCTCCCCAGCGGGCCAGGCGTATCAATTCATTGATGATGATGTGTGGGCACTACGACGCCTCTGGCGAGTTCGCCTTTCGCGTAGGCCTACCCGGCAAAAGCGGCGTAGGCGGCGGCATACTCGCCATCGCCCCAGGCCACGGTGCCATCGCGGTTTGGTCGCCGGGCCTGGATGCCTACGGCAACAGTTTACTGGGTACCCAGGCGCTTGAAATGTTTGTTCAGCGCACCGGATGGTCGGTATTTGGGCACTAACGCATACGACTTTGTACTCAATGCCCTTTTAAGCCCATGACACTGGACAATAGCACAGCACACGCACAGTATGGGCCGCCGATGCGCTCTGCATCAGCTAACTTGCATAGGGATTCGCAACGCCACCATTCGTCAGGAGGACACCATGGCCAACACTATGAAAAACCCCGACCATCGCGATGCCATTACCGTTTTAGCCCGCATGGGATACGCCTCCCGAGGCATTGTGTATGTATTGGTGGGCGGCCTTGCGGCACTGGCAGTCTTTGGGCAAGGCGGTCAAACCGAAGGCAGCCGAGGGGCATTAGAAAGAGTCCTCGTAGCACCTTTTGGGAAAGTACTCTTAGGCATCATCGCTATTGGCTTGATCGGTTACTCGATTTGGCGAACCATTCAGGCAGTTAAAGATGCTGATCACCATGGCACGGACGTTAAAGGTATCGCCATTCGTGCAGGTTTATTGGTCAGCGCCATTACGCATATTCTGTTGGCCTTTTTTGCCGCTAGCCTTATTTTCCAGTTTGGCGGTTCTTCGGGTGGTTCCGGCGGTGATTCACAGAGCATGATCGGCTGGTTGATGCAACAGCCTTTCGGGCGTTGGCTGGTAGGCGGTGTCGGCTTAGCCATGATTGGCGCCGGTATCGCTCATGCGGTTAAAGGTTATAAGGCCAAGTTTCATAAACACTTCGCCATGCCAGCCCATACGCAAAAATGGGCTTACCCCGTCTGCCGTTTTGGGTTAGTGATTCGTGGCGTTGTCTTTGTCATTTTAGGGTGCCTCTTTCTAATTGCGGCCTACCATTTTAATCCGGACCAAGCAGGTGGTACGGGTGAAGTCTTTAGCACACTGCGAAACCAAGTTTATGGCCAGTGGCTGCTGGCAATTGTTGCTATCGGCCTATTCGCGTTTGGCCTTTACAGCCTGCTAGCGGCTGTTTATCGCCGCATTAATCCTAAAATGTAGCGAACCAATGGCCATCACAACCAAGCGAACCAGAGTGTGGTTTGAGCGTATCAATGGCTCTAAAAATATGCTGTGGTTACTCGGCACCCTCTCGTTTCTTGAAACCATCATTTTACCCATTCCGATCGAATTGGTGTTGATCCCGTTGATGGCTGCCAATAAACAGCGTATCTGGCTACTGGCGACAGTGACGACAGCAGGCTGCCTTATTGCATCGCTGGTCGGCTACGGCGTGGGCATGCTGCTTTTTCAGTCGATTGGCACTTGGTTTATCGAGTTTATGGGGATGCAAAACAGCTACCAAGCGTTCCAGACTTTTTTTGAGCAGTATGGTTTTATTGCCATCCTCTGTATCGGGATACTGCCTATCCCGTTTCAAGTCGCGATGATTACCGCAGGGCTCTCAGGCTACCCTATTTTGCTCTTCGTGCTAGCAGCGTTAATGGCACGCGGTGTGCGTTATTTTGGCCTTGCTTGGCTCGTTCACCGCTTTGGCCATCGGGTATTGGTGCTCTGGAAACGACACGCCTTGGTCACCAGCTTGGTAGCCGGGGTGTTTGTATTAATGTTAGCGCTGGGAATGCAGGCCTTGGCGACGCTGATTGTTTAATGAGCGTAATAGCAATGAGGTAAGCTAACACAAGCCTAGATACCGTAATCTCGCTCCACCTTAGCAATGCGGGTCTTGAAGTGCTGGTACCACTGCTTGTGGCCTAAACGCTGGGCGTGCAGATGTTCCGCGTGGGCTTTCCATGCTTTGATGGCGGCAAGGTCGGACCAATAGGACACCGTTACGCCGACCTCATTACGGGCTGACTCGACGCCTAAAAACCCAGGTTGCTGGGCAGCAAGTTCGACCATCCTGGCAGCCATGGCGTCGTAGCCATCGTCTACATCGGTGCGTAATGAGGTAAAAATAACTGCGTAGTAAGGCGGCTCAGGGGTAGCGGCGATAAGGGACATGGCGTCTCTGAATTCTTAGGTCAGTGTGCTGTAAAGCATATCCCATGAAATAAAAAATGTATTCAGCGCACAAACTGCCAAAGATCGCTGAGCGTCTTACTTTCAGCGGTTAAACACCGAATTATGGCGTCATCCGATGGTTGGCTAACGCTTAAAACTTTAAAGCCTGCATGATGCTTTATCAGGCTTTAGGCTGACGTTTGAAGGATGTGCGTTAATTGATGTAGTAGCCGCTTACCCGCCAAGCGCCCTCTTCTAAATGCGGCGTGATGGTTTCAGTAATTTGTGGCTTGTTTTCAAACTGGGTCTGGAACGTAAACACCGCATAGTCACCAATAGGTGCCCCAGGCATGGACGTCTCAAGAATGACGCGGACTCGCCGCCGCGACTCAACCGCTCCAAAGTCACGCCGGGCAGCATTGACCGTACGGGCCAGCATACTGGAGGAAAGGGGCACCTGCAGTATGCTGGAAGAGGTTTCCCAAGCTTGCTCAAACTGGCCGCTATCGATGGCTTCCAGCCACGCCAGCACCGCTGCTTCAGCTTCATCGGTCTGTGAATGCGCGCTAGCAGAGAAAAAGTACAGCAGGATAGCAGCAATAAGCGGCATTAATTTTGGCATGGCTAACTCTTAGGCAGTTCAAGGCATTCGTGCGTCTTAATTAATTATCGGACGCGCGCGCTTTTTCTTTAGCGTTAATCCTGCCCATGGCCAACGCTTCTCAAACTTATGCCGCTCGTTTACTATGCGCCACCCAATCTCTCCAGCCCCACCTTTAGGCAACTATGTCCGTCAACGCACTCTATACCGACCTTTCAGGCTACTACGACTTGATGTGTGTCGATATCGACTATCAAGCGCAAAGCAACGCCATTCGTCGTTTTCATCAGCTTTTCGGTAACGACGGCACCACTCATTTGGATCTCGCCTGCGGTACCGGCCCCCACGTGCGCCACTTTATTGATTTTGGCTACGCCAGTGCCGGGCTGGATATCAACCAGCCGATGCTGGATATCGCCGCGACGCGCTGCCCAGAGGCACACTTTTCGTTGCAGGATATGAGCAGCTTTGAAGTCAGCGAGCCGCTGGATTTAATCACCTGTTTTTTATACTCGATTCATTACAGCGACGGGATTGAGAAGCTAGATGGGTGTATGTCAAGCGCGCATCGCGCGCTCAAGTCTGGCGGAATTTTCTGTTTTAACGCGGTTGATAAAGACAAAATCGATAACGGCTTATCGGTTAAACACAGCGCCAAACAAGCAGACGATACATTCACGTTCCGCTCGGGCTGGCACTACAGTGGGCAGGGTGAAAAGCAGTCGCTTAGGCTAAGCATTGAAAAAGCCAACGCGGAAGGAACACAGCTATGGAGCGACGAACACCCCATGGTAGCGGTGAGCTTTGCAAAACTAAACACCCTACTGACGCCTTACTTCGAGGTTCATGTGTTTGAACATAACTACGAGACAATCATTCCATGGGATAACACCTCAGGAAACGCTATTTTTGTCTGTGTGAAGAAATAAACCCTACTTGCTCATGCAAATCACCCTCCGCCGTGCTGCCCGTTAGGCTCTGTCTGAAAACTGGCTGCGCTCGACCATACGGCGTTAAAAATCGGCTCGTGCGCGAGTCCGATCAAAGTACTCATTTACAACACGTAAACTCCGTCTTTTCGCCGATTTTTGCCTTGTCTGGCCTTCGCTCTCCGACTTTTCAGACAAAGCCTAGAATACATTGGCCACACATGGCCGAAATTGCCCCCTTTATGACCGGTCAACGCGTCGTTGGCAGAATGCGTAATAGCTAATCTGTAACCTCACTTCAACACAATGAGATTAGCCATGAACCAGCCTAAAACCGCATTGTTATTAATTGATGTTCAAGCCTCCTTTCCAGCCCGTGATTACTGGGTAGAGTCACTGGCTCAGGCGTGGCGCCCCAAGCAGCGTGCGGTGCTAAACGCAGCCCAGTCCAACGATATACCGGTTGTGCGAATTCTGCATGAAGCACCTGGCAGCCAAGGGGCTTTCGACCCTGATGGTGGCCTCATTCGTCCGCTTGATGACTTTAACGATGAAGTAGCGGAGACCTTCCATAAACGTGCGCATAACGCGTTCAGCGATACCTCACTAGAAAGCTGGTTACAGGAACGAGGCATTGAACGGCTGGCGATTAGCGGTATTCGTACCGAGCAATGCTGCGAAACCACCGCACGCGTGGCGTCGGATTTAGGGTTTAGCGTCGACTTTATCAGCGATGCTACCCTAACGTTTCCCATGACACGCCACGGCATCACCTGGTCAGCAGATGATATTAAGACGCGCACCGAACTGGTACTTGAAGACCGCTTTGCGCGTATTATCAGCACACAAGACATGATCAACGAATGGCAAAACCCACGTGAGTGAAGAGCAACACAATAGCCAACCGCCATCCACAAGAGCCACCACTTTGCGGGTGGCGGTATTGATGATGCCCGGCCAGGTGCCACTTGATTTGATTGGCCCGCTACAGGTCTTGCAGTGTGCAGATAGGCTTTCGATAGATGTTCAGGTGCGCTATATCGGCCCCAAAATGGCCATGCAGTGGCTAGGGCCGCTAACCCTTAGCGGCATTGATCCCTTACCTGAACAGCTTCCTACTCAAGATTTACTGCTGATCCCTGGCCAATACCGCAATAGCCTTGAACCTTGAGCCATTAGCGCAGCAAGAGTGTGTTGCTTGGCTCAAGGCGAATGCCCACTGTGCGGATACGCTAATGACTGTTTGCTCGGGCACGTTATTACTGGCGGACGCTGGCCTGTTAGAGGGGCGGCGCTGTACCACCCACTACGCGCTAATCGAGCAGTTACAAGCCAAAGCCCCACAAGCAAAAGTACAAAGTGATTGTATCTTTACCGAGGACGGGCGCTATTTAACCAGCGCAGGGATTTCAACCGGCATTGATACCATGCTGTACTGGCTTACCCGTGCTTGTGGCCATTCACTGGCCTTGGCGGTAGCGCGCGAGATGGTGCTGTATCTTCGTCGCAGTGGTCAGGAGCCTCAACTGGGAGCCTGGCTTGAGGGCCGCAATCATGTGGATGAACGGCTGCATCGCGTTCAAGATGCAATATGTGCCGCCCCTTCGCAAACCTGGCGTGTCGAAACATTGGCGACTCAGGCAGCCATGAGCGAGCGTCATTTTCGGCGCCAATTCAAAAATCTCACAGGCATGCTGGTGGGCGACTACATTATGGGGTTACGCCTGCAGCGAGCCAAAGCGTTAATGACCGAAACGACATGGATGCTAGCACGCATCGCCGAAGCGTCCGGATTCGGCGATGAGCGGCAGCTAAGGCGCAACTGGGCTCGCCAGGAAAAAGCGCCGCCTAGTGCATGGCGGCGGTCCAGCTCCCAGACGCTGCGAAATTGAGTTAATGTGAGCCATCATTAAAAAAACATACCATTGGTTGACGCCATGACCGAATTCATCTTTCCAAGCAACGCTAACGATCTTAATTTTCGGCATCGTCTGCCTGATAAACGCTTAGCCCCATGGATTCAGTGCCTTTGGTCAATGGGTGGCTCAGGGCATCTCACCGATCCCCGAACCGAAAAGTTCTACCCAGATGCGGGTGCTAGCCTCAGCATCAAGCTCACCAGCTCCCGCCCCGTCATCACGCTCTGTTTCAACAAAACCACGTTGATAGAGACACTCGACACCACCGCACCCTGTCTGGGCATTCGTTTTAAGGCAGCCGGCGCCCACTGCTTGCTGGGTTTGCTACCCGAAGCATTCACAGATACACACTACCGTTTGGAGAACGAGCTTGAACCACTAGGATTGCAAGGATTAATGCCCGTGGCAGAGCGCCTCTACCAGTTGGACTCACAACAGGGGTTACGCCTGCTGGAAACATGGTTGTTAGATCGACTAAAGAGCCAGCTTCCTACCACCAGCCGTATCACGACGATTGTTCAAGCCATTGGAGAGCTACAGCTTCCACCTCAACAGTTAGGTACCACGCTAGGGTTTACCAGACGTACCCTGGAGCGCAAATTAAAACGCGAGGTGGGCGTTACCCCAGGGCAATTAGTCGCCTATGCCCGGCTAAACCGTGCCCGCCACGGGCTGCTTGCAACCACACTGCCTCTAGCGGAAATAGCGCTACAATGCGGCTACTATGACCAAGCTCACTTCACCCACGCCTTCCAATCCCTTGCCTATGAAACGCCCGCCGCCTATCGAAAACGCAAACTGTCGCAAATTTACAAGGCGTAAAAAAACCTCGACGTTAAGCTGAGCCCTCAACTTACTCATCGAGGTCACCCACATGTCTACTCGTATTTCGCAACAGTCAGTGTATCGCCTTGTCCCACGCCTAGCTAAACACCTGACTGCCTTAGGCAATGTAGCTTCAGGCTCACCGGTTAATCGCTCGATCATTCACTTAGTCAACCTGCGTGTTTCGCAAATTAATCACTGCTGCTTTTGTCAGCACATGCATTCGCAAGAGGCTAGAGACGACGGCGAGCACCAGGTGCGCCTGGACGTGTTGCCTGCTTGGCGTGAAGCTCCCTGCTTCAGCACACAAGAGCGCGCCGCGCTCGCCTGGGCAGAAGCACTAACCCTTATCAGCCAGCAAGCTGTGAGTGACAGCGACTATCAAAGCGCACTAGATGCGTTTGGCGAGCAGGGGCTAATTGATCTCACTGCCATCATTGTTCAAATCAACAGCTGGAATCGGATATCGGTAGGCTTTCAGTTTTCACCGGACATCACTATTTAAGCCCAGTGAAGCAATTGAAATTAATATTGCAGATAAGGAAATAAAATGAACAGTGAGACAACGCAGTGTCAACAACTACCCAACCTACTTGGTCTCTTATCAAGCTTATTTTTCTTCTTTGGCAGTCTTTTATTTCTTCCCGCTTTTGCAAGCTATGCAACCGTAGGCGTATGGTGCTTTGTCATGGGCTCGCTGATCATGTTTATTATTTACGTAATAAGCATGAAAAGTAGTGGTGAGAAGAGGGCTTAATTGATTCAACACTGCACGTTGATATAGCCGCTGGGGTTTAGCTACCTAGCGGCTTACTGGCTGTAATGTCTTTCAACATTGGCTGAGACCTTCCCCCAAGCGGAAGCTTTCACTCTAGCCTGATGAAACGCAAAAGATTCTCGGTCAACAAACGCCTCATACACATCGAATCGATAAGGATTTGTAGCGCATTGAACAACCTCAAAAAAGAGGCAGCCTAGCTCCGCCAGGGTTAAGCGCTTATGGTTAATGAGCTCCGTTTTAACGGCGTCCAGATCCTGTTCAGGGACGATAATAAACCCTTTCAGTATGACCTTTGGCACTAAACCTTCCTCGGTGCATAACTATTAAACACTTTTCGCGTTCACAGTATCGTTTTGTGATGCACTCCACTGCTGTGACGTTAACCGGTACAGCCTCCCTGGGCGGCCATGAAATTCAAGGGTGTCGAAAGTAGAACCCCCTGCCTTCTCTGCGACCTTCAGTGACCCAATATTCTCAGGCTCAATAATAACCACTACCGACGATAGCTGTTTTTGATTAAATGCATCATGGAGTACCGCGTGCACTGCCTCAGACGCAAGTCCTTTGTTCCAGTACCGTTTGGCCAGCCGGTAGCCTAGACCAATCTCCTCAATACCATTTACCTCTTCGGGACTAACACCACAAAAGCCGACAAGCTTGCCGGAACCCTTCTCTACTAAAGCCCACGGCCCGATACGGTGAGTTGCATAGTTCTCCAAGCACCATTCAATAAACCGCCGCGTCGCCGCTTCATCGCAAACGCCTCGGATCGAGTATTCCATCACCTCAGGATCGCTGAGGATAGTGGTCAACTCAGGCACATCATCTAGGGATAATGTCCGTATAAATAGCCTTTCCGTTTCGCAAATTTGCACCATTTCCTCCTTGCTGATGATGCTCTCGGTAAGCGCTAGCCCCGAACACAATCGATTGTCGGGGGAATTACCTTATTGACAATCGATCTAGGCCAGGTTTGCAGCCACCGTTTGCTATATATGCGGGCCTCAAAATCTGCTCGCTTTGGCCTTTTGGGATTTAATGTGATGGTATAGTCAAACAGTGGCTTAACACCAAAGGGAGCCACAATAATGACTTCTCCATCATCAGCCAACGAAGCGCCTACGGCAGTCTCTACTTCAACCCAGAAACTCATGGCATCTTCAGTTGAAGTATACGGACAGTCCATATTCCTCTCGTGCATTCTTGCCTGGTTCTTTACCGACCACGGGAGCTTCGAAGCGTCCCTTAACTCGCCTTCAATTTCCCGATCACGAGAATCGTTCATATCTTGTTGATCGAAGTAAATTAAATCAATGTCGTTTAGCGGCGTACTCGATGAGAAGTCATGTAGCTTGTCCCACACCAAATTCCTAACGAATCCAGCGACGAGACACCAATCCGGCAGTTCCTGAGCAGCCGCTATAGTAAGCGCCTCCATCCGCACCGGATCGTTCTTCACCCAAAGTTTGATCACTGCTTCATGATCCATCTGAATGCCTTACTCGTATGGCTGTCTTTAGCTATGAAGCTGCGGAGAACCAACCAAACCATAATTACGCCTTCCTTATCCACTGCTATTGATCAGATTCATGGTTGATACCGTCGCTAACCGGCAAATCGTCCAAGTCAAAGGGGTTAACATCTTCCAAACACCCGACATTGAATCCATACACATCAGGGTTCGAGCGCGTTTGATGATGGGTGTAGATACCGCAGTTCGAGCAGAAGTAGTGCTTTGCGACGCCCGAATTGAACTGGTATAGCTTTAAATGCTCAGCGCCGCGGAGAACGCGCAGGCCGCTCAACGGCACATAGGCCATAACAGCGCCTTTGCGCCTGCAAATAGAGCAGTTACACCGTTTCGGGTCGATAAGCCCTTCAGGCAAATCAAGTTCGAGCTCCACTATGCCGCAGTGACACGCCGCCCTGTGCTTAGGTTGAATTTTCACCCTGCCTACTTGCCTGCTCACAAGCCTTTTCTCCTTTGCCGATCCTCGCTGGGCCCTTATCGGCCTCAACGTTTTATAAAAGCAGCTACCAGATGTGGGTGCAGTTCAATGAAAAGATCAAGTGTGGCGAAGAAGCTGAAAATTCAACGATGGCTCCAATTCTTTTGATCTCGTTGAAGCCTAAGTTATGAACTCAGGACTCAGTGCTTGAGCTAGAAGCATCCTGATTTGGCCGCAATTGAAGCTGGATACCGAGCAAAAAATTGCGCAGCACCTGATCTTTGCACTCGCGATAATTCTTATGGCTCGGCTTGCGGAAAAAGGCGCTTAACTCATGATTGCTAATGCGGAAGCCAGCCAGCTCAAACGCTGCCAAAATATCGTCAGCTTTTAAATTGAGCGCGATGCGCAGCTTCTGGAAAACCATATTGTTGTTCAGCTGCGCTTCTGGCGCAGGCGGCGGGCCTTCGCGCTTGCCACGCTTGTAACTAATGAAGCCGTTCAAAAACGCCGCTAGCTCTTTGTTTTTCATGGTGACAAAGGCGTCGTCTTCATCTTTTTTTAGCCATGCCGTGACTTGCTCTTGAGCCACACTCACCTCTGCCAAGGCGAAAATATCCACGATAGAGCTGTCTTTCAAATCGAAGGCGTAACGTATGCGGCGGAAAATATCGTTATTCGTCAAAATCGTATCCCTAGTCTTAGGCAAACCCAGCACAATCAGGCGTTATGTGCGTGTATGTAGTTTTAATTGATCATTAAGATCAGTAGTTTGAACACTAACCGTTCGTCAGCTTCTCAAGCAGTTCATCGATTTCCATTTTAAGCTCGCCGTCTTCAATCTTATTGGCAGTGACTTGGGCCTTTTTAAGATTGTTGATCGCCGCGTCGGTCTGGCCCAGCTCAATCTGCAGCTTCGCCATGGAAAAGGCGATGGATGACATGTGGTCTTTCGAGTTCACTGCCACGGCTTTTTCAAAGGTTTTTTCGTAAACGGCCAGCGCCTCATCGAGCTCTTCCGTAAAGTCAGCCAGCGTTTCCCACTGTTCTGGATGATCCTTATCGCTGTTCTCGTTTTCGGTGCAGATCGCTTCCAACTGCGCATAAAGCGCATCGAAAGCCTCTCTATCCTCTTTGTCGGCAGCCTTCATGAGTTTTTCAGCGAGTTCGTAAACCGCTTTGTATATTTTAGTGTTAATCATGAACGACTACCCTTTTCTTTAGTAAAACCTGTCACAAGCAAAAAACCTGCTAACCATGAACGTTCGCAAAGCAGCCACTCCATCGTAGCCGTGAGCATTATACCCTTTGCGGATGGTGCTACGGGCGTTCATTTTTCGGTTTTTGAGTAGGACGTTAATAAGATTAAATTGGAGCGGCAATGCTGCAGTGCTTGGTTAAATGATTCCAAATCATCAGGGCCACCATCCAACCGAACACAACTATCAGACTCTTGCGCCCATGAAGCCGATGAAGATAAAAGAAGATGAACAGTCACTTGAGATGCCGTCGCTTCATCAAGTAAACCTGCTGGAATCCATATCAAATCAGTGTCTCTCAGTTTATTGGGCACCGGGCTACCGCATACCAAGCAAAAGTCACTTCGATAGCCTGTTGGCTTTTGAAAAGAGCGGATGTTGGACTGGCCAAACAACCAACGAAAAGTCTGTACCTCCACAAACGTGGCAGCGTTAGCAGTAGACCCAGTCGCTTTGCGACACAGGGAACAATGGCATTGATAGATGTTTGGTAGCTCACCCTCAATTTCAAACGCCACTTCTCCGCAAAGACATTCACCTTTCATCGAACGCTCCTTTGGTCAGTAATATAAGCGTCCAACAAACAAACACTTTACCGCTATGCATGCTTAACAGTAATGCTCCATGATGAACTCAGGCTGGCCAGTTTGTTCGTCAATCTGCTCATTTAATGAAATGAAGCCATGCTTCTTATAAAAACTGATGCTGGGGGTATTCTGACTGTAAACGCTGAGCTGCAAACACGTCCGTCGGCTCTTGGCATCATCAATCAACGCTGACCCTATTCCTTTCCCCTGCAAGCTTGGCGACACAAAAACGGCCGCCAACGTACTGCCATAGAGGCAGTAAAACCCTGCTATTTGCTCATCAACTTCATAAACAAAGGTCTCCGATGCGGGGATATACAGTTCGCGCATTTCGCTAACTTTTGACTGCCAATAATCTGATCCAACAAAAAAGTGAGCTTTAATCGATGCTGAAAGCCAGATATCCAAAATGTGTTCAATATCCGCCTCTCGATATTCTCGAATCATCTAGATGTTCCTAATGAGGGTCATCGGCGCCAAAGGCGTTACTGAAAAGCTGTCTGGCCCTGGAATAGATTTGCACTGGCACCAGGGCTAGGCAGCTTCATCAAATAAGGCGGTAATGCATTGCCTTCCGTAGGGTTAATCTGTTGCTTCCAGCAGGTGAAGTGGCTGCTTTCAACGCCTACCGAAATAAAAACGGGATATTAACAGATTATTCAAAAATATTTTGAAGTGCGGAAAATCTAAATGTATGGCAGGCCAGCCCCCGCTGGGGGCTGACCTGCGTCTCACTGGCTATCTTGATTTAAATTCCGCTCGGCCGGGATGTCGCTCAGGTACTCGACAAACTCCACTTCAAAACCTGCTGGATCGACAAAATAGACATTTTTGCGAAACGGCTCCGTCGCGCCGGGTTTGGTGATGGCATAGCCCGCGTTATTTAACCGGGCAACCACGGCATCCAGGTTATCGGTCACATAAGCAAAATGGGCCAGCCCAACGCTGTGACCTTTCAGATCGCGGTTGGCCCCTTCGCCGTGATCGCTTAACGCCAAGTAATGCTCATCGTCACCAAAATGCACCCATTTTCGAGGTTTGCCATACCACTCGCCATGGCCTTCATCGCGCACCCGCCAGTGCGGGAATACGGCGCGATAAAAATCTAACATGGCAGCTATATCGTCAACGACTAGATTCACGTGTTCTAAGTACATCAGTGTCTCCTTGCATTAAGTGAAATAGCAGGATAAAACCTCAACTTAACTTGAGGTAAAGCTATTTTGGAAAAAAAACACAACGATTCAGGAGAGCGTGATGGCAGAAGCAGTTTGGAGTGTTGGCAAGGTGGCCAAGCGCTGCGGCATCAACGTCAGCACCCTGCACTTTTACGAGCAGCAAGGTCTGATTCAAAGCTGGCGCAATGCGGGAAACCAGCGTCGCTACAAGCCAGAAGTGCTCAGGCGTATTTCGGTGATCAAGGCCGCGCAGAAAGTGGGCGTTAGCTTGGAAGAGATCAAACGAGCTTTTGAATCGTTGCCCGATAACCGCACGCCGACGGTGGAAGACTGGCAACAGCTTTCAAAAAATTGGCAACAGATGCTTGATGGCCGGATTGCTTATCTGCAAAAGCTACGCGATAACCTGACAGGCTGTATCGGCTGTGGTTGCCTGAGCATGACCAATTGCCCGCTCTATAACCCGGATGACAAGCTGGCGGCATTAGGCAGCGGCCCTGTCTTGCTGGATCAGGCCGAGCACCGGGCCAAGGTGGATCGATAGACTGTTTAAGGATGGGATTCTATCGCCTTAATCAGCCTCCGCATCGGCGGCCGACTGCTTTTACTTTATACTGCCTCATCTTTTATTTTCGAAAAACCTTACGACACTCTGTCAGGGCGGCTTATGCCATTTGCAAAACTAGGATTATCCCCTCCTCTTGTTCAAGCGATTACTGAACTAGGTTACCAAACGCCAACGCCCATCCAGGAACAAGCGATTCCTGCCATCCTTTCGGGTAACGACTTAATCGCTACCGCACAAACAGGCACAGGCAAAACCGCTGCTTTTGTGCTGCCGCTGTTAGAACGGTTCAGCAACGCGGGCACGTTACGCGGCAAACGCATACGTGCGCTGATTCTCGTGCCGACCCGTGAGTTAGCGGTTCAGGTCGAAGCCAGTGTGGCGCAATACGCTAAGCACACGCAGTTAACCTCAATGGCGATGTATGGCGGGGTGGATACCGCAGCGCAAAAAGAGCGCCTAATCGAAGGGGTGGATATTCTGGTCGCCACGCCGGGCAGATTGCTTGATTTGGCTCATCAGCGTGCGCTGCACTTTGATGAACTGAAAGCCATGGTATTGGACGAAGCGGACAGAATGGTCGACATGGGGTTTGTCGACGATATCAAGAAAATCATCGATCGCCTGCCTGAACACCGTCAGAACCTACTGTTTTCGGCCACCATCACAGACGACGTACGGGCGCTGGCCTACGATTTCTCCGATAGCAAGATGACCGATCTCGCGGCTGAAATATCGATTACTCCCAACATCCGCGCCGCCGCTAATGTCAAACAATGGCTAATCACCGTCGATAAAGACACGAAATCCGCCTTGTTGAGCCACTTGATCAACGAACAACAGTGGGATCAGGCGCTTATTTTTACCGAGAAAAAACACAATGCGGCCAAGCTCGTTGCTCAACTGGAAAAACGCGGCATCACAGCGGATTCCATTCATGGCGATAGAAGCCAAGCAATGCGCGAAAAGATTTTGGCTCAGTTCAAATCTGGTGAGCTAAAGTACTTGGTTGCCACGGGGGTTGCCGCGCGGGGTTTGGATATTGGTGAACTAAGCCGCGTAGTGAATTACGATTTACCCTTTAAGCCAGAAGAGTACATCCACCGCATTGGCCGAACCGGCCGAGCGGGTGCCTCAGGCGAAGCCATCTCTTTGGTCGACATGAGCGACTTTAAAAACCTTTGTGCCATTGAAAGACGCTTAAGAAGTATTATTGAGCGCAAAGAGGTTGCAGGTTTTCCAGTTCGAAAAGCAGTACCTGAATCAAACTTGAATTTCAGCAAACAAAGCAATCGTTAATACGTACCAAGAAGCTCATCTCTTAAAAAAGGTGGGCTTCTTTATTAACGATATTTCACGAATCCGGTAAAAACGCATCCAATAGTTTGGCATTAGTGGGATATTTATCCAATAACGCAAGCAGCTTCTGCGCGCCCTCTACTGGCTTAAGCGTAGTCAAACCTCTACGCAGTGTCCTAACTTTTTCAATATCTTTGGCATCAATCAACAGCTCTTCGCGACGGGTACTGCTTTTGGTAATATCGATTGCCGGGAAAAGCCGTTGATTGGCCACATCCCGGGATAACACGAGTTCCATATTGCCCGTGCCTTTGAACTCCTCGAAAATCACCTGATCCATACGGCTTCCCGTATCCACCAGTACGGTGGCCAGAATCGTGAGCGAGCCGCCGTTTTCGATCTTTCGCGCAGCGCCAAACAGCTTTCGGGGGATTTCCATCGCGCGGCTGTCCAGCCCGCCCGACATCGTACGGCCATTGCCACGCTGCTCGGCATTATGAACGCGCGAGAGCCTCGTCAAAGAATCGATCACAATCATCACATTATGACCTTCGCCAGCTTGCTTACGCGCCGTCGCAAGCAGCTTATCGGCCATACGTACATGGTGTGTGTAGCTTTCGTCTGAAGACGATGCATGGACTTCTGCCGATACACTGCGCTTAAAATCGGTGACTTCTTCAGGGCGCTCATCAATCAGCAAGGCATACAGCTTTATTTCAGGATGCGCTTCTGCCACGGCCTGACAGATATGTTTCAACATCGTCGTTTTGCCAGAGCCTGGCGGCGCCACAATTAACCCACGCTGCCCCATCCCAATGGGCGTAATTAAATCCAGCGCTCGCACAGTTCGCTGCTGAGAACCAGGCTCTAAATAAATTCGTGGGGAAGGATGAATAGCGACGCCATTTAAAAAACGTTTTTCGGGATCATTTGAAAACTGATCTTCAACTTCGTCGGCGGGCTTGGCATCTGTCTCTCTTTTCACCTTCAAACCTAGTGTTTTTCTCGTCATAATATTGATGGATCGCCTTGAATAAACTGAATTAAAAGAATAACTGCATCATACGGCCAGCCGACTGGGCGCATCGTTGCGGCACTTGGCATGGAAAACGGATAAGTTTGACTTATGCTCAATCAGATAACACACCGCGTGCTCAAAGGTACTGGGTTGGAGCAGATTATAGTAGTGGATCACCACCATGGGGATCTGATTGTGATTATCAGGCTTGAAGCGTGGCATCCTGGCCACTCCTAGCCTGGTTTCTCGATCTACCAAAACTTAGGCGTAAGCGGTTTTTTTCTGCAGAATCAACGCCCGCAATATGCGGCCGGAGTGAAGGCGCGCAGTGCCGTAACTAATGATCGTCCACAGCTTGCCGTAGCGCACATAATTGCAATGTTAAGTGTGTTGGTCATTGCTTCGCCCGCCATTAAAATACCTGTCCCACTCTTCCATACATTCCTGCGCAAGCTGAAAGCAGCATTCTTCTCCTCGCTCGGTCTTAATAGTGGCTTTGGCTAAAGTGGCCTTCGCATCTCTATCATTTGGTCCTACGTCAACAATCAAATGGAGATCGAACGGGCCAAGCGGGGCATTGCTCCTTTTGTGAGTGACCTCATATTTCTTCTTGCTGTCGCGTAGCACCTTATGTTTCAGGCGGTTACATATATCCGCAGAAATTCTTAAGGCTTGACTATTTTTTATATATTTCTCAACATCAGAAGCCTGCTCATATTCTGCGCTTTCTTTAATCCAGTCTTTTAAGTGATAACAAATCTCGAAAAAAGAAAACAGTTCAAACTCGACGTTTCCACCAAACTCAGGGTAAATACCTTCTTTAATCTTCCTGAGCTTCCTATGCTGATATTCAAGCCTTGCGAACTGATAGTTCACTCTGACCCCCTAACGATTAAGATAAGGGCGGGCTTTAGCCCGTCCCAGTGAATTAAGACAGCAATTTCAGCACATTTTTTAGATGCTTAACTTCATGGCGAAGGTGAAGATAAGATCGCCATAAGCAGCTATTAATGTGCCAAAGACGACAAATGCATGTGCAGCGAATACGATCTTCTTTTTTAACGGGCGCGGCTCGAATATTGCCGGTGAACCAATACAACTTGCCCACTTCGTTGAAGTGATGTCCAACCTGCGCATAAGAGCGCTGTTACGATACTCAAGTATCGCTCCTGTTAAGACCATGAGCGCCCCTGAACGCATGAACCAGTTGGTTTCCGGGTGAGCAAACTGAAGAAAAATCGATGCGGCAATAGTCACGAAAAGTACAAAAATAATGAGGAGGTCTGGAGTAGTATCTCGTAATTTATTACCAGGAATCCAATCTACAACATGATGCTCATCCTGGGATCCCATACAGTATCTCCTTAGAAATCTAACGCCGCTCAGCATGCGCGGCTACGAAATGAAAGGCGAAGCCGCAGTGTAGTAGACGTCGCATGACTGGCCTGGTTAGGCTTTGAATCCAGGTGGAATATCCCAAAGCTGCACCTCAATATAGAGCTCAAAATCTGTTTCCCAATAGCGCTCATAAGGAACCACATAATCATTCTCAGGAATTCCAAATCGCGTAACAAGCTCATTAATCTCACTGAGCAAAAACACATGATTAAAGTAAGGCTTGTCGTCTCGGGATAACGCAATAAAGCTATCCGGGTAGGTTAAAGACGTTGTTTCAAGGTCAAGCTCCGACAGGAGTATTTTTAGCCCACTTTGGTTAGCATTCAGATCACGAAACCAAGGAGATTCCCCAAGCACCAGATAAAAGGGGTGTCGCCGGGGTGGTTTACCCCCTCGTGCAACGAAGAGTTCACGCAACCTAGCTTCGACCTCTCTTCGGACTTCAATATAGTTGCTGCCGTAGCGCCGTCGATAGCCAGATTCACGCTGATGGCGCGTCAGAAGATCTAGGAAGACGGGATCTTCAGAGCCCGCCGGAAGTTCGGAGAGTCTCCGAAACGGACCAATCTCAGTTAAATAGTAGTGGGTAGCAAATTTAGGGTGTTTTATCATGGTGTTGCCTAACGTGAAAGCTCAGCCGCGAATGCTTGAGCGGGCAAGGTACGGAAGCAGGGCCTTCTCTCCATCCTCTCTTGCATCCGCGATTTTTCTGGAGAGTTCGTCATCTTTGCCCGGCGGCAAGGAAATACGCTTTTTTGCTTCAATAACCTCTGGGTCGTCAGGAAGCGGCGCTCCATCCTTGGGCTGAAGCAGATCAAGGTACTCGTTAACAAGGTTGATCAGATCGATTGTCAGGTAGTTGAACGGCAGAAATGCCTTATAGACTTTCGATCCGAGAAGAACTCGTGCCGACAGGAGCGCTGCAAGGTATTCGTCGGATACCTTCTCGAAGTCATCAAGACGCTTATAGTAAGCTTCCCAATCCGCAATTCGCCAACGTTCGGCAGCCGTGGTGTTCCGTATATCTTCAGCCGAAAATACTTTCTGCTCCCGTGGGGATAGCGGCGACCTAAGGCGGCCACATTCTCGCCAAATACGATGACTAGACCTGACCAGTTCCTTCGCAGCGGTGAAGTGTTCTTTGCCAGCCAACTCCCGCTTCCAGGTGCGCAAACCGGAGATGGCAACGAATGCCGTTGCGACGGCTGCCAGCGCTAACGTGGAGTCCTTAACTAGCGGGACCCACACTCGAAACTCATCTAGCACATGGACCTCCCAGCTAACGCTCGGCACAGCAGCGTATTTTAATTCGGTGGAGCGAAGCGAAGCCGGATTTAAATGCCTCCGACTGCTGCCGCTTGTTAACTGCTTTTGAATGTAATTGCCAGCCCAGCTACAACTAATGATGCAATGGCTGTCACCCAAGGACCAACTGCTGCAATCTTATTACTCCTTTCCTCTGCAGATTTTGAAATTACAAAATCAAGTAGTTTGGTAAGGTACTCTCGACGTCACCCCATCTTCAGTAGCAGCTAGGTTTAGAGTCAGAAGTAACTTTATCGTGTTTTATCACCAGTTGCTCGGCATAGGCTGAAGGTGTCAGCCCACCAAGACTTTTCTTCGGTCTTTCTTC